>CBFIDY010000004.1:70047-209930 GCA_965661495.1 Pseudohongiellaceae bacterium | reverse complement strand
ATACCTGGTCAGGCCTCACGGAAGATGGTCTTCAGATCGATGGCAGCGGTAAGTGGAATGACTTAAATACAGACAGTGCGTCATGGAAACTGGGCTATGTAGTGGAATACACTCCCATCGCTTCTTCCGACAGCACCGCAACCCTTGCTATAGCGCGGGAAACGGTCCCGCCAACACTCAGTATTAGCAGCAGCGACTCATCACTAGGCTTCGGTGAGACAGCAACAATTACTTTTACCTTCTCCGAAAATGTTACCGGTTTTACCTTAGCCGATACCACAGCAAGCGGTGGCGCTTTGTCATCGCTCAGTGGCAGCGGCAGCTCCTACACCGCTACGTTTACACCAAGCACATCGAGTACGACACCCGGCAGCATTAGCGTAACCGGCTCCGGTTTTACAGATGCAGCCGGAAATACTGGTAGTAACACGACAATAGCTACTGCGATCACAATCGATACGCTAGCGCCGACACTGGTAAGCAGCACCCCAGCCGACAACGCCACAGAAATCGAGAGCGATAGCAGCGTTGTACTTAACTTCAGCGAAGCAGTGTCTGTCGGTAGCGGCTCTATCACGATTAAAAAAACCGCTGACAACAGCACTCACGAAACCATTGCCGCGAATTCATCGAAAGTGACAGGCAGCGGGACAACAGAAATCACAATCGATCCCGCCACCAACTTAGATTTCGACACAGAGTACTATGTTCAGATTACGAACGATGCCTTCGAAGATTCTGCGGGAAATAATTTCGCAGGTATAAGCAGTACTACTGACCTAAGTTTTACTGTTGAGTACACCCCACCAAGCATTTCCCTGCCGAGTTCCCTCACGGGAGACGCCTCACAGTTTATTGATGTCTCATCGTCTGTGGTATCTCAAGACGCCAGCGTTAGAGTTTCACTCACTGTTAGCTCTGGAGCTATCAAAATAAGTACAACTACCAATCTGACCGCACCGACAGGGTACACGACTGCCGACTGGACCAGCGGCAGTGCTTCTGAAATAGCCTTTGAAGGCACACCTGTAAACATCAACGCAGCGCTCAGCACGTTACAGTTCAAAGGCGTCTCCGCCACTCTGAGTGCCAGCGTTTCACCAACAGGCTCCGCCTACTTCGCCGCTACTGGCAGTTACTACAATTTCGTCAATACCAGCAAATCGTGGACTGAGGCTCGCAGCGCCGCAGCGGCAACGACTTTTAATGGCGCAACTGGCTACCTCGCTACAGTAACCTCCGCCGCTGAATTCAATTTCATCGAGGAAAAAGCTGGAGCAGGCGTTTCGGTATGGCTAGGGGGTAGCGACGAGGCCGTTGAAGGTGACTGGCGCTGGATCGACGATCCAGGAGTGCCCGATAGTGAGAGCGGCATATTATTTTGGCGAGGCGGCGTAAGCGGTTCTGCACAGAACGGGTTCCCCGATCTTTGGAACTCCTCGCAGCCAGACAATTGGACGGCTCGCGCAGCTAGAGGTGAAGACGCGTTAGAAATCAGTTCTTCAGGAGGGTGGAATGACCGTTATACAACCACTGATTTAAATCCTTATGTCATTGAGTACACTCCTCCAACCTCATCAAACAGCGTCGCTACTCTAGCGATTGCTAGAGAAACCATTCCGCCAACACTTACGATAACCAGCAGCGCTTCCGCACTCAAAGCCGGCGAGACAGCCACGATCACTTTTAGTTTCTCAGAGAGCGTGACCGACTTTGCTTTAGACGATGCAACGACTACGGGCGGCTCCCTTGCCTCGCTGAGTGGCAGCGGCAGCTCTTACACTGCCACGTTTACACCAGATACATCGAGCACAACCGCTGGCAGCATCACCGTGACCGGCTCAGGCTTCACTGACGTAGCCGGCAATACTGGCGGTGATACGACAATAGCCACTGCGATCACAATCGATACGCTCGCGCCAACTCTCACGATATCGAGCAGCGCCTCGGCGCTCAAAGCCGGCGAGACAGCCACGATCACGTTCACCTTTTCCGAAGCACCAACAGGTTTTACTTGGAACGGCAGCGCAGGCGATGTCAGCGTGAGCGGTGGCACACTCGGCGCCATCGCCGTGGACGGCGGCGATAGCAGCATTTATACCGCCACGTTTACACCGGCAACTTCCAGCACCACAACGCCATCAATTACAGTCGCTGCCAACAGCTACTCGGATGCTGCCGGCAACCTGGGCGGTGCGGGCACATCACCTTCGATCACTGTCGACACCGCAGCGCCGACACTGGCAATAACTAGCAGCGCCTCGGCGCTCAAAGCCGGTGAGACAGCCACGATCACGTTCACCTTTTCCGAAGCACCAACAGGGTTTACTTGGAACGGCAGCGCAGGCGATGTCAGCGTGAGCGGTGGCACACTCGGAGCCATCGCCGTGGACGGCGGCGATAGCAGTATTTATACCGCCACGTTTACACCGGCAACCGATAGCACCACGACACCATCAATTACAGTCGCAGCCAACAGCTACTCGGATGTTGCCGGCAACTTGGGCGGTGAGGGCACCTCACCGAGCATCAGCGTTGACACGCTCGCCCCAGAATTGAATTCAAGCTCTCCAGCGAATGGATCGAGTGCAGTTGTCAGCACTACCACATCGATAATCCTCACATTCAATGAATCGATAACCACTGGAACGGGAAATCTCGCGTTCAACAGCGGCAGTATCTCTGAATTCAGCGAAGAGCTTATTGATGTGAACTCGGCCAGTGTAAGTGTCAGCGACACCGTAGCAACAATCACTCTCGCAACAGCGCTATCGAACGATGCAACCTACACACTTGAGATTCCCGCCGGGGCCTTCACTGATATCGCTGGCAACGACTACGCCGGGTTAACTGGCGGCAGCGTTTTGAGTTTCGCAACCGAGGGCTCCATAGCACCAACCTTGATATCAAGCACGCCCGCCGATGAGGCTACCGAGGTTTCCTTAACTACCTCAACAATCGTTCTTAGCTTTAGTGAAAACGTTTTCGCAGGCACAGGGGGATTCGTTTTCGACAATCGAAGCGCGCCAAGCTTTACTGCTGTCACAGTACCGCTAGGCTCCGTTACAGGATTCGGCACTAATAGCTTATCTCTGTCTATGCCTTCAGCCCTGGCTTCCGATGGAGTTTATACCTTAGAGATCCCCTCCACATCGATTGTCGATGCAACGGGCAATAGTTTTGCAGGCTTGAGCACAGCAGCACCTCTACAATTCGAAACGCTGGGTGCGACGGCCCCTACTCTCGTTTCTAGTTCGCCTGCAGATGACGCGACAGGCATTCCCGCCACGACAAGCAACCTTACACTCACTTTCAGCGAAAACGTGTTCGTCAGCAGCGGCAAGCTCACGCTACGCAGCAGTGAAGTAGGCTTTACGCCAGTTGAAATCGGTGCGGCTGCGGCAGAAGTGTCAGGTAGTGGAAGCAATAGCATTACCATCACACTTGGTTCTGCGCTGGGATCTGACCGAAGCTACAACCTACAGATTGATGCCTCGGCATTTGTAGACGCCGCAGGTACCGCTTACGCAGGGATTAGCTCAGCAGAGGAACTAAACTTTAAAACCGTAGATACGATTAGCCCGAGCATTGCCATAACAAGCGACGTTAGCAGCCTGAAAATTGCTGAGACAGCGACGATCACCTTCACCTTTAGCGAGACACCAAGCGGGTTCGCGGCTGCGGACGTGACAACGAGCGGCGGTACACTTAGTACGCCGACTGTAGATGGCAGCAATAATAAAATTTTCACGGCCACCTTCACGCCTACTGCCGACAGCACCGAAGGAGCCTCGATTACCGTAGCGGCGAATAGCTATGAAGATGCAGCGGGAAATCTTGGCACCGCAGGCACTTCCCCCGCAATCGCCGTAGACACCCAAGCCCCCTCGCTAACCATTAGTAGCAGCGATACCGATCTAATTGTGGGCGAGACTGCTACCATAAGCTTTACATTCACAGAACCACCTTCGGGCTTTTCTTGGGACGGTGCAATTGGCGACATCACGCTGAGCGGAGGAACCTTGAGCGCACTCGCCAGTACCGATGATTCGAACGTGTTTACGGCACTCTTTACGCCAGCCGCAAACAGCACCACTGCGCCCACTCTTTCTGTCGCAGGCAGCGACTACGAAGACGCTGCGGGTAACGCTGGCGCTAACGCTTCCATGCCGGCAACTACCATTAATACAGTAGTTCCAGGCGCGCCGGTTTTCACCACAGCATCGGGCGCATCGAATGACACCACACCAACACTTGAAGGGACAGCCAACGCCAATGAAAGTATAGAAATCTTAATCGGGACGACAAGCGTGGGCACAACAACAGCCGACGGAGCCGGCGCGTGGAGCCTTACCCTAGCTGAAGGCAGTGTCACCGAAGGCAGCAATGTCCTTACTGCACGCTCTACCGACTCTTCGGGCAATGTCTCTCCTCTTTCAGCGGCGATCACGTTAACGCTAGATACTGCTGCGCCTTCGGCCCCAGAAATAACAACAGACGCCGGCGCCATAAACGAGACTGCGCCGGAGATAAGCGGAACAAGCGAAGCAAATGCGACTATAGAGATTTTTGTAGCGGCAGTATCCGTCGCTACAACAATGGCTGACAGCGCTGGGGAATGGAGCGTAACGCTGAGTGATGGCGATATTAGCGAAGGAGACAACACACTCACGGCGCAGGCGAGCGACGCTGCGGGCAATAGCTCTGAACTGTCATCCGCTGTCATTCTGACTTTGGATACCGCTGCACCAACGGCAGCTGTGCTTTCCTCAACGCCAACAACAACGTCCGACCCGGCGCTAGAGCTCAGCGGCACGGCGGAAGCGAATAGCACCGTCGCCATCCTGCTTGAGGGCGTTGAAGTCGCTACGGTTGATGTTGATGGAACGGGCGCATGGAGCTATACGTTTGCCCCCGAGACCCTCGCACTGGGGGAAAACTCTATAACCGTCACCGTCACAGATGAAGCTGGTAATACCTCCGCGGCCACCGAACCTGCGGTCATCACATTAGAGGCGCCTGCCGTGCCTATCGATCCTGTTATTAGCACTAATCGAACACTAGTTGGGACCTTAACTGACCCTGAGATAAGCGAGACGGGTGTCGTCAGCGGCGGCACCCTCTGCGGCCTGATAAACAACGCAGGGGTGATAAAGAACACGACGCTGTGCTCCGGAGCGAGCGTAGAAGGCGGGGAGATTCAGGGTAGAGTGAGCGGCGATCCAGACCAGCCAGCAAGACTCGATTCACGAATCGCCGGCAACGCTCAGCTTAGTAACGTCATAATTGACCCAAAAGCAGTCCTGACACCAGGTGTCGAATTTGGTCAAAACGTACAGCTGGAAACGCTTGAGAATGTCCCCGCCGGCACAGACCTCTCAACCATCACGCAACGCTCTGATGCAGCGATCGACTTAACTGAGGTCAAGCTACCACCAGTACAAGAAGGAGAAGCCGATAAAAATCTCATAAGCAGGATTCGCGCCTTGGACGAACTGCAGTCAGACGACGCATCGGCTGTACAGGAACAGACTAGTGGCGCGCTGCAGATTGATGTAAACGGGACGAGTATGCAGGCGATGCCAACGCAGGTAAGCAAGGCGGAAAATTCAGCCGAGGAAGGGATCTACTACGATAACGATGGCAACATACGCATCATTGTCGAAGGGCCACTGGAGCTGAAGGCCTACCCGCTTTTCAGCGACGAATCCCTGATCAAGACAGCAATAGAAAGCTACAACGGCACGCTTAAAATGAATATTGACGATGAAGGCGACTTCCAAATTGTTAGTAGCTTACCCGACGCCGCCGGCACTGATCGATACTCCGGTCGTCCAAGCGTTACGACGCAGCCCGCTGCAAATGACGCGCCCGCGGGATGGCAGTTCAAGCCTTCAGCTTTACTGAAAAACGTGGAAACCGTTAGCTTTGTTAAAACAGCTGATAGTCCCTTCGAATTCGCTGAAAGAGTCGAGCAGGTTCTTGTGCCGCGCCCTCTCGGCTGGCCAATACTGACACTTTTCCTTCAGGACGATCCGCGAGTTTCTAACGTAAAAATTGGCATCGAGGGCCTGATAGAAATCGAGTTTAATGGTGCTACCGTCTGTGCGGTAGCCGACTATCGGGTTGAGAGTAATGCCGCAGCGCCCAACCCCAACCGCTCACTTGTTTTACTGCCAAGCGCAGACCAGAACGACGATGGGGCGAGCGATTACTCCATTTATTATCCCGATGGCAGCCGCCAGACTCTGTATTTACTGCCTAGTCAGGGCGCACCAGAGCAGTGTGACTAGCACAGGAAAATCGCTCGCAATAAGGCTGACTACGCCGTCAGATCAATTTCTTCGTAAAGCAAGCACTCAGATTCACTACACAGCTGCACACCGAGCTTCAATCCCAAACTCTGATTCAATGCGGCTGCGTCCTGCGGCGCACGGGTAAAAGTTAGAGATATTTCAGTCTCCCCTTTAAACTGAGCGACCTCCGCAGGAAGCCGCGATGTCAGCTGCCACACGCTGTTTTCGTCGCTCATAATTTCTAGCGAGCGCGACACTGAGTCCGTCGCCGCCGGGCCATCGATATGCCAGCCCGGCTGCAGAGTGAAACTTAAATGAGCCTCCAGCGTATTCGCATCACGCTGCGCTCCTCTGCGCAGCTCCAGCCTTGCAAGCCCACCTTGCAGATAAACCAGACGCTCGCCGCCTCTTCTTTCTAACGCTTCATGCAGGCGTAGCAAGGAAGGATGGCTTAGTGGATGCTCATTAAGCTGGCCACTCACGGCGGCAAGTCCCTGCTGTAGCAGACCATCATAATCAGATGTTTCGACGTTTTGATCGGGCAGAATTCTGCGCTCATCAAGCGCTTTCAAACAGCCTAAAGCTGCGGCAACGGGCGACAAGGTCGCGCCGTCACTCGCGCTTTTTGAACGCGTCAGCTGCGGCCCGACCTGCTGCGCCGGACTAAGATAGAAGCCAGCCTCTTGCGCATCCCAGAATTCTTCAATCATCGTATTCGCGAGCTGCCGTGCACGGGTAAGCCACAGCGACTCCGCAGGATTCGCATCAAACAGCGCGATCATCGCGGTAATCAATTGCGCGTAGTCCTCTAACTGCGCGGCGATAGACACCGTGCCGTTTAAGCTGATTCGCTGCAGTCGGCCCTGCGCGTTCACAGCTTCGCTCCACATGCATTCCACGGCTGTGCGCGCAGCAATACTGAAGCGGCTCTCGCCAAGCTCTGCGCCAGCGGCGGCTAGCGTTGCTGCCATCCCTGCACTCCAAGCCACGATGAGCTTATCGTCTAGCAGCGGGTGTATGCGCTGCTCACGAGCCTCGTAGAGGGTCAGCAGGATGGCGTCGAGCCGCGCATAGAACCCCTCGCCGTATTCCTTTGCCGACACCTCTAACGAACGAGACAAGCACAGAATATTCGAGCCTTCAAAATTGCCGAGCTGGCTTGGGCCGTAGAGCTGTTTGACGAATTCAAAGTCGTCAGCGTCCAGCACCGCTTCAAGCTGAGCCAAAGACCAAGTGAAGAACACACCTTCCTCGCCTTCGCTGTCGGCGTCGGTTGCAGAGTAAAAACCGCCCTCCGGGCGCTGCATATCGCGCAGCACATAGTTTAGTGTTTGCAGGAGCACGCGGTGAAAGAAAGGCTTTTGAGTTAGGCGATACGCCTGCAGCGCAACCGCGCCGAGCTGGGACTGGTTGTAGAGCATTTTCTCGAAGTGCGGCACGAGCCAGTCTTCGTCGACGCTGTAGCGCGCAAAACCCCCTGCTACCTGATCAAAAATACCGCCGCGAGCCATTCCCTCAAGCGCCCTATCAACAAACCCCAGAGCATGATCATCCCGCTCGTGCGCTGCCGCGTCGAGCAGCAGAAGGAGTAAAGGTTCCTGCGGGAACTTCGGCTCACCTGCAAGCCCGCCGCGCTCGCGGTCTTCGCGCTGCATCAGTGCTTGCACGCTATTTTTTAATAGATTGTCATCGAGCGCCTCGACGGTTTGGCGATTGCCCAATATCTTCTCGATACCCTGCTGCATTTGCTTGGCGCTGGCTTCGAGTTCCTCTCGCTTATCGCGCCAGGCAATCACCACCTGATCTAGGATGGCGATAAACTGCGCAGCCGGAAAATAGGTCGCGCCGAAAAACGGCTCGCCGGTGGGCAGCAGCAAATTAGACATGGGCCAACCACCGTGACCTGTCATAAGTTGCACGCCGGTCATATAGACCTCGTCGACATCGGGATACTGTTCCCGGTCCATTTTCACACTAATGAAATGTTCATTGAGCACCGCGGCGACGGCGGGGTTGTCGAAGCTCTCCACTTCCATGACGTGGCACCAGTGGCAGGTTGCGTAGCCTATGGATAAAAACACGGGCTTGTTCTGCTCCCGCGCCTGCGCGAACGCCTCGTCCCCCCAGGCGAACCAGTTAACCGGGTTGTGGGCGTGCTGAAGCAGATAAGGGGAGTCTTCGCGGATGAGCCGATTAATGAAAGTCCCATACCCCTCCTCGTTTAGATGCTCTGTGCGCTTGTCGTAGCTCCCATGCTTGGCGAGTTCGTGCTGGCGCAACTCTGCTTCGAGCTCATGGGAATGCAGCTTTGGAGTAGACAACATTTATATTCCTATCTTTAGGGTGGGAAAACAGGGGTCGTAGCAAAAAATAACAGCTTCTTGAAATAAATGTGGCCGCCGCCCGTTCTTCTCATTCAGATTACATGGATCTGCGAATGTAATCTTCTATGCCCTACTTTATACCCCCGCTTTGCGGGGGTTTTTTTGCTTTGCCTCGAACAATTATCGGCCTAGCTTTTCCGAAGCGCCTTTTTCACTTTGCTCTGATCGTCTACACACAGCGATTGCAAGGGTACGCCCCTGTCATGAGGCTTTACGCGCCACCATTTCCAGCTAATCGTAAGCTTTGATGACTTCTCAAAGCGTTTAGGCTACTTTCAAGATATATCGGGTAATTAACGAATAACCGCCTGTCAGGAGTTCACTATGCACACCGCTAGCCCCGCAAATTCTCGCTTATCGCAGCAAACAAGAGCCCTTGGCGCCGGCTTGCTGCTTCTCGCCGCAGCGCCCCTGCTGGCAGACAATCACGGCGACCACGCTAGCCTCGAACGGCTCGCCGAAGGCGAGCATCGCAGCGCCAGTAATATTGCCCGCAACGACGCGCGGCATCCTGTAGAGACACTCGAATTCTTTGGCCTGCAGCCAGACATGACGGTTATCGAAATATTGCCTTCAACCGGCTGGTACACAGAAATCATCGCGCCCTATGTGCGCGACCAAGGCAAGTTCTATGCCGCCCACTTTTCACCCAATGCGAGCCTGAGCTATATGCCGCCTACCCTGCGTGCCTTTGAGGACAAGATTACGGCGGATCCACAGCTCTATGGCAAGATTACAGTTCGTCACCTCAATCCTCCCCACGAGGTGGTTATTGCGCCGGCAGGCAGTGCAGACATGGCGCTGACTTTCCGCAATGTTCACAACTGGATAATGGCAGACCAGCAGAACGAGTACTTCGCAACCTTCTTTGCCGCGCTTAAACCTGGTGGAATATTGGGCATTGTTGAACATCGCGCCAAGCCGGATGCCGGCATGGAGGTCATGCGTACCTCGGGCTACGTCACCGAAGACTACGTCAAAGAGTTAGCAATAGCGGCGGGATTCGAGTTTGTCGCAAGCAGCGAGATTAATGCCAACGCCAAGGATCCCACGATTCATCCGCGCGGCGTTTGGACATTGCCGCCAAACTATCGTCTTGGCGATGAAGACCGCAGCAAGTACGAAGCCATCGGTGAGAGCGACCGCATGACACTGAAGTTCAGAAAACCGCTGTAGGCACACGCCCCATGACAGCCAACCACAGCAAGACCTGCCTGATTGTCGGCGCCGGTGATTACATCGGCGCCGCCATTGCGCGCCGTTTCGCCGCCGGCGGCTATACGGTTTGCTTGGGGCGGCGCAGCGGCGATAAAAACGCGGCTTTGGTCAACGAGATCATCGCAGGCGGCGGGCAGGCTCACAGTTTTATGCTTGATGCCCGCGAGGAGCAGCAGCTTGTTGACTGCTTGGCAACTATAGAGCGAGACATAGGCCCGTTAGAGCTCGTTATCTTTAACGTTGGCGGTAACGTGCATTTCCCGCTCCTCGAGACCACTGAGAGAGTCTTCCGCAAGGTTTGGATGATGGCCTGTCTCGGCGGATTTCTCACCGGCCGCGAAGCCGCCAAACATATGCTGCCGCGGGGTCGCGGCTCGATCTTCTTTACCGGTGCGACCGCGAGCCTACGCGGCGGCGCAGGTTTTGCCGCCTTCGCCTCGGCGAAATTTGGTCTGCGAGCACTCGCCCAGAGCATGGCCCGGGAGCTTGGACCGCAGGGTATTCATGTCGCACACCTCGTTATCGATGCTGGAGTCGACACGCCGTTCGTCCACGAGCGCTTGGCAGCCAAGGGCGTTGATCGCAGCTCGCTTGCAGACAATACACTGATGCAGCCAGACTCTGTAGCTGAAGCTTATTGGCAGCTGCATCAGCAGAGTCCCGACGCTTGGACCCACGAACTCGACTTACGCCCCTTCGGCGAAACTTTTTAGGAACTGCTATGAACCATACCTCGACTACTCCTCGCGTAGAATTTCATTACGATTTTGGCAGCCCCAACGCCTATCTGTGTCATCGTGTATTGCCGCAGTTAGCGCAGCGCACGGGAGTCAAAATTGACTACGTGCCCATTCTGCTCGGTGGTGTTTTTAAGGCGACGAATAACCGCTCACCTATGGAGCAGTTCGCAGGGATCAAAAACAAAGCCGAGTATCAGCGTAGGGAAACCGAACGCTTTATTGCTAAGCACGAGCTGCAGGCGTTTACCCGCAACCCCCACTTCCCGGTCAATACGATCAGTATGATGCGCGGCGCTGTGTTTGCGCGGGGCAAGAGCTGGGAGGGTGTTTATATCGAATCGATGTTCACTGCGATGTGGGAGCGCGGCCTAAACATGGCCGACCCCGAACAGTTTGCAGCAGTATTGCAAGGAGCGGGGCTGCCCGTGGACGAGATCGTAGCTGCAATAGCCGATCCTGAGGTGAAAAGCGCGCTAGTCGCGAGCACCGCCGAATCCGTAGAGCGAGGAAATTTTGGCTCACCGAGCTTCTTTGTCGGCGATGAGCTGTTCTTTGGCAAGGACAAGCTTAGGGAAGTAGAGGAAGAGATTCTCAGTAAGCGCTAACCCCCGTCAGCCACTCGATCGAAAATTCGCACCAGTTCAATCGCAGCGCCGAAGGCGTCGGGTTCTATTTGCATGTCGACTCGCAGGCGGCTGCCGCCGTCGATTAGCGTATAGCTTTCAAGTGTGAAGCCCCCATCCCGTGGCCGCGCCTCAACTATCAATTCATTGTCGCGCCAATTGGCAAAGGAAAAATCGCTTCCGCCGTCTTCGTAAAATGAATTGGCTGTTGTGCGGCGGCGCCTGCCGTCGCTGTGAAAAACCCTCACATAGCTGTCGGCATATTCGAATCGTAGCTCGGGTTCACTGATGCGAATGGTGAGCACATCGTCGTAGGAAATCCTATCGTAAAGCTCCTGCTCCGCAGGACCACCGCGATAAAAATCTTCAGGGCGTTTGCGCAGGAAGCGGCGCTTCACTTTACCGCCCGCCTCCCTTATGGCGTCTTCGACCGCATCGTCTGTGTTGTCGCTAAGCTCATCGTTGATCACCCAGCTGCCGTTGAACTGCGCGATCACATTGGATCGATCTTGAGCTACGCTCGGCTGGATAAACGAAACAGCTAAAAAAGCGAAAAAAACCTGCGCTACGCTTCGTGGACAATGCATCGTGATCTACTCCTTTATCTGTTCTTCCTGCCCTAGCCGCTCTTGTTTATCGGCGACAGTAGGCTCGCCACCGCCTACGCTGAAAAAGGCTTGCCGCTGTTTGACGAAAACCCTAGCGGCTGTGATGAGACAAAAGAATAACACGAGAAAATACGGCGGGAAGGCCAGTAGCGCGTCAACAAACACCAAGCTATCACTGGCCTCAGGACTGCTTGCTCGGTACTGGGCTACGAGCGCCGTGTAAAACAAACTCGCCGTCCCAAGGCCGAGATTCAGCGCAAGACCCCGAAAACTTAGCACTGTCGCCCGCAGCTGTGAGTCCACCATGCGATTAAGATAATAGCTCGATTGAAACTGCACCATGCCGAGCACGCCGAAGATCATGACAGCAAAGAGCAAACCGAACAGCGGTATAGCGAAGGTCGCCCCGGCCAGGCCCAACAAAAGGACGCCCGCTATCACACAAAAATTTGTTAGGGGCGCTCTTTTCATAACAAGCGAGCGCGACAGTCTGGCGTTAGCGATATTGACTAAAGAAATACCCGCGCCTATGAAGCCGAACAGAGAAACAGGAAGGTCAATTATTCGGTAGTACTCACTGGCGAGCACTACAAACTGTCGCGCCACGCTATCGAGCACCAATGCGGCAAGAATGACAAACAGGACAAAGCGGTGACCTAGGGTCCAGCGCGCTGCTTGTGCAATCTGATAAAAGGGCTGGGCAAGCTGAGCACCTAAGCGCTGCTGTGTTTTATCGCTGCGCTCTGAGGCCAGGCGCTTCTTATCGATGTCGTAAAACCCTAAGGCAACGACCAAAACAACAAGAGCAGACAGCAGCGTGAGTATTACAGGCAGACGAATAACACTCGTTTGCGCCAAGCTGCTGCCCGGCACTAAGGTGTTGAGAACGCCGTTCACCACTGCCGTATCATAGACTAGACCGCCAAGGATCATCGATACGAAGAACCCCACCGACACGACTCGAGTGAGCTTCTCAAGGTAGCCCGCCCATTCGTCCTCACGGCCAAGCGCCTTTAAGGAATCGTAAGCTAAGGCTTCGTCGGCGCCGCTCGCCGCTGCCTCTGACAAACCCGAGCACACGCGATTGCCAAGAAACAGCCAAAAAACCAGCGAAGAGGCAGAACCCTGCTGGGCAATAGGGGCAAAGGCAATCAGGCTCATCTCGGTGACCATGAGCAACGCAGCAAAAACGATGAGCCTCTTACGGCCTACAATATCTGCAAGTGCCCCGGAGGGAACCTCGGCACCAACGATAGTCAGAGCCCACACTGTATTGAGCAGCGCAAACTGCTCGAGCGTGAGCCCGAAATCGAGAAAGAGGACGGTAAAGATTGGGTAATAAAAGCGCGCCGTATAGAACAGACGAAAGACGATAAAGCGCCTCAGATTGCCTTCCAGGCGGGCAGTTTCTGCAGTTGAGGGCATGATCATCTTTCTCTTGTGAACGCAAGGCAGATAGCCCGCTGAGAATACGCTGCGCCAATTGAAGTGTCACCCCGTAATCGTCTATGCTCGAAGACAGAACGGGCAATGCATCGTGCCCGAATTAATAATAAAACCCGAGAGAGACTCGCTATGACAATGCAACAAACTCCCTTACTCCTTTCGCGCATCCTTGGTCGCGGCGCAGTGCTTGACCCCGAAGTCGAAATCGTCACCGCACAGGCCGAAGGCACCCATCGTCAGACTCTCGGGCAAACTTGGACACGCGCCAATCAGGTTGCCCATGCACTGAACAAGCATGGCATTAAAGTGGGTGATCGCGTTGCTAGCTTCATGTGGAACAACTATCGCCACCTCGAACTCTATCAGGGCGTTCCCTCGATGGGCGCTGTGCTACACACACTGAACATTCGCCTGTCACCTACCGACCTTGAATATATTATCAACCACGCCAACGACCGCGTAATTTTCGCCGATGAAGACCTGCTCCCGCTTCTTGAACCCATTTGGGACAAAGTCCCTTGCGTTGAGCTGCTAGTCATCTGCCGCCACGGCGAGGGCGGCGAGAGCAGCTTTAAGAATCAGATCGACTACGAGGATTTTATCAAAGGCCAGGAGAAGTCCTACGACTGGCCGCAAATTGATGAAAACTCGCCCATGGGCCTGTGCTATACCTCGGGCACTACGGGCAAGCCCAAAGGTGTGATGTACACACATCGCTCTACCTATCTTCACACTCTTGCTGGCTGCTTAACCGACGCGCTCGGCCTCACGGCACTGGACTCTCTGCTGGGCATTGTGCCGATGTTCCATGCCATGGGCTGGGGATTGCCTTTCAATGCCTCCATGCTTGGCTGCAAACACGTCATGCCCCACCGCTTTATGACACCCGATCGTTTCCTGCAGCTCATGCATGATGAAGGCGTTACGATCGCTACCGGCGTACCAACTATTTGGCAGGGTGTGAAAGCAGCAATAGACGCGGCCGGCGACAAATTCGATCTCAGCAAGCTCGACCGCCTCACCTGCGGCGGCTCTGCGCCACCGGTCTCCATGATGCGCTGGTACTGGGACACGCTCGGCGTGGAAATGATTCAGGGCTGGGGGATGACTGAGACCAATCCGCTAGGCACGCTGTCGCGCAAGTGCGCCAAGTTCACTCAGCAAACGATGAACGAAGATCAGCAGTTCGAAAATATAGCCAAGGCGGGCCTGACAATGCCTGGGCTAGAAATTGAAATTTTTGACGAAGAGTGGAACCCTCAGCCCCACGACGGCGAAACAGTAGGCGAGCTGTGTATACGCGGACCATGGATCGCGGCGGAGTATTACAACGATCCGCAACCAGAAAAATTCCATGACGGCTGGCTCGTGACCGGCGATGTCGCAAAGATCGACTCCGAGCAGTACCTGATGATCGCCGACCGCTCCAAAGATCTGATTAAATCCGGTGGCGAGTGGATTTCATCGGTTGATCTTGAAAACCATATTGTTGCGCTGCCCTACATTGCGCAAGCGGCGGTGGTCGCACAGCCTCACCCTAAATGGGACGAGCGTCCTGTTGCCATGGTGATTGTGAACGAAGGTCATGAACTCGATGCACAAGCTGTGCTTGATCACTGTGAGAAAATTTTTGCTAAGTGGCAGCTGCCGGACGAGGTTCTTCAAACCGACTCCATACCGCTGACTTCAACAGGCAAGATTGATAAAAAGGTGATTCGCGCTCAGCTAGAAGCAGACGGCTATACGCTACCTAGCCTGCGTTAAGCCAACGATTGAAAAGCACACAGGTCTTCGCCTCTCTCCATCTAAAATGCAGAGAGGCGAAGCGTGCTAAGAGAGCGATAGAAAACGATCGAAAACGATCGAAAGTGATAGAGAGCGATAGAGAGTGAATTCTTTGACTACTCTCTACTGCCCCGAATAGGTCGGCGCGTATTCCTCACCATCTGCCTCGGCGCGCCGTGCGCCCGCAAGAATACCCGGTAGCGCGTAGTTGCCTTCATGGCAGGCATATTCATAGATGCCCTCTTCGCTCGCCACCATAGGCAGCTCACCACTCCAAGGCTGCGTATAGTTTTCTGGGTCATTCACCGTGAACTGATAGGTGATGGTGTTCTCATCCGTGCGCGTGAAGCGTTCGGTAACACGCATCTCAGGCGAGCCATAAAATCTATGGTCTAGGGATGAGCGCAGATTCTGCTGCAGATGGAAATTGGTTGTTTCCACGACAAGCGTATCGCCTTCGTAGTGCCCCACAGAATCACCCATCCAATAGTTCATCGGCGGCTGCGCATGCTCGGCATTAAGCCGAATTACTCGCGCGTCATGATTCATCTCTGCAAGCAGCACGACATAGTTCTCAGTCTGTACGATCTGCGTATTGTTATTGTAGAGCACGGGCAGCTTGGGCGGGCCGCCTGTTGAGCCAAATCCCACTACGCAGCGCTCACCAAGCGGACGAATCTCCGGGCCATCGTAGCCGGCACGACGCTGCATGGCGGCAGCAAAGTTTTTCTTACCTTGCTCGCTATAGGGCAGGCGACCGTCGGCGGGATCGACAATGATCGAGGTTCTAATTTCGCCGTTGACCATAGCAAGACGTTGTCCGGGATCCATCCAAAAAGTGTTATAACCGCCCACGCTACTCGTATCTGGCGCATCGCGATCAGGGTCGCTGGGGCGATTGCTCGCTTCAAAACCTGCGCGCACCGCCGCTTCGATTCGCTGCGCCTCGTCTTCGCTTAAAACCAGCTTACCACCAAAGCGCTCCGCCCTTTCGAGGTTGGTCTGCGTAGCAAGTGACCAAATACCCTGCAGATTGGGGGCACCAAATTCTGTTCGCGGCGCCGTGTAGGCCGACTCTGCAGCCAGAGAAACATTGGCGGCGCCAAGCAATACTGCGATAGCTAAAGGCTTCAGGCTTAGCTTTGTATCTTTACTCATTTGCTTCACTCTCCACTAGGGTTAAGCCGAAACATCCTAAACACCCTAAACACCCTAAACAGGCATCAAGAAGTCGGCTTGCGCATTCAGTTAAACGCGGGGCTAGATGTCACGCGCAATCAGGAGCTTCATTATTTCATTACTCCCGCCGTAAATTTTACCGATGCGGCTATCGGCATACATCTTGGCAATCGGATATTCCATCATATAGCCGTAGCCGCCAAAAAATTGCAGGCACTCGTCGACAATTTCGCACTGTTTCTGGGTCGTCCACCATTTGGCCATTGCCGCCGTCGTGTCGTCTAGTTTGCCCTCCGCCAATTTCATTGCACAGTCGTCAACGAATATGCGCGCGATTTTCGCTTCGGTAAAACGCTCGGCTAATTTGAACTGTGTGTTTTGGAAATCGAGGATGCGCTTACCAAAGGCTTTACGTTCTTTTACATAGTCAGAGGTAAGCTTGAGCGCCTTTTCCATTGCCGCACAGGCGCCGGCAGCAATGATGACGCGCTCCTGTGGCAGCTGCTCCATAAGCTGGACAAAGCCTCTGCCCTCGGCGCTGCCCAACAGGTTTTCCGCTGGCACTTTCACGTCGTCGAAGAACAGCTCGGACGTGTCCTGCGCTTTTTGACCGAGTTTTTCGAGGTTGCGACCCCGGCTAAAACCGCCTTCGCCCTCGCAGTCCGCCGTTTCGACCATTAAAAGCGAAATACCTTTACCCTTGGCTGCGGGATCCGTTTTCGCTACCACGCAAATGAGGTCGGCGGACATCCCGTTGGTAATGAACGTCTTCTGCCCATTGAGCACATAGTGATCGCCCTGCTTGATAGCGGTTGTCGCTATCGACTGCAAATCAGACCCCGTGCCGGGCTCGGTCATGGCGATCGCGGCAACGATTTCCCCCTTTGCCATTTTGGGCAGCCAGCGCTGCCGCTGTTCTTCGCTGCCATAGGCATGAATGTAGTGAGCGACAATGCCCGAATGGACGCTGTTGCCAAAGCCGCTGACGTTGGCGTAGCTCATTTCCTCGACTAGCACCATCTCATGTTTGAAGTTGCCGCCACCGCCGCCGTATTCCTCGGGAATCGAGGCGCACAGGATGCCTGCGGCTCCGGCTGTGGTCCACGCTTCGCGGTCGACTATGCCCTGCTTCTCCCACCGCTCGGCGTGGGGCACAAACTCTCGGTCGAGAAATTTGCGCACGGCATCTCGCATGATATGTAGTTCTTCATCCATCCATGGAGATTCGTAAGCTTCAAACATTGTGCAGTCCTATTATTTTATTTTTGGCTTTAAGAAACAGTGGGTTCGTATGCTATGACACAGAATCCATGCGCTCGATGATCATCGCATTCGCCGTGCCGCCACCTTCGCAGATTGCGATCAGACCGTAGCGCGCTTCACGGCGCTCGAGCTCGTGCACCAGCGTGGTCATGAGCTTCGCCCCGGTCCCGCCAAGGGGATGACCCAGAGCCTGCGCACCACCGTTCACGTTAAGCTTGGCCGGGTCGGCGCCCACCGCTTTGGCCCACGCCAGCGGCACAGAGCCGAAGGCCTCGTTTACCTCGTAGAGGTCAATATCGTCGATGCTCAGTCCTGCTTTTTCTAGCACTTTTTGCGTGGCCGGAATGGGGCCTTCGAGCATGATTACCGGATCGGATCCCACTACCGCGAGCGAATGAATTTTCGCGCGCACCTGCAAGCCGTGTTTCTTCACCGCTTCTTCATTAGCGATCATGATAGCTGCGGCACCGTCGCTGATCTGACTCGCACTGCCCGCCGTGATAACACCACCCTCTCGCAGCGTATTAAGAGACTGCAAACCTTCGAGGGTCGCTTCGGCGCGGATGCCTTCATCAACCGTATGCACAGCGGCGCTGCCGTCTTCCAACTTAATATTGAGAGGGACAATTTCTTTTTCGAAGTAGCCAGCCTGCGTGGCTTCCCACGCGCGCTTGTGACTCGATAGCGCAAAGGCGTCGAGCTCCTCGCGGCTAATATCGTATTTTTCAGCAAGCAGCTCAGCACCGTCGAACTGACTGAATTGTATGCCGGGGTACTGAACTTCTAAGCGCTCGCCCTTGGGAATGCCGCGGCCGTTTGCCAGTCCGTCGCGCACGTTAGAGCCGATCTCAACCGTGCTCATCGCCTCGACACCGCCGGAAATAATGACGTCTTGGGTGCCAGACATAACCGCCTGCGCGCCAAACTGAATCGCTTGTAAAGAGGAGCCGCACTGCCGGTCAACCGTAGTACCCGGTACGGCAAGATCAAGCTTAGAAGCCATCGAGACATTGCGACCCAAGTTGCTCGCCTGTGCACCGATTTGCATGACCACGCCAAAAATGACGTCGTCGACAGCATCGACCGGTACGCCTGTGCGATCGACAAGCTCGTCAATGACCATGGCGCCCATATCGATCGGGTGTAAATGACTGAGTCGTCCTTTTTTCTTGCCAGTAGCGGTACGAACCGCGCCTACGATATATGCCTGTGCCATATTCTTGTTTTCCTGTGCAGAGCTAATATTACTTATTTATATTCATTCGAATTGCCGCTAGGCCGGCATACGGATACCCGAATCGAGTCGAATCGTCTCGCCGTTGAGATAGCCGCAGCGCACAATGTGCTCAACTTCCTGAGCAAATTCCTGAGGATCGCCAAGGCGTTTAGGGAACTGTGTTATGGCGATCAGGGGATCGCGCACGGCGTCCGGAGCCGAGGCGAGCAGCGGCGTTTCAAACACGCCGGGAGCAATGGTCATCACTCGTACGCCACGCTTGGAGAGATCACGTGCGATCGGCAAGGTCATCGCGGCAATACCGCCCTTCGACGCCGCGTAGCCCGCCTGCCCTGTCTGTCCATCAAAGGCCGCGATCGAAGCCACGTTAATAATCACGCCGCGTTCGCCGTCTTCGGTTACCGGTTCGTTAAGCTGCATAACTTCCGCGCAAAGACGCAGCACGTTAAATGTACCAATGAGATTAACGCGCACAATGTGCTCGAACTTAGCGAGCGGCATGGGGCCATCTTTACCCACCGTGCGAGCCGCGCCACCAATACCGGCGGAATTCACATTGATATGAATCGTGCCGAATTTTTCTTTGGCAATGGCGACAGCCTCCATAACAGCGACTTCATCAGCCACATCGCCTGCATGCCACGCCGTGTTGGGGCCGAGATCCGCCGCCGCAGCCTCGAGCGCATCGGCGCGCAAATCGTAAAGCATGACATTTGCGCCAGCCGCCAGTAGATGCTTAGCGGTGGCCAGACCCAGTCCCGATGCAGCACCGGTGATGAAGGCTGTTTTTCCCTGTAATTCCATGAACTGTCTCTCTCATTCTTAATAATTCTTATCGGTTTTGTTGTTAGAGAATAGTCCATCAATCGGCAAAGGGGAACGGTTACAGCCTGACTAGGGTAGACTCCCTAAAAGGGGCGCGGCTCATGTATCGAGGGGTATCAAACTAGTGCTGGCTTGACCTAAACTGCGGGCTTACTCGCAATCTATAGCCCCCCAGTACTGTGCGCAGGAGAGGCAAGAGAGACAAGAAAGGCGAGGGAGACAGGAGAAACAGATGGGACCGCTAAAAGGAATAAAAATCGTAGAGATGGCCGGTATTGGCCCTGGGCCATTTTGCGCCATGATGCTGTCGGACATGGGGGCAGAAGTGATTCGCGTAGATCGGCTAGCTCACAAAGGCAGCGGCCACAGAGCGAATGTATTGAATCGCGGACGCCGGTCTATTGCCGTTGATCTGAAGAACCCCAAGGGAGTCGACGCGGTAAAGCAGCTGATAGATCAGGCTGACGTGGTGATTGAAGGCTTCCGTCCCGGCGTTATGGAACGACTTGGACTAGGGCCAGAAGAGAGTCTTGCGCGTAACCCACGTCTTGTCTTTGGTCGCATGACCGGCTGGGGCCAACACGGCCCCCTAGCAAGCGCTGCGGGTCACGATATCAACTATATTTCTATTGGTGGCGCTCTAGGCGCCATGGGTTACCCTGACCGGCCACCCGCGCCCCCGCTTAACCTCGTTGGGGATTTCGGCGGCGGTGCGATGTATC
Source organism: Pseudohongiellaceae bacterium (assembly GCA_965661495.1). Lineage (GTDB taxonomy): Bacteria > Pseudomonadota > Gammaproteobacteria > Pseudomonadales > Pseudohongiellaceae > UBA9145. The sequence continues at coordinate 189,604 of CBFIDY010000004.1, read as the reverse complement.
TGCTTGCCGGCGTGCTCGCCGCACTGGTCGAGCGCGCAACGTCGGGCCAAGGCCAAGTGATCGACGCGGCGATGACCGACGGCACGGCGAGCTTACTGACCCCTTTTTACGGCATGATGGCGATGGGCATGTGGACGACGCAGCGCATGGACAACAAACTGGATGGCGGCGCTCACTATTACGGCAGCTACACTTGCTCCGACGGCAAGCACATCAGCATTGGTTCGATCGAGCCACAGTTTTATTCCCTTCTTCTCGAGCTTTGCGAGATCGAAGATCCCGAATTTGCTAAGCAAAATGAAAAAGCAAGCTGGGCAAGTTTACGCGGCAAGCTTGAAACACTTTTCGCAAGTAAAACTCGGGATCAGTGGTGCGAGTTACTAGAAGGCACCGATGTTTGTTTCGCTCCGATTCTTGATCTTGCAGAGGCGCCTAAGCACCCGCACAACCAAGCTAGGCAAAGCTTCGTAGATTTTGAGGGTGTCACACAGCCCGCTCCCGCACCGCGATTTAGCCGCACGCAGTCGAGCATTCAATCATCCGCCGCGCTAGCCGGCGAAAACAGTGAAGACATTCTTCGCGACTGGGGATTCGACGCTCAAGCTATCGCCGATTTGACTGAGCAGAAGGCGATCTAAGGCGCATATCAGATAGATCTACCTGCGCGTGCCGGACAGCCGAGCAGCCGGTTTGTTCAGCTACACGAGCGCGCACTAGTGCAGCGATAATTAGTCTTGTGATTAACACCAAGACCTAACTTTTACTTAGAGATTAGACGATGAAATTTAACACTCTCCTTTGGCAGAATGACGAAGGCATTCTCACCCTGACACTTAACCGCCCCGAGCAGATGAATTCGTTCACAGTGGAAATGGCGAACGAGCTTATCGCAGCCTTTGAAGCCGCGAGCGAAGATGATTCGGTGCGGGCTATAGTCGTCACCGGCGCTGGCAAAGCGTTTTGCGCTGGCATGGATCTTTCTGCAGAGGGCAATGTGTTCGGCTTGGATGAGAGCCTACAGCCAACTTTGAACGATATGCAGACCCGTCTCGAAGACCCCGTCATCGAAAGCGGCGTGCGCGATACTGGCGGTCAAGTGGTGCTCGCAATTTATGACTGCAAAAAACCGGTGATTGCTGCGATCAATGGCGCAGCGGTAGGCATTGGCGCAACCATGACCTGCGCAATGGATATCCGTGTCGTGTGCGAACGCAGCAAAGTTGGCTTCGTATTTAACAAAATAGGCATCACCCCAGAGGCCTGCTCCTCGTGGTTTCTGCCACGGATCGTGAATATGGGCACAGCGCTGGAATGGGTCTACAGCGGCGATCTCATCGAAGCGGCTGAACTTAAAGAGCGCGGCTTTGCTAATCACGTAGAAACCAGCGACACGCTGCTAGAACGCGCCTACGCCATTGCCAAACGCATCACTGCCCACAGCCCTGTGGCAATCGCAATGAGTCGGCAGATGATGTATCGCAATGCGGCGCAGCCACATCCGATAGAAGCACACCGCGTAGATTCGCTAGCTATTTACTACGCAAGCCAAACAAGCGGCAAAGAAGGCGTGGCTGCCTTCCTCGAAAAGCGTAAAGCTGATTACACGGACAAGGCATCCAGCGACATGCCTCCGTTTTATCCTTGGTGGTAAAAGCTCAAGCTGTGCGTCAGTACGATGCGCAGGTGCTACATAGCTCGCGGCAAGGTATGATCTTCCACGGATTCGGCAATGGAACTTAAAGGATAGCTCATGGCTACTCAAACACAGCAAACCGCGCTACAAGCTCTCTTTGAAACCACCGGCCGCGTGGCCCTCGGCCTTTATTTTCTATTGCCCGGCGGGCTCATGAAAATTTTCAACTACGACGGCACCGCCGAGTATATGGCGAGTCACGGCATGGTCTTTATTCCCTTCTTTCTCGTACTAACCATCGTGATCCAAACCGGCGGCGGCATCGCTATGATCGTCGGTTACCAGACTAAGCTCACGGCCTTTCTTCTGGCCGGGCTGACACTGGTGATCAGCGTGGTTATGCACGACTTTTGGACTATGCCCGCTGGCGAACTACAGACCGGCCACGAGACTCAGAATTTTGTGAAAAACCTCGGCATCACGGCAGGGCTTCTGGTGGCAGCTGGCATGGGCGCTGGGCGCTGGAGCCTTGATTCTCGGCGCTAAGCCCTTATAAAAAGCAAAGGCTCGGTTTTTGAATTCACCGCGAAAACTGTTTACAGTGAAGACCTCTGTTTGCGTAGCCGAGCGCAGACAACTCTGCAGGAGATTTAGCAATGATAATGGTTCAGTCTACTTTCTTTCTGGTTGATGAAACTAAGAATGAAGCCCTCGAGCTGATGAAAACCATGGTCGGCGATTCACGCCGCGAGACCGGCTGCGTAAGTTACGAGTACTTTGCAGGAATCACCGAGCAGAATCAGGTGGTACTGTTACAAGAGTGGACCGACGCAGAAAGCCTACAGGGTCACTATCAGAGCGCGCATATGGAGGAGTTTCTCTCCAAGCTCGGCCTATATCTCGAGAGCGAAGTCATCACTCGTACCTACGCATCTCCAGACGAGCCCGTCGCACAGCGCGCGGATGCGCGTGACGAAGCTAAGCGTGCGCGCAGCAAAACCGCCACCAAGGCGCCGCAAACGATCCATTAGGCCACGCCACTTCCTATCACTCTAAGATTTGCCTGACAGCGAGACCGCACCCCCTATGTTTTACACTCACTCATCGGGGCAACGCGTTCCCGTCAGCGCCGCCGATACAGGCCGCCTGTTAAAATGGCGGCTTTCGACCTTCTGGGTCATGCTCGTTGGCTACATTGGCTACTACATTTGCCGCGGCAACCTCTCCGCTGCCTTCCCTTTGCTAGAACAGGAGTTTGGCTACTCCAACACGCAGTTAGGTCTCATCGTGTCGCTGTCGGAAATCGCCTACGCTGCGGGCAAGTTCGTCAACGGTCCCCTCGCCGACAAGCTAGGCGGACGCCGTATATTCCTCATTGGAATGGCCGGCGCTATTTTTTGGAATCTCATTTTCGCGCTGTCAGGCACGCTGACCGCTTTCATCATTGTGTGGTGTTGCTGCCGCTACTTCCTTTCTATGGGCTGGGGCGGGCTCGCCAAGACAATCGGCTCGTGGTATTCCAGCGACAAGAACGGTCGCGTGATGGGGGCGATTAGCATTAGCTTCCAATCTGGCGGAGCGATCGCCGCGCTCTTCGCCGGCTTCCTTGTCGCTAACGGCGCGAGCTGGCAGGGAGTTTTCGTCTATCCCGCGCTAGTACTGAGCGTTATCTGGGTGTGGGCGTTTTTCTCATCCCGCGCGAAACCCGCTGACGTAGTACCCGGCGCCATTGCCATTGAAGGCGAGAGCGCCAAAAAACAGCTGGCGGATTACGGAGACGAGGAATCGCCGCCAGTTTCGGTCATTCTAAAAACACTCATCAAGATGCCAATCTACCGTCAGCTTCTGGTTTTTAGTTTCCTCACAACCCTGCTGCGCTCGGTGTTCTTAATCTGGACACCGAAGTTCCTCTTCGACATCGGTCAGGGCGCAAGCGCGGCGATTTTAAAATCCGCCGTCTTCCCTGCCCTTGGCGTGGCCGGCACGGTGTTTATTGGCTGGTATACCGATCACTACGCGCGCAACGGCGATCGCGCGCGAATGATGTGGATGATGCTCGCGGTACTGGTTTTATGCACTCTCGCTATCTCGGTGCTTAGCGCAGCGCAGACACCTAACTACAACCTTATTCTGTTCTTCTTGGGCGGCAGCGGCTTCTTCCTGTTAGGTCCGTACTCCATGAGTAGCGGCGCGCTGACACTAGACATTGCGGGCGCCAAGGGCGCAGGATCTTGCACGGGAATCATTGATGGTATGGGCTACATCGGCGGCGCGATTGCAGCGTTCGCCGCGGGCGCGATGTCCGACGCCCTTGGCTGGTCGCAAGTATTTTTAGTGCTCACCGGTTTCGCGTTGATATCCACAGTCAGCGCCTACGGCATGAGCCGCGGATTTCAGCAGATCGCCAAGGCGCAGGCGGCGGGCTAGCCGTCAGCGTCAAGCCGCGCAAAGTAGTCCTTAGCTGCGGCTTTGACCTTGGGTGCAAGCAGTAGGGTTGAGATCATCGTGGGGATCGCCATCGTGGCATAGGCGCCATCTAGGAGGTTGATCACGATGTCCAGCGATACCACCGAGCCCGCGACAATCAGCACCATATACGCCCACATATAATATTTCTCCCGCGCCGTGCCAAACAAAAAGCCCATGCACTTGCTACCGTAGTACCAGTAGGTGAGCACCGTGGTCATGCTGAGCACGAACACCATGATCAGTAACAGGTAGGCACCAAATCCGGGAAACACCTGCTCATAGGCCGCCGCGGCCATCGAGACGCCTTCTGCGCCGCCTTCCCACACGCCGGTCACCAAGAGTGCTAACGCCGTGCAGGTGCAGACGATGAGCGTATCGGCTATGGGACCGACCATCGCGACAAGCCCTTCGCGCACGGGCTCATTGGTTTTGGCAGCGCCATGGGCCAAAGACTCGGTGCCAATGCCCGCCTCGTTAGAGAATGCGCCGCGCTGCACGCCTATCAGAATGACTGTCCCGATCACGCCGCCAGACACAGCCTGTCCGCTAAACGCGTCGCTCACAATAAGCCAGAGCATCACTGGGATCTGACCGATGTGGCTCAGTAACAGGATTACCGTAACGACGAAGTAAAACAGCACCATCGCCGGCACCATCTTGCCCGCCACGGCGGAAACGCGTTTGACGTTGCCCACAGCAACTGAGAAAACGATTACTGCGAGCACGATGCCGAGAATAAGATCGAAATTGAAATGGGCGTCGGCGGCGGTGATGCCATTAGGTATCGCCACCGTGTCGCGGATGATCTGCACGAGCTGATTCACCTGAAAAACAGGCAGAGTGCCAACCATGCCAGCTATGGCGAACAGCCAAGCGAGAGGCAGCCAGCGCGCACCGAGGCCTTCACGAATGATGTACATCGGCCCGCCCTGCAGGCGCCCAGCATCGTCCGTACCGCGAAACAGAATGGCCAAAGTAGCCGTGTAAAACTTGGTGCTGATGCCGACCAGGGCGGTAATCCACATCCAAAAGATAGCGCCAGGCCCACCGACGGTCAGCGCTACAGCGACGCCGGTGATATTGCCAAGACCCATAGTGCCTGCGAGCGCGGTGGCTAGTGCGGCATAGTGGGTGATATCACCGCCGGCCGACGCCGAGTCTTCATCGTATTTACCGCGCAAAAGATCAAAGGAATGACTGAAGTAGCGCAAATGCCGGAGGCGTGAGTGCAGCATAAAGAAAATGCCACCGCCCACTAACAGGATCACCAGCGGCAGACCCCACATGAAACTTGCGTAGGCCGACACTGCCGCTTCGATAAACTCCATTGGCCCTCGGCCCTCCGTTAAGTTTGAGTAGGCCGAGCATCATAGCATGCGCCGCTATTTACTCACTCGCGGCGCGGGCATCGGCTTCAGCGCGCCGCTCACCGGCAAGTATCGCCCGCATCGCATAGTTGCCTTCGTGGCAGGCATACTCATACAGTTCGGAGTCGCCATACATCGGCAGCTCGCCGGTCCAAGGCTCGGTATAGAGCTCAGGATCGTCTATGGTGAAAGAGTAGTGAATCTTTTCGTCTTCGACGCGGGTGAAGCGCTCGGTGAGATGAACGCCCTCTGAGATCAGACGCTCTTTCTGGACCTGCCAAGGATTAAAGCCGCGAGTCTCCACCACCAGGGTGTCGCCATCGTAATAGCCTATCGAGTCGCCGAGCCACTTCTCGTAGGGCAGATCCTGGAAGTCTTGGTCGATGCGCACGATGCGCGCGTTGTGCACCATTTCTGCTAGCAGCATTACGTGGGTCGGCGACTGCACGATCTGCATATTATTGTTGTATAGGCTGCTCAAAAATGGCGCTGTTGAAGAGAAACTCACGAGGCAGCGATCGGATAGCGTGCGTCCTTCTGGGCCATCGCTCTCAGCGCGCCCCATGGGCAGATCTTCCTGCTGCGCCGCGCGCAGCGCCTTGCCATCTTCCCGCCAAGGTATGCGCCCGTCCGCAGGAGACGTAATTATCGAGGTTCTGTACATGCCGTTCATATACGACAGGGTATCGCCGGGGGTAATCCAAAAACCATTATAGCCGCCCACATTGTCAGGGCCCGGGGCTTCGGCGCCGGTCGCTTCAAGGAAGGCGATATAGTCGGGTGTCGACACCATGGTCTCGAGCATCTCTTGCTCGGAGATCTCGAGCTTGCCGTTATAGGACTCGGCGCGCTCTAAAGAGGAGCGGGTCTGATAATTCCAGATACCTTGAACGTCAGGCACACCCCAGCTCAGCTGCGGAGGCTGCCAAGCCTGCTCGTCCTGACCCAAGGCCGCGGTAGACGCAGCGAGGAGTGCGAACGATCCAGCCAAAAGAAACGCCGGGGAAGTTCGCGAAGAAATTCGCGAAGGAATTCGAGAAGAGAGAAATGGAGTGGCGAGTGTAATCACGGGAGCGCGACGAGGCTGCATGCTGTTCACCTTTTTATTATTCTATTGTTTTGTTATTGCTATGACTTATTAATTTTGTGCCGAGTGACTTTGGCTAAACCCCTGCCCGACTTGTGAATCATGGTTAACAGCCGGCTCAACTGCAACTCAGCCTCTACTCATCTTAAAGAAGCGACAAGCATCAAACTTAAAACCGCTCGGTCAGAAAGCGGACACAGCTTCGCGGCATTCCTTGCAGGCTAACCTAGGCCCTGCACTGCTTGCAACTAGGGGATATTGTCAGCGAAACGAAAGTCAGCGACCGGTTCGCGCTCTGCCAAGTGGCGGATAAAGTAGTCCCAGCGCTTTTTCATGAAATAGCGCGAGTTGCCAAAGCCGTGGTCGGCCTTGGGCAACAGCAGCAGGTCGAAGTCCTTCTCAGCTTCAATCAGCGCTTGCACGACTAGCAGCGTGTTCGAAGGATGGACGTTGTCATCCATGAGCCCGTGAGCGAGCAGAAGCTTGCCCTGCAGACGATCGGCAAGCAGCTGATTAGCCTGATTATCGTAGTTGCTCACTTCGCGCTCGTTGTCTTCACCGGCATTCTGCAGCGTGGTCTCGAGCAGTCCCTGCCACTTCTCTCCCCAGTCGTCTTCGTAGTTGCGATTGTCGTGGTTGCCCGCCCCGGACACTGCGACCTTGTAAAAATCTGGGTAGCGCAGTATCGCTGCCGTAGAGGCAAAGCCACCGCCGGAATGACCCCAGATACCCACGCGATCTAAGTCCATCCAAGGGCGCGTCTGTGCGAGCTGTTCGATGCCCGCCACCTGATCCGGCAGGCCGTTGTCTCCCATGTTGCCGTAGTAGGCATCATGGAAGGACTTAGATCGTCCTGGCGTACCCATGGCGTCGAGCTCAACAACCACGAAGCCGAGTTCGGCCACAGCCTGTTTGTCGCGGCGCGCAGCGGTAAACGCGCGACTCCCAATACTGCCCGTTTGCGGACCAGGATAGAGATAGTTGAGTACGGGATAGCTGGATGAGGCATCAAAGGTCGACGGCTTGTAGAGCAAGCCGTGGATGTCGGTAACGCCGTCGCGTGCTTTTGTGACAAAGGACTCAGGAGCAACCCAGCCGGCAGCCGCCAACGGCTCGGTAGAGGTTTGCGCAAGCGTCATGAGCACCTCGCCTTCGCTGTTGCGCAGCACGCTAATGGGCGGCGCTGTCGGAGTCGAGTAGGTGTCAAAAATCAGCGCCTTACTCGGCGCGATACTGATTTGATGGTGAGCCATTTCCGGGGTGAGCAGCTGCGGCTCGCCGCCATCGAGGGCTACACGGTAAAGGTAGTGAAAATAGGGATCCCCTGCTTCACGATTCGAGCCAAGGAAAGTGACCTCACGCGCAGCCTCGTCCACTTCAAGTACTTGCAGCACTGCCCAGCTGCCTTCGGTAATCTGTCTTGTGAGCTCGCCGCTGGCGAGATCGCCCAAATAGAGATGCCCCCAGTCATCGCGCTCGGAAAACCAGAGAAATTCTCCGCTGTCGTGCAGCAGGGTCCAATTCTCAGCATCGAAGCCGGATTCGTAATAGGTTTGTGTTTCCTCTTTGTACACATCGCGCACTGCACCGGTGTCGATATTCGCAACTCTCAGCTGCGCAATCTTGTGATCGCGCGTGGAAGAAACAAAGGCCAGCGTCTCGCTGTCGTCGCTCCAGCGTACGTCTAAAAACTCACCGTTGCGGCCCGCGATATGATCGGTAGTTGTCGAACGCTGTGGCTCAGCCGGCATATCAAGAAAAACTGTGCGCGGCTCACTTTCCGCGTGAATAACGAGGCGCTCTAGCATGAACACATGCTCGTCTCCGGGCAGCGGATACTTCCACGTAGTCACTTCGCCCCTGCCCACAGCTGTTTCCATAAGGCTGATCGTGCCAACACGGCGTGAGTCTTGGCGAAAAGTCGCAAGCTTTTGCGAGTCGGGCGACCACAGAAGCACGGGACCTGGATCTTGAATCCAGCCGGCGCTGTTAGTCGCATAGCCGTAATTTTCAGCACCGTCTGTAGTCAGCTGCACTTCACTGCCGTCTTCGGTGCTGCGCAGCCAAAGATTGTGGTCGCGAATAAATGCCGCGCGCTTGCCATCGGGCGAAAGGAATTCATGTTTGGGCGGCTGTACAAGCTCTTGAAGCGCATTACCCTCGGTCTCATAGCTCGCAAGATCAAGCTCATACCGCGTACCTTCGTGAAGAAAAGTCAGGGTCTGATTTTCGAGCTCGATATCGCGCAGCGCTAAGTCGGCTTCTAGCTCCGTTTCAGTGGCCGCGCTCAGCAGCTCTGCGAGTCGTGCGCTGTCGAACAAGAGCTCATTGCTCTGCGTTTGGGCGTCAACGAGTCGGTACTCGCTGCCCGCTTCAAGCCGCTGCCGAATAACGAGCCGGTCATCAGCCTGCCAGTAGTGCGATCGAATCTCACCAAGCAGTAGCGGAGCCATGTTCTGTGCCAGCATTGCTTCGGCACGTTCGTAGTCGGCGGTGGTAAGTGCAGGCGCGGTAGTAGCAGAGTCAGGCATAACAGGTGATTCCGATTCGGGCGCGCAGGCGACTAAAGTGATGAGAAGCGCGCAGCAGACGAGGCGCTGTGAGAAGGCGACCTGCTTCGAGGCTGTTCTGCGCATGATGTTCTCCAGTAATGGGTGATGATAAATCAGTGGGCGCTCGAGCTTTGCTTACAGCAGGGTGTCGAGTATTAAGTTCACCGACTCAACTAGGCGTTCGTCCCGCGGTCTTAAATCCGGCACAAAGCCATAGCCAAGCAAATGCTGCAGCCCTTCTATATAGCGCACAGCAATCTCATTTGCCTGCTGTTGAGTAAACTGCTGTGCCTGCTCCGTCACCATGCCCCGTGCAAATTCTTTCGAAAAAGAAACCGGCTCGCCGTCACGCGTGAGCAGACTCCCGTCGTCGGCTAGGCGCCAGAAGCGGGAGGAGTCCATGGTGTACAGCTCATCCGCCGCGACTATTTCGCCGTCGCGATTAATACCGTGTTCGGTTTTCGTGTCGACCAACACCATGCCACGTTCACGCAGATGCTCACTGACAATACCGAAGGCCATAATCGAGGCGTTGCGTATCTGCGCGTACTGTCCGGGAGTACAGACGCCGGTTGCAATCAGCTGCTCCGCATCCATGGTCTCATCGACCTCGGCTTTACTGCTGGGGGTGTCCAATACATAGGGCAGGATACCGTTCGCCTGCAAGCTATTTACGCTCAGCTCATGACCAGCGAAATGCAGCACCCGAGCGCCGGATTCTTTGGCCTTGAGCCAGTGCTGATACAGCGATGTTGATGTCGAACTCTTCGCCATGTAGCGGCGCAGAACATTCTCAAGCATCACCAACTCTAGGTTTTCGGCGGGTATCACCGTAGAGCTCGCCACAAGACCCGCAACCTCAAACTGCGAAGTTCCCACCGCGCCGCGCACGAGCTGACGCATGTGCTCATGGTTGAGTGCGAGCACCTGATCTTTGAACGGAATGGCGCCGCGATTTACATCGTGTGTCGATATACGATTATTGCGGAACATTAGGCGTAGCCCCCGACCGTCAGCACTCGTCAGGGCATCACCGAACACCGAGTCGGACACCTTGCCCTTCAAAACGGTGCAGTCGGCAAGGCGCGGCAGCTCTCCGTCGGCTATTAGCTCGGCGATGGAGCGCCCTTCGCTTACGGCGGCGCCGTGTTCGGTAACAAGCTCGTGGATTTCGTTTGATGTCAGCGGGGTTGGCAAGGTCATGCAGCAAATCTCTGTGCAGTGCGCAAAAGCACTTTGAGTTAATGCAGTAAGTGTAGTCTAGCGACAAGGCTTGGGCAAAGCTGGACGATCGCACACGGGGCACACACGTGGGTGGTCAGACGTCGGCAGGTCTTGAGCGCTGAACAGTCGGAGACTGACCCAGCACCAACTCTATTGATCTAACGCCGGGGAAAGCCCAGAACCAGAGAGAAACAAAGAGGAACAGAGAGAAACAGCGAGAAAAGACGTACAGAGAAGATAATACAGAGAAAGAAAAAGTGGTGCCGCCACCAAGAGTCGAACTCGGGACCTGCTGATTACAAGTCAGCTGCTCTACCACGGCTGAGCTATAGCGGCACAATGAAAGCTAGAAACCGGACGGCTACTAACCAACAAGGCGCGCAGTTTACCCAGAAAGCAGAAGCGGTTCAATAGTCCGAACCACGTTTTTTCGCCCGCTCATGGCTGAGTCATTTCAGCGCCCGGAAGCCCAAGAAGCCCCAAGCGCTATGCTATATTGCTCCCCGCAACCCCCACAGAGACAAGCGCCTCATGAAGTTTCAACGCGATCAACAGGCCCTCGACCGTTTACAAGAGCAGCTCTCCGCGATGGCCGCGCCATTGCTGCCGCCTGAGGTACCCGAGACGGCTCAGGCAGCTACCGATGCAAACACACTGCTAGCACTGTTTAAAGCAGACCCTGCCCGAGCCACGAAGCTTAGTTTCGAGTTAGGCCCTCTATTTTTGGACCTGTCGAAAAACCTCATCACGCCAGAGGCGCTTGCCACGCTGCGGGAAGTTGCCGAAGCCAGCGGCATGTCCACTGCAATTTCAGCTCTATTCGCGGGTGCGCAAATAAACAACACAGAAGGCCGTGCTGCACTGCACACGGCGCTGCGCAGTGCCAACAAGGACAGCGGTTTAGACGCTGAGTACGCGGACAGCGTAGCAAGTGCGCAGAAGCGCATGCAGGCTCTCTGCAGCGCCATACAGTCGGGCGCATGGCTAGGCTACGACGGCCAAAGAATTAGCCACGTGGTTAATCTCGGCATCGGCGGTTCAGATCTAGGCCCCGCCATGGTCGCACGCGCGCTTGCCAGCGTAGCGGTAGACTCGCTGCAGGTCAGCTTCGTTTCCAATGTCGATCCCGCACATCTCGCGCGCACGCTAAAAAGTCTGAATCCGGCCACGACGCTGTTCGTTGTCGCATCAAAAACATTCACTACTCAGGAAACTCTCGCCAACGCTCGAGCAGCTAAAAAGTGGCTGCTCGCCGCAGGAGCCAGTGAGAAAGACGTAGTCCAGCACTTTATCGCCACTACGTCGAACACCGAAGCCGCGCTGGAATTCGGTATCGCCCAAGAAAATATCTTACCGCTATGGGACTGGGTGGGCGGACGCTTTTCACTGTGGTCGGTCATTGGTCTGCCTATTGCGCTGGCCATTGGCTTCGACAAATTTCAGGCGCTGTTAAGCGGCGCGCAGCTAATGGATAGGCATTTTGCGACTGCCGAACCCAAGGACAATCTGCCCCTGAATCTGGCACTGATGAGCTATTGGTATCGACGCTTTTTCGCCAACGCGAGCACCGCTGTTGTGCCCTACAGCGAAGATCTTGCGCTCTTCCCTGCTTACCTACAGCAGCTCTACATGGAGAGCCTTGGCAAGTCGGTGACTCGCGAAGGCGAGACAATAAAGCAGCGGACTTCGGAAGTGATTTGGGGTAGCGCGGGGACTAACGGCCAGCATTCCTATTTTCAACAGCTGCATCAGGGCACCGAGTTCACTCCGGTGGAATTTATCGCGGTTGCAGCGGCATCTACTCCCGTAGCAGCGGGAAGCGACGCCAGTTCAGATCAGCAAGCGATGCTGCTGGCTAACTGCCTGAGCCAAAGCTTGGCGCTCATGTGCGGAGACGACGGCGCCGGCGACCCTCATCGAAAAATTGCGGGCAATCGCCCAAGCACGACACTGGTGCTAGACCGCTTAACGCCTCAGAGTCTAGGCATGCTCATCGCGCTCTATGAACACCGCGTTTTTGCACTGAGCGTGCTGTGGAATATTAACGCCTTTGATCAGTGGGGAGTCGAGCTCGGCAAGCGTCTCGCCCAGCAAGTATTGGACGCTCTACAGGCCAAGACAAGCGAGGCCGAGCTAGATTCTTCAACGGCTCAGCTTATCGCGCGCATTCGCGCGATAAGAGCCGGGAACGACTAAATGGCACTAGGCGCTAGTCGAGATAAGAGCAGCAATAGTCAGTAATTGCTGAGACTTTTACCTGGAACGATGCATTAGCGGGCACTTCGAAGGATTCACCGCCCTGTACTTTTTGCCAGCTGTCGCTGCCGGGAAGCTTCACCTCTAGCTCGCCGGATAGAATCTCCATAATTTCGCGCTTGGCTGTGCCAAACTCATAGTCTCCCACCTGCATGAGGCCCAATGACTTCGATGAGCCGTCGGCGAGCTCTATGCTGCGACTAGAGACTTTGCCATCGAAGTACACGTTGGCGGCTTTAACAATCGTTGCGTTGTCGAAGGTCGACATAGTTTTTTCCTCTGCGATAGACGACGGCAACTAGGCCATCAACTGTAATAATTCTTCGGTCTTCTGGCGCATTAGCGCTGCATCGCCGCGAGACTCGACATTAAGCCGAACTACCGGCTCGGTGTTTGAGAGGCGCAGATTAAATCGCCACTCAGCAAAGCTTAGACTAAGGCCATCGGTTTCATCGATGGCGAGCGCCTGTGGTGCATACTTGTCCCGCGCTCGAGCGAGCAGTGCCTGCGGATCGGCTATGGTCCGATTAATCTCGCCACTGGCCGGAAACGCTAGCATGCATTCATCGACGAGTTGGGAGAGACGCTTGCCGGTCGCAGCGAGCTGTTGAGCAACGAGCAACCAGGGAATCATGCCGCTGTCGCTGTAGAAAAAATCACGAAAGTAATGATGCGCGCTCATCTCCCCGCCATACACTGCCGTTTCCGCACGCAGTGACTGCTTCATAAACGCGTGACCGGTTTTGCTCTGCACGGCTCGGCCTCCGGCCTCTGCGACAATTTGCTCTGTATTCCAAGTGAGTCGAGGGTCGTGAACGATACGCGCACCAGGCTCAAGCTCGCAGAAAGACTGGGCCAATAGCCCGACAAGATAATAGCCTTCGATAAAGCGGCCGTTTTCATCGAAGAAAAAACAGCGGTCAAAATCTCCATCCCATGCAATGCCAAGATCAGCTTCATGCTCTAGGATCGCTGCGCTGGTTGGCGCGCGGTTTTCCTCAAGCATGGGATTGGGAACACCATTGGGGAAATGGCCATCGGCTTCGTGATGGATACGCACAAACTCGAAGGGCAGAAATGCCGCGAGCAAGTCGAGCGTCGCACCGGCCCCGCCATTACCTGCGTTGCAGACAATCTTGAGCGGCTTGAGTTTTTCTACGTCAATAAAACTCAGTATCTTCTGCGCATAGGCGCCGCGCACATCGGCGAAATCGATGCTGCCGCACTGCGCGGGCTCAGAAAACTCATTGAATTCTGCGCGCCGCTTTATTGCTGTAAGCCCACTGTCGCCGCTAATTGGTAATGAGCCAGGGCCGACGAACTTCATGCCGTTGTAGTCAGCGGGATTATGGCTCGCGGTCACCATGATGCCGCCGTCGCAGCCTAGATGACTAGTCGCGAAATAAATTTCTTCAGTGCCGCACTGGCCGATATTCGTCACATTGGCACCGCCTTCGGTGAGTCCGCGACTCAGTGCTGCACACAGCTCTTGGCTCGTGAGGCGAATATCGAAACCAACAACTACGTTTGCCGGCGAAAACTCTGCGGCAAAGGCGCGGCCGATGCGGTAGGCAACTTCAGCATTGAGCTGATCAGGAACCCGGCCGCGCACATCGTAAGCCTTAAAACAGTCTAAATTGGTAGTCATCATTTTCTCAAATAATTTGGCGGTTCCCGATGCCGTTAAAGCGAACGCTTGTATAGCGCATTAGTCGCTTCAATATAGCCATCGACGCTGCCGCAGTCGTAGCGCGTGCCATCGAACTTTGTCGCTAAGACCTCGCCTTTCGCGGCTAATGCTTGCAGCGCATCGGTAAGCTGAATTTCACCGTTCAGCCCCGGCGCGGTGGCTTTTAACGCCGGGAAAATAGCTGGTGTTAACAGGTAGCGACCGATGATAGCAAGATTACTCGGCGCCGAAGCTGGCTCGGGTTTTTCAACCATTGTCTCTACCCGATAAAGCCCGGGGGACTCCTCTTGTCCGCTGATCACGCCATAGCGGGATACCTGTTCCAATGGCACTTCTTCAACGGCAACGATGCAGCAGCGGTGCTCGTTATAGAGCGCGACCATTTGCGCGAGCACAGGATCGGCCTCGCTAAGGCAAAAATCGTCTGCTAGAAGCACCGCAAAAGGCTCGTTACCGATCAGGGATTCACCCACGAGAATTGCGTGCCCCAGGCCCAGCATTTGATTTTGCCGCGTGTAAGAAAAAGTGCAGCGCTGGATAAGCTCGCGAGTGCTGTCGAGGAGGCTCTCTTTATCTGAACCGGCAATTTGATGCTCTAATTCATAGCTAATGTCGAAGTGATCCTCGATAGCTCGCTTGCCACGCCCGGTGACAATTGCCATGCCTGTTATGCCAGCGGCAAGCGCCTCTTCGACTCCGTACTGAATAAGCGGCTTGGTCACCAACGGCAGCATTTCTTTTGGCATAGCTTTGGTCGCGGGAAGAAATCGAGTGCCGTATCCCGCTGCGGGGAACAGGCATTTGCGAATAGCTGTCATCAGTCTCTCCGTTTATTCGCTGGGCGTGGGCAGGCGGCCGTAATTGTCTTCGAAACGCTCGATATCGTCTTCGCCAAGATAGTCTCCTACCTGCACTTCGATTAATTCTATCGGCGCGCTACCCAGGTTGCTCAGCCGATGCCTGCTGCCCTTAGGAATGAAAGTAGATTCATTAGGATGCAAATCGAGCGTTTTATCGTCGCACTCAACGCGGCCTACTCCGCTTAACATAACCCAGTGCTCGGCGCGTCGCTGATGCGATTGCAAGGAAAGTGCCGAGCGCGCATTGACCACAATGCGCTTCACCTGAAAGCCAGGGCCCGAGGCAAGAGATTCGAAACTGCCCCAGGGCCGCATTTCACGCTTGTGGGCGCGTATTTCGCTGCGACCGTGCTGCGTGAGCTGATCAACAATGGCCTTTACACCCTGCGCACTGTTTCTGTCTGCTACAAGCACCGCATCCGATGTCTCAATAACCAAGGTGTCACGCAAGCCAACCGCAGCAACCAGGCGCGACTCTGCTTGCACATAGCTGCTTTCAACGTCGACAGTTAGCACATCACCGCTTATAACATTATTGTCACTGTCTTTGGCCTGCACCGACCACAGCGCATCCCAGGCACCAAGATCGTTCCATTCGGCCGCGAGCGGCACGGCAGCTACCGCATCGCCGGCCTTCTCCATTACCGCATAGTCAATCGAGTCTGACCGGCACCGATGGAACTGCGCATCGGGAATACGTAGAAAATGATCATCGCCCTGTAGCGCACCATGGGTCGCTTCGCAGCAGGCAAAGATATCTGCGGCGTGTATTTTAAGATGATTGAGGAATACCGAGGCACGGAACAGAAACATCCCGCTATTCCATAGATAGTCGCCGCTTTTTAGGTAGCCCTGTGCTGTTGCTAAATCCGGTTTTTCTACAAATCGCGCGACATCAAACGCCCCTTCACCGATCGCCTCGCCTCTCTGCAGATAGCCGTAGCCAGTTTCGGCGCTACTCGGTTCAATGCCGAAGGTGACGAGGCGTGATCCGGCGGCGACCACCCGCGCTCGCTCAATTGCCGCGTGCAGGCGGTCTTTCTGTTCGATGAGATGATCGGCGGGCAACACGAGCAGCAGCGGATCCTCGCCAGCTGCCATCGCTGTCATAGCAGCCAGCGCAATCGCCGGCGCCGTATTGCGCCCATAGGGCTCTAGCAGAATGCGCGCATTGACACTAATTTGACGCAGCTGTTCCGCCACCACAAACCGGTGCTCTTCGCCACAAACAACGATCGCCTCGCCCATAGCCGGCAAACCCTCTAGACGCTCGAGGCTTTGTTGGAAGAGCGTGCCATGAATCCCCGGCAGGTCGATATATTGCTTGGGCAAAAGAGAGCGTGAGATTGGCCACAAACGCGAACCCACGCCTCCGGAAATGACCACGGGTACTAGAGTTTCTTTGTTCTTATTGGGACTCAAGATAGCTCGCTCACGGGTGTAGACAGCAATGAGCTATCCGGTGATAGGTTTTACAGACTTATTAAGTAGTCTAGCAAAGTATTATGACAGGCATGTAGCGGCGACTCTATTTACTCTTACCCTTACTCTTACTCGTACTCTTTCCTCGGCTATACACTGCGTCTCGAACCGTGGCACTCAGTCACGTCTCGAGACGCCTGTGAGCAAACTGCAATCGGCCTGCCTATCGATTAATTGCCACCGGCGCGCTACCATCAACCTCATCTTATTTCACATCAAGCAGGGATTCAGCTTAACCATGACCGACTCTTCTCCAGTCTTTATTCCTAAAAGCTCCTACACTCTCGAAGAGCTTGTCGAGTGCGGCTATGGCCGTCTGTTCGGCCCCGGCAACCCAGCGCTGCCCGTTAACAATATGCTCATGCTCGATCGCATCACGCACATTGCCGATGAAGGCGGCGAATATGGCCGTGGCAAGATCATCGCCGAGCTCGATATCAAGCCAGATCTCTGGTTCTTTGACTGCCATTTCCCCGGCGACCCTGTGATGCCAGGCTGCCTAGGTCTAGACGCCCTGTGGCAACTCGTTGGCTTTTGGCTAGGCTGGACTGGCCGCCAAGGCAAAGGACGCGCGCTTGGGGTGGGGGAAGTGAAATTCACCGGTGAAATCCTGCCCACCTCTACCCTAGTAACCTATGAGCTAGATATCAGCCGCACTATCGATCGCAAGCTTGTCATGGGCATCGCCGATGGCTCGGTCAAGGTCGACGGTCGCGAAATCTACACGACCAAGGGTCTTAAAGTCGGCCTGTTCCAGCCCGGCCAGTCGCTCTAAGCGAGAACTTCGTCAGAAATCCTTGCTGCCGAGATAAACTCCGACCGTTTCCAGTCGTTAAAGTGGAGACTGCCTTGAAATAGCGCCTAGTCGCGCTACCCGAGGCTCCTAACTAAACTTTGTGGGTGAAACTATGCGTCGCGTTGTAGTAACAGGTATCGGAATCGTTTCCTGCCTTGGCAATAATAAAGAATCCGTCTTGAGCTCGCTGCAGACTGGACGCAGCGGCATTACTCACAACCCGAGCTATGTCGACGTAGGCATGCGCAGCCATGTCAGCGGCAGCGTGGATATCAACGCCGAGGAGCTAATCGACCGCAAGCTCTATCGTTTCATGGGTGACGCCTCGGCCTACGCGTATCTTTCCATGGACGAAGCCGTCAAAGATTCTGGACTCAGCGAAGACCAGGTGTCTAACTTCCGCACCGGCCTGGTAGTTGGTTCAGGCGGCGGCTCCTCTGAGCAGCAGCTCGAGTCTACAGACATCATGCGCGAGAAGGGCCTACGCCGCGTCGGGCCCTACCGCATTACCCGCACGATGAGCAGCACCGTCTCGGCCTGTCTCGCCACACCGTTTAAAATCAAAGGTGTGAACTACACAATTTCCTCTGCCTGCGCCACCAGCGCCCACTGCATCGGCCATGCTGCCGAGCTCATTCAGCTCGGCAAACAAGACGTGGTTTTCGCCGGCGGTGGCGAGGCGGAACATTGGACTATGTCGCATATGTTCGACGCTATGGGCGCGCTGTCTACCAGTTACAACGACACGCCAGATAAGGCGTCGCGAGCCTTTGACGCTGATCGCGACGGCTTCGTGATCGCTGGCGGCGGCGGTGTTCTGGTTATCGAGGAGCTGGAGCACGCGAAGGCGCGTGGCGCCAAGATCTACGCCGAGCTTACTGGCTACGGTGCGACCTCCGACGGCTACGACATGGTTGCCCCCTCAGGCGAAGGCGGCGCGCGGGCGATGCAAATGGCACTTCATGGCCTAGAGGGCGAAGTGGATTACATCAACACCCACGGCACAAGCACGCCCGCCGGCGACATTTCGGAGCTCAAAGCGATTCGCAGCGTATTCAGCGAGAATATCCCGACACTGAGCTCAACGAAGTCCCTTAGCGGTCACTCGTTGGGCGCCGCAGGTGTACAGGAAGCGATTTATAGCCTGCTCATGATGGAGAACGACTTCATCGCCGCGTCGGCAAACATCGATACGCTGACGCCGGAGGCTGAGGGCATGCCAGTTGCCCTAGAGCGCAGCGATGTAAAACTCAACCGAGTCATGTCGAACAGCTTTGGCTTTGGCGGTACCAACGCGTGCCTAGTCTTTGACCGCTATGAGTCATAGTGCGGTTGCACGCGCCTTGGTTCGACTCAACGCTCTGTAAGTCCTCGTTAGCCTAGCTAAGCAATCTCGGAGACGCCATGGGTCCTGTAACGATACTAAGCCTGTTTATGCGACCAGCTATGCGGCTCAAAGCCACATTGAGCCTAGCCGCATTTTTGCTGCTGGGCTCGTTGAACACGGCCTTGGCAGCGGATGCGCAGATCGGCTCCGGCACTCTTTCCGGCACTCTCTCCGGCCTAGAGCGCAGTGACATACCGCGGGTTCTCTCCACTGAAGAAGCCTTTCCCTATGCGGTAAGCGCGAGCTCAGAAGGCAAGATCAGCCTCACCTGGACTCCCGCCTCCGAGCACTATCTTTATCGCCATCGTTTCAATTTCACCCTCGTTCCCGCCTCTGGAGACGCTGCGCCGCAAGTGTTGAGCTTTGACCTGCCAGAGGGCAAGGCTATGGAAGATGAGTTCTTTGGCGCCATCGAGGCCTATTTCGAGCCGGTTGCCGTGCTCGTCACTCTACCCGAGTCCCTCGCAAACGACTCTCTGCTGGCCGTCGAATATCAAGGCTGCGCTGCCTGGGGGTTCTGCTATCCGCCCCAGCGCTTGGAGCTCCCCCTGAGCACCCTGCTGCCCTGATTTCTTGGCGAAGCGCCTCTCATCACGCGGCTTTATCACAGTAATTAATGAAATCCAGACTAATTTCTGAGAACATGGGGGGAAAGTTCAGTAATAGACAGGAAGTTCGCAAAAATCGCGAAAGGATTTTGGACAAGCAATGGCTTCAATACTCGTCTTAAACGGCCCCAACCTCAATCTCTTGGGCAGCCGTGAGCCGGAAATCTACGGCGCCGACACACTCGATGACATCAATATGCGCCTTGGCGCAGCCTGCCTTGAAGGCGGACACAGCTTCGACAGCTTCCAGAGCAACAGCGAAGGGAGTCTGATCGACCGGATCCACGCCGCAAGAGACGCTAGAGTCGACTACATCATCGCCAATTTTGGCGCTTACACGCATACCAGCGTTGCATTGCGCGACGCGATGCTCGCGTCGGAGATACCCTTCATTGAAGTGCATCTCTCAAACCTGTATGCGCGCGAAGAATTCCGCCAGCACTCGTTCTTCTCCGACATCGCCGCGGGCTGCGTGATCGGACTGGGCGCCCAGGGCTATCAGTTAGCGCTCGATGCGGCGCTCGCGCGACTCGGATAGACAGGCGCCTTGACGCCTGCACCCATTAACTAGAGCTCGCTAAGAATTAAACCAAATACGTTGATCGACACTTAGACAGACAGTGCAGTCAACAAATTCACCGCCACAGTGCCGCGGAGCGGCGCACAGACCAAGAGGGTTGCTACACCATGGACATTAGAAAGGTTAAGAAACTGATTGAATTACTCGAAGCCTCGGACGTTGCTGAGATCGAGATACAGGAGGGCGAAGAATCCGTCCGCATTAGCCGTGGCACTAGCGCCCCCATGCCTGCACCCGTTTCCTATCAGGCGGCGCCTGCCCCTGTGCCCGTGCCTGCAGCAGCGAGCGTGCCTCCACCCGCTGCATCGCCAGCGGCGGCACCGAGCGCCGAAGTCCCTGCCAACGCGGTGAAGTCGCCCATGGTTGGCACATTCTATGGCTCGCCTTCACCAAGCTCGCCGCCTTTTATTGAAGTAGGCAAGCACGTCAAAGCCGGCGAAGTTATTTGCATCGTCGAAGCGATGAAGATGATGAATCAGATTGAGGCCGACCATGCCGGCGTCGTAGAAGCGATCCTAGTGAAAGATGGCGAGCCGGTTGAGTTTGATCAGCCGTTAGTCGTTATCTCTTAGTTTCGACGCGGCGCGGTGCGTCGCGATGACTACACTCACTGAAGGATTCGCCCCATGCTCGAAAAAGTTCTTATAGCTAATCGCGGCGAGATTGCCCTGCGCGTCTTGCGCGCCTGCAAACAACTCGGCATTAAAACCGTTGCGGTACATTCCACTGCCGACAAAGACCTGATGCACGTGCATCTTGCCGATGAATCAGTCTGCATTGGCCCACCTAGCCCGACCGAGAGCTATCTCAATACGCCGGCAATTATTTCGGCTATGGAAGTCACACGCGCCGACGCCGTCCACCCTGGCTACGGTTTCCTCTCGGAAAATGCCGACTTCGCCGAACAAGTTGAAAAAAGCGGCTTCGCTTTTATTGGCCCCAGCGCAGACACCATTCGCGTAATGGGCGATAAGGTCTCGGCGATTGAAGTGATGATCAAAGCCGGCGTGCCTACCGTGCCCGGCTCCGATGGCCCCTTAACCGATGACGACCAGCGCACGCTGAAGATCGCTCGCGAGATTGGCTTTCCGGTGATTATCAAAGCGGCGGCGGGTGGTGGCGGCCGCGGCATGCGCGTCGTTCACGATGAAGCAGACCTAATCTCCAGCGTGAAGGTTACGCAGACCGAAGCCCAATCTTTCTTTGGCAGCGGCGTGGTGTACCTCGAGAAATACCTGACCAATCCGCGTCACGTCGAGATTCAAGTACTAGGCGACGGCAAAGGCAATGCGATTCACCTGGGCGACCGCGACTGTTCGCTACAGCGTCGCCATCAGAAGGTCATTGAAGAGGCGCCAGCACCAGGCATTCCCGATGCCGTGCGCAACGAAGTGCTCGACACCTGCATCAAAGCTTGCGAGCAGCTGAAATACCGCGGCGCAGGGACCCTTGAGTTCCTCTACCAAGACGAGCGTTTTTACTTCATCGAGATGAACACCCGTGTTCAGGTGGAGCATCCGGTGACTGAACAGGTGACTGGAGTGGATATCGTGCGCGAGCAGCTGTTTATAGCCAGCGGTCATCCGCTGCGCTACAAGCAGTCAGACATTAAGATCAAGGGCCATGCCTTCGAGTGTCGAATCAACGCAGAAGATCCCAAGACCTTCTTGCCTAGCCCTGGCCGCGTGAAAATGTTTCACGCTCCCGGCGGCAACGGCGTGCGCGTAGACTCGCATCTCTATACCGGCTACACGGTTCCCCCGTTCTACGACTCGCTCATCGCCAAGCTCATTTGCACTGGAGACACGCGCGAAGAGGCGCTACGGCGCACCGAGATCGCCTTGGATGAAATGCTGATCGACGGTATCAGCAGCAACATCGGCCTTCATCAAGACCTGGTTACCGATGAAGCGTTCCAGAAAGGTGGCGTGAACATCCACTACCTCGAGAAAAAGCTCGGCCTCTAGGCCGAGTTCCCCCTATGACTTGGCAGCAGCTGAAGCTTCAGATCCATCCCGATCACCTCGACTTTATTGAAGCTCAGCTGCTCGCCGCTGGCGCTGTGTCTTTGACCTACCTCGATGCGGAAGACCAGCCAATTTTCCAAACAGAACTCGGCAGCACTCCTCTGTGGGACAATCTCGTGCTGTGCGCGCTGTTTGAAGAAGACACTGATCTCGCAGCCGCTATGCAGTGGCTGCAGAGTAATAAGGCTGTCGCCAATCGCGACACTCTGGCTATTGAGATCATCGAAGATCAGGCTTGGGAGCGCAGCTGGATGGATAGCTTCAAGGCTATGCAGTTTGGCGATTCCCTGTGGATCTGCCCTAGCTGGCAAGAGCCTCCGGACCCCAGTGCGACAAACATTATGCTCGACCCAGGCCTCGCCTTTGGTAGCGGCAGTCACGCGACGACCTCGCTCTGTTTGCAGTGGCTGGCTGACAACCCCGTAGAGAATCAACGTGTCGTCGACTACGGCTGTGGCTCAGGCATTTTGGCGATCGCAGCTGCTTTGTTAGGCGCAGAATCCATCGACGCAGTAGACAACGATCCACAAGCCGTTGCAGCGACCAAGGACAACTGCGCGCGTAACGGGCTCCCAGAGGATCGCGTCACAAGCCTTTTACCGGACCAGTTTGATACGCTGCAAAGACAGGGCAGCGTCGATATTTTGCTGGCGAATATTCTTGCTGAGCCTCTGCACAGCCTGGCACCTTTATTCGCAACACTCGTACGCCCCGGCGGTGATCTGGTCCTGTCTGGGCTGCTTGCCGAACAGGCTGAGGGCATCGTGTCACGTTACAGCGAGTGGTTTTCGATGGGCGAGCCCGTGCAGCAGGATGATTGGATAAGACTTAGCGGCACGCGTCGCTAGCACGGCCCTCGGCGGCCTCGGGTGGAGCAGAATGCCTGACACGACATTGCGCTGCCCCTTCTGTAGCGCGACGATTAAGAAACCCCCAGCAACTAGCGCCGCTTTGCGCTGCGGTAGCTGCCTGCGTTTATTCCCCGTTGAGGCATCCCAGTCTTCCCAGGCCGGCAGCTTATCCGGCGCAAACAATCCGACCTCAGCCATTAGGGCTCACGCGCGCACGCTGGATTTAACAGACACCGCGCAGCCGGTTCCCGCTGAAACGCAGCACAAGCTGAGCGCTTTCGGCAGGCCCACAGTTGCTCTTCCCGCCCCTCCTGCGAAACGCTGGCGACAGGCGTTTAAGGCAGTCGGCATGGTAAGCGCAGCGCTGCTGTTGTGCCTCACTTTGGCCGCGCAGATTCTTTGGGCTCAGCGCGAGCGCTATCAGCATCAGCCTAAGCTGTACCCAATATTCACAGCGGCGTGTGAGTTGCTTGAATGCAGCGTGCCCGCCTTCGCAGATATTGCAGCGCTTCGAGGAGAGGAGCTCAGCGTGGAGGCAGGCGAGACCAATAGCCTGATTGTAAGTTTTCGTCTGCTCAACGAGGCGCCCCTGCCGCAGGCGCCGCCCGTGCTGATTCTCAGCTTTACAACACCGAGTCAGCGCAGCGTCGCTCTGCGTGAGTTTGCCCCCGCCGACTACTTACCTGCGAGCCGCGATCCACAGCGGGCACTCAACTCTGGCGAGGGCGTCGACATTAGCCTCGCGCTCGTTGACCCCGGCCCCGACGCGGTGAACTACACTCTGGCATTCCGCGCGCCGTAGTGTCTCCCCGGCGCTCGGACTCCTGAGCCTACTTCCTCTGCAGCCGCGACCTCGTTATCATTACCATCTAGTTCAAGGAAATAGCTCGTGCAGCAAATAGGCCCTTACACCTTACGCAACAATCTGTTCCTCGCGCCTATGGTAGGCGTGTGCGATGCGCCGTTCCGTGAGATCTGCAGCGCGCAAGGTGCCGGTATTACCGTTGCCGAGATGCTGCCCTCAAGCAAAGAACTGTGGGAGAAAGAGCGCCACAAACTGCGCCTTATCCGCGCCGAGGTTAGCGGCCCGCAGGTTATTCAAATTGCAGGCTCGGATCCCGCCATCATGGCTCAGGCCGCGCGTCGCAATGCCGAGATGGGCGCCGATGCCATCGACATCAACATGGGCTGCCCTGCGAAGAAGGTGATGAAGAAAGCAGCAGGCTCTGCGCTGCTACGCGACACCGAGCTTGTCGAGCGCATACTCCGCGCCGTGGTTGCCGAAGCCGGCGTGCCCGTCACCTTAAAAATACGCACCGGCTGGTGCCCGCAGTCGCGCAACGGCGTTGACGTCGCAAAGATCGCTGAAGACTGCGGCATCTCACTACTTACCGTCCACGGACGCACGCGGGAATGTCGTTTCAAAGGCGCAGTAGAGTACGACACCATAGCCGCGATTAAAGAGGCAGTGTCTATTCCTATCGTCGCCAATGGCGACATCGATTCACCCCACAAAGCTCAGCAGGTGCTTCGCCACACCGGTGTGGATGCTCTGATGATCGGTCGCGGTGCTCAGGGCAGTCCGTGGATCTTCCGTCAGGTGGAGCAGTTTCTCAAAGACGGCAGCCTAGTGCCCGATCCTGACGCGCGCGAGCGCTACGCCGTTACGCGCAGCCACTTGGAAAAATTGCACAGTTTTTACGGTGACAAGCGCGGCAGTCTCTATGCTCGCAAACACGTCGGTGGCTACGTTGCGAGCCTCAGCGGAGCTAGAGAATTCATGACCAGCTTTAATGAAGCAACCGAGGCGCAGGCGCAGCTCGATCTAACCGACGCCTATTTCACGTCTCTTCTAGCCAGCGGCGAGACTGATACTTCGGGACTCGCCGCATGAGCACCGAGGAAGATAATTCTCTCGAAGACTTTGGCATCGATCTGCCTGCCTTCGCCCCAGCGCAGTTAGAAAAAACCGCTAGCCTGCGCGCCGCACTGCACATCGGTGAGTTTCGACCGGAGTTGGCGACCGGCACTCTGCGCGAGCAGGTGACGCGCTCGGTAGAGGCCTACTTCGAGCTGCTTGAGGGCGAACCGGCGAGTGATCTTTACGCCCTTGTTCTTGCTGAAGTCGAGGCGCCACTTCTCGCCGCTGTCATGCGTCACACCCGTGGCAACCAGAGCCGAGCGGCTACCGCCCTTGGGCTCAATCGTGGTACTCTGCGCACCAAGCTTAAGCAGTACGGATTACTCGACTAAGCTTCTTTTTCGGCGTTTTCCGGTGTTTTTTTGACGAGATTGCTCGTCGAATTACAGGCTCGCTCGGTTCATTCAAATTCGCATGGCCCCGGGAAACCCCTTCAAGAAATCGAAAGCTTTAGCACTCAGTGAATGAGTACGAAGGTCCCTTGCTACTGCTCCGGCGCAGCGCCTGAGTCGCTGATTCAGCATTTACAGGATAGTAATTTTTTCGTTCAAAGGCAGCTTAAAAAGGTTGTGACAGTGTGCCGCAAAATCTTCTTTTCATTCGTCAAAAGAGTAGCGCTCATTGATTCGCGCCTACAGCGCCAGCTAACGCCAACGCCCGTACAAAAACACTCAAATAAACACTAAAACCAACACCCAAAAAGAAGACGACAATGACCTCAGTTTCGACCTCAGATTCTCCCGTTGCTATCCGTCGCGCGCTGCTTAGCGTTTCCGATAAAGCCGGTCTCGTACCTTTTGCCAAGGCGCTCGCGGAGCTCGGCGTAGAACTGCTCTCCACCGGCGGCACCTATAAACTGCTACGAGACGAGGGCATTCCCGCCATCGAGATTTCTGAGTACACCGGTTTTCCTGAGATGATGGATGGTCGCGTCAAGACTCTGCACCCTAAGGTGCACGGCGGCATTCTGGCGCGCCGCGATCAAGACCAGGAAGTTATGGCGCAGCATGATATTCCGCCTATCGATCTGGTGGTCGTCAATCTGTATCCCTTCGAGGCCACGGTAGCGAAACCCGACTGCGACCTGCCTACAGCCATAGAAAATATTGATATTGGCGGCCCCACCATGCTGCGCGCTGCTGCCAAGAACAATCGCTTTGTCACAGTCGTTGTAAATCCTGACGACTACGAGGAGCTTATCAGCGAACTGCGGGCTAACGCTTGCGCGCTCACTCAAGCGATGCGCTTTGACTTTGCGGTGAAGACCTTCGAGCACACCGCTGCCTATGACGGCGCTATCGCCAACTATCTCGGCACCAAGCTGCCGGTGGCGCAGGACGAAGCTGAGTCCTCATTGCCGCGCACATTCAATAGCCAGTTTCTCAAGGCGCAGGATATGCGCTACGGCGAGAACCCGCATCAGGCCGCAGCTTTCTATGTTGAACGCGAGCCGGCAGAGGCCAGCATCAGCACGGCCAAGCAGCTACAGGGTAAGGCGCTGTCTTATAACAACATCGCCGATACCGATGCTGCCCTAGAATGCGTGAAAGAATTCGCTGAACCCGCCTGCGTGATCGTAAAACATGCCAATCCTTGCGGAGTTGCGGTTGCAGACTCGCCGCTTGCAGCTTATGAAAGGGCCTTCCAAACCGATCCTACCTCGGCATTTGGCGGCATTATCGCATTCAACCGTGAGTTAGACGCCGAAACCGCGCAGCGCATTGTCGACCAGCAGTTCACCGAGGTCATCATCGCCCCCTCCGTCGCCCCCGAAGCGCTTGCTATTACCTCTGCCAAACAGAACGTGCGCGTACTCAGCTGCGGCCAGTGGCCAGCGCAGCGAATTGGCGGGCTTGATTACAAGCGCGTCAATGGCGGGCTGCTCGTGCAAGACCGTGACATCGCTACTATTAGCGCTGCCGATCTAAAACTGGTTAGCGCTCGCGCACCCACAGCAGAGGAACAGCGCGACTTGCTGTTCGCCTGGTCTGTCGCTCAGTACGTGAAGTCTAATGCGATTGTTTACTGCAAAAACCTGCAAACCATCGGCGTTGGCGCAGGACAAATGAGCCGTGTCTATAGCGCTCGCATCGCCGGCATCAAAGCTGCGGATGAAAGTCTGGTTGTCGAAGGCTCTGTCATGGCGTCCGATGCCTTCTTCCCTTTCCGCGACGGCATCGACGCGGCTGCGGCGGCGGGCATCACCGCGGTCATTCAGCCCGGTGGATCCATGCGTGACGACGAGGTGATCGCTGCGGCAGACGAAGCCAACATTGCCATGGTCTTCACCGGCATCCGTCATTTCCGCCACTAGACCATAACCCAACAGACTTTGCTCGGGCGCTGCGGCCGCCAATAGCCGCTGACCAAGACCCGCGATAGGAACGATTAAATATGAATATTCTAGTAATTGGCAGTGGCGGTCGCGAGCATTCGCTCGCATGGAAAGCGCTGCAGTCGCCCAAGGTAGAGACTGTTTTCGTCGCACCCGGCAACGCGGGCACCGCCCGCGAGCAGGGCCTGAGCAATGTCGCCATCGACCCTATGGATTTTCAGGCGCTCGCTGATTTCGCCGAAGCTAACGGCGTTGGTCTAACCTTAGTTGGCCCCGAAGCACCTTTGGTCGCCGGTGTTGTTGACTACTTTCGCGCACGCGGGCTTGCCTGTTTCGGTCCTAGCAAAGCCGCGGCACAGCTAGAGGGGTCCAAGTCATTTACCAAAGACTTTCTTAAGCGCCATGGTATCCCCACCGCGAGCTACGAGACTTTCACTGACATAGCTCAGGCTAAGGCCTACATCCGCGCTGAGGGTGCACCTATCGTTATCAAAGCCGACGGGCTAGCGGCGGGCAAGGGTGTGGTTGTGGCAATGACCGAGGCAGAAGCAGAAGCCGCCGTCGACGACATGCTGGCGGGCAATAAATTTGGCGATGCCGGTCACCGCGTTGTTATCGAAGGCTTCCTAGCCGGCGAGGAGGCCAGCTTTATTGCCATGGTTGACGGGAAGAATGTACTACCCATGGCCACCTCGCAGGACCACAAAGCTCGCGACGACGGCGACCAAGGACCCAATACAGGCGGTATGGGCGCCTACTCCCCGGCTCCAGTGGTGACCGACGACATTTATGCCCGCGTGATGGACGAGATCATCCGCCCCACGGTTGCCGGCATGGCGGCCGATGGCAATACTTATACTGGCTTCTTATACGCTGGGCTCATGATTTCACCGACCGGCGACATCGACGTGGTGGAATTTAACTGCCGCTTCGGAGACCCAGAGGCGCAGCCGGTCATGATGCGTTTGCAATCAGACCTCGTGGACCACTGCCTTGCTGCCGTAAACGGCACACTAGATTCCCAGACCGCGCAGTGGGACTCGCGCCGCGCCGTTGGCGTGGTACTCGCAGCCGGCGGCTACCCCGAAGCCTATGCAAGCGGCGCAGTTATCAGCGGCCTTGACGTGCTGCCCGACTCAGCGCAAGCGAAGGTGTTTCATGCGGGCACCAAGTTGGACGGCGATAAGGTAGTGACAAGCGGTGGGCGAGTCCTGTGCGCGGTAGCTCTCGGAGACTCTGTCGCCCAGGCGCAGGCCAGTGCGTACGAGCTCGTGCGAGCCATCGAGTGGAAGGATGTGTACTTCAGGCAGGACATTGGCTATCGCGCGATCGCGCGCGAACAGAATCAAGCTGACTAGCTTGCCGCTTGGCCCTGACCGCCGCTAGACTAATCCCCAGCCGCTTGAAAACAGTATTGGCTAGCACGAATAACACGATTGATGAGCTGCGCGCTCAAGTAAGACGAGGTGTTTATGAGCAAGAGTCTGCATCACAGTTTTTTAGACAAAGCCCTTATTGGTTTCGATCAGGCGCTTCGTACCTGCACTCCGGGCGCTAGCCAAGGCTTGCGAGGCTCACCGGCTGCAGCAACCGCTGAACAGGATCTGAGCGATACCCAGCGTAAACACGCAGCGGGGCTCATGCGCATCAATCACACAGGGGAAGTCTGCGCCCAGGCTCTCTATCAGGGCCAAGCTGCTACGGCAAAACTCGACGACGTGCGCGCTTCAATGGAAGAAGCGGCTTCCGAGGAGGTTGACCATCTCAACTGGTGCGAGCAGCGCCTCGAACAGCTTGAAAGCCGGACTAGCCTATTCAATCCGCTGTGGTACGGGCTCTCCTACGGCATAGGAGCGGCGGCTGGGCTTGCGGGCGACCGCTGGAGCCTTGGGTTTGTTGCGGAAACGGAGAAGCAGGTGTGTGAGCATCTGCGCGAGCACCTTGACGAGCTGCCCGCTGAGGACACCAGGAGCCGTGCAATTCTCGAGCAAATGATTAAAGACGAAGAACAGCATGGTGAAGCGGCCCTAGCCGCCGGCGGCGCACCACTTCCAGCCCCCGCAAAATGGGCGATGACAGCGATGTCGCAGCTTATGAAGAAAACGACTTACCGGCTTTAGTCAAAATCAGACAGCCTAATGACTCCTCGCGCTCAGCTGTCTTTTTATAAAATCACGCTCCCGCTTTAACCCTTTCCTCCTGCCGGTGAAACGACGCGCCTGCATTCCACTCAGTGCATCATTCGACGCACTGCCTAGCCTTCAAGCACTTCATAGCTGTGGGTGATCTTGACGCCAGCGTCGCGCAGCATAATCGACGCCGAGCAGTACTTGTCAGCACTTAGGGAAACAGCGCGCTCTACCTGCTTATCACTCAAGGCTTTGCCGGTGACAGTAAAGTGCAGATGAATGGACTCGAACACTGCAGGCACGGCGTCTACGCGCTCGGCTTTGATACTCGCTTCGCACCCGCTTATCTCTTGCCGCGCCTTTTTTAGAATACTTACCACGTCGTAACTCGAGCAGCTGCCAACGCTCAGAGCCATCAGTTCAAGCGGCCGCATGCCTCGATTACGTCCGCCGCCTTCAGCCGCACCGTCGAGCACAATAGCGTGGCCGCTGTCTGATTCCGCCACAAACATTACTTCTTCTACCCACTTAACACTGAGGTCCATCTTAATCATTCCTTCTCAACAGAGATCTAGTTCTCATTTCAGAGAGATATTTTGTTCTAGCGTTCCATTACCCACAATTATCCTATGAGTCATTCCTTACCAAGACCTTAAACTCTATGCACTGCTTTGCTCTAGCATGGTATACATAGGTCTACCGATCACCTCTGTGCCAGAAACAGAGATTGGGCACAGACTTTGACAAGGCTTGTACCAAAATTCTTCAAACCTCTTAAAAATTCTTATCAAAAAAGGACAGCATCATGGCCCTTCAAGCGATAACCCCGCATATTGGTGACCTAGATAACTTCCTTTCCCACTGCCACCGCCGCCGGTATCCAAACCGCGCCACGATCATTTATGAAGGCGACACCTGCGACACGCTCTACTATATTATTAGCGGCTCGGTGTCGGTCGTACTCGAAGACAACGACGGCAAAGAGGTCGTTGTCGCCTACCTCAACCCCGGCGACTTTTTCGGCGAGATGGGACTTTTCGAGCAGGCTGAAGACCGCAGCGCCTGGTGCCGCACCCGCAGTCCCAGCGAGATTGCAGAGATCAGCTACCCGCAGTTTAACGCCTATGTTCGCAGCCATCCCGAAGTGGTGTTCACCATTGGCCGGCAAATGGCTAATCGCCTACGCAATACCACACGCAAAGTTGGCGACCTGAGCTTCTACGACGTTACCGGCCGTATCGCTCGCACACTGATCGATCTCAGCAAGCAGCCGGACGCAATGA
This sequence comes from Pseudohongiellaceae bacterium, assembly GCA_965661495.1. Lineage (GTDB taxonomy): Bacteria > Pseudomonadota > Gammaproteobacteria > Pseudomonadales > Pseudohongiellaceae > UBA9145. The sequence continues at coordinate 159,067 of CBFIDY010000004.1, read as the reverse complement.
CTCATCCGCTAGGCATGCAGATTCGTATCACGCGGCAGGAAATTGGCCGCATAGTGAACTGCTCACGCGAAATGGCTGGTCGCGTTTTGAAAAATCTTGAAGAGCAGGAGCTTATCTCTGTCTCGGGCAAGACCATCGTTGTCTTCGGCGTTCGCTGATCCTGCCCCAATCGCTTTTTCTTAATTAATCGCCAAACATCAGCTCTCGCAATTTCGCGCCGGGCTGGGGTGAGCGCATAAAAGACTCCCCCACTAAAAATCCGTAAATTGCACGATCCAACATGCCCTGCACATCCGCTGCTGTGTGAATGCCGCTCTCGGTAATAACCACCTTATCCGCGGGCACTCTTTCGGCCAGAGCGTAAGTAGTCTCTAACGAGGTTTCGAATGTATGGAGATTACGATTATTTATACCAAGCAGTGGCGTCTCGAGTTCGAGCGCTATGTCCAACTCCGCGCCGTCGTGCACCTCTACTAAGACATCGAGTCCTAGCTGCTGCGCATAGCCCGCGAGGTCTTTAAGCTGCGCCGGCTCTAGCGCCGCAACAATTAGCAGCACGCAGTCAGCATCCATCGCGCGCGCCGCTGCGATTTGATACCGATCGACAATAAAGTCTTTGCGAATTACCGGCAGCCGGCACGCTGCCCGCGCAGCGATAAGATAGTCGTCGTGGCCTTGAAAATAGTCACGATCGGTCAGCACCGACAGGCAGGCTGCGCCGTGAGCCTCGTAGTCTGCCGCATGGATCGCGGCATCGAAATCTGCACGAATAAGGCCCTTCGAGGGCGACGCCTTTTTTATCTCTGCAATAACCGCAGGTTCGCGGCGCTGAATGCGAGTGGTCAGCGCGTTGGCAAAGCCGCGCACCGGGTCGGCCTTCGCAGCGACCTGCTCAAGAGCGGCGAAGCTCGTATTCGCCTGCGCCTGCTCGATCTCGCGCCACTTCGTCGCGATGATTTTTTCCAAGATAGTCTGTTCTGACACGGAGTTTTCCTAGGCGGCTAATCTCGCGCCGCAGTGTAACGCGTTAACTGAGGGACTGACTGAGAGTTGCAAGCGCCGCGAGTTTTTCTAGCGCTGCGCCCGAACGTAGAATCTCCTGCGCGCTCTTCACTCCGGCAGCTAGCGATGACTCGAGACCGGAAGCATAGATCGCAGCGCCGGCATTGAGGGCAACGATGTCTCCGGCGTCTTCGTTCTCGTAGCACAGGGCTGCTTTGAGCATATTGAGACTTTGTTCGGGAGAATCGATGCGCAAAGAATTCGTCGATTCGCGGCGCTTCATACCAAAGTCTTCCGGCGCAACCTCATAGTGAGACATTTCGCCATCGCGCAGCTCACCAATCTGAGTGGGTGCAGCGATGCTGATTTCATCTAAGCCATCTTCAGCCGCAACGATGAGTACGTGATGACTGCCAAGGCGCTTGAGCACGTCGAGCAGCACGGGGATCCAATGGGCACTGTAAACTCCCATAAGCTGGTTAGGCGCGGCAGCGGGATTAGTCAAAGGCCCGAGCACGTTGAATACCGTGCGCACACCGATCTCTTTGCGCGCGGCAATCACGTGTTTCATTGCACTGTGATGTGCGGGGGCGAACATGAAGCCCACGCCCAACTCGGCGATACAGTGCGCCACCTGGTCGGCGCTCAAACCCAGGGCGACACCAGCCGCCTCGAGCACATCGGCGCTGCCGCTTTTGCTCGAAGCGCCGCGATTACCGTGTTTCGCCACGCTCGCACCGGCGCAGGCGGCGACTAAAGCTGAAGCCGTAGAAACATTGAATTTATTCGAGCCGCTGCCACCGGTGCCGCAGGTGTCGACGAGAAATTGCCTTGCAGCGACCGGCACCGCCGTGGCGAGTTCGCGCATCACGCTAGCCCCGCCATAGACTTCGCTTGCCACTGGGCCTTTCATCTGTAGTGCGACTAAAAAGGCCGCATTCTGCGCGTCGGTGCTGGCGCCTGACATGATGGCTCGCATTACTTCGATCATTTCCTCACTGCTCAGATCTTCGCCGCGCATGAGCTGTGCTATCGCCTGTTTGATATCCATAGGCTGTTTCTCTTGTTCGCAAATCTTTCGCAAATTTCTCGCTAGTCGCTTGGCCACAACAGTGGACGCAGGCGACTCGAGCAAATGCGCTGTTTAGGCGACGCTAGCGTCGAGGAAATTTTTCAGCAGCGTGTAGCCATTCTCACTGAGGATTGATTCGGGATGAAACTGAACTCCCTCAACTAGGAATTCTTTGTGTCGCACACCCATAATCTCTTCACGCTCGCCGGCGTCGTCCAATGCCCAGGCGGTTACTTCGAGGCAGTCCGGCAGCGTTTGGGGATCGATCACAAGTGAGTGATAGCGCGTCGCTTGGAAGCGGTCTTCGAGTCCACTAAAGACCCCCTGGCCCGTGTGCTCGATGGGTGAGAGCTTGCCATGCATCACTCGTCCGGCGCGCACAACATCGCCACCGTAGACCTGACCGATGCTCTGATGTCCGAGACAAATGCCCAGCAGGGGAATGCGACCGGCGAAAGTGCGAATCGCCTCCATAGAAATACCCGCCTCATTGGGCGTGCAGGGTCCCGGTGACACAACGATTTGCTGCGGCGCCATCGCCTCGATTTGATCCAGGCTTATCGCGTCGTTGCGGTGAACCGCCACCTCCATGCCCAGTTCGCCCAGATACTGGACAATGTTATAGGTAAAGGAATCATAATTATCGATCATTAACAGCACGTGCAGTCCTCGGCGGCGATATGCCGCAACGCTGTGTTTATTGCATCGAATCATAGCAGTCTGAGCGAGAGCTGTCCTTTGTCGCAGCCCCTCGGGTCAGGCATTGCGACTCTGGCACGCAGGACTAAACTACTGATCCGGCGACTAGCCTGCGACGTTGCCGTAGGCATTGCCACGCTTCAAGGAACACGCTTCGCTATGGACAGCCACTCAGATCGAGCCCCGGCCCTACTCTGGTTTCGTCAGGACCTGCGCCTAAGGGACAATCCCGCGCTTGAGGCCGCCCTCCTTGCAGGTAAGATAATCCCCGTGTACGTACTCGACGACTCAAGCCCCGGCAACTGGCGTCGTGGCGCCGCGAGTCGCGCGTGGCTACATCAGTCTCTGGCCTGTCTCGATGAATCTCTGCATGGGCGGCTGTGGGTGCTTGAAGGCAATGCGGCCGAGGTAATCCCCAAGCTAGCCAAGGATCTTGGCGCAACGAGCGTCTATTGGAACCGCTGCTACGAGCCATGGCGCATCGCACGGGATAAGCGCATCAAGCAGGCCCTAAGCGATCAGGGCGTAGCGGCTGAGAGCTTTGGTGGCACACTCATGTGGGAGCCGTGGCACAACCTCAAAAAAGACGGCACCCCTTACAAGGTCTTCACGCCCTACTATCGCAACGGCCTCGCCACCCAGCCTGCGCCGACTGTGCCTAAGCAGCCTGACGCAAAAGCGCTCGCCACAAAGCTCGGCGAATGTGCACAGGGGCGCAGTAAAATCGACGACCTTGCGCTTTTACCGCCACTAGACTGGCATGAAGGCATGCTCGCCGACTGGACTCCTGGTGAAGCCGGCGCCCAAAAGCAGCTCGCTGAGTTTCTTGAAACAGGTATCGAAGAGTACCGCGACGGTCGCGACTTCCCTGCCAAGCGCAGCGTGTCGCGCTTATCCCCGCATTTACACTTTGGTGAAATTTCGCCGAACGAGGCCGCATTTGCCGCCAATCAATCGGGGCAGCGCGGACACGAATCGCAGGCGGAGCATTTTGTGCGCGAACTCGTGTGGCGAGAATTTTCCTACTACCTGCTGTATCACTTCCCTGACTTAACCGACCACAATATGAAGGCGGAATTCGACCGTTTTCCGTGGCTCGACGATGCCGAGCTACGCAGCGCTTGGCAGCGTGGCATGACCGGCTATCCGATTGTCGACGCGGGGATGCGCGAGCTCTACAGCACCGGCTATATGCACAACCGCGTGCGCATGATCGTCGCTTCGTTTCTTATCAAGAATCTGATGCAGCATTGGCAGCACGGTGAGCGCTGGTTCTGGGACTGCTTAGTCGATGCCGATCTCGCCAGCAATTCCTGCAGCTGGCAGTGGGTCGCCGGCAGTGGCGCCGATGCCGCGCCCTACTTCCGCATCTTTAATCCGGTCACTCAATCGCAGAAATTCGATGGCGAAGGCGCCTACATCAAACGCTATGTTCCTGAACTCAAGAACTTGGCGCCCAAATATCTCCACGACCCCAGCTCGGCGCCGGCCATGGAACTGCAACTAGCGGGAATCACGCTGGGGGAAGACTATCCTCACGCCATAGTCGACCTAAAACAGACGCGCGAGCGAGCCTTGGCAGCCTACAAGACACTACGGGAGTAGCGTCGCAGTAGCAGCTAAGGGAAAAATCGGAATAGCAGGCCCTAGCCTAGTCGATCTCGAGCTGCGAATCAGCAAGCTGCACCGCGCGAACGATCGCGCGCGCCTTATTGAGAGTCTCCTCCCACTCGAGACGCGGCACCGAATCAGCCACCACGCCCGCACCCGCCTGCACATAAAGCTTAGCGTCTTTAATCACCGCAGTACGTATGGCGATTGCCATATCCATATTACCGTTCCACGCAAGATAGCCCATCGCGCCGCCATAAATACCGCGCCGTTCCGGCTCCATCTCGTCGATGATTTCCATCGCACGCACCTTGGGAGCGCCGCTGAGCGTGCCCACGGGAAGAGTTGATTTCAATACGTCGAGCGCTGTCATGTCTGCGCGCATCTCGCTCTCGACTATCGATGCGATATGCATGACGTGTGAGTAGCGCTCTACAAAAAGCTGACGCGGCACGGTGACGCTGCCGGTAGTCGATACGCGGCCGGAATCGTTGCGGCTCAGATCGATGAGCATAACGTGCTCGGCGATTTCCTTCGCATCGCTCAGCAGGTCCTGTTCGAGCGCAAGATCCTCTTCCTCGGTAGCTCCGCGCTTACGGGTACCCGCTAGTGGACGCACGGTAATCTTGTTCTGCTCGACGCGGGCAAGGATTTCCGGTGAGGCGCTCACAACGTGATGATCGCCAAGATCAAAGAACACCATGTAGGGCGAAGGGTTCAAATAGCGCAGCGCGCGATACACATTGAGCGGGTCACCGCCAAACTCCACCGACATGCGCTGGGAAATCACCACCTGCATGACATCGCCAGCAACAATGTAGTCTTTTATGCGCTCGACCGCCGCCTCGAAGTCCTGCTGAGAAAAATGGCTCACAAAGTCGGCATCAGCTATGCCGCGCTGCGTGGGCAGCGGCGGCAAGGGTGCGGCCGCCGCAAGCTGCGCCTGCAGCACATCGATGCGTGCCTGTGCGTTTTCGAATGCCTGCGCCTCGGACGGATCGACGGTAATGACAAAAGCGATTGTGCCGCGCAGATTGTCGAATACCACGACTTCCTCGGACAGCATCAAGAGGATGTCTGGTGTATTGAGGGCGCCGGGGTCTTTTGCCGGACCAATCGTAGGCTCTACATAACGCACGGTATCGTAGGCAAAGTAGCCAACTAAGCCGCCACCGAAACGCTGATTATCGGTCACCTCGGCGACGTTAAACCGCGCCTTATACTGCTCGATAAAAACGAAGGGGTCGTCGGTCTCGACAGACTCAATAACCTCGCCATCGCACTCGACGGTAACGCGCTGACCTACGACGCGCACCACTGTGCGGCAGGGTAGGCCAATAATAGAAAAGCGTCCCCACTTCTCGCCGCCTTGAATCGACTCAAAGAAGTAGCTGTGAGCACCCTTGCCTAACTTGAGATAGGTGCTCAGCGGCGTATCCGTGTCCGCGAGAATTTCGCGCACCACGGGGATACGGTTATAGCCTTGCGCCTTGAACGCATCGAAGCTCGCTTTATCCATGTTCATAGCAGCTCTGCCTAGTGATGGGGATCTGGTGCTTGGCCCAGTTCGCTGCGCATCGCAGCGATGGTTTTAGCATAGTCGTCTGAATTAAAAATCGCTGAGCCGGCGACAAACATGTCGGCGCCCGCAGCCGCTATTTCGCGGATATTATTTACACCCACGCCACCATCGACTTCGAGGCGGATGCTGTGTCCACTTTCGTCGATCAGCTTGCGGACCTGGGCGAGTTTGCGCAGTGTCGAGGGAATAAATTTCTGACCGCCAAAGCCGGGGTTCACTGACATCAGCAAGATCACGTCGAGCTTGTCCATGAGGTATTCGAGGCAGTGCAACGGTGTCGCTGGATTGAAGACCAGACCTGCTTTACAGCCGCTGTCGCGGATAAGCTGCAGAGAGCGATCGATATGCCCGCTCGCCTCCGGATGAAAGGTGATGTAACTCGCGCCGGCCTTGGCAAAATCAGTGATGAGCTGATCGACCGGGCTTACCATGAGATGCACATCGATAGGCGCGGTTATGCCGTGCTTGCGTAGCGCCTCGCAGACCATCGGTCCAATAGTAAGATTGGGCACATAGTGGTTATCCATTACATCGAAATGCACCACGTCGGCACCGGCTTCGAGCACAGCATTGACCTCATCCCCAAGACGCGCGAAGTCTGCGGAGAGAATGGAGGGGGCGATCAGAAAGTCCTTCATGGGGCGGCGTCCTTTACCTAAAATCGGCGAGCACGCAGTTTACAGTGTCCAGCCCGCGCTGTCAGGCTCGTGCGCGGTGCTGGGCGCGCAGACTTTCAAAGGCTTCGCGGATCTCATGCACCTTCAGATGCGCCCTGCGCAGCGCTTCCGGGCTTGGCTGCTGGGACAGAAGTTTGTCTGGATGATGCAGTGCCATCTGCCTGTGATAGGCGCGGCGCAGCTCCTCCGGCGGCGCGTCCATGGCAACACCGAGGACGTTGTAGGCGCTCGCCAGTTTCGGGCTGGGTCGCAGCGGCAGCGAGGGCTTACTGGTGAAAGCGGCGCTACCCCTGAGGTCGGCGCTAGCACAGTGGGTGCCGCGCACCTCGCTGCAGAGCATCAGCATTTGCGCCTTGTCGAATCCCAGAGCCTCGGCGATTTCGCGTAAAAACTGCCGATCCTTCAAGCGCAACCCACCTAGCTGTTCGTCCCGCCAGCTGTAGCTAGACTTCAAATAAGCGGCCTCGCAAAAGGTACGCAGCACCTGTTTTGCAAGCGCAGAGGCCGAGCCAATAGCCCGACTCAGGTCACGGACTGTAGCGAGCACATCGGTCTGCGGTGACTTACCAAGTTCAAACTGGGCGATAGCAGCTGCCCGCGCCTGCTGTCTATTAGTATCCATCAGAGGCAGGCCAAGCTGCGCAATCACCCGCTCGGCAAAGGCAATCTCTGATTCATTAACTCGCCCGTCCAACCGTGCGAGGCGACCAAGACCCTGCAGGAGCGCAGCTACAAAAGCAGCCTCGGTCGAACCGCCGGCGGGTAGCGGTGCCTGCTGCACCTCGCCGCTAAGTCGCGCTAACAGCGCTCGGCGGTAGGCGCGGTGACGAAAGCGGGTCACGATTCACTCCCCAACTGGCGCGCATTAAGCTGAGCGAGCCTATCTGGCGTTCCAACGTCGACCCAGTCGCCTCGGAAGTGAAGCCCGCCCACTCGTTTCTGAGCGATGGCTGCCCGCAGCAGTGGCAAAAGAGGACCTGGGCCTGGCTCACAGTCGGCGAAAAGCAGCGCATTCAGAACGCTAATTCCACTAAACGTAAGCAGTGCGTCGCCTTCGGCGGGCTCAGTAAGCACACGGCCCTGAGCATCGAGAGCAAAATCGCCATGAGGATGATGCTCGGGGTTATCCACCAACACGAGAGTCGCGAGATCCTGTGGCTGATGCGCGGTAATCAACTCGCTCAGATCAAAATTAGTCCAGACATCGGCGTTGATCACGATGAAGGCTTGAGCACCTTGGTCATCCGCCTGAGTTTTAGCCGCGTGTGATCGGGTCAGCTGCGGCAGCGCTTGCACAATACCACCGGCGGTTTCGAGCCTGAGCGGCTCCGGGGAGTAGCTAATCTCGACACCATAGCGTGAGCCGTCGCCAAGGGCGGCTTCTATCTGCGCGCCCAAATAGGAATGATTGATAACCACCTGCTGGACGCCCGCCGCCTGCAGACGCAAGAGCTGATATTCGATAAGCGCGCGCTCGCCCACTTTGAGCAGCGGCTTCGGCGTGTTCTGTGTAAGCGGCAGCATGCGCTTGCCAAGCCCCGCCGCCAGAATCATTGCCCGCATTGAGCGTTTCCCCTTATCACTCGTCGCCATCGCCGCAGTGCACCCCAAGCTCGCCCAGTACGGCGTGCGCGCGAGGTCGCACACGCTTTGCGAACCACAAAGCGAATTCAGCCAGCTCGGGTTGCTGAGCAGCCACATCGCTGAAATAGCGCAGTACTAAGGGAATATCGGCCAAGTAGGCTGACTTGTGATCGCGCAGGTGCAGGCGCGCAAAAATACCGAGCACCTTCATATGACGCTGCAGCCCCATCAGATCGAAGTCCTTGAGGAATTGCTCCTTGCTGCGCTGCGCGTTTAGCTGACTGACTGCTAGGCGGTCGTAAAAGTGTTCGGCCCAGTGCTGCACCTGTGCCGGCGGCCATTCGATGTAGCAATCGCGCAGCAGAGAAACGAGATCGTAGGTATAAGCGCCCGCCATGGCGTCTTGAAAGTCGATCACGCCGAGATCGCCGTCGCCAAGCAGCATGAGATTGCGTGAGTGATAGTCGCGGTGCACTGCAACCTGCGGCTGGGCGAGCGCCGCCGCAGCCAACATGCTCTGTGTGCGCTCAACCAGAGCCAATTCCTCCGAGCTTAAGTCGAGGCCTAGCAGGTCTGCGCAGAACCATTGGGTGAACAGCTGCATCTCTGCCTGAAGCGCAGCGCCGTCGAAGGGCGGGAGCTCAGCTGTGGCAACGCCTTGTTGGAGGGCGATGAGGGCATCCAGCGCCGGCGCATAGAGCGCGGCTGCCTGCTTAGCCTCCGCCGCCCTGAGCGCCGGCAGTAAGAGCTGGTCGCCAAAGTCTTCCAGCAGCATCCAGCCTGCCTGCAGATCGAACGCGAACACTCGAGGCACACGCACGTTTGCCGCAATGAGTCGCTTCGCTAGATCGATGAAGGCAGCGCTGTCTTCAGAAGCGGGTGGCGCATCGACGGCGATGAGGCTCGGCGGCTCGGCGGCTTGAGCGTCAGTGTTAGCCAAACGAAAGTAACGGCGAAAGCTCGCATCGCCGCTCACGACCTCGAGGCTGCTGGACCACTGTGCCCGAGGCCAAAGTGCCTGAGCCTCGCGCCCTGCCCAGGCGTTTAGGTCGTCTCGGCGAGTGTCCGCTGCTGCGCTCATGCTTCTCCGCTAGGAATGGCTTCATCCATCCCTTATCATGGCCGCCAAATCAGCCGCCTGTACGAGCTAGTTTGTCGGTAATCGACGGGATTTATTTACCCGCTAGCGCGCAATTCAGCCCCCGCTGGGCGAGAACTTAAGCATGCCAACCACATCAGCCACTGCGCATCGACCGCACGTCTCCCGCCAAGGCGGCCAAGGCCTCGCTGTGGCGATAGCCTTAGCGCTCGCCGGTCTGTGGGCGACTCCTGCCCTTGCGCAGTCTACGGGTGCGCCGAGAGTCAGCTGCGTTGTCGATGCAACAGGCACCGGCTGGCAATGCGCAACCGGGGTCGGCTTCGAGCGTGCGGTCGCCCGCTCGGCTGAGCAGCTACCCTCTTCAACTTCACGCCCTGCGGCCAGCAGCGCTGACTCGGGCCCAGCCCGCCTCGATTGGATAGCTCGCGAGGCGATGAGCGCGGCTCAGCGCGAAGCCTTGGCCGAAGATTGCTGCGGCGGCTTCGTCGATCCGCTTGCCGACGCGACAGAGCCTGTCTCCGAGGATACACAGTTTGAAGCTAGCGCCGGCCTTACTCAGCAGACCTCGAGCAGCGTCGACCTTGCGGGCGAAGTCACAGTCACCCAGGGCGCCCGTCGTATTATTAATTCGGGCGACACGGCAACTACGGCCACCACTATCGATCGCGACGCGAACACGATCGACATGCAGGGCGATATCGCCTTCCGCGAGCCCGGCATTCTGCTGCGCGGTGAGCGCGCCTTTATCGATTCTGCAAACGCGAATAACGAAATCGAAAGCGCCTACTACGTCCTGCATGAGAGCGGCATTCACGGCTCGGCGCAGCACATCAGCTACGACTCAGAGTCGGGGCTTGTGAGCATCGAGAACGGCGAGTTCAGCCGCTGCGAGCCCGGCAATGAATTCTGGACACTACGAGCGCAAGGGTTTGAATTAGACCAGGCTGGAGGCAGCGGCCGTGCGCGCAAGGTCAGCCTGCGTCTGCGCGATGTGCCGGTTTTTTACTACCCCGGCACCGTGCAGTTTCCCCTGGGCGATAAGCGTCTGAGCGGTTTTCTGCCGCCCAGCCTTGGTTCCAGTCGCACCGGCGGCGCGGATATCGAGATCCCGTATTACTGGAATATCGCACCACAGATGGATGCCACGCTCAGCCCGCGCCTCCTGTCCGATCGCGGACTCATGCTCGGTGGCGAGCTGCGCTATCTTGGTAAACGTTCGATGAACACCCTCAACGCCTCTTACCTTGGCGACGACAAACTATTCGACCCCGCCACCGCACAGACGCTCGGCGCCGATTCACCAAGCCAGCCCGACCGCTGGTTTGTCGGCTTCGAGCATGAAGGTCAGTTTGGAGACAGCCTAAGCACCTACGTCGACTTCAACGCGGTGAGCGACAACGACTACTTCTTCGACTTTGGCAACGGCGGCCTAAACCTCAGCAGCCAGACTCACCTCAACCGCCAGGCGCGGGTTGACTACCGCGGCTCTCTGGTCAACGCCGGGCTTAACGTGCAAAGGCTGCAGATCATCGATCCCTTCGCCGCGGCATTGGATATCAACCGGCCCTTCGATCGCCTGCCCCAGTTTACTTTTGCCACGGGCACGCCGCTGGGCTATGGCTTTCAGATAGCCCTGACTGGCGAAGCGACAGTGTTCGACCGCTCACTGGACGAAGCGCTTTTGAGCGAAGCAAAGATCAACGCCGGCGCGCTGGTGAATGGAACGCGAGTTAATCTTGAGCCTGAAATCAGTTGGCGCGTAGAGCGACCGGGCTGGTTTTTACGCGCCAAATCGAAATACCTCCAACGCAGCTATTCTTTAAAACGGCAAGCCATCGGCACGGACTCGTCCCCTGATTTCGGCGTGGCTGTGAGTAGCCTCGACGCCGGTCTCATCTTCGAGCGCTCGACTCGCAGCGGCGGCACACAGACACTCGAGCCGCGCCTGTTCGCCCTCGACAGCGGCTTTGCCGAGCAAGGTGATATCCCTCTATTCGACTCCTCAGAGCTCAATTTCAGCTTTGCCCAGCTGTTCCGCGACGAACGCTTTGCCGGTGGTGACCGCGTGAGCAATGCCCGCCAGGTAAGCGCAGCACTTACTAGCCGCGTTATCGACAGCGAAGGCCGCGAACAGGCGCGTTTTTCATTCGGGCAAACGGTGTTTTTTGAAGACCGACTCGTAGACCTCTCTAATCCCCTGCAGAACTGGGCACCCCGCTACTCTGCCACGTCTTCCGGCTCGGCTTACGTCGCGGAAGCGGCCTACTCACCCAGCGAGCGCTGGCGCTTCCTGACCGATGTGCAATGGGACGAAGAGACACAGCAGGTCATAGAGGGCCGCGTGCAGCTACGCTATCGCCGTGGTAGCTCGCAGCTACTCAATCTAGCCTACCGCGAGCGCAATCTGGTGAGCTCGCCGAATCTCGTGCTCCCCCCCGCCGCTGAGGGCGCTATTGATCCGCATATTCGGCAGACCGACCTGTCCGCAGTCTGGCCTCTGGGGCCGAATTGGAAGATACTGGGGCGCTGGAACTACGATCACAGCAACGCGCGGAACCTAGAGAGCTTTGGCGGTGTCGAATACGGCAACTGCTGCGTCAAGATACGCGTCGTAGCGCGGGAATGGATAAACGAAAACGAACTGTTTGTACGTAATTTCGAGCCTAATCGTGGCGTGTTTTTGCAGTTCACACTGTTGGGTCTTGGCAATCTAACCGGCGGCGGTCTCGACCGACTGCTCACCGAAGGCATCCAAGGCTACGACAGCCGCAGCATGCGCTAGACTAGGCATCAATGAGCTGATTAAAAAGGCTTAACTGCTAACACACTTTTTCACTGGCATCGCTATGAACCTGAACAACCTCAATCGCCGACTTCTTTTTATTCTGGCAGCGCTTTTACTGCTGGTGCTAGCCGCTCCTTTCGCGAGCGCACAGCGCGTCTTGCTCGACAAGGTGATTGCCGTTGTCGATGACGACGTCGTGCTGAAAAGCGAGCTCGACGCGCGCATTCTGGAAATTACTCAGCAGGCTGCGCGCAGCGGTCAGCCATTACCCGAAGACCGCGAACAGTTCGAGGCCGATATCCTCGAGGCGCTTATCGTCGAAAATATTCAGATGCAGCTCGCCAACCGCGTAAGCATTCGCTACGACGACGATACAATCAATCGCGTGCTTGGCAATATGGCGAGCAATTCCAATATGAGCTTCGACGACTATGTAAACACGCTAGAAGCGAACGGCGTCTATTTGCAGACTCGCGAGCAGGTACGCAAGCAAATGACGATGCAGGAATTGCAGCGCGGCATGGTGAGCCGCCGCATTACGATTACCGAGCAGGAAATCGATAATTTTCTCAACTCGGAAATGGGACGCGAGCTTATGGCGGCGGACTATTTCGTTGAAGACCTGCTGATTCCCTTCAGCGCAGTCGATTCGGCGGAGGTTAAACAGGCGAAGCAGCGTTTCGCAGCCGACTTGGTCTCGCGCATAAGCGAAGATTACCCGCTTTCCGTCGCACGCGCGGCGGCGCGCCAAGGCGCAGAATTCGAGATTGCCGGCGCGGAATTAGGCTGGCGTAAAGCCAATCAGCTGCCCAGCCTTTTTTCCGATATCGTCAAAGACATGGACGTTGGCGCGGTAGAAGGGCCCATCGAAGCGGGTAACGGCCTGCACATTATTCAGCTAGTGGACAAACAGGGCGGCACCGAGCAATTCGTCAATCAAACGCGCGTGCGTCACATTATGCTGACCCCCAACGAGATACGTAACGAAGAACAAACCAAGGCTGAGATCAATAGCCTGCATCAGCGCGTGCTAGATGGCGAAGACCTCGCCACCCTCGCCCGCCAAAATTCCGACGACGCGTCGTCCGTTGTGGGCGGCGGCGATCTCGACTGGATCAACGAGGGCGGCATGCCTCCAGAAATGGAAAAGGTAATCGACGCACTTGAGGTAGACGAGCTCAGCGAGCCTTTCCGCTCCGACACCGGCTGGCATATCGCCCGTGTTGAGGGTCGACGCTTAAAAGATTTGAGCCGCGAATTTACCCGCAATCAGGCATCCAACGCGCTACGCAACCGCAAGTTCGATCTTGAACTGGAAAACTGGCTAATCGAAATTCGCGAAGACGCCTTCGTTGAGTTTATCGACTAAGGTGGAGCTACGGCGTGACCCATCGAATCGTATTGAGCCCGGGAGAACCCGCTGGCATAGGTCCCGACCTCTGCTTAGCGCTGTGCCAAAATCCGCCTGCGGATACCGAGCTAGTTGTCGTTGGTGATCCAACGCTATTTGCCGAGCGGGCGAAGCAGTTAAAGCTGTCTGTAAAGCTCGAGCAGTTCGACCCCCTCGCGACCACCATCGCAACCCAAGCCGGGTGTCTGCGCGTTAAAGCGGTAACGCTTGCCGCGCCCGTTAGTCCCGGCGTGCTCGACGTAAAAAATGCACCCTATGTGCTCGCGTGCTTGCGCGAAGCCATAGACGGCACGCTAGCAGGCTGTTTCGATGCGCTGGTCACCGGCCCAATCCATAAAGGCATTATCAACGACGCAGGCGTTGTCTTTAGCGGCCACACCGAATACCTCGCCGATCGCTGCCAGCGCGAGCTCACCGTCATGATGCTTGCTACCGAGGGACTGCGAGTCGCATTAGCTACGACGCACCTGCCCCTCGCCGCCGTGCCCGAGGCGATCACCGAGCAGTCGCTTACCCGCGTCTTAACTATTCTGAATGCCGACCTCAAAACGAAATTCGGTATTGCGAAGCCGCGCATTCTTGTCTGCGGCCTTAATCCCCACGCCGGCGAAGACGGACATTTGGGACGCGAAGAAATCGAAGTCATCCAGCCGGTTATCACGCAGCTGCAACGGGAAGGGCTCGACCTCGTTGGTCCGCTCCCCGCTGACACCCTGTTTACGCCGCGACATCTAGACAGTGCAGACGCCGTGCTGTCGATGTTTCATGACCAAGGGCTGCCAGTGCTCAAGTACAAAGGCTTTGGCGCCGCAGTGAACGTCACTCTGGGGCTGCCCATCGTGCGCACCTCGGTAGATCACGGCACGGCACTAGACCTTGCAGGCACAGGCAAGGCCGATCTTGGCAGCCTCATCTACGCCGTTGAAACCGCCTGCCTTATGGCAACCTACGAGCAGTCCGCCAAACCCAAGCCCGCTTTACACTAAGAGCCATCTCATGAAAAACCCCTCCGCGCGCAAGCTGAATAACGGCCTAGATCACACGCCGCGCAAACGTTTTGGGCAGAACTTTCTTCACGACCAAGGCATTATTTCGCGCATTATTGACGAAGTAGCGCCGCAGCCCGGCCAGCACCTTTTAGAAATAGGGCCCGGCCAAGGCGCGCTGACCAGTCATCTTGCGGATATCGGCGCGCGTCTAGACTGCGTCGAACTCGATCGCGATCTCGCGCAGTTTTTGCTCGCGCGTCACGCAGGCGACGCCCACGTCACAATCCACCAGCAGGACATTCTCAAGTTCCCTCTCGAGAGCCTCGAAGCCGAACCCCATTCGCTGCGGGTCATCGGCAACCTGCCCTACAATATTTCCACGCCTGTTTTATTCCATCTACTGACTCACCACGCCAGCATAGACGACATGGTATTTATGCTGCAGCTGGAAGTCGTACAGCGAATGGCTGCGGGCGTCGGCGATAAAAACTACGGCCGCCTTGGGCTCATGCTGCAGTATTTTTGCGAGATCGAACATCTGTTCAACGTCCCTTCTGCTGCGTTCACGCCGCAGCCGAAAGTGAGCTCGGCCATCGTACGCCTGCGTCCGCACCGCGTCTTGCCGCTGCAGGCGAAGAACGTAAAAACGCTACAGAACGTTATCCGCACGGCTTTTAATCAGCGCCGGAAGACGCTGCGCAACAGCCTCAAAACCCTAGTCAGCGACGAGCTCTTCGCAACGCTACCAATTGATATTTCCCAGCGCCCCGAGAATCTGGCCCTTGCCGACTACGTCGCGATTAGCGATGCGATTGATTCCTAGCTCTAGTCCGCAACCACGGCATTAAAGTCCTAGGCGCGCCGACCGCTAGTTATAGGATATGAGCACCTATGTAGTTGGAGATATCCAGGGCTGTTACAAACCCCTTCGCAAACTCCTGAAAAAAATCAATTTCGTCGCCGGCCAAGATCAGCTCTGGTGTGTAGGCGATCTCGTCAATCGTGGTCCGCGCTCTCTCGACACATTGCGTTTTCTGCGCGACCTAGGCGACTCCTGCCGCGTCGTATTGGGCAATCACGACCTGCATTTCATCGCCAAACATGAAGGCTGTTCCCCCAGCAAAGGCAAGCATACTTTGCAGGAGCTTTTGGAAGCCGAGGATGCGCAAAAGCTAAGCGACTGGCTGCGCAAACAACCGCTTGTCCATTACGACTGTGTAGATACCGACAGCGGCCTGCAGGAATTTCTGATGCTACATGCCGGAGTCGCGCCAAGCTGGTCTGTCGATAAGACGCTCGAGCTTTCCGCGGAAGTCGAGCTAGCTCTGCAGGGACCCGACCACCGCACTTTTCTTAAGCATATGTATGGCGACAAACCTCGGCGCTGGCACGACGGGTTGGAGGGACTCGATAGGCTGCGGGTGATTACCAACTATTTAACGCGCGTGCGCTTCGTCGACGCCATCGGCAATCTACAGCTCAGCGCCAAGGAAGGTCTTGCACTTGCCCCTCACGGCTATAAGCCATGGTTTATGTATGAGACCATAAGCGCCAAGACGCAGCTGTTGTTCGGTCATTGGGCCGCCTTAGAAGGCCACACCGGCAAACACCGCGTCCACGCGCTCGACACCGGCTACGTCTGGGGTCGAGAACTGACTGCGCTGCGCCTCGAAGATGGTCGCCGCTTCGCCTACTCGAAGAAGTAACTCAGGCAATGGACATTTATTTGGTCGGCGGCGCGGTCCGCGACAGCTTGCTGGGCCTGCCCATAAAAGATAAGGACTGGCTCGTTGTTGGCGCAACACAGCAGCAAATGCTAGCCCTCGGCTACGCGCAAGTAGGTCAAGACTTCCCAGTATTCCTGCATCCGCAAACCAAAGAAGAGTACGCGCTGGCGCGCACCGAGCGCAAGACTGCGCCGGGTTACACCGGCTTCGTATTCGATGCCAATGACAAGGTTACGCTGGAGGAAGACCTCGCCCGCCGCGACCTAACCATCAATGCTATTGCTCAAGCCGAAGACGGCACACTCATCGACCCCTTCGACGGTCAAGGCGATCTCGAAAGGAAACTGTTGCGGCATGTTTCGCCAGCGTTCGAAGAAGATCCACTGCGTGTGCTCAGAGCCGCGCGCTTTGCCGCGCGTTTTGCTCCATTGGGCTTCACTGTGGCGCCGGAAACTAATGCAATAATGCGCCGCATTGCGCAGTCCGGTGAACTTAACAGCCTAGTGAGCGAGCGGGTTTGGCAGGAAATGGAACGCGCGCTAATTTCCCCGGCACCCGAGGCTTTTGTAAGCGTGCTGCGAGACTGCGACGCGCTCAAAGTCATTCTGCCTGAGGTCGACGCACTATTTGGCGTGCCGCAGCCCGAACGCCATCACCCGGAAGTCGATACCGGCCTGCACACACTGCTAAGCCTGCAGCAGGCGCGTAAGCTGAACGCGGATTCCGCGACGCTTTTCGCCACTCTCGTTCATGACATTGGCAAAGCGCTGACCGATCCTGCGCAGTGGCCCGCACACTCGGCACACGAAAGCCTCGGGGCGCAAGCAGTTAAAAAATTAAACGAACGACTCAAAGTCCCAACCGACCACGCCCGACTCGCGGTGCTGGTATGCGAGCAGCATACGGCCTTGCACAGACTTCGTGACATCGACGCTCACGCCGCACTCCAGCTCATCGAAGCCATAGACGTACAGCGCAGGCCCGAGCGCTTAGCTCAGTTTCTTAATGCCTGCGAGGCCGATGCACGCGGGCGCACGGGGTTAGAAAACCGCGATTACCCGCAGCGGGCGTTCCTAGAACGCCTCGCCGCAGCGGTGACCGCTATCGATATCGGCGCGGCAATTGCTGCCGAGCGTCCTAGCGACATACCGGCTTTCGTGCGCCAGTTGCGTTTGCAGGCTATAGAACAGGCCTTAGTCGAATTAAAAAGAGAGCTTTTGTAATGGACACGCGAGTTATCGTGATCACCGGCGCCGCCATACGCATTGGGGCCTGCATAGCGCGGACTTTCCACGCGCAGGGTTTCGATGTCGCCATAAGCTATAGACGCTCCAAAGCAGAAGCGCAGGCGCTTGTTGACGAATTAAATGCAGCTCGGTCAAATACCGCCAAGGCTTGGCCCATGGAGATGACGTCGCCGGGGTCGGTGCAGGATTTCGCCAACGAGGTGCTCGCGCATTTCGGCAGAGTCGATGTGCTGGTGAACAATGCGTCTTCTTTCTATCCAACCGCCTACGGCGAGTCGAGCGAGGCACAGTGGGACGACTTAATAGGCAGCAATTTGCGCGGCGCCTATTTCCTGACCCAGCGGCTTAGCGGCTCGCTAAAACAGCAGCAGGGCGCAGTCGTCAATCTGGTTGACACCCACGCCGACCGACCACTGCCCAAACATCCGATTTACAGCATTGCCAAAGCCGGCCTTAAAGCAATGACCAAATCGCTCGCCATTGAACTCGCTCCGCACGTACGAGCGAATGGCGTCGCGCCCGGGGCGATTTTGTGGCCACCGTCTTTGGAGGACGATAGCGACCCTGCGGTCATCGCCGGCCGCGAGGCCATGCTAAAAGGTATACCTCTCGCCGCGCTAGGCTCAACGCAGGACATCGCCGATGCGGTGTATTTTCTCGCCTGCGACGCACATTACCTCACTGGGCACACCTTGAAAGTCGACGGGGGTCGCAGCCTGAACTAGTCCAGAGTCACTGGCCACAGGCGCTGGCTGCTTTTGTCGTACTCCTCCCAAAGCTGCGCGTAACTGCGATTGCTGGGTGGATGTATTTGCGCCGGCAGCACTTCCGCAAGTGGCAGGAGAACAAAGGCGTTGCGGGTGATCTCGGGTCGCGGCAGCGTGATGCCCGCGGCAGAACCGTCGTCATCGCCAAAAGTAAGAATGTCGACATCGATGGGCCGCGAAGAAAACTTTTCCTGCTGTCTATCCCGTCCTTGGCTCATCTCGAGGTGTTTGAGAAATTCCTGCACCAGCACCAAGCTCGAGTCAGTGTACGCGACCGCCACCAAGTTGAGGAAATTATCGCCCTCGAATCCCACAGACTCACTTTCGTAGACCGTAGACAGTTGCAGGTCGCCGAAGCGCTGCCTTAAGGATTCAAGCGCTTTGCGTATATTGAGCTGAGCATCGATATTGCTGCCGAGGCTGAGGGTAAGCTGTGTGTTGGGCATCGCGCGGGGCATCCTTGCTCGGCTAACGCCGGAATTGGCTGGCTAGCAAACTAACGCGAGCCGCGCTCGATGATAACACCCACGTCTTTAGATCCGGTAACCGCACCCGGCTTACCAAGGCGCAGCCGCAGCCAAGGCACATTGAATTCGGTTCTTACGATACCCGCGATCTCTTCGGCAAGGGTTTCCACCAGCAGAAACTCTGATTCGCTCACGAAGCTAATAAGCCGTTTGGCGACCGCTTTGTAGTCGAGCGCGTCGGCGATGTCCGTGCTCGCGGCGGGGATGCGGTTGTCGTTGCCCATTTCAAGATCAATAGACACAGTCTGTTTGGTTTCCCGCTCCCAATCGTAAATGCCAATGATGGCCTCTATCTCGAGTTCGCGAATGTAGACAATATCCATAGTGATCCCTTGCGGTTGCGGCTGTGCTTAAATCGCGGCGAGCGATTCTAACGACCAGCGTGGCTGCGCGTGAATTTCTAAATCGTCGCGCTCTCCGGCCAGTAAACGCTGACAACCGGCATAGGCGATCATCGCGCCGTTGTCTGTGCAGTATTTGAGCTGAGCATAAAACAGGCGCCCGTCGACCTTGGTCATCGCCTCTTCCAAGACCTCCCTGAGCCTGAGATTGGCACTCACCCCGCCAGCGATAATTAAGGTTTTGTAGCCTGTTTCTTCGAGCGCGCGGCGGCATTTGATCGACAGCGTATTGACCACCGCTTCTTCAAAGGCACGGGCGACATCCGCCGCGTCTTGCTCGGCGAGCTCGCCTTCCTCATCGCGCAGGCTATTAATTGTGTTACGCGCGAAGGTCTTGAGGCCGCTAAAACTAAAGTCCAAGCCGGGACGATTGACCATAGGCCGCGGGAAATCAAATCTGTCAGGGTCTCCTGACTGCGCGAGACGCGCAACGTGAGGCCCGCCTGGATACGGCAGCCCGAGCATTTTACCGACCTTGTCGAAGGCCTCACCGGCAGCATCGTCAAGAGATTCGCCGAGCACCTGATAGCGGCCAATGCCCTCGACCTTCACTAGTTGCGTGTGCCCGCCGGAGACTAGCAGCGCCACAAAAGGAAACTGCGGCGGCTCAGGCTCAAGCATCGGGGCTAGGAGATGGCCTTCCATATGATGCACGCCGAGGGTAGGAACGCCCCATGCGAGACCGAGCGTGCGACCAATGGCTGCGCCAACTAGCAGCGCTCCCACGAGCCCGGGACCCGAGGTATAGGCGACGCCTTCAATGTCTTGGGGGCTTATACCTGCTTTCTCGATAACCTCGTCGATCAGTGGGAGCGTCTTGCGGATATGATCCCGCGAGGCAAGCTCGGGGATAACACCGCCAAATTTTTCGTGAAGCTTTACCTGACTGTACAGACAGTCGGCGAGTAGGCCGGCTTCGCTGTCATAAATGGCGACACCGGTTTCGTCGCAAGATGTTTCAATACCGAGCACTATCAATGGCTTATCTCTTCGCTAGATGGGGAGTCAGGCGCAATCATGCCAAAGAAGTTCCCCCAGCCCAAGCTGCAGTTTTCATCTATCACAGAATAGCCACAGCCCTATACGCATACCTCGTTGCCCCGGGCCTCGGCGCCCAGTTTTCCTTTGCAATTACAGGCTTCGCGCATTAAGATTAGCGCCCCTGAAATTTGGAGAGCCTCGCTATCGGCCGGCGCTGCGAATTTTCAACATAATTTGATTCAACAATTTAAGGTAGGTGTTTAGTTCAATGCCCCAGGTAAAACTGAAAGAAAACGAGCCCTTCGACGTCGCCCTGCGTCGCTTCAAGCGATCTTGCGAAAAGGCTGGCGTACTTGCTGAGGTTCGTCGCCGCGAGTTCTACGAAAAGCCCACTGCGGTTCGTAAGCGCAAGGCAGCCGCGGCAGTGAAGCGCCACGCGAAGAAGCTACAGCGCGAAAACAAGAAGACTAAGCGTCTCTACTAAGCCTGGTAGGGATTGGTGGTGCCTTCGCCGGGACTGGTAACAGCTCGCGCTCGCTAGGATGCCCGCAAAGGCCACGGCTGCAGGAATCTGAAGCCTACCGCTGCGTGAGCTCTTCAAACGTTCTGGCAAACCAGCGGGTTCATCCGAAAAACCAGACCTGAAGGCTCAACATAAAGCGCGCGTTATCGATATGCGTTCTCTAATTCACCGCTGATCACTCGGCCTTGAATACCCCCGTTATTCCAAAACCACTAGATGCGACCTGCGTCTAGTAGGCAGCTTGCTGCGCATTACATAGACACACTACACTGCAGCCTCGGCTGCATTATTTACTCATTAGGAATTCATCATCATGGCGGACAGCCCCCTCAAGCAGCAGCTCACCGAGGCTATGAAAGATGCGATGCGCGCGAAGGATAAATTTCGCTTAGGCGCTATTCGCCTCGCTCTGGCTGAGGTTAAGCGTATAGAGGTTGATGAACGCATCGAGCTGGACGACGAACGCGTCACCGCAATCTTAGACAAGATGGTGAAACAGCGCCGTGAATCTATCAAGCAGTTTGAAGCCGCCGATCGCCACGAGCTCGCCGCTGTTGAAAAAGATGAAATTACTGTGCTGCAGGACTTCCTTCCCAAACCCCTGAGCGAAGCGGAATCGGAGGCCATTATCAAGGCGGCTATCGCTGAATCTGGCGCCGCCAGCATGCAAGACATGGGCAAGGTCATGGGACTTGTGCGTCCTCAGGTTGTTGGCCGCGTGGACATGGGCGCAGTGAGTGCTAAGATCAAAGCCTTGTTAGCCTAAACCTAATACACCCAACTTCTTCGCATTGCCGCGGACAGCCTAGCTGCCGCTGAGACATCATGGCAGGACTCATACCGCAGAGTTTTATTGACGACCTCCTCCACCGCGCCGATATCGTCGACGTGATCGATAAGCGCGTAGCGCTGAAGAAGAGCGGCAAGAACTACAGCGCCTGCTGTCCCTTCCACAACGAAAAATCCCCTTCTTTTAGCGTGCAGCCGGAAAAGCAGTTCTACTACTGCTTTGGCTGCGGCGTAGGCGGCAACGCCATTGGATTCATCATGAATTTCGACTCCGTGGATTTCCCGCAGGCGGTCGAAACCCTGGCGCGGGATAACGGCATGGAAGTGCCGCGCGAAGAGAGCAAGGCCGCGACCCAGCGCCGAGCAGAGAACGCAGAAATCTATGCCCTGCTTGAAGAGGCTAGCACTTACTATCAACAGCAGCTGCGCAGTCACGAAGGCCGAGCCGATGCCGTCGACTACCTGAAAGGTCGCGGCCTCAGCGGAGCTATTGCCCGTGACTTCTGCTTAGGCTACGCGCCACCGGGCTGGGATAATCTGCTCAAGGCCTGCGCACCCACTCCGCAAAAAGAAAAGGACCTGCTCAAAGGCGGCATGGTTATCGAACGCGAAGCCGGCAAATCCGGTGGCGGCAGCAGTTACAGCGGCTATGACCGCTTCCGCCACCGCATCATGTTTCCTATTCGCGACGCGCGCGGCAGAACCATTGGCTTTGGCGGGCGCGTGCTTGGCGACGATAAACCCAAATACCTCAACTCCCCAGAAACGCCAGTGTTTCACAAAGGCTCAGAACTTTACGGCCTGTATGAGGCTAAAAAGTCCTCCAATAAGCTTTCGCGTTTACTCATAGTCGAAGGCTACATGGATGTCATCGCCCTTGCCCAGATGGGCATTCGCAATGCCGTGGCGACGCTGGGCACTGCTACTAGCGGCACACACCTAACGCGGCTATTTCGCATGGTGCCCGAGGTTGTTTTTTGCTTTGACGGCGACAAGGCCGGACGCACAGCGGCATGGCGCGCCCTAGAATCCACACTGCCGCAGATGGAAGACGGCCGCCAAGTGCGCTTCCTATTCCTACCAGAGGGCGAAGACCCAGACACCTTGGTGCGCAAGATCGGCCAAGAGGCTTTCGAAAAGCTGGTAGACGAGGCGACTCCGCTAGAACAGTTCTTCTTCGATAAGCTCGGTGCGGAGCTAGATCTCGACAGCCATCAGGGTCGAGGAAAACTGCGGGAACTCGCGCAGCCCTTGGTGACACAGATTCCCGACGGCGTCTTTGCCCTGCTCATGCGCGAGCAGCTGGCCAAGCGCTTAGGTATAAGCGGCGAAGCGCTAGCGGGGCTCATCGAAAAATCTGCGCCGGAGCCGCGCCCCACAGCGCCACCTCAAAGCAGCTATCCAGACGCCCCGCCCCCAGCACATGTCGGGCAGCCGGCAAGTCGCGCAAACAGCGGTTTTGGCTCGAATTCACGCCAGCCGCGTCCCAGCGCAGCCACACCGCCGGCGATACGACGCACGCCGTCCAGCCTCAGCGCTATCAAACTGCTGCTTGAGAATCCCGAAGCGGCGCTGGACTTTAAAGGCAACCTCGCAGCGCTAAAGGCTAGCGGCGATGTGACTACGTCGGTGCTGGCGCGGCTGATTGATATGGTGCACGGCGATCCCCACGTGGATACTTACACCCTGTTAGGCTACTGCGCAGGAACTGATTTCTACGCCGAGCTTGCCCAGCTGCTTCAGCAGGAAAGAATCACCCCAGTTGAGGGCACAGCTAGCGAGTTCTTGCAGATAGTCGACAATATATTGTCCAAATTAGCGCAAGACGAGAAAATCGCAAAACTTCGCGCAGATCTTGAGGCTAAAAACAGTGAACTCCAGAAAAATAGCGCCGCCTCATCGGTGTCTGTTGGAGCTATAAACACCCCACAGCCACTAACTAGCGGCGACAAGCATGACGCCGAGGCCGACGCGCGCGCTTGGGCCGAATCGGCGCCTCCGTCAGAGCCACCGCCGTTCATGGAATTTGACGACGAAGAGCACGCCTAGAAGCGCAGGGGATGTTCGGCGAAAGCGCGAATAACGCCTAAATTTTAGGGGTAAAGTCATCCGCAGTGCGACTCAAAACCTACACCCTAGTCTATACAAGATTCGGAACAAACATTATAATGTCCGGCTTGCTCCGATAAACCGCTTAATCCAGTGTCCGGCGACTGCCCGGCGAGACGAGATTTCATGGCCGATCTGCTACCCAAACAATCCAATCTCAAGCTGCTCATTGCTAAAGGCAAGGAACAGGGCTATCTGACCTATTCAGAAGTGAACGATCACCTGCCCGAGTCTATTTCTGATCCCGATCAGGTCGAAGACATCATTCAGATGATCAACGACATGGGTATTAAGACCTTCGAGGCAGCCCCTGACGCCGATGCCCTCATCCTCAATGACGAAGGCGATTCTGGCGCCGACGACGTTGCCGCCGCGGAAGCCGCTGCCGCACTCGCCGCCGTGGAAAACGAAGCCGGCCGCACTACCGACCCCGTCCGCATGTACATGCGCGAAATGGGCACTGTGGAGCTGCTTACCCGTGAAGGCGAGATAGTCATTGCCAAGCGCATTGAAGAGGGCTTGCGGGAGCTTATGAAGGCGATGGCTTTCTTCCCCGGCACCGTCGAGCACATCCTCAACGAATACGCACTAATCGATTCCGAGGAGCGCCGCCTCAACGAACTCATAACGGGCTACCTCGACGTCAGCGACGAAGAGATCCCCGTCGGCGCGCCCGCCAGCGCTAAGGCGGATATGGACGATGACGAAGAAGCTACCGTCGGCCCCGATCCCGAAGAAGCGAAGCAGCGCTTTACCGCGCTGCGCAAGCAGTTCACCCGCGCAAGCAACTCGGTCAACAAGCACGGCCGCGACGATGAAAAAGCCCAGAAAGAGCTCGAGAAGCTCGGCGAGCTGTTCAAGTCATTCAAACTCACTCCGCGTCAGTTCGAGCCTCTGCTGAGTCACATTCGCGCAGTGCTCAAGCGCCTGCGTCGTCAAGAGCGCACAATTATGAGCCTCTGCGTGCGTGGGGCGAAGATGCCACGCAAAGATTTCATCGAGAGCTTCCCGGGCAACGAGACCAACGAGCGCTGGCTCAGCAACCTCGCCCGCCGCAAGAAGCCTTATTCGGCAAAGCTCGCAGACGTGAAGGTAGAAATCTTGCGCGCTCAAAAGAAACTGCGTCTTCTTGAAGAAGAAGCCGGACTCGATATTGCGACGATTAAAGACATCAATCGTCAAATGTCTATCGGCGAAGCCAAATCACGCCGCGCCAAGAAGGACATGGTCGAGGCTAACCTGCGTCTAGTTATTTCGATCGCGAAAAAATACACCAACCGCGGCCTGCAGTTCCTCGACCTCATTCAAGAAGGCAACATCGGCCTAATGAAAGCGGTCGACAAGTTCGAATACCGCCGCGGCTACAAGTTCTCGACTTACGCCACCTGGTGGATCCGTCAGGCCATCACGCGCTCGATCGCCGACCAGGCGCGCACCATCCGTATACCGGTGCACATGATCGAGACTATTAACAAGCTCAACCGAATCTCGCGCCAAATGGTGCACGAGAAAGGTCGCGAGCCCACGCCAGAAGAGCTGGGCGAGCGCATGGACATGAGCGAAGAGAAAGTGCGCCGCGTACTTAAAATCGCTAAAGAGCCTATCTCAATGGAAACGCCCATCGGTGACGACGAAGACTCGCACCTCGGCGACTTCATCGAAGACGCAACAGTGGATTCACCGGTAGACTCATCTATCGACGAAGGCCTGCGCGAAGCAACCAAGGATGTCCTCGGCAGCTTAACCGCTCGCGAAGCAAAAGTGCTACGCATGCGCTTCGGCATAGACATGAACACCGACCACACGCTAGAAGAAGTGGGCAAGCAGTTCGACGTCACCCGAGAACGCATCCGCCAGATCGAAGCCAAGGCTCTGCGCAAACTGCGCCATCCAACCCGCTCCGATCATCTGCGCAGCTTCCTAGACGAGTAAGCGGTAATTAGAAACTAATGAGAGCAGCGCCAAAGCAATCGAGGCGCACGCTTTTTCGAACGAAGGAGCTTACCAAGGTAAGTGACTGAGCGAGAACAAAGTGAGCAACGAAAAGTAAGACACTCTCGCGAAGAAAGCATTTCACAGCGAGAGCGCCGTAATCGAGGCGCACGCTTTTTCGAACGAAGGAGCTTACCAAGGTAAGTGACTGAGCGAGAACAAAGTGAGCAACGAAGAGTACGGCACTCTCGCGAAGAAATTAGGGCCTATAACTCAGTTGGTTAGAGTAGCGGACTCATAATCCGTTTGTCCCAGGTTCGAGTCCTGGTGGGCCCACCATTTTTAACTGTCTCCATAAATCGCTTTAGCCCATTGGCGATATTCCTCTAAATTTCCTCCGTTTGAATTATCGGCTCCTCATTAACTGGCGCCCGCTCTGGGATATTTTGGTGATTGTGCCAAGTCTTGCGGGCTTGGTGTTTCCGATTATGAGCGTCGTTGTGGGCTGGCGCTATTAGCGTCGCGTGACCTAAGCCGCGGCTCTCGCTCTCTTGAACGTCTGACCTCTCGTTCTACTTTGATGCTTTTAAACGGCTTGAACGGCTTGGCTGCAGCCCCTAATTTGTTACTCTCTATCTAGAATCAGAGTCTGACCTCTGTGACTGCAAAAAGCACCGGCCATTTTCTGAGTGAGAGCTATGAAAACAACAATTCGCACTGTTGCCTGCGCACTTCTTACGGCAGCTCATGTCGCTGCGATAGCCCAAGCGCAACCGTGGCAAGCCCCGAGAACAGAATACGGGGACCCTGACCTTCAGGGCATTTGGAGTAACGCCACACTCACCCGACTCGAGCGTGATGTGAGCTTGGCAAACCAGCAGGCGTTCACGGAGGAAGAAGCTGCAGCAAGAGAATTACGCGCACGTGAGCAGCAATTGAACGCAGACCGCGCAAGCGATCCGGATCGCGCACCGCCAAGTGATGGCAATACCGCAGCCGGTTACAATTCATTTTGGTTAGACCGCGGCAAGCAAATTGTCAGAATCGATGGTGAGTTTCGTACCTCGATGATCATTGATCCTCCCAACGGCCGCATTCCTTTCCTACCGCCTGCCGCACGCAAACTGACTCAGCAACAGCGGTGGTTACAGGAACCAGGTGTAGAGGCGTTTGACGGCCCTGAATTGCAGACCATCGGAGAGCGATGTTTATTGTTCTGGGATTTCAGAACCTCCAATTCCAGTGCAGGCCCGCCAATGATGCCTGTCATTTACAATAATAATTATCAGATTGTCCAAACCAAGGATTACGTCGTCATCATGGCAGAAATGATCCACGACGCTCGCATTATCAGGCTTCGAGACGACCATCACCCTGTGCCCATGCAGCGCTGGATGGGTGATTCGATCGGGCATTGGGAGGGCAACACATTAGTTGTGGAAACAAGGAATCTGCACTCTCAACAAAATCACTACGGCTCAAGCTCGGAGCTCGTGGTAGTCGAGCGTTTTTCCCGCAGTAGCGAACAGCAAATTGATTATCAATTTACTATGATAGATCCCGCTGTTTACAGCCAGCCTTGGACAGCGGAATTAGCACTGCGCCAGCGTCCGGAGGTGCAGGTGCTCTATGAGTTTGCCTGCCATGAAGGGAACTACGCCTTGGGAGGCATACTCGCGGGTGCGAGACGAGAAGAACTCGACGACCAATGAGCCGTTGATGCCAGCTTTGATCCGGAGAGCAGTCGCCGGTTACTCCACGGACCTCCAAAACAAAACCTAGCCTATCTCAAAAATTGAATAGGTCGGATTGAAGCCAGTTTGCGAACCAATCGCCACAGCAATTACATCGTTGAGCCACTGGTATCGGGGATCTCCGCACTCGAACTTAGCAGTCGTGACTAAAGAGTAGCTGTCAGGTTCGAGCTTCTCCCCTTTGGCGAGTTGGGTCATCGCATCTGTTGCTCCAATGAAACGACCTTGGTAAGAGAGGTAAATCGTAGCGCCGTCATCGGTGGCCAACGTCACCCTTACATCAATCATCAAAGTGCCATCCGCACGCAGTCTTACCCAGTCCGCTCCGCCAGGCATGACGTGGCCACTTAGTCGCTCACCTTCAAATTTTCCACCGCTGATCGGCGCAATTTTACGATCGCCTTCGGCTGTGTTTCCAATGGTCACTGTTGCCGCCGAATTAACATCTAGGTTTAGAGTCATTAATAGCTTATGAGGCAAATGGGTCAGCATAGGTTTATTCCTTAGCCATGTAGGCATCAAGCGTTTGATGGAAATGCCTAATCCGGCTCTCCTGATAGTTGGCTAGGGTTGCTCCTGGCTTACGACTTGTCCGCAAGCCTTTTTGAATACGCATTAAGTTATCTGTGTCTTGATCCACTACCATAGCTGCCGAACCCATCGCCTCGACGGTTGACCACGGCTCTTCCTCGCTTAACCAAACCGTCTCTGCTGGCGTCGGATGAGAACCGTCTTCAGCCTTGGGAAAAAGAAAGAACATCTCCATGATCGAGCGCTCTGGGTCATCACCATGAGGGCGGAATCGATAGCCAGCTGCGAGCCCTACTCCGCCAAACTGTACGAAATTTGGGAAAACAGAATACTGAATGAGATCTAGCGCGACGGCGTCTGACACTCCGGAAACATCTCTTCCTGAGGATTTCGATATTTTATCCCTGGCAATGGAGGCGAACCTATCGCGTGGCGATTGATCTTTCTCCCGCGGTAAAGAGGACTTATAGAAGGGCGTATCACGCTCCATTAATGAGATGGTTTTCTCTGGATCGAAACCCTCGCCAAGCGACGGACTTGGCACTGCTTGCGCGCTGATCATGCGGTTTATATGACGCACACCCGGCCATGTATCGTATTGGGTGTTGCTGTCACCATAGTACGGTAGCGACTGTGGGTGCGCGTAAGGTACATGATAGGCTTCAACAAAAGCTTCTGCACAAAGCTTCCAGTTACAGGGCATTACCTTACCGACATGAATAGCCTTGTAGCGGTTTTCCAAATCAAAATGCTTGAAGTGATCGGGCAAAATTTCTAAGTACGAATCAAGATCCTCGCCCTCATGATCAAAGTTTATAAAAACAAATCCGCCCCATGTTCCGACCCGCGCCTCAGGAAGATTGAATTTCGCCCAATCTATATGCTCAAAGTCCCACCCTCCGGGTATATCCTTTAGCGTCCCATCGAGGTTCCAAGAGAAACCATGGAATGGGCAGCGGAACTGTTTTACGCAGCCTCCTTCTTTACGCAGCATAGTCCCACGATGCAGACAGGAATTAATATAGGCTCTGATCTCATTATTACCTGTTCCTGTGCGCACAACGATTAACGAGTCGTGCACAATGTTATAGACGACATGATCGCCCACGTTAGGAATGTCTTCGAGTCGACAAGCCCACTGCCAGGTTTTACGCCAGACCTTTTCAACTTCTTCATCGTGATATTCTTTCGAGAAGTAGCGCTCCACCGAGATGTCTTCATTGCCCATATCTACTCGAGACTCTTCTCGCATATGCTGCGGCGGGGCTATTCTGTCGGAGTCATAAATTTCCTGGAGAGAGGGCTTTGGGCGGCCCTGAGGACTTTTTGCGATTAACCGATCAGCGCTGTTCATTGACTCTTTTGTCATGGCATTTAACCTAAATAAAGGAAAATAGTGAGAGTAGAGTGTATACTTAAAAACAGTCTAGTCTGTATGTTTAATATGAGTCAATTAGAACCCACTATGATGTCGGCAGTTAAAACACGCCCCACTCAGGAACAACGCACCGATGCCATGCGTGCACGCCTGCTCGAAGCGACGCTTGATCTGATAGCCGAGGAAGGCTGGGCCCAAGCGAGCATGCTCAGGATTTGTCAAAGAGCTGGGGTTTCCCGTGGAGCGCAAACTCACCACTTTCCAACCAAAGACAGTCTTTTGGTCGCCGCGGTAAGGGAGATTGTTCTGCGATATCAAACGGAGCTGAATACCGCTTCCGAGGATGATTCTGAGCAGAGTCGGAGCCTAGAAAAGCTCTTCGATTTTCTTTGGGATGCCTGCTTTCAGGGTAATCTCTTGAAATGTTGGATGGAGGTAATGGTGGCCGCAAGAACGGATGAGTCCCTGCGCCTCACAGTTAGTGAAACTGACTCCGCTGCCTTGGTAGCGATGCGCTCTCTTGGGTCCGAATGTCACTCGCAGGGTCATCCATCGCAACAATTCGCCGCAGACCTCACCGAGCTTACTGTTTACTTACTTAGAGGCATGGTGATACAGGACGGGGTTCACCATGACATCAAAGAGAAAGAACGGCTATTCAAGATATGGAAGGGCCTAGTCTCTAGCAAAAAATAAATACGCCCCGCTTATTTAAGATCTCGCCCCCTCAACGTATACAAAAGGCTCTTGCAAAAATTATTTCTGACTCAGGTACGTAACGCTTCCCTATTCTTCCTCTGTGTTTCCTCTGTGTTTCCTCTATTCTTCCTCTAGGGCTTTCTTAAGCTGCGACAATTTGCCTCATTTACTCCTTTGAGGACGCAATCAATACTGCATAGGACTCAAAAATCCGATATCTCACGGTTAGAAGATAACGATGGAGCTAGTCCATGAAAACAATGTTGAGAATAGTCATTGCTGCATCCTTTGTCGGGAATTTAGTGGCCCAAGAGAGCTCTTCTTCAGCTGAAGACTTGCTATTAAATGAACATGGCAAACCCGATTTTCAAGGGACTTGGTGGTACGGTTCTCGCACACCGCTACAGCGTCCTAAAGAGCTAGGCGAAAAAAAAGCCTACACACCTGCAGAAGCCGCGGAGATTGAACAGCGATTGCAAGATCGCAATACAGCGCTGTTCGCGCCACTAGGCCCCGACCGCAGTGCGCCAGAAAAAGGTGCCGCAATTCGACAAGAGGCTGATGATAACTTTTTATCACATTTCCAAGAGCCTACTCTTGTTCCAGTGAACTCCGAATACAGGACTTCCATAATATTCAGTCCGGCTGATGGCCGACTTCCGCGCAAGACCATGTCAAAGACTCCATTGAAATCAACTTTGGCTCGCAACTTAGCAGCGCTTGACGGGCCCGAGGGACAACCCCTCTCTGGCCGTTGCCTTGCGTTTGGCGCAGCTATCCCCTCACTAACGCCGATCATGATGAATCCAAACCTACAAATTGTTCAAACTGAAGATCACATCATGATTATGACCGAGATGGTGCATGACGTCAGGGTAGTTAAGATATACGAAGGGCCTACAGCTCCGGAACCAAGTTTTCCAAAATGGATGGGTGACTCACGAGGCTATTGGGATGATGCGACGCTTGTCATACAGAGTCGAAATTTTAGAGCCGAACAAACCTCGTTGGGTAGGACGCCTGTGTCAGACCAATTGGAAATCACGGAACGACTCACGCTAACCGATGACAACAATATTCTCTATGGTTTCGAAGTCCGTGACCCTGTCTCGTTCAGCGCACCTATCTACGGAGAACGCGTGCTCACTCGAAACGAACCACAAGAAAAAATTTATGAATTCGCCTGCCATGAGGGAAATTATTCACTCGCCAACATCTTAATGGGCGCACGCAGGCAGGAGTTTGATTCATCGCGCCTTGAACTTTATGACAGCCAAGATCAAGCAGCCGCCGAGCGCTAATGGGTCTATGGCGAGCTGCCGAAAAGCCTTCAGCTCGCCTAATACTTAGCCTCTGATTTTCGCATCGAGAGCCTAGGCAGCTAGGCTGCATTATGTGCTCCAGTGCTTTTTCGATGGACAGGCTCGGAGCCTTCGAACTAAAACCTACAACTCAAATTCGACATCAACGCCGTTAACGCGCGCTGTATAAGCCCCTGCGGCCAAGCCGGTGACATCTAGAGAGATCCGAAGTTCGAAAGGATCAATCACTGCAATACATGTCTCCGCAGGCCCCATCGTTGTTTCCGCTAGGGCTATGAGAAATGTTGAGCCCTCTCTGATGATGGCAGGTTCCTGCAAATCTACGCAGGGCACAGACTTACTGCCCGCTATTGCCAATACGAGCTCAAAAGGGCTCGATCCCGCTTCGTCTATTTCTACTTGATCGATAGTTACGAGGGAACTCGGCTGCGCCTCAAGCAGGGTGAATCTACCATCGGGATCTGCTACAAGCTTAATGTTGCTGTAGTGACGAGCCTCACCATTAATCAGCGCCGCGCCTTGGGGTATAAGAAAGACGTTATCCTGAAATATCGCTGACTGTGAAAGTGCCAGTGGACTAAGAGAAATAACCCCTAGTAGAAATAGACATCTGACAAATAAGTTTCTCATGCTCTGAGCCCTCATTATTGAATTACACTTTCGAGAATCTGCGATAGGCCAACTATTCATTAAAGAATGATGAATTAAAAGCAGCTTCGTTCTTCGCGCTTTATGAGCAACCGTGTAAACAGCGGATTCAATTTAGCCTACTAAACTTCAATTAACAGATCATCGCTAGCTGCGTTTAAGTCTAACAGTAATAAAGACAATCCGAGGCTGACATCCTGCCAAGTTTTAGAGAAATAACTCTTAGCTTATAAGCTGCGCCATTGCCAGTTTGCATGGCGCCGGCATCTTGTCACTGTTCAATCAAGATCGCATTTGATCGGCAACGCCCTTTTCCCTTTTCCTCAGCCACCGTTTAAACTGTTCCGGCGGTCGGATTGCGTAAACCCCTCGATTCAAAAGACCGTATAATCTGGTGGAAAACCAATTAAAAAACCGCAGCGCGCTATCGCGGCTGCTAGACATACCGGAGAGAACCTTGAACAACGCCTCTGCCTACCCTAAGCCCCGCTTTCTTGCGGTTGTTATTGGTCTGATTGGAGCGCTGCTCCTATGGATGGGGGTGCTCCTGCTTGGCGCAGGCGGCTCGCTCTACTACGCCGGCGCCGGCGTGACTCTGCTGGTTACCGGAGCCTTGCTGTTTCGCGGCGATGCCCGCGGTGCGACGCTCTACGGGGCATTCCTGGTGTTCACCTATCTTTGGGCGCTCTATGAAGCAGGGCTAGACGCGTGGGCTCTTATGCCGCGTGTAGCTATGTTCAGCGTGCTGGGTCTTTGGTTCTTATTGCCGCGTGTGCGCCGCGGTCTGCTGCAGGCAGACCCTGCGCCACTGCTGAGCCTGCGGGCCACACAGGCCTCTGCGGCAGCGCTCGTATTGCTGGCGGTTAGCCTATTTGCGACTAGCGGCTACGAGGTAGGCACACCAAGTGCGGCGGGCACGGGGACTGTGAACAATGCCACGGGAGACTGGGCCAACTATGGCTCGTCGAAGACAGGCACACGCTATGCGGCGGCGGAGCAGATTAATGTCGGCAACGTAAAAAATCTCGAGAAGGCTTGGGAGATTCGTACCGGTGTGCCGGGCGCCTTCAAGGGCACTCCTATTCAAATCGATGACGGGCTGTATCTGTGCACCGGCCAAAATATCCTGTTATCGCTAGACCCCGACACCGGCGCGGAGCGTTGGCGTTTTGACCCCGAAATCGATTCGCCCAAGATTGGCTTTTGGGATACCTGCCGCGGAGTCACCTACTACGATATGCCAGCTCCAGAGCCTGCTCAGGACTGCGCAGAACGCATCTTTACCGCAACAACAGACGCGCGTCTTGTGGCTGTGGACAAAGACACTGGCCTGCCCTGCAGCGACTTTGGCGACAACGGTCAGATCAGCCTGCTGCCAGGTATGGGCGAAGTAGTACCGGGCTTTTACTTTGTGACTTCCCCGCCCACAATTTCGAACAACGTGCTCGTGCTGGGCGGCTGGGTGCTAGACAACCAGATGACGCAGGAGCCCTCGGGTGTCGTGCGCGGTTTTAACCCTGTAACCGGCGAACTCATGTGGGCGTGGGACATGGGGCGCGAAGACCGCATCGGACTGCCGGAGCCCGGCGAGAGCTACACGCGTGGCACGCCGAACGTGTGGAGCCTGACAAGCGCCGATGAAGAGCTCGGACTTATCTACGTGCCGACGGGCAATGCGACTCCGGACTATTTCGGTGGCCATCGTAGCGAAGCTATGGAGAAATACTCGAGCTCAATTGTTGCACTAGACGATCAGACCGGTCGCGTGCGCTGGCATTTCCAAACTACCCACCATGACATCTGGGATTATGATGTGCCGTCGCAGCCGACACTGGTCGACATTCCTGTCGACGGTGAGATCCGCAAGGCGGTGGTCGTGCCCACTAAGCGTGCCGAACTCTTTCTGCTCGACCGCGAAACCGGCGAGCCCTTAGCCGAAGTGGAAGAGCGTGCTACGCCGCAAACGACGATTCCCGAAGATTTCACTAGCCCAACGCAGCCGTTCTCGGTGGGCATGCCGTCTTTTGCCAAACGCCTTACTGAAGCGGACATGTGGGGCATCACTCCCTTCGATCAAGCCGCCTGCCGCTTACAGTTTAAGCGCATGCGCTATGAAGGCCCGCTAACGCCACCTACTACCGGTTACGGCTCACTCTACTACCCTGGCGTTGCCGGCGGCATGAACTGGGGTAGCGTGGCAGTGGACGAGGTAAATAATCTCATGGTGGTCAATACCATGAATAACCCCTCGGTGGTGAGACTCATTCCACGGGATGAAGTGAAGGAGAACGAGCAGTATGGTATTGGCGGCGCCCAAGCTGGAACGCCATACGCGGTATATTCTTTCTTCTTTCTCTCGCCTATTTTCGCACCCTGCATCGAGCCGCCTTACGGCGAGCTTGCTGTAGTCGACTTGGCTTCGCGGGAGCTGCTGTGGCGCCGCCCACTGGGCACAGCCAAAGAACAGGGTCCGCTGGGCATTCCTAGTCGCATGCCTTTGCCCATGGGCATGTTCTACAACGCAGGATCTATCGTTACCGGTGGCGGCCTGATCTTTAACGCGGGCGTTGTGGACAGCACCGCACGCGCTATCGATGTGATGACAGGCGAAGAAGTATGGACCGACACCCTGCCCGGCTCGTCTACTGCGACGCCAATGAGCTACGTCAGTCCCACTACGGGTAAGCAGTATGTATTGGTTACAGTCGCCGAAGGCGGCGGTGCGCTGCAGCTGGAGTCCGCGGTGGATGACAGCGATGAGCCAGAAGACGTGCCGGGCGGCTACGTAATCGCCTATAGCCTGCCGGAGTAAAAAGCGGAGGACTCGCTGCGGCGGAGGATTGCTCTCCGACGCAGCAAGCTCACTAGCCCTTAGTCGTTACTGCGCAATTCACCTGCTGCTAGTGCAAGCTGATAGCGTAGAGTCGCATTATCGATGTTGCGTTCGGAGTCTTCTAGGAAGCGCGTGCGTACGACGAAGCGACCGTTAAGGACAAGGTGATTGCCAATTCTCACCGCTGTGCGTGGATCGCCGGTAGCAGCGAGGTTGCCGTTAGCCATACCCAGTGCACAGTGCCCGCCTACGAACGGTAGGTACTTGTTGTTGCCGTTGTCTTGGGTTTCGGCCTCGAATGTCGCTTGGTTCTCAGCCGAGGCGAAACACCAGCTCACACCCTTTGCCTGCGCGATGTAGGCACTGCAGTCGGCCTCGACGATAGCGTGGTCGTCATAGGCAGCAACTAGGTCGAAAGCAACGAGCTCGTTATCGATCATGCGCGAAAAGCCTATGCCGTCATTCTGGATGATAGCATCGGGGACCTCCTGAGCTGCGACCATACCACTGCCCAAGGCTACTTGGGCTGAGAATAGCAATGCTGCGATTCGACTTGTTTTCATCATTACGTCCTTGCTTTGCTTAATTGATAAAGGGCCATATCGACCTTGGATTTACGTTTTGGAGCAAATCTCTCAAACTAACTCCATGCAGCCGCATAGTGTCGCGTTTTGACTGTAATGTTTACCCCTCATGACAAAGTGTAACGATTGCATGAGTTTCGGCAAAGCGACTTCAGGAAAGGGCTTGATCTGTCTCAAGTCGATGCGCTTTCCTCACCCCCCGCTCTCACCTACAATGACGTCATTCTTTTCAATTAGCTGTAAATCATGAAATCACTTCGCCTCTTCGCTAGCGTCTGCTTAGCCGTTGGATTCTGTGCTCTGACCGGCCCTGCGCATGGCCAGCAATCCCCGCCAAGCATTGAACAGCTGGTGAACGAGCCTTTTCTCGACGACTACTACTCAAACGTGGTGTACGGCTATAAGATCGTGAACGACACGCAACATTTTGCGAGTCGTTACGTAGGCAATGGCCTGAACTGTAAAAACTGTCATCTTGAATCGGGCACGAAGAAAGACGCCTTGCCGTTGAATGTCGCCGGCATGTATCCCAAGTGGCGCGCTAAAAACGGCAAGCGCAACGGTATTGGTCTACGCATTCGCGAATGCTTTGTTTATAGCATGGACGGCATCATGCCGCCGGACGATGCACCAGAGGTTCTCGCGATTGCCGCTTATGTTACTTACCTCTCCCAGGGCGAAGTGCTAGGTGCCGAGCCTGAAGGACGCGGCGTCCCGACGCTGCCCGAGACCGGCTACGACCCCAATCCTGCGAACGGCCGCGCAGTCTATATGGAACGCTGCGCGAGCTGCCACGGCGAGCAGGGACAAGGGGTAGGAGACTCGCCGGCGGTATGGGGCATGGAGTCCTATAATCGTGGCGCCGGCATGAATCGCATTCGCGAAGCCGCGGGATTCATTTGGGCCAATATGCCGCTAGGACAGGATCGCTCGCTGACTCATCAGCAGGCGTTCGACGTCGCAGCGTATTTAAACTTGCAGTACCGTCCCAGTGACCCCCGCGAGAGCAAGTTTCTCAAACTGCTAGAAGATCTACTGCCTTGATCCCTGCGCTCATCAGCGAAGCTACGCCTTCCTTTGCCTGGGCGCGCAGGATGAACTGGCGTGATGAAATTTTTGCCGGGTTTGTCGGCGCGATCCTCGTTATCCCCCAAGGCATTACCTTCGCCTACCTCGCTGGCTTGCAACCGGAGTACGGGCTGTACGGTGCGATCTTTGTAACCTTGTTTACTAGCCTGCTTGGTGGCTCTTCAATGATGAGCGGCCCTAACACCGCTGTCGCTATTCTTATTGGCAGCGCAGTGCTACCGCTAGCAGGACGTGGCAGCCCGGTGTACATCGACTACGTCTTTATCCTCTGTCTCATGGTGGGACTCATACAGCTACTTTTCTGGCTCGTGCGGGGCGCGAGACTTTTTCAATACATCTCGCCGTCTGCCATCTCGGGCATCTCTGCCGGGGCTGGCTTTCTGATCGTCATGGCATCGCTGGACAGTATTCTTAATCTATCGACATTCAATACGACCTTCTTTTACGAAAAATTGTACGTCATTATCAGCGACGCCAAAGATCTCGTGAGCCCCTATAGCCTCGGGATAGGCGCTGTAACGATTCTTGGCGGCTTTGTAGGCCGGCGTTATTCTCACCGCTACTTCCTTATCGTGGCTGTCGCCTGCGGCTATGTCGCTGGACTCGTCGTCAGTTTTATTTGGCCACAGCCGCTCACCGAGCTCGAGTATCTTGGCAGGATGCCACTGCAGTGGCTGCCGCTGCACAGGCCAACGGTGAATATTGAATACCTCATGACGAGCATAAAACTCATTCCCTACGCTGTTACCATAGCCTTCATCGGGCTAGCCCAGTCGCTCGTGATCGTTCGAGAGCTGAAGATGACAAGCGATCAGGAAATCGATTTGGACAAGGAAGTCTATGCTCAGGGCATGGCGAATTTTCTCGCGCCTTTCTTCTCGACCTTCGCCGGCTCCGGCAGCTTTAATCGCAGCAAGGCGAATCGCAGCCTCGGGGCATCGACTCCGTTTTCAGGGATCGTTGCCGCAGGGTTTGTACTCGTTCTGATCACTTTCTTAGGCCCGATACTGACCTATATGCCGATGGCAGCGATGGCAGGCACACTGTTTATCGTTGGTCTGGACATGATAAAGTGGAGCGACGTGAAGCACTACGCTCCAGAAAAGCCGGAGCTCGTGACCTACCTTGCGACATTTATCGGTATCGTCTTTTTCGGCCTCGCCACGGGTATTGCGATTGCAGTATTGCTGTCAGTAAGCGTGTTTCTTTTGAGAATTAGCCAGTTGGAATTCGGCGAAGAACAGCAAGCAGACGCTGCCCTATTGAAAGTTAAGGGCTCGCTGTTTTACGCCTCGGTTGCGCATCTCACAGAAAAATTCCGTCGCCTCAGAGAACGAGATCTCACAGTTGACCTGCAGTACACCACGCATATTGATCAGTCTGCAGTAGACTTTTTCTCCCACGAGGCACAGAACATGCTCGGCCACGGCAGCCAGCTCACGCTGATAGTCAACGCCAAACAGCGCAGCTTTCTGCAAGGTTTAGGTTTACACGAGAGCGTAAAACTTGTGGCTGTGACTGAGGGCTAAGCGATTTCTTGGCTTTAATTAGCGTATGGATAAATAAGTAAAAGTACCCAGAGGAATACACAATGAATGACGACAGCCAGCACAGTCCCGACCGCCGCGCGCTGCTCGGCAACTTAGGCGTAGCCGCCGTTGCCGGAATCGCCACGGCGTCGGCTAGTTCACACGCTCAAGCGCAGCAAGATTCTGGATTCGTGCCTAAGCGCCACGCAGCTGATGCATGGATGAATGAGCTAAATGGCGATCACAGGGTGTTTATCGACTCGTCGACTCCCGCAGGTGGCAGCAACGCAGTGCGCTATGCGAACAATATTTTATTCACCCACGTGCAAGACTACGAGGGCGCGGATAGTGACTACGCGCTTATCGTCTGCTTTCGCCACGCCTCCACACCTTTTGGCTTCGGCGACGCAGCGTGGAAAAAATACGGTGCGGTACTGAGCTTAGGCACGAATCCAGATGCCGATGCCAATCCGATGAACAGCCCAAGCATGGCTAACGGACAAAATACACTGGCGGATCTCGGCGCGCGTGGCGTGCGTTTTGCTGTCTGTAGCAAGGCTACTCAGGTCTATGCCCGCAGGGTTGCGGCAGCAACTGATCAGGACGTTGAAGCTGTTCACGCTGAACTCGTGGCGAGCTTAGTTCCAAACGCGCGCTTCGTACCCGCAGGTGTACTTGCCGCAACCCGCGCGCAGGAATATCGCTACAGCCTACTCTACGCGGAGTAATGGCTACCCAAGCGCTGCCTCTTAAGGCAGCGCGTAGGCGACAAGTTCGGCGGCGCGTCCGCCGCCGCTAACAAACAGTGCCAAATACTGCTTGCCCTCGTGTTCATAGGTGAACGGCAAACCGGTTTGATTCGCAGGCAACTCGATCTTCGCCACTATCTCACCCGTGTTTTTATCTACCGCGCGCATGATCGGAAGCGCATCCGCGGTGCCATTACCTTCGGCAACGAATAGCAGCGTTTTAGTAAGCAGCGTTCCGGCGCGAGTCGGTATTCCGGTAGCAGGAATCTCTATACCTTCGAGCAGCTCATGGTTTTTTATGCGGTCCGGCGTATCGGCATTGGCAATCATCCACTGATGATCGCCACTGTTCATGTCTATGGCTGTAATGCGTCCGTAGGGCGGCTTAATAATTTCTAAACCTTGGATGCGCGGCACCCGCACGCCAAACCCCTGACTCAGATCGAGGTCGGAGTTAGGGTTCTTAGCCAGCGAAAGCGCCTGTAGCTGCGTTCGTGACGGCACATAGAGCATGCCCGTCTCTGGATCTAGCGTCGAACCTTCCCAGTTTGCTCCGCCGGTTGACGACGGCAGACTGAGCAGACCTTTCGTACCATCGGCTGCGTCACTCAGTGACGGCGGCGTGTAGAGCTCTGCGCTCAGGCGAAAGCCGTCGGTCGCATCGATAGCCATCTGCCTCAGCTCTGGCGTCCAATCAAGGAAGTCGTCCTCGGTTACCGTTTGCCTATCGAACGGCGCCGGCACAGTCGGGAAAGGCTGAGTGGGTGAATACCATTCGCCGGGAACATCGCCCGCAGGCACCGGCTGCTCAACAATCGGCCAAACCGGCTCGCCAGTCTCTCGATCGTAGGTATAAACGAAGGACTGCTTCGTGACAGACATGACCACCTTACGGCCGTTAGGTAAATCAGCAAGTACCGGCGCAGCGGGCACGTCCCAATCCCAAACGTCATGGTGAATCTGCTGGAAATGCCATTTGCGCTCGCCGGTTTTTATGTCCAGTGCGACAATGCTACTTGAGAAAAGATTATCTCCCGGGCGATCGCCGCCGAAGTAGTCGCCGGTAGGATCTTCAACAGGCAAATAAACAAGCCCGAGCTCGGGGTCGCCTGACATGGGCGCCCAAACGCCTGAGTTGCCAGTGAACTCCACTCCCTCGTCTAACCAAGATTCGAAACCGACTTCACCGCGTTCTGGAATGGTGTGGAAAGTCCACAAAAGTTCACCGGTGTGAACGTCGTAGCCGCGCACATCGCCTTTGACGTTCGACTTAGAACGCGGACGCCCGCCGGTGCGGTGCGCCGCGCCGACGACAATGACTTCGTTCATAACGAAAGGCGGCGCTGATAGACCAATGTCAGGATAGGGGAAACGCGGGTCGTCGGCATTGCGTAGGCCAACGAAGAGATCGACGATGCCGTCTTTGCCGAATTCGAGATCAGGCAGGCCTGTGTCTGCGTCTAAAGAAACCAACTGGTAGCCCGGCGTCACATCGATGACGCGCTTCTTGCCGTCTTTATGGTAGAACGCCACGCCACGACCCGAGCCCTTGCGCGGCGCTTCGTCGTAGCGCTCGCCTTCCTGCGGACGCCAGAGCCAGAGCAGCTGGCCGCTAGTGGCATCAAGCGCTGCAACGTTGCGCGTGCTGGCAATATTGACGTACAGCACACCGTCGATCTCCAGCGGCGTAGAGGGATTATTGTAGTCAGTTGACGGACCGAAATTAGCGGTAGACAGACGCCAAGCTATCTCGAGGCTCGCAACGTTGTCTGCGTTTATTTGATCGAGCGGTGAATAGCGCTGTGAGAACTCGTCGCCGTGATAGACAGGCCAGTCGCCTGCGGCGACGCTCGTGCCGGTTTGTGCATTAGCCAACTGCACAGCGGCAGCTAAAGACACGCCAATGGGTAAAACAATAGAAAAGAGATGAGAAATAGGCTTGGGCATCATGCTTTGTCCTCCACGGACTTATTATTGGTCTTATTAGTCTTAGCGATCTTATTGGCAATGCCTGACGACGTGATACGCGGCGGCAGCAAAATATAGCTGGCAACTAGCCTTGAGAATAAACTGCTATTGGCCTGGAATAAAGAGCTTGGCGACTGAATGGATAAAAACCATAACGCAAAGCAAAGGAGCAGTGACTAAGAAAAACGAGGCAAAAAAAAGGAGAGCCGAAGCTCTCCTTTTTCTACGCAGTGGATCAGCCTAGTGGCCGCCACCGCCGCCCTCAGACATCGCGCCTGGCAGAGCCATAGCGGTCAGCTTAGAGCCGGTTTGCAAGATGATGTACTGGTGGCCTTCGTGCATCCACGAGCTCATGCCATAGCGGCTCTGAGCAGGGACTTCGATGCGGTCTAGCTCTTCACCCGTCTTCTTGTCGATCGCGTAGAGAAGCGCTGTAGAACCGTCGTGATCCATATCTGAGTAAACCAGCAGATTCTTAGTGGCCACCATTGGCACGATGTTACCAGTACCCGTATCGCCAATATCCACGCCTTCGAGCGCCGGATTGTTGCGGATGCGGTCCGGCGTCTCGCCGCTAGGAATGCGGAAAGCGATCTCACCGGTGTTCATATCGAACGCAGTAATGGTGCTGTAAGGCGGCTTCACATAAGGGATGCCAGAGCGCATGCGCGGTGAACGCACTGAGCGGTCGTTGGCGTAACGCGCAAACGTCGCACCTGTAGGCTCGGGGATGCGCGCATCAGCTTCTTCACCTGGGATCACAACGTGCCAGCTGCAGCGGTTAGCTGAGGAGACATAGAGGAAGCCCGACGTAGGATCAGCCACCGGTGGTGAAGTAATGTTAGCTCCGCCGCCGTCACCCGGACACATCGACGAAGCGATTTTGCCCGATGGATCTTCGTCGTGAATGAACGGGTTAAATAGAGGACCCATGTCGTAGTTGGACATCAGCTCCAACGCTTCTTGACGCAGCTCTGGCGTGAAGTCGACAAGGCTATCTTCATTGATACCCTGCATCTCGAACGCTGGCGGCTTGGTGGGGAAAGGCTGTGTTGTTGCTAGCTTTTCACCCGGCACGTTTGATGCCGGCACTGGACGCTCTTCCATTTCCCAGAGCGGCTCGCCAGTGAGGCGATTGAAGGCATACACAAAGCCCTGCTTAGTGACCTGCGATACTGAAGGCACAACACCGCGACCTGGGATATTGACGTCTAGCTGAATAGGCGCAGCAGGATTGTCGTAGTTCCAAATATCGTGTTTCACGGTTTGGAAGTGCCAGCGACGCTCGCCAGTTTCGGTATCAAGCGCGATTAGGCTAGTACCGAAGAGGCCGTCGCCCGGACGGAAGCCGCCGTAGTAGTCAATCGTTGGCGGATTCGTTGGAATATAAACGATATTGTTCTCGGGGTCTGCTGACAGCGGCGCCCAAGAAGAGACATCACCTGTCCATTTCCATGCATCGTTTTCCCATGTCTCGTGGCCGTATTCGCCCGGCTTGGGAATGACATTGAACTTCCACTTAAAATCACCTGTGGTTTTGTCATAAGCAAGGATGTCGCCTGGGATGTTCTCGATACGCGCTTGCAGGTAGCCCTGCTCGGCCGAGTTGCCCACAACGATCGTATCGTTGACCACGATAGGTGGTGAGGACGTTGTGATGTAGCCCACTTCTAGCGGAATACCTTCGTACGGATCGTAGGGGTGACCGAGGTCGGCGAGCATGTCGACAACGCCTTCTTCAGGGAAACCATCAACTGGCACTTGGCTGCCGAAGCCTTCCAGTGGGGCGCCCGTTTCCGCATCGAGTGCAACTAGGAAGAAGCCCGGCGTGGCGATGTATACAACACCCTTGCCGTTAACACGCGAGTAGCCGATGCCCTTACCGTAAGAGGCGCGCATGGAATATTCCCAGCGTCCCGTGTTTGGTAGGCGATAAGACCACAGCGTTTCGCCGCTCTTGGGGTCGATAGCTACCACGTGACGGCGCGAACCAGACACGGTGAATAGTTTGCCATCAACGTAAGTCGGTGTAGAACGGCCTGAGCGGCCGCCGAAGCTTGCGCCGTCCCATTCCCAAGCCACATCGAGCTCATGGAAGTTTTCGGCAGTGATTTCTTCTGCCGGTGTGTAGCGCGTGTGGGCATAGTCGCCGCCCAGTGTGAACCACTCGGCGGTGTCTTCAGTGACTTTGTTCTGCGCCGACGCCAGGCTTGGGGCTAAGCCCATCACCGTCGCCATGCCGCTCAAAGCTACTACTCTCCCAAGCAGTGAGAACTTAGATCGTGCTGAACGTGTATTCATTATTATGGCCTCTAGGGGAATTTCACGTTTCCCGAGGATACAATAATTTTTGCGGTGCAGGAATACACGGCCACCCACAGATTGAACTCGTTCGCGGCTCATGAATTTCGGGGGCTTCGCGCATGGCCCATTGCAACTGTCTACCCCAGATAGATGCCATTCCTCTCAAAGATTTCAAGAAAAAGGCCTACATATCAGTGCGATAGAAGATTATTACCGTTCAGCGAACCACCGCCCAAGGCCTAGAGGCCATTTGCAGCTGTCTGTGTTACGGCCCCAGGAAGAGGGTTTGCACCTTGCGACTATTCTCGAGCGTGTCGCCAAAGTTCGGTCCGGGGGAATGAAAAAGCCAAGGGCGAAACAAGACTAAGCGATTGTACTTGTAAGGCACCGCTAAGGTTTTTTCCCACAGCGACTCGTTCACACCATCGACCTCGAGAAACTCTTTTACTTTCTCCTTTGTGGTGAACCCGGCGGCATGAGCGCCCTCTAAAGTACGCGGAATTTCCTCTAAACCGGTGCGCAGGTGTTTCCAAAACACCGTCCCATCTGCCTTCGGATGCTCTTTAGATAGATACACGACACCGGACCACAGCGTGTTGCCGGCGTCGAAGTGTATGTGCTGGGTATAGGGATCGGTCTGCTTGGAAAAGCGAATCTTACCGTTGAGCTCAGTCGACGC
This sequence comes from Pseudohongiellaceae bacterium, assembly GCA_965661495.1. Taxonomy (GTDB): domain Bacteria; phylum Pseudomonadota; class Gammaproteobacteria; order Pseudomonadales; family Pseudohongiellaceae; genus UBA9145. The sequence goes on along the minus strand of CBFIDY010000004.1, from coordinate 115,486 downwards.
ATTAATCGGCTTTTGCTGCAGTAGTTTTTCGAAAAAATCTCTTTGGGCGTTAGATAGAAATGACTGCTGAGTCATAACTCCTGCGTAGTTACCCCGCGACGCTGCGTCACGCTGGGCTTCCAGCGCAGCAGCGACAAGCCTATCGGGGTCTTCGTAAAAGTCATCGACGATAAAATAGCGATTGATCATAGAGCAGGGACTAAGCCATCAATAAAATGCATTGAACAACAAGGCTACTACTCTGGACACCTGCCTCGCTAAGCGAAGCTGCGCACACTGGAGAAACTGTAGCGACCGTAGCTTAAAGCGACTGCTCTACTGCAATAAGCGCATCTGAGTGTATGTTTGCTGAAGGAAGAACTCTAGGACCAAGTGTGACGAATTGTTGCGGGCAACAAGGAGGGAAACAGGTCAGCATCGAGAGCGTTTCGCCACCTCCTATTCCTTGTCTCAACTCCTCTTAAGCCTTGATGTAAAACAAATAACTACCAAAGATAAAGCCAAGCGATTATCATAAGTGACGTCAGAAAGGCGCAATTACTCGCAGCCTCTTAAACTCTGCGATTAGCCTCAAGCCAAGCAAACACGCTGTGATAAAGGAAACTACTATGTCAGCCCCAGATCAAGATTCAAACACAGGCTCTAATATCGTTATTGGAGTAACACTCGTCGGCCTGGTGCTGTGCAGCTACATGCTCGCTGTTTGGCTGTTTTAAAAAGCAAAGCCATGAATTAGGCCTCACTCTCGCAGGTGAGGCCAGCCAGCTAGGCGCCATGAGCTCCAGTCTAGTCCGGTCGATCTTCGACCTATTAGGCGCCCCTCAAAAAGCTAGAATTGCTCTAGCAAATACCCCTACTCTGCTCTGCATTGGTTAATGTCAGTTAGTCAGTGTGCAATACACACCACGTATTGATTGCCGACCTCCAATAGTCCATATTTCATCGTCAAATAATTTAGAGAGACCCTTATGTCCTTGTGCTTCAGACCGCACAAGGCGATTTGAGCCTGTGCCTAGCATTACGCTGACTGTCTTTCGATAAATCCCCTACGAACGAATAACAAGGACTCCCTATGCCCACTCTAGACGTCAGAGATAAAACCGTATTGATCACAGGCTCCAATCGCGGCATCGGCCTAAGCTTCGTGAGCAAAGCCTTGGAGCTCGGTGCGCGCAAGGTCTACGCAACAGCGCGCAACACAGATAGCCTGAAAGATATTGCTGCGGCAAACCCTGAACGTGTTGTTCTTTTACCGCTAGATATCTGCAGTCAGGATCAGGTCGATGCGGTCGCTGCAGCGGCGGGAGATACCGACATTCTTATCAATAATGCCGGAGCGGGCGGTGGCGGCGCTATCGTCGCTGCTAATGACGAAGCGCCCAAGCGCATGGAAATGGATATCAACTATTTCGGCACAATGAAGATGGCCGTCGCCTTCGCGCCAATCCTTAAAGCCAATGGCGGCGGTGCGCTGGTTAATATTCTGTCGATTTCCGGCCTGTGTAACTTCCCTTTTGCTCCTGGCTACTCAGCGTCTAAGGCGGCTGGCCATTCGCTTACCCAGGCGCTGCGCGCTGAGCTCGCCAAACAGGACACCTTGGTGATCGGCGTGTATCCCGGCCCCATAGACACCGACATGGCCAAGCACCTGCCTTACGACAAAGCATCGCCTGAGTCTGTCGCGACTCATGTCTTCGATGCAGTGAAGACGGGCGAAGAAGACGTCTTCCCCGACCCCTTCGCCGCCGAGTTTGTAAAACAGCTGCGGATCGACGCGAAAGCGGTTGAAAAAGCTAACGCGGCCGGCGCGTAATAAAGAGAGAGAATGCAATGGATTTCGAAACCCTAGTACGTACCCGCCGCAGTGTGCGCGGCTACACCAAAGACCCTGTACCCAAAGAAGTTATTCAAGAAATTATTGACGTCGCCAAGGGCGCACCGTCTTCGATGAACACGCAGCCGTGGAATCTTTACGTGGTTACCGGCGAGCCCCTGGACAAAATTCGCGCGGGCAACACTGAGCGTATGTTGGCGGGCATCAAGCCCCAGCGCGATTTCCCGACGAAAGAAGCTTATGAGGGCATTCATCGCGAACGTCAGGTGGACATTGCAAAGCAGCTGTTTGCCGCTATGGGCATTGCTCGCGAAGACAAAGCCATGCGCCAAGACTGGGTGATGCGGGGCTTTCGCCAATTCGATGCGCCGGTTTCCATCGTGCTAACCTACGACAAAATTTTAGAACCCGCTGCTATCGGTCAATTCGATCTTGGCGCGATTTCCTATGCGATCTGCCTAGCAGCGTGGGAGCGCGGCCTGGGAACAGTGATCAATGGTCAGGGCGTAATGCAAACACCGGTAGTACGAGAACACGCGGGTATTCCCGATTCACAGGCGATCTTAACCTGCATTGCTATGGGCTATCCTGATGATGAGTTCTCTGCCAATAAGGTGAAGTCCCATAGAGCAGACGAGGAAGATTTCGTTCACTTTGTCGGCTTTTAATCACGCGTAGATTTTTCTAAAACTAATCTAGAGAAAATTGACACCAAAAAAAAGGCGATGCTTTGGGCATCGCCTTTTTTTTGGCACCGAACCTTTCTTAAAGGGCTCGGCTCTTATTGGAACTAGATATCAAAGCGATCAAGCTCCATTACCTTAGTCCACGCCGCTGCGAAATCCGCGACGAATTTTTCTTCGGCGTCGGCCATCGCATAGACCTCGGCGACTGCGCGCAGCTCCGTGTTCGAACCGAAAATCAGGTCTACCGGTGTCGCTGTCCACTTGAGCTCGTTGCTGTCGCGGTCGCGGCCTTCGTAAACACCCTCAGTAGAAGACTTTGTCCACACTGTCGACATGTCGAGCAGGTTCACGAAGAAGTCGTTGCTTAGCGTGCCAGCGCGGTCAGTAAAAACACCGTGGGCTCCACCGTCAACGTTGGCGTCTAGCGCGCGCATGCCGCCAACCAATACCGTCATTTCAGGCACGGTTAGCGTCAGACGGTCGGCTTTCTCAATCAGCGCGCGGGCTGGTGAGAGACGCGACTCGCTGCTGAAGTAGTTGCGGAAGGCATCGTACTTCGGCTCGAGCACAGCGAATGAATTCACATCAGTGTGCTCCTGCGTAGCGTCAGTGCGGCCCGGTGTGAATGCTACTTCAATGTCATGACCCGCTTCTGCCGCTGCCTGCTCTATTGCCGCCGAGCCAGCGAGGACTATCAAGTCCGCTAGCGAGACCTTGCGACGCGAACGGCTGTCGTTGAAGTCTTCCTGAATGCCTTCAAGCACAGCAATGACCTTAGCTACTTCAGCAGGGTTATTCGCTTCCCAATCTTTCTGCGGCGCGAGGCGCAGACGTGCACCGTTAGCACCGCCGCGGAAATCTGTGCCGCGGAATGTCGAGGCCGAGGCCCACGCTGTGCGGACGAGCTCAGACGTACTTAGACCTGACTCGAGAACCGATGATTTCAGACGCGAGATATCGCGATCGTTAATCGTAGCGTAGTCCGCTTCTGGCACGGGATCTTGCCAAATCAGCTGGTCGTCGGGGATGAGCGAGCCGAGGTAGCGCGTGCTTGGGCCCATATCGCGGTGAGTGAGTTTGAACCAAGCGCGAGCGAAAGCTACTTCAAACTCTTCAGGGTTTTCGAGCCAGCGCGAGGTGATTTCGCGGTAGGCCGGATCTTCCTTTAGTGCGAGGTCGGTTGTGAACATGATCGGCGCGTGGCGCTTAGAGGGGTCATGCGCATCGGGCACCAAGTTGGCAGCTGCACCACCAACAGGAATCCACTGAATCGCGCCGGCTGGGCTGCGAGTCTGCTCCCAATCATACGCATAGAGGTTTTCGAGGTAGTTGTGCGTCCAAGAGGCGGGGTTCACAGTCCATGCGCCTTCCAGGCCGCTGGTGATTGTGTCGGCGCCTTTGCCGGTGCCGTAGCTGTTCTTCCAGCCTAGGCCCTGCTCTTCGAGGCTTGCGCCTTCAGGCTCGGCACCCACTGTGCCAGCGGGGCTCGCCGCACCGTGAGCTTTACCGAAGGTGTGGCCACCGGCGATTAGCGCGACGGTCTCTTCGTCATTCATTGCCATACGAGCGAATGTTTCACGGATATCCGCTGCCGCTGCTAGGGGGTCTGGGTTGCCGTTAGGGCCTTCGGGATTTACGTAGATTAGACCCATCTGCACCGCAGCTAGAGGATCTTCTAGATCGCGGCCATCAGAGTAGCGCTCGTCCGCAAGCCATTCACCTTCTGGCCCCCAGTAGACGTCTTCCGCCTCCCAAGCGTCAACGCGGCCGCCGGCGAAACCGGCAGTTTCGAATCCCATTGACTCCATCGCCACGGTGCCTGCGAGAACCATGAGGTCGCCCCAAGAGATCTGGTTGCCGTACTTCTGCTTCAGAGGCCAGAGCAGGCGCTGAGCCTTGTCAAGGTTAGTGTTGTCGGGCCAGCTGTTGAGCGGCGCGAAACGCTGCATGCCACCGTAGGCGCCACCGCGACCGTCGCTCACCCGGTACGTGCCTGCGCTGTGCCAAGCCATGCGGATAAAGAAGGGGCCGTAGTGACCGTAGTCTGCTGGCCACCAATCCTGAGAGGTCGTCATCACGTCGACGAGGTCGGCTTTAAGCGCGTCCAGGTCAAGCTTTGCGAACTCCTCGGCGTAGTTAAAGTCAGCGCCTAGCGGGTTGGAAGCTGCGCCGTTGTCGCGCAGCGGCTCAAGGTTTAGCCTGTTGGGCCACCAGTAGTCGTTACTGGCAACGCCGTCTTGGCCAAACGCGGCAAGACTCGAAAGACCCAGCGAAATAGCTGTGGCCAGAATAAGGGGTTTCTTCAACATGAACAGTGCCTCCAATGCAGATCAGCAGAAACCGGCGTATTGCCGGAGATGTCGAGGGAAACGATTTCCCCCGTCGTTTGGATGAGTGATTTTGTACATCTGCACTCTAACGCGGTCTCGATCATCGGCATAACGCTTTGTTTCGATCGCTACGATCGATTTTTCCGAACACAACCTCTTCTACCCTCCGACATCGAAGCGCGCTATGGTCTGCTGCATGTCCCGAATGGAGAGTGCTTGTGTTTTACGAACCTAAAAAGAAGAACCATGGTCTGCCAAGAAATCCGTTTAACAGTCTCATCGTGCCTCGCCCAATCGGCTGGATCAGCAGTGTTGATGATAAGGGCGTAGCCAATCTCGCGCCCTATAGCTTTTTTAATGCGGTGAGCTATCAGCCGCCAACAGTTATGTTCTCTGCAGGAGCGGGACACGCTGACGACCGGCTCAAGGATTCTGCCCGCAATATCGAGCAAACCGGCGAGTTCGTCTGCAACCTGGCAACTTGGGAAACACGGGAGGCGATGAATCATAGCTCCATTGCGGCGGATCCGGAGGTGGACGAGATCGAGCTCTCAGGCCTTACGCCCATTGCTTCTTCACTCGTTGCACCGCCGCGCATCAAGGAAGCCCCAGTGCACCTCGAGTGCCGCTATCTCAAAACGGTTGAGATACCGGGCTGGAGTGACGCTGACAGATACAAGGTGATATTTGGCGAGGTGGTTGGCGTGCATATCGATGACGCGGTGATCAACGAGAACGGCCTGGTCGATATACGCAAAATGGGCGTGATAAGCAGACTCGGCTACGACGATTACGCCCGCATCGATGAGCCCTCCGTTTTTTCTCTGCAACGACCAAAGGCCTAAAGAAAGCCATCCAATTTTGCTGCGGGATTAAATGACTGACTCTGCGACACTTTGGCGCCAGGGTGACAGCAGCCAGTAAAGCGGCAGCATGAGCGCGAGGTAGGCATTGGTTTCTAGCAGCTCTTCAAAAAAGCGCGCCGAGTCGCCGCCGATATAGCCACGATCGAATAGTGCGCCGGCGCACAGCAGCGCAGCGGCAACAGCGAAGCAAGCCACTACGCGCTGTTCGACGCCCGTACGCAAAAGCTCCTTTGCGTTCACCTGCGATCTCGCCATGGTGTAAATGAACAAGCCCCAGAGCATACACAGGGTTATTGTGCGTCCAGTTCCTACCCACGGCAGGACCAGCAGCGCCGGTAAGGAAAGCGTTTCGAGATCGACCTCTCGCACGAAAAAGCTAAGACACAGAAGTGCCGAGCCACGGATGATCCAGTTCACTTCCAAGGCTGAGCTGAGACGCTCACCGCCGACAAGGAAGCTTATTCCATAGAGGAAAAAGCCACCCATCAACAGGCTGGCCTGCAGCGCTTCTAGCGTGCCATTTTCTTCATGGAATGCCTCGGTGCCGCTCTGATAGAAATTCTCCAGAGCAATCGCATTGAACGCAGCGAAGAAACAGAGGGTTATCAACAAAACTGAAAAGCGGGACATGGGTATCGACCATCTCGAATCGGACGTCGAGAGTAACGCCTACCGCTCAGTGTTGGACTAAATTGGCAAATAGTTATCGCTAAACTTTTATTTTCTTATCACATACAGCGCCAGTTTATTTCAGAGAAGCGCGCCTCTTTCCCTCGCTCGTCAGAACGGTCGCAGTTCAAAAACTAACTTTGGCCAACGCAATACCGCTTTCACCAGCAACCGCGTACAACAAGTAAACTTCTCCGTCTTCTTCATGTAGCGCAGGATCCCTAAGCTGATTAACCTTGCCGTATGCTGTGGAGCGAACCGAGGGCAATACAGGTGCATCGGCGCCCTCCCAGTCGAACTCGGGTCGCAGCACTTCGACCTCTGGAGATTCCGACCATTCGGCCCAGTCTGAAGACAGGTCGATGGTGCTGAGCAGCAGCGACTCAGGGGCATCGCCCACTCGAGTCCAGAATACAAAAAGCGTGTCGTCGCGCACGATCACCGCTGAGTGGCGCATAGTGCTTTCAAACAGCCGCGGCCCCTCTTCAAATTCCGTCAGGCCATCGCGAGATCGATAGAGCTGCCCCGGCATCGCGAGTGCATAGGTAAAGCCCTGCCACTCGAACGTGCGAAAGTAACTGCGGCCAATATTCTCTTCATAGGTTTCAAAGTCGATGCCATTAGCCGACACCGCGACCCGCGAGTGTTGCAGCGCGGCGTCTTCGAGGCCGTGAAAATACATAACAATCCGCCGAGCATCGTTGTCCACATGCACATCCGGCGAGGCAATATGCGGTTCGGTGAGCTCCTTTGCAAAATCATGCATGATTCTTACGCCACTGGCCTCGCGGGCAGCGACCAATTCCGCAAGCCGATTTGGATCGATGGTGGGACGCGTCGCCGCAAAGTGCGAGTCCTCGATGCGCAAACTCCCAGGAGCGTGTATCTGCCACGGCCCCGTAAGAGAATCTGCGTAAGCAAGACGAATGTATAACCCCTTATGGTCGGCGAAGTACAGGTAGTACTTGCCCAGAGGATTGGCTACCCATTCGGGGACTTTGATCAGCGACGGCCCCTGAATATTAACTCCGATGCTAGGATCAAGATCAGGGGAGATGATCGGGCTGTCGAGCAGCCGAGTAACAGAGACCTCATGACGCGCGTCTGCAAGCGTATTGCCAGCGGCGATACAGACCAAGGTCGCCGCCAAAACTAAAACCGAGCGCAGAGCTTTCGCAGCGTTGACTATTGGGGAAGGTCGGCTGAAGTGCTCAGGTTTATTTTTATTCATTATTATGACTCCCTCACCGTTCGATTATTTTGGTTTTTCTCGATACGCTTTTCTCTTAAGCCAGACACTGCTCGCAGGCTAGATCGAAGCTTGCCTTAGCGCCGCTCCAGGTCGAGCTCGGCTCTTCACTAAGCAAAAAATCTTTCAAATAGGGAAACAGCGCAGCCGCATATTCTTCAGAGGCTTCACGCGGCAGAAGCGTTGGCAGATGATCGATCGCCTGGACATAGACTGCGCTGCCTTCGCCGCGCGCTCGCACGAACGGCGAACTAAGGGTGGTGATGTGGTCATAAACGGCAATAGGATTATCTGGACTGCTTGGATCGCAGCTAACATCGCTAATTATTCTCAGGCGCTGATTATTGGCAAGCAGCGTCTCATCGATCATCGGCTCTATCGCTTCGCGCAAGTACACACAGTTGATGAACACATCGTGTTCGACAGCCGCAGCGAGCGGCTTAGTGGCGCTATTAAACTCCGGCAGATCCCAAGCACTTATTTGCACATCCCTATCGAGACTTTGGACAAGATCACAGGCGCCACTGCCACAGCGGCCTAGCGCCCCCATGATTAATACCTTAAGCGGGGCGGGGAGCGCCTGCGCCGCGAGCGCTGCCTGCACAGCAGCGACAAGCGCCTCGCGGCTCGCATACGGCGCAAGCGCAGGGAACGAGGAAGCGGCTGCCTCTTGTTTGGCGTGAAAATGCGTCAGGCCAAGAAGGCCGAGCGCCGCGCCAACGAAACCTGCCCAATAGCCAAAGGCGGCAATGCGCTTGCCTTGAGCATCGTGCAAAAACTCAAGATCGTAAACTACGCCGCCTCCGCGAGCGAAGCGCGACAAAACCTCCGCTGCGCCCTCTTGGCCTTTAAACGTATGCGAAAAATGAATGTGCGTATGCGCGATCGGCGCGTCTGTTTCAGCTAACTCCTTAAGTGCAATAACCACGGTATCGAGAGGCGCCTCTGTCCAAGGTTCGCTTGTCAGCTTTGCTCCTGCTTGTGCGTAGTCTGCATCGTTAAAGCAGCGGTCTTCGCTTCGCTCTACGGTGACAGGAACTCCAACTTCGACCAAGGCTTGAACTTCTTTGGGCGTCAGAGGTACACGAAGCTCACCTGCTTTGTCCTCTTTACGTAGCCACAGGGACTTCATGAGAGTTCTCCTAACTGCTGAGGTTTTTCACTATCAACAAATGAATGGGACGCCGTCTTGGATAAAAGATAATAAACAAATCCAAGCCCAATTAGCGCAACCACCACAGGCACAAACACTGGCAGGCTCGTTATGGAAAGCGATGCGAAAATAAAACCTGCAAAGGCCACCGCCCCCGTTAGCAGCGCATAGGGAAATTGTGTTTCTACATGCGCCATGTGATTCACGCCCGAAGACATTGACGACAGAACCGTAGTGTCAGAAATCGGCGAGGTTTGATCGCCAAACAGCCCACCACTCAGCGCAGCGCCAAGGCAAATAGGAATCGGTGCGCCAAGGGCTGCGGCAATGGGAACTACGATAGGAATGAGCAGCGCAAACGTGCCCCACGAAGATCCCGTAGCCAAAGACAATGCAGCGCCAATTAAAAAGATCATGCTGGCGAGCATCCACGTTGGAAAATTGATCGCTTGTAACACTGCGGCAATAGCAGCGCCTGTCTCCAACTCGGTAAGCACATCACTAAGCGTCCACGCTAAAACCAAGATACAAAGAATAGGCATGATCTTGCCCATGCCGCGGAAAAAACTGCTCGAGCTGTCGGTAAAACTGAATAGCTGTAGACGACTCAGTGTGACGATAGTGACCACTGTGGCAATGCTGTAAGACAGCGCCAGCGTCACTCTGATGGTAGGACCGCCCAGGCCACCCTGCTGCACAATGAATACCGTAAAGAGGATGAGCATCGATACGAACAGCGTTCCGAGCGCAGCGATCACAACCTTAGCACCGTGGCGCTGCAACGCCGGCGAGAGCGCCTCTTCCTGTAAATCTCTGTCCTCGTAATGCAGTTTGCCCGCAAGCAGAGCGCGCTGGGCTTTCGCCATGCGCCCAAGGTAAACATTAAACACGGCGACAAAAGCAACTCCGCCTAGCGTCAGCAGTGGATACAGCTGATAAAACCACACCTCGCGAAACGCCGTGAACCCATCTTTGTCTACGCCCTGGTTGCCGTAGGCCTGCTCCATGAGCCCCATGGTGTAGGCGCCCCAGCTAATTATCGGAATGAGCACGCATACCGGAGAAGAAGTGGAGTCGACGATGTAGGCAAGTTTTTCACGGCAAATTTTCAGCTTGTCGTAGACCGGCCGGTAAACCGGACCGAGTATCAGCGAATTCCCGGAATCAGTAAAAAAGATCACGATGCCAGACAACAAGGTGCTGAGCTTGAGCTTTGCCGCAGAGCGCACGCTTTTACCCATAAGACTGGAAAAGGCTCGCATAGTGCTAGAGGCTTCGAGGAGATAAATAAAGCCTGAGATTATTGTAATAACAATAACGATTTGCGCATTGCTGCCTTGCAACTGTGTGAATATGCCTTGCTCAAAAATAGCGATTGCACTGGCCAGTGGCCTGTAGTCGCTCAGTATGAAAAACCCCAGCGCCACGGCACTAAACAGAGACAGAATGACACGGCGCGTCGTAAAGGCTAAAACCAGTGCGAGCAGCGAAGGCGCTATCGCTAAAAATGAGTCCATTCGCTTATCCCGAGACTGTTCGCAGTCACCATAACTGCGATCTGAGCACAGTGTGCGCGAGTGGAGCTTCGGGAGCAACTCTACAGGCCGTTCTACAGATAACTACTTATGCGAGAGTTGCGCGCAATGGATGCGGCTCTCAGTAAGATTAGAGCGCGGCGGGATAGCTCGCTAGCACTTCGACAAAAGCTTGATAGAACGCAGGCGCCGCCCGGGTTTCATGCATGTATTCGCCCGGACTTACATGATGGATTCTGCTAATAGCGCCCGCCCAAACGGGATTTGAAGTCGCGCTTTCTTTGATCCTAATCTCAATTTGAGCCACGTAACTTAGTTCAACGCTGAGGGACTCGACGCGTATGAATGGATCTATCTCTTGCTGTTCTGGATAGAGATTAATGTGGTTATACGCGAGCACGACTTCCACGTCGGAGTTGTTCACTGAGCGCTCGAGGCCTTTCTCGGCAAAAGCCCGTTCGAACTCAGCCACCACGTAGTCTCGAAGGAATATTGGTATCCCCTCGGTACTTAGACTGTACGAGGAGTAAGACCCATAGTCACCGGGGCAGCAAAGCTGAGGTGATACACCTATCTGCGACCCAGTCTGAGAGCATCCGACAGTGGTAAGTAGAGCAACAGTCAAAGCAAGTAACTTCAATTTATTCATAGCCGCGCCTCCTTTCGAGCCACCATCGTACGCTTTGTAAAGTTAGCTGATATTGATTTGCTTCACCTTTACGGCGAATTTGGGCGCGAATACTGCCCGCTACGACAATTTGCCTGCGACATCTTGTCGCAGGGCGATCAAACCCCTGCGCAGTATCATTGCGCCATCGAAATATTTTCAGGAGAAAACAATGATCGGCAAGCGTAAGCCCATATTTGCAGCGATAGCACTTGCAAGCAGCCTTGCAGCCACCGCCAATGCGCAGTCCTCAGACCGAGTAGAGGAAATCACAGTTGTCGGCGTACGCGACACTCATACGGTGCTTGTGGATGATACGCTGGTTGCCACACCCGATACCGCACAGCTACTGCGCAAAATGCCTGGTGCGAACGTCAACAAAAATGGCGAGCTTACCGGCATCGCTCAGTATCGCGGAATGTTCGGCGATCGAATCCGCGTGTCGGTTGATGGCGCGCAGATCAACGGCGCCGGCCCCAACGCGATGGACGCGCCACTGCACTATGCGCCCGTTGCGCTGCTTGAATCACTAACGATCAACCGCGGCATCGTGCCCGTCAGCCAAGGTCAAGAGACCATCGGCGGCTTTGTCGAGGCTAAGACCTACTCGGGCGATTTTGCTACAGGCAAAGACTTCGAGTTCAGCGGCCGAGCCTATACCGGTGCACAGTCAATTAATAACGGCAATGTGATCAGCGGTTTCTTCTCGCTCGCGAACGACTCGCACATTTTCCGCGGCTTCGTCATGCAAGAAAGTGGTGACGATCTCGAATTCCCCGGCGGTGAAATTACCCCGTCAGAATATGACCGCGAACGCTATGATTTAGGCTACAGCTTCGCTCGTGGCGCACATGAGTTTAGCTTCGACTTTGCGCGCAATAACACCAAGGACGCCGGTACCGCTTCGCTTCCTATGGACATTCTGTCTGTCGACAGCGACCTATTCCGCTCGCGCTACACCTATTCAGCTGATCAGGGCGAACTCACCGTAGAGCTTTCTGCAAGCGACAATGAGCACTGGATGACAAACTATCATCTGCGTCGCCCGCCTCAAGACAATATGATGAACGCCGGCACTATGCGTTACCGCCGCAATTGGGCGGTAAGCGAAAACTACGGGTTCTCAGTAAAATATGAGCAATATGCGGACAACGGCAGCTGGCTTTACGGTATAGACGGCAACTTTGCTGAACATCGCTCTATTATTAGCAACCCCAACGCGGCGAATTTTCTGATAGCCAACTTCAACGACGCTGGGCGCGATGTAATCGGCGCTTTCGTAGAGCGTACGATTTCGCTGAATGAGCGCCTTGGCCTCGAGGCCGGAGTGCGGGTTAACCGCGTCGAAATGGATACGGAATTAGTCTCAGCGAATCTGAATCCGATGAACATGATGATGGGTATGCCTGTCATGATGAACAACATGGCCGGCATGCTGTCCACCGCGTTTAACAACAGTGGCACCGATCAAACCGACACCAATGTCGATGCATTCGCACGCCTTAGCTATGAAACAGACGGTGATGTTACATGGTATGTGGGAGCTGCTCGCAAGACGCGCTCGCCTTCGTACCAAGAGCGCTATCTGTGGCTGCCCCTCGAAGCAACAGGTGGGCTTGCCGACGGCAAAACCTATATCGGTGACCCTTCTCTTGCTCCCGAAGTCGCGCACGAACTCGAGGTCGGCTTAGACTATGAGAATGCACGCTACGGCATCTACCCGCGCGCATTCTACAAGCGGGTTTCTGACTACATCCAGGGCACGCCTTCGCGCAATATGACCGCCAATAGTTTCGCGCAAATGATGGCGAATATGGGCATGGGCCGACCTGACCCGCTGCAGTTCAGCAATGTCAGCGCCCGCTTCTACGGCTTTGATGTCGATTCTTACTTTACCCTCAATGAACAGTTCACGTTGCGAGCTATCGTCAACGTAGTGCGGGCCGACAGGCGCGATATCAATGACGACCTCTATCGTATAGCCCCTGACAATCTACTCATCGCTTTGGACTACCAAGGTAACGGGTGGACCGGCAGCATAGAGAGCATCACCTATGCTGATCAGGATCGCATTGCGGTAACTAACTTGGAGCAGAAAACTGATGGCTATTCGCTGCTCAATGTCTCAGCTCGCGCAGAAGTTGCTGCCGGTATTGAGCTGAGCGTGGGCGCTGAGAATCTCTTGGATGAAGACTATTTAGACCACCTTGCCGCCTATAACCGCGCTTTCAACCCGGATATTGCCCCCCGCGCGCGCATGCCAGGGCTTGGACGCAACGTCTATGCACGCCTTATGTGGAATTTTTAGTAATCGATGGGAGGCGGGTCTCATAAGTGAGACTCGCCGCCTCCTTCTGGCACCTGCCGTTTACTCAGTTTAAACACGGTTCTATACGCCCGCTTCACCTTACGCTATCCGACTAGACCGCGCGATCGCTACTAGCCATGGCTCGAGATTCAGCCCCTCTTGTTTACCTTTTTCTTTATCTATTTCACTAAGAATCTGCAGAAAGAACACGGATCCTTCAATTCGATAAAGTAGCTATGCTCTCTACGTTTTTGCATTGCACCCATTATTGATACAAATTTATACATAAGAAAAAGCCTGTTAAGCGGTAAGTGCCGGTCTATTTGACTATCATCTTTGCCGAAAATCGTGAAAACTTAAGGAAATCATGCCAGTGCGCATACTCCTGTCATTAACAATGGTTTTGCTCAGTGCCTATTGGGCCAACGCTAATGCTGCTGAATACAGCGTGGGCGTTGTACCTCAATTCACCACCCAGAAAATCAACGACATCTGGTCCCCCTTACTGCAAGCATTGGGTGAAAAAACAGGGGACAGCTACTCGCTCGCCATCGAGCGTGACATCAATGAATTCGAGGCGGCTTTCGCACAGGGCGACTACGATTTTGCCTACCTGAATCCTTGGCATGCGCTTGTCGCAAATCGTAAACAAGGCTACCAACCCATTTTGCGCGATGGCGCACGCGCCCTAACCGGGATTTTAGTCGTAAATACCGAAAGCGATATCACAAGCGTGGAGCAGCTAAGCGAACCGGAAATTGCATTCCCCTCACCGAACGCCCTCGGGGCCTCCTTACTGATGAGGGCCGAACTTTCTATGCAGTACGGCATCGATGTTAGGCCTCTCTATGTACGCACTCACCCTTCGGTTTACTTAAATGTCGCGCTGGGCAAGAGCATCGCCGGTGGTGGGGTTATGCGGACGCTGCTTGCCCAGCCTCAGGCTATTCAGGATCAGCTACGCGTTATCTACGAAACCAAGGCTATAGCCCCTCACCCCGTTAGCGCCCATCCTAGAGTCAATGCTAAAGCCGTCGAAGGATTTCAACGTGCTGCTCTGGAGCTCATGCAGACGCCTAGCGGCAAAGCTCTCTTCGCTCAAATCCCAATGCAATCGCCGCGAAAAGCGACGCTAGCCGACTATACCCCGCTCGAGGAATGGCGCTTGGATGAGTTTTATGTCGCAAACTGAGCGGCAGCACTTCCAGCGCCGACCAACGCTACTGCAGATTTCTAGCATCATCTGCGGCTCATTCGCGCTCATGGTTAGCCTACTTATGATTGGCTTCGTTATTCCCAGCCAGATTGATGTGGTCGAAGACAGGCTAGACCAAGCAGCGAGGCGTTCACTCAGCGGGCTTGGCACAACGATCATAGATCCTCTGCTCACGCGGGAGTATGAGTTCCTTTATTATCGAATCGAGTCTCAGGTAAATGCTGACGAAAACTGGCAGAGAGTCAGGCTAACGACCGAAGAAGGAGAACAGCTTTACCCTTTGGGCACATGGGACTCAACTCTTGAACGTTCTCAGCGCTTGGTTTCGGTGCCTATAGGCACACCCAACAATGCGTTAGGAACACTTGAGCTCATAATCGACCACGAAGCGGCGATAGCCGAATCTTTAAAACTAACTTATCAGCTTACTTTCATCCTTTTCCTGCTTATTGTCGTCACAATGATCACTGTGATTACTTTCCTTCAAGCAGCAATTTCAAAACCTGTCATTGGCTTAACAACCGCATTCAAGAAAATGCAGCAGGGTGATTTTGAATCCGAGCTACCCTTAGCGCGCAGCCGAGAAGTCTCGTTTCTTATTCAAGAATTCCTCCGCTTCAGACGTTCCACCGAGGACTATCAGAAAAATCTCATTCAGCTTAAGGAATCAGCAGAACAAGCGAATGAAGCGAAATCACAGTTTATGTCTCGGATGAGCCACGAGTTAAGAACACCGCTTAACTCCGTACTGGGCTTTTCGGAGCTTGGCATTAATTCCGACTCTTTGGATGATGAGCAGCGGCATCAGTTTGAGGTCATAAATCAGTCCGGTCATCATTTACTGGATCTGGTGAACGAAATTCTCGATCTCTCTCGGCTAGAAACGGGCAAGCTGCAGGTAGAGCTACAGCCAGTTTACATACCTGACCTACTCGATCAGTGCCAAGCTATGACTAGTCATTTCGCTGAGAGTCATGATGTCTCTCTTGTCGTGCTACCAATAGAACCCGAGCTCTGCTGTGTGTCTGCAGACCCCATGCGTTTAAAACAGGTCCTGATCAACCTCATTAGCAACGCTGTTAAATACAATGAGAAAGGCGGACGGGTATATTTAGAAGTGGCTCGAATAGGCAACAGTAGAGTATCTATTCGCGTGCGTGACACTGGTATCGGTTTTGCCACTGAAGACAAAGACAAAATATTTACGCCCTTCGAGCGGCTAGATAAGACCTCAAAATCTGTGGACGGCACAGGCATAGGCTTGTCGATAAGTCATCGCCTCGTTGAACTCATGGGCGGTCGTATCGATGTCCAGTCGGTAGAAGGCGTCGGCTCAGAGTTCAGCGTAAGCCTTGATATCGCTGTTGTCTCCGATGAAGAAGCCTCGGATATTCTTGCGAATGCCTGCTGCAAACCTCTTAATGCTTCCACTGCTAGTGACGCAGCAACGACTAATCCTGCGAAGAACAATCAGATTGACGAGGAAGCGGACACCGAAAATTCCGGCGGAGGACTTCGCGTGTTGGTTGCCGAAGACAATGAGATCAACCAGCTACTATTTAAAACTCAGCTAGAATCTCTCGGCTACCACTGCACCTTGACGGCAAACGGGGTGGAAGCACTCGAAGCATTAGCGACTGATTCTTTCGACATACTGCTCACCGACATCAGTATGCCGGAGATGGATGGCATAGAGCTTAGCAGAACGATAAGAGACGGGCGCAGTGCACTAGGGGGACTCGGCGACGAATTGCCGATTGTCGCCTGTTCGGCAAATGCCATGAGTGCCGATCAAGTAAATGGCGTTAAAGCAGGTGTAGACGCCTATCTCACCAAGCCTTTTCAAAAGTCGCAGTTGCAGACGGTACTTGCAGAGACCTACAAAGCCAGGCAGCAAGCTGGGCAAGCGACTACAGCTTGATGCAGCACAGGCGTCTAGGATGATTCTGCTTTGATCACACTTGGCTCGCTGTTCGCCGTAGCTTTTCTTGCAGCGACCTTTCTCCCATTCTCCTCTGAAATTTATTTCCTTGCGCTACTCGTGCAAGGCGTGGACCCCAACTCTCTGGTGTTCTGGGCGAGTCTCGGCAACACTTTAGGAGCCGCAGTTAACTGGGGAATTGGCTGGTATGCGCGAGGAAAAACAGACTGGCTCACCACTCGTTCTTGGCTTCGAATCAGCGCCGCTGACATAAATCGCGCAGGTCGGGGCTTTCAACGTTATGGTATTTGGAGCCTGCTATTGTCTTGGGTGCCGATTGTAGGCGACGCATTAACGCTATTTGCTGGACTCGCACGCATCCCACTTTGGCAACTCATCCTACTCGCTGGCGCTGGGAAAACCCTGCGCTATCTTTCGTTAGCAGGTTTTCTCAGCGAGCTTTTGTAACGCGACTGGCAGCTAGTCCGGGGTTTGCAATAGTCGCAGCAACGCCTGCGCGTGCTCGGCAGCCTCTACGCCTAGGGGTGTGAGATAGCCGCCGTCGGCCTGGGAAGTAAGCCCTTTGGCGAACAGCCTTTGCCCCGCTTGAATACGCGAAGCATCAGCTTGATGGTGAATTTTAAGACCCTCAAGCGTGCTAGTGAGGGAGAAAAGAGTGAGCAGCTCAATCTCGTCTACCATAGCCTGTTCGAGGTGCGAAACCTCTGCTTTCTTATCTACCATGGCCTTGCCCTTTTACTAGGAAGAAGTTCCAAGGTAGCGCTGCAGATAACGCTTTACCAGAAGTTTTTTCGCCGCACTTAATCCACTTGAATAAAGATCGGATTTGAGTAGAACCATAGATCAGACCAGGGATCTTCACCCAGCACATCAGGAGTCGGCTCAAGTTCGCTACCGTTCGTTCCGCGCAGGCGAACGTAGCCAGATTTTTCAGCCGTAAACTTGATAGTGAATTGCCTAAATTCATCTACTCGTTGCCACTCGTTTGCACTTAGTCTCTGTGCAACACGTGTAGTGGGATTCGCGTCCTCTGCCCTATCGCTGACTGGGCCAGTAAAATCGCCGTGTATAACATCTACCCTAGCGACCTCAGGGTTCTCGCCGCGCGCATTGGGCGCATCAGGGTCCAAAAATCGCACACTCAGTTCTATTTCACTACCTGCTACTACCGATAAGGTTTCTCCAAGACTCGCAGACTCCCCATTCACCGCAAGAGTAAAATCTAGGGCCGAGATCAGATCGCCAGTGGTGACGAAAACTCTGCCACTGCGAATGCCGTCGAGTATGGAGTCGTGGTCATGAGTTGCCCAAACATGGGTCTTGGAGTACTCGCCTGGCCAGAAATCCACGCCCCCTTCGGTGTAGTGAACATGGGAATCGGAATTCGCGGTGACCCACCAGTGCCGACCTTCACCTAACATCGAGTCCCAAAAGCCGCCGAGCACCGCAGTAAACTGGTCGAAGCCGCCCATGGTTTTAGCGTCGCCGTAGTAACCGCGAGGCTTGGGATTGCCGGCACTGCCGTCTGGATACAGACCCGCTGCCTGATGCCCCGGTGCTGCTGCCATACCGACTGCAATGTTTGGCGCGGTATCATTCCAGTTCCGAAGCTCGCTTGGTGTATAGAGTCCGTATTCGCCGAGGGCAGTTGCTGAACGCGAGGGGTGATTGGCGATAAGCAGCGGCGCTCGCTCTTGGCCTGCCATGTATTCAAGCGCTTCAAGCAAACGCGGTTCTGTGTTCCAGCTCTCGTCAGTAGGCCACGGCTCGCGGCGTGCAAATCGGGACTCGATATCGAAAAGCTGCTGACTCTCTTCGTGGCTGTGGGGAATAATTAAACTCGAATGGTCGGCTCCTGGCGTGTCGAACTCCATACCCCAAAACTGCACTACCTCCGGCACTACCAAGCGTGACCGCTCCAGCTCAGGATAGGCCATTTCTAGATTGACCTTGCTGTGATTTGGACCGCCGTGGTCGGTGGCAACCATCCAGCCAAGGCCGAAATACTTAGCCATCAACGCGTTCATCTGAATAGGATAAATGGCATCGCCGCCTAGGATAGGCGCAGGCGGCTCCTGTTCTCGATCCCAGCCTGTGCTGTAGCGGCTATGAATATGATGATCTCCCGCAATCCAGCGCGGCGCGGCTTCCTGGGCGAAAGTCTGCGCGGTATAGCTGCAAAACAGCCCACTGATAGAGACGATGGTAAGCAAGAGAGAGCGCTTGCTGGGCTTGTGAGTCATAGGGAGATCTCTTTTTTCGAAAAATTTAAGTATAGCTAGTGCAGTTTACGGCGGGATGACAGCAATCTCTAGCTCTCAGCGGATAGAAAGCCAAAAGTCTCCTCGTCGACCGCTTTCTCCCTCTTGTTGTGAAGCTCGGCGCGGCATTCGACGAGGGCATGCCCTAGGCCGCAGAATCCGCTAAACTGCTAAGATCACTGAAAATAAGAGATTGCCATGAACGCTCCTGCCTCCGCCGCCGATAGGGCTGCCGCTACTTACCCTTTGCGCTTTGTTACCGCTGCCAGTCTATTCGACGGTCACGATGCGGCGATCAATATTATGCGCCGTATTTTGCAGGCCAGCGGCGCCGAGGTTATCCACCTTGCCCACAACCGCTCGGTACAGGAAATTGTCGAGGCGGCAGTGCAGGAAGATGCCGATGCCATCGCCATAAGCTCCTATCAGGGTGGGCATATTGAATACTTCAAATATCTGGTCGACAAGCTGCGCGAACTCGGCGCTGGGCATATCAAGATTTTTGGTGGCGGCGGCGGCGTGATCATTCCCGCCGAGATCGACGAATTACACGCCTACGGTGTGACACGCCTCTACTCGCCTGCCGACGGTCAGACTATTGGCCTACAGGGCATGATTGATGACATGCTGAACCGATGCCGCGAGGCAAAAGACCGTCCCGCCGCGCCTAAGCTCGACACTCTGGAGGCGAACGATCGGCTTACTCTCACCCGCGCGCTCACGGGAATTGAGAACGGTGCCTACAGCAGCGCAGAGCTAGAAGCGCTGTCGAACCGCGCTCAAAACTCTACCACGCCGGTGCTTGGCATCACTGGCACGGGCGGCGCAGGTAAATCATCAACTACCGACGAGATCGTGCGCCGCTTTCGCCAAGATGCGGGCGACTCACTTAAACTCTGCTTACTCGCCATAGATCCCACACGACGCAAAACTGGCGGCGCACTTTTGGGCGACCGCATACGCATGAATGCGATCAATCACCCGCATATTTTTATGCGCTCGGTGGCGACACGCGACGCAGCGATGGAGATCCCTGCTTCCTTAACGAGTTTGATTGCCGCACTAAAGCTTGGCGGTTTCGATCTAATTATTGTTGAGACGCCAGGCATAGGTCAGGGTGACGCTGGCATCGTGCCCTATGTCGACAGCTCGCTCTATGTGATGACTCCGGAATTTGGTGCAGCGAGTCAGCTAGAAAAAATCGACATGCTCGACTACGCCGATGTGTTTGCGATTAATAAGTTCGACCGCAAAGGCAGCGAAGATGCGCTACGGGACGTCTGCAAGCAGGTGCAGCGCAACCGCGAAGCTTTCAGCGTTATGCCTGATGCGATGCCGGTCTTTGGTACCATCGCTTCTAAGTTCAATGACGACGGCATTACTGCCTTGTATCAGGCATTGCTACCCGAACTGCGCAAACACGGGCTGCGCGATTTCGACTCCGCACTCCCTAGTGTCACCACTAAGACCTCGAGCCAGCGTACGGTCATTATTCCGGCGCAAAATCAGCGCTATCTTGCGGAGATTGCCGACGAAGTGCGGAACTACCACACGCTTGTTGCACAGCAGGCACAGCTCGCTCGCGAGCGGCAACAGTTGCTCGCTGCGAAGACTATGCTTGCGCAGGCGAGTTCACATTCCGACACCGAAGAGAGCGCACTAAACAGCCTCATTTCAAAGCGCGAGAACGCCCTCGACAGCCGAGCAGCCAAACTCCTGGAAAACTGGGAACAGCTCAAAGCAGATTATTCCGGCGACGAATATGTAGTAAAAGTAAGGGACAAAGAGCTGCGCACCGCACTCACACGCACGACGCTTTCAGGGACAAAGATCTCACGCGTGGCTCTGCCAACCTTTAGCGACCATGGTGACCTGCTTAAATGGCTGCTACTAGAGAACGTGCCCGGGCACTTCCCCTTCACTGCCGGCGTATTTCCGTTCAAGCGCGAATCCGAAGATCCGACACGCATGTTTGCCGGCGAGGGCGACGCCTTCCGCACGAATCGCCGCTTTAAACAGCTCTCTGAACACGCCGAGGCAAAAAGACTCAGTACAGCGTTCGACTCCGTGACTCTCTACGGATTCGATCCAGATCATCAGCCGGATATCTATGGCAAGGTCGGCAACTCCGGTGTTTCGATTGCCACACTCGACGACATTAAAGAGCTCTACGCAGGTTTCGATCTCTGCGCACCAAGCACCTCGGTATCAATGACTATCAATGGCCCCGCACCGACTATACTCGCCATGTATATGAATGCGGCTATTGATCAGCAGCGCGATAAATTTATCGCCGAACATTCCCGCGAGCCTAGCGCTGCAGAAGCACAGGCGCTTCAGGCGCAGACGCTTGAAAGCGTGCGCGGCACCGTGCAGGCGGATATTCTCAAGGAAGACCAGGGGCAAAACACCTGTATCTTCTCGACGGAGTTTAGCCTGAAGGTGATGGGAGATATTCAGGAATATTTCACACAAAACCGAGTACGTAACTTCTACTCAGTGTCTATCTCCGGCTACCATATTGCCGAAGCGGGGGCGAACCCGATTAGCCAGCTCGCTTTTACGCTGTCTAATGGTTTCACCTTTGTAGAGGCCTACTTGGCACGCGGCATGAAGGTCGACGACTTCGCCCACAATTTATCATTCTTCTTCTCAAACGGCATGGATCCCGAGTATACGGTTTTGGGCCGAGTCGCTCGTCGCATCTGGGCCACTGCCATGCGCTTTCGCTACGGCGCTAACGAACGCAGCCAGAAACTGAAATACCACATTCAAACAAGTGGTCGCTCGCTGCACGCGCAGGAGATGTCGTTCAACGATATCCGCACTACTTTGCAGGCGCTGATCGCGATTTACGATAACTGCAATTCACTGCATACCAATGCCTATGACGAGGCGATCACAACGCCTACTGAAGAAAGCGTGCGCCGCGCTATGGCGATCCAGCTCATCATAAACAAAGAGTGGGGATTGGCGGTTAACGAAAACTCAAATCAGGGCTCTTACATTATCGAAGAGCTCACCGATTTAGTCGAGGAAGCGGTGCTCAAGGAATTCGAGGCGATCTCCGAACGCGGGGGTGTACTTGGGGCTATGGAGACGGGTTATCAGCGTGGCAAGATTCAAGATGAGTCGATGCTGTACGAACATCGTAAACACGACGGCAGTCTGCCGCTTATCGGAGTGAATACTTTCCTAAGCGATGAGCCCGAGCCTGAACTAGAAATAGAACTAGCGCGCTCTACCACCGAAGAAAAAGAGAGTCAGATTTCAAGGCTCAACGACTTCAAGTCGCGCCATTCCGCGCAGTCAGAGGAGGCCCTTCAACGCCTGCGCGCCGCGGCCATTAACGATGAAAACGTTTTCGCCGAGCTGATGAACGCGGTAAGAGTCTGCTCGCTAGGACAAATCACCGACGCCTTTTTTGAAGTTGGCGGTCAGTATCGTCGCAGCATGTAGCGCAACTTAGAATTTCCTAGCGCAAACAAAAACGGGCAGCCTTGGCTGCCCGTTTTTATTCGAAGCTTGTTATTACTCGGTCACATTAACCGTCACGTA
This sequence comes from Pseudohongiellaceae bacterium, assembly GCA_965661495.1. Classification (GTDB taxonomy): domain Bacteria; phylum Pseudomonadota; class Gammaproteobacteria; order Pseudomonadales; family Pseudohongiellaceae; genus UBA9145. The sequence continues at coordinate 93,212 of CBFIDY010000004.1, read as the reverse complement.
GCCGTCATGATAGAGGCCGCCGTCATCGGCGCGGCCCCACAGCACATAGGTGCCGGGCTCGTCGAAAGTGACGTTAACATCGTAGATACCATCTTCGGGAATCGGTGGAGGCGTCCAGAGCGCACCCCACGGCGAGTTAGCGCTCGTGCGAGTGTCCTCCCAGACCTTAGGCATAGGTGGGTCGAAAGTCACCTTGCCGGCGCCGCGATAAACATTCCACGACATATAGAGGCCGTTGACCTTGCCCACCGTCACTCGCTGTGGCGGACGCATCAGACGACGTTCGTAAACGTTTTCGGCATTTACCAGCGCAGCCGCGAGGGGGCCACCCGCAAATTCAGCAAACTCACGTGCTTCTTCGAGTACGTCGTCAGGTGTCGGCAGGCCGTCATCAGTAACGAGGGTTTTTAGATTCATTGGCTGACCCACGCGCACCGTGCGAATTTCATCGCCTTGCACAGTAACAACCGGCGGGATATTCGAGCGCGACTCTGGGCTACTCGTACCCGCACCGAGTGAACCGGTTTCCGAGGCGATGACAATGTTATCGACCTGATAGTCCTGCTTCAGCGTCGCGTAGGCTTTGCGCTCAACGCCATTTACTTTCAGCGTCCACACGAGTTCGCGGTCGCCCCAGTCTGCCGGAACTTTGACCTCGAACGTGAAGCGGTTGCGACGCGGGAGGAAGTGAGTGGGCTGACCGCGGTCCGCCTCACCGGGCGAGAACATATTGTTAGGACCGATCTCAACGTCGGGCTCTTCTTCCCAGTTTTCGTTATGATAGCCAAACATGAAGCTGAACGTGCCGTCTTCGTTGGGGCGCCAGCCTTCGTAGGCAGGCTCAATGTGCTGGCCGCGCGTGAAGCTGTTGGCGTTGGCAGCTTGTCCAAGGCTAAGGGCCATCAGTAGGGACAAGGTCAGTGCAGCGACCTTTGCCATCCTAGCTCTGAGCGCTGTTACTGTCTGATAATTCATGGTTTTCTCTCCATTATAATTCTAAGCGCGTTGTCGCACGCGTCCTTGAAGCGACCCTCATTATAGGGCACTTAGCTAAGGTATCCAGTGCCTTTTAGCATCTGCCTTTGCCCCGCGTCCAAGCTTATATTGGGAGCTTTTTAGGGCCAAGCACATCGCCACCAAAGTCATTTCCATGACAAGGCTGTCATCACGCTAAATTGAAGCAAAAAAAAGAGCTGCCACGTCGCCGCGGCAGCTCTTTTTTCAGGAGCGGTTTAGCTTACGCTTCGGCTTCCGCCGCCATCTCCTGCTTCTCTTCGTCCGAGATTTCTTTAATGCTGAGCTTGATGCGACCGCGGGCATCGAGATCTAAGCACTTAACCAGAATTTCTTGGCCTTCGGAGAGATGATCTTCCACGTTCTCGACACGCTCATCAGAGATTTGTGAAATGTGGACCAGTCCGTCCTTGCCCGGCAGGATAGTGACGAATGCACCAAAGTCGACTATGCGGGCAACTTTACCGCGATAAATACGACCCACTTCTGCTTCGGCGGTAATCGCATTAACCATCTCGATAGCTGCGTCGCGAGAGTTCGCGTCTTCGCCGTAGATGCGTACGTTACCATCGTCGTCGATATCGACAGACGCGCCAGTATCTTCGGTGATGCCGCGAATAACTGCGCCGCCTTTACCGATCACGTCGCGAATCTTATCGGGGTCGATCTTCAGCATAGCCATTGAAGGCGCATTTTCTGACACGCTATCGCGCGACTTCGCTAGCACCTTATTCATTTCGACAAGAATATGCTTACGCGCGGTGTTAGCCTGCTCGAGAGCGATCTCCATGATCTCCTCTGTGATGCCTTGGATCTTAATATCCATCTGCAGCGCAGTGACACCTTCGTCAGTGCCGGCTACTTTAAAGTCCATGTCGCCGAGATGGTCTTCATCGCCGAGGATATCGGTGAGAACCGCGAAGCGCTCGCCTTCTTTGATCAGGCCCATCGCGATGCCTGCGACCGGCGCCTTAAGAGGCACACCCGCGTCCATCATTGCGAGGCTAGAACCACATACCGAGGCCATTGAGCTCGAGCCGTTCGACTCGGTGATCTCAGACACAACACGGATCGCGTAAGGGAAATCTTCTTCGCGTGGCATAACCGCAGCAACACCGCGTCGAGCGAGACGACCGTGGCCGATTTCACGACGCTTGGGTCCGCTCATAAAGCCCGTTTCACCTACTGAGTAGGGAGGGAAGTTGTAGTGCAGCATGAAAGGATCTTTTCGTGAACCGCCAAGATCTTCGATGATTTGTGAATCGCGCAGCGCACCCAAGGTAGTCACAACAACTGCCTGAGTCTCACCGCGAGTGAACAGTGCCGAACCGTGAGCTTTAGGCAGTAGTCCCGTTTCTACTTCGATTGCGCGCACGGTCTTGGTATCGCGACCATCGATACGTGGAGCGCCGTCGAGGATGCGGTTACGCACCGTGCTCTTTTCGAGCTTACCGAAAGCGGCTTTAACATCGCCCGCGCTTACGCCGGCTTCGTCATTGGCTAAGGCTTCAACGGCTTCCGCTTGAATAGCACCAATACGGTCATAGCGCGCCATCTTGTCAGAGATCTGATAAGCCTCAACAACCGCCGCTTCGAATTTCTCAGCAAGCGCAGATTTCAGCGACGTGTTCTCTTGTGCAGCAACCCATTCCCAAGCAGGCTTGCCCGCTTCGGCTTTGAGCTCTTCGATCGCAGAAATGACCGACTGCATTTCTTGGTGCGCGAACAGCACGGCGCCAAGCATTTCGTCTTCGCTTAGCTCTTTGGCTTCAGACTCCACCATGAGCACTGCGCCTTTAGTGCCGGCAACCACCATGTCTAGCAGCGACGTTTCGAGTTCGCTGTTAGTTGGGTTGAGTACGTAGCCTTTCTCGGCGTCGTAGCCCACTCGTGCTGCACCGATAGGCTCAGCGAAAGGAATGCCCGAGATAGACAGCGCAGCGGAGGCGCCGATGAGAGCAGCGATATCCGCGTCTTCGTTCTTGTCAGCGGAGATAACCGTACAAACCACCTGTACTTCGTTCATGAAACCTTTAGGAAACAGTGGACGAATAGGACGGTCAATCAAACGAGACGTGAGTGTTTCTTTCTCAGTGGGACGACCCTCGCGCTTAAAGAAGCCGCCGGGGATCTTGCCTACCGCGTAGGTCTTTTCTTGGTAGTTAACGGTGAGCGGGAAGAAATCCTGCCCAGGGTTGGCGCTCTTGCGGCCAACGACCGTTGCGAGTACTTGGCTATTGCCCATTGTTACGATGACCGAGCCGGTGGCCTGGCGCGCAACTTTTCCTGTTTCTAGCGTGACAGTTTGATTGCCATACTGAAACGATTTAACGACTGGATTAAACATATCATTTCCTATTTTCTTTAAAAAACGCAGGCCAACTCATCAGGCGCAGCGCTAGTTAATCCGGTAAATTGAGTCTTACTTTTACAACATTTTTCTTACAATTTTGCAGCAAATTTCGCACTGCTAGAAACCAAACTGCGCAGAAGGGCTTAGCCCCCTGCGCAGCAGGTCACTACATAGGCAACGCGCTGTTTAGCGACGCAGGCCTAAACGCTTAATCAAAGAAGAGTAGCGATCGACGCTCTTGCGCTTTAGGTAGTCCAGCAGCTTGCGGCGGCTGTTTACCATACGGATCAAACCGCGGCGTGAGTGGTGATCGTGGATATGCTCTTTAAAGTGTCCCTGCAGCTCATTGATGTTGGCTGTGAGTAGGGCTACTTGGACTTCGGGAGAACCAGTGTCACCCTCGCCCTGCGCGTATTCCTTGATGATGCCTTCTTTTACTTCAGCTGATAAAGCCATTTTCTTACTCCATAAATATGCGATTAATAATGCCGCGGCGCGGCTTAACATCCTTTTCAATCAGACTAACCACGCATATTAGTAGTCAGCTGAGGTCTTCCTTGAGTGCTAGTTGATCAAACAATTTGATCAATTAGACAAGGTGCGTCCTGCACCTATTCGAGAGAGTTAAGCAACTCGCTCAAAATTTTGTTCGGGCTCTTAGCTTCAACTTGAACCCGTTAAAAAGCCCTTCCTAACTAGCGTCCTTAACAATGAGACGCTTGGGGGCTACTTTGCCATCGTCGTCGATAACGCCGATGCCAATAAATTCTTCGTCTTCATAAAGCCGCAGCAATCCATCGGCTGGCGGCTTGCTCACTTGCACAGCCTGTCCCTGTTTCAGGAACTGCGCGGTATACGCTGGCAGGTGCACCGCCGGCAGTGCATCGATGGCTTTGTCCATCGGCATTAGCTTGGCGTCGATAGCGGCGAAACCGCCCGCCTGCATTTCTGCCTCTAGCGCCTCGAAGGATTGACTATCGGCTAACGTAAACGCACCGGCTTTCAGCCTACGGAGCGCGATTATATGCCCTCCGCAGCCAAGAATCTGCCCTAAATCGTCCGCAATAGTGCGAATGTAGGTGCCTTTGCTGCAATCCACCTCGATCTCGACTTCTTGAGCCTGAGGATCGAAGTCCGTCAGCTCGATGGAGTACACCGTAATCGCCCGCGGTTCGCGCTCTACAGTCTTGCCTTCTCTGGCCAGCTTATACAGCGGTTGACCGTCGCGCTTAAGCGCCGAATACATCGGCGGCACCTGCTCGATATCTCCTTCGAAGCCGATTAACGCTTTTTTGATCTGCGCTTCGGTGACCGAACCGGCCTCTGCGGTAGCGATCACCTCGCCTTCGCTATCTGCTGTATCGGTTCTAACCCCGAGCTTAATCCGCGCGCGATAGGCTTTATCCGAATCCAGCAGGAACTGCGAAACCTTAGTCGCTTCACCCAAACATAGCGGCAGAACACCCGTTGCTAAGGGATCTAGCGCACCGGTGTGACCTGCTTTATTGGCGTCGTAGAGGCGTTTCACCTGCTGCAAGGCGCGATTTGAACTGCCACCTAGTGCCTTGTCGAGCACAACAATGCCATGCACGCTACGGCCTTTGTTCTTTCGTCTTGCCACTAGCTCGCGTCGTCGTCCGCTAGGTCGTCGCTGTGCTGCTCGCTATCTGCCGCAAGCGCACTGTCGATCAAACTCGACAACGCAGCGCCGTTCTCAATACTGGAATCGTAGCGGAACTGCAGCTTCGGTACCGAGCGCAGTGCTAAACGTTTAGCGAGTAGCGTGCGGAGAAATCCCGCAGCTTGATTCAGCGCTTTAAGATTCTCTTCAACCTCGAGTTTATCCAATCCTCCGGGGCTGCTCAGCGCATCGTTAGCTTCGTCGCTTTCCGCCGGCGTGTTTAACACCGTCACGAACACGCGAGCATGAGATAGATCGCGACTGACATCTACACCGGTCACTGAAACCATGCCCACGCGCGGATCGCTCACTTCGAGCTGAATCAGCGTAGCAAGCTCGCGCTGGATCTGATCCGCAACGCGCTGGCCTCTAGGTGATAGGTTTGCCATCTAACTCGCCTTATAAGCTGCGTGCTATCTCGTGGGTCTGGAAGACTTCGATTTTGTCACCGACTTTGACGTCGGTGTAGTTCTTCACGCCGATACCACATTCAACGCCGTTGCGAACTTCGTTCGCGTCGTCTTTGAAGCGGCGCAGCGACTCGAGTTCGCCTTCATAGATCACCACGTCCTCGCGGAGTACGCGAATCGGCTTGCTGCGGTAAATCGTGCCTTCGATGACCATGGAGCCTGCAATGAGACCGAACTTCGGCGAAGTAAAGATATCGCGAACCTCGGCAACACCGAGAATTTCCTCGCGAATCTCTGGCGACAGCATACCGCCCATGATCGCCTTCACATCGTCGATAACGTTATAGATCACGCTGTAGTAGCGCAGCTGGAGACTCTCGTTGTCGATAATTTCTTTGGCCGTTTTGTCGGCGCGTACGTTGAAGCCGATGATCATCGCTTTTGAAGTTGCGGCAAGATGAACGTCGTTTTCTGAGATACCACCCACACCAGAGGACACGACTTTAACCTGAACTTCATCGGTGTTCATGGCAACTAACGAAGCGGTGAGCGCCTCGAGCGTACCGCGCACATCGGTCTTCAGAATAATATTGAACGTGCTCATATTCGGCTTGCCGATGCCTGCGAACATATTGTCGATTAGCGACGCCTGCTGCTGCGCCTGCATCGTGTCCTTTAGGCGCGTGCGGCGGAATTCGGCAACTTCTTTCGCTTTCTTCTCGTCCGGAAGTACAACGAATTCATCGCCTGCGTCGGGCACACCAGTCAGACCGAGTATTTCAACCGGAATCGATGGCCCTGCAGACTTGGTATTCACACCGTTCTCATCAACAAGCGCGCGGATTCGACCGTATTCTTTACCAACCAGCACAATATCACCAGTACGCAGCGTACCGTTTTGCACGAGAACCGAGGCTACAGCGCCGCGACCTTTATCTAGACGCGACTCAACCACTACGCCTTGACCCGGCACGTCAGTGTATGCCGTTAGCTCCATGAGCTCGGCTTGCAGCAAGATGGCTTCGAGGAGTTTATCGATGCCGTCGCCGGTATGGGCAGACACTGGAATGAACTGTGTATCGCCGCCCCAGTCGTCTGGAATGACTTCTAGCGCAGAAAGCTCGTTCTTTACGCGATCTGGATCTGCGCCTTCTTTGTCCATCTTGTTCACTGCAACGACCAAAGGAACGCCAGCCGCCTTCGCGTGCTTGACCGCTTCTTCTGTCTGCGGCTTCACGCCGTCGTCACCAGCGACCACGAGTACGATCACATCTGTGGCTTTGGCCCCGCGTGAGCGCATGGCACTGAACGCCGCGTGTCCCGGTGTATCAAGGAAGCTAACCATGCCGTGGTTCGTATCTACGTGATAGGCACCGATATGCTGGGTGATGCCGCCGGCCTCGTGTGAGGCAACGGTAGACTTGCGGATGTAGTCCAGTAGCGAAGTTTTACCGTGGTCGACGTGACCCATCACGGTGATCACCGGCGCACGGGTAATTTTTTCCTCGCCTACTTTTTCGGCGAGCGATTCAGCGAGCTGCTCTTCAAGCGCGTCTTCCGAAACGAAATTAGGACGGTGCCCCATCTCTTCCACCAGCAGCGTCGCCGTGTCGGCATCGAGCACGTGGTTGATGTTTGCCATAACACCCATCTTGAACAGCGTTTTCACCACTTCAGCGGCCTTCACTGTCATCTGCTGTGCAAGATCGGTCACTTTATTTGCTTCACCGATCTTAACTTCGCGTACTGCTACCTCAGTGGGCTTTTCGAATGCCTGGGTCGCACCGGTGAGACGATTGCGCCCACGACGTCCGCCGCGACGACCGCGCCCACCGTCATCGCCGCCTTCGAGAACAAAGTCGTCGTTAACTTTCAGTGTGCGGTTCTGACGTTTAGCCGGCTTGCCCTTTGTATTGCGAGCTTCGCGACGCTTCTTCTCGGCTTCATCGTCGAGTTCTTTCTTGGTGGGGGCTTTGCGCTTGGCGCCAGGCTTGTCGGCACGGTCGGCCGCCACAGCGGGTGGTGGCGTAGCAGGGGCAGCCGCTTTCTCAGCAGCAGCCGCTGCAGCCTCTTCAGCCGCTTTCGCAGCCGCCGCTTTTTCCTCTGCCTTGGCTGCAGCGAGAGCAGCTTCGGCTGCCGCAACTGGATCGGGTGCCGGCGCTTCTACTGCTGGCGCTGGGATTTCCTCGGCAACCGGCTCTTCTTCAACTTCGCTGCGCTTAACGTAAGTGCGCTTCTTACGCACCTCAACGTTGACCGTTTTGCCACGACTGTTACTGGAGGCGCTCTTAAGCGTCCCCAGGGTTTTACGTTTTAGCGTGATCTTGCGCGGAGCAGCAGAACCCTCAGCGTCGCCGTGACTACCTCGAAGTGATTGCAACAAGATATTCTTGTCGTCATTCGAGATCGTGTCATCAGCTTTTTTGTGCGGAAGTCCGGCGTCTTTGACCTGCGTTAGCAGCTTCTCAACGTCGACTCCGACCACTTTAGCGAGTTCACTTATGGTTACATCGGCCATTCAATCTACTCCAGTATTTGCGCGCCTTGGGCCCGCACTATGCCGACTACTTTGGTTTCGTCGGCTGGCTGCCAAGCAGCCCTTACAAAAAATTAGTTCATTGGTTCGACCTCGAACCCCTAGGCTGCAAGCCTAGACTAAACACTATTCGAACCACGGGGCACGCGCAGTCATAATGAGCTCGCCTGCGCGCTCCTCTGTCATACCTGCTATCTCCATGAGCTCATCCGTTGCCTGCTCGGCGAGATCTTCCATGCAGAGTACATTGCGCTTCGCGAGCTCGAGTGCGAGCTCTTGGTCCATGCCTTCCATATTGATGAGATCGTCAGCGACGTTCATAGTCGATAAGTCTTCTTCAGAGGCTATGGCCTGTGTAAGAAGCGCGTCTTTCGCACGGTTGCGCAGCTCTTCCGCTATCTCTTCATCGAAACCGTCGATAGATAGAATCTCGTCCATTGGCACGTAGGCGATTTCTTCAAGCGAGGTGAAGCCTTCGCTTACCAAAACTTCGGCGGTTTCGTCATCGACGTCGAGCTTGTTCATGAACATCTCGATTAAACCCACTGATTCCTGCTGCTGTTTCTCGGCAGCGTCTTCTTCGCTCATCACGTTGATGGTCCAGCCGGTAAGCTCTGCCGACAGGCGAACGTTTTGACCGTTGCGACCGATAGCCTGGGCGAGATTATCTTCCTCAACCGCGACGTCCATCGTATTGCTGTCTTCATCCATGATAATCGAAGCCACTTCCGCAGGTGACATAGCGTTAATCACCAGCTGCGCCGGATTGTCGTCCCACAGAATAATATCGATGCGCTCGTTGGAAAGCTCGCCCGAGACTACCTGCACACGTGAACCGCGCATGCCAACGCAGGCGCCAACGGGGTCGATGCGACCGTCGTTGGTCGACACCACAATCTTCGCCCGCGAACCTGGGTCACGGGCTGCGGCACGAATGGTAATGATCTGTTCGTTGATCTCAGGCACTTCAATCTTGAATAGCTCGATCAGCATTTGCGGCGACGTGCGGCTTAGAAAGAGCTGCGGACCACGTTGCTCAGGGCGCACGTCAATTAGCAGCGCGCGAATGCGATCACCCATACGGAAAGTCTCACGCGGGATCATCTGATCGCGCATGAGAATCGCTTCGGCATTGCCACCTAAGTCGACAATAATGCTTTCGCGGGTGACTTTTTTGACTGTGCCGGTAACTAGCTCGCCGACGCGGTCTTTGTATTCGTTGAGCACAATTTCGCGCTCGGCATCGCGGACTTTCTGCACGATGACCTGCTTCGCAGTTTGTGCAGCAATGCGGCCAAATGGCACGTTGTCGATCATTTCTTCGATCGTGCTGCCAACCTCAAGTGAAGGGTCTTTGTCAGACACCATCTCGAGCATGTACTGAGTAAACTCATTGACGTATTCGTCGTCTGCGACCACTGTCCAAATGCGGAAGGTTTCGTATTCGCCGGTTTTGCGGTCTACCGCAACGCGACAGTCGATTTCTTCTTCCTCGTTGAGCTTTTTGGTTGCCATTGCGAGCGCAGACTCGATAGCTTCGAAGATCACCTCGCGCGACACGCCCTTCTCATTCGAGACCGCGTCTACAACCATTAATATTTCTTTACTCATCATAGCAGTGTCACCTTACTCAAGCTGCGCGTTGGAAAATCCACGGGCAAGCATTGCACTAGTAATCGATATTGGCCTTATCTAAATCAGTCAGCTGTATTGCCACCGACTCGCCATCGACCAGCAGGTCGACGACTCCCTCATTAACGCTTTCGATGACGCCTTTGAATTTGCGACGTCCCTGCATAGCCGTGCGCAGGCGAATATTGACCTTCTCGCCAACGTACAAGCCAAACTGTTCCGCTGTAAATAACGGCCTGTCCATTCCTGGCGAAGAGACCTCAAGCGTGTACTCGCCTGAGATAGGATCTTCGACGTCGAGCAACGCGCTTACTTGACGGCTTACTTTCTCGCAGTCTTCGATGCTCACGCCTTCTTCGCGGTTTTCTATGTAGATGCGCAGTAGGGAGTATTTGCCCTGCTGCTGCAGCTCGATGCCCCACAGCTCAAGACCCAGGGCATGAACCGTGGGGGCGATGAGCTCGGCTATCTGTTCTGCTGCATTTTTCACTAAATTTACACCTGGCCCTCGCTAAACCGAGAAGCACTAAAAGCTAAGTTACTGATTTTATTTAAAATCAATAAACTCCACCAACAAAAAATGGGCCTAAAGCCCATTCCTGATGCCCTGCCGCCACCCCTGAGCGAGGCGACGCAAAGCGAATGTAATGTCACCTCGGACGGCGCCGTAACGAACTAGGCAGGCCTTCCGAACGCGCTTTTGAATAAGACTTCCCAAACGCGGAGGCGGAGTTTAGCAGATTCTTCAAGGGAAAGATAACCTCCTAACTCCAGATATTCTGGGCGGTCTAGCCAACTTGCCTATTTAGTTAGCGAGCCCCCAAGCTTTGCGTAACAATCGCTCTGCGTTCGCGCGACCTGCGCTTGAGCAAACCGAAGTCCCCCACAAGCAGTCGCTTTTTGCGCCGCTACCAAAGTCGAGGCAGCTTGATGCGGGGGAGATAGCGGGCTTGCCGCTAGATAGGATCCCCAGGCGGCATAGCCAGCGGCTTTGCAGGCTCGTTTAACGTTGGGTTCGCTTGCCAGCGGCGAATATCCGCGGCTGCGGTTGACCGATGCGCAGATTGATTGCGCCTGCCCTCAAGCTCCGCCGCAAGCCGATCGAGTCGATCTGCTAGCACGGCCTTCACGGTGTTCGCGTTATCATCACTCGCGGCCTGCCGCATCATCTCATTCATAGCCACGCGTTGAGCGACCTGCAATACCTGCCCGCGATAGCGATCTACAGGCTCCTCTGCTCCCCAAGTGACTTCAACTAGACGATCGACTACCTCTGACAGGCCCGGGTAGTCACCCAGGCTGCCGTAGGCTACGAGCCTCGCCATGCGCGCGGGGTGAAGGAGCGCCTCAACCGTTAGGCTCGCTGAGGCTTCGGCTGCTCCTAGCGGATCGAAAAGTTGCTGCGTGCGCCCGGGGAAAGCCTCTCCTGTCGCGTAACGATACGCAGGGGGAGGCAACAGTTGCAGAATTTCAGGCGAGATAGCGAGAAACTCGGGAGCAAGGGTCGACAACACCGTCTCGAGAGCATCGCGCTGTTCCTCTGCGTCAACGATACGCAGCGGTAACTGACCGTCGCCGCGCACGGCATAGCGATAGTCGGCTCCACCGATACTTTGCGCGGCGGAGTTGAGCTGAAAACGATGATGCATGTACAGAGGCAGCAGCGCCCACTCTAACTCGGAAACCGGTGTGCCGCGCTTAATGACGTTCTCACCAAAGTTGGCCAAACCAATTCGGCGCACTTCGATCTCATGCTTGAGATGGTCAACTAGGTTCTCGCCGTTATCCCATACTCCTGCGAACTGATGACCCGCGCCGCGAAAATTATTGTTGTTGTGCGCCATGAAAATCAAACCGGTGTCTAGGCTTTCCTGCACAATCGCGGCTAGCTCCTGGGCCTCGTCGGCGCCAGGGGCAAATTGCGAGTAGGCATAGCGTACCGATAGCTTGTCGTATTCACCGATGCGCTGCACATAGGCATTAGACAGATCGATGCGACCGTCTTCAGTAATCTCTATAAGCGGCGCAGGATAGTCCATCACACTCTCGCGGCCATAGGCACTGGCAATATAGTTGTGAGGGAAGCCTAGGGTGTGGCCGACCTCGTGAGCAGATAGCTGACGCACTCGATCCAAAGCCATGTTGACCGAGGCAGAGGTGTCTTCTGCAACTTCTGCCAAGTAGTTAAACGCGGGCACCAGTGCTTGGCCCATCAGATAGTCTTGGCGTAGGCGCAAGCTGCCTAGATTTACATTGCCTTTGATAATTTCGCCGGTACGCGGGTCCTGAACCGAGCCGCCATAGGAGTAGCCGCGAGTACGGCGATGAGTCCAGTGGATCATGTTGTAGCGCACGTCCTGAGCATCAGCCCCCGCGGGCAGCTCTCGCACCTGAAAGGCGTTGATAAAACCAGCCGCTTCAAATGCCTGATTCCACCAAGAGGCACCTTCAATGAGAGCAGATTTGATAGGCTCGGGCGTGCCGGAATCAACGTAGTAGACGATAGGTTCTACAGCCTCGGAGCGCGCCGCAGTGGGGTTCACTTTTTCCAGCCGGTGACGCGCTACGAGACGCACCACTTTATCGGAGTCGATATCAGTGCCGTAGTCCTGAATAGTCGGACCGAAGGTGCCGATTCTTGGATCAGCGAGTCGTGTTTTGAAATTGTCGTCTGGCAGCTTTACCAGTGAATGGTGCTGGCGAAGGGTGATTGACTCGCCGGTGGCTGCCACCGCGCTAACTAAATTTCCAGGATTGCTGCTAGTAAATGTTAGCGTGGCTTCTACTTCGACGTTTTCAGGATAGGCCGCGGTGTTTTCTAAAAAAAGCGCGCTGCGAGAAGCATCCAGCGCGTAAGATCCTTGACCTCTGGCAGCGATCTGACCGACGACATCGCGAGCGTCGCGCATAAAGAACGCTGTTGCATCGACCAAAATACTTTCGCCCTGCTCTGCAACGATATCAAAGCCCCAGATCACCGAGGGCGCAAAGGCATCTTTGACCGCCTGAACTTCCAAAGGGTTATCGCTTGTTGCGCGGTAGCGATAGTTAGGCTCGGTCAGAAGCACACGCGGACCGACTCTCTTGGCCGCAAGCACATAGGTGCCGCGCAGCTGACCTCGATCGATCCCTATTGGATTAGAGCCAAGCCCCGAACCCATGGACACCTGATATAGAAACTCGGTGTCGAGCTTATCGATCTCCCAGTACAGCGTTCCCGTAGCATCGTTCCAGTATAGATTGAAGTAGCCTTCTAACGCCGTGGTGTCAGCGACAGCCTCATCAATGCTCAGATTTGATTGCGCATTCGTATTACCGATACTGAACGCAAGTGAGCAAAGCAAAGTTATGCTAAATAATTTTGCTTTGAATTTATTTTGTTCCATCATTTTTAACATAGATTGCATTCTTTATCCCTATCAGGCTACGGCACCTATTGGTCGATTTCTAATACTATCAGACTGTAGTTGCTTTTCGGTCAACACTCTTAACCTACCCCAGACTAAGTTAAATCAAGAATACTGTAGTGCTGGAGGATTATTGAATTAACAGCCGAGCTACCTGCCGCTGAGTGCTCTTGAGGCATTGTTCATTTCTACCCACGAAGCGGGCATAACACCGCTTGACTACAACCCTGATTTGTATCAATACTGATCTCAGCAATTTAGGCCCAGCTAGATAGCCTAAATGTAGTTGCTCCCTAGTGATCTAAAAATCAAAAATAATATGGGAGATTCAATTATGTTGTTATCCACGCATAACTCGCCACTCGGCAATTTGAGTAAAATTAACCCCCTCGCGGTCGCAGTCTCAATTGGGATTGCAAGCCTCTCAAGTACCGCCTATTCGCAAGATGCAGCCATTGAAGAAGTAGTAGTAACGGGCTCCTATATTAGGCAATCCGAGGGCTTTGCTAATGCATCGCCAGTCACCTCTTTCTCAGCCGAAGACATTGAGGCAGAGGGTACTATTAATATGGCCCAGGTCGTTCAGAACCTCACGTTTAATAACGGCACCGGAGTGACTAATTCAATTCAAGGAACAACCAACCAGATCGCAAATTTCAACCTTCGTGGTCTGGGACCAAGAGCTACGCTTACCCTCGTAGACGGCAAACGAGTTGTCGAGAGCAATGTACAGTTGCTGTTACCCACCATGGCTATGCAGCGAATGGATATCGTGACGGATGGCGCCGCCACCATCTATGGCACTGATGCCGTCGCTGGCGTGGTAAATCTAGTGCCCTACAAGTCTTATGATGGTTTCAAGATCGAAATGTATGAGGAAGGCGATAGCAGAGGAGACTACCGCCAAATAGAAACAGGCTTCTTAGGTGGTAAAACTATCGGGGACATAGATATTGTTGTCGCTGGCTCGTACCGAGACGGCAGCACCCTAAGCTGGGATGATCGGCCGGAGTATGTTCGCGCTGGATTAACCCACAATGGAGGCTCTAATCCGGGCAGTTTCATCGTGCCGGTTCGAGAGGCGAATGGTGACTTATCGTATAACGCAAATGGTGCGCCTGTTACGACTCAAAAGACCGACCCCTCCTGTGGTAAAGACGCAAGCGCAGATCAGGTAAGTTTTGCTAATAACCCTTGGGGAAACCCCTTAGGCAATCGTTGCTTCTTAAGCTTTGGTGACACACGTGACTTTATCGAAGCCATGGACACAGCAAACTTTTTTACGAATATGACTTGGGAAGTAAGTGACGACCTGTCGCTAAATGCCCAGTTTATGTACAACCGTCAAATTGTGAGGGGTAGAGAAAATCCCGGTAATCCAGGGTTTCGTGAAGATGATCTCCCGACGGTGCGTGGAGAGTTGCCAGGCAACACATTCAGAGCGGTTGCTCCTGGCGGATCTCCGCTCTTCGCGGTCCCTATGCGCGATGCCAGCGGGAATATGGTGACCGATGCCTACGGGCAGCCGTTACCCTACCGTGACAGCAACGGCATGGTCTCCCTCGCGCAAAACCGATTCTCTTCAATTGACAACGATCCACTTGGCGGAATTCCCTTCAATGAAGATGTTCGCCTGACCCAATGGCTTCCGTTCGGCAAAAATGGCATCCCCAACACTCTGCCGCAACGCATGCAGCAGGATGGCGGCCTGAATATGGAGCTGGACGAAAAACGCACGTACCGCATGTCGCTCGGGGCAGATTTCGCTGTTCCTCTAATCGACGGGTGGGAAGGAACAGCCTTTTACACCTTTAGTGAGACACAAGCGCTTGACGTAGGAATACAGGATTTCAGCTTCAGCGCGGTGGAACAAGGTCTAAACTGTGACGTCGTGAACGACGCAGAGTCTTGCTTCAACCCGTTCGGAGCTGTTGATCCTCGCTTCAGAAATTCACAGCAAGTTGCAGACTCCGTTTATACGCAGTACCGAGCGAACAATATCGATCAATTGCATACTTTCGACATTATTCTAAACGGCGAATTACCCATTAGTTACGAGTTACCCGGTGGCCCAATAGCCATGGCGGTTGGTTATCAGCGACGTGAAGAAAAAGATTCCAATACGCCTCCGCTCGGAGACATTCTTGGAGATCAGTTGATTGGTAACCAACAGTTGCCGAACACGGTCTCTCGCTATAGCGATTCGTATTTCGCCGAGTTCAACTTACCGATACTAGAGAATCTTGCCGTTAGCGCCTCGGTGAGGGATGAAAGTTTTAGCACAGGGCAAGGCGAGCTTATAGACAAATATGGTGTCTCCTATCAAGCTACCGATTGGCTGAATCTGCGTGCGACTACAGGTAAAGCCTTTATTGTGCCGACGCTGCCGCAGCTAAACAGCCCGGAGGCTTGCGGGCTAAGCAATTTTGATGACCCGTTTACGCCTTCACAGGGCTTTATCACTTCCTGTGCAATAGGTAACCCTGGATTATCGCCCGAAACATCAGAAAGCACTTCTTTAGGCTTCGATATCACCTTATTCGAAGATCTCACGTGGTCAGTTTCATGGAGTGAAACGGATTTCGCCGATCGTATCGTAAGTACGACAACTCAAGATATTGCTCGAAGTGACTTTAGGGCATTTAGCGCATGGTCGGGATTCACCCCCACCGACTCCCAGCCCGAGCCAAGCGAGGATGAACTGAGAGCCTGGGTCAACAGCGGCCTTGCAGATCCTAGAATTGTCCGCAACGCGCTTCTGCAGCCGGTGCGCTTGCTGCAATCTGACAGCAACGCGTCAACAATGCTGGTCAAAGCATGGGATACAACCTTGGCCTACGGTTTCGCATTGGAAGATATTGGATTGGGAGACTGGGGCAATGTGAACATGGTATTGAATGCAACCTATGTTGATACCTACACATTCCAACTGCAGTCAGATTCGCCAGTACTCGAGGCTGTAGGCGGGCAGAACAACGACTATGGCGCTGTGCCACCTATGCCTGAGCTTCGGGCAAACCTAAGACTGAACTGGGTATATGGCCAGCACAGTTTGAGCGCTACCGGTCGCTATGTAGATGAAGTGAATTTCGATGCCAACGAATTCAGCTTCCAGCAGTTTTTCCCCGGTAGTGAATGGAGGAGCACGAGCGTTCTCCGAGCCTGGAGCCAGATGGACATGTTCTATGGGTATAGAGATCTCGAGGCTTTGGGAGGCTCGTTCAATCTAACTGTAGGCGCACGCAACGTATTCGACAGAATGCCGCAAAGAACCGGCATGATCGCAGGCGTCGAGGCGAGCATGCAGGACCCTCTAGGCCGCGTAATTTATGCTCGGGTAAACTACAACTTCTAGAGCTTACGAGTAAGCTCACCGAAAAAAGCCCGCTTCTGCGGGCTTTTTCTTTCTGGGAAGAAAAGGGGTCTGACCCCTTTTGTGAGCTTAGCGGTATATAGCTGCTCTTGCTGCCGCATGGGTCTGCAGCGAATACATGATGTCGTCGTTTTGAATCATGCCGATAAAAACGAGATTCTCAACCGGATCGATCCAGAACCAAGAGCCGGCGATTCCCCACCACCAGTGCGTACCAACCGAGGCGCCTTGATAGGCAGCGGAGTTTTCGACGATCGCGAAGTCTAAGCCAAACACATTGCCCGGATAGATTGCGCCGATACCGTCAACCGCATCAGGTAGCTGGTTAGACCGCATCTCGTTGATCGCCTCTTCTGAAAGCAGACGTTGGCCGTCGTGCATGCCTTTGTTGAGGTGCATCTGGACAAACTGCAGATAGTCGGCTGCTGTGGACGTTAGACCGCCACCACCGGACTCGAACACCGGCGCACTAAGAAAGTCATACCCACCCGAGATACCACCGCGATTGTCTGTGCGGCGCAGAGTGCCATCGCTGTTTGGCGCATACTGTCGTGAGAGTCGGTGAGCGTTCTCGGGCTTTACGTAGAAACCTGTGTCCACCATACCTAGAGGATCGAACAGCCGCTGCTGCAGGAATTCACTGAAGCTCATGCCCGAAAGACGCTCGACCATATAGCCCTGAACGTCTACTGAGATGCTGTAGACCCATTGAGTGCCGGGCTGATAGCCAAGGGGAATACCCTTCAAAGCGGGCACGGAGTCTGCGAGGGAAGTGCCCGTAAGATCCATAATGCCGGCTTCGGCATAGGCATTCGCGACAGGGCCCTGAGACAGCGGCGGCGTATACAGCAGACCACCGGTGTGACTCATAAGCTCGCGCACGGTCATGGGGTGATCTGCAGCTTCGGTCTCCCAACTGCCGTCTTCGTTCTGTGAGACGAATACCTGCATGCCCGCTAACTCAGGCAGATGCATCTCGACCGGATCGTCGAGCTTAAACTTGCCTTCGTCCCACAGCATCATGAGTGCGGTGCCCGTGACCGGCTTGGTCATGGAGAAAATGCGGAAGATAGTGTCGGTCTGCATGGGCACTTGGTCTTCGACGTTCTGGTAGCCCATCGCCTCGGTCATCAGCACCTCACCGTCCTGAGCGACCATAACGACAGCCCCGGAAAGCTTGCCCGCCTCTACCCGTGACTGCAGATCAGCAGCCACCGCGTCCAGCTGTTCCTGCCCTACCTCAGCGCTGGAAGCCAGGCTAGTAAAGGCAGCTATGCCCGCAACGAGTACTAACGATGCTGCTTTGAACAGCGATTGTTCCTTCAAGTACCGAATCATTTTGTCTCCTCCTGAATTGCCGCAGATACCAATCGCAGTCTGCGGTTGTATGAGCAATGCGTAATTGGGTGTTTGTCACACATTAGAGCATCTAATCGGCGAAGTGCCAAAGGGGTGATACGGCGCTAGATTCGCTAGGTACGTAAAGGTATTTAGCCCGAGTCGGGTTTCTAGAAAGTCGCGCTAAAGGAAAGTGGTAGCGGGGGCAGGATTTGAATCTACGACCTTCGAGCGGCTGCGCCGCATAAAGAGCTGAGCCCGAGTCGGGCGTCTGGAAAGTCGTACTGAAGGAAAGTGGTAGCGGGGGCAGGATTTGAACCTGCGAACTTCGAGCGGCTGCGCCGCATAAAGAGCAGAGCCCGAGTCGGGCGTCTGGAAAGTCGTACTGAAGGAAAGTGGTAGCGGGGGCAGGATTTGAATCTACGACCTTCGAGCGGCTGCGCCGCATAAAGAGCTGAGCCCGAGTATAAAGAGCTGAGCCCGAGTCGGGCGTCTAGAAAGTCGTACTGAAGGAAAGTGGTAGCGGGGGCAGGATTTGAACCTACGACCTTCGGGTTATGAGCCCGACGAGCTGCCAGACTGCTCCACCCCGCATCAAACTGGGCTATCTACACTGGCGGTCATGCGCTGTGCACGACGAGATAAGGAGCGAAAGTATAGGGCTCCCAACCGCCGCCGTCAACCGATAGCAGCGGCGAGAAGACTTTAAACGGCCTGACGCTACTGCTCTTTACGCTCGTAATGCCCCATTAGCATGCCGGTAGCAAGGACGTGGCCGTCTATAGCCGCTAGAAGCTCATCGCGACCAAGCCCTGCCTCTAGCCCAAGATCAGTATCTATTGCATAGACCCGGTAGTGGTAGGCGTGCAGCTGCCCATTGGCAGGCGGGCGCGGGCCGAAATAGCCAGTGCGGCCGAGACCGTTTACGCCGTTAATCATTCCCTCGAGACCTTCGATGCCTGTTACTTCTGCTTCGCTCGGCATCGTACCGGGCAGGCCTGACGCGCTGGCAGGAATGTTGTACGCAACCCAATGCACGAACGGGGTGGGCATCATCCCAAGTTCAACCACCTTCGGATCGTCACAGACCACAGCAAGCTGCATCGTACCCTCGGGCAGATTGCTCCAGTTTAGATCGATTGATCTGTTGGCCCCGTAGGCGGAGTGCTCGTCGCTTACCATTCCGTGATGTTCTAAGACCGAACTGCTAACTTCTATAGTCTCCGGCAGCTCCGCAGCGCTGAGCGTTGAGCTCATCGCAAGACCCGTTACAACGGCAGTTAACGAACGCAACGCTCGATTGAATACACGCTGCAGGCAGCCGCTTGCTGAATTCTGTGTAAGGTGTGGCATTAGAAACTCCCCAGTTGGAACGCATGAGTTGAGATACGATAATTAGCATACTCTTTCTGTCCCTAAGGGTCATCAGCCATAGCCCGTGATAAGAGTGAGTGAAAATCCGACTCAGCCAGCTCCTCAGAAGCCTGCTAGCTACAGCGGAAGCATTAGGGTTAAATGGTATAAAGCCGTCAGAAAAGATTCACAACACAACAATTACAAGGGGAACAAAATGAAATTGTTTACAGCACTCATTGTCACAAGCTTGGCAGTAGCAACCTCTTCGACTCAGATTTTCGCTGCCGAGGCAAATGTAGCGGCAGCACTCGCGCATCCTGATCGCCCTGCAGAAGACGCGCAGAGCGATGCTCAGCGAAAGCCAATCCAGGTCCTCGAATTTGCCGGACTTGAAACCGGAATGAGCGTCTTAGAACTTGAAGCCGGCGGCGGTTATTACACAGAAATTCTCAGCCGTGCCGTTGGCAGCGATGGTACGGTAATTCTGCAGCACGCGCCTGGCCTGATGGGATTTGTTGGCGACGGGATAGATCTGCGCACGGCAGGCAATCGCCTAGCCAATGTTAGCGTAAGTATTACGGATTTTGACGCGCTTGAAGCTGAAGACAACAGCATGGACATGGTGACATGGATCCAAGGGCCCCATGAACTAGGTTTTGCCCCAGAGGGCAACAGTCTCGGCGATGCAGAGGCCTCTTTTAAAGAAATTGCGCGTGTTCTTAAGCCTGGCGGTCTATTCTTGGCCTCTGATCATATTGCGCCTGAAGGAACTGGTATCGAAGCAGGCGGCACGCTACACCGCGTAGCGGAAAGCGTGATAATGAATCTTGCGACGGGGGCCGGCTTGCGCCTCGCAAAAAGTTCGGATCTGCTGAAAAACGACGAAGACCCTCTCGACGTTGGAGTTTTTGCGCCAGCAGTGAGGGGTAAAACTAGTCAGTTTCTACTTGTCTTTGTAAAGTAGCTATCATGGGAACTGATAAGAACCGCGTAGCTGTGCTGACAAGCTCCGCAGTCGCGATGAGTTTAGCTCTGCTGCTTGCGCAATCCTATGGGTGGCGCCAATCGGCACTCTTTCTGGTTGGTCTTTGTGCCGGGCTGATTCTCTATCATGCTGCTTTTGGCTTTACTGCTGCTTGGCGCGAGCTCGCACAAACAGGCAACGGCACAGGCCTACGAGCACAGCTCGTTATGCTTGCAATAACCGTTGTTGTTTTTAGCCTTTTAATTGAAAGAGGCGAAGTGGGTGGAGTGGCATTACGTGGCAGTGTCGCGCCATTGAGTATCGCTGTCATACTAGGAGCCTTCGTTTTCGGTATCGGCATGCAGCTCGGTGGAGGCTGTGCTTCAGGCACATTGTTTACTGCCGGCGGGGGCAATGCCCGCATGGTCATTACTCTATTCAGCTTCATTGCAGGCTCAGTTCTTGGCAGCTGGCATTGGGGAGCTTGGCAGCAAGCACCCGCATTCGCGCCAGTAGCACTTACTCAACAGTTCGGCGTTATGGGTGGCATAGCGATTAGCCTCGCTCTTTTCGCTACTATTTATATGCTAACGCATGTCCATCAACGAAGAAGACAGCCAGCGACAAAAGAAGAGGTCACAAACTTTAGCCTCTTTCGCGGCCCGTGGCCTTTGATTGCCGGCGCGCTCGCCTTAGCGGCTGTCAATTGCACGACTCTTATTCTGGCTGGACGCCCTTGGGGAGTGACCTCGGCCTTCACACTGTGGGGGGGCAAGCTGCTTGCGCTACTTGGTTTCGATCTTTCGTCTTGGGAGTATTGGGCGCGACCTTCCTCTGCCGCTGCGCTCGAGCAAAGCCTCTTTGCAGACGTTACCTCAGTTATGAATCTGGGCATTATCCTGGGAGCACTGCTCGCGGCCGGCCTAGCTGGCAAATTCTCGCCTTCCCTGCGAATCCCAGCGCGATCAGTCTTAGCTGCAATTGTTGGCGGCATCATGCTCGGCTATGGGGCAAGAATCGCCTATGGCTGTAACATCGGCGCCTACTTTGGCGGGATCTCTTCGACCAGCTTGCATGGCTGGCTTTGGTTTGGCGCAGCCTTCGCGGGAAGCACGCTAGGGACGAGAATACGCCCGTACTTTGGCTTATAGGATGCGATCAGATTGCAGTAAAGATCGAAAATACGCTCGCTATCCATAGCCTCTTCACGCTTAGATTGAAGCGCGATTAAAGACCTTGGCTGTGAAGTGCAGCGACATTCCCGCGCTTAGCTCGCGTCTCTCGCCTCACGACAGTGCTAAGACCAAAGTTCGTTAAAACCTGAAAGTGTAACGAAGCCTTAGCGACAGATCCGAGCGAGCCGTATCGAAGCGATTGTCGCGGTCCTGATCCTGCATATTGTGATTCAGGACTATCAGCGCTTCCTGTCCTGCTTTAGGAATCCACTGCAGGCGCGTATTGATGCCGATTTCTTCGGAGATATTGTCGTACTGAGCCAAAGTGATCCAGTACAGTTCAGGTGTGAACGCGACCTGCGTGTTCACGCTGCTCAGGCGCGTAATGAACGTACCCTGCGGCAGCTCAATATCGTTCCAGTCCATACGAACCGTCGCTCGAAAATAGCGCGATTGGTTCCACGCAAAACTCGCATTTATGTTTTGGCGTTCGCCGTTGTAAAAGTCACCGTTGCGATAGCTCAGGCTGCCGGAAAACTCGCGCTGACCACCGGTGCTAAGACCAATTTCTTGTTCGTCGAAAGAATAGTTTCCCGGTTGAATGACAATCTCTTTACCCGGCTCTCGATAGATTGTGAAGGGACGCAGAACGTTTTCCTTGTTCGAAACATAGCTTATGTCTAGGCCATCGCGTGTGCCGGTCTCAAGCTCTAGCAGGCGGTAGGCGACCACCTCGCTTTGCAGGTCGCCGTCGATGACCTCGATACGCTGCATATCGATACCCGTAAAAGCGGTCTGAAAAATTCCGCTTTCGAAGAAATGCGTGTAGCCCACATCTGCAGTGTAGTCTTCGATATTCGAGCGGTTGATGAAGCCCATAGCCGGATTGAAATTCTCCTCAACCACTTTGTAGCCGATTCTTGAGCGCAATCCCTCACTTGCAGGCAGCGCAACACCAAAGCCGTAGGATGCGTCATCACCCTCTAGTCCCGGCGTGTCTGACTGCTGGAAAAATACATTGCTTTGTAACTGACGCCCTTCACGGATGTTGCTGTCTACATAGTTGAAATCCACACCTATCACACTGTTGTCTACATTCGACGTTGGATCGCCATCGGTGTAAATGAATCCAACCCGTGAATCAGAGAGCACATTGGCTGAGATGCGGGTAACGAGCATGTCGTCGGCCGCAACATCGTCCGTAGCACCCTGACGAACGGCTAGTGTACCAATGTTAAAGCGCCCTACTCGTCCACTGACCCTGCCACCGTACTCGATATCAGCTGGCGTTCCGTTGCCTGCTAGTCCTATTTTTCTCGAGAAATAGGGTCGCGCATTTTCGCGACTTGCACCGCCGGTCGCGCTATTGCCCGCTGACATACGACTAATACTGCCAAATTGGAACAGGTCGGAATCGTTCAAAAAGAAATCGCGACGCTCAGGGAAAAACAGATTAAAGCGCGTGAGATTCACCTGCCTGTTGTCGACATCAGCAGCGGAGAAATCTGTATTTACTGTCAGTGCCGCGTTAAGCGATGGAGTTAATCGGTAAAAAGCGTCGAGTGTTGGCTCCACCGTTTCTTCGCGAAGCGCCGGCGAAAACTCACGCTGCTGCAGGCCGACGAGGGTGGGAACAATGTCTAGGCCAACGCCTTGATCGAGCCCTTCCAAGCCTGTCATTTCGCCCATGATGGTTGGGTTAAAAGTGCGGTCGAGAGAGACCCAGGCCATCTCTTCATTGCGGCGACGAATACCGCGGCCAAAGTTAAAGCCCCAGGTGTCTAGGGACGGATCAAAGGGCAGCGACTTAAACGGGATCTCAACCTCGGCGACCCAGCTGTTGCCGTCGACATTGGTCGCGGTTTCCCAAATGGTGTTCCAGTCGAGTCGGAAGGACGTCGGCGTTTCGTAAAGCGAGTCGTGGCG
>CBFIDY010000004.1:68160-69839 GCA_965661495.1 Pseudohongiellaceae bacterium | reverse complement strand
GGAACCGCATGGTCACCCGGCCGCGCCTGATGAAAGTCGGTGATTTTCTCTGCCTGCTGCCATACCTCGTCGTCCAGCACACCGTCGAGTACGGGTGGCACGTCGACTTTAACGGCGCGGAAGCTTTTCGCCTCGACGCCACGGCTCTGAACAGAGTCCTCTTGGGCCAGCACCGAACTACACGCCAGAGAAGCGGTAAGGGAAAAAAGTCCGATTAATGACTTACGCAGTGATTCTCGTAAAAAATAGTCAGATCGTCGCGCGTGTGGCATAGCACTCTCCCGAAGTTTGTTTTCGATCGCTGGCAGGCTGGCGTTTGCATTAACGAGCCTGAAACAAAAAAGCCCTCGTGGAGAGGGCTTCGTGCGGCTCTAGTTGAACGAGCCTGTTGTGTGGTGCGGATGGGGGGACTTGAACCCCCACAACCTAAGTTACTACCCCCTCAAGATAGCGCGTCTACCAATTCCGCCACATCCGCATTTTTCCGTTAATCTTAAAGCGCGCGCATTATCGCCTAGCTCACGAGTTTTCGCTAGAGATCATCGCCCGTTGGCAGACTCGGAACGTCTGCCTGACTGTCTTCAACCGCCGGCATAGCTTCGTCTAACTGAGGAAGGTCAGACTGCTGGCTGTTAGACAGGTTTTCAAGAAGCTCAGGGTCAACAACCGGTACGCCGGATGTTGTTCCAAAGCCTGTTTGAGTCTTTGCCACTAGCGATAGTGAAAGGCTAGTGATGAAAAAGATTGTGGCGCAAACCGCTGTAGCTCGGACCAGAAAATTACCCGAACCCGATGAGCCAAATACTGTCTGTGAGGCGCCCGTGCCAAAGGAAGCACCGGCGTCAGCGCCTTTGCCCTGCTGCAGCAGAACGAGGCCGACGATGGCGATCGCAACGACTACGTGGACTATGACAATGATTGATTCCATCTTCGTTCTCTCTGAGTGTTAGCTTGATTTCAGCTTCGCTCTAACTGATCGTCTCTTTGTTGTTCTGTTCTGTTCTGTTCTGTTCTTTCGCTTCGCGCTAACTGCAGTGACTATTTCGCACTCCTGCAGATCGCACTAAATTCTTCGGCGTTTAGGGACGCGCCTCCTACTAATCCGCCGTCTATATCAGGCTGACTAAACAGCTCGGCGGCGTTGGCGGCTTTCACGCTGCCACCGTAGAGAATGCGCACGATGTTGGCTGCACTCTCGCCTACCTCTGCCAACCGCGCTCGCAGCGCGGCGTGGACTTCCTGTGCCTGCTCCGGCGAGGCTGTCTCACCGGTGCCGATCGCCCAGACCGGCTCGTAGGCCACGACACATTGTTCCAATTCGCTCGCGCTCAAATGCTGAATCACTGCATTCAGCTGACCCAGAACGACGGCTTCTGTATCACCGGCCTGACGCTGCGCCAGAGACTCGCCGACGCAAACAACCGGAGTTAATCCGCTAGCGAGCACTGCTGCGGCCTTCGCCGCCACCAGATCATCGCTTTCGGCGAAAATCTCGCGCCGCTCAGAATGGCCGACTAGGACAAATTTGAGCCCCAGTTCCGCCAACATAGCTGCACTAACTTCGCCGGTTAACGCGCCAGATTTGGCCTCGCTAACGTTTTGCGCTCCCAAACCCAAGGCATTTTCAGCCCCTAGCTGCTGCGCACAGGCATGAAGATGAACGCTCACTGGGCAAACCG
>CBFIDY010000004.1:36599-68143 GCA_965661495.1 Pseudohongiellaceae bacterium | reverse complement strand
GTATCAGCCAGCCCATTCAAGCCGTCTAGCAGCTCGCGTACTGACGCGAGCGAGCCGTGCATTTTCCAATTGCCAATGACAAGGGGTCGTCGCATAGGGCTAGAGGCTTCCTCAGTGCTCGAATGAGCGATAGCTCAAGCGAAACGGGCGGCAAGTCTACATAAGAAGGGGTTTGGTTGCAAGATTGGAGGGTGGCGCTAGCCCCCGGCTCCCACTGCTTCCTCGACGGCATTGGCGAGTTCTTGCGCAAGGCGCCCTACCTCTCCCGCCTCTTCTCCCTCGACCATGACTCGCAGCACCGGTTCGGTTCCCGAGGGCCGGAGCAGTACGCGGCCCCGTGCACCAAGCTGCGACTCCGCGTCTTGGACTGCTGCCGCGATTGCCGCATTTCCAACAAGCTCGGTGCCACGCTCTATGCGCACGTTGATCATTGTCTGTGGCATCTTTTCCATCTGCCCTCGCAGTTCGGCGAGGGATTGGCCGCCATGCACTACGGCCGCTAAAGCCTGCAGCGCCGAAATAATGCCATCGCCGGTGCTAGAGAGGTCGAGACAAATGACATGGCCTGAGGACTCACCGCCCAAACTCCAGCCGCGCTGTATCATCTCCTGCATGACATAGCGGTCACCCACCGGGGTGCGGGTAAAATCCACACCGAGCGCATCTAGGCCTAGTTGCAAGCCAAGATTGCTCATTTGTGTCCCTACTACTCCTCCAAACTCAACGCCCTGACGCAGACGATCCCGGGCAATGATGTAGAGAATCTCGTCGCCGTCGAGCACGTTGCCTTGAGAGTCGACCATGACAACGCGGTCACCGTCGCCGTCGAAGGCAACACCCAAATCGGCGCCCTCGGCTAAGACACGGTCCGCTAAGCACCTTCGGCGAGGTTGAGCCTGCGTTCTGGTTAATATTCAGACCGTCTGGCGCCACGCCTTGAGCTATCACGGTCGCACCGAGCTCGGTAAAGACGCTAGGCGCAATGTGGTAAGTCGAACCGTGAGCGCAGTCGACCACGATCTTCATGCCGTTCAGGCGCAGGCTCTGACCAACAGTGCTTTTGCAGAACTCTATGTAGCGGCCTGCGGCATCGTTAACTCGCGAAGCCTTACCGATGAGCTCCGGACGCACCACGCTCACGTCTTTCTGCAGCTCGGCTTCGATAGCATACTCGACTTCATCGGGCAGCTTAGTGCCGTTGGCTGAGAAGAACTTAATACCGTTGTCTTCGAAAGAATTATGCGAAGCGCTGATCACAATGCCTGCACGCGCGCGCAGCGTCCGCGTAAGATACGCGATTGCCGGGGTGGGCATCGGACCCAACAGACCAATGTCCACTCCCGCGGCCGCAACACCCG
Source organism: Pseudohongiellaceae bacterium (assembly GCA_965661495.1). GTDB lineage: Bacteria > Pseudomonadota > Gammaproteobacteria > Pseudomonadales > Pseudohongiellaceae > UBA9145. The sequence continues at coordinate 66,785 of CBFIDY010000004.1, read as the reverse complement.
CTTCAAGTGCCGCTTCGAACATATAGCCTGAAATGCGCGTGTCTTTGCCGATGAGGATTTTACCCCGCGAGCCGTTGGCATCGGCGAATACGCGGCCAGCAGCCCAGCCGAGCTTGAGCATGAAATCCGGTGTAATTGGTGTCTGTCCGACTGTGCCGCGAATACCATCGGTTCCGAAGTAGCGCTTCTTCGCTAGCGCGGCTGAGGATTCACGAGGGGCTTGGGTAGGGGATGAGGCAGACATGGCGGCAGGCTTGTTCCTTACTAAGGTTTCTATCTCGGTTCTTATATCTCGACTCTTAGATATCAGCGCTTGGGCGAGGTGTTTCGATCCTGGCAACGACGACGCGCTACCTTAAGCATCCAGCGCGAGCTGACCGGTAAAGGCGGAGTGTACTCTAATTGCATCCATGGTGGCAGGCACATCGTGGGCGCGAATGATGCTTGCGCCTTCCCGCAGCGCGAGGGTCGCTGCCGCGACCGAGCCCGCTAAACGCTCACCAATCGCACGCCCTGTTGCGGCACCAATCATAGATTTACGCGAGACCGCGATAAGTAAGGGCGCGCCCAATGCTGCGAAACGGCTAAGACCCTGCAGGAGCTGATAGTTGTGCGTCTGGCTTTTGCCAAAGCCGAAGCCCGGGTCAAGTAGCAAACGCTCTGGGCTCACTCCCTGCGCCTGACAGTCCGCTGAGCGCTGACGCAGGAAGGCTGCGACTTCATCGACGACATCGGCGTAGGCATCACCACCTATATTGGCCTGCATGGACTTAGGTTCACCGCGCATATGCATCAAGCACACCGCCGTGCCTTTAGCATTGATGAGATCCAACGCGCGCTCATCGGCCAGCGCGCGCACATCGTTCACCAGCTCCGCCCCCGCTTCTATCGCGGCGCGCATAACAGCGGCGCTGCTGGTGTCTATCGAAAGACAAACATCGAAGCGGCTGCTGAGCAGTTCGATTGCTGGTACGACCCTGTCTAGCTCCTCCTGAACAGGCACTGCTGCCGCACCGGGACGAGTCGACTCGCCGCCAACATCCAGAAACGCTGCCCCCTCATTCACCATCTCCTCTGCGCGACGTAGCAGCTTATCGGAATCAACTTGGAAACGTGTCCCGCGGGTCTCACCCAGACTCGCGCCGTCGGAGAATGAATCGGGGGTGACATTAAGCACGCCCATACACTGCGGCAGATTCAAGTCGATGCGGCGTGTGCCAGCGTGCAGGAGTTTCGCAGAAGCAGAATTGGTCATTGGTCTATTCTTATTTATAGCTAGATCTTAAGCACGCCGAACCTGTTCAAGGTTCTTAGCCGAGTTTGCGCCGTCGCTGCGAGACAGTCTCGATGGGGAATTGCATCATCGGGAACGCGCAGCCTTGTGGGAATCGATAAAATCGCAGCTTAACGCAAAACCGCCCCGAGGGGCGGTTTGCTTAACTCATTTTTCGCAACCTAAGCGGCGAAAATCAGAAGAGGTCGCAGTGGCGCTTAGTGCTCGCCGGCTGGTCCACCTATCGGCCCAGCCGCATCATCGCGAGCGGGGGGTGGCTCGGAAGCTTCGACCTTAGTGCCGCTGCCACCACCGTCATTGTCACCCCAATCTGCAGGCGGGCGCGCTTTCTGGCCGTTCATGATGTCGTCGATCTGATCGGAGTCGATAGTTTCATACTCCATCAGGGCTTCCATCATTAACTCGAGCTTATCGCGGTTTGTCTCAAGGATGTCTTTCGCCTTGCTATAGCAGGTATCGATAATTTTGCGCACTTCCTTATCGATAGACTTCGCGGTGTCGCTGGAGAAGTTCTTCGACTGTGACGCCGCAGAGCGACCGAGGAACACTTCGCCTTCGTCTTCTGAGTAAAGAAGCGGACCAAGCTCTGGTGAGAGCCCCCACTTGGTCACCATATTGCGCGCCATTTCCGTCGCGCGCTGGATATCATTTGACGCACCGGTGGTCACGCCTTCCAAGCCAAGCGTCATTTCCTCGGCGATGCGGCCTCCATAGAGACTGCAGATCTGGCTGAGAATTCCGCGCTTGCTTAAGCTATAGCGGTCTTCTTCGGGCAGGAACATCGTAACCCCCAGCGCGCGTCCGCGGGGAATGATGCTCACTTTGTAGACAGGGTCATGTTCTTCCACTAGGCGACCGACAATAGCGTGTCCAGCTTCGTGGTAGGCCGTGTTGCGACGCTCTTTTTCCGACATCACCATAGACTTGCGCTCTGCGCCCATCATGATTTTGTCCTTGGCCTTTTCGAATTCTTCCATTGTGACAAGACGCTTGCCCGCGCGGGCTGAGAACAGCGCCGCTTCGTTGACGAGGTTCGCTAGATCCGCACCAGAGAATCCGGGTGTGCCCCGAGCAATAAGACTCGCTTGCACGCGATCGTCAATGGGTACTTTGCGCATGTGCACTTTGAGAATTTGTTCGCGTCCGCGAATGTCAGGCAAGCCTACAACCACCTGCCGATCGAAACGGCCCGGACGTAGAAGCGCAGGGTCGAGAACGTCTGGGCGGTTAGTTGCAGCAACCACGATAATCCCGTCGTTCACTTCAAAGCCGTCCATTTCGACGAGGAGTTGGTTTAGCGTCTGCTCGCGCTCGTCGTGACCACCGCCCAGGCCTGCGCCACGGTGGCGACCGACCGCGTCGATCTCGTCAATGAATATGATGCACGGCGCCTGCTTTTTCGCCTGATCGAACATGTCGCGCACGCGGGATGCACCGACGCCGACGAACATCTCAACAAAGTCCGAGCCGGAGATAGAGAAGAAAGGCACTTTCGCCTCGCCTGCAATCGCCTTGGCGAGAAGCGTCTTGCCCGTACCCGGCTGACCGACCATGAGAATGCCGCGGGGAATTTTGCCGCCCAGGCGCTGAAACTTATCTGGCTCGCGCAGGAATTCGACGAGCTCCTGTACATCTTCCTTGGCTTCGTCTACGCCAGCCACGTCGGCGAAGGTTACTTTGATCTGGTCTTCGCCCAGCAGCTTCGCCTTACTCTTACCGAAGGACATGGGGCCGCCTTTGCCGCCTCCACCACCGCCCTGCATTTGGCGCATGAAGAAAAAGAAGAGACCGACAATAACCAAGACAGGCAGTAAAGACAGGAAGAGCTGCGAGAGGAAGCCGGGCTTTTCTTCCTGCGTGCCGCTAATAGCTACATTAGATTCAAGCAGCTCATCCATCAGGCCGCGATCGCCGATCGCTGGCATGGTAGATCGAAAGCGCGACCCGTCGCTGCGGTAACCTGTGATCTGCAGGTTCTGAATATCGACTGCCTGCACGCGGCCATCGCGGAGCTCTTGGACAAACTGCGAATAGATAATGTTGTCAGACTGCGGATCCCGGTTGATGCTATTGAATACCGTGAGCAGCACGCCCGCGATGATCACCCAAAGGACCAGATTCTTTGCCATGTCGTTCAAGGGTTTTCCCCCTTATCAGTGAATTCGAATGTCGTGCAGAGAGTTAGACTTGTTCTGAGTTATACCGAAGCAACGACACGATGGGGAAAAAGGATCGCTTCAATCCCCAATCGGTATAGCAGAAAGTAACACATTTTGAGCCAAGCGACGCAGGCTCAGCCCAAAAGCTTGTCCTGTGCCGTAACCCGCGCTACCAATGAACGGCTGTTACTGGACCTTAGCCTCGAAAACCGCCAGCGAGCAAATAGATCTCGCTTGAGCGGGCGCGAGAGGCTTTCGGCTTGCGTACCTTGAGGGTCTCAAAGCTCTCTTTGAGCGCTTTTTCGTACTCCTGGAGGCCTTCGCCGTGAAACACCTTCACGAGAAAATACGCTCCGGGGCTTAGCACAGATCTAGCGAGATCGAGCGCGAGCTCAGCCAAATACATGACCCTTGGTTGGTCTATGTCGCGCATACCACTCATATTGGGCGCCATATCGGACATTACAAGGTCTGCGCCACCCTCTGGCAGCAATTCCAGCAGCTGATCTAGGACTACCTGCTCGGTGAAATCACCCTGAAGAAACTCGACCCCTGCAAGGTGATCGATTGGAAGGATATCACTTGCCACGACTCTTCCGGACTCACCCACCAAATTGGCTGCCACCTGGGACCAGCCGCCGGGGGCGGCACCTAGGTCGACCACGGTCATACCGCGTTTTATGAGTTTGTCTTTATCTTGAATTTCCAGCAGCTTATAGCTGGCGCGCGAGCGCAGACCGTCCTCTTGGCTGCGGCGTACGTACTCGTCGTCAAAGTGCTCCTTGAGCCAGCCCTTGCTTGTTTTCGATTGCGCCATCTCTTCTTATACCCCAGCTTTTGATAGCCATCCGCGGCATCCGCTCATTCTACTGTCTCTCCGCTGCCGTTTGCGTTAGTTCTCGGCCTTGCCTACAATCCGACGCCCCGCAGTGCTCGCCATGAGCAAGTGCATCCATTCTTATACTCAGTGAGCTACTATGAGCCTTAGCAACGCCGATAAAAAACAGTACCGAGCGATCGGTCATCAGCTCAAGCCTGTTATTACGATCGCTGAGAAAGGACTCTCCGAATCTGTCCTCCTTGAACTCGAACGCGCCCTAGGCGACCACGAGCTCATCAAGGTCAAGATTGTTGCCGGGGATAAGGCCGCCAAGGCCGCTCTAGTCGAGGAGATAGTCAGTCAGAGCAAGGCCGAGGTAGTGCAATCTATTGGCCACATGTTGCTCTTATTGCGCCCGGCGAAAAAGCCGAATCCACGCTTGTCGAATTTGCTGCGCTTTACTGCCTAGCCTTCTCGGCTTCTCAATCCGCTAGACTGAACAAACTGCTAGGCAGGGAGGCGCCTTGCGAGCAGCCTCTCGTAAAACTAGAGATGCTCTACTTTTTCTATTTCGTATTCTACGTCGCCCGCCGGTGCCTTTACGACGATTTCATCGCCCTCTGCTTTGCCCATCATGGCGCGAGATATCGGTGAACTCACCGAAATCTTGCCCGCCGGCACATCCGCCTCGTCGTCTCCAACAATCTGATATTTCACCTGCTTGTCGTTTTCGAGGTTTAGCAGAGTCACTGTCGTACCAAAGATCACCTTGCCAGTTGGCTCGATCTTACTGACGTCGATGATCTGACAGCCCGAAAGCTTGCCTTCGATTTCTGCTATGCGGCCTTCGCAAAAGCTCTGCTGCTCCCGCGCCGCATGATATTCGGCGTTTTCTTTCAAATCGCCATGTTCACGCGCCTCGAGCAATGGCTTCGATGATTTTTGGGCGCGTGACGCTTTTTAGCTCGTTGAGTTCGGCGCGCAATGTTTCGGCACCGTGGATAGTCATTGGAACGCTTTGCATTCTCTCCACCTTAGCTCCTGACAAAAAAGCCCCGCTAAGGAAGCGAGGCTCTGTGCTTGGAGCTCATTAATTATTGTGTATTTTCGAGCTTACTCTCTGATCAGCGTAGCTTTTGTTCTTCATAGCCTCTGTTCTGCCTCTCTGTTCTACATAGAGAAACGCTGAATTAAGGTAAGCAGTGAATACGACACGGAAGTGCCATATTCACTCGACCTAAGTATCTAGACTACGCGCTTTCAAGCCGTTCGTGAAGGTCTTGTATCGTATAGACCGACAGTTCGCTGCCGAAGGCCAAGGCTTCGCATACCGCCAGCGCACCGGCAATTGTCGTTGTACAGAAGACCCTGTGACGCAGCGCCGTGCGACGAATCATTGCCGAGTCGGCGATAGCCTGCTTGCCTTCGGTCGTGTTGAAAACGAGTTGTATCTCATCGTTCTTCAGCATATCGACTATATGCGGGCGACCTTCGGCTACTTTGTTTACACGCGTAACTGGCAGTCCGGCATCGGCAATGACCTCGGCTGTTCCGTGCGTGGCAACAATGTTATAGCCCAGAGCGAGCGTTTGCTTCGCCACTTCGACCACTTTGTCTTTATCGGCCTCGCGCACGCTGATGAACGCGTTACCTTCGGTCGCAAATTTCTCGCCCGCGCCCATCTGGGCCTTGGCGTAGGCTTCAGCAAAGTTTTTGCCGACACCCATCACCTCGCCGGTGCTCTTCATCTCCGGTCCGAGAATCGGGTCAACACTTGGGAACTTGTTGAACGGGAAGATCGCCTCTTTCACAGCAAAACTCTCCGGCACAATCTCGGCCTCGAAGCCTTGCTCGGCGAGAGAGGTTCCAGCCATACAGCGCGCCGCGACCTTAGCTAGCGATCGACCGATACATTTAGAAACGAAAGGTACAGTTCTTGAAGCCCGCGGATTGACTTCAATGACGTAGAGCTCACCGCCCTGATAGGCTAGCTGCGTATTCATAAGACCGACAACACCTAACTCCAGCGCAAGAGCTTTGACTTGAGCTCGAATGCGTTCTTGGACATCCTGCGGCAAATTATAAGGCGGCAGTGAACAGGCGGAGTCCCCAGAATGGATACCTGCTTGTTCGATGTGCTGCATAATGCCGCCAACCACTGCCTGCTTGCCGTCGCTCACCAGATCGATATCGATCTCGATCGCTGCGTTAAGGAAATAGTCGAGCAGTACTGGGCTCTCGTTCGATACCTTGACCGCGTCCTCCATGTAGCGCTTGAGCTCTTCTTGATTGTAAACAATCTCCATCGCTCTGCCGCCAAGCACGTAGGATGGACGCACGACTAGCGGGTAGCCGATCTCCTCGGCCGCGATGAAGCTCTCTTCCACACTGCGTACCGTACGATTTGGCGGCTGCTTGAGGTCGAGCTTTTGTATGAGCTGCTGAAAGCGTTCACGGTCTTCGGCGCGGTCAATGGCGTCCGGCGAGGTTCCGATAATCGGGATACCTGCTGCCTCGAGACGCTTCACAAGGTTCAGCGGTGTTTGACCGCCGAACTGAACGATAACGCCCTTTGGCTTTTCGAGCAGCGCGACCTCGATAACGTCTTCGAACGTGAGAGGCTCGAAGTAGAGTCGATCGGAAATATTGTAGTCGGTAGACACCGTCTCAGGGTTACAGTTAACCATGATCGTTTCATAACCGTCTTCACGCATCGCTAGAGCGGCATGGACACAGCAGTAGTCGAATTCGATGCCCTGCCCGATTCTGTTGGGGCCGCCCCCTAGCACCATGATCTTCTCACGATTGCTGGGCAGTGATTCGCACTCTTCCTCGTAAGTTGAGTACATATAGGCAGTCGAAGAAATAAATTCAGCGGCGCAGGTATCAACGCGCTTGTAGACGGGTTTAATGCCCAACGCATGCCTATGCTCTTGAACTTCTAGCTCGTCGCAGCCAAGAATCTGGGCGAGACGTTTATCTGCAAAGCCTTTGCGCTTGAGCTGCCGCATCTCCGCCGCGTCGATATCTTTAAGCGGTTTAGTCGCGAGACCTTGCTCAATTTTGATGAGGTCCTCGATTTGCACTAAGTACCAAGGGTCGATGCCTGTTAATGACTGCACAGTCTCCATCGTCCAGCCTTGGCGAAAGGCATCGGCGATGTACCAGATGCGCTGGGCTCCCACTTCAGTTAACTCGCGAGTTAATACCTCGCGTGCATCGCTCAGCTTAGTGTCGAGTATCGGGTCGAAGCCGCACATGCCGACTTCAAGACCGCGCAGCGCTTTCTGCAGAGACTCTTGGAAGGTGCGGCCTATCGCCATTACCTCGCCAACTGATTTCATCTGCGTAGTTAGGCGATCGTCTGCTTCAGAGAACTTTTCGAAAGTAAAACGTGGAATCTTGGTGATCACGTAGTCGATAGAAGGCTCGAAGGAGGCTGGGGTTGCGCCGCCGGTAATTTCATTGCTGAGCTCATCAAGCGTAAAACCTATTGCTAACTTCGCTGCCACTCGCGCGATTGGAAAGCCGGTCGCTTTGGAAGCCAGCGCCGAGCTGCGTGAAACCCTGGGATTCATCTCGATAATGACTAGTCGACCGTTTTTAGGATTCATGCCGAACTGCACGTTAGAACCGCCGGTTTCTACTCCGATCTCGCGCAGAATATCTATCGCCGCGTTGCGCAGAATCTGATATTCCTTATCCGTCAGCGTCTGTGAAGGTGCCACCGTAATGGAGTCGCCGGTGTGCACGCCCATGGCGTCGAAGTTTTCGATCGTGCACACGATGATGCAGTTGTCCTTGCGGTCGCGTACTACCTCGAGTTCGTATTCTTTCCAGCCAATGAGTGACTCGTCGATAAGCAGCTCGTTAGTTGGTGACAGTTCAAGACCGCGCTGGCAGATCTCTTCGAACTCTTCCTTGTTATAGGCGATGCCGCCACCGCTGCCGCCCATCGTGAACGAAGGCCTAATGATGCAGGGAAAGCCAATCTCTTCCAGAGCTTCGGCGGCCTCGTCCATATTGTGCGCCATACAATGGCGCGGCGTTTCTAAGCCAATCTTTTTCATTGCACGGTCGAAGAGCTCGCGATCTTCTGCTTTATCGATGGCTTCGCAGTTAGCGCCGATTAGTTCAACGGAGTACTTGTCCAGAATGCCGTGGCGGTTAAGGTCCAGGGCGCAGTTGAGCGCCGTTTGACCACCCATAGTTGGCAGGATCGCATCGGGACGTTCTTTCTCGATTATTTTTTCCACGATCTGCCAGTTTACTGGCTCTATGTAGGTCGCGTCCGCCATCGAGGGGTCTGTCATAATGGTCGCAGGATTCGAATTCACGAGAATGACTCGGAAGCCCTCTTCCTTGAGTGCCTGACAGGCTTGCGTTCCAGAATAGTCAAATTCGCAAGCCTGCCCGATCACGATCGGGCCCGCTCCGAGGATGAGAATGCTATTTATGTCTGTTCGTCTTGGCATGTGCGCTGGTGCTCTCTTATCGTCATGTTGATGTTCGCCGCGCTGGCGATTGCTCTTGCGCGCGGCTTTGCCGTGGGTGGCGCTATCATTCGCCCGATCGATTCTTTACTAGCGCTTTTCTAGCAGCTCAATAAAGTGGTCAAAAAGCGACGCGATGTCGTGCGGCCCCGGGCTCGCTTCGGGATGGCCTTGAAAGCCGAAGGCTGGTACATCGGTGCGCTCAATACCCTGTAGCGAGCCGTCGAAGAGAGACTTATGAGTCGCTACGAGGTTGCTGGGCAGCGTTGCCGCGTCCACTGCGAAACCGTGGTTCTGGCTTGTAATAAGCACGGTGCTGTCGCGTAAGTCTTGCACTGGATGATTGCCACCGTGATGACCCAAGCGCATCTTCACTGTCTGGGCGCCACAGGCTAGAGCGAGAAGCTGACAGCCCAGGCAAATACCGAACAGCGGTATCTTGTGCTCGAGGAAGACCTTGATCGCGTCGATCGCATAGTCGCAGGGCTCTGGGTCGCCTGGACCGTTGGATAGGAAGATGCCGTCGGGGTTCATGGCTAGCACGTCCGCAGCTGGGGTTTGCGCAGGCACCACGGTGATTTCGCAGCCACGCTCGGCGAGCATACGCAGAATGTTGCGCTTAGCACCAAAGTCGTAGGCTACCACGCGGAATTTATCAGCTTTGGCGTCGCTGTGACCGTTAACTAAGTCCCACACGCCCTCTGTCCAAGCATAGTTTTCTTTCGTTGAAACCACTTTCGCCAGATCCATGCCCTTCAGACCCGGGAATGCTTTGGCCTTGGCTATCGCGCCTTCCTCGCCCAGCTGGGCCAGCTCTGCGCCGGAAACAATGCAGCCATTGAGCGGACCGTGGTCGCGCAGGTGGCGTGTAAGCCGGCGCGTATCGATTTCGGCGATTGCCACAACCTTGCGCTCTACTAGGAAGTCCTGCAGCGTTTGCTCGCTGCGCCAGTTGCTCGCAATTAGGGGCAGATCGCGAATCACCAGCCCGGTCGCGCTAACGGCGTCCGACTCGTTGTCTTCCGGCGTCGTGCCAGTGCTGCCGATATGCGGGTACGTCAGAGTGACAATTTGCTGAGCGTAGGAGGGATCTGTCAGGATTTCCTGATAGCCCGTCATCGAGGTGTTAAACACTACCTCGCCGCTCGCGCTACCTTCTGCGCCCAAGGCAAGCCCACGAAACAGGCTGCCATCCTCAAGTGCTAATACGGCTAATGCGGCCACTTCCACTCCTTATTGTTAGTTTGGTCAAAAGGGCTGACAAACACACGCTGTCTCACACCGTCTTTCTACTCTGCGTCTAGCGCGCGCAACTGCTCACCAGCGCTTGGCGCTGGCGAGCGCTGCAAATAAGCGCGCTAAGTAATACCGCATAAGTATGTGAAAAACAGGCACAAAAAAAGCGGATGAAGAATCTCTTCACTCCGCTTTCTTGGGACTTCGCAGGGTTTCAGCATTCATCATACTGAGCGGGTATTATAGAGACACTGCCTGCCAACTGTCTACGATCAACAGGCAAAATCGCGAATCTAAGCGATAAGGAAATTTGTGCGCGCTAGCGCTCAGCATGCACTAGCTACTCGTCACAGGCTGGGCGGTGCCAGGCCCACTAATCGCCTAGGCCCAGCACATCCTGCATTGAATACAGCCCCGCAGGCTTACCTTCAAGCCAAGCGGCTGCGCGCACCGCCCCGTTGGCGAAGGTCATACGGCTGCTCGCCTTGTGAGTAATCTCCACTCGCTCCCCTAGTGTGGCGAAAGTCACGGTATGGTCGCCCACTATGTCACCGGCGCGCGCCGTGGCGAAGCCTATAGTCGTCCGATCGCGCTCTGGCTCAGCACCCTCACGACCATAAACGGCGACCTCGGCAAGGTTGCGGCCCAGCTCGTCGGCAATGACCTCGCCCATTTTCAGGGCGGTACCCGATGGCGCGTCTTTCTTGAAGCGATGATGTGCTTCATAAATCTCAATATCAGCCGCGTCTCCGAGCACCGCCGCGGCCTGACGCAGGAGCTGCAAACAGAGATTCACACCAACGCTCATATTCGGCGCAAAGACGATAGGAATCTGCGCAGCTGCGTCTTCAATTTGACGCTTCTGTGTCTCGCTGAATCCAGTTGTGCCGATCACTAGGGCTTTTCGGGCATCAAGACACAGGGAAAGGTGCTGGAGGGTCGACTCGGGGGTCGTGAAGTCTATGAGCACATCAAAGGCGTCGCTCTGCTGGGTAAGTGAGTCCTTGGCCAACACGCCAAGCGCCTGACCCATCGCGAGAAGTCCAACATCCATGCCTAGCGTCGGATCACCTGCTCGGACACTCGCAGCGCTCACTGTCACGGCAGCCTCGCTGCGGCACACCGATTCGATAAGGGACCTGCCCATTCTTCCCGCTGCACCTGCGATTGCAACTCTCATGCACTTTGTCCCGTGATTTACCCGATATTGAGGGTCAGAGTATACCGCTAGAGAGAGCAAAACGGCATGTAGTGACGGTCTAAAAAAACATAAACCGGTCTTTGGGGACATAAGGCAATTGCCTTGCAGGCCACAAATCACGCGCGTTCCAGGAAAACCGTTCAGTATTTACCCGAGTTCTCCCGCTTAAACACCCTAGGCAGCTTGTGGGAAATGACTCATTTCGGGAGACTTTAGTGCGAGAGTTCTGCGAGCGCCCGTTAGAGGCTCAGAGCAGATCGACCAGCGCTGCGGCCAACGCAGCGCCATGCATAGAGTAGGTAAGAATGGCAGATGCGAAGAGTGCGGCTACAGCTGAGCGTAGGGATGAAGACAACGATAAACAGACAGCTCAATTATGCGTGAACGCGGCGGGAGTCCAAAGGATGCAGGACAGCCATCCTGACACATCCCGAGATACCGCGCGGCGCAAGCGATACGAGCGACTTGTTGGATCTCTGTACCATGACGTTTACCGCTATGGCTTTTGGATTTGCAAAAGCCAGCCTCTGGCGGAGGACCTTGTGCAAGAGACCTTCCTAAGGGCTTGGCGCTCTTTGGACAGCCTGCAAAAGGACAGCGCCGCTAAAGCCTGGCTATTCACTATTTTGAGACGGGAGAATGCTCGACTCTATGAACGCTACAGACCCGAGCTTGTCGACGACGACGACTACGTCATTGTCGAGAAGGATACCGAAGAGCCGGATAGCAACGTAGAGAAACAGCTTCTGCTAGAAGCGATTAACCGGCTCGAGAAGGACTATAGGGAGCCTCTGCTACTACAAATCATCGGCGGCTTTAGTGGCAAGGAAATTGCCGAGATCCTGGGGCTTAACGAAAACACGGTGATGACCCGACTCTTCCGCGCGCGCAGCAAGGTGATAGCACGGTATGCTAAGCGCGCAGGCAAGCCCCTGCCCAGCTTACTTAGAGATCTGGCCTCGACGTAATATCAAAGTAAAGTAAGGGCCGTTCGCTGAGTTATTTTAATCAGTGCTTGGAGAGCACCTCTGCCAGAATGCCCTCTAGCCTAAGTGCTTTTGATTGGATGCGCTTCTGCTTGGAGGCCCTCTATTCGAATTGAAGACCTACCGTTTGAAGACCCACTGTTTGAAGACCCACTGTTTGAAGACCCTCGATTTAAGCTGCTAGCCGTCTTCTTTTAACTCCTTTAACTCCTTGCTTCTCTCTACGTCTTTTTGCTCCCGTTCACTCGCATTTTCTTTTTTTCACTGCTCCGCTTTTTCTGCCTTCTCACATCGAAGGCGTTCTCATGCCCCCTATTGTTCCTGCAGCAACTCCTGCATGTCTTGCATCCGAACTCTTCTTTTATTTGTCAGCGACAGCGTTCAGCGCCAAAGCTCCTACTAACTCGGTAGGAAAAATAAACAGAAAACGTTCAAAAACTAGAAATAGAAACAAAATGATACACGGTGTTAATTCACGCCCCTGACGTAGCTCTATAGACTAAAAACCTCGGTAAAAATAGCGTCAAATTCAAAAGCGACTTCGGCAGAAAAGCTGACGAACGTGCCAATTGGGTCACGGGTTAAAAAAACTTTGAAAGAAAAATCGGCTTCTTCCTCTCCTCTCTCGTAAGCCAACGCAAAATTGAATGAATAAAGGTGTAAGGCTCAAGTAAATGGATCAGAGAATGCTGCAAGAAAAGATCTTAAGCGACCCTTCGGCTAGCGCAGCCGTGGAGAGGGCATTGCTCGGTGGCGGTGACAAGAACTCACAGCTCGATGAGCTCTTATCCTGTGTAGATGAGAACGAGGCTGGGATGAAAGACGCTTTGTTGTCGATCCCTGTCCCCGCCCATCTTAAGAAGAAGCTGCTCGCGCTACCGGATGTTGACGAGACTCAGACTGCACCAGCGCATAGTGAGGCGAGTCATGGACTGCACTCTATAAAAGAGCGAGCACTCACTTTCGCGAAGCGCTTTCGCATTGCTCTCATCATGGCAGCCGTCTTTGCGACTGCCGCAGGCTTCTCTTTATTCATGCCTGGAGCCTAGGTTATTCATGCCTGGAGCCTAGGTTATTCATGCCTGGAGCCTAGGCACGCTCCACTCATGGCGCCTACCTTATTCAAGCCGTAAGACGCGACTGAGCTATACCGCATTGGAATCGTCCGCGGCATCCAACGAGCGAAGTCTGTCGGGCTCTTTTGAAACTTCGCTGCCCTGGCTCAGCGGCACTCTGGTCTCAACTGTTGAACCAGCTGTTAATCCGGCTGTGAGTCCAGCTGTAAGACCGAGGCTAACAAGCAGAGCTTGCTAGCCCGATACGGCTCCTAATTTAAAACTGCTCAGCCGTCATAGCCATGAGCGACTCGCTACCGGCTTCGATTTCAAGCAGCAGCGATTGTGCCTTTGGCACTTGGCGCGCCAGGAAGAATTCACCTACTTTGATGAGCCCCTGAGTGTAATCGCTATCGCGGTCGGTGGCCTTGAGCGCCGAGGCCAAAATCCTCTGCCACATAAAGCAGTAGAGCGTTAGGCCCATCAGCTCCATATAGGCGTAGGACGCGGCGCCGATTTCTTCGGGGTTAGCGGCTGCACGCTCGATCACAAATTCGGTTGCTTGCTGCAGTGCCTGTCGGCATTGCGCGAGGCCGGAGAGGTAGCTCTGCATCTCACTGGTGTCGGACTGCTCTGCAACAAAGGCATCCATTTCTTCTGAGATTAGCGCTAGCAGCTGTCCGTTAGCTCTGACTGTCTTACGACCCATGAGGTCCAGCGCCTGAATGCCATTGGCTCCTTCGTAAATTTGCGCAATTCGAGCATCGCGCACATTCTGCTCCAGCCCCCACTCTGCCACATAGCCGTGGCCGCCAAGCACTTGCTGCGCCATGACGCAGGCGTCGAAGCCACGGTCAGTGCAGTAGGCTTTCTGCACAGGTATGAGCAGTGAAACCAATTTATCGGCGCGCGCGCGAGCCTCAGCGTCTGGGTGGAAGCGCGAAACATCTAATTGCATGGCCGCGAAAATCGACAGCGACCGGCCCGCGAGGACGTTAGCACGGATAGTAAGCAGCAGGCGGCGGACATCGGGGTGAACAAGCAAAGGATCGGCATTTGCTTCAGGCTGCTGCGGCCCCTTTGGAGCGCGACCCTGAACCCTTTCCTTCGCGTAGTCAGCGGCGACTTGATAGGCACTGTCTGCGAGCCCGTTGGCTTGCAAGCCCATAGACAGCCGCTCGTAGTTCATCATAGTGAACATATGCGATAGGCCGTTGTTGAGCTCTCCAACAAGGTAGCCGGTTGCATCATCGAAATTCATGACACAGGTGGGCGAAGCCTTGATGCCCATCTTGTGTTCGATGGAGCCGCAGCGCACGCCGTTACTCGCGCCGGTGAGTTCGCTATTGTCATCGACCGCCATTTTGGGAACGAGGAATAGGGAAATACCACGCGGGCCTGCCGGTGCATCTGGCAGCTTTGCCAGCACTAAATGAATAATATTTTCAGCAAGATCGTGTTCACCGCCGGTGATAAAAATCTTCGTACCGGTAAGTTTGTAGCTGCCATCGTCGCAGGGCACAGCGCGGGTCTTAATCATGCCAAGGTCAGTACCGGCATGGGGCTCTGTTAGACACATGGTGCCGGTCCAAGTACCCGCGTACATTTTCGGCAAGTAGCGCTGCTTGAGCTCATCACTTCCGTGCTGGCTGAGAGTTAGCGTGGCGCCGGTAGTCAGAATGGTAAACAGTGCAAACGAGGAGTTCGCCGCAAAACTCATTTCCTCTATTAGCGCAGAAAGCGTCTTAGGCATGCCCTGACCACCGTAGGCGGTTTCGCCTGTAAGCCCTGCCCAGCCGCCTTCTGCGTAAGCGTTGTAAGCCTGTTGGAACCCCTGTGGCGTTGTCACCACTCCATCGTCGTAGCGACAGCCCTCTTCATCGCCAGACTGATTTATTGGCGCTAATAGGCCCTCGGCGATCTTCGCTGCCTCGTCCACAATGGCTGACGTCAGATCAGGACTTGCGTCCTGAGTGTCCGGCATCGAGGCAAACAGTTCGTTGGCTTTAAACACATCGTTGAGTAGGAAGTCGATGTCCTGTCGGGGGGCTCTGTAGCTTGGCATAAAATCTCTCGCATTCGGTAGACGGAGTCGGCTGTGCGGTATATCTCCGCGCAAAAAACCGTCGGAAGTATAGGATAAACCCTGAATAACTAGAAGCGCTCGCCGGTCGAGCTCAGCTTAATTAGACACAGTCACTGCCTGTTTTGCTTTCTCGAAAAAATCGACTAAACCTTAATCCAAGCACTAAAGCTTCTGAAAGGACACGCGGGATGTGGTCATTTGTTGTTTCGGTTAAGCGGCGTTTGAAGAGACTACGCTCAGAGGCCTTACAGGGTTTAGCGGTACTTCTTGCCGGACAGTGCTGCTGTTGCGGCCTTGCGTCCGACACGCCCTATCCGCTGTGCAGCCATTGCAGTGCAGACCTACCCCGAGTGGACCACCCTTGTGGCCGCTGCGGTCTTTCCTGTGTAGCTGCAAAGCCGGATGAGCCTCAGCCAACAGAGGGGTGGAAAGAGAGTAATGCATCCGATGCACAGCGCCTTTGTTCTGGCTGCCTGCTTACCCCCCTAGACTTCGATCGCTGTCACAGCGCTTTTGCCTACCGCAGCCCTATAGACAAGCTTGTTAGCGGTTTCAAATTTAACGCACGCAGCGATAACGGTGCGGCGCTGAGTGAACAGCTGTGCCGGAGTCTTAGGCAGCGCTATCGCGGTGCTAACGACGAACTGCCATGGCCAAGCGCAGTAGTCGCTGTGCCTCTCCATCCCACGCGGCTTCGCCAACGTGGATTCAATCAGGCTGAAGAAATAAGCAAGAGAGTTTGCCACCGCTTGAAACTGTCCAATCTCAGTCATGCGGTCTACCGGCCTAAACAGACCGCACCGCAGACCGAGCTGGTTTCAGCGCGAGAACGAGGACGCAACCTGAACGGCGCGTTTGCTGTACGTTTGGCTTCTGAGCTTGCTCAGCATGAACACATAGCCATAGTGGACGACGTCGTGACTACTGGCTCCACCGTCGCCGAACTCGCACGCACCTTGCGCCGGGTGGGCGTGCGCCGTATCGACGTGTGGTGTCTAGCGCGCGCCGAATGATCTCGGTTGCAGCTGCGGATAGTTTAAATTGGCCGTCAAACGAACCGGGCAAAGGAGAAGAACAGAGAAGCTAGACGCGCGGGAAATAAAGGAGCTGAGAGGGCTAAAAGGGCTAAGAGAAGCTGAAGAGGCAACGCGCAGCCGCGGAGCTAAAGGTTTTAGAACTGGTACTTAATAGATCCGTAGGCCACGCGGCCGTTCTGGTCCACAAGCCGTGTTGAGGAGTTCAAAATCTGCGCGGTCTTCTCGTCAAACAGATTGCGGATGCCGAAAGAGATAATCGCGCGATCTTTCGAACCTGTTTTTACGCTGTAGCCATACTGCAGATCGAAGGTCGTAATATTGTCAACGAGGTCATTGATCTCATCGATATCGATTTCACTGATATCTTTAAAGGAATCAAAGTAGTTGGTGATTGCGCTAGCCGTATGATTTCCGAGCTGCCACGACAGCATCATGCTGCTCTGCAGCTCGGGGCTTACGATCCTGTCGTCGATGCTGTTCAAGGCACCGAGCTCTCCGCTACCCAATTCTAAAAGCGCTGAGCGATTTTCAAAATTCTGTACATAAGACGAAGTTGTGCTCAGAGTAAACTGACCGAAGCGGCTGGTGTCCCAGGCGTAGGAAGCACTGAGGTCAAAGCCGCTGGTTTCGAGCGACGAGCCAACCAAGGGACTATCGATATTAAATTCACTAAGCACCGAATCATCGATGGATAAGGGCTGCGCTGCTGTGTTTTGCCCCGACTGGGGCGCGCTGAGCGCGGCACTGAGCCCCGCGTTGGCAGGCGCATCGTTGACGCTGAGTCGCCAAGCATCCGCGCTTACGTTAAGCCCTTGCGCCGGCTGTGCCGAAACCCCGAGCTGGTAATTGAGGGCATCCTCGACGAGAGCGCCATCGACCTGACTGCTGCCAACCTGACGAGAAATACTAAACGCTGGCACCGCACTATTCAGAACCGACGTCGGCGCAACCTCAAAACTCGTTACGCCTGCCGTGTTCACAGGGCCAGACCACGCTGAGTCTTTAGCCTCTGAATCCCCAAACACACCGAGCTCTTGCGCCTGAACTAGACCCGAAACAAGGAGCAAAGCCGTTGAGGCCAGACCCAGTTTAATGCCGGGCGCGCGACTATCCCCAAAAAGTTGTGGGTTTGCGCTGAAAATCCGCTGGGAGCGGCTTTTATGTAGGAGTCGGTTCTTCACGGTTAAGATAATAGCACCGCTTGAACAAAATCCAAGTACCACTTTACTCCAGGGGCAGCAGCTCGAGGAGGTCAGAGACGGGCATGGATTCGGCGCTTAGGCGGAGGTCGGGCCAGAGCTCAGCGAGCGGGGCTAATACGAAACGGCGCTGAGCCGCGCGCGGGTGGGGAAGCTGTAAGAACTCCGTGTCTATCTGCTCATTGCGACAAAAAATAAGATCCAGATCGAGGGTCCTCGAGGCATAGGTTGCCCCAGCCTCCGGCTGCCTGCGTTCACGGCCTAGCAGCGCCTCGATGGCCAACAGCTTGCTCAGCAGGTCGCTCGCGGACAAATCTACAGACGGCACTATGACGGCTACGGCATTGCAAAACTCGTTGGCTCCTGGCCCCAAGCCTTGCGCGGCGGTGCGGTAAAGCGATGAGAGCCTGACCGGGGACTCGGAAAGCTCCTCAAGCCGCTTTGCCGCGGCGGTCACTAGCTCTGAAGACGAGCTGCCCTGAAAGGCAAGATTAGACCCCAGGGCGATGACGGCGCAGCGGCTTTGGTCAACCGCTGCTTGATCAGACTTTATGGTACTGCTCTGAGAACTCATGCACCGCATCGACAAAAACCCCGACGTTGGCAGGATCGACCTCCGGAGTGATGCCGTGACCAAGGTTAAAGACGTGGCCAGGATGAGCGCCGAAACCCTCGAGAATCGAGGCGACCTCTGTTCGTATAGCCTCAGGAGAGGCATAGAGCATTGAGGGGTCCATGTTGCCCTGCAGGGCAACCTGCCCACCGATCCGAGCTCGGGCCTGAGCAATGTCCGTAGTCCAGTCCAGGCCCACGGCATTAGCGCCCGCGGCAGCGAGTGATTCTAGCCATTGCCCTCCATTCTTAGTGAAGAGAATCACCGGTACTTCGCGACCCTCACTCTGACGTGTGAGCCCGGCAACGATCTTCTGCATATAGGCTAGGGAAAACTCTTGGTAGGCCTTCGGCGTGAGCACACCGCCCCACGTGTCAAAAATCTGCACGGCCTGAGCGCCGGCGGCAATCTGACCGTTAAGGTAGTCGATAACCGCTTGAGCCAGCTTATCCAGCAGCAGATGCATAGCTTCAGGATGGTTGTAGAGGAACTGCTTCGCGCGGCGGAAATCTTTGCTGCCGCCGCCTTCGATCATATAGGTCGCTAGCGTCCACGGGCTGCCTGAAAACCCGATCAGCGGCACAGAACCATTGAGCTCTCTGCGAATTACCGACACGGCGTCCGTTACATAGGACAGCTCGTCGCTGATGGAAACATCGGGCAGGGCCTCGACGTCAGCAGGCGTGCGAATAACCTTCTTGAATTTGGGCCCTTCTCCTGTTTCGAAGTACAGCCCCTGACCAAAGGCATCGGGGATAGTCAGGATGTCTGAAAACAGGATCGCCGCATCGAAGCTGTAGCGCCTTAGCGGCTGCAGGGTAACCTCACAGGCTAGCTCGGGGTTTTGACAGAGGCTCATGAAATCGCCGGCCTGAGCGCGAGTTGCACGATACTCAGGCAGGTAGCGTCCAGCCTGTCGCATCATCCATACCGGCGTGCGGTCGACCGGCTGACGCAGTAGCGCGCGCAGGAAGCGGTCGTTCTTTAAGGGAGCGAATTCGGGCGAAGATTGCGTCACGGTCATAACCTCGATGAGCCAACGACGGAGAACTGAATTAGTCGGCTAAATTGAAAGCGGGTAATTCTACACGAGCGCGTACCCCAGACCAATCAAGCCGCCGCAGCGTGACAAGCCCTAGCGGGCCCGCTGTATCTCTGCCTGCACGCCCGCTAGCTGCCGCACCCAGGGTCCTGCTGCGCTGAGCCTGCTCGGCAGGCGATTGAGCGTCGCCTGCGCAGCGCTGCGATCGGCGAACACGCCGTAGGAAACCACATACCACGCCTGCCCTGCCCTGCGGCTCGAGTAATAACCTAGGGTTTGTCTTAAGCCCGCGGCATTCTGAGCGACAAATTCCTGCACCGCCGCTTCGGACGACGATCCGAGAATCTGCAGCGTATAGCTAGTCGACGCTGCCGCTAAGAGGCTGTCTGCAAAAGAGTCGCTGGTACCCGCGGCAGCGACTGGCTCTGTAGGCAAGCGCGACTCGGGCACAGATACCTGCGTTTCAACGTCCAGATCGGCTGTTGGCGCGACCACGGCGGCAGCTCGAGAGATGCCTGCAGCTGTCGACTCTTGCAGCACCGAGGGTGCGGACTGTGTTCTACCCTGTGTTTGAGCGTTAGTCTGCTGCGCCACTGAGTCTGTTCTAGGACTTACCGTTGGCGGCGGCGCTTGCCGAAGGGCTGGCTGCCCAGGTGCCTGAGTTGAACGTTGAGTGGGGAGCGACTCAACAGAGCGAGAGACCGACTGCGGGCTGGCGATGTTAACGCCGTTCTCTGTTGAACTTAGCAGCGGTGAACCAAGCTCTATTCGTCCTTGAGCGGGTTCCGCGGGAATACGCCAGAACGCCAGAACCGCGACAAAAGCCATTGCCAGTGCCGCCGCCGCCAACCAATACAAGCGCCCGGCAGATAAGCGCTCTATGAGCAGCGGGAACAGGTGCTTCACGAAGTCAGCTGCGCTCGATGCGCGAGCAATCAGTAGCGCAACTAGACCACCCTCAGAACTGCGAGCGATCCGGCTCCTACTCTCTTCTCCTTCAAACTCGTCAGCAAACTCTTCTTCGTCATCATCTATTTCGTCGTCGAAATCGAAGGCAAGGGTATCGCTTGAAGCGGAGCCCAATTGAGGCTGTCGATCGGGTTCTAGCCAGTCATCAATGTCGCGATCGAATTCATCTTCGGTATCGAAGAAATCGTCTTCCTCATCAGCATGCGCTTCTTGCTCTTGGACAGAAGAGATCGTGGAACTGGCTTCGTCTTGTTGATATAGGGGTGAAGCTGATAGCCGCGGTTCCGCAGTGGTTCCGTGGTTGGTCGTTATTTCATTCGCAAACTGAGCCGCAACTTCGTCTGTTATCGAGTTTAGCTTTTGGTTCTCTTCGAACTCTTCACCTAGCTGTTCATGCAGCGCCTCATCATGCTGCTTGTTACTTGGAGTCGAATCCAATAACTCGGATTCGACCTCGCGCTCAGGGGAGCCCACTAAATCTTGCTGAGCCTGCTGTGCCGGCTCCTGAACGCCGCTCACGTACTCGCCGCCTACAGCACCCTCTTTGACACCCTCTGTGACACCCTCTGTGGCGCTTGAGAATTCCCTCGACAGCTCAGCGTTTACTTGCTCTTGCGCTGCAGGCGCCGGCTCTTGCCACGGCTCCCCTATCTCCTCGTCTTCCGCCGCGTAAGGTGCCTCGGTCTGCGGATCTTTTTGAGACTCCTGATCGGCAAAATCAAGAACGCGCTGTTCCTCTTCGTCAGCCAGCTCGTCAGGGGCAGTTTCCGCCGCCTGGTGCGACCGTGTCCTCAGCAGCGCGGGAGTCACTACGCTGTTCGATATCTTGAGGCAGCTGAGATTGAGGTTCAGCGCTGAAATTTTCGGGAGCTTCCCCGCCAATGACATCGGTTTCAGCGCCAAGCTCACTGTTTAGCCCTAGAGATTCGTCGTGGTTCTCCGGTTCACTATCTGACTGAACCCCCGCCTCATTCGGCAGCTCGTACCACGTAAAGTCCTCAACACCCCCCTCAGGATCAACACGTTCGATCACACTGGCAAGGCTGGCATCGCCAAACAACACGCACGACAGGCTCGCTTCGTCCGCTTCATCGACCAGTTCATACAAAGTCTCAAGCAGAGCCGGGGTGAGCGTCTGAGCTTCATCGATAAGCAGCACCAGAAGTCTTTCTTGGTCAGCCAGCGAACCGGCGTAGTCGGCAATGGTTAAAAGATGAGAATCGCCGGCGTACTCTGCCGCCTCGGGACCGAGGCGTGACACGAGCAAAGAAAGAAATTTATCGCGGGTTAGAGAATGAAAGTCCGAAGCGCTAAAGCTTAAACATTCTGCCTCGGCGGCAAATTGCGACGCGAAATGCGCGCTGAGATTGCTCTGTTCATGGCCTGGATCGCCTGTGACAGCAAGCAGCGTCTTACCATAGAAAGCGTCGTCCAATAAGCGCGATAGCAGCTCATCGACTGCACCACTACCGGCTTTTTTGTCTGTGCTGTGTGCGAGCTCTGTCACTGGCGCCCCCTGCGATGTAGGGCTGCCGAGCCCCTATTTACACAAATCTTCGCCCGCTTCTAGCGTTGCGGCGAGTTTAGACGGATCAACACCGCCAACTACAGCACCGCGCCCGATGGCCTCGAGCAGAATAAATCGTATTTGGCCCTGCTCGGCTTTTTTGTCCGATGCCATCAGGTCTAAATAGCGGTCAGTAGTGATATCGGCAGGGGGCACGACAGGCATACCAAAATTTTTCTCGAGCACCTCTCGCACCCAGCGCGCCTCCTCGGCACTAATAGCGCCAAGACGCGCACTGAGGTCGGCCGCCATGACAGTGCCCATGGCCACTGTCTCGCCGTGCAGCCACGTTCCATAGCCCGTTGCTGTTTCTATTGCATGGCCGAAAGTGTGACCAAGATTCAACAAAGCTCGGACACCTGTCTCACGTTCATCCTCTGCGACCACGTCGGCTTTAATGCGGCAGCAGGTCTGGATTACTTGAGCCATCAGCTGAGGATCACAGGCGTTCAATGCACTTGCATGCTCAGCAAGCCACTGAAAAAACTCTTTATCACGGATGAGCCCGTATTTGCTTACTTCGGCAAGGCCCGCTTTTACCTCACGGCTTGGCAAGCTCGCCAGCACATCGGTATCGGCCAATACACAGCGCGGCTGGTAAAAAGCGCCGATCATGTTTTTGCCCAGAGGATGATTAACCCCCGTCTTGCCGCCGACAGAGGAATCGACCTGCGCGAGAAGCGTCGTGGGTATCTGCAGGAAATCTATGCCGCGCAAATACGTTGCTGCAGCGAATCCAGTGATGTCGCCAACTACGCCACCACCCAGCGCGACAAGCGTCGTGTGACGATCGTATTTACGCGCCAATAAGAAATCATAGATCGAACTAACGGCGGCGAGCGTCTTAAATTCTTCCCCGTCTTGCAACACGACTGCGTCACAGTCACGGCTGCCAAAGAAACGCTTAGCCTGCTCGAGATAGAGCGGCGCCACGGTGTCATTAGTCACAATGACGACCTTGCCTGGCTTCATGAGAGTCTCGCTCACCCGACTAGCCAGCTCCGCGTTGCCTAACAGGCCCGAGCCAATGAATATTGGGTAACTCCGATCGCCAAGGGCGACGTCTACGGTAAGCATAAGTTTTTTCTCAGTTGGCACAGCAAACGGTCATCCGCTTGGCTGCAAAAATGGGCAGCTGCCGCTAGCTGTTGTCCGCAGCATCCAGTTGACGCCTTATCTCTGCGCAGACGGCTTTCGGCCCCCTGCGGTGAGTATCGACAATAAAGTCAGCCACTTCCCTGTACAGCGGATCGCGCTGCGCCATGAGGTCACGAATCTTTTGCGCTGGGTTCGCGGTTTGTAGAAGCGGCCGCGACTTATCGCGCCGCGTGCGCTCTATCTGCTGACTCACTGGCGCCCTGAGATAAATAACGCAGCCTCTCTCACTTAGCCAGCGGCGATTCTCCTCAGCGAGCACGGCACCACCGCCGGTTGCGAGAATGATATCGCTGCGGGCAGAGAGAAGCTCAATCATTCGGCTTTCGCGCGCGCGAAATCCTTCCTCGCCCTCGACATCGAATATCCACGGGATATCTGCACCGGTAGTCGCCTCTATTTCACGGTCAGAATCAAGAAATTCGAGTCCCATCGAGTCGGCGAGCACGCGACCTATTGTAGTCTTCCCCACGCCCATCGGGCCAACAAGGAAAATGGAACTGGACTCTTTCATGACTTAGCTATTTTGCAAACGACGCGGAGCGGCCTAGCCTTCTAGTATAGAGGCTCCAACGCGGCGAGGGAACTCAGCTCAGGTTTCCAGTTACTGTGGTATTTCATCGAGTATTTTCGGCGTGATGAAAATCAAAAGCTCTGTGCGCCGATTAGAGCGGTCACTGCGTTTGAATAGCCTGCCGATATAGGGGAGATCGCCAAGGATGGGTGTCTTCGATTCAGTGATGGAGGTTTCCTCCCGAAACACTCCACCAAGCACAATGGTTTCCCCATCGTTGACCAGCGCACGCGTAGTAACCTGATTAGTGTTAATTGCAGGAACCAGGCTGCTTCCCGCCGCTACTGAGTCTTGGCGAATATCTAGCTGCATATTAATTCGACCATCTGGCGTGATCTGCGGGGTCACCTCAAGTGACAGCACCGCTTCCTCAAACTGCGTAATCGAACCGCCCGCCGTGCCCCCCGCCTGCGCTTGATAGGGAATTCTTACACCCGATTGAATGAGAGCAGGCATCTTGTCCTGCGTAGTCACCTTCGGTCGTGCGATGACTTCACCATTGCCGCTGCTCTCGAGAGCTGAAAGCTCGAGCTCGATAAGACCGCTGTCGCGCGCATAGCCTAGAGCAAAGCTCGAGGCCTCAGGGTCAGTCACTCCAAGATCAACGCTCAAGGCTTCTGGAAAGGAGACGGTGTCCCTTGGAATAGGTACGGAGGCTCGCGCCAAGGCCACAAGGCTGTTAACCAGTTCCGGCGGAGTCTCATTCAACAGGGCATCGAGTCGCGCGGCCTCGCCCGCAATCAAACTCTCTGCAAGCGCATCGGCTCTTGCCAACTCCGCATTCAACAGCTCGGTGGTCGTGTTTCGCGAACCGCCAACACGCGTATTGTCTATACGTCCGCCAAAGCCCCAGCGAATACCGAGCTCGCGCCCAATGCTCGTCTCGACATTGACGATTCTTGCCTCAATGAGCACCTGCCGCACCGCGATATCCAACGTTGCGAGCAGCGCCCTCACCTCATCGAGCTTCTCTTGAATATCGCGCACGATAAGAATATTGGTGCGCTGATCAACCGATGCCGAACCCCGGGGCGACAGCAAGCCCTGGGTAAGACGCAGGTCACCGGCGGCCTGCACCGGCAGGGCGTTCTGCTGACCATTAACACCCGCACCAACCAACAGCTGCAGCAACTCATTGGCGTTTGCATAGTTCACCTGCAAAAACTCAGTGGCGAGTGGTGCCAGCGCCTCTGCCTGCTCTGCAGCCTCAATGTCGAACTGATCCTGCGCAGCAAGCTCTTCAGTTGGCGCAACGTATAGCACGTTGCCCTCGAGCCTGCCCGAGAGCCGCTTCAACCGCAGGACAAGAGCCAGCGCCTGATCCCAAGGGACTCCGTCCAAGTCGATTGTAATCTCACCAGTCACAGAATCGCTTGCTACTAGGTTAAACTCGTAGAAGTTCGCGAGCTGGTAAAGGGCGCTGCGCACCGGCACATTCTGAAAGGAAAGCCCGGTTACTTCTCCTTGGTACTCAGAAAAATCTGATCCAACCTCGTTCGACTCTGCCGATGCGAGCACCGCCGGAGACACACTTAAAACGTAGTTAGATCCTAGCGGATAGGAAACGAATTCCACGCCCGGGGGCGCTGCAACAGCAAGTCGCAACCCGCTTTCTGTGCGCTGCGCATCAAATCCTGTGACAGCTGTGCCAAACGCGCTTGAGTCATAGCGTCGCAGCCAGCTGTCAGCTACCGTTACACCGCTTAGCTCAACAACAATATCGCCCTGCGCCTCCGGTCGCGACGCACTCGCTGCAACCTCAGAGCTTGTTAAGCTAGTATTTAGCACGACAGAGATAAGACCCTCGCCCGTAGGCCCGCGCGCAAAGTTGAGAGCACTGATTTCGGGAACAGCGGGTGTTTCAGCTGCACGCCGCTGCAGACTTAACACCCAGGAAGCTCCTCGAGTCTCCTGCACGCTTTCGAAGGCGACCAAAAAATCCAGCTCCAGCCGGCTTGTCGGTGCCCCTGGAATAAATTCTAGTGACGAGACAAAATCCGCCGGCGCAGAAAGCGCCGCCTCTCGCCATCGCGCCGCGCTCAGCGCGGCGCTTACGCCTCTCAATCCTAAAACGAGACGCGGAGTGTCTCGAAGAACGGTCACCACTTCGGGTGGCGGCTCTTCGTCGAAGCGCAGCTCTAATTCCACCGCAGTATCAGTTTCATTCCATCTGAGTTCTAGCAGATCGAGCGCAGTAGCCTGGGCACTTGCCAGACACAGCACGCAGGCAGTCGCGAATAGCTGCCCGCTTAAGAGTTTAATTAGAGCCATTCCTACGTGCTTTATTCCTACCTTCATGCGCTCTAGTCTCACGGTGTTTCAAGTTCGTTTGATTTCTGCAGCTCTAAAATTTGTGGCCGCTCTACCCAGCCGCCATCACCGCTTGGGACAATCTCAATTAAGTCTATTTGCTCTTTAGTCACTGCGATGATGCGGCCGTGATTCTGTCCAAGATAATTTCCCTCATTGACCCGAAACACCTTATTACTTTCCGCCTCTACTAATGCGAGTATTTGATCGTCGAGTGCTAAAAACCCCACCATCTTCATCTCAGAAAGTGAGAAACTCTCAAGCAACTCGCGTTCGCGATTCAGATCCGGAGCAACGAGCTGGCTGATGTCTCTTTTGCTGGTTTTCGTTGGCGGTCTCTCAAACGGGCTGCGGGAGCCCGCCGAGCTGTATACAGAGCGTTTAATAGGCTGCAAATTTATTGGCGGGCCAGTCTCTTGAATTTGCGCAACCTTGATCCCTGCAATAAATTCCTGCACTTCTTCAATTTTCTGCTGACGCTTACAACCGACGAGAATAAGACAAAGCGTAGCCAGCAACACAAACCGACTGGGATGTGCGCTGATCATTGATCTCAGCGTGCGACTAGTCATCGACAGACTCCCGAGAAAGACTGAGCTGTTGGTCGTCGTAGCGGTAGGTTTTCGCGACTAAGGTCATTGCAAGGTTGGTGTCGTCGACCACAGTGATCTTAAAGTCATGTAGCGTCACAATGCGCCCCAAACTCGCCACGCCGCCAGCGAAAGTACCGAAGTCGTGATAGTTCCCAAGGAGCTCAATATCCATAGGCAGCTCGTAGAAAAAATCACTCTGACTTTGTCCCTGTAGCTGCAAGCGCTCGAAACTCAAGCCGCTTCCCAATCCGATATCGGTAATATCATCAACGAGTCGCGGCAGCTCCGATGTCGACGGCAACTGCCGTACTAGTTGCGCAAACAAGCCTTGAAGCTCTTCGCTTTGACGCCGAGCCCTACCCAATTCACCAGCCAATTTCGCTTTTAACGAGAGCTCACTGCGTAGACTCATTTCTTGCGAACTCGCAAGGCTAAGCTCATTCAATTGCGGGTGTAGTAAAAACCAATAGCCAAGCCCCACTACAGCAAGACTCATGCAGGCGTGCACCAGCGAGCGCACTGCGGAAGGCCACTCTGCTATCGCATCTAGATCATTTAGATCAGACACATCAAAGCTGGAGAGGGCGGAGAGAGACGCTCGTAGAGAATCAAGAACGGAGATGCTCGGTTTGGTCGGCTTTTTCATGGGCTAACCTCACCGAGATTGTGCTTAGTTTGACTTTCGACGAGTGCAACAGACACACGCAGCGTGAATGCAAACGTATCTTCGTCTGCGCTGACTGCCTGTGTCGTTATATCGTTGAGCACTGCGCTGTCGAACAGCGACGAGGCTTCTAAGCGCCGCATCAGCTCGGTTATGCCAGAGTAAGAACTCGAAAGTCCCTCTATCACTAAACCCTGGTCATCCCGCGTGACGCTTTGCAGCACTATTGCCATCGGCATACTCACTACAAGCTGATCCAGAATATTGACTGCCGTCGCACGCTCTTCCTGCAGGGCTTCGATAATCCGAATTCGGGATCGGACAGCGTCCTGCTCTACCTGCAAGCGCCTCACCTCGGCGGCCTGTTGATTTAAGTTCGCTATCTGGGATGTGAACAGGCCGTTAATCATTCGTTGCTGCGCAAGAACCTCACCAATGACAAATCGAGCGAGTAAGACCAACAGGAGACTGACAAGGATATTCAGCCCAAAAAGCGTCTTATGGTATTTATTTGCTGTCTGCCGCTGTCGTTCGCGCCAAGGCATTAGATTTATTTGGGTCATGGCAGCGCTTCTCGCTGCGCAAGAGCGCTTGCCAACAAAAGCCCCGGAGCATCCTGATAAACCGTTGCGGGATCGAAATTAGTTGGCAGACCGATACCAAAAAAGGGATCGGCCACTTTGACACGGCAGCCAAGCGCAGCCGCGATTGCCGGCTCTAAACCCTCACGCCTTACTTCGCTGCCCGCAAGGAAAACGCAATCTATTAGATCCCGCTCGACATTGGCCTGCGCGAACAACAGGTTCTTCTGTTCGCTTACCGCCGCGCGGAGGCTCGCGAATCCCCCATTTTCTCTGGGATCCTTTTCTTCCCAGATAAACGCAGTCTCTCGGACAAGGGCAGGCGCCTCGACCAGCGCATCGGGCTGGCTGTTTTCTCCATACTGCCATTCTCGCGTCGCGATGTGCCTACCGTTTCTAAAGAGGGCAAGGCTTGAGAGACCTTGCTCAAGCGTTAGCAGCAGAACCGTATCGCCTTCAGCAAAATGCGCAATCAGCGGGGCCAGCGCTCGCTCCTGAGCTAACGCCGCCACATCTGCAACCTCAATCTCAAGGTTAGCTGCACTGAAACATTCAACTCGACGATCTATGCTGTCTAGCTGGCCGGCGACCACAAACACCTCTTCGGTGTCGGTGATACGCTGTGATTCTGACGCCTCATCGTCGCCACCCGCTGCGGTCGCGAAGTCTAAATATATTTCATCTAGCGAATAAGGCAGGGCGTTTTCTGCCATGGCGATCACGCGATCGTCTCTTTGCCGGCGCGACAGCTCCTTATCGACAGTCATAGTGAGTATTAGCGCCTCGCTAGTGCGGATGGCACAGGCAACGCGCCGATTCTGCACACGAAGTTTTTTGACGATTCGGCGCAGGTGCGTCGCAAGCTGTTCGCTGTCTGCAATTTCGCCGGCAACCACCGTCCCCGCCGGCAGAGATGCCACGGCGTAGCCCTCGAGCTCGTAACGCAACGAAGCAGGCACGGCGAGACTATCCTCTGCGACACTACCTTCTGCGTGACTCTCTTTCGCAAGACGACGCAGGGCAACTATGCGCAGCTCGTGGTCACTGTAATCGACCCCGAGTAGCAGCTTAGGCCGCCGCATAACGCGTAATCGCTTTAAAATACTGTTGATCATTACATTTACCGACCGGCGGTTTTCTCCAAGGCCCAAGCGCTGCCAACGCTCAAGGTATCAATATGTATCGAATACGTACTGAGAATCGGCCTCGTTGCACATCACGACAGTCAAAATTGCTAATCCGATCAACAAAGCACTGTGATCTCGTGCCTTTTTTACGAAGATAGCTATCCCGATCACTGCTATCAGTTTAGGAGACCGATTTGGAGGCGACAAAATTTCGAGGAAAATCAGGCGATGAGTGCTCTAGAACGGCGGGGGTGTATACTCAAGGCTTAATAAAACCTCCGCTTGCTTAACCGCCAAGGATGCACGCAGCGAATAATGATGCAGGGCAGACCAAGATCTTCCAGAAGTTGGCCAGTACTCGCTAAGTACATCGCGCTGCTCGCCGCGGCGGCGATGTCTGGCGTGACTATGATCGTTTGCGCGGCCTACCTTTACCTCGCACCGCTCCTGCCCTCGGCAGAGACCTACCGCGATGTACAGCTAGAGACGCCGCTGCGGATCTACACCCGTGATGGTCTGCTCATCGATGAGATTGGCAACCGCCGAGATCCAGTAGAGTTCGAAGAAATCCCCCAGGTTTTGATCGACGCGCTGATTGCAACTGAAGATGCTCGCTTCTATTCGCATCCCGGGGTCGATTTTCAGAGTCTTATTCGCGGCTTTTATGGCTTCATTCGCGGTGTAAACCTGGGTGGCGGCTCGACCATCACCATGCAGCTCGCCAACAATCTCTCCTTCGACAGCGATAATGTCTATCTGCGCAAGTTCAAGGAGATCCCCTTTGCCCTCCAGATTCAGCGCGAACTGACCAAAGAAGAAATCCTAACGCTTTACCTGAATACCATTTACTTCGGAGCAGGCGCCGATGGCATCGGGGCAGCAGCTTTTGTTTATTACGGCAAACAACCCAGCGAGCTTACGCTTGCTGAAGCCGCAATGATGGTCTCTTTACTACCCTGCCCCTCTACCTGCAATCCGCTCAGTAGTCCCGAGCGCTCCATCGAGCGTCGCCGAACACGACTCAGAAACATGGTTCGTGAAGGCATGATTAGCGACGCCGAATTCGCTCTTGCCGATGCCGAGCCGGTAAGCGCAACCCGCCACAACCGCAACATTGAGATTGAAGCGCCGTATATCGCCGAAATGGCCCGTCAGGAGCTTTACAGCGAGTACGGCGAAGCAGCGTACACGCAAGGCTTTGAGGTCATTACAACAATTGATTCCACTCGTCAGCGGCTAGCCTCAAAGGCGCTAGTCAATGGCTTGGAGGACTATTACGACCGCCGCCACGGCTATCGAGGGCCCGCCGCCACCTTCCCGCCCGGGGCCGAAGAGTCACCGGAACAGCTAAGGAAGCGCTGGCTAGAGGCGCTGGCGGATGTTCCCGACACCGGCAATCAGCTACCCGCGATCGTAAGCGCCGTC
>CBFIDY010000004.1:0-36465 GCA_965661495.1 Pseudohongiellaceae bacterium | reverse complement strand
CAGTTTGGGCGATCTAATCCGCCTGCGCGAAGGCGAAGAAGGCTGGGAACTCGGACAAGTGCCAGAGATACAGGGCGCGCTCGTCTCGATGCTGCCGCAAACAGGCGAGATTGCGGCCCTCGTGGGAGGCTATGATTTCCGCCGTAGCCAGGTCAATCGCGTGCTCACTCCCCGCCCACCCGGCTCAAATTTTAAGCCTTTCGTATACGGTGCGGCCCTAGAAGACGGCTACACAGCCGCCTCACTCATCAACGATGCCCCCCTGACCCGCGGCGACTATCGCCCGAATAATTTCGAAAATAATTTTCTCGGACCGGTAACGCTGCGCTATGCCTTAAAGGAGTCTCGCAACGTGCCAGCGGTGCGCCTGTTCGATCAGTTAGGCTCCGATAAAGTGTTCGCTTTCGCTAAGAAGTTTGGTCTGCCGGTAGAAAATTTTCCCCGTAACGATCTCACGGTAGGTCTTGGCAGCAGCGACGTGCAGCCGCTAGAGATAGTCACTGCGTATTCGGCTTTAGCCAACGGCGGCTTCAAGGTTGAGCCTACCTTTATTCGCGAGGTGCGTAATCTCGACGGCCTGCTCTATCAAGCACAGCCCGCAAGAGCACAGCTCGCGGCGGTCTGCACCGAGTGCGACGAGACTCAGCCTACTGAGCAAGTTACAGCACCGCGCATAGTCGATGCACGCGTTGCCTACATTCTCGGCACCATGCTGCGCTCGGTTGTTGTCGAAGGCAGCGGCGCGCGTGTTCAACGCGAAATCGGTCGCAGCGACCTCATGGGTAAGACCGGCACAACCAATGGCCCGAGGGAGCTGTGGTTCTCGGGTTTCAATGCCGAGCTCGCCACCACCGTGTTCGTCGGTTTCGATACACCAGAGCCGCTTGGCGAACGCGAGCAGGGCGCCACCGTCGCCGTGCCTATTTGGATAGACTATATGAAAGCGGCATTGGAGGGCACAGAAGAGAGCAGCATGCGCAGACCCGATGGCATTGAGGATAGACTGATCAATCGTGAGACAGGCGAGCCTGCGCTGCCGGGTTCAAACAACGCCATCTTCGAGTTCTTTCGCAGTGAAAACGCGCCAAGCACGCCCGCTCGACCAGCTAATCCTGGAACAGGGAGCGATGGCGAGGTCGATGCGACTGAAACGATATTCTAGGTAGCGCAGACTCTATTTTCGCAAGCAATCGGGAGACCTTGCTCGCGTGCTATCCGGCGCACGAGCAAGGCCAAAAAAAACGCCTCAGCGGATGACCACTGAGGCGTTCTTGTTTTTTCAGCTTGCCGAGCAGCTGCGGAGCGAAACCGCAGTGAGCGTCTTATTTTAGACGCGGCGGCTACCGAAACGATTCTTAAAGCGCTCGACGCGACCACCGGTGTCGAGGATCTTCTGCTTGCCCGTGTAGAACGGGTGGCACTGCGAGCAGACATCGATAAGGATATCTTTGGCCATAGTTGAGCGTGTCTCGATGACATTACCGCAGCTGCAGGTAGCTTTCATCGCGTCGTACTTGGGGTGAATCTCTGGCTTCATTGTGAGTCCTCTCAGGGATGTCGCAACAGGGTGGCAGATAAGCTCTTTTAAATCAGAGGCTTGGGTATTCTGGAGACCCCGCACCACATCGGATTGATGCCGTTCGGTTAAGTTCAAGCAGAATCGTTCTACTTGTAAGGGTCGCGAATTCTACCAGACGCGCGCCTAGACGCAAGGCCGATAAGCGCCCTCTTCAACTGGTATCTACGAACCCTAATCGCTCAAAGGGAGTGCTTGCGGGCTGACTAGACAGCTTTCAGGCGGCGGTGATTCTCGACAGCCTCGCGCATTATTCGGCTGAACAGCTCTTCGGTAAGAGCCTCGCTCACTCCGCATTCAGCGGCAAGCTGGCGCAGTCGCTGCAGCTTCTCAGCCTCGCGGGCGCCGTCGAAGGCCTCTAGGCCCTGCTCTGCTTTGAGCTCGCCGACGCGCGCTGTTAATGCAAACCTTTGGGCTAAGCTCTTGAGCAGTTGCGCGTCAGTTTCGTCAATGCGATCACGAAGTGCGAGAAGTTCGGCGGGCACCGAGTCTGAACCCATAGCATGATCCTCAAATTCGACTGTGCTCGAAAAGCAAAGCCAACAAACTAAATTTTGTTTTCTTGGCAAGCTTATTGCTGCCGAACTTGGAGTATATACGATCACTCACTCACGGGAATAGCGGCTGGCTTGGCATCAGCATTGCCACTACACTTAGCGGCCAGATCACGCGCCGGCGAGCCTCCGTTTCACGATGTCAAAGCAAGCACATAGCAGCAACGCAGAACCGAGCGGCCCGCTGCTTTATCGCGTCGCCGTGCCCTCCCCGCTGCGGAGAACCTTCGACTATTTGCAAGGCGGTGAAGAGTCTCTCGCGGCCGTCGGTACCCGCGTGCGTGTGCCCTTTGGTACGCGCAAGCTGACCGGCATTGTCGTAGCACACGTTAACGAAACCGATGTCCCGAAGGACAAGCTGCGGAAAGTCGACGCCGCTTTAGACCGCGAGCCTCTATTTTCTCAACCGCTGCTCGCGCTACTGCAGTGGGCAGCGGATTACTATCAAACACCGGTAGGCGAAGTCTTTGCCGCTGCCCTACCCGCTCGCCTACGAGCCGGTGAAGGGCTAACAAGCGCTCAGGAACGCTGGTCTTCGCCGCTACGCCGCGAAAGCCGAGAAAAATACACTGCGGCCGCCTCTTTGCTGAGTCGCGCACCAAGACAGCTGGCACTGCTGGACTATTTGCTCGAACAAGACTCCATAGACCCCCAAGCGATTACAGAAGCAGGGTTTGGACGACCTCTGCTGCGAACACTGCAGGAGCGTGGTTTCGCGCAGTGCACAAGTGAACAGCCGCGCGCGCGCGATCACTTTAGCCTAAGCTATGTTCCTGCTGACGACAGCAGCGCGACCTTCAAACTAAATGACGAGCAGCTCGCTGCGGTGACGGCGTTGAACGCCGAGCCGGAAAAATTTCAGTGCTTCCTGCTCGATGGGGTTACAGGATCAGGCAAGACCGAAGTCTATATGCAGGCCATGGCGCAGCAACTTGCCCGCGGCAGGCAGTGTTTGGTTTTGGTACCAGAAATTGGTCTGACGCCGCAGACGATTAAGCGTTTTCAACAGCGCTTCACCTGCCCCGTTGTCGTCTTGCATTCAGGACTCAACGAAACCGAAAGACTTAGCGCCTGGACTCAGGCGCGCGACGGCAGCGCGGGAGTCATTATTGGCACGCGATCGGCTTTGTTTACTCCCCTAGCCTCACCCGGAATCTTAATTTTGGATGAGGAGCATGACTCTTCGTTTAAACAGCAGGATGGCTTTCGCTACTCCGCCCGCGATCTGGCGGCGATGCGCGGACGCGGCGAAAATATGCCCGTTGTTTTGGGTTCGGCAACGCCGAGTTTGGAAACCCTGCACAATGCGCTGGCGGGAAAGTTCGTTCATCTTAAACTTCCCTATTCCACCGCGGCTCAGCCTCGAGCTGCGGTAGAACTCATCGATACCGCCGACAAGCCCCTGCGCGAGGGATTTTCTGAGGAATCGCTGCAAAGACTCAAATTGCACGTAGAGCGTGGCAATCAATGCCTAGTGTTTATTAATCGTCGCGGCTACGCGCCGGTGCTCAACTGCAGCACCTGCGGCTGGCAGTCGGAGTGCGACGATTGCAGCGCGCAAATGACCGTGCACCGCAGTCCTCCAAGGCTGCGCTGTCATCACTGCGGAGTAAGCATCGCACTGCCGCGCAGTTGCCCGCACTGTAAATCGACCACGCTGGACACCCTGGGCCTGGGCACGCAAAAAGCCGAGACTTTCCTTGCTCGGGAGTTCCCCGACTTCCCGGTGATTCGAGTTGACCGCGACTCTACCCGCGGCAAGTCGGCGCTAGACAAAGTGCTGACACGCGTAGACGCAGGCGAGCCCTGCATTCTGCTGGGCACGCAGATGCTGGCTAAGGGCCATCATTTTCCAAATATGACGCTAGTCGTAATCCTCGATGCCGACGGCGGGCTGTTCAGTGCAGATTTCCGCGGCCAAGAGCACATGGCTCAGCTTGTTACGCAGGTTGCCGGACGCGCTGGACGCGCCGACAAGCCCGGCGAAGTTTTGCTGCAAACTAAACACGCCACCCATGCAACGTTGCAGGCGCTGAGTAGCGAGTCCTACGCTCAGTACTCATCACGCCAGCTCGAAGAACGACTTGCTGCCCAGCTGCCACCATTCGCGCACCTCGCTCTATTGAAGGTTGAAGCGCAAGATTTAGCCAGTGCTCTGAGTTTCGGTGAGACCGCTGCGCGCTTAAGTGTGCAGCTGGCGCAAGACCCCAGGCTCGCGATCGATTTGCAGGGGCCTCAACCTGCCCCTATGGAAAAACGCGCAGGGCGTTTTCGCGTACACTTGCTTATGAAGAGCGCTCGACGCGGCCAGCTGCAAGATCATCTTAGCTATCTGGTCAGCAATCTGGAGCAGGTAAAAATGCCGCCGCGTCTGCGCTGGAGCGTCGACGTTGATCCACAGGACATGATCTAACAGCGGTTGCCCGCGACTTTCGCTGCAGTCACTGCCAAATAGACCGATAACGAGACAACTAATTGAAACTGCTGCCTGCATATTGCGTGCGGCGGCCGTGGAACCGAAGCCAATGACCCAAGACTTTGCCAAGATTCGCCCAGAGCCTCTGCTCGAGCGCAAGGCAGTGCAGGCACCGCCAAGCTGGTCGATGCTGTTCTCGGGCATTGCCGTTGGCATCGCACTCGGCGTCTTTGGCTGCGTCCTGCTGTACCTCTCTGGCAGCGTCCCTCCGCTTGCCAGCACGCCCACCCTAGCCGATACCAGCGCTGTGAGTCGCAGCCCAATCGAGCAGGCCCCAGTGGTAGAGCCACAGCCCGAGCTGCAAATGGACTTCTACACCGAGCTCGCCAACTACCGCGTTGAGGTGCCCGCTGACCGAGTGGAGCTCACGGAGCAGCAGCGCCTCGCACTAGAGCCGCCGGAACAGCAATTCGCTACCGGCTATCTCCTGCAGTCTGGCGCTTTCCAACAGCGCGAGCTAGCCGATTCGGAAGTCGAGCGTCAGCGCGCCATGGGGCTTGAAGTGTTCATTACCCAAGAATCCCTGCCCGGACGCACCCTGTTTCTAGTGCAGTCCGGCCCCTATCTCAACAGCAGAGAGCTCGCCGATGCCGAGCGCACGCTGCGCAGCAATAATCTCTCGAGCCTGCGCTTAGTGGTTGAATAGGTGCTCGTCGGAGGTTCTTAGCCACGCAATCACCTCCCGAAGTACCGGTCCCCTTCTCTTCTAATACCGCTTCACCTCTTTTGTCCCAGTTTCTAATCCTTCTCTGCCGCCTCTCTGCTACCTCCGCCCTGCTGCGACAGGATTGAATTCAGGGTATTCGCCCCCACACTCACTGCATCGCAGCCGTTTAGGCTCTTCTTGCGTGCGCTGAATTTAGCGCTCGCCATTTCACAGCAGGAGAAGCACTTGGAACAGTATAGGGGTACGACGATCGTCTCTGTTCGTCGCGGGAATAAGGTCGTGGTCGGCGGCGACGGTCAAGTCTCCCAGGGCAACACTGTCATGAAAGGCAACGCGCGCAAGGTGCGCAAGCTCTATAAAGATCAGGTAGTTGCGGGCTTCGCCGGCGGCACTGCAGATGCCTTTACGCTGTTCGAGCGCTTTGAAGAACAGCTAGAAAAACACCAAGGCAAGCTCGTCCGCGCTGCTGTCGAACTCGCCAAACTCTGGCGCACCGAGCGCTCGCTGCGCCGCCTCGAGGCCCTACTGATTGTCGCCGACAAGGAGGCGTCGCTTATCATCACCGGCAACGGCGACGTCATCGAACCCGAAGACTCCCTTATGGCCATTGGCTCCGGCGGCACCTTCGCCCAGTCAGCCGCCCGCGCTCTTTTGCAAAACACCGAACTCGGCGCTCGTGACATTGTCAGCAAAAGTCTCACCATTGCCGCCGACGTGTGTGTCTACACCAACCACAACCACACGATTGAAGAATTGGAGTTTTAGCCATGACCACAGCCTCTTCAGACTCCACACGTTCAGCGAGCGCCACGGCACAGCAACCTCCGAGCGCGCTCGGCGCTTCAATTATGACACCGCGCGAAATTACCTCTGAGCTCGACAGGCATATTGTTGGCCAAGCAAGTGCCAAACGTGCCGTCGCCATTGCTCTGCGTAACCGCTGGCGCCGCATGAATCTTGGCGACGACCTGCGCGCCGAGGTGACTCCTAAGAATATCCTCATGATTGGCCCCACCGGCGTCGGCAAAACAGAAATTGCACGCCGCCTGGCCAAACTCGCCCAAGCCCCGTTCATTAAAGTTGAGGCGACGAAGTTTACAGAAGTTGGCTACGTCGGCCGCGACGTTGAATCGATTGTTCGCGATCTTGTAGACAGCGCGGTGAAAATGCAGCGCGAAGCCGAGATGAAGAAAGTACAGACTCTTGCGGCTGACCGAGCAGAAGACCGTGTGCTCGACATCTTAGTTCCTCGCGCCGACGGCGAGGAAGCAGCACAAGACTCTAGTGCGCGCCAGGTGTTCCGCAAAAAGCTGCGGCAGGGCGAGTTGGACGACAAAGAGATCGAGATCTCTGTCGCCGACACTGCTGTGGGTATAGACATCATGGCGCCTCCCGGCCTCGAGGACATGACAAGCCAGCTCAAAGATATGTTCTCGAACATGCAGAGCAAAAAATCTAAGGCGCGATCATTGCCGATTAAAGTCGCTCTCAAAGCGCTTAAAGAGGAAGAAGCGGCAAAACTCATTAATGAAGAAGAGATCAAAGCCAGCGCCGTAGAACTCGCTGAGCAAACGGGTATCGTGTTCATCGATGAGATCGATAAAGTCACCAACCGCCACGATCAAGGCGGCGCTGGAGTGTCGAGGGAAGGCGTGCAGCGCGATCTCTTGCCACTAATCGAAGGTTCGACCGTCAGTACAAAATACGGCAGCGTAAAAACCGACCACATCCTTTTCATTGCCTCTGGCGCATTTCACCTAAGCAAACCCTCGGATCTAATCCCTGAATTACAGGGACGTCTGCCGATTCGAGTGGAGCTCGAGGCGCTGACGGTAGAAGACTTCGAGCGTATTCTCACCGAGCCCAATGCCTCGCTGACAGAGCAATACCAAGCGTTGCTGGCCACCGAGGGCCTAACGCTAGAATTTTCCCAAGACGGCATTCGCAGCATCGCGGAAACCGCTTGGCAGGTAAATGAGCGCACCGAGAACATT
This sequence comes from Pseudohongiellaceae bacterium, assembly GCA_965661495.1. GTDB lineage: Bacteria > Pseudomonadota > Gammaproteobacteria > Pseudomonadales > Pseudohongiellaceae > UBA9145. The sequence continues at coordinate 29,198 of CBFIDY010000004.1, read as the reverse complement.
GGTGCCCGACGCCTGCATACGATGATGGAAAGACTGTTAGAGGAAACTTCTTTCGCTGCTTCCGATCTCGCTATAAGCGAAGGAACAGTGGTCGTGGATGGCGACTTCGTGCGCGAGCAGCTCGACGAGCTCGCAAAAGACGAAGACCTCAGCCGCTACATCCTTTAGGACTCGCCTGTGACTCCTACCGCGATCAAACTGCACAAGCGCTCCCAGCTGCTTGAAATCAGCTACGGCGAGTCGCAGAGCTTTCACTTAGAGGCAGAGCTGCTGAGGGTCTATTCTCCCTCTGCAGAAGTACGAGGTCACGGCCGCGGACAAGAGGTACTGCAGGTTGGCAAGCGCCAGGTTGCCATCACCCAGATCACTCCGGTGGGCAACTACGCGCTGCGCCTTACTTTTGACGACGGTCACAACTCTGGACTCTTTAGCTGGGAGACTCTCGCTGACCTTGCCCATAATCAGCAGGCGCGCTGGGACGACTATTTGGCGCGCCTCGCCGCTGCCGGCGCAAGCCGTGAGCCATTGCCAGCCGACACCCAAGTCATTACCATTCAACCATCGAGCTAAGCCTCGCTACTCCCTACCGCCCCAGCAATCGAGAACAGAGCAATGAGCGACAAAGACGCCGCCGGCGCGACCACCCATTTTGGGTACGAAACCGTCCCCGTAGCTGAGAAGCAGCAGCGCGTTGGACAGGTGTTCCGCTCTGTAGCCCAGCGCTACGATGTCATGAACGACCTCATGTCCCTCGGCACCCACCGGCTCATGAAACGCTTCACTATCGAGCTCAGCGGGCTGCGTAAAGGTCACAAAGTCTTAGACCTCGCCGGCGGCACTGGGGACTTCAGCCTGCGCTTCTCGCCTATTGTGGGCGCCGAAGGCCAGGTTGTACTCGCCGACATAAATGAGGCGATGCTTGCGGTAGGTCGCGATCGTATTATCGACAAAGGCGCCGATTTCAATGTCGAGGTCGCACAGGTAAACGCCGAATGCCTGCCTTTCGCCGACAACACTTTCGACTGCATTACCATTGCCTATGGTCTGCGCAATGTGACAAACAAAGAGGCCGCGCTTGCGTCAATGCGCCGCGTACTTAAACCCGGCGGACGCGTTTTAGTCCTCGAGTTTTCCAAGCCAAAAAATGAAATCGTACGCAAAGGCTACGATGCCTTCTCGAAGCTTTGGCCGCTAGCTGGCAAAGTCATCGCTAACGATGCGGAGAGCTATCAGTATCTCGTCGAGTCCATTCGCATGCACCCCGATCAAGAGACTTTATTAGGCATGATGCAGGACGCAGGGCTCACTGACTGCAAATACCACGATCTAATGAACGGCGTGTGCGCGATTCATGTCGGCTTCAAGCCCGCAGAGTCGTGACCCTGATTGCCACCCTAGCGCTCGCCCCGCTCGAGCTTTTACTCGAAAGGCTGATCGCTCACGATCCGCATACGGCTGAGCGTCTTACCCGCTTCGATGGTAAAGCCATTGAAGTGCTAGCGAGCACGCGTGCCGGCACAATACTGCCGCTGCTTATCCTCTTTCGCGGCTCTGCTATTAAACTGAACCTCGCAAGCGCTGAAACGCTGCATAGACAGACTGATGCGAGGATAGAAGGCTCATTAGGCACGCTGCTGGAGCTGCTGCTAACTCCCGCCGATAAACGGGCGCTGTCTAATCCTGCTCTAAGCATCAGCGGCGACGCCGAACTGATCCAGTCACTCTACCATTTTGCCTCGAGTCTCGACCTAAAGTGGGAAGACTATCTTGCGCCGTTTTTCGGCGATTTAGCGACACGTGAAGCAAGCCGAGCAAGCGACACAGTGACCCAGTGGCGCAGCGAAGCCGCGGCGTCTATCGCCCAAACCCTCGACGAATATCTCGTTGAGGAAGCGCGTATCTTGCCGAGCGCTGGTGAAATAGACTATTTCAATGACTCAGTGGCGGCACTGCGGCTGCGCCTCGACAGGCTAGACGCAAGCGTACAGCTGCTCGAGAAAGCCGATGCCTCGCTTTCGTGATGGCTCTGTGAGTGCTATCTTTGCCACCCTTAAAATCGCCGAGAGCGCCTAGCGCAGTCGACCACCGTGTCCTCAATTACCCGCCTGCATAAGATCCTGCGAATCGTTGCTGCCTACGGCCTCGATGACTTCGTTCCTGCCGGTCGCGGCAAGCTCGCTCTGCGCATCCTGCTGGCACCCTATTTCTTGCTACGCCTTTTTTCGCGCCGCTCAAAGGGCAGCAAAGAATCACGACTCAAGAACGCTCTTGAGGAGCTGGGCCCAATTTATATTAAGCTCGGCCAGCTGCTCTCAACGCGCCGTGATTTCCTCGACAGCGCGCTAGCCGATGAACTGCAGGCCTTGCAGGACAAAGTTCCGCCGTTCCCCATGCCGGCAATCGACTCGCTTATCGCGAACGCCCTAGGCGGCCCCTGTGAAGACTTTTTCGCGCGCGTCGACCAAGAGCCCATCGCCTCTGCGTCAATTGCCCAGGTGTACGGGGCAACGCTGCTCAACGGTGACGAAGTGGTCATTAAACTCGTGCGCCCCGGTATCGAGCGCGTCGTGCAAGCTGACATTCGACTTTTAAAACGGCTCGCGCGCATCGTGGAAGGCGTATCGACTTTGGGTCAGCGCCTGCGCCCCATCGAAGTCATCAATGACTATGAGAAAATTATTCTCGATGAATTAAACCTGCAAAACGAGGCGGCGAACACAGCGCAGCTACGGCGTAACTTCGAAGATTCGCAGCAGCTGTACGTACCGAAGATCTACTGGGACTTCTGCAACAGCAGCATGCTCGTCATGGAGCGAATAGACGGCATTCCGGTTGCTGATATTGCCGAGCTTAATGCGCGCGGAGTCGACCTCAAGCATCTTGCCGAGGCCGGCGTGAATATTTTCTTCACCCAGGTATTCGAGCAGAATTTCTTTCACGCCGACATGCATCCGGGCAATATTTTTGTCGCCAAAACTGGCGCTAAGCCCCATTACATTGCTATCGACTGCGCGATTATCGGCTCGCTAAGCGATGACGATCAGGATTATCTTGCAAAGAACCTACTCGCTATTTTCAAACAGGACTATCGCCGCGTAGCTGAGCTGCATATCGCCTGCGGTTGGGTGCCGGCAACGACCCGCGTGCATGAATTCGAATCGGCTATTCGCAGTGTTTGCGAGCCGATTTTCGAAAAACCTCTAAGCGAAATTAGCTTCGGGCAGATCCTAGTTCAGCTTTTTGCAACCGCAGGCCGCTTTGATATGCAGGTACAGCCTTCGCTCGTGCTCTTGCAAAAGACGCTGCTTAATATCGAGGGTCTTGGCAGACAGCTCTATCCTCAGCTAGACCTTTGGCAGACGGCGCTGCCCTTCCTTGAACGCTGGAACGCCAAGCGTCTAAGCCCGTTCACCCTGCTTGGCAGGCTGCAGGACAATCTACCAGAGCTCCTCGAACAGCTGCCCAACTTACCGCAGCTGCTAGCTAGCGCGGGATCGCAGAGCCAGCAGCTTGCTGCGATCAATGCCACTCTAATAAAGCAGCAGGAGCAAAACACTCGACGTGCCGAGCGCGCGAGGAGCGGCGATCGGCTGTTAGCGGTTCTTATTGCCGGCGCCGGGCTTGCGAGTGTTGTTCCGGCAAGCCGAGACGTGCTATCTGCCTCACCGTCTCTGCTTGGTGTGGGCGCGGCGCTTGCGGTTGCATTTTTGTGTTTTCGGCGTTGAACGGCGATACTCATTCCATGACTAGTTTTCTCGACGACATCCGTTTCAATGCCGACGGCCTAGTGCCCGTCGTCGCCCAAGACGCAGCCACTGGCGAGCTGCTGATGGTCGCCTGGGCGAATGCCGACGCCGTGGTCGCAACTGCAGATGAGGGGCGTGCGGTATACTGGTCCCGCTCCCGCGGCAAACTGTGGCGTAAGGGAGAAGAGTCTGGAAACGTGCAGAAGCTTATCGAGATGCGCCTAGACTGTGACGCAGACGTACTTTGCTACCGTGTCGAGCAGATCGGCGACATCGCCTGTCATACCGGCCGCCGTAGCTGCTTCTATCGCCGGCTAGAAGGCGATACGTGGCGCAGTGTCGAGCCAGTGCTGCGCGACCCCAAAGAGCTGTACTCGAGCTAGCCTCCCTAATTGATGTCATACTGCGCAGCCTACGACGAGTGCGGCAGCCGCAAGCAACGAGACCGACCATGAGCGACGTGTTAGAGCAATTAGCCCAAACCCTTGAGGAACGTAAGCAGGCAAGTCCTGACAGCTCCTATGTAGCAAGCCTGCATCATAAGGGCCTGAATAAGATTCTTGAAAAAGTAGGCGAAGAGGCCACCGAAGCGATTCTTGCGGCCAAAGATCTTGGCAACGAGCCCGCGTCGGACAAGCTTCGCGCCGAACTCATCGGTGAAACCGCCGATTTGTGGTTCCACAGCCTCGTTATGCTAAGCCACCTCGGGCTCAGCCACGATGAAGTGTTGGAGGAGCTGCGTAAACGCTTTACACTATCGGGACTGGCCGAAAAGGCTTCCCGCACATCGACATCTGGATAAGACGCTAGGCTTGACGCCGCGCACCAAGGAGAATTGGAATGGCTATAGGCCCCATGCAACTCGTTATCGTTCTGGTCATTGTTGTGCTGCTGTTTGGCACCAAGAAACTCGCTAGCCTCGGCACCGACCTCGGCGGCGCATTGAAGGGCTTTAAAAAAGCGATCAAGGACGATGACGAGGAAGTGACGACACAGGAAAAAGTCGCCGCTGACGACGAAGATAGCAAATCTAACTAGCTGCCCCTCCCTCGGCGCTAGCGCCGAGACCCCCTACGCAAGCTAAGAGTGTCGGCGTCTTACGATGTTTAATATATCCCCCATGGAGCTCATGCTCGTCTGTGTCGTGGCCCTGTTAGTTATCGGCCCTGACAAGCTGCCGGGCGCCATTCGCACAGGCAGCCTTTGGCTCGGCCGCTTCCGCCGCAGCTACAACAAAGTGAAGTCCGAAATTGAGCGCGAACTCAACACCGACGAAATCAAACGTCAGCTTCACAACGAAGCGGTGCTCGAAGACATCGAAGAAGCCAAAGCGCATGTAAAAAAAATCGCCGACGACACAAAGCTGTCGGTTGATAGCTTGGTCACCAGCAGCCACTTCGATCCCGGCGCCTCCAGCGCTACCGAATCTCAAGCCGTGCGCGACCTCGAAAATCCGCCACCTTCGCCCGAAGCGGAGGACAAAGCCGCCAGCTCGGCGCCGGGCATGACCACGACTAAGCAGGCGAATGACAGTGGCAACATGCAAAGCGCCGAGGGCGCATCCACTGAGCCCGCGACTGCAAGCGAGGAAGCTCCGACAGCTACTCCTAAACGCAGCACGCCACGCTACGGCACTGGAGTGAATCCGAAGTTGGCGCAGGGGCAGACAGGAGAAGACACAAACGAGAAACCCCAGCAGCCAGACAGCCACCAAGAATCCAACAGCTAATGACCTCAGCCGAAGACGCCAAAGAACTCACTCTTATCGATCATCTAATTGAGCTGCGGGATCGGCTCCTGAAATGTCTCGCTGCCGTGGTGGTGTGCTTTGTTGCACTGTTCGCTTTCTCCGCAGAGATATACACCTATGTCGCAGAGCCTCTGGTCAGCGCCCTGCCCGAAAATACAAGCATGATCGCCATCGACCCAACGGCGCCCTTCTTCGCGCCGTTTAAACTGACGTTTTACGTGTCGTTCCTGATCGCCGCGCCCTATATTCTCTATCAGCTCTGGTCTTTCATTGCGCCGGGTCTCTACAAAAACGAAAAAGCGATCGCCATCCCGCTGTTTATTTCAAGCGTACTGCTGTTCTACGGCGGCATCGCCTTTGCACGCTATCTGCTATTCGGTATCGTCTTCTCGTTCTTTATTTCAGTCGCCCCGGAAGGAATACAGGTTGCGCCTGACATCAATAGCTTTCTGTCTTTTGCGCTTACAATCTTCCTTGCCTTTGGCGTGACCTTTGAGATTCCAGTGGCCGTCTTTCTGCTGATTTGGGCGGGGATAATGGAACCAAGCGATCTCGCGAATAAACGCCCCTATGTCATCGTTGGCTGCTTTGTTATTGCCATGCTGATCACGCCACCAGACCCTTTCACTCAGTCACTATTGGCGATACCGATGTGGGGTCTGTTTGAAGTTGGAGTGTTAGCGGGGCGGATGGCGCGTAAGAGAAGCGCAACAAGCTAGGCACGCAGTATAAAGGTCACCGGGCCGTCGTTGAGCAACGAGATTTGCATGTCGGCGCCGAATACGCCGCTTTGCGTATGTGGATTCCGCGCGGCAGCTTGAGAAACCATACTATCGAACAGCGGCTTAGCCTCGGCTGGCGGGAGCGCCGACGAGAAACCTGGACGCAAACCCTTTTGTGTTTCTGCTGCTAAGGTGAACTGAGACACTAAGAGCAGATCACCTTCGATATCAGTCAGGCTTAGATTCATTTTACCGTCGGTATCTGCAAAGACGCGGTAGGCGAGCAGCTTATCAATCATCTTGTTGACGCTGCCTTCGTCGTCGCCTTTTTCCAAGCCCACCAGAGCGAGCAGACCCTGATCAATTTCCGCGTGAAGCGCATCATCGATATGCAGCTGGCTGTGTTTTACTCGCTGGATGACGCAGATCATTGTTAACCCGCATCCCCGAGACGCTTGGCAACGGTTTTCGCAGCGCGTACCAGCGCGTCTACTGTGCCCGGCTCGGAAGAAGAATGACCAGAGTCGCGAATGATTTGCAATTCGGAGCCGGGCCAGTGTTTATGAAGCTCGGTGGCATTGTCCAGCGGACACACCATATCGTACCGCCCATGAACAATGATGGCTGGAATGTTCTGGATCGGCACCATATTGCGTAGAATCTGATTCTCTTTTATAAACCCTTTATTCAAGAAAAAGTGACTCTCTATTCTCGCCAGTGCTATTGCAGTATGGGGTTTGGTGAATTTCGCCAGCGCGTCCTGACTAGGGCGTAGCTTAGAGCAGCTCCCCTCCCACGCCGACCAGTGCTTGGCAGCGGAAAGACGCGCCAGCTCGTCGCTCCCAAGCAGGCGCTGGCTGTATGCCTCGACTAGCTCGTCACGCTCATCGGCCGGTATATGGGATACGAAAGTATGCCAGGCATCGGGAAATATTCTTGAAGCGCCTTCTTTGTAGAGCCAGTCGAGATCGCGCTGACGACAGAGGAAGATGCCTCGCAGGATCATCGCCTGCACGCGCGTTGGATAGGCTTGGGCGTAAAGCAAGCTAAGAGTCGAACCCCAAGAGCCGCCGAATAGCACCCATTTTTCTACGCCAAGAAACTCACGAATCGCTTCAATATCTTCGATGAGAAGCTGAGTGGTATTGTCCTCGAGCTCGCCATGGGGTTTGGAGCGACCGCAGCCGCGCTGGTCAAAGGTGACAATGCGATAGTGCTCGGGATCATAGAAGCGTCGCGAACTTGCATCACAGGCGCCTCCCGGGCCACCGTGAACAAACAGCAGGGGTATGCCGTCGGGATTGCCGGCCTCGTCTACATAGAGAGTATGCAGCGAAGACACAGCCAGCTCGTGGCGCGCATAGGGTTTCAGTTCGGGAAACAGCACCTGCATCGCAGCACCTTCCAAAATGTAAGTCTTGGGAACTTTACAGGCCGAGCCGATGCGACTCAAGCCGAGCGCGCTGCTGCGCCCCCGGCCTAGTGCAAAGTGAGCCTAGCCCCGCGCAGCACTGCCGCGGCTGTGACGCTTACGCTCGTTCTCGGTAAGAAAGCGCTTACGCAGGCGAACGTTTTCCGGTGTCACCTCAACTAATTCATCATCGGCGATGAATTCCATCGCTTGTTCTAGAGTGTGACGCACCGGTGGCGTTAAGACGATGTTTTCGTCAGTGCCCGAAGCACGTACGTTGGTAAGCTGCTTGCCCTTTGTTGGGTTTACCGCCAGGTCATTCTCGCGGCTGTGCAGCCCGATGATCATGCCCTCGTAAACTTCAATGTTCGGTGGCACGAAGAGTTTGCCGCGGTCCTGAAGATTAAACAGGCTGAAGCCAAGTGTCTTGCCGCGCACCATAGAAACAAGGACCCCGCGCGAGCGTGCTGCGAGTTCGATATCTTTATATTCATCATAGTGGCTGAAGACGTGGGTCATGAGACCCGATCCTGAGGTGAGCGACAGGAATTGCGAACGGAAACCAATCAAGCCGCGTGTGGGTACTAAGAACTGAAGGCGCACACGACCTTTGCCGTCAGGCATCATGTCCTGAAGCTCGGCGCGGCGATTGCCTAGCTCTTCCATAACCGAACCTTGATGCTGCTCGTCACAGTCAATGACTAGCGACTCATAGGGCTCGCTCATTACACCGTCAATTTCTTGAATGATGACCTCAGGACGCGATACCGCGAGCTCGAAGCCTTCACGGCGCATAGTTTCAATCAGTACCGAAAGATGCAATTCACCACGGCCCGACACCTTATACTTGTCCGGCGTGTCACCGGGCTCAACGCGAAGAGCCACGTTGAAAAGTAGTTCGCGATCGAGTCGGTCTTTGATATTCCGCGTTGTCACGTACTTACCTTCTAGGCCCGCAAAAGGTGAGTCATTGACTTGGAAGGTCATGCTAATCGTTGGCTCATCGACCGACAGCGGTGTCATTGCCTCGACTTTTTCTGGGTCGCAAATCGTGTCCGAAATATTGAGCTTGTCGATACCGGAGATGCAAATAATCTCACCGGCCTGCGCCTCATCGACATCGATGCGCTCTAGGCCCAAGTGACTCTTCACCTGCAGCAGCTTGCCCTTGCGCTCGTTGCCATCACGATCGACGATAATCACCTGCTGGTTAGTTCGTGCAGCGCCGCGTGTCACGCGCCCAATACCGATTACGCCAACGTAGCTGTTGTAATCTAGCGCCGAGATTTGCATTTGCAGAGGCGCGTCTACTTCAACGTCAGGATGAGGCACTTTCTCTACGATCTCTTTGAACAGCGGTTCCATATTGGTCGCCATGTCCTCGACGTCGAGACCCGCTATGCCCTCAAGAGCGGAAGCGTAGATGATCGGGAAGTCTAGCTGCTCGTCGGTAGCGCCCAGCTTGTCAAAGAGATCGAATACTTCGTTTACTACCCAGTCGGGACGAGCACCGTCGCGGTCAACCTTATTGATGACTACGATTGGGTTTAGGCCCTGATCGAAGGCCTTTTGCGTAACGAAGCGGGTTTGTGGCATCGGACCGTCTACAGCGTCGACCAGTAGCAGCACGCTGTCGACCATAGAGAGGACGCGTTCAACTTCACCGCCGAAAGTCGGCGTGCCCAGGCGTGTCTACGATATTAATTCGGTAGTCGTTCCAGCTGATCGCCGTGTTCTTAGCCAGAATCGTAATGCCACGCTCTTTCTCTTGGTCGTTAGAGTCCATGACTCGTTCGACGTTGCCGCCACGGGACTCCAGCGTACCCGACTGCTGAAGCATCTTGTCGACAAGGGTCGTCTTACCATGGTCAACGTGGGCGATGATGGCGATATTGCGAATCTTTTCAATCACGATTAAGGGCACTCACTTATTGCCGCTCGCACTCGCCTCTCGCAAACACGGCCTGTGCCTAGCGAAGGGGGTCGAGGTGAACAGCGTTAGATAAAGAAACTGGGCGCAGCGCTTGCTGGGCCTGCGAGGCAAGCACAGCGCGGTAACACTCGAATGATCTCAGTAAGACGGAATGTGTCCGTTCTACGAAAGGCGGCGAGTATACACGAGACTCGGACTAAACATTAGCGTGGCGTGCGAGTTTAGGTCCCACCCCTACGGGAAATTCCTGCAGCCGCGCTGCCCTACTCCTCCCGACTTCAAAACAGCAGCAGAAGTAGCCGTCCGCTATTTGCACCATTTTAAAGCATGATCTTAGTGCGGAGCGCCAAAATAGTGCACTTGTCATGGAATTTAGGTCCGATATCCGGATCAGGCTTCGCTTAGGCGCACTGAAAATGACTGAAAATGCGCCATTTTAGGCCGCTCGCGGTCCATTCTTTGCAGTCCAAAGAGGAATGGCATATATTTTGCTCCCACCCTAGGGTAAGCCAAATAACAGCAATGCAGTCGAAAGCGATCAGGAGAATCCAAAAGAATGAAATCTAAACTCGAATACATCTGGCTAGACGGCAGCGTGCCGACTCAAGGCCTGCGCAGCAAGACAATGGTCCGCAACGACTTCGGCGGTACGGTAGACGAGTGCCCCATGTGGTCATTCGATGGCAGCTCCACAAATCAGGCTACCGGCGACGATTCCGACTGCCTTCTTAAGCCTGTGGCAGTCTATCCAGACCCCGATCGTGCCAGCGCCTACCTAGTCATGTGTGAAGTACTCAACGCTGATGGCACTCCGCACGCGACTAACGGCCGCGCCACGATCGAAGACGATGACGAAGATTTCTGGTTCGGCTTCGAGCAGGAATACTTCCTGTGGGATACAAAGACAGACCTACCCCCTGGTTTCCCGAAGGGCGGCTACCCCGCTCCTCAGGGCCCTTACTACTGTTCAGTTGGCGCGCGTAACGCCTATGGCCGTGAGCTAATCGAAGAGCACATGGACATCTGCCTTGAAGCCGGCCTAAACGTAGAAGGCATTAACGCCGAAGTAGCTCCGGGTCAGTGGGAATTCCAGATCTTCGCCAAGGGCGCGCAAAAAGCCGGTGATGAGATCTGGATCGCACGCTACCTGCTAGAGCGCACCGCCGAAAGCTACGGCATGGCAATCGACTACGAACCCAAGCCGCTTGGCAAGGATTCAGACTGGAACGGCTCTGGCATGCACGCCAACTTCTCCAACGGCGCGATGCGCGACAATGGCGACGAAGCGGTTTTCACCAAAATCTGTGAGGAGTTCGGCAAGCATATCGATCGTCACATGAGCGTCTACGGCGCCAACAACGATCAGCGCCTGACAGGTCTGCACGAGACTCAGGCAATTGACGAATACAGCTACGGCGTTTCCGATCGCGGGGCTTCGATCCGCATTCCAATCGGTACGGTGCAGGATGGCTGGAAAGGCCGCCTAGAAGACCGTCGTACGGCTTCAAATGCGGATCCTTACAAGGTTGCCGCAGCAATCATTAAGACGACTAAGGAAGCGCTCGCTTAGGCCAGAGCCCTTAGTTAACGGAGAAGCCCAGCACACGCTGGGCTTTTTTTTGCCTTTCGCTTTTGTCTTTCTCCTGTCGCGCAGGCGCATTCCCAGACTCCTATGCAATACAGCTCGGCTTTACTCTCAACGCTGGATCTATATCCATCCTGCCCTAGTGCGTTAACTCAGTCGGCAACTTATGACTAACTCGTGCAGCGCCCACACCCTCCGCTCTTATTGCCGATCCTGCCTGGGCGCTTGCAGCTGATTGCCTAACGCACCAAAATAGTGCAAGTTAGCTGCCATGGCTTTCCCACAATCTTAATAATTCGGAAAAACGGTGGAGTACCGCACGCCGAAAGCCGCAGAAGCCGCAGCTTCGCCCCGTTTTCGCCTTTTTATCAGGCAATCGCCGAGGTGGTTTATTTATTGCATAGCTTACAGAGCATTCGAGAGCCGCCATGACCGTAAACAAGATACATAAGAAGCTGTTGGACCACCTCAAAACCGGAGTCATCCTGCTGGATGACTCTTTGCAACTCACTTTTCTCAATCTCGCGGCGGAGCAGATCTTTGAGATTAGTGAGCGCAAAGCGCTCAGCTCCAACCTTGAGCAGCTGCTGATCAGCGCTGACGAAGACATAACGGAGATAAGAGAGGCTATTAAGAGCAGCAGCAGCTTCACTAAGCGTGAAGCGTGCTTAAAGCTTAGCCACGGTAAAAAGCTCGAGGTGGACTACACGGTGAATGTTTTCGAAGACGAGCAGGGCAAGCAGGTACTGCTGGAACTAGACTCCCTTGAACACGCCTACCGTATCAATCGCGAGGAGTCAGTGAATTCTACTCATATGACCACTCGGGAACTGGTGCGAGGCCTAGCCCACGAGATCAAAAACCCGCTAGGCGGTATTCGCGGAGCAGCTCAGCTACTCGCAGCTGAGCTGCCTAATCGCGAACTAGGCGATTACACGAGCGTCATCATTGAAGAAGCCGATCGCCTGCGTAATCTCGTCGACAGGCTAGTTGGCTCGCGCAAAGCGCCAGAGTTAGCGCCCACTAATATTCACGAAGTTTTAGAGCGAGTACGCAGCCTAGTCAAAGCCGAACACGCCGACAGCACGATACAGATCGAGCGAGACTACGACCCTTCTATACCGCTTATTCCGGGCGACTCCGAACAACTCATACAGGCCACGCTAAATATTATTCGTAACGCGATGCAGGCGCTTACAAGCCCCTGCGTCGATCATACTCTGGGGAAAATCATTTTAAGAACGCGTATCACGCGCAACGCGACACTCAATTCAAGTTTTCACAGACTCGCGGCTAATATCCGCATCATAGACAACGGGCCTGGCATCCCCGAGCAGATCATCGACACACTTTTCTATCCGATGATAAGCGGCCGTGCCGAGGGCACCGGCTTAGGCTTATCAATAGCGCGCGACATTATTAACAGGCATCACGGACTTATAGAGTGTGACTCTAGACCCGGTGCTACCTGCTTTTCAATTATTTTACCGCTCGCTTAGCGAACGACGACGACCCTATTTAGGCTCAACGAGGAACATGACGTGACACAGAAAAACGATTCAGTTTGGATACTCGACGACGACCGATCCATCCGCTGGGTGCTCGAAAAGTCACTAGCTAAAGCCGGCCTGAGCACTAGTTCTTTTGATAATGGCGACGACCTTCTGCACCGCCTGGAAAACAGTCAGCCGGACGCCATCATCAGCGATATCAGAATGCCGGGCATCAGCGGACTTGAACTACTGTCGACCGTTAACGCGCGTTTTCCTGACCTGCCTGTCATTATCATGACCGCCCACTCAGATCTGGACAGCGCTGTTTCCTCATACAGTCGCGGCGCCTTTGAGTATTTGCCCAAGCCCTTCGATATAGACGAAGCAGTGGCTATGACTCTAAGGGCCTTGGCGCACTCGCAAGAGAAGCGCAGTGAAATAGCACCCGCCGAGGAAGAGAAAGTGCAAGAAATCATCGGCGAGGCGCCCGCGATGCAGGAGGTGTTCCGCGCGATCGGCAGGCTTTCACAGTCAAATATTTCCGTGCTCATCAACGGCGAGTCTGGCACTGGCAAGGAGCTTGTAGCTCATGCCTTACATCAGCACAGCCCCCGCAGCGCAGAGACCTTCGTGCCACTGAATGTCGCGGCTATTCCAAAAGACCTTATCGAATCTGAACTCTTTGGCCACGAGAAAGGAGCCTTCACCGGCGCAACCACTCAACGTACAGGACGTTTTGAACAGGCCAACGGCGGCACGCTTTTCCTTGATGAAATTGGCGATATGCCAGCGGATACGCAAACGCGACTGCTACGCGTGCTTTCCGATGGCGAATTTTATCGAGTCGGCGGCACCACTTCGATTAAGGTAGATGTCCGTATTATCGCGGCAACTCATCAGGATCTCGAGCGTTTAGTTCAGGAAAACCTTTTCCGGGAAGACCTTTTCCATCGCCTTAATGTTATTCGTATACACATTCCAAAACTTAGCGATCGGCGCGAGGACATCCCAAGGCTCGCTCACTATTTTTTGTCATCCGCAGCACAGGAACTGGCAACAGAAGCGAAAATACTGCGTCCAGAAACCGAAGAGTATCTTATGGGCCTCAGCTGGCCTGGCAATGTACGGCAGCTAGAGAACTTCTGCCGCTGGATTACGGTCATGGCATCGACAAGGGAAGTGTATATCGATGATCTGCCGCCTGAGTTTTCATCACAGCCAAGCGAAGCACCGTCGGATAGCTGGACCTCAGCGCTGCAGGTCTGGGCGGACAAACAGCTTAGCTCGGGGAATAAAGGCATTCTTAACAACGCTACGCCGATGTTTGAACGCACGATGATAGATATAGCCTTGAAGCACACGGCGGGTCGTAAACGCGATGCTGCAGACCTGCTCGGCTGGGGACGCAATACCCTTACACGCAAGCTCAAGGAATTCGAGCAGCTCGCTGCCGACTAGCAAGCCACGGCACTACTCAGCTGGCATAACGTAAAGTTCGCGCCAGCTGAGTATTCGATCGTGAGAGCGGTAGCTGCCAAATTCGATTATCGCTCTTGGGTTGTCTGTGTAGTTGGCGCAACTTCTGCGTCATGAGCTTCGTCTGTAACATCTAGGAATCTTGGCAGCGCCGTAGCCGTTAGAATTCCAAGCAAAAGGATAACTACGATTAACTCAACAATCGTGAAACCGTCCTGATTAGCTTTATTAGCTTTCTGTTTAAAAGTGATCCTGTTTTTAACCTGTTTTGCTGAAGTCATAGCGTGCCTACACTTCCCTTGCTTTGGATTTGTTGAGCCCAGGCGGCCCCGTTTTGCAGCGCGAGCGCTGTGTATTGTGTGAAGTGATGCCTCTACTTCGATGATCTTAGTCAAACTGCGTCTTGATCTGCTCGATCGGCTCTCGTTTTTTAAACTTCTCGCTTCTAAAAAAGAGTGAGACTTCTTTTAGTACTACCAACAGTTCGTAAGTTAGCCTAGCGTGAATTTTTGAGTATCTTATTACGCTTGTACTGTCCCGCTATTAAGAAATCTCCCGTTTTATACCCGCTTTGTCTCAGCGGAATAAGGACCCGAGAGTAGGATAAAGTATTTTAATTTCAAAATATTACCTGCACATTAAAGAAAATACTACTATCGAATTGGCGAATCCAATACCTAGGATGGAGAAATGGTCTCCGATCCCCATTCGCGGATTCGCTCGTTTAGCTAAGCGACTACATACACCATTTCGCGGCCGCGGTAGGCTTCGGACGGCACATGGAAAAGATCGATCGCCATGTCTTCTGGCTTGCCGTCGAGCAAGTCTTTCACTTTCCAACGTGCAGCAGCGCGAAGCTCTGAGCTCTGTACATTAGGTGCTTCTACTAACAGCAGATTGTAATCTTGTGGCGACAGAACGAAGTTGCAGAGCTTTCCCTCGAGCTCGCATTCTTTAACCAGGCGGGAGAGCACCCTAGGTGCGGACTTTTCGGATTCAAAAGCGGCGCTGCGGCAGTTGAGCAGATGGGGTCGGCCTGAGCGGTTTTCGATGTGTGCCACCGTCACCTGTTTAGGGCCAAAAGCCACACCCACGCGACTCAGTGACTGAGGTTGTCTTTTAAACCACGACATCAAGCATTTCACCCATTAACTTTCTAATTATTGTAGTGTTTTTTATCAAACTATGCGCGTCTGAAATTGTTTTAATTGGTGAAATTCGCAGATTCTTCGCTATCGGCTTTACGAAAAAAAACGCTCACTGCGTATTTTTAAACTAGAGCCTCACTGAATGCGACGCTAAACTGGGACAAATTGGGGTAGAGATCGCGAAAAGGACATAAGTAATTGTTAAATATAGTGTTGTTTGAGCCAGAGATCCCACCCAACACGGGTAACATAATACGCCTTGCGGCAAATACCGGCTGTAAGCTTCACTTAATCGAGCCATTAGGCTTTGAACTTGATGACAAGCGCCTACGGCGCGCCGGCCTGGATTACCATGAGTTTGCGGGTGTGACACTGCACAAAGACTGGGACAGCTTTCTTGCCACCGCTACGCAGGGCCAGCTTTACGGGCTCAGCACAAAGGGTAAGCGTGACTATCATCAGGTGCGCTATCGGTCTGGGGACTATCTGATTTTTGGGCCTGAGACCCGAGGCTTGCCGCCGGAAGTGCGGGATCAGCTAGGTGCCCAAGGCTTGCTGCGCATCCCAATGCTGAGTCAGAGCAGAAGCCTGAATCTTTCCAACGCTGCCGCCTTGGTGACCTTTGAGGCCTGGCGGCAGCTTGGATTTGAGGGTGCCGAACTGTCGCCGACAGCAGCCTCTGGGTAACGGCGTTACTAGCCGAACTAGTTGGCTGGTTCCGTCGAGGCGGCTTGTTCCGCCTGTGCCTGCTTCTGCTGCGCATAGAGCGCATCGAAGTTGATCGGCGACAGCATGAGGGCCGGGAAGCTGCCTTTCACCACCAGATTGTCTACAGCTTCGCGGGCGTAGGGGAACAGTATATTCGGGCATACTGTAGCGAGGAGCTGCTCGCGCTGCTCATCAGCAAAATCAGCAGCAGTGAAGATACCCGCCTGCTGCACTTCAACTACAAAAGCGGGCTGCTCTTCGAGCTGAGCCTCCACGGTCAGCACAAGCACAACCTCGTACACGCCTTCTTGGACCTTCTCGCTCTTGGTCTTAATGTCGAAGTTAATCTTTGGCTGCCACTGGCTTTGAAAAACCGCCGGGCTGCGCGGCGACTCAAAGGAGCAGTCCTTAAGGTAAATACGCTGCAGCGCGAATTGAGGTCCGGCTGGCTGCTGAGCTTGCGCTGCTGAATCCTGCGCTGCTGTGTTTTCTTCGTTGTCTGCCATGATGCTTCCTAATAGTGTGATTTCTAATCGAGATTGAACAATTGAATGTGGTGAGCCTTAGCTGCTAAGCCGTGACTATCAGGCCTATTTCATGACCACCGGCAAAGACTGCCCGCGCCATTCGGCCATGCCGCCTACCATTTTATAGACCGGATCGTGGCCCGCCGCCTCTAGAGCCTTAACCGACTCGCCCGCCTGCTGTCCCATCTTGCAGACAACAATGACCGGCTTGCCCTGCTTCTTCGTCAGCTCGGTTACGCGCTGCGCGAGCTTTGCCGCAGGGATGTGATGGGCGTCGACGATATGACCCTCATCAAAATCTTTCTTGTCCCGAATATCGACCACCACAGCTTCGCTGCGGTTGATAAGCGCAACCGCCTGCGCAGGGCTTACGCCCTTGGCTCCGGTTCGCTGATGATAGAACACGATCGCGACGAAAGCGGCTAACCAACAGCCAAACAATAGTGGGTGATTTCCTAAAAACTCGATGAACTGCGCCATGGATAACTCGTTGTCTTGCGGCGAATAAGGAGCGCAAGTATACACCCCCCGCGGGCCTAAAACAGCAGCACGGGCAGGTGGGGAAGCAGCAGCGCTAGAGAAGCGAAGCAGATTCACGGATAATGCTAGTCTTCCGCTTAAAACTCCTACTATGGCTACGTATCTATGACAGCAGCAAAGACCGCTTTACTCTTGATTCTGGACGGCTGGGGCCACCGCGAAGCTACCGACAGCAATGCTATTCATGCCGCCAACAGCCCCACTTGGGACAAGCTGTGGCGCGAGCAGCCGCATACTTTGATTCGTACATCGGGACTCGCGGTTGGGCTACCCGAAGGTCAAATGGGCAATTCTGAGGTCGGCCATATGAACCTCGGTGCTGGCCGGGTTGTTTATCAGAATCTCACCCGCATCGATAAAGACATCGCCGACGGCAGCTTCGCGGATAACGCCCAGCTCGCACAGGCGATTGCCACAAGCGTTGACAAGCAATCGGCGCTGCATGTGTTTGGCCTGCTCTCTCCCGGCGGCATACACAGCCATGAAGATCAGATTATTGCTCTGCTAGAGCTCGCGCTGGCGCGGGGGGCGACGCAGGTCTACCTCCATGCCTTCCTCGACGGTCGCGATACGCCGCCGCGCAGCGCGCTGGCCTCACTCAAGCGCGCCGACAGCCTGCTTGCCGCGAGTGGCCGCGGCCGCGTCGCGTCTCTATGCGGGCGCTTTTATGCCATGGACCGCGACAACCGTTGGGACAGGGTGGAGCCCGCTTACGACCTGCTAACAGCGGGCAGCGCAGAGTTTAACTATGCCAGCGTGGAGCAAGGGCTCGATGCAGCCTACGAGCGCGGCGAAGATGACGAGTTCGTCAAGCCCACTGTCATTGGCAGCAGCCCGGCGCTAGTTAAAGACGACGATGTCGTCGTGTTCATGAACTTCCGCTCGGACCGCGCGCGGGAGCTGTCCCGTGCCTTTTTGCACGCCGACTTCGAAGGCTTCGAGCGCAAACACATCCCTGCCCTCGCCAGCTTCGTTACGCTGACCCAGTATGCCGATGACATCGACGCTCCCTGCGCCTACCCGCCTGAAGTACTGCAGAACGTGCTTGGCGAAACCCTCGCAAAGCAGGGCAAGACCCAGCTGCGCATCGCCGAGACCGAGAAATACGCTCACGTGACATTTTTCTTCAACGGCGGCAGAGAGGAGCCCTTCGCCAGCGAAGAGCGCGAGCTAATCGCCTCGCCAGATGTCAAAACCTATGACCTGAAACCCGAAATGTCGGCCTTCGAAGTTACCGACAAACTCGTGGACGCCATCCGTTCACGACGCTTCGACGCCATCATCTGCAACTACGCCAACGGCGATATGGTTGGCCATACAGGGGACTTCGCTGCGGCTGTAAAAGCGGTTGAGACGCTCGATAGCTGTTTGGCGCGCATTGTTAGCGCCATCAACGAAGTCAGTGGTGAGCTGCTCATAACCGCCGACCACGGCAACGTCGAGCAGATGCTCGACTCTGAGACTCGGCAGCCCCTGACCTCTCACACTAACGGCCCTGTGCCACTGGTTTACGTGGGCGAGTCGGACAAACAGTTCCAAGGCGAAGGCGCGCTCTGCGACCTCGCTCCCACGCTGCTATCGCTGCTGGATCTCGATATTCCCGCGGAGATGACCGGCAAGGACCTGCTAGCCTAATGGCTAGACACGTCGCGCACGCGCTCTGCGCGGTTTTTGTCGCGACGGGGATTGGCTTGGCGCCACAGGCAGGCGGCGCGGAGCAGCAGTCCGCTGCCCAGGCTCGCGCCCAGCTCGAGGCAACCGAGTCGGCCATGGCGGACATCGCCGATTGGTTACGGGAGGCCAACGCCCAGCAGGGCCGCGAGGAAAAACGCTTGCAAGAAGCCGCAGCCAGGCTCGAAGCAAGTAGTTTGCGCGTACAAACCCTGCGTCAACGCGAACAGGCTCTGGCGCAGGAAATCGAAAAGCTCAACGAGGAAATAAACGCGCAGCAGTCGACCCTAAACGCGCAAGAGACTCGATTCGCAGAGCTGCTACGCACGCTGCACAAACAAGGCGATCTCGGCGCGGCGCGGGCGCTACTCAGCGGCGAAGCCCCCGCAACAGCGCAGCGGCGAGCGGTGATGCTTGGCCGCCTGAGCGCCGCGCAGCGCTCGGCGATAAATGATTATAAAAACCAGCTAGAAAAACTCGCCTCCACGCAGCAAACACTCGCCCAGCAACAGCAGCAACTAGACCAGGCACGGCAAGCGCTGGAGAGCGAGCGGCAAATTCTTGAGCAAGACAGGCAGAGCAGACAGCAAGCATTAGCAGCACTCGCCGCGAACATGGATGCGCAGCGCAGCGAGCTCGAACAGCTGGAAATCGACAAAGCCGGCGTACAGCAGCTCATCGACAAACTCGAAAGCGCACTGCAACAAGCGCCGCAACGCGCCAAGAGCACCCGCTTTTCTGCAGCGCGTGGAACCTTACCGAAACCCGTAGAAGCGCGCATAAGCCGCAATTTCGGCCGCGATAACGACGGCTTGCGCCACAACGGTATTAACTACGCAACGCCTGCGGGCACCACTGTGAGCGCGGTGCATGAAGGTCGTGTAGTCTTTGCCGATTGGCTGCGCGGAGCGGGTTTATTGGTGATAGTCGATCATGGCGACGCCTACATGACTCTTTACGGCAATAACGAAGCACTCGAAGTGGCAGCAGGAGACTCCATAAGCGCGGGCGAGCCTCTCGCCCGCTCGGGTGCTGCCGACCAAGGCGGGCTGTATTTCGAGATACGTCACCGCGGGGTCGCTCAAGATCCTAGGCAGTGGCTAGACTGAGATTGCCTATTTCGGCGTAAACTGAAAGTATGAGACCTTAATCTTCACCTTCGCGCCCAACTCTAGGCGCCCATTTGCAGTAGGACACAGCATGCCCTCAGCCCTTACAGCGTTCTCTTTTGCTAATCGCCCTTCATCCGCTTCTGCCACTTCTTTGCTAAGGAGCTTAGGCACTGCAGTAGCCCTGAGTAGCGGCCTGCTGAGCGCGGGCAGCGTAGCAGCTCAGGAAGGAGCGAACGCTCTGCCGCTGCCGCTGAACGAAGTGCGCATGTTCACACAGGCACTAGATCATATTCGCCGCTCCTACGTTGAAGACATCGACGATGAAACGCTGCTCGGCTACGCCATCGAAGGCATGCTGTCGGGTCTGGATCCTCATTCTGCGTATATGGTGGGCAACGAATTCGATTCCCTGCAGGACACCACGACCGGTGAGTTCGGCGGTCTTGGCGTTGAAGTGAGTCGCCGTGACGGCTATATCTTGGTGGTCGCCCCTATCGACGACTCGCCTGCCGACCGCGCCGGTGTGCTCGCCGGTGATTTAATTATCGAGATAGACAACAAACCTATCAGCGAGATGCAGCCCGATGAGGCTGCAAAAATGATGCGCGGTGCACCCGGTTCCGATGTCAGCATCACGATTGCCCGTGAGGGCGAAGAGCCTTTCGACCTTGTGCTTACCCGCGAAGTTATCGCGATCTCCAGCGTGCGCAGCAGACTGCTAGAACCGGGCTATGCCTACCTGCGCATCTCGCAGTTCCGCGGCAACACCGGCGAGGAATTCGTCGAAGAGCTGACGGAACTCATGGCTGCGGACGAAGAACTCAAGGGTGTGGTGCTTGATTTGCGCAACAATCCCGGCGGTGTGCTACAGGCTTCCGTGCAGGTAGTCGACGCGTTTATCGATGACGGTGTGGTCGTGTCGACTAAGGGCCGTTTAGAAGAGGCGCAGTCTAGCTACCGAGCAACCACGCAAACCCTTGCGCCGGACCTGCCCTTGGTCGTGTTAGTAAACGAAGGCTCAGCCTCGGCGAGCGAGATCGTCGCCGGTGCTCTTCAGGACCATAAACGCGCGCTGATCATGGGCACCGAAAGTTTCGGCAAAGGCTCGGTACAAACGGTGCTGCCACTGGCGGCAGACAAAGCGATAAAACTAACGACATCGCTGTACTACACGCCGAGCGGACGCTCTATTCAGGCTCAAGGTGTAGTGCCGGATATTGAAGTAGAAGAGGCTTTCGTTACACGCCGCGCGCGCAGCGTCACCCAATACCGCGAGTCGGATCTCAGCGGCCACTTAGAGAATGGCAATGATGCGGCTGATGACAATGCGGACGCAGAGCAAAGCAAGGAAGGGCAGTCAGGCTTAAGTGCAGAAGAACTTGCTCAGGTGCTCATCACAGCAGAGGAAGTGCTAGTTAACGACTACCCGCTAAACGAGGCGCTCAACGTGCTGAAAGGCATTAATGCTTACAAGCCGCTGGCAATAAAGAACACCGAAGACTAAGACTAACGCTTGAGAAAGTATTGGCTTGAGCATGGCAGATAATGGACCGAAAAGTTAGATAGCAGCGCGGCACTTAAACCTTGCGTATCTCTATTCCACGCTCAGCCATAAAGTCCTTGGCTTCGCCTATGGTGTATTCCTGAAAGTGAAAAATACTAGCGGCGAGCACAGCGTCCGCTTCACCCTCAAGCACGCCTTCTGCCAAATGCTCTAAATTGCCCACCCCGCCCGAGGCGATAATGGGCACAGGTACCGCACGACTTACCGCGCGATTGAGCTCAAGATCGAATCCACTTTTAGTGCCGTCTTTGTCCATGCTGGTCAGTAGAATTTCACCGGCGCCGTAGGACACCATTTTTTTAGCCCATTCAATAGCGTCCAGGCCGGTGGGTTTACGTCCGCCGTGAGTAAAAATCTCCCAGCGCGGCGTCTCCTCTGCGGAGGATACGCGTTTGGCATCGATCGCCACCACAATGCATTGAGAGCCGAAGCGCTCAGCCGCCGCACGGACGAAATCGGGATCTGTCACCGCCGCCGTGTTAATGCCAACCTTATCGGCGCCGGCATTTAGCATCGCCCGTATATCTTCAAGCGTACGTATACCGCCACCGACAGTTAAAGGAATAAATACCTGGCTCGCGATTGCCTCAACGGTGTGCACCGTGGTTTCACGACCCTCGTGGCTTGCGGTGATATCGAGAAAGGTAATTTCGTCGGCGCCAGCGTCGCAGTAGCGCTTGGCTACCTCAACGGGATCGCCCGCGTCGCGAATATCTAAAAACTGCACGCCCTTAACTACGCGTCCGTTCTCACAGTCTAAGCAGGGAATTATTCGTTTAGCTAAGCCCACGGGCAGCCCTCACTGTACTGGTTTAGTTCTCGGGATAGCCGTCAGCTAGCTGCTGCGCGAGGGCAAGATCGATAGTGCCCTCGTAAATTGCGCGGCCCGTGATCACTCCCATGATGCCGGCGCCGGTTTCGGTGTCTGCAGCTTCACGAATAGCCGCAACGTCGGCAAGTTTGCTCAGCCCACCCGAGGCAATAATCGGTATCGCAGAGTCTTCAGCGAGCTCCTGCGTGGCTTCAATATTGACGCCTTTCATCATGCCGTCGCGGGCAATGTCGGTGTACACAATTGCCTCCACGCCGTAGTCAGCGAACTGTGCTACGAGGTCAGTAGCTAGCACCTCTGAGACGTCGGCCCAGCCGTCTGTCGCCACCATGCCGTCTATGGCATCGATACCAACAATTATTTTGCCAGGGAATTTTTCACAGGCGGCGCGCACAAACTCGGGATCTTTCACCGCTGCCGTTCCAATGATGACATAGCTTACGCCGGCATCGAGGTAGAACTGTATGCTTTCGAGATTGCGAATACCGCCGCCGATTTGTATCGGCAGGTCGGGATAGCGCGCAGCAATTGCTTGCACAATTTCTGCGTTTACTGGCGTGCCAGCAAAGGCGCCGTTGAGATCGACAATATGTAAACGCCGCGCACCCTTGGCGGCCCAAATTCCGGCCATGCTTACGGGATCGTCGGAGAAAACCGTCGAGTCTTCCATTCTGCCCTGCTTCAAACGAACACATTGTCCGTCTTTTAGATCAATTGCTGGTATGACTAGCATGTCTTAAATTCCACGGCGCCGTATTCGACGCGTTAACGAAAACTTACGCAGCTCAGACAGACTCTGAGCCGTCCCAGTTAAGAAAATTTCGTAGCAGAGTTAAGCCTGCTTCTTGGCTTTTTTCTGGATGAAACTGGGTAGCGAACAAATTCGGTTTTGCCAGCACCGCAGCGATCTCTTTGCCATAGTGACTTACGCCGACTACGCCGCGACTCGCGCTGCTCTCATCGTGGGGCAGATAGTAGCTGTGCACAAAATAAAAACGGCTGCGCGCAGGCACCCCCTGCCACAGAGGATGACTCTGCACCTGCTCGACTTCGTTCCACCCCATGTGGGGAACCTTGAGCTTTGCACCTTGGCCGTCTTCGAGCCTATCGCCGAAGAAGCGAATGTCGCCATCGATCAGGCCTAGGCAATCAACTCCGCCATTTTCTTCGCTGCGTGACATGAGTGCCTGCATGCCGACACAAATAGCGAACACGGGTTTGGTCGCGATCGCGTCGCGCACGATATTACCTACGTCTAGGCGGTTGATCTCTGCCATGCAGTCACGGATAGCGCCCACGCCTGGAAAGATGACGCGGTCGGCGCTTGCGATAACCTGCGGATCAGGAGTGACGAGAACTTCGGTGTCTTGACCTAGCTGACGAGCGACATGCTCGAGCGCTTTCGCCACGGAGTGGAGATTGCCCATGCCATAGTCAATGACGGCGATTTTATTCATAGCTTCAGCTTTGCGCGAGCAACAGGTAAAAACCCGTCCTGCGATTTCATGTGCTCTAGAGCGAGCCTTTAGTAGAGGGCACGACACCGGCGGAACGCGGATCTAGCTCGGTAGCCATGCGCACCGCGCGACCAAACGCCTTGAAGATCGTTTCAATTTGGTGGTGAGCATTCTTACCGCGAAGATTATCGATGTGCAGTGTCGCAAGGGCGTGATTCACGAAGCCTTGGAAAAATTCGTGAAACAGATCGACGTCGAAGTTACCCACCGTGCCTTTAACAAACTGCACATGGTATTCCAGGCCGGGACGCCCAGAGAAGTCGATAACAACACGCGACAGCGCTTCGTCTAGAGGCACATAGGCGTGGCCGTAGCGGCGGATGCCTGTCTTATCTAAAGCCTGAGTAAAAGCCTGGCCCAGAGTAATGCCGATGTCTTCTACCGTGTGGTGAGCATCGATTTCGAGATCGCCCCTAGCCTTAACGTCTATATCAATAAGCCCGTGGCGCGCAATTTGATCCAGCATATGGTCAAGAAAAGGCAGGCCGGTTTCGCAGTTCAACTTCCCCGTGCCATCGAGGTTAATCGCGACGCTAATTTGCGTCTCGTTGGTATTGCGCTCGACCTTCGCGCTGCGCTGGGCTGTTCCGCTCATGCTGACTCTTCTCTTTTGATAATCAAGCACTCGTTCACAGGGGTGCGACGGTGCCAAAAACTAGCCTTAGAAGGGGCGCATTATAGGGTGCGGGGCAGTCTATTGAAAGCGAGGGGCCGTGTAGTGCAGCTTTACCAGCATTCCGGTAGACTCCTGCCAAAGCCGGTGCGCTTGGGCGTGACTCTGCCGCCAAATTGCTTCGCAACTCTGGTTTGACTGCAACTGCAGTTTAGCAATCCCTTTCTTAGCATTCACAAAGCAGGCCAACGACCGTTCAATGTCAGCACGCAAGCACTCAACTCGCATTGCCAGTGCGCTCATCATCCTCGCTTTACTCACAGCGGCCGGGGTCTATGGCTTTTCACAATTCAGTAAAACGCAGCTGCAAAATCAGTTGCTTGAGCTCGCTAGCGCCTTAGAGCTAGAGCTGACACTTGCAGGGACTACTCAGCTCGATCTTGTGAGACAAGAGTTTATTCTGCGAGACCTTCGGCTTAGCCATCCCCAGCATCCACAGGAGCTCGCCTCGGTACGCGAGCTCTCCCTACGCCTCAGTCCGTGGCAGCTTGGGCAGAGCAGCTGGCAGATTAGCCAACTGACCTTGGATGGGCTTCATATCAATCAGCGCAGCGCAGCAGACGGCGGGAGCATCTGGTTGACTGATACCCTACGCGGCCTGCTTTTTGCCAATGCCGGCGAGGCGCTCGACTTAACGCCACAGCTAGCCATCGAACGCCTGCTAATCAGCGAGAGCTCTCTGGATGTCAGCACGCAAGCGGCCAGCTTTGCCCTGCGCGATATCGAACTCGAGCTACTCGGCGCCAATCTCTTAGGCGAACCCTTTGAACTGCAAGGCCAAGGCGTCGTGGCACGCTACAGCGGGCTTCATCGCGATGAGATGCGGGTGCCGCTCACATTTGGCGGCGAGGTCGTGGCGGAGCTAGCTAGTGCCTCCGCGTCAGTAAACTCCCTGCGACTTGGCTCTACGCCGCTGCTGGCTGAAATAGCTGCACAGGCGACATGGTTGGGCGGCGAGCTTGCAGTCGGCGGTTCGGTCAGCGCGCTAGACTTCGACCTTAACGCGTGGATGCGCAGCCTCGAACCAGAGACGTTGCAAAACGCCTTCGGCGAGCAGTTCGAGGTAAAGCCGCAAACCGCCGCTTTCGAGTTCGACTTCAATCTCAATAGTGAAGGGCTTATCGTTCAGGATTTCGATGCGCGAATTGGCGAAGGAGCCATCGACGCACAGCTCGCGTTCAGCGCCGCCGACGAGCGCTTGCCAGCTAACCGCCGCTATGCAATTCGCGGCTCTGAAATCGACTTTAGTTTTTTAGATCCGCAGCGCGCAGGCTTTTGGGCACAGCTGCCACAGCAGCTCATGCTTGGCACGCAGCTGGATACCGTAGCTGCCATCGACATCGAACTGCTGCGCTGGAGTGACAGCGATCTGACACAGCTGCAGCTGTTCGTGAACGCTGAACGCGGCGTAACAGAATTCGAACTGCTTCCTCTTGGCCTCTGGGGCGGTCAAGTCGCAGGAGCTTTACGAGTAGACAGTCGCAGCGAACAAGACACGTTCGCACTAGAAGCAAACATTGCCTCGCTTAACAGCGAGAGAATGGCACAGTCGCTGCCGCTGTTAGCAAGTTTCGGCGGCGAGCTTAGCGCCGATCTTGATTTGCAAGGCGCCCTTGTTAACAGCGAACTAGTGGCCGACTCTTTGCGCGGCGAAATCACATTCGACGTACGCAATAACCGTGTGCCGATGGATCTTCTCAAACAGGTGTTCAGCACCATCGCCGCTCTCAGTCCGGTTGGCGGCTCCACCGAGCAGTGGCCCGACACGCTGAGCTTTTCTCAGCTTAGCGGTTTCGCTTTGCTCGACAGCGGTCTGACGCAGCCTCATCGCGTTAATCTGCTTATGGATAACCTAGAAATCGAAGGTAGCGGCGTTTTCGATCCGGGTAGCGAAGAGTTCGATTACGCACTTAGCTTTACGCTGTTACCCGACGCGAGAAATAAGCCGCTAGAGATTAACGACGCCCACGTCGCGAAACCTTGGCCGGTCAACTGCGCGGCTAATCTAAACGCGCCTATAACCCAGTATTGCAGCCCGGATTTCTCAGGCGTACGCCGACTATTTGCCGCGCCTGACGAGGAAACGCTGTCGCCGGTCGACGCTATTCTTAACGCCGTGCCGAGGCAGTAGAAGATGTGTATGCAATGAGCGCGGATTTTTCTCAGCGTGTGCTACGCTGGTTCGACCAGCACGGGCGCCACGACCTACCCTGGCAGAAAGACATTACGCCTTACCGCGTGTGGGTGTCAGAGATTATGCTGCAGCAAACGCAAGTTGCTACGGTCATTCCCTACTTCGAGCGTTTTCTGCGGAGTTTCCCCACCGTTATCGATCTTGCTGGCGCAGACGAAGATACCGTTCTGCATCACTGGACAGGACTCGGCTATTACGCCCGAGCGCGCAATCTGCACGCCGCTGCTAAAACCGTGGTCGCCGAACACGGCGGCGAATTTCCGCGCAGCGTCGAGCAGCTCATGACGTTAAAAGGCATTGGGCGCTCTACTGCGGGAGCGATTGCCGCTATCTCGATGGGGCTGCCGGCGTCGATACTCGACGGTAACGTGAAGCGGGTCCTTGCCCGACACCGCGCAATAGAGGGCTGGCCCGAACAAACCGCCGTGCGCAACAAACTCTGGGCAATTGCCGAGCAGCTCACCCCGCACAGGCGCACCGCCGACTACACCCAAGCCATGATGGACCTGGGTGCGACTCTCTGCGTGCGCAGCAAACCTAGATGCGACGAATGCCCGCTGCAGAGCGACTGCGAAGCCCACGCGCTGGGTTTAGTTAAAGAGATACCGGGCAAAAAGCCGAAAAAGGCTATACCGGTTAAACAAACCGTGTTCTTAATTGTCGAAGATGGCGCAGGCTCGGTGTTACTCGAAAAACGACCCGCCTCTGGCATCTGGGGTTCGCTCTACAGCTTCCCTGAATCCGACACAAACCATCAGCTTCCAGCCAGTGCGCCTGTCATGCTGAGCGCAACCACCGATGCGCTGCCCGTTTTGCGGCATACTTTCTCGCACTTCCATCTTGATATCACGCCGCTGCGCCTTCACGGCTCGAAGCTCGCAACCACCCAAGAGTCAGAGCGTTGGCTTTGGTACCCGCTGGACGGCAGTCTCAAGGTGGGGCTCGCAGCCCCCGTAGATAAACTCCTACGCAGCCTGAGCTAGCACTGACCGCCGCTGAAAGCTGATCCTGCTTACCGTATACTTAATCGACTTACCACAGCCAGCGCGCGCCACCAGGCCACGCGCTCAGCCAGAGAGGAAACGCATGTCACGCACCGTATTCTGCCGCAAACTGCAGCAAGAGCTGCCCGGACTCATGGCGCCGCCCTACCCCGGCGACAAAGGCCAAGATATCTTCATGAACGTCTCCCAGCAGGCCTGGAGCGACTGGCAGAGCCACCAAACCATGCTAATTAACGAAAAACAGCTAAGCATGGCCAATGGCGAGCACCGCAAATACCTGCAAGAGCAGATGGACAAATACCTCTCGGGCGACGATTTCGACCGCGCCGAGGGCTTCGTCCCCACAGAGGGCAACTAGCCCTAACTCTTGACTCATCGCGACTGCGAGGGTTTAATACGCGCCTCGCGTGGGCGCAGCAACTGCGCATCTTCTCGCGAGAACTATACGTTGCACACGATTTTGAGCGCAACAAGCGACGCTAAATTGAGGCGAAGCGCGAACCGAAGGAAGGAGCATACGTGAGTATGTGACTAATAGAGGTATCGTGTTTCAACGAAGAGATAGCTAGCGAAGTAGGTCAAAATGCCCAGATAGCTCAGTTGGTAGAGCAGAGGATTGAAAATCCTCGTGTCGGTGGTTCGATTCCGCCTCTGGGCACCATAACTCATTGATAGTTATGGGGTTTATTTTTCCTCTCTCTCGAAAATCCCATAGCACACTCGTAGCACACCACTTTTCCCAGAGTGTCCGTGTCTGAATCACCTTGCTACGCCTTTAACCGCCAAGCAAGCCGTAACCTCGGTCTTTCCATAGCACACAAAAAAGGCGGAGCGATTAAACATCACCCCGCCTTCTCTGCATTCGCAGGAAACTAGCCAAGCAGCATCGTAGGATCGATCACGCCTGCGTTTACAAGCCCTACAAGGTCTATGCTCGTAGATGACGAATAAACTTCACCTTCCACAACTTCTGTCCATACCTGATCGCCATCGAGATCACTGAATATCTTGAACTCAACCTTACCAGGACGTTCATATTCAGTCTCAATGATGAATGCTTCATTATTAAGTACTTGAACGGCTAGGCTTTCATCAGAGTCGAGGCGATCGAACTCCCACCCTCTTCGGCCCAGTTCGTATTTAGCGACAATTTGCTCACCTGCATCAACTAAGTCGCCGTCGGCTAGTTCCGAGCCATTAAGCTCGAATCGATACTGATCGTTACGATCATCAGATATTTCTGAGTAGCCAGCGCTAGAGCGAACGACTGCAGAACCATCATAGACGCCGTTTACAAATTCATTCGACTCATCATGGTCGTTGTCGTTATCGCCAACATAAACACCATTAACATAGTCATTTGACTCGTCATGGTCGTTGTCGCCAGTGTAGACGCCGTTTACATACTCATTCGACTCGTCATGGTCGTTGTCATTGTCGCCGACATAAACGCCATTCACATATTCGCTTGACTCATCATGATCATCGTCGTCGTAGTCACCAACATAAACGCCATCGACATACTCATTCGACTCGCCATGGTCGTTGTCGCCAGTGTAGATGCCGTTTACATATTCGTTCGACTCGTCATG
>CBFIDY010000003.1:260061-292825 GCA_965661495.1 Pseudohongiellaceae bacterium | reverse complement strand
TCGTCTCGCCGCCGGTGAGCGCCGATGTTGTATAGCTGGGGCGAAATTTGGTGCCACTTACGTCGATGATTCCGGTAGCGCGGTCAACCGAAAGACTTAGGCCTTCCATGCTGTTAACCGAGCGAATAAGCGCCGTATCGAGCATGAGCGGCTGTAAGATCTCAGTAATGCCTGCGGGGTGTCGCACTTCGAGTACGTAGTCTAGATTGCTCTCATCGCCCTCTTCGGGAAAAGACCAGACGCTGTTCCCAGAATCATTGCTTTCACTAGCACGCACCCCTGCGAGACTCGGCGCCGCACTGAGCACTATCTGATCGTCTTGAATGACCTGTAACTGCGCGAATGGAGCGTTGTATACGAGCTCACCCAGCGATGCAAAACTAGTCTCCAGAAGCGCAAGGTCCAGTGGTGCAGCTACAAGTCGACCACCTAGGCGCGATCTCACAGCCAACATCGTACCATCGGCGAGCGTATTCAGCCCCTCAGGGAATTTGGAGGAAACAGCGTAGAGCTCACCAGTCATTAGCGGAATGAAACGACGCTGCGCCTGCTGGGTAAGCGCGGCAGCGCTACGCATTGCGTTTTTGCTCTTCGCAAAGCTCTGATTTAGCTGATCCTGCGCAGCACCGCCCGACAGCCACTCGGCTAAGGACTCCCCCGTGCCTGTCGCCGACGAGGTAGTTGTAGCCAAATTGTTAATACTGACGCCGCCAATCTCTATCTCATTACCGGCAGAGTCTGTGGTCACTACCGCACCCAAATCGATTCCACGAAGAGAAGACAGGCCGCTTGGCGCGACAACGTTGGTCGTCACGACAGAAAAACGCTCCTCGCTATCTCCCGATTGCGGGGCGAGGCTCAGCAATTGGGAATTGCCTTCAAGATCCGATGGATTGACCGGAGCACTCTGAAAAAGACTGTTGTCTACAACTGCGTCGGCTAGCAAATTAACCACCGCTGCCGCAGAGTTATCCGCGTTCTGCGAACGACGCTCGGAGTCAGAACTATTCGCTTGCAGAGCAGCGCCGCTTTTGAGTGCGGCGATACGCCTGAATGGTGAGCGCGAGGTTGAAATTCGTATTTCTAAGCGTCGAGACAGCGACTTTGTCGACGCGGCTATCTCAGTGGGCTGCTTTGTCTGACTCGGCGCATTACGTCGTTGATTATCATTAATGACAGCAGCGTCATCCCGAGACTCGATATCTATGACCGACGCTTCTATCTGAGGACTGTCCTGCGCAAGCTCTTCTATCAGATCGCTGATGATATCGAGCGATGAGGATTCGATCGTAAAGTCATAGGACACAACGGTTTCATCATCATCGTCCTCCTTCTCTGTCGAAGCTACGAACACGAGCTGTGGCTTGTTGTCTGCGAATGCTTTGACGGTGTTCTTAATATGATCGATATTCACCGCGCGCTGGACGATGTCTCCCTGTACTCGAATGGCCTCACGCAAGACAGGGCTTGTGGCAAAGTCATCAGGATCGTCGAAATAAATTTGAAAAGCTGTACCGTCGGCCTTGTAAGTTTGGCCGTTTATCGTAGCGGCTGCGAATGAGTTGGCATTAGCACGAGCTCTGGTAGCTAGAATAACTTCTCGTTCGAGCAGCAAATTGGTGGCGTAGACATAGGCTGCTGTCGCACCGGTAGGGCTTTCATCTATGCTGCCTACAGGAACGTCGCCGTTAGCAATATCCTCAGCGCTCGCGTTCCAGGTACTGCCAGATCTCACATTGCCAACACTCGTCATGAATGCGTCGTACAACCCATCATCGAAAGGATACAGTTCCACCGCTCTCCGCAGGAAATTGATCTCGGGGAACAGTCCATCCGCACTATCCCTTTCTTTATCGGCAAGCGCTAATCCGGCATAGTGATCGTACAACGCCTCATAATCGCTATTTTCAATTGCTCTTACAGTTGCGCTCACAGATTCAGCAAAACTTTTTTCGGCGGCTTTTAGCTCCAGAACCGAAGCTTCAGACAGCGGCGCGGAGAGCGCTTCACTGAGACGCTCCAGCCGGCTAGCAGCCTCGTTAACTGCATCTCCGTCTTGCTGGGTGAGAGTTTCTCTTGCGTTGTCAGCAAGTCGTGAGGCAATAGATCCAATTACAAACACCCCAGGCGCTTCAGCTTCTGGCGTGGGATCAGGAACCGGGACAACGACCGGAGGCGGCTCAATCTCGCTGTCTGGCTCGGACCCTCCCCCCGAGCCACCGCCTAAACCATCACTACCGCCATCGCCATCGATACAAGCATAATAGGATTCTAATTCAGCGTCGGTCGCGCCATCGCCGGGAACTTCACAGTCTTGTGCCTGTGCAGCTTTTGAAGACAGAAGAAGCACCAAAGCAAGCACAGAAAAAAAAGAAGATCGATCAGAGAATATATACATGGCAATCGCCCCTAGCACAGCAACGCAATCCGAATTCCTGCAGCGACACCAGCAGGAACCATGAAAAGGGCGGAGAGTAACACTTCAGCGTAGCGTGTCACTTACATTTGCTTACATCGCATAGCTAGCTGGTAGGCATTGGAAGAACAAATTACTCCGGCAAGGCATACACAATCACACTACCGCTACGGGCTGTCTCATGCCCCGTGCGAAAAGTGAGCATGGCGTTACCCGAGGGGACAGCGATAAATTGACGGCCTTCGGCTTCGTAGGTAATGACACCGCCGCCAACCGGCGCGCCGGTGTAGAGGCTGTTGAGCACCTCGCCGCTCTCCACATCTAGTGCTAGTAAGTTGCCGGTCAGCTCGCCTGTCAGCACTAAATCGCCTGCTGTTGTAGTCACACCAGCGACCATCGGAGCCGGTGAGTGGTAGCGCCATTTTACATCGCCGCTTTCCGCACCTACTGCAGTGAGCCAGCCACTTTGTTCGTTGGCGGGCTCTACTCCCCCTCCCATGTACATCTGTCCCGGTACGACATCGAATTCCTTTGCCGCCACGAAGCGTGCGCAATAATCGACAACCGGCGTGATGAGCAGCTTGTGTTCAGGATGATAGGCCGGCCCGCTCCAAAGCACGCCGCCGAATACGCCAGGACAGGCGAGGACGCCTTCTGTGGTCACGGGGACTTCCGCATTCATAATGGTAGTGATCGGGGTTTCGTAAAGCGCCGATCGTGTATTTTTGTCTAGCGTCCTAAGAATGCCGTCCTTGCCTACTGTGGCGACTAGGTCGCGGGTGACATTGTCCTGCCCTGCTTTCAAAACCGGGCTCACCTGAGTGAGATCCCAGTCGTGATCGTCGTTTGGCACAAGAGACTTATGCCACAGTAACTCCCCCGTACGAGGGTCTAGGGCAACGATATTGTTGGTATAAAGATTCTCACCCGGACGTAAATACGCAGGGAGATCCGGCGCGGGATTAGAGACCGCTGCGTAAAGCTCACCCTTTTCTAAATCCATGCTAAGCGGCGTCCACACCGCCCCGCCTCCAAGCACGATATCTTCTGGATTACCCCACGTAGGCCCACCCCCAGCCTTAGCCTCGGGTACGGTTTCGAAGCGCCAACGCTGCGTACCGTCTTCTAGAGAGAAGGCACCCACCCAACCGGAGATTGCGTTCTCACTGCCCGCCGGACCAATCAGCACCGTATCTTCGAAAATCATTGGCGGCATAGTGAAGGTTTCGCCCAGCCACGGATCAGCTACCTGTCTTGCCCACAGCAGCTGACCGCTAGCGGAATCTAGAGCGATCAAATAGCCGTCACTGGTTCCGCGCACGACATAGCCGTCTTTAATAGCAACGCCGCGGCTGTTGCCCCATACGGAGCGATCCTTAAGCTCCCACTCGTAGTCCCAGATACGCTCACAGTTCGCCGCGTTAATCGCAGCGGTGCGTGTGGCGTTGGTAATGTACATAATGCCATCGAAGACTATCGGTCCCGTTTGCATAGTTGCAAAGGTGTCTAACTGATAAGCACAAATTTGCTGCAGCTGAGCGACATTGTCTTTGTTGATGGCGCTAAGACCGCTGTAGCGCGTGCCCTTGTAGTTTTGGTTGTGATAAAGCCAGTCGCTAAAATTGCTTTGCGCTGACTGCAAATCCGCAAAGGAAGGCCCGTCGCCCAGTGGTAGCAAACCGCCCTCGCCTTTAATAAACGTTGCGGCACTATCGAGCCCTTCATCACTGCGGGAAAAAGGAATGCGAGCAAGAGCCTCGTAGTTTGCAGTAAGCGCTTCGTCTCCGGGCAAAACATTGTTGCGGCCGAGAACATAAGCGACAACATCTAACATCTCGTTCGCATCGAGCACACCTATCTGGCGCGGCGGCATAGAGGTGCTGATGCGATTAAATAGATCCCCCACATTAATGCCGTTAGAGGAGTAGGATTTTCGGAAGCTCACGCCTGCTATCGCCGGCGCCACGCCGCCTTCGAGGTCGGCGCCGTGGCAGCTGGCACATTCTCGGGCGTAGAGCTCAGCGCCGCGGCCAAACTGCTCTTCGGTAAAGGTACCCAGTGCCGCGTCCTGTGCTGCATGCAGGAAACCGCTGAAGAGCACGGCGACGATAAAACCAATAGCGACAGTAGGCGCAGGAACTGGCGTTAGAAAATTTGAAAACGAAGTGAGAAGTAGTTTCGGCGTGCTTTGCATAATGACGCTCTTTTTATAATAAGTTTTTTATTCAGCCAGCCTAACAGCGGCTAGTCAACGGAGTATCGCCACCGCGATTTTATTTGTCCAGCTGTCCAAGAAAATCCAGAAGCGCTGCGTTTGTTGCCTCTGGAGCTTCCTGCTGAACCCAATGCCCTATTCCAGGGAAAAGTTTCACGCCGCGAAAGTCCTCAGCGATCTTAGACATCGCACCACTTAAGCGCTCTTCATTGGCATGGGCGATAACAGAGTCCTCACTGCCAGCGATAAACAGGGTAGGCATTTTTAGGGTGTCGCGGCCTATGGACTCGGTTAGTTCCCAGTTGCGTTCGAAGTTACGGTAGTAATTTATACCGCCTCGAAATCCTGCCCGGGTAAATTCATCCACGACATAGTCCAGATCTTCTTGCTGCAGCCAAGACGGCAGCGCTTTGGCCGCCCCTAGTCGACCTATCCAGCCCCCAGCGGCGGCGCGGGGATCGGTAATGAGCTTTGGCTCGCGCGGACTGTCAGGCGAAAGGTACAGGCGGCTCAAGAGTCCCCGTGGATCGGCGTCGTATTCGGCTTCCGCGATGCCTCCTGGCTCGTTGTGGTACAAAATATAAAAGAAGTTTTCGCCATATGCCTCGCGCCAATCCTCCATGGGCGAGCGAGCTGGACGTCCGCCGTAGGGCACACTCATGGCGACGAGCGCAGAAAATCTATGCGGATGCAGCAGCGCCGTTTGCCAGGCGACGATCGCTCCCCAGTCATGCCCAACCAACACTGCTGTTTCTTCGCCAAGAGCATCAAGCACCCCGGTTAGATCCGCTGCGATGGTAATAACATCGTAGTCCTCGGTTAGCTCGGGCGCATCGGTTCCGCCATAGCCGCGCATGTCTGGCGCCACAACGCGATAACCCGCTGCAGCGAGTGCGACAAGCTGATGCCGCCAGCTATACCAAGACTCAGGCCAGCCGTGCGCAAAAAGCACGAGAGGTCCGCTATTACCCTGCCCTGCTTCGGCGATGCGCATGGTGATGCCATTGCTTTGAATATGTCTGAGAGTGACTCCTTCTACTGGCGACACCATGATCGCTCCTCCTGTAACAGGTAGTTGTTCGTTTTGAGATTGCTGCAATGGCGCGCCGACACTCTGCTGAGCCAGTGAGACATTGCCTAGTACAGCGAACAAGATCACTGTGACAGCGTTTATTATTGTTATTTTCATATTAGGCTCCGGGCCCACAGTCTAAGCAGCCATTTACGGGAAGCGGACCCATTTTTAATTCACTGTTGAGGTGCCGCAGCGCTGTACGCAGCCCTTCTTCGATTACCGGATGATAAAACGGGCTATCGAGCATTTGTTGAACACTGAGTTTGTGCTGCACAGACCAGCTCAGAAGATGCGCCAAATGTTCAGCTGCGGGACCAATCATCTCGGCGCCAAGAAACAAACCCGTCCCGTGTTCGCCGTACACCCGTAACAGGCCTTTATTTTTGCCAATCACTCGCGAGCGCCCCTGTCCCGCAAAGTCTACTTGTCCGACAGCAAAAGCGGTGTCGGAGTGCTCGAGCTCAGCATAGCGGGCACCGACCAAGGCGATCTGAGGATCGGTAAACACCACTGAAATCGGCGCACGCCTCGGCCGCGCATGGATCTGCGGGTAGGTCCCCGCATTGTCACCTGCAATCCGACCATCGTCTGCCGCTTCATGGAGAAGAGGATGAGCGTTACTCACGTCTCCAGCAATAAACACAGCGCTGTCTTCGATCTGCCCGGTGGAGTCATCAAACGTTGGCAATCCCTGTTTATTCACAGCGATTCCCGCAGCCTCAAGGTCAAGCCGATCGATATTCGAGCGGCGCCCAGTGGCGGCTATCAGATAGTCAAACTGCGCGGTGCGCTTATCGCCTTTTTCGGTATAGCTCACTTCGACCCCGTCGGCTGTGCGCGCCACAGCTTCAACGGCGGCATCGGAAGACAGCGTCATTTCATCGCCGAAGAGTGCTAGCGCTTGGGCATTGACCAGCGGATCACTCACAGGGCCTATGCTGTTGCCGACGCCGAACAAATGCGTCCGCACACCAAGCCTCGACAGCGCCTGCGATAGCTCTAATCCGATCACGCCCGTGCCTACAACAGCGACAGAGTTCGGCAGATCGTCCCATTCGAAGACATCGTCGTTAATGAGCAGCCTGTCACCTAGCTCATACCACGGCGCGGGAATATTTGGCCTAGAGCCAGCGGCTATCACAATACGCTGCGCTTTAATTCGCAGCGCATCGCCAACCTGCAGCTCGTTCGAGCCAACGAAGCGAGCCTCGCCCCATACTTTGTCCGCATCTGGCCACTGCTCTACGGTCTCTTCGACAAAGCCCACGAAGCGATCGCGCTCCGACTTTACACGCTGCATAACGCGCTCGCCGTCGACAGTGACAGCGTCGACATCGACACCAAACATCGCAGCATGCTGAGCCTGATGAGTCACCTCAGCCGCCGCAATTAGAAGCTTACTTGGCATACAGCCTACTCGCGCACAGGTGGTGCCGTAGTGGCTAGATTCGATGATAATCACACTTTCAGTGTATTCGCGCACGCGCCGGTAAGCACTCATGCCGGCGGTGCCCGCACCGATGATAGCGACGTCTACTTCTCTTACTTCCATGTCGAATTCCCTTCTTTCTGAGTCGGCCGTTTGCACGGCGGCACTTATTGCGATCACACCAAGACTCTGGTTTTATTCGAGTGTAATGTGTCTAGCTAAGGATCGCACTATGAGTCGACAACGCCCACCCTACGATGTCAGCTATATGCAACGTACTCGGGATTTCTATCGCGCGCAGGGCTATGAGAACGCCTATCAATGGGCGTACAAAGAGACTTGCGTTTTTGCGAGCCTGAATAAACCTCTTAAGCAGAGCCGGCTTGCTGTTATCACCACAGCCATGCCCGATACGCCGGAAGGTCGGGCGCGACGAGACGTCTACGTTCAGCCTGCGGAACCGATGCCCGCTTCGATGCACACCGCCGAACTCTCATGGGACAAGCAAAGCACGCATACCGAAGACCTTGGCTCTTTCTTGCCTTTGTCTGCGCTCAGCGAAGCACAGACAGGAGGCGAAATCGGCTCCCTGTCACACTCCTTTCTCACGGTGCCCACTGAGTATTCACAGCGCAACACCGAATACCGCGACGCACCGCTCATACTGGACAAACTGCGCGGCGATAAAGTCGACATTGCGCTGCTTGTTCCCCTGTGACCCGTCTGTCACCAGACCGTGAGTCTGGTTGCCCGTCACCTTGAAGCCAATGGCCTGCCGACGCTTGTCATAGGCTCGGCACTGGATATCGTGCGGGCGGTTAAACCGCCGCGCTACTTGCACACCGATTTTCCACTCGGCAATCCCTGCGGAAAACCCTATGACCGCGCTATGCAGCGCTCAATTATTTCCCAGGCGCTCGCCTTTTTCACCGAAGCCTCGGCCAGCAATTCGATCGCGCGGGCGCCGTATAGTTGGGAAGACAACGAGCGCTATGTAGGATCACAATTCGAGCCACTTGATAGGCAAAATGACGAGCTTAGCTGGAGAGATAGGTATTCACGCGTAGATCGCAGCAACAGCGCGCTACTCGCAGAGCGCGGCGCAGCGCGCCGAGACCTGCAGGCTGAGGCGAAGCGCAAGGGGTCAGAGCGAAGCGTGATGATTGATGAGCCGACCGAGAAAAACTAAGGATCTACTTGTATCTGCCAGCGCGCAAAAAGTCTGCGCGCCTTGGCCAGCTGATCAGCGTCGAGCTTACTTTCAAGAGACTCTCTATAGCTTTGAGCGCCCTCGGCCTCGTTTAGCACTGCGTAGCTCGCCCAGGCATGAGCAGTGACAAGGTCGGGTGCCACGCCGTCTCCTTCTTCATAAACCTGTGCCAACGCAGCCGCCGCCTGCGGATGACCTGCTCTTGCCGCTCGCGCATACCACTGCGCACCACGCTCGGGATCACGCTTGGTGCCTTCGCCAGTGAAGAAGAGGCTCGCTACATTAAACTGCGCTGCAGTGTGGCCCTGCTCTGCCGCTGCGAGTGTCCAGCGAAATGCCTGCTTCGTATCCGCTTCCACTCCCCGACCTGTGAAATACAGGATGCCTAAATTGTATTGGGCCAGCATCAAGCCCTCTTCCGCAGCCGCACTAAATTCGCGGAACGCGGTATCGTAGTCGCCGTCGAATGCTGCGTTCACACCTTCCTCGTAGTCCGCACGCGCCGTTGCGCTCGACAAAACTACACAGCTTAGCGCTGCCACAAGAAAGAAACGGCGCGCCGCATTGGCGCCATGCAAAGGGGTGGTCTGTGTCATCTCTGGCTTCTCATTCTTAGTCGATTGCGCTCTAGTTGATCGGTTCTGCCTGTTTAGGATTACGCTTGGCAGCAATGAAGGATTGCGAATCCTCGTCGAGTCTGAGCTACCGCATACGTTATGGCGCGAGCTGTAGCTGACTGCGGATTTGAATTTTTACTAGTCAAACAGCAAAAATTCGCTATAATGCTGCCCTCTTACGCACCCGTAGCTCAGCTGGATAGAGTACCTGGCTACGAACTAGGGGGTCGCACGTTCGAATCGTGCCGGGTGCGCCATTTTTCGCTCTAACTTTCCCGCTCTAATTTTTCCGCTCTAAGTTCGCAATCTACTCTAGACTGCTTGGCTTCTTCGGCATCTTCGACTTCTTTCTAGCTAGTTTAGCTAACGCTGTTTACCAGCGCCCTTCTGCTCCCCAGCTCTGTAGTTCTGTAGTTCTGTAGTTCTGTAGCACTGTGCCTGTCCGGCTAAACAGCCTTCCAGCGGGGCCTTCTGACTCCGAGTCAGCCAACAGCTTCACCACTGCCAACCAAGCTCTATACGCTAATTTATCTGACAGACTCTTTCTTTACTGCTCTTTACTGCAGGTTTGACCGCTCACTTTGCGCTGCGTCAGATCAAGTGTCGGGCAACCCAGGCTCTTGGTATTCCGGCAAGAGCCCGGGCCCTTCCGCTTAGAGCTTGGCCTGCTCCTCGACCATCTTGGCCTGCGCGGCACTCTTCAGCTCCGCAAGCCAAGCAGTCCAGCCCTCTGGATCGACGAAGGGATGCGGCTCATCCTTTCCGCGTTCGGCTAGCCTGGCGGCGCGTTCAAACACCTCGGCTGACGCGGCATGGTTGGGAATGTTCACCTCAACCCCATTGAGAGACTGCAAAAAGTCGATGCTATCGAGATACATTTGAGTACGCTCGACCCCCTCGAAATTGAGACCCGCTCCCCCCATTAACACCGCAGCATAGGGATAGCCATTGTCGTATACGGTAAAGCTAGTCGAAAGAACGCCTGGCGTGTGGCCCGGCGTCTTCATGAACGTGAGCTTTTCACGACCGAGATTAAGAGTGCCGCCGTGGGTCGCCGTGAGATGTCGAATCGGCTTGGGGTATTCTTGGTAGATCGCAGGCTCGTTAGTCATCTGCCAGTCTTCCTCTGTCATCACGACCACTGCACCAAACTCATCCTGCATTCGACGGGCGCCGCCAACATGATCGTAATGCGCGTGACTAACGATGACATAGCGCACATCGTCCGGATCCATGCCGAGGTCGCGCATCCCGTCAATGGCTATATCGGTCAGCTCTCCATACAGAGAATCAAAAAGGATAAGTCCCTGATCAGTCTCAAGCACCCACGCCGCAACCCACTTCGCACCCACATAGTAAAGATTGTCGAAAACTTGAAAAGGCTCTACTCGCTGCACCTTGGGGTCATCGCGAGGCGCAAGAGACTGAGCATTGGCCGATGCAACGATAAGGGCGAGCATAACTGCACACAGCACTCCTGCAGCCCTTCTGAGAGT
Organism: Pseudohongiellaceae bacterium; assembly: GCA_965661495.1. Taxonomy (GTDB): domain Bacteria; phylum Pseudomonadota; class Gammaproteobacteria; order Pseudomonadales; family Pseudohongiellaceae; genus UBA9145. The sequence goes on along the minus strand of CBFIDY010000003.1, from coordinate 282,367 downwards.
CGAATAGTTATGGCTTTGTCGCGACATAGAGTAATCCTTTCATGGGAGCGCCTGAGAGGCACTAGAACAAGTTGCAGAGGAGATTAACCGAGTCTCAATTGCTTGTCATGCGCAAGCCCTGGCGGCAAGACGACCTAAGTTTTTGCCTGCGCAATCTGCTCGGCAATCTCGAGCAGATTTTTGGCTCGCTTCAAGTGCGGCACGTCCACCATCGCCCCCTCGAACCTAAACGCCTGCTTACCTAGCTGACGGTTCTCCTCGAAAGCGATGAGAAGAGCCTGCGCTTTCTCAATTTCTTCCGCGCTAGGCGTAAAGGCGGCGTTGACCACCTCGATTTGATCGGGATGAATGGTCAACTTGCCAGTAAATCCCATGTCCGCCGCCGTTTCGCTTTCACGGCACAGACCCGCGAGATCCCGCACATCGGTATAAACAGAATCGATGGCCTGCACTCCCGCAGCCTTAGCCGCTAGCAGGCAATACGATCGCACAAAGGCAAAGACCTCCAAATAGTCGCCCTGGCCATTGCGTTTACGCCGTGAGCCCAAAGAGACAGAAAGATCTTCGGCGCCCCACGTTAAGCCATCCACAAGGGGATGCGCTGACATCTGCGGTAAATTAAACACGGCGCCCGCCTCTTCGGTGCCAATCAGCACGAGCCTAGGCAGCGTGCCGGTAGCCGCCTTCTCGGGCGCCTGCGCCTCCATAAAAGCGCGAACATCTTCAACGCAGGCGTGCGAGTGAACTTTAGGAAGCACAATCCCGTCGCAGTCGTGTTTGAGCACAGCAGCAATATCCTCTTTGCCCCAAGATGACTCAAAAGGGTTTACACGAACGAGTCGCTCCTGCGCGTTGCCGCTTACTTTTTGCCCCAAGCAGGCGCAAACATCGAATCGAGCAGTGGCCTTCGCCTCAGGCGTCACGGAATCTTCGAGATCAAAAATAAGAGCATCCGCAGGCAGGCTGTTGGCCTTGGCCAGCATCTTCTCATTAGCACCCGGCACAAAGTGAAGCGATCGACGTAGGCGCATGAACTCTCCTAAATAAGTAATTACCGAGTGAATTTTTCCAAGAGATCATTCTAACCAGAGGCGCTTCAAGGTTATAGCGCTGATGGCGCGCACCTAATTGAAGCGCCCCGCTCTTTTTCGTGCTCCATTGCAGGGCAGAGCGCGCAGCGCCGCGTCGACGGAGGCACTGATTTATTCCTATCCAACTGAATTTACTGATTAATTCGTGCTTGGCATGGGGCTTGCTATATACCGATCGAACCGAACGTTATCCCACACGGCAATACGGGTAGACCGAAGGCCAGCGAAGTACAACAACTATCATCGGAGAAACAAGCATGAGCAAAGCAATATCTACAGCAAGATTTCCTTCACGAGCTAAACTCGCAGCCACGGCAGCACTCGGCACTACCTTACTAATCAGCTCCTTCGCGACGCAAGCCGGCGAGCTCAGCGCCAACGCCAGCATTACAAACAACTACCTGTGGCGCGGCTTAACTCAGTCTCTAAACAAGCCTGCCACGCAAGGCGGCATCGACTACGCAGCGGACAACGGCTTTTATGTTGGCACTTGGATTTCCAACGTCGAATACGAAGCTGACGACGCCTACTCCTATGAGCATGACATGTACTTCGGTTTTTCAGGAGAAGCTAATGGTGTCGGCTACGATGTAGGCTATCTCTACTTCAACTATGACGACAACGCGCAGTTCGACTTCAGCGAAATTTACGGCTCGCTTAGTTTTGGCGCCTTTAGTTTCGGCGCAAACGTGCTTGTAGATACCGAAGCCGAAGAAGGCATGGGACAGGACTTCGGTTTTGGCGAAGCGAGCTACCTGTACGCCGACTACGCCATCACGCTTGAAAACGAAGCCGAGCTCAGCTTCCACATCGGCCGTCACGGCGGTGACTTTGTCGACGCGTTCAATGGTGTAACTGATGACTACATCGACTATGGCGTGACACTAGCTAAAGACGGTTTTGCATTCTCAATCATCGGTACGAATCTCGGAAGCGATGACAATAACGACGGCGAAGAAGATTTCGCGAGCATGAGCGCAAGAGACAACGATGAAATCAAATTCATGCTGTCTTACTCATTAGATTTCGAGCTCTAAGCTTAGCTCACTCAGGCCGGAGCCCTTGCTGCAGGCGCAGCAGGGGCTTTTTTTGTTCTAAACCTCTTCTTTTCCTACCATTACCGCAGATCAATTCTGTCTAGCTTACCCTTCCTTCGTACAGCGCTCATTGTTTGCCGCCGTTTTAGCCCGCGCTCGACTCCCAACTCTCATCCCTCAACCTTCAATCCTCAACTCTTCGCCAAATTTTGACCTTCAGCTCATCTCGCTTAAGACAATAAGCGCCGCCTGCCTCGAAGCGAGCTAAGCTGTATACTCGGGTCTGCTAAGCACTGTACAAACAAGAAGCCGCGCCATGAACAAAGAACCAGAATCCGTAAATTTCGCCAGCTGGATCGGTCGGAACAGCAGCTTCGAGGACCGAATCGATCTCGCATTAAGCCAGCGCATAGCGATAACACTCGCCGACAACGGCGCGCCCAAGGAATTAAGGGCCGGCGACAGCTTACCTCCCCTCTGGCACTGGTGTTTCTTTCAAACACCGCAGACGTCCTCTAATTTGAGTAAAGACGGACACCCCAAGCGCGGAGGATTCTTGCCGCCAATAGCACTGCCCCGCCGCATGTGGGCTGGGGGGTCGCTACGCTTTCACGAGCCGCTGCCCATAGGGGCCACGATAACTCGCGAGTCGAGCATAGAATCCATAGAGGAAAAGCAAGGACGCAGCGGCTGTTTGGTCTTTGTTAAGGTCAGCCATCGCTATACTTATAAAGACACGCTATTCATTGAGGAGCGCCAAGACCTCGTATTCAGAGAAGCCGCCAAACAATTGACTAGCGAGCAATCCGCCTCGCATCAAGCCGAGAAAAAGATATCTAGGGCCGCTGCAGAGCGTTCAGAAAGCGCAGAAGAATCAGAGTCTGATGAGCTGAGTAAAAAAATAGTGCCAAGCGAGGTGAAGCTCTTTCGCTACTCGGCACTGACCTTCAATAGCCATCGAATACACTACGATAGAGACTATGCGAAAAACGTGGAAGGCTATGACGGACTTGTTGTCCATGGCCCATTACTCGCCACGCAGCTTTGCGAATTCGCATCAGGCTTGATTGACGCAGACTCATCCCAGCTGCAGAGCTTCGACTTTCGTGCCCAGCAGGCAACACTAGATCAAGGCGCCTACTACTTACGAGCGACAAAACCAGTCCATAACGGCAAGACAAGCAAAATCGACCTACGAGTCATCAACCAGGCTGGCGCTCAGTCTATGATAGCCACCGCTTTGTTTAGATCTAAGCGCTCCTAGGACCTGCGGCCTCTCGCATGAAGCCCTAAAGAGACTCGAGCGCCGCTAGAGTTTCGCGAACACCATAGCGAAGCCAGCCAATTTCGTTTGAATTATCGGAGTTGGCGAGCAGGCCCTCGAAGGCTGCAAGGCGCGCTTCAAGTGCGCGCCGATTCTCTGGCTCAGCGCTTAGTGCAATATCAGCAGAATGCAGGGCTACTTCAAAGTTGCCCGCATCGATCTGCGCCTCGGCGAGCTCTGCCACGGCAGATGCTCCCCCGGCAAGTCGCACGAGCTCGGGATACGCCGAATCAACTGGCGTTGAGAACATCGAGACTGGGTTGCCGTCGAACCACCCCATATAGCCTTCGTAAATTCCGCGAACCGACCAGGAGATACGGCCATAGCTTTCTCCAATATCTAAATCTCTAGGTAGCTGAATTTCGCGCATAAGCGTGTGCACGTCCTTACCTTGATTCATACCCAACAAGGTTTGGTCATGGACATAAAGAATCGCATCGCGATAGCGAGTTAGTTGGCGGACTACCTCTTCAGCGCCAATAATGGCAGGCCCATGACTTGGCACCACAATCTCTGGCGCAAGCGCGAGTATGCGGTTTATCGAATCCACATAGTCCAGCGCCCAGCGTGGCTTCGTTCCTCGCAGTGTGTACATATTGGGAAACGAAGTATAAAAATTATCTCCCACGAACGCTGTCTTATAGTCGGGAATCCACACGCTAAGATGATCATAGGTTTCGCCCGGAGTATGCATGACTTCGAAGGAGACACCTCCAAGCTCAAATTGGTAATCGTCTTCAAAGAGGATTGTAGGCACTATCTCAGCGCCGAAATTCTCAACACCCTGCGCGAGCTCTAGTTCACTGAGCCGTGCTACATTCAGCGCCGGAAACTGCGCAGCATTGCGTTGAGAGAACAAACCCTTAAGACGATTCTGGTAGTTTACGAATTCATAATGTTCGTCTTGAGCAATAATCTCAGTGCCTTCTTCTCTCCAGCTAGCTACGCCGCCAGTATGATCGGCATGAGCGTGGGTGAGGATGATATATTTGATAGCGCCATCGTTCTCAGCCTGGAGTAGCGCTTTGTGTCTACGCACATTAGCGGAAAGAGAGGTATCGATAATCACGTTACCAGCCGGTGTCACCACCATATTGGTATTTCCAAAACCCGTCGCTTGATAAATTGTGTCAGTTATTCTCACCGCTTCGGTTTCATTTATACCCTGCAGCATTGGATTACCCGCAAGCAGCTGCGGCTGAGCCCCCGCAAGCTGCGCTACTAGGCAGAGAACAGCAGCAAAAAACTTGCCGACAAGCTCAGAGAGCCGAAAAGTCGATCTGACCATGTTTGATTACCTTGTTAACTCTTTTGGCGAATAGAACAAATTTAGTGATTATTTTGACATGCGCCACAGATGACTGAAAGCATCGCTGCAGATCACGCTAAGCAAACTCTATCGCGAGTAGACCCGCAGTCAGCTAACTACCCTGCCTCGCCTGAAGCTGAAAGGCACAATAGTAGACACCATGAATAAAGAGCGGGGAAGCATCGGGCTCAAATCGCGCTGTGATCGCTATTCACAGCGGGTAGCAGAAACTGAATGGGTTGGATTGGAATGAAGGACTACGAAGGGTCGTGAAGGATTGTGAGAGATAAAGAGAGATAAAGAGAGATAAAGAGAGATAAAGAGGGAGAACAAGAGGTCGGACTAGGAGTGAGTATGGCGGAGAGAGAGGGATTCGAACCCTCGATAAGATTTCTCCTATACGCCCTTAGCAGGGGCGCGCCTTCAGCCACTCGGCCACCTCTCCGTCGCGACGCATCATAGCATAGCCTCGAAGGCTACGAGAAGAGTGGAATTGAATCCTGCCGAGCGCAGTTTGAGGAAGGTCTCTCGGCCAAGTGCCCATTAGGACTAGTGGCAACTAAAGTTTAACTAAGCTGGGCCTGCGACTCCGGGGCTGTAGCTTGGGAAGGGACTTGATCATTGGCAATACGCTCGTAAATCTCTTCACGGTGCACAGCCACATCTTTAGGGGCATCTACTCCGATACGCACTTGGTTACCTTTAACACCTAAGACCGTCACGGTGACATCGTCACCAATCATCAGTGTCTCACCTACGCGGCGCGTCAGAATCAGCATTCCCTCTCTCCCATTATTGCCTTGTGGCTGGCTGCCTAGCATTGATGACCAAGCTGAGAGGCTGAGGTCACGCTGAGGCTAGCCTGATAAGAGAGCTCACATTAGGTGAAAACCCTTATCCGTTATGGGGTATTACTGTCAGCCTCGTAATCTGGATCACCAAGCTCGAAGGCACTGTGTAGCGCGCGCACCGCAAGTTCTAGATATTTTTCCTCAATGACAATGGAGATCTTGATCTCGGAAGTAGTGATAATTTGAATATTAATGTTCTCATCTGCTAGCGCTTTGAACATCTTACTAGCTATGCCCGCGTGGGACTTCATTCCCACACCCACGACTGAGACTTTGCCGATTTTCTTATCCACGCTCACGGACTGCGCTTTGAGAGTAGGCATGAGCGCTTCGAGCACCTCACGCGCACGCTCGCTCTCGCTGCGTTTTACGGTAAAAGTGATATCGTTACTGCCATCGGCCGCTGCGTTCTGCACGATCACATCAACCTCAATGCCCGCTTCACTAACTGGCCCAAGCACCTGATACGCAAGCCCTGGCACATCTGGAATGCCTGCTACAGTGATCTTGGCTTCGTCACGCTGGAAAGCAATGCCAGCGATAGTTGGATCTTCCATTTTTGACTCTCCTTCGAGACTAATCAGCGTGCCGGCTCCGTCTTCAAAACTCGACAGCACGCGTAGCGGCACCTTGTATTTGCCGGCGAATTCTACAGCGCGAATCTGCAGCACTTTGGCGCCAAGACTCGCGAGCTCGAGCATCTCTTCAAAGGTGATGCTGTCGAGCAGCTTGGCATCCTCTACGACACGAGGATCGGTGGTATAGACCCCTTTCACATCGGTAAAAATCTGACACTCATCGGCCTCGAGAGCCGCGGCTAGCGCTACTGCTGTGGTGTCTGAACCGCCACGTCCCAGGGTGGTGATGTTGCCAAGTTCATCGACGCCTTGGAATCCGGCGACAACAACGACATTGCCCTGCTCTAGCTGCGCACTGATGCGCGAACCGTCGATTTCTTTGATGCGCGCCTTGGTATGGGTTTTACAAGTAAGAATCTGCACCTGATTGCCGGTAAAGGAGCGCGCGCTAACGCCGCGCTTCTCCAAAGCCATGCTCAATAGTGCGATCGTGACCTGCTCCCCGGTGGACAGCAGCACGTCCATCTCGCGCGGTGTTGGATACTCCATGATTTGCTGCGCGAGATCCGTTAGCCGATTAGTTTCGCCGCTCATTGCAGACAGAACGACGACAACCTCATCGCCATTGGCGCGCAGTTTCGCGACACGCTCGGCTACCGCCTCTATTCTTTCAACGGACCCTACCGAGGTGCCGCCGAACTTCAATACCAACAATGCCATCGTGCTCTCTCATCTCTTCAATCAGCGATACGCGCTCGCCATGCAATGCTTATAGCTTTTCAGCGACCCAAGCTTCGACACTCGCGACCGCAGCGGGTGCTGCAGCGCAGTCGCTGCCTCCAGCCATTGCCATATCGGGTCGCCCGCCGCCTTTGCCGCCTACCTGCTGTGCAACCATATTCGCAAGGTCGCCGGCCTTTACTTTGTCTGTTAGATCTTTGCTCACACCGGCAACGATACTCACTTTATCGCCAGCGGTGCTCACCAGAAGGACAACCGAGCTACCGAGCTTATTCTTTAGCTGATCCACTGTCTCGCGCAGCGCTTTGGGGTCGAAACCTTCCACTACGCTTGCCAGCAGCTTTACGTCGCCGAGCTGCTTAGCGCTGGACGCCAGGTCGCTACCCGCGCTAGACGCTATCTTGGCTTTGAGCTGCTCTAGCTCCTTCTCCAACGCACGGTTGCTAGCGTTTAATTGCTTAACCCGGTCCACGAGATCCTCTTGGTTAGACTTCACCAAATCGCAGACCTGACGTAGCGTTTGCTCTTCACGTGCGACGAGTGCGAGCGCGCCCTGCCCAGTGACCGCTTCGATGCGCCTCACACCGGATGAAATCCCGGACTCGGCAACGATTTTGAACAGCCCAATATCACCAGTGCGCTCAACATGCGTCCCCCCGCAGAATTCGACAGAGAACTTGCCTCCCATGCTCACGACTCGCACCTCATCGCCGTATTTCTCGCCGAACAGCGCCATCGCCCCGCGCTGCTGCGCTGCTTCAAGCGCCATCACCTCTTTCGCAACGGCGGAATTAGCCAATATTTCGGCGTTAACGCTCGCTTCAATTTTTGCTAGCTCATCTGCGGAAAGTGCCGCGGAATGCGAGAAGTCGAACCGCAGTCTAGCTGAGTCAACTAGCGAGCCTTTTTGAGTGACATGCTCACCCAAGACGCTGCGCAGGGCTGCATGCATTAAGTGGGTCGCCGAGTGGTTCAGCGTAATCGCGCGTCGCGGGTTCGCAGCAACCTGTGCCTCGAGCTGAGCGCCAGTTTTCAATTTGCCGACGACCAGCTCACCGCGGTGCAGCAGCACATCGTTCTGTTTTTGCGTGTCGTCGACACGGAATTCAACGCCCTCTGCGAACAGGGTGCCAGTATCGCCAACCTGCCCACCAGACTCGCCGTAGAACGGCGAGGCGCTTAGCACGAGCGTGGCCTCTTGGCCCGTAACTAAGTCATCAACGCGCTGACCATCGACGTAAATCGCCGTCACAGCGCTGGCAGCTTCAAGTGCGTCATAGCCCAGAAACTCGGTAACCTCTACACCGCTAAGCTCGAGCTTGTCGGCCGCAGAGAAATTGCCTGCCGCACGCGCTTGCTCTCGCTGGACCTGCATGGCGGCATCGAAACCATCCATATCCAAGGTCAGCTCGCTTTCCCGTGCAACGTCTGCCGTGAGATCCACAGGGAAGCCGTAGGTGTCATAGAGCTTGAACACTGTGTCGCCCGGCAGAACCTTGCCATCGAGATTGGCTATCGCTTTTTCTAATATCGCCATGCCGTTCTCAAGAGTTCTTGCGAACTGCTGCTCTTCATCGCGAAGCGCTTTTTCTACCTGCGATTGCTTAGCTGCAAGCTCAGGGTAAGCCTCGCCCATCACCTTAACTAGCGCGGCAACGATCTTATAGAAAAACACTTCTTTCACGCCAAGCTGATAACCGTGGCGAACAGCGCGGCGCACAATGCGGCGCAGGACATAGCCGCGCCCTTCGTTCGAAGGCAGCACGCCATCGACGATTAAAAAAGAGCAGGAACGAATATGGTCGGCGATAACGCGCAGGGAGTTGTTCGATAGATCTTGAACACCCGTGATCTCAGCGATATCGCGGAGAAGCGATTGGAAAAGGTCAATCTCGTAGTTGCTGTGCACCTGCTGCATCACTGCGGCAACGCGCTCAAGGCCCGCACCGGTATCAACAGAGGGCTTGGGCAGCGGCGTTAGAGTACCGTCAGCTTTACGCTCATACTGCATAAAGACGAGGTTCCAAATCTCGATATAGCGATCGCCGTCTTCATCCGGGCTGCCCGGTGGACCGCCGAACACGTCTTCGCCGTGGTCGAAAAAAATCTCAGAACAGGGTCCACAGGGGCCTGTATCACCCATCGCCCAGAAATTGTCTTTCTCACCTAGGCGCGAGAAGCGAGTAGGATCGATCTTCATCTCGTCGAGCCACAGGCTCGCCGCCTCGTCATCGTCCTTGTACACAGTCACCCAGAGTTTCTCTGCGGGCAGGCCAAGTTCAACGGTCAGAAATTCCCATGCGAATTTAATGGCATCACGCTTAAAATAATCGCCAAAAGAAAAGTTGCCGAGCATCTCGAAGAACGTGTGATGCCGAGCCGTGTAGCCGACGTTTTCTAGGTCGTTGTGCTTGCCCCCTGCACGTACACAGCGCTGTGAGCTGGTCGCGCGATTAACCGCACGGCTCTCCTCCCCGAGAAACGCTTCTTTAAACTGCACCATACCGGCGTTAGTAAACAGCAGTGTCGGATCGTTGCCAGGTACTAAAGAGCTGCTGGGTACAATCTCGTGGCCTCGATCGGCGAAGAACTGGAGGAATTTCTGACGAATCTCGGCGCTTTTCATAATCTCTACTTTCCGACTTTAAAAGGGACGTCGGCAGCGCGTTGACTGCGCAGACATCGACTTACAAAAAGCAGAGATTATAACGCCTTAAGGGCGTTTATTGCAGGCGTTATTTTAGGAGGCCGAGTCCTTCGAACCCTGGCCAAGAAGCGCCTCGGCGCTGGCCTTGAACTCGAAGTCATCTATGAGCTCGTCAGCTGGCACGCGCAGCTTGCCATCGCTGCTCAGAATGACCGCTATCGCGCGGGTCTGGGGGAAGTGGCTAAGGATGATAGTAAGAATGATGAGAAAAGGCACACACAGGAACATGCCCGGAATGCCCCAGATATACCCCCAAAGCCCCAAATTTAAGAGAATAACGATAGGGCTGAGATTGAAGGAGCTACCCATAAGCCTCGGTTCCAGAATGTTGCCGATTGCTATCTGCAGCAAACCAATACCGGCGAGCACCAGCGCAAACAACGTGTAGCCGTCAGCCTGCGCCAGGGCAATCATCGCGGGGAATACCGTGGCGATAATTGAGCCGACAGTTGGAATAAAATTAAGCAAAAAGATCAGCAAGCCCCAGACGCCGGCGAAATCGACATCCACAGCGCGAAGAAAGAGGTAGCTCAACAGGCCAGTGAGCGAGCTCGTGAACATTTTGATGCTGATGTACTTCTGAATATCATTGCGAACTCTGTCGATGATTTTGCGAACGCTTCGCTCCTGTTCGCTAGCAGTAAACAGCGCTGAGATTTTATCGTCGAACTTTCCCTGCTCTAAGAACAGAAACAACACGTAGATCGCGATTAAGCCGCCGTTGGCCAAAACGCCGGCAAAAGACGAAGCCAGCGATGCCGCGTAGCTCGGCAGATCGATCAGTTCGGTGATCATTTGCATCAAGCCGCGCTCTTGATAGGCCGCCATATCGAGGAAAGGCAAGTTTTCTAAACGCGTAGTTAGATTGCTTTGATAGGTCGGAATGACAGTCATCACCTCGTCGAGGCGACCGCCTAAAAAGCCTCCTATAGCCCATAGAGAGAGAGCAAATGTGAGAAAAGACAGGATGAGGCATAGCGCGCTCGGCAGCTGCCGCTTGGCTATTTCAACGCGGGCAAAAAGCGCAGCAAGCGTATTGATCAGATACCAAATCGCTATGGCAATCACCAGCGGCAGGAGAAGCGCCTCGCCAACGATGAGCAAATAAAACACGAGCACCACCGCCAGCACTGTCATGGCGTAGCTTGGAACCTTCATGCCTCTCTCCTATCCTTGGTTTGTCACTAAACGCGCAGGCGCTCAAGTGCTGAGATTAACACACTCACTCCGGGCCGCTATACAGCGGCGTTTACTGCCTTGGCTAGGGCGCTTAGAATGACCCTAGACACAAAGGACGAACCCTTGCCAAAGCCCAATCCCCCCGCCTCTGATATCCGCAGCACCGCTGCGCACGGCCTTACTATGGCTGCGCTCTCGGACTGTGGCCGGCGGCGCAAGGCCAACCAAGACCGCTTTCTATTACAGCCCGAATTGAGCCTTTTGATACTCGCAGACGGCATGGGTGGCGCTAATTCAGGCGAACTCGCAGCCGAGATCGCAGTCGCGAGCATAGCCCAAACTCTAGCCAAGTCCCCAACACGCGATGGAGCAGCGCTTAGCGCCGCCCTGCAAACGGCAAACGAGCTTGTTTTCGCGCGCGGCACCGAGCAGGAACATTCAGGCATGGGCACTACGGCGATCGCGGCGCTCGTTAATGACTCCGAGCTCATCGCCGCCTGTGTGGGCGACTCGAGGCTCTACCTGCATCGTGAGAGTGAGCTACGCCAACTCAGTCGCGATCACAGCCGACTGCAGGAATTGATCGATGAGGGGTTTTTCACTGTTCGTGATTCGCGGCGCTCTGGCGTTGGCCATTTGCTCACCCGAGCGATAGGCACTAAGGCAACAGTTGAACCCGAACTGCTCAGCGAAACTCTGCAGGCGGGCGACACTTTGCTGATCTGCAGCGACGGTTTGAGCGACCTCGTCGACGACTGGCAGCTGCAAGACACGCTAAACGACTGCCAGGGCAATCTAGATAGCACCTGCCGCAAGCTCGTCGATCATGCTAACCGCAACGGTGGCTCAGACAATATTACTGTTCTGCTCGCCCGGTACGACGACTGACTCAGACGCCATTAAACGCCTCGATGACGCTCGCTGGTGTGAGAATTTGCGGCAGTATTTGCGGCTCGCCCTCGCGCGGGTACAAAAGATAGAGCGGCACTGAGGGCCGATTGAACGCTTCTAGCACCTCAGTAATTTCCGGGTCTTCGTTAGTCCAATCGCCTTTTAGGTAAGTGATATCGTTATCCACAAGAGCCTGCTTAACGCTATCGCCGCTCAAGGTAGTCTGCTCGTTGGCAAGGCAGGTAATGCACCAGTCGGCAGTCATGTTGATAAAAATGGGTTTACCTTCGCTACGCAGCGCTTCAAAACGCGCTGTGGAGAACGGTTCGAAATTCGCTGTACTTAGAGCTTCCCCCTGCGCCGCTGAACTTGCGCGCGCCTGAGTCTGCAGGAAAGGCGACTGCATGAGGACACCGGCGAAACTGACCGCTGCCAGCAGCACCGCATAGTTCAGCACTAGAGCTATGCGTCCCATAGTGAATCGCTTTTGATAGAGCCATGCGGCAAACGCCAGGGCGACACAGGCACCCAGCACCAACGTCATTCCCATAACCCCCACCTGATTGCCCAGAACCCAAAGGAAGAACAGAGCCGAAGCGTAAAGCGGGAAAGCCATGAACTGTTTAAAGGTCTCCATCCACTGCCCAGGCTTAGGTAGGAAGCGCGAGAGAACCGGCACATAGGACAGCAGGAGTATTGGCGCCGCCATGCCGAGTCCCAGAGAAATAAAGACGAGCATGGCCACGGCCCAAGGCTGCGTTAAGGCAAAGCCGAGTGCTGGCCCCATGAAAGGCGCCGTGCAAGGCGTCGCGACTACAGTCGCCAGCACACCGGTGAAGAATGACCCCTTGTACCCTTCTTTGTTTGCAAGATTGCCGCCAACGCCCATCAGGCTGGTGCCGATCTCGAATACGCCCGATAGGCTCAATGCCAGCATGAAGAAAACATAAACAATAAGCGCTAAGAACCAAGGCTGCTGAAACTGGAAAGCCCAGCCGATGCGCTCGCCGCCTGCTCGCAGGACAATCAGCACGGAAGCAAGCGCAAGGAAAGCGAGCAGCACGCCCGCAGTGTAGGCGAGTCCGTCTAGACGCTGCTTACGCACAGAGGCACCGGCGTTCTTTGCAAAACTAAGCGCTTTCATCGACAGCACAGGGAACACGCAGGGCATGAGATTCAGAATCAGGCCGCCTAGGAAAGCGAAGAGGATATACAGCAGCAAGCCGCCCTCACCTCCTCCACCGGACTCAGCGCGCGCGGGCGCCAACAGCGAGAATTCATTCACTTCAACAGCCGGGCTACCAAAGTCGTATGCGGTTCTAGCCCCCTGCGCATCTTCAAGTACGAGAACGCCGTGGACCTCACTCAGATCCTCGAGCATTCGACGCGGCTGAGCGTGAGTGATTTGCAGCAGATTATCGCTAAGGGTCACGTCGCGTAGCGGCCCGGGCTTGATAACACGCCGCTGCTCGGGGAAAAAGAAGGCATCAACTGCGCCGGCAAACAGGCCCTGCGAAGAATTAAATCCGAGGCTTACGCGCTCGCCGGCGGCCACAACGCTCTGCTGTATATCGTGATCCCGCTGCGGAAGCTTGTCGCGGGCGGCGGCGAAAAGCGGCGCTGCCCGAGCGTCTAACTGCTGACTGGAAGCAACAGGCAACGTAAGCTCGAGCCTCTGCTCTCCGGGAATACAAATCTGCTCGCACACGTTCCAGAACGCGAGTGCGGAAAGTGTAACGCTTTCCTCGCTAAAACTAGCTGGCAGCGTGACCTCGATGGGCAGCAGCACCTCTTCTTCATAGCCGAAATTTACGAGATCGGTTTCGTAAAATGGCAGCCAATGCGGCGCAGGAAACTGCAGTGCCCCAACACGGCTACCCTCTGGCAGCTGCCAGTCCGATAAACTAGTTGGCTCGCCACTGTCGCCACCCATTTTCCAGTAGGTATGCCAGTGCTCCGCAGGTTTAATTCTTAGCCCCAACCACTGCGTCTCGCCGGGTACAAGCGTGGTCGACTCGCTGAGCAGCTCAACTTCAATGCGGTTATCCCAGGCGGTCGCAGACTTAGGCGCACTCAGCTCGAAACCGTGGACCTCACCACTCGCGTCCGTATAAGCCAGTAGACCTTCTATGGTGCTTTTAGAGGCATCGAAACGGCGATGCTGCTCTGTGCTGATCTGCAGCCTGTCGCCGTCGCGCATCACTTCGCGCACCGGCGCGTATTTCATCAGACGCCGCTCCAGCGGGAAGAACCAAGCCTGGTCTATCTCTTCGAAACGTGAATCTGGCGCCTGCACCATCATATTGATGCGCCCGTCGTGGGCATTAAACTCGGCGCTTAGCTCATGCTGCTCGCTAGCCTGCGGCAGGGAGCTACGCGCTTCGGCAAAGGCCGCCGTCCAACGAGAATCTGCCGAGGCTTGCGAGGTGACCGGCAGGGTCATAGAAAATTCAGCGGCGCCGGGTATGCAAATTTCATCGCAAACCTGCCAGTCGATCTGTGTTGCAAGGTTGAAGGAGGAGTCTGCATAGCCCGCTGGCACCGAGATCGGCAGTGGCAGGAAGACTTCTCGCGGGTAGGTGAAGGTCACCAAGTCGCTGCCTGGGAAAGGGGTCCACTCGGGGATAGGCCACAGTATCTCGCCGGCAGTCGCGCCCGCCGGCAAACGCCATTCGCTCGTGCTTGTCGCCTCGCCGCTATCGCCGCCAAACTGCCAATAAGTATGCCAGTGGTCGATTGGCTTGAGCCGGATCGCCAGCCATAGTGTTTCGCCCGGTACTACCGACAGGGTCTCAGCCACCAGTTCGACTTCGATCTGATCGGATTTATAAATCTGCGCAGACCCGGCAGAAGAAACAAGCATAAAAAGCATAATTATCAGTGCTTTATTTAATATACCTGACATTTTACATTCCATTCGGGTTGCGCCCTTAAGGCGGGGTTATTAGTCGTTCACCGTAGCAAATACGCAGCAAACTGTCATTGCAGACTTAGAGACTTAGCGCGAGCCAAGAATGTGTTCGACCATCAGCTGCAGCGAGGTGTTCCCGCGAAACTCATTAACGTCCAGACGGTAGGCCAATTCAATTTCTACGGCCTCAGCCTCAGGCCAGTCTTCATCGCTTACACTGAAGGCGATGGCGTCGATTATCACCGAGTTATGACCTAGAGGGCTGAGCACCATCTTCAGATGCTTATCGCCAAGACGCCTCTGCTGCTGCAGTGTGAAGCGGCCATGAAAGCACGGCTCAGGGAACGACTGCCCCCAGGGCCCTGCCTCAGCAAGCGCGATCGCATTCGCCAAGGTCAACTCCTCGGCAGCGAGTTCGCCATCGCTCACGATTGTGGCTTGCAAAAGCTCCGGGCTCAGTAGGCGCGTCGCCTCGGCGGCAAACTCCCTAGTAAAAGTTTCGTAGTTTTCCCGCGCCAGACTCAGACCCGCAGCCATCGCGTGTCCGCCAAATTTGCTCACCAGCCCTGGATTACGCGTTGCGACCGCGTCCAGCGCATCGCGAATATGAAAACCTGGAATCGAGCGTGCCGAACCCTTGAGTTCGGATTCGGGATTATCTGCATCAGCCATTGCAAAAGCGATCACCGGTCTATGGCACCGCTCTTTGATGCGCGAGGCCACAATACCCACCACACCTTGGTGCCAACTCGGATCAAAAAGACTCAGCGCGGCAGGCAACGCCTCGGTTTCCAGCGCCAGGCTCTCGACAAGCTCGAAGGCCTGCTCGCGCATGCCGGCTTCGATGTCGCGTCGATCTTTGTTCATGCCGTCTAGTTGCAGCGCCAAGCGATGCGCTTCGGCCTCGGACTGGGTGAGCAGGCATTCAATACCGGTCGACATGTCGTCAAGACGACCCGCCGCGTTAAGGCGAGGGCCTACGGCGAAGCCAAGATCGCTGGCAACCAGGTTCAAATGATTGCGCTTCGCGAGCATAAGAAGACTCAATATACCCGGGCGCGCGCGCCCTGCCCTGATCCTGCGCAGGCCCTCGCTCACCAGAATGCGATTATTGTGATCGAGTGACACGACGTCTGCCACGGTACCCAACGCAACTAAATCTAACAGCTCGGCGAGGTTAGGTTCTGCCACGCCGCGGCGTTCAAACCAGCCAGACTCACGCAGCCTCTTGCGCAGGGCTAACATGACGTAAAAGATCACGCCTACACCCGCAATACTTTTAGAAGCGAAGGTGCAGCCGGGCTGATTAGGATTGACGATGGCTGCCGCCGCAGGCAACTCACTACCGGCGAGGTGATGATCGGTCACTAAGGTTTGAATGCCGGCGGCGCTTGCAGCGCTGACACCGTCAATACTGGAAATACCGTTGTCGACAGTGATTATGAGATCGGGCGACTTAGACTTGGCGAGCTCCACTATCTCGGGCGTAAGACCGTAGCCGTATTCGAAACGGTTGGGCACGATATAGTCGACATGGGCACAGCCAAAGGCACGCAGCGCTGTAATACCTAGAGCGCAGCTGGTTGCGCCATCGGCGTCAAAGTCGGCAACAATGAGTAGACGCAGCTGCTGTTCTAAGGCGTTCTCTAACAGTCCCACGGCATCAGCCATGCCTTTGAGTCCCGCGGGATCGAGCAACCGCGCGAGCGTAAGCTCCAGCTCAGCTTCGTCGCTGAGCGCACGCTGTGAGTAGATGCGCCGCACTAGCGGCGGCAAGCTATCAGGCAAGGCGAGCTTGCTTGCTTCTCGGGTTACGAGCTGCGCCGCCACTAGCCTAAGCGCGCGCGTGCGACTGCACGTAAGCAGTCACAGCGCCGAGGTCGTTGGCAACGACACTAAAGCGCTCTTCACGCTCAAACAGATCGGCAAGATGCGCGGGGAGAGCCGGCGATGCGAGACCCGCCGCCGTGATCGCGTCGGCAAATTTCGCCGGATGCGCTGTGGCGAGCGTGACCATAGCCGGTCTCGAGCCTGCAGCTTCAGATCCGCGACGGCAGCGTCTTGCCGCCTCGACACCAATGGCGGTATGCGGATCTAGCAGCATGCCGAACTGAGCCTGCACCTCGGCGATTACTTTACAGGTTGTCGCATCGTCCACGGCCGCACTGTCGAAGACCTTCGCTACCCTCTCCCATCGCTCAGTGGGGACGCTGCGCAGGTCTTTGCCGAAGCGCGCCATGAGGTCAGCAACGGCCGCGCCATCACGGTCATACACGTCGAAGAGAAAACGCTCGAAGTTACTCGACACCAAAATATCCATGCTTGGCGAATAGGTCTTGGCGAGCTTTGAGATTGAGTAATCATTATTAGCGATAAAGCGATGAAGAATATCGTTCTGATTTGTCGCGACTACCAGCTGATCAATAGGCAGGCCCATTTGCTGCGCAAGATAGCCTGCGTAAATATCGCCAAAGTTACCGGTAGGCACCGAGAAGGACACCGCTTTCTCGGGGCCGCCTAGTCGCAGCGCTGAGGAAAAGTAGTACACGATCTGCATCAGAATTCGCGCCCAGTTGATCGAGTTAACCGCAACTAGCTGTCGATCCTCGGCGAGAAAACTTTGGTCAGCAAAGGCGGCTTTTACGATGCGCTGACAGTCGTCGAAGTTGCCCTCTACGGCCAAATTGAAGACATTGTCGCCGCCAATAGTAGTCATCTGCTTACGCTGCACATCGGAGACACGATTGTGTGGATGCAAAATAAACAGGTCCACGCGATCAGAGTGGCGACAGCCTTCCAGCGCAGCCGAGCCGGTATCGCCTGAGGTGGCCCCAAGAATCACCACACGCTTATCGCGCTTAGTGAGCACATAGTCGAGCAGACGGCCGAGCACCTGCAAAGCAAAATCCTTGAAGGCCAACGTGGGGCCGTGAAAAAGCTCCAGCACATACTCTTCATCATCCAGCGCTTGCAACGGGGCCACATCGGCATGGGCGAAACCGGCATAGCTTTGCTCGATAATCTGTCGCAGATCCGCCGCGGGAATTTCATCGCCAATAAAAGGAGTGATCACTTTTAGCGCAAGATCAGGGTAAGAAAGCTCGCGCCAAGAGGCGATCTCTTCAAGGCTAAAATGCGGCAGCTCGGTGGGCACATAAAGCCCACCGTCGGGCGCAAGACCAGTGAGAAGGACTTCTTCGAATGACTGCTCTGGACAGCCGCCGCGCGTGCTTTGATATTTCACTTTGCTTCCCTTCCTGTACGCGTATCGCGCAGGCCAATTCTATTCGCCGAAGTTTTCGACTCTGATGCGCATAACTGGTTCCGACACGCTGTCTAAGGCCTCGATAGCCTTCAGCGCTTCGTTTAGCTCGCTTTCCCGCGCGCGGTCGGTGAGGATCACGATCGGTACGTGCTTGCCATCGCTCTCCTTTTGAATGAGCGCATCGATACCAATGCCGTGACGCTCTAATTCAGCGGAGACATCGGCCATCACGCCAACGATATCCTGAGCGGTGATGCGCAGATAATATTCTGTTTCAATCTCTTCGATGCTCACGGGCTTTAAGTCGCCCTTCTGCCTCACGAAACCCAAAGTCGGCACGAGAGGTGCCGATTGACCGAATGAACGCCCAATGTCGATCAGGTCAGCAACTACCGAAGACGCGGTAGCTTCCGCGCCGGCACCTGGGCCGTTGTAAAGCGTGTTGCCAACAGCATGGCCATGCACTAAGACCGCATTCCCCACTCCGTGAACATTCGCTAGCAGCTGCTTTGCCGAAATGAGCGTTGGATGTACTCGCGCCTGTACCTTGCCGCTATCGAGACGCGCGATACCAAGATGTTTAATGTTGTAGCCCAGCTCTTTTGCGTAGGCGATATCCGCCGGCGTGACTGCGCTAATCCCTTCGGTGTAGGTCGATTCAAAATCCAATGGCCCGCCGAAGGCAATGGCCGCCATGATAGTCAGCTTGTGCGCGGCATCGATACCCTCGACATCAAAGGTTGGGTCGGCCTCGGCATAGCCGAGCGCCTGCGCCTCGATAAGAACGTCATCGAATTCGCGCTGCTTATCCATCATCTCGGTAAGAATAAAATTGCCTGTACCGTTAATAATGCCTGCGAGCCAATCGATGCGATTAGCAGCGAGCCCTTCCCGCAGCGCCTTTATAATCGGGATCCCCCCAGCCACGGCGCTTTCATAGGCCAGCGTGAGTCCTTTCGATTCGGCGAGCTCGATAAGCGGCATCCCACGTTCGGCAATCAGCGCTTTATTCGCTGTCACCACATGCTTGCCATTCTCTAACGCCTGTCGCACCAATTCGTAAGCCGGCTCAAAGCCGCCCATGGTCTCTACCAGCACATCAACCTCGGGGTCCTGAGCAACGGCAAAAGGATCAGTGCCACAGCGTGCAACGCCGCTGATATCCACCTGCAGACTACGGGACGCCACATGACAAACCTCAAAACGCACGCCAGTCTTGCGCGTGATTTCCCGGGCGTTGCCGTGCAACAGCGCCAGTGTGCCGCTACCTACCGTGCCGTAGCCGCAAATACCGACTTTGACTATCTTAGAATCTACTGCTGTCACTGCATCGCCTCTCGCTAGCGCTAGCGTTTGTTGGGCTAGCTTACTAAATCATGAATCACGCAGGCTCGACCAACGCCTCTTGAGAGGCTTGTGCGAGCACGAAAATAAAGGCATTAAGTATAACGGATTAGGAGAGAGCAGTGGCAGCCTATTGGGAGAAGACTGAGTGCTTAGCCTTCGACGCCGATGCAGCGCCGAAGAGCTCGGTGGCAGGTGCTACTCGCGAGGCTCGTTGTTGCCGCGCAGCAATTGACGTTTAGCGCCTAAAGGATACCCAACATGCCTGCTAGGCGAGTGGCTTCGATATAGCCGGGTACGAGGCGACCGTCGGGGAAGACTAGCGCTGGCGTGCCGTTGACACCAAACTGATTACCCAGAGCATAGTGCTCGAGGATTGGGGTTTCGCAGGTCTTCTCCGGCAAGTTCTGGCCGTTCTTGGCCTGATTAAATGCCTTATGGCGGTTGTCTGAGCACCAGACTGAGACCATTTTTTCGTAAGAATCTGCGTTCTCGCCACCGCGGGGATAGGCCAAGTAACGGACGCGAATGCCGTAGTCCAGCAGCTGATCTAGCTCGCCGTGAAGTTTGCGGCAGTAGGTACAATCAACGTCGGTAAAGACGGTTAGCGTCGCTTTCACTTCCTTAGGCTCGAAAATAATCATCTCCGATTCGGCGACTTCGTTAAGCGCCTCGGTAGCGCTTCCCTGCCGCGTCACTGCCGACAGATTGACCAGGCCAGACGGGCTCGTACGATACATGTCACCAGCGAATAAGTAGTCGCCAGAGATGTCGCTGTAGAGGATTTCGCCAGTGTTAAGCTGGACCTCATAAATCGTCGAAAGCGCGGTCTTTTTAAGATTCACTATTTCGAGTTGATTGCCCGACGCCGTCTCGATCGCGGCTGCGAGCTTATCGCGCAGTGACTGCTGGGCAGTCGCGGTACCCACGCTAAGCAACAAAGCGCAGGCGGCAACGATAACAGACAGGATTCGGCTAGCTTTCGTCAAGGCCATGAGTGGCACTCCTAAGGTCAGTTGAGCCAGATGTACGATGCACCTAGTGTAGCGAAGTTTCCGCAGAAACGAAAAAGCCGGCGGCAGCCGGCTTTTTGCGAAACCCAATATAAACTCTGACCGCCACAGCCTTCGAGGGTGGCGGCAAAGCAGATTTTAGGCTTTCTTCTCGAGCTTCTCAGCGATACGCGCCTTACGACCAGTGAGGTCACGGAGGTAGTAAAGCTTAGCTTGGCGCACGTCACCGCGGCGCTTAACCGTCACGCTGTCTACCTGCTTGCTGTAGGCTTGGAAAGTACGCTCAACGCCAACGCCGTGTGAGATCTTGCGCACAGTGAAGGCCGAGTTGAGGCCGCGGCTGCGACGGCCGATGACAACGCCTTCAAACGCCTGGAGACGCTCACGGTCGCCTTCCTGAATCTTTACTTGAACGACGACTGTATCACCTGGACCGAAGTCTGGTAGCTCGCGTTCCATCTGTGACTCTTCGATCTGTTGGATGATCTTGTTCTTGCTCATCGTTCCTGCTCCTAAACTCTCTTGGTCCCGAGGCTCACGCCTGGGTTTGGTGTCTTGCGAAATAGGTATAACCGAGCTTTCGCTCTGTTTTGACTTCGTTTTTGCCCGTTAAGTGCGTCTTCAACGCTCTATTTTTTCTCGTCGCACTCGAACTCGTCGAGCAGCGCCTGTTGTTCTTCACTCAGCTCCAACTCAGCTAATAAGTCGGGCCGTTTGCGCCGCGTGACGCCTAGTGCCTGCTTGCGTCGCCAGCGCGCTATCGCTGCGTGGTCGCCGCTGAGAAGCACACTTGGCACTTCTCTACCTTCGAAACTCTGCGGCCGCGTGTACTCCGGCGCGTGTAGCAGGTTTCCCTCAAAACTGTCCTGCAGGGCTGACTCTTCGTCACCCAGCGCGCCGGATTGCCGGCGAATCATGGCGTCGATTACCGCCATGGCTGCGAACTCGCCGCCGCTTATCACGAAATCGCCTAAGGACCATTCCTCGTCGATTTCCGCCTCGACCACTCGCTGATCGATGCCTTGGTAGCGACCGCATACGAAGACAATGGCTTCACTTAGCGCGGCTGTAACAATCTGCCTTTGATCGATCTGCCGACCCTGAGGCGATAAATACACGACTTTCGGCGCTTGCCCGCTGTCATTAGTCAGGCGTTTTTTACTCGCTCTTATCGCAGCCACTAATGGCTCTGTCTTCATCAGCATTCCGGGGCCGCCCCCGAATGGCTTGTCGTCAACAGTGCGATGCTTGTCCGCGGTAAAATCGCGCGGGTTAAGCAGGTCGAGCTCTACTAATCCTTCTTTTATTGCCCTGCCACAGATACCGTATTCGGTAAGAGCGACGAACATTTCAGGGAGAAGCGTGATCAAGCCGATCTTCATTTCTTGATCTCTTTGCTGCTCTCTTTGTTGCTCTTTTTATCGCTCTTTCTTATCTGTCTAACTGTTCTTCTGTCTTCCTACACAAAGCCCTGAGGCCCGTGTGAGCGCTACGCGAGGAAGTCTGCGCCCCACTCTACGCTTATGGTGCCGGCGTCGAGATCAATCTTCTTCACGACGTCATCCCGTAAATAGGGAATGAGCCGTTCTCGCTTATCGATGCTGCCTGCGTCCGGCGCGACCACCAATACGTCGTTAGCGCCGGTCTCTAGCAAACCTTTCACAAACCCGAATCGTTCTTGCTGCAGGTTGACGACTGATAAGCCCTCGAGCTGGTACCAGTAAAATTCTTCCTGCTCTAACTGGGGCAGCGCATCACGCTCTACCGACAGCAGTGCGCCGTTGTATAAGCGCGCCTCTTCTGGAGTATCAATGCCCTTAAAATGGACAATGAGCCCCTTGGGCTGCTGCCGATAATCGTCTATCTCCAACGTCTTGTAACTGCCAGAGGCGCTCTGCAACTCCGCTCGCAATATTGGGTAGCCGAGTATTCCGTCGGGCTCTTCGGTGAATGAGATAACTCTCACCCACCCTTTTATCCCGTGTACTTTGCCAATCTTGCCAAGCACTAGCCAAGCGTCTTGCGCGGCAGCGCTGTCCAAGATCGAGTCTTACGCCTCTGTGCT
>CBFIDY010000003.1:223242-259962 GCA_965661495.1 Pseudohongiellaceae bacterium | reverse complement strand
GGGCGCTTTAGCAGCGTCCTTAGCGAGCGTAGACACGCGCGGGCTCAGCTGTGCGCCCTGCGCACGCCAGTAGTCCATGCGCTCTTGGTCAAGGCGAAGACGCTCTTCACCACCTGTCGCACGGGGGTTGAAGAAGCCAATGCGCTCGATGAAGCGGCCGTCGCGCGATGAGCGGCTATCAGTAACCGTGATGTGGTAGAAAGGACGTTTCTTAGCGCCACCACGAGATAGTCGAATCGTGACCATACTTAATTCCTGTTAATTAATCTTACAAATTGTCTTAAAAACCAGCCGCTTAACTCGTTAGCCGCGCCTTGGCGCTGGCGCCTGAGCGGTTAAATTATCCGGCCTGGATAAAAGGGCGGGTATTCTATGTTAATTAAATCTAGATTGGAAGCTGGATAAACACGCTCTCTCCCGCTTCGACAAAGCCTTACAGGCGAGGCGGCATGCCGCCTCCAGGGAATCCGCCGGGGCCGCCCGGCCCGCGCATACCGCCCAAGCCGCGCATCATATTCGCCAAATTGCCGCCCTTCATCTTCTTCATCACCTTCTGCATTTGCTTATGCTGTTTAAGAAGTTGATTAAGGTCTTGGATCTTGGTGCCGGAGCCCACGGTAATGCGGCGCTTGCGGGAGCCGTTGAGCGCATCGGGATTGCGTCGCTCGCGCGGTGTCATCGAATTGATGATGGCCTCCATCTTGCGGAACTTAGAATCATCAACCATGTTGGCAGCACCCGGAGGCAAGGCACCCATGCCGGGCATCTTGTCCATGATGCTGCTGACGCCACCCATGTTTTGCATTTGCTTGAGCTGCTCGCGGAAGTCCTCGAGATCGAAGCCTTTGCCCTTTTTAATCTTCGAGGCGAGCTTTTCGGCTTGAGCCTTATCTACCTTGCGTTCAGCCTCTTCGATAAGCGACAGCACATCGCCCATACCCAAGATGCGAGAGGCAATGCGGTCGGGGTGGAACGGCTCGAGCGCGTCACTCTTCTCGCCCATGCCTATGAATTTAATCGGCTTGCCGGTGATATGACGCACAGAAAGCGCCGCGCCGCCCCGCGCATCGCCATCGGCCTTGGTGAGCACCACACCGGTTAATGGCAAGGCGTCATTGAAAGCCTTAGCGGTGGTGGCGGCATCCTGGCCGGTCATGGCGTCAACCACGAACAGCGTTTCTACTGGCTTAAGCTGACTGTGGAGCTCGCCAATTTCACTCATCATTTGCTCGTCGACGGCGAGCCGGCCAGCAGTGTCGACAATGAGCACGTCGATAAACTTGCGCTTCGCCTCAGCTAACGCTGCGGCGGCAATAGCCTGGGGTTTTTGACTTTCGTCACTGGCAAAGAACTCGACTTCAACCTCGCCCGCGAGAGTTTGCAACTGCTTGATCGCCGCTGGGCGGTACACGTCGGCGCTCACGACCATGACCGACTTCTTGACGGTTTGCTTCAGATACCGCGACAGCTTGCCAACCGTTGTAGTTTTACCAGCACCCTGCAGACCCGCCATGAGAATAACAGCGGGGGGTGCCGCCTTAAGATCGAGCTCGCTGTTGGCCTTGCCCATAACCGCTTCGAGCTCGGCTTGCACAACTTTGATAAAGGCCTGTCCCGGGCTGAGACTCTTTGAAACCTCGGTACCCACCGCCCTTAGGCTCACCCTGTCGGTAAAATCCTTAACAACAGGGAGCGCAACGTCGGCCTCAAGCAGCGCGCGGCGAACCTCACGTAGCGCCTCTTGAATGTTGTCCTCTGACAACACTGCTTTGCCGGTGAGTTTGCGGAAGGTACCTGAGAGTCTCTCGCTGAGGGTGTCGAACACGTTTGAATACCGCCTATCTTAGAAAACGCTTCAGACGGCATTGCTGCACGCCCATGCTGACCCGCAAGTATATCGCAAGTCTATGGGCTTTTGGGGCTGGAAAAACTGCTTCTACGCACTCGGCACATATGCGACACTTTCACTCAACACCAACTGATTTCGATAACTTTTAGGCAGTTACCCTTCATGCAAGCCACCGCCGGCCTCATCGCCATAGTCTTCTACAGCGCAAGCATCGCGCTTCAGGTAGCGGCGCTTCGTGGCACGCAGAGGCGCCCCGCCATGCTCGGCAGTGGCGCTATTGCTGTGCTGGCGCACTCGGTAAGTATTGGCGGAGTGTTGATCACCCCCGAGGGCTGGCGTTTCGGTCTCATGGAGATCAGCACGCTCATTAGCATGGTTATCGCCGCCCTAGTACTATTCAGCTGTTTACGCAGGCCCGTGGATAACCTTCTGTTGGCCCTTTTCCCCCTGGCGATACTGGCTATTATTGCGGCACTGACTACTGGCAGCGACTACCCAGCAACGCAGCTTAGTAGCGGCGCCGCGAGTCATGTCCTTCTCTCTATCCTTGCCTACAGTGTTATCACTATCGCAGCGCTGCAGGCGCTGCTGCTGGCCTACCAGAACAGCCGCCTGAAACATCATCATCCTGGCGGCTTGTTGAGCAAGCTTCCTCCGCTACAAGATATGGAAGCGCTACTTTTCGAGCTACTCTGGGCCGGCCAGGGAATACTCAGCGTTGCGATCGTCGCGGGCTTTTTGTTCTTTGACAATATTTGGGGAATTAACGGCGTCATCCACAAGACCTTCTTTTCTCTGCTGGCGTGGACCGTATTTGCCATCCTGCTGTGGGGCCGCAGCCGACTCGGCTGGCGCGGAGTGACTGCGATTCGCTTTACGCTGAGCGGTTTCGCACTGCTGATTCTTGGCTTTTACGGCTCGAAGTTCGCGCTGCAAATCCTCATTTCTTAAGCTGCTCGCACACTGTCCACCTTGGCGACGAACCCTCTTAGCGACGAATTCCAACTAATTTTTCAAGCTTGCAAGCGAGATACTCTACACCGATGGGTCAAGACGAGAACACACTAACCGCGCTAATTCTGTCATTTATCGCGCTCGTAATCGCCTCAGCTTACTTCTCGTCTTCCGAGACGGGCATGATGAGCTTAAACCGCTATCGACTGCGCCACCTGGCCCGCTCTAACCACGCGGGAGCTAAACGCGCGAGCAAACTACTCGAGACGCCGGACAAATTGATCGGCGTTATTCTCATCGGCAATAATTTCGTCAACTTTCTTGCCGCCTCTATTGCAACCTCAATCGCTATTGCCGTGTTCGGGGACCCCTCTCCGATTATCACCGCAGTGGTACTCACACTCGTGGTGTTAATTTTCGCCGAGGTCACGCCGAAGACCATCGCCGCGCTCTACCCAGAGAAAATTGCCTACCCCTCGAGCCTTCTACTCGCGCTGCTGCTCAAGCTTCTCTACCCCGTTGTGTGGATCGTCAACATCGTTTCTAACACGCTCGTGCGCCTGTTAGGTTTTAGCTCGGAAAACAACGACAGCCAAAATCAGCTAACTCCTGACGAACTACGTACCGTAGTTTACGAGTCCGGCGGACGCATTCCGCGGCGGCGACATGGCATGCTGATGAACATTCTCGATCTTGAGCGCGTGACGGTTGACGACATTTTAGTGCCAAGGCACGAACTGGTCGGCCTAGACATCGAAGACGACCTCGAAGAAATTCTTCTGCAAATAAGCAGCGCAGCACACACCCGCCTGCCCGTCTATAAACACGACGTTGATAACATCGTAGGGGTACTCCACCTGCGCAGCACAGGCAAACTTATCGGCATTAAAGAGCTCAATAAATCCGCTCTTTTACAGGAAACGAGCGAGCCCTATTTCATTCCTGAGAGCACGCCTTTGCACACTCAGCTTTTTAACTTTCAAAAGAAAAAAGAGCGCATGGCCGTTGTCGTCGATGAATACGGCGCTGTCAAAGGTATTATTACGCTTGAAGATATTCTGGAAGAAATTGTCGGCGAATTCACCACAGATTTAGCCGCCAGCAGCAAAGACATTCATCCACAGGAAGATGGCAGCTTTCTCATCGACGGCTCAGCCAGTATCCGCGACATCAATCGTGTTTTGTCGTGGGATCTCGACAGTAGCGGAGCGAAGACTCTCAACGGCTTAATCACCGAGCTGCTCGAATCTATCCCAGAAACCGCTGTATGCTTAAACTTGGACGGCTACTACGCAGAAATAGTTTCGGTAAAAGACAATGTCATTCGTACCGTAAAAATGTGGCGCGGCGAGGACAGCAGCGACACAGAGAGCGACGGCTAGTCCGATCGCGAAAAGTCTGACCATTGCGCTAAACCGCCGGAAGCAACCCTCACTCGAGTCTCGATAGCTCCACTGCCCTGAGCCTCTAACGCTAGAGCCAGCGCATAGTTTTCACCCGCCGCCTCGCTGCGGCAAAAACGCCAGGGGACGGGCGACTCATTATCTAGAGAGCCGCTAAAGGCGATGCCGAGCGGCTCACCCTGCGGGGCGATGTCGAAACTAAAATCAGCGAGCGGCAACGCCAGCCCCATCCCCTTGGCCTTGATGTAAGACTCTTTCAGTGTCCACAGCGTGTAGAAACGCGCTTGCCGCAGCGGAGCAGGCAACGCCATAAGCGCGGCCTGCTCCGCCGGCGAAAAATAGCGTGTCATCAGACGCTCAACTCGGCGCGAGCGAGCCGAGTATTCGACATCGACACCAACAACCCCTGCACGACTGACGGCGACAACAAAGCGCTCACGCGAGTGAGAAAGATTGAAAGATAGTGTGTCCAGACCGGCATCACTGCCCGACTGAGACAAGCTTGGATCGCCCCCCTTGCGCCTAAGCTGCGGCCGACCATACTCGCCTAGCTCAAACTCAAAATCTTTAATGAAGACATAGTGACCAAGTACCTGCCGCAGCAGCGCGCGCGAAAGCAAAAACTGCCTCTTGCTTCGCGCAAGGCTGTAGCCTGCGAGCCGCTCGGTTTCAACGGCGGACAGCAGATCAGCATAATCTCTTGTCAGATCGCCTAGCTGCAGACTCGATGAGTCCAGCACCCAGAGATCTATCGCATTTTTAGCTTCACTATTCATAGGCTTTTCGGACGATGACAAGAGAGAATACTAGGACCACAACGCACCTTCACGCGCCGCTTGCGCCAAACCTTCTACTCTAGCCAAAGGCTTTTCCTCGCTATCAAAGATACAGCGCAGCTGTTTGCCCGCGATGCGCCGTTCCTTCGGTGTCGCGAACGCATTGTTAACAAAATAAGTCGCCCCAAGCTTCAGCGTCTGGTTGACATGGCTGTGACCGTAAAGATGAATATCTGATTGCAAGCGCCGCACCTGCTCACCTAGAGCGTCACTGCCGAGCACTGGGTAAACCCGCCGGCGCGACTCGGGAATCCAGCCCGGCATGAGCGCTAAGCTAGGTAGAAAATGACTGCAGCTAATGAGCACCTCGCCGACTTTTTCCGCGTTAAGAGCAGACTCATTGCTCGCTAAAAAATGCTCGGACACGGCTTGGCTATCAGCCAGATGCTGCGGCCATTGACAGGCATGAAAATCACGCCAGGCGCGCAGAAAATTACTGTCAGGCTGTCCGAAAGAAAAATCATACCAAGACTGCAGCGGCACGAAATCAACGCCTTGGAAAGTAAAACGCTTCGTATCGATACCCAATTCAGCGCACAGCGCATAAATAGCGGCGTGCTTTTCTAAAGAGCAATCGAAGTCGCCGCTGCGCACCCAGACATCATGGTTACCTGCAACAAATAGAAGTCGCGAAAAGCGTTCGCGCAATGTCGTCAACATTTCTTTAAGCAGCGCAAAGTCGTCGCTGATATCACCAGCAAGAATTAGCACGTCATCGACAAATTGAGTTTGCGAGAGCGCCTTAATCCACTCTCGATTCTCAGTATAGTCTGCATGCAGATCGGAGATTGCCTGCACTTTCATAAAGGGCCTATCGCGATCATTGCTACCCCGCGATCAAAGCGATCTGCGATCGCAATGGGCCTTAATGAATTCAGCGAGTTGCAAATAGTCCTCTCGGCGCGGATCAGTCTTACGCCATGCCATGCCTATCTGCCGACTCACACTCTCCTTATTGAAGCGCTTGACGCTTAGCTGAGTATCGCCAAGAACATCCGCAGCAACCGCCATTTCAGGCAGCAAAGTGAGACCCAGGCCATTAGCAACCATCTGCACCAGGGTATGCAAACTGTTGCCCTGATACACCACGTCCATCGCCGTAGACTGTAGCTGGCAGGCTTCCAGAGCATGATCTCGCAAGCAGTGGCCTTCTTCCAACAAAAGTAGGCTCTCGCCGCGCAGCTGCTCCTGCTGAACCTGCTTACTCTTTTCAAACGGATGTCCGGGGGGCAGACAGAGTAAAAACTCATCTTCAAACAAAGCGACCGTCTCCATATCTTGCATCGGATAAGGGAGGGCCAAAATAACTAGGTCTAATTGCCCCTGTTGCAGTTGAGTTTCTAGCTGCGCGCTCATCTCCTCTTTTAAAAAGAGTTTGAGCGTAGGGAATTCGCGCCTCAGGGCGCCAAGCATCGGCGGCAGTAGAAACGGGCCAATCGTTGGAATGACGCCCAGGCGCAGATCACCTGAGAGCGGCTCAGCATGCACCTTGGCTAGGGCAACGAAATCCTCCACATCGCCCAGGATGACCCGCGCCTGCCGCAGTAGCTTCTCACCGAGTGGAGTGATTAATACCGCTTTTTTGTTGCGCTCGAATACCTTCGCGTCCAACTGCGACTCGAGCTCTGCAATGGCAGCGCTTAAAGTGGACTGAGTAACGAAGCAGGCATCCGCCGCTTTAGTGAAGTGCTTGTGTTCGGCGACCGCACACAAGTATTTAAGCTGTTTAATTGAAGGAGACATGATGTGATGCTAATCGAAAAAAGCGATGCAGGCACCCACTATTTGCCGCTTGAGCGTTTACCAGCTAGAGCCTTCGCCTTGCTTCAGCCTACGCTTGGTCGAATTGTTCGACTACCGGCTATCGCGTAGACTCAGTGACCTCACTTTTTCTATGCTCAGGGAACAAAGCTTTATGAGATCACTCCATCGCTTGGCGGCAGGACTTGCCGCATCCGCACTTGTCGCCTCCGTCAGCAGCTATGCCGACCACCATGGCGCCGGCCATACCAGCTCTATCTCCATGATCGACTCCTCAGAGTTCGGAATCGACGCCGGCGAAATCGCTGAAATCAAAGCCCAGATGCAGGCAGCGGTGGACGGCGGTTTTATCGCCGGCAATCTTCTATTGGTTGGTAATAGCAAAGGCGTAGGCGTGCTAGAGAGCACCGGCACTCAGGGGCCCGAGCAGACTACGCCGGTAGACGAGCAGACTTTGTTTCGTATCTATTCGATGACCAAGCCTATTGTGAGCGTCGCCACAATGAGCTTAGCTGAAGACGGCCTGCTCGCCATTTCAGACCCAGTGTCGAAATACATTCCTGAATTCGCCAACATGACGATTATCGACGAGGCGACCGGTGAGATCTCACCGGCACAGAATGTGATGACGATCCAAGACCTGCTGACACATGAGTCTGGACTTATCTATGGCATCTTCGACCCACAGAGCGAACTCGGCAAGATGTACTTTGGCGCGGGCTCACTGCGATTTGATATCACCGCGCTAGAACTTGCGCAAAACCTCGCTGCCCTGCCACTGCGTTTTGAACCAGGCACAAAATGGAACTACTCACGTTCTACCGACGTGCTGGGCGCGGTGATTGAAGTAGCGGCAGGTAAGCCGCTGGACGAACTGCTGGACGAGCGCATCTTCGCGCCGCTAGGAATGGACGAAACGACCTTTTATGTCGATGAGAGCAAGAAGGACCGCATCGCTAATCCAATTCACGGCGAGATGGCGGACCCCACAGTAGTTACTCCCATGCTCAGCGGCGGTGGTGGACTGCATTCAACAACGGAAGACTACGTGCGTTTCGCAAGCATGCTGCTGGGTGGCGGTGAGTACAACGGTGCGCGCATTCTCACGGAAGAGACTCTCGCTGCGATGCAGCAAAAATTCATCGGCGAGGAAGTGGATCGCAGTGCGTTCTTCTTCGGTCCGCGCGGCGACTGGGGCCTTGGCTTCCATCTCCAGCCCATCCCCGGCGCTGATAACAGCGGCCCGTTCAATTTCGGCTGGCAGGGCGTAGGGGGCACGGTATTTATTGTCGATCCGACTAACGACTTCTTCATGCTCTACATGGCACAGGTTCGCGGCGGCCCCGCAGGCGCTCCTATGGATCTCACCAAGGCGCAGGCTGCGGTCTATAAGGCGATGCTCAACTAGCCAGAGGTCTGTTAGGACGAGCCGAGCAGCTCGTATTTGCGCAGGTAGCCGCGCAGCTGGTGGTAGCTTAGCCCCAGCTGTTCGGCAGCCTTCTTCTGATTAAACTGCGCCCTCTCCAAGGCCTGCGTGAGCAATCTAATCTCAAACTCGGTGACGGCCGCTTTAAAGTCTCCAGCAGCCACAGTCTCAGCGATCGCGCGCTCATCTGCAGTGCTCGAAAGCTCAGCGCTAGAACCCTCTGTGGACTGAGCGCCGATTCGATAAGGCGAGTCGAATGGGTCGAATATCAGCTCTGAAACAACCCCCTCTTCGCTCTGATAGACCGCACGTTCCACCACGTTTTTGAGCTGGCGAATATTGCCTGGCCAAGAATAGCGCAGCAGACTCTTGCGCACGCGATCGCTAAAGCCCATGAACGCCTCGCCTCCCAGTTCTTTCACCATGCCTACGGCGAAATGCTCTGCCAGAACAAGAATGTCCTCACCACGAGCACGCAGCGGTGGCAAAGTGACCACATCGAAAGCGAGACGATCCAGGAGATCTTCTCTAAACTCTCCGCGCTGAGCGAGCTTGGGCAAATCTTCATTGGTCGCGCCGACGATACGCACGTCCACTGACAATGTCTCACTGCCGCCAAGACGCTCGAATTCGCCGTACTCGATCACGCGCAGTATTTTCTCCTGCACCGCCATCGCCGCAGTGGCAAGCTCGTCTAGAAACAAGGTGCCGCCGTCAGCTCGCTCGAACAGCCCCTTGCGCAGCTTGGTCGCGCCAGTGAAGGCGCCTGCCTCATGACCAAAAAGCTGCGCCTCAAGTAGTGATTCGCTCATGGCCGCGCAGTTAAGTTTCAAAAAGGCACCGCCCCATCTTGGCGACAAGTAGTGCAGCCTGGCCGCGATCAGCTCCTTGCCAGTGCCGCGCTCTCCAACTACCAGCACAGACTTATTCAACGGAGCGATCTTAGAAATGTGTTCTTGCATCTCAAGAAATGGCGCGGACTCTCCTATCATTCGCGGGGCGCCACTAGTCCTTCTTACCTGAAACTCTTCGCTCATCTTGCTCTCCGAAACGAAATAACCGCGCTTTTCTCGCTAAAAACATTAAATTGGATGTAGTGAAACTTACTACTCGTTAGCGAATTAGACCATCGAAGAATCATTTATCCTTCAGCTTTTTTCGCAATTCTAGTAATTATTCAATAATTACAATGATTTAGTCTTAGTTGCGAAACTTGGCACGGCCTCTGCATCATCTCTACCAGACAGAAATAAAGGACGCCTCGGCCCGACTCAGCACATGCGAAGGCTGACTCAACTACCGACCGGACGTCCACTTCACAGCAGCAGCTACAGAGGATAGACCTAATGAGCATATTTACTCGCCTTTCAGACATCGTAAATTCAAACATCAGCGCCCTGCTGGACAAGGCTGAGAATCCAGAAAAGATGATCCGCATGGTGATTCAGGAGATGGAGGAGACCCTGGTGGAGGTGCGCAGCGGCACTGCCAAGGTGATCGCAGACAAAAAAACCCTCAAACGCCGAGTCGACACTCTGCGTAAGCAGGCACAAGACTGGGAGCAGAAAGCAGAGCTCGCTGTGTCAAAGGGTCGCGAAGATTTAGCGAAAGCGGCCTTGGTCGAACGCTCCGCTATCAACGCCAGCATTGCCATAACCGAGCAGGACCTGGCAAAGCTAGATGAGACGCTAGACAAGCTGGGCAGCGAGATCGAGCTGCTCCAGGCCAAGCTCAACGACGCTCGCGCGCGTCAGAAAACCATTCTTCTGCGCACGAAAGCGACAGAGAATCGGGTAAACATCAATGTGAAGCTGAAAAGCGAAGCTATAGACAGCGCATTGGATAAGTTTGAATACTTCGAACGCAAAATTGATCAGATGGAAGGCCAGCTGGAAACAGGCCATGTCGAGACCCGTGGACTACAGAGTGAGTTCGACGAGCTCGAACGCCAAGAGCAGATTGATGCTGAGCTCGCTGCGCTGAAAGCGAAAATGACTGGCAAGCCGTCTTCTGAACAGAACGAAAACTAGCGGCAAGCTAGGATTCATAAAAGCCAGGCGCTAGACTCTTGTACGTACCCGTGTCGGCGCCCTGCGCATGTTATTCACGCGATAATCGGACGCATTATCGCACTAGCCTGAAAGGCCTCAGTTATGAGCTCTTACGTATTTGTCATCATTATTGTCGCAATGAGTCTGTCTTTTGTGACGTTTTGGATTGTATTGGGACGCAAAGACAATAAGCGAACGGCAGCGAATACCGATGAGGATTACGATCTTGCCGAAATCAGTAGAATGGCGGATTCCCTCTCAGAACGAATCGACATCCTGGAATCGATACTAGACGCCGAGGTTCCAGATTGGAGGGCGAACAATGAGCAAGCATAGAGTGCCGCGCCCCTTCGAAATCGACAAAGAGAACGCGCGATGGCTGGGTGTTTGCGCCGGCATCGCCAATAGGCTCGAGCTTCCGGTAGCCCTAGTCCGCGTCATCTTCGTCTTTAGCGTGATCGCTTGGCCAACCCTGCTGATCGGCTATCTCGTCATCTATTTCCTTGTCGATCGAAATAGCGATGGGAAAGACGATGAACAGTCATTCCGTGGTGCTAAGACCGCCGAGCACTTCCGCCAGCTTAACTTTCGACGTCCAATCTATCGCTTCCCCTCCCGCGGACGCATTGCGGGCGTGTGCGCGGGTATTGCCGAATATCTTGAAGTCAAAACACTCTGGGTAAGACTGGCATGCTTTACCTCGCTTTTCATTCTCGGGCCTTTCACCTTTTTAGCCTACATCGCCTGCTGGGTCGCATTCGATAAAGCACCAGGCGAATCAGGACACAAAGGCCGTCGCCGACGCAAAGCTCGACGAGCGGAGCGGCATCAGCGGGACGACTGGGAGCGAGAGCCCCCCGCGGCGGCAAGCGCTGCCTACGCGCAGCATAACGACTCGCCTGATTCGAGCCGGCAGTTTACCGCACCCAACAAGAAGGAGTGCGCCAAGAGCCTGCGCCAACTTGAATTGCGGCTGCGCGCCATAGAGGCATACATGACTTCAAAACGCTTTCGTTTGCACTGCGAGATCAATCGCATCTAACGGCGCAGGACTTGCGCCCCACTAACAAGCGGGTACACTCTGTGCACCCAAGCAAGCCCGCTTGTTAGATTGCTTAGACGAAACACTCCTATGAAGTATTGCCATCACTGCGCCGCAGAAACCGTTCACAAGATTCCCCCAGGCGACGACAAGCTGCGTCACTGCTGCGAAGCCTGCGACAGCATTTTTTATCAAAACCCGAACAACGTGGTTGGCACTCTGCCAACTTTTGGTGACAAGGTCTTGCTGTGCAAACGGGCCATTGAGCCCAGGCTCGGTAAGTGGACTTTACCTGCGGGCTTTATGGAGAACGGAGAGTCCAGCCTAGAAGGCGCGATTCGCGAGACCCTTGAGGAAGCTGGCGCCAAGCTCAATGTCGACGACAGCAGTCTCTACACACTGTTCAACCTGCCGCGAATCAATCAGATGTATTTATTTTTTCGTGCGGAGCTGGCTGATTTGGAGTTTTCTGCCGGAGCGGAGTCGTTAGAAGTCGAGCTCTTTAGCGAAGAAGACATCCCTTGGGACGAGCTGGCCTTCCCCGTTGTGGTGAGCACGCTACAACACTATTTTGCCGACCGCAAAAGCCAGCGTTTTCCGGTGCGCATGTTCGACGTTCACTACAGCGCCGACCGCAAGGTAAGCACCACGTTGATTAGCGCTAACGGCGGCTAGTCGTAAATCTCGCCTAGCATCTCGGTTAGCTGGGCACGCAGTACCTGCGCCTCTTCAGCCACCAAGTTGATATGCCCAACTTTGCGATTGGGCCGCACCGATTTATTGTAGGTATGAAAGAAAGCGTTGGGACGCAGCGCCTTCTGAGCATCCATTTCAACACCCAGAAGATTAACCATGCCGGCACAGCCCGACACCGCGGTGCTGCCTAGCGGCAAATTACAGATTGCTCGCAGGTGATTTTCGAACTGGCTGGTATGCGCGCCCTGCTGAGTCCAATGACCGCTGTTATGCACCCTTGGGGCAAGCTCATTAACGAGCAGCTTACCGTCCACCACGAAACACTCAATAGCCAGCACGCCTACGTAGTTCAGATTGCCGAACACGCGCTCTTTTAAATCTTCTATCTGTGTAGCCAAAGACTCGTCAACTGCTTCGGCAGGCGCGAAAGAAGCGCGTAATATACCGCCCTCGTGCCAGTTCTGCGTTGGAGGATATGCCGCGGTGCGGCCGTCTGCCGCGCGCACGAGAATAAGTGAAATCTCGCGACTAAAGTCGACACGTTTCTCGACTACCGATTCCGCAATTTCTTTGTGTTCACTGAGGAAAGCCTCGAGATCGTCATCGCTATCTAGCTTCCACTGGTTCAGGCCATCGTAACCGTCTTCACAGGTCTTCACGATAACAGGAAGCGTTAGTTCCTTGACCGCAGTAGCGAGCTCGTCGGGCGTATTGACGACGAGCTTTGGCGCCATTGAAGCGCCAACGCCCTCGATAAATTCCTTTTCGCAGCCGCGGTTCTGGCATACGCGCACGGCCTTTGGATCGGGATACACCGAGCAGTGAGACTTTAGCGCTTCGAGCAGCGCAACTGGCACACTCTCTTTTTCGACTGTAATGACGTCGGGCCGAAGCATGGACTCGTAGACCTGCTCGGCAAGGCTAGATAGGCTAAGTGACTCATGGCCCTCGGGGTATTCGATAAGATCCCCGAGTCCTTTAACGCAGTCACCGGTGTCACCGGGGTCGGCCAAGAAAGAAAAATGCAAACCCATTGGCCAACCGGCCAGAGCCATCATTCGTGCAAGCTGTCCACAGCCGAGTATTCCGATACGCATATCAAATGTCCGTAGGGATGCTGTCTGTTTGCGCCTGTCGCCAAGCTACAAGTCGCTCGTTTAATGATTTATCGCTGAGTGCGAGGATTTGCGCTGCCATGAGACCCGCGTTGTAAGCGCCCGGCTCGCCGATAGCCTGGCAAGCAACCGCGACCCCTTTGGGCATTTGCACCATCGAGAGCAGACTGTCCAAACCTTTGAGCTGCTTGCTTGCAACAGGCACAGCAATCACTGGCAAGTGGGTCATAGCAGCAGCCATGCCCGCGAGATGGGCCGCACCGCCGGCGCCGGCAATAATGACGTCTATGCCGCGCTCGTGCGCCGTGGAGGCAAATTCGAATAGGCGTGCTGGCGTGCGGTGCGCTGACACGATCTTAATCTCAAACTCAACACCGAGTTCACTCAGGGGTTTAGTGGCCCACTCCATCGTCGAAAGGTCGGACTTCGACCCCATGATGATAGCGACTCGACACCCTGTCTTTGCTTCCTGCATTGGCGACTCCTGCCGTTGCTAGCGGACGCTCGCCCGCGAAAAAACGCCGTATTATAAAGCGTTTACCATTTCACCCAAGCCCTAGTTTTCGACAAGTGTCTGATAAAACTAACACGGCCTCAGATGTTGGAACTTAGCCCAGCCACTGCCGGGCGTTCCTGAACAGGCGCAGACTCGGGGCATCTTCCTGCCAGTCGTCTGGACACCAAGAGTTTTGGCTGGCTCTAAATACTCGCTCTGGATGCGGCATCATGAGCGTGACACGGCCATCGGGACTGCATAGTCCTGCAAGCGCCTCGGTAGCGCCGTTAGGATTGGCAGGATAGCGCTGCGTCGGCTGTCCTGCGCTGTCTACATAGCGCATAGCGATACTTCCGCTGTCAGCAAAAGCCTGCGCCTGCGCCGCCGAAGCAAAACTCGCACGGCCTTCACCGTGGGCCACCGCAATGGCGAAGCGCGAGCCCTGCATGTTCTGCATAAAGGCTGACTGCGAGTTTTCTATGCGCACCTGACTGAGCCTTGCTTCAAACTGCTCCGAACGATTGCGCTGAAAGCTCGGCCAGTGAGCCGCACCCGGGATGAGCTCGGCGAGATGCGACAGCATTTGGCAGCCGTTGCAGACTCCGAGACTAAGAGTGTTTGGATTAGCGAAGAACTTTTCGAACTGAGCACGTAATTTGTCGTTAAACAAAACAGTCTTTGCCCAACCGCCACCGGCGCCAAGAACATCGCCATAGGAAAAGCCTCCACAGGCGACTAGCGTCGAAAATTGCTCAAGGGTTTGGCGCCCGCTCAGCAGATCGGTCATGTGTACATCAACAGCTTCAAAGCCTGCGCGATCGAAAGCCGCGGCCATCTCAACTTGCCCGTTAACGCCCTGCTCACGTAGCACCGCGACTTTAGGCCTTACACCGCTAGCGA
This sequence comes from Pseudohongiellaceae bacterium, assembly GCA_965661495.1. Taxonomy (GTDB): domain Bacteria; phylum Pseudomonadota; class Gammaproteobacteria; order Pseudomonadales; family Pseudohongiellaceae; genus UBA9145. Next base: position 245,433 of record CBFIDY010000003.1, on the reverse strand, counting down.
TGAACGGCGCTGCGATATCTTCGTTTACATCAAAGCTAAGCTGCGCGTGCAGCCCACTGTCTGCTGCGAGCAGCTGCTCATATTCTTCCTGAGCACAGTCAGAGTTATCGCGCAGGCTTTGCATGTGGAAGCTCGTCTGCGACCACTTGCGATGCAGCTCGGCGCGTGGTGCAGAGAAAAGCTCACTGCTGCCAGCACGAATAACGATATGGTCTTCAGCATTAGGCTCGGCTAGCCTGTGGACACAGCCGCTGAGGCCTGCTTCGCTCGCCAGAGTCTCAAAGCGATCACAGGCGCTCTTCGGTATTTGTAGAACCACGCCTAGCTCTTCACTGAATAGCTGCGGCAGACACTGATCTTCCTCCACGCTTATTGTCACACCGCTGCGGCCGGCAAAAGCCATTTCGGCTAGCGCCGCAAAGGCGCCGCCATCGGAGCGGTCGTGGTAAGCGAGAATCAAATTCTCCGCCCGCGCACTACGTAACAGCGTCGCCAAAGCGATGAGATCCGCGGGACTATCGAGATCGGGCGCAACGCCCTCAAGCTGATTAAATACCTGGCCTAGCGCCGAGCCGCCCAGACGATTCTTACCGCGGCCGAGATCCAGCAGCATCAGCACGCTGTCGCCTTTATCGGTGCGCAGCTGCGGTGTCAGCGTGCCACGCACGTCTGCGAGAGGCGCGAACGCCGAAATCACAAGGGACAGCGGCGCGGTGTTACTCTTGGCTTCGCCCTCTTGATCCCAGACCGTGCGCATAGACATCGAGTCTTTGCCGACTGGAATACAAATACCAAGCGCGGGGCACAGCTCCATGGCGATCGCCTCGACCGTCTTATAGAGCCTGTCGTCTTCGGTGTCGTAGCCGGCTGCCACCATCCAGTTTGCCGACAGCTTAATGTCACTCAGCTCGGCGACATCCGCACTGAGGATATTGGTTAAAGCTTCGCCAATGGCCATGCGTCCCGATGCGGCTGCGTCGAATAAAGCGAGTGGCGTTCGTTCGCCCATCGCCATTGCTTCTCCGGTGTAGCCATTGAAGGTATTCGTGGTCACAGCGGCGTCTGCAACGGGCACCTGCCAAGGTCCGACCATCTGGTCGCGATGAACGAGTCCGGTAATGCTGCGGTCGCCGATAGTTATCAGGAAATTTTTACTCGCGACGCTGGGCAGGCTTAGCACGCGATTTATCGCTTCGCTCAGCTCGATACCCTTGGTGTCGAATTGCGTCTGCCGAGTCTTACTGAGCTCGCTTTTGCGATGCATCTTAGGCGGCTTACCGAAGAGCACTTCCATCGGCAAATCGATCGGCTTGTTGGCGAAATGCGAATCGGTAAGCTCGATGCACTTTTCCTCAGTCGCCTCACCCACCACAGCATAGGGACAACGCTCGCGCGTGCACAGGGCATCGAAAAGCGCGAGATTCTCAGGTCTTACGGCCAGCACGTAGCGCTCTTGCGACTCGTTGCACCAAATTTCTAGCGGCGACATTTGCGACTCTGAACTGGGGATTGCGCGCAAATCAAAGCGCCCGCCGGTGCCACCGTCTTTCACGAGCTCAGGCAGCGCATTCGACAAGCCGCCCGCCCCCACATCATGGATAAACGCGATGGGATTAGCATCGCCCAGCTGCCAACAGCGATCGATGACCTCTTGGCAGCGACGTTCCATCTCAGGGTTCTCGCGCTGTACCGAGGCGAAATCCAGATCTTCGCTACCAGAGCCTGCCGCCATCGATGATGCCGCGCCTCCGCCCAGGCCGATTAGCATTGCGGGACCGCCGAGAACGATTAGTTTCGCCCCGGCTTCAATATCAGTTTTGATGACATGCTGGTCACGTATATTACCCAGACCGCCGGCAATCATGATGGGCTTGTGATACCCCCTCACTTCTTTCTCGCCAGCCTCATTAAGCCATTCATCTTCGAAGCTGCGGAAATAGCCGCAGAGATTTGGACGGCCGAATTCGTTATTAAACGAGGCGCCGCCAATAGGCCCTTGCAGCATGATATCGAGCGCTGAAGCGATATGCGCGGGCTTACCAAAATCGATCTCCCAAGGCTGCATCAGCGTGGGGATTTTCAGATTACTAACCGAAAACCCCGTTAAGCCCGCCTTGGGCTTAGAACCAGTTCCTGTCGCGCCTTCGTCGCGAATTTCGCCACCCGAGCCTGTCGAGGCGCCGGGGAATGGCGCAATGGCTGTGGGGTGATTGTGCGTCTCGACCTTCATCAAAATATGAATAGGCTCGTTGCTAAAGCCGTAAGTGCAAGACTGTGAGTCAGGATAGAAACGCTCAGCAGTGTGACCGCCCATTACCGCCGCGTTATCAGAATAGGCGGACAGCACACCACCGGGAGACTGCGCGAAAGTATTGCGGATCATGCCAAACAAAGAATGTGGCTTCTGCTCACCACCAATCTCCCAGCTGGCGTTAAAAATTTTATGGCGGCAGTGTTCGGAGTTTGCCTGTGCAAACATCATCAGTTCGATATCGTTAGGGTTTCTGTCGAGCGCTAGAAACTGCTCGGCAAGATAGTCGATCTCATCAGCCGCTAGCGCTAAGCCCAAGCCGACATTCGCCTCTTCTAATGCCGCTTTACCCTTGCCTAGCAGATCGATGCTGGCGAGCGGCTGCGGTTCGGCTCGAACAAACAGCGCCTCCGCTTGAGCCGCTTCGTCGAACACCACCTGAGTCATGCGATCATAGAGCAGCGCATCAACAGCCTGCGCGGCAGCCTGATCGAGTGCCTCGCTCAGGGCAAGGCTGTACAGCGTGCCGCGCTCGACTCGGCGCACCGCGCCAAGACCACAGTTATGGAGAATATCGGTGGCTTTGCTAGACCAAGGAGAAATAGTGCCGGGGCGCGGCACTACGAGGCGCAGGAGGCTGCCCGACTGAGGCGCTGCCGCGCTCTGATTGGACTCGCCGTAGTTAAGCAGCGCTGTCAGAGTGTCGAGCTGCGGCGCACCGAGTTCAGGAGTATCCACGAAATGGACGAAGGTGGTTTCAAGGGCTTGTACTTGAGGCGCAATTGCGCGCAGGGAACTTAGCAGTCTGGCTGTTCTGAATTCCGAAAGAGCTGCCGCTCCAAACAACACCTGCATCGTCAACTCCTTAGTTGCGCATGGCGGTGAGGCCGCGTTTTAGAAGCAGGTAAGTATAGCGGAGTCTGTGGGGAATTGCGCTTGAATTAGCGTCGGGATACCGGCTCGATAGCGCGTCGGGTATTAGCGCTAACAACGACTGCACCCGCTTCATCCTCTACCCAAAAATCAACATGGGACAGGGTCGTAATATTCTGACGATCGCCTTGGAATCGAGGCTCAGCCTGTACCGTGTAGGTCTCGCCGGGCATCGCCTCGAATCGCAGCACCCGCCTAACCTCCACCTGAGCCAAGGCGTGATCCACAAGAGCCGGCGCTAGACCGCGCTGACTGCCGTGATCCCAGGAGTAATACACCTCTATCTCGTGCTGACCCGCGGGCACCTCAACCGCACCCACCTTGTCGGTTGACGCTAGGCGATGCTCGTCAACACGCAGGAACCGCACCATATCGACGTAGCGATTCATGAGGTCGGTGCGCACCTGTTCGCCACCGCGGATCACGGCAGACTGCATACTATCGCTCAATTCGCCCACATAGGTGGTGAAGCTTGACGGCATAGCTGCGCAGGAAGTTAAGGCAAGAAATACCAACGCGTATAGCAGGCCCCGGGTTCCCCGAAGGCAGATCGAGTGCGAACGGTGGTGATAACGCCGAAATGAGAGATATCGTTCCAAGCTTAGGTGCTCTCTGATTATTTAGCTTCTGCCGTGGTCAAGCTACAGCTGTATTTAGCTTTTATAAGATTTCAGAACAGTAATTCTAAAGACCGCCTAGCACAAGTAGGTAAGTAAAAATCTATCACCGGCGCCGGCTTCTAAAAAAACTGCTCAGTAGCTCAGAGCACTCAGCCTGCAAGACGCCCTCGACCACCGCAATCGAATGGTTGTAAAAATCCCGCTCTGCCAGTCCGAGCTGGCTGCACACCACCCCGGCGCGCGGCTCGCGAGCGCCGAATACTAAACGTGACACGCGCGCGTGCATCAAAGCGCCAAAACACATAGTACAGGGCTCGATGGTGACATAGAGGGTGGACTGCGGCAGTCGGTAATTACCGAGATTTTTCGCGGCATAACGCAAAGCCGCAACCTCGGCGTGAGCCGTAGGATCACAGCCGCTAATAGGCGCGTTAAAAGCCTCTCCGACGCTCTCCCCCTCCACAACGAGCACCGCACCAACCGGCACCTCGCCTTGCCGCTGGGCTTCTTGCGCTAGCTCTAGCGCACGCCGCATCCAGCGCTCATCTTCAATGGCCTGGGGTTCAGTCATGATTCGCCTCGCTGCCCACGGCCTGACCTACGGTATACAGGCCTATTGATACCGCAGGCCCAATAAACACCGCAAACAAGAGCGTGCCTATGCCGGCTACCCCGCCTAGCGACCAGCCGATAGCCACCACCGTTAGCTCGATACCCATGCGCACAGCGGCAATGGGGAGGCCGGTCACCCGCTGCAAGCCTTTCATTACCCCGTCCCGCGGCCCTGCACCTAGATTAGCCATCAAATAGATGCCACTACCAAAACCAACAGCCAGCACGCCACACAAGGTCTGTATGACCCCCATCACCACACCGTCAGCGGTAGGCAGGTAAGGTAAAGACAGCTCGAGGACAGCGGAAATAATGATGATATTCAGCACTGTGCCAAGCCCCGGTATCTGTCTTAGCGGAACCCATAGGAGCAGCACACCAATACCTATAAAAAACGTCGACACCCCAATGCCGAGACCGCTGACATTGGCAACCCCCTGCGAGAAAACCGTCCACGGGCTTACACCCACCCCCGCGTTGATCAACAGCGCCTCACCAAGCCCGAAAAGAAAAAGACCAAAACACAGCGCAACCAGGGTCAACGGCGCAGGAAAAAAATTCAGCGGCGCAGGCGAGCTCCAGCTTGCAACTGGAATAGATTTAACGCGAAGTATGTCTAGCATAGGGGCACTCAAGCTATTCGAAAATGACGGTGCGGCCGCGAAAGACTACGGCCTTGTGTTCGAGTACTTTCTTCAGCGCCTGAGCGAAAACTTTCTTCTCGGTGTCGCGACCAATCTGCTTGAGCTTTTCGACCGAATATCCCGATCGGATACGCGACACGTCCTGCTCGATAATTGGCCCCTGATCCAGCGCTGGAATAACAAAGTGGGACGTTGCGCCCATCAGCTTAACCCCTCGCTCGTAGGCCATTTCATAGGGTTTAGCCCCAACGAAAGACGGCAGAAACGAATGATGGATATTCACAATCGGACAAGCCGCGCGGTCTATAAAGTCTTTGCTAAGTATCTTCATATAGCGCGCAAGCCCGATGAAATCCGGCTGATACTGGGCGATGATTTCTAGCTGCTGCGCTTCATAGTCTGGATTGTCTTTGCTTGGAATGCAGTAGAACGGAACCCCAACACGCTCGGCGATAGCACTATGGTCGACGTTGCCAATAATGAAACTAACCTGCGCATCGACCAGATCGCCCAGCTCGATCTTATTGAGTATTTCTAACAGCGCGTGGGGCTCGCGAGAGACGAACAGGCCAAGCTTCTGCGGCCGGTTGAAAAAATGAATATCCAGACTGCCGTCTTGGCTAACGGGTAGCTTGGCGAAATCGCGCTCGAACGCCGCCCCATCTTGCCAAGCGAGATTATCCTCCCATTCAATGCGGATAAAAAATCGATCTTCCTCGACATGCTGTTCAAGCGCGAGAATATTGCAGCGCCGCTCGGCGAGAAATGCCGACAACTCGGCGACAATGCCCGGCCGGTCCGGGCAGTGAAACGTAAAACAAATCATGAAAGTCTTACCTGAAGGCGAGCCTGTATTGGGGCAAAGGATAACTGTTTGCATCGTGCTACGGATAATCAACGGAGCGTGAGTCTAGCAGCGTCTTACTTCCAGACCTACTGTGCTAGCCGCCCGTCTCTCAGTCTGATCCGCGCACATCGACTACATAGGCAGAGGACGGCGGCAGCGAGCCTTCAACGAAGCGCGGGTAAAGCTGCGCTAGCTCAGCGATACCGTTAAGGGTTTCGACCTTTGTCCACCCGAAGGTCGCTTTAGCCGCTGCGACTAGGTATTCGCCAGAGGCTTTTTCAAACTCTCCGGGAGCGAGACTCTTTTGCCGCTCAAGAATGTAGCTAGGCGCAAAAAACATCTCCTGCGAGGCGATAGGCTGCGGCTCAACGCCCTGCTCCGCCGGCTGAACCTTCTCGTCCCAGTGGGTCAGACCTACGCTGATATAGTGACAAAGCTCGGAACCCAGACGCGCCTGCAGCGCGCGGCGCACATTCGGATTGCCTGCCATATCGACAATTACCGACTTACGCTTCGCGAGGCTTTCAGCGAGCTCTGGGTAGGCAATCACTTCAGAATACAGGCCGGTCTGCTTAACGAAATCGACATTACTTGGGGCTGTTAGGCCGATCGCAGGAAGCTTCTGTTCACCGCGGGCAATCGCCACCGCCACGCCTAGGCTGGTTTTAGAGGAGGCACTCACTATCACCACTTGTTCTGCGCCAAACCACTGCGACTGCTTAAGGTGATCCCAGATACAGTACGAAGTGAGATGAAGAGGCGACAGCAACATTCGCGGCACATCGTTCGCCTTGGAATAATCGGGATCTGCGAGCACCCGCTGGTAGCGGTTATAAAGTGGCGGCAGTGCCTGCCGGTGTTCAACAGCATCAACGAAAGAGCGCCGCTTAAGCTGCTCGGGCTTCATCACCACCGATGTCGCCGGCGGGAAGTAGCCATAGATACGCTCCCCAACTGGCAAGTCCGCGCAGCGTGATTCGCAGACGTCGGCAAATCCCCACACGGGAATGATACCAAAGCCGTCCTCTTGGCCCGTCGGAAAGAACTGCCAGTAGCCCAAACTATCGCCGGCTGCGCCGTAGGTAATGTTATTCGCCGTAAAGGCAAAGTAGTCTACTTGCAAGCGCACCTCTCCTTCCGCGAGCGGCGCTTTCGCACGCTCGATGAGACGCGCTGTGGCCAAAGCCTGGCGATTAACTTGAAGTTCTTTATTCATTTTTCTATTCCTCGGTAGTTACAGCGTGCCAAGCGGCTCTAGAATTTTCTACAAAAGCGAAGCCATTAGGCGGGGAAGGTTCGCTGCTGCAGCCGGCACAGCTTTGCCGATTCGCTGAAGCACGGCGAGTTTCTCCACCTCGTGAGGCTCAACGCCCTGAGCCAATTTACTCGGCCCGTCTAGGCGATTGCCGGCTATCCACTCTCTCAGCTTAGGCTCTTTGTTCCACTCGAACTGGTTGGCTAGCGCAACTGCGGTAAAACGCAAAAAATCGCCTACGTGATTTGGCAGTGGTACCGGCGCACACAGTCGATTCTTATGTTCTTCGTTGGCATAGTTGAGCTCAACGTAAGCAACAAGGGCGGCGCTGAACACTGGCTGATAGGGTCTTACCATCTGCGGTGTGATCACGTCGCCGGCAAATACCGGCTTCAATGTGACATTGCCGATGGCCGAAGCAGAGCAGTCAACGTGTAGCACTCCGCTGCCGGTAGGCAACACCCCTTTTTCTAGCACTATTTGGCTCTGCGAGATCGACTGCACTCTGCCTAAACGCACGACATTGCGTATACGACGCAGCTCAGCGATTTCCGCCTGCGAGATTGTTGCGGCATGGAACATAGAGGGCGTGACGGCCTGATCTATTCTGACGAAATAACCCGCCTCTTCAAGGCGCGCGCAGAGGTCGTCAAGGGAATCTGCTTCCGCAAGGCTCTCCATCTGAGCTGCATAGGCACCCATAGTGTCGAAGAAGAACTCCTGCGTGACCTGCGTGTTCTTTCTATCCAGCAGCCATGCGTCTCTGGGCACTATCCATGTAATTTCGTCGGCGTTCACACCACGGTCTAGCAGCCACAGGCAGGCATCGATACCGGTTTTTCCTGCTCCGATCACCACGTAGCCTTTAGGCGCCTGCGTCACACGCGGCAGGTCGTTTAGCGGCATAAACTGCACGTCATCGTCGACGTGAAAGTTGGGCGTATGGGTCGACGGCACCTCGGTGTTTAAATGTGTGCAGTCGATGAATTTCTTAGTCGCACGCACGCTGAACTCTTTGCCGCTGACCAAGGAAACACAGCGGCCCTCGCCGCGGTACTCGCAGCTGGGAAAATATTGGACGCGTCCGCTGGGCAGGAACTGATAGCGCATCACGTCTTCGAAGTAGGCGCTGACCTGCGCGCCTGTCGCGAGTTCGCCAAGGCCCGCGTTAAGCCCCCCAGGCTCGCTACGTCCGCCGCTGAGCTCCTTGGAGCTGACACCGTAAAAGGCCGCCGGTTGATGCAGTTCAACGAAAGGGTACGCCACGTTCCAATGGCCGCCAGGCTTAGCATAGCGGTCGACGATGGCGATCGTCGCATTAGACTGCGTGACTAGAATGTCCGCAAAGGCCATGCCGACGGCGCCGCTGCCGATGACAACGTAGTCGGCTTCAATATCGGTGGGGGCTTGCGCCTGCGTAGCCGAGTGAATGTCTTGCACGGTATTTTCCTGCTAGGTCAGATTGCAGGCAATTTCGCACTAAGCGGAGGAACAGGCAAGGGCTGCGGAATTTACCGAGGAGAACGAAGTAGAAGAACTTCGCTAATCGAGCAGCGAGCTCAGTGACTCACGGTCTATGATGACCGGCTGCGCTGGGTCTAACTCGCCCTGAAGAAGCGTCTTTTGTCCCCAGCGCCCTACTTGATAGCGCAAGGGCAAGCTGCGCTCCGCGCGCTCCAGCAGCACCACCGTCTTACCCCGCAGACTAGGGCCGATGTCATCCACACTTCGCGTATAGGCGACGTCTTCGAAAACGCCCTTCTCATTGAAGATCAGCGTGTATGCACCGTAAACGAACGGGCCGCCGTTCTCTGACACCGTAAAAACGCGCTCTCCTAAGCTGACTGACAAAGTCGCGGCGTCTAGAACGAGATCACCCCTGGACAGTAAAAGTGCTTCAGCGGGCTCGGCATAACCGGGCAAGGCAAGAGCGCTGAGCTTCATATCGTCTTTTAATGCGAATACCGACTCTCCGAAACCAATTTTTACAGTGCTCGCGGCACCCGCTGCCTCTAGCAGCGTTGGCCCAATCTCGTAATGGGTGAGCGGAGTCTCTATTCGCCTTCCTTTCTGGCCAAACTCCTCACCTGCGTTGAATAGCATAAATAATAAGCGTCTCTCGCTGCCTTTGTGGCTGAGTCGATCCCACAGGGAATTGCGCATAGCGAGATGATCGGAGAACACCGCAATCAAAGTATCCTCTGCTCCATCACGGGCACGCAGCCGGCGAATAAAGCTCGCAATCTGCTGATCGCTGCAAAGCAGCGCACGGCGCATCGTGTCTTCCTCGGGCGCTAATTCACAGCGCGGTGACGGAAAGCCGCCGGGGTGATGGGTATCGAGAGTCAGCAAGGAGAGAAGATACGGCTCATCCTTAGCCTCCAGCTCTTCGATTTCCAGCAGCGCCCTGTCGAATAGATCATCGTCATGCACACCCCAGGGCGATAGGCTAAGTGGCTCGCTGCTCTGGGCAACGAGCTCGCTGCGCCCAAGAACGCGTTCGAATCCGTGAGTGCGCAGAAAATTACCCTTACCTGCGAACGCGCTATTAGCGCCGCCCATGAACAGCGTGCGGTAGCCCAGCTGCCGAGCGATATCGCCCAAGCACTGGGAGTCGGGATAGGGCTCGGGCGTTGTCGCAAGACGTGTGTTGCCGCTAAAGGGATTATTCACTTTGACAGAGAAGCCGCATTGACTAGCGATAAGGCCGGCGATGGTCCAGCTCGTACCTGGCCTCTGACGAACGTCGGTAAAAACGACCCCATCCTGCGAGAGCGCCTTGAGCTGAGGCAGCAGCTCGCCATCGAAATGATCGGAGTCGAGGTAGGTTGCCTCAAGGGATTCGGCATAAATTAAGACGATGTTCTTTGCGTCTGTCTTGCTTGCAGGAATGAAACTGCTGCTGGCGTCGGCTGTCAGAACACTACGCTCCTGACGCTGAGACAAGTAGGCCGCAAAGTTAAGCGAGGGCGTGGAAACGAAACACACTACCAAAAAAGCGCCGGCTAGATATCGCAGACGCAGCTGGGGCAGCAATACCCTCCGCTCTGAATAGGCTGAAACCCACCAAACCGAAAGCGGCATTAACGCCAACAGGGCGAACTGTAAGAGCAGCTTCGCCCTTTCGGTCTCCCAGCCCACCTGCAAGGTATCGGTGCCGAGATGAAAGAATAGCTGATCGTTAAAGCCCGTAGCCTGCGTGTAATAGGAAACAGCGAGCAGCCAGTTCAAAAGCAGGAAGGCGCTCGCGCCGAGGCTGAGTAAAGCCCGCGACACAAGTAAAATGCCGCGTGAATACGATAAGCTGCTCAGGCGCAGGGCTATCAGCGCTACAAGCGTGCTGGCTACAAGCGCAGCAACGAACCAAGCAGGCGTTGCCCCTACGCCCAGAACTGCCCAGGCCGCTGGCCACGTGCCTAGAAACACTATGCTATTTGCCGCACCCACTAAGTAAAGAGTCGGTGCAAGGGCGGGTTTTATGGCTGCTCGCAGGATGTGTCTCTCGCTTTAAGACAATTTAGTTGCAGATTTATTACATACCCTACAGCCTGCAGCCAGAACTAGCAAACAGCTCAAACTAAATCGCTACGCTTCGGGTGGCGCGGCCTGCTCTTCCTGAGCCTCCAGCATTCGTCGAGTAATCTCTGCTGCATTGTTCTGCATAATTTGCATTCCAAACTGCGCAGATTTAGCGAACAGCGCCGGCATTTCAACGATGCTTTTTTGCCCCACTGGCGTTCGATAGAAGGCTGCCAGTTCCAAAAGTTCCTCTGCAGTGAAGGTCTCGACATAGACGTCAATGTAAAATGGCTTTACGGCCTCGAAATTAAGGTAGTCTGTGAGAATCTCTCTCATCGTGTCGGTCGACCCAGCCAAGGCAGGATCCATCTGCACCTGTAGCGCGAGCATCTGATCAATACTGTCAGCAAGCAACTCTTCTACCTTCATCTCTACTAATAGCGCCTCGGCTGCCTGCTCGGCAGCGGTTTGCGTCTGCCCGTAGGAATTGCCCGATGCCATCAGGCAAAGCGCCAAACCAAGGACTAACAGCAAAACAGCGGGCTTGAAGAACCCTGTCACGAATGGGAAGCTCTTTTCTCTAATCATTGATGGCTCCTTGGAGTCGTTCTATGCGTTTGAAGTAGACGTGCCGGTGGCGAAGAGGCTCACCACGATCAATTGTGCCCGTGGATCAATTGTGCCCGTGATAGAACAGCGAATACTGTGATCTGTTCTACCAATTCCGCCAATTCGGCATCACCACTGGCAGTTGTTAGACTAACTAGACAGGGAAACAGCCAGATTCCTTACAGACAAAGACTCAGCCAGGAATTTGACACCATGACTGCTAAGCGCCTCACTTGCTCTCGCTGCCGCAGACCGCAGAAAACCTGCCTCTGCCGCCACATCAGTCAATGCAGCAACGCTTGGCCTGTGCATCTGCTGCAGCACTGCGCTGAGGCGGAGCACCCTAAAGGGACGGCGCTAATTGCGCAGCTCGCGCTTTCCAACGTTGCGACATTGCCTTTTACCGACGCTGAGCACATCGATTCTGCCCTGCTTGATACCTTGGGCCTAAGCAATGCAGCGCTGATCTACCCGAGCGACCAACCGCTCGAACCACCGGAAGACATCGCTTGCCTTAAAGGCGAGCCTCCGCGGCCGCTAGTGTTTATTGACGCTACTTGGCGCAAGAGCAAAGCCCTGCTGCTACGCTCGCCGGCGCTACAAGCGTTGCCGCGTTTTGGCTTTTCTAGCGCTGCCGCGCCGCGCTACCGGATTCGCAAGGCAAGCCGACCTAATTTCTACTCTACCCTCGAGGCGATTGTTGCTACTCTCGAGAGCGTCGAGCCGGATGCTGACTATAGCTCGCTCCTAGATGCGATGGACGCTATGGTCGAACAGCAGCTCGCGTTTCGGCGTTCGAACTAAGAGCCACGAGCTAAAAGCTTAAAAAAAGACACACTGCGACCTAAGCGAGGCGCACTAAGAACAAGGATAAAACCATGTTTCAGTTTCTAGAACGACTAAACCTAGCAAGAATCAACCTTGCTTCGCGCGCGAAGCTTTACGGCTTCCTCATGCTGGTGCTTCTCGCGCCCGCGGCGAATGCACAGCTCTACTCAGCAGGCGAAGGCCGGGTAATTTATGGCCATCATCACATCAACACTCTAGACCGCGCCGCACACGAACGTTTCTGGGTCGATGGTTTAGGCGGCGAGCATCGCGAGCTTGGCACTAGCGGGCGCCAGGTTATCGCCTTCCCCGACGTCATCGTCATGTTAAGCGACGCCGAGCCCAGCTCGGGCACTCGCGGGACGGTGGTCAACCACATCGGCTTCGAAACCCAAGACATTGCCTCAGATGTAGCGCGCCTTTCACGCCTCGGCTACGCGATGATCACCCGCGAGGAGCTGCCCGCGAATTTCGAAGTTCGCGACGGCATCGGCTACGCGGTAGCCGGCAATACCATCGCCTATGTGCTTGGCCCGGACGGGGTAAAAGTGGAACTGATTGAGAACACCGACATTGAACACAAAGTTACTATGCACCACGTGCACTTCTCGACCGACGAGGGCGAAGCTATGCGCGCTTGGTACGTTGAGCATCTCGGCGCCGAATTCGGCTCGCGTATCGGCCAGCCCGCAGGGCAGCTGCCGAATGTAAACCTAACCTTCGCACCAAGCGCTGAGCTGCCCGCTGCGACCCAGCGCACGGTGCTCGATCACATTGGCTTTGAAGTCGAGAACTTAGAAGCCTTTTGCGCAGAGCTCGAGGCCAAGGGCGTTGTCTTCGATAGGCCCTACACCGAAATTCCTGCTCTAGGCTTAGCCATCGCCTTCTTCACCGACCCCTGGGGCGTCTATGTAGAACTCACCGAAGGACTTGCCTCGGCTATCCCTGCAAGTTAAAAATCGCTCTTTTACTTGGCGCTAAATCCATCTGAGCCTGCCCCTACGGCGCTGCTTAAGTCCCCGCAAAAGAATGTGCGCTTAAGGAAGACTATCCCGACACTAAGGACCCAACATGACACAGCAAGAACAAGACTTACGAATCCAATTAGCCGCCTGCTACCGCATCTTCGACCACTTGGGCTGGAGCGAGCTGATTTTCAATCACATCACGGTGAAGATCCCTGGGGACGAACATCATTTCTTAATTAATCCTTATGGGCTGCACTACAGCGAAGTGAAAGCTTCTAACCTCGTTAAAGTCGACATCGAGGGCAATATCATCGGCGCAAGCGAGCACAGGGTGAATCCTGCTGGCATCGTCATTCACACCGCAATTCATGCCGCGCGACCCGACGTCCACTGCATCGCTCATACTCACACCACCGAGGGCATGGCTGTCGCCTGCAACCAGGAGGGGCTGCGCACCGACAACTTTTACTCTGCCCTGCTTCACAATCGAATCGCCTACCATGATTTTGAAGGCCTGACGGTCGAAGACGACGAAAAGCCAAGACTCATAAACAACCTTGGTGACAAGCGTTTGGCCATACTGCGCAATCACGGCCTACTGACCTGCGGACGCACGATCCCAGAAGCCTTCCTGAACCTGTGGACGCTGCAGCGAGCTTGCGAGGTGCAGGTAGCGACAGACGCCACTGGCCGAGGCAGCATTCCCGTTGGCGATCACATCCTTAACAAAGGCGAGAAACTCATGGCCAAACAGTCCGCAGGCAGCCCTGCGGGCGAACTAGAATTCAACGCCTATGTGAGGCTAATTGAAAAAGCGGATCCTTCTTACAAAGACTAGGAGCTTCAGCGGCCACCAACAGCGAGACGAGTCGGGTTTTACCGCATTTTAGAACGCTATTGGTGGCATAGGCTTGGGGCAGGCGTTAGAATTCGCGCTCATCTAGCAATACTTAAGAGAAGCCTCGCCTACCATGACCGATTCGTTCAAAGAAGCCGCCCTCCGCTACCACCAGCACCCCCTCCCGGGAAAGCTTGAGATTAGGCCAACTAAGCCTCTAGCCAACAAGCGTGACCTCTCACTTGCTTATTCACCTGGCGTCGCCCATGCCTGCGAGCTGATAGTCGAGAACCCTACCGAGGTCGCGTCTGTAACTTCGCGTGGCAATCTGGTCGCGGTCATTACCAACGGTACTGCCGTACTCGGGCTTGGCGATATCGGCCCACTCGCGTCCAAGCCGGTGATGGAAGGCAAGGCGGTACTATTTAAGAAATTTGCCAACATCGACGTCTTTGATATTGAAATCAATGAGTCCGACGTCGACAAGCTCGTAGACATCATTGCCAGCTTAGAACCGACATTTGGCGGCGTGAACCTCGAAGATATTAAAGCTCCAGAATGCTTCATGGTCGAAAATAAGCTGCGCGAGCGTATGCAGATTCCCGTTTTCCACGACGACCAGCATGGCACGGCCATCGTAGCCGCTGCGGCTATTTATAACGGCCTGCGCATCGTTGAGAAAAATATCGAAGACGTCAAACTCGTCGTTTCGGGCGCCGGTGCAGCCAGCATTGCCTGTGTCGACCTGCTGGTGAGTATGGGCCTGCAGAAAAAGAACGTCCGTATGCTCGACCGTAACGGCGTAATCTACGCGGGCCGCGGCGTTGGCATGAATCCGTGGAAAGAAGACTATGCGATTGAAACAACAGATCGTACGATCGATGACGCTATTGATGGCGCCGATCTCTACATGGGTCTCTCAGGCCCCGGCGTGTTGAACGGCGAGCAAGTGAAGAAGATGGGACCCAAGCCCATCATCCTTGCTATGTCTAACCCTGTGCCAGAAATCATGCCTGAGGAGGCACTCGCCGCGCGCCCCGACGCGATTCTCGCAACGGGTCGCTCTGACTACCCGAACCAAGTAAATAACGTCCTCTGCTTTCCCTTCATCTTCCGCGGCGCCCTAGACTGCGGCGCTTCAACGATTAATGAAGAAATGAAGATGGCCGCTGTACGCGCTATCGCAGACCTTGCAACCAAAGAAACCTCGGACGTTGTGGCGGCAGCTTACGCCGACGAGCAGCTGCGTTTTGGTCCAGAATATCTGATTCCCAAGGCGTTCGACCCACGCCTAATCGAAGACGTGCCACTGGCAGTAGTCAAAGCAGCCATGGAAAGCGGCGTGGCTACACGCCCGATCGAAGATCTCGAAGCCTATAAGCAGACACTGCACGAATTCGTGAATCAGGCCGGCTTGTTTATGCAGCCAATAATCGAGGTAGCCAAGAAGTCCCCAGCACGCATCGTCTACGCCGAAGGCGAAAATGACGACGTGCTCATGGCCGTTCAAGCGGTGATAGATGAAAACATCGCCACACCGATTTTGATCGGCTACCAAGGCACGATGCAAAAGAAGATCGATCGCTTAGGACTGCGTATAGACTTAGATAAAGACGTTGAAGTGATTGATCCGCGCAACTACACAGACCACGACGAGTACGCCGCGTTCTATCATAAGACCGTAGGTCGCCACGGCGTGTCGGTAGATGCCTCGCGTAAGATAATGCGCAACGACAACACTGCAATTGCGGCGGTGATGGTCGCCATGGGCGTAGCCGACGGACTTATCTGCGGCAAAATCGGGCGCTTCGACTTCCACCTTCGTGAGATCATGCATCTACTTGGGCCGGAGAAAAAAGAACAGCTCGTAACATCGACTGCGGTACTGCTCATGCCTGATGGCCCTCTTTTCTTAGCAGATACCTCGATGAACGTGGATCCGAGTTCGGACGAGCTGGTTCAGATCACCGAAGCCAGCATCGACCTAGTAAAGCGATTTGGCATCGAGCCTAAGGTAGCCCTACTCTCGCACTCGAATTTCGGCACGGCGAACAATTCCTCGGCCAAGAAAGTGCGGCTTGCCAGCGAAGCGCTACGCAGTGCGCATCCGGACCTTCAGGTCGACGGCGAGATGCATGTACTCAGCGCGCTTAATCCAAAGCTGCGGGATACCATCTATCCCCACGCCAATCTCAGCGGCCGCGCCAACGTGCTTGTCATGCCTAACCTCGATGCGGCTAACATTGCCATGGGCCTGATTCGCTCACTAACTGACGCTCTGCTGATTGGCCCATTCATTAACGGCTTCCGCAAGCCTGCTCACATCGTTATTCCGTCGGTGTCAGCTCGCGGGATTTTCAATATGACCGCTCTCACAGTAGCCGATATTCACGCCGAAAAGTCATAGCAAGACATTGGGACACAAAAAAGCCAGAGACTCGAATGAGGCTCTGGCTTTTTTGTGAGTAGGCCTTAATAGCTGCAGCGAGCGCGAGGTATCTCCTGACGCTAGCGCAACGGGTTCTAGCGGTGCCTGTTGAAAGGCGGACGACGGCGCTTAGCCGATTTTGGCTCGCTTGCCGCTGCGTCGTCCACGAGTTCAGAAGCCGCAATATCAACTACTGGCACCTCAACAGTTTTCTGCTTGTAAGGCGGCTTGCGGTTAACACCGGCTTGCAAGGCGCGCATGCTAACCGTTTCGGTAGCTACCGCCTCTACGGTTTCTGCCGCAGCGATATCCGCCACGTTAACCTCAACCCACTTGCGCTTATAAGGCGGCTTGCGACTAGGCACGTAATCGACCGTAAGCACTTTCACTGTCTCTTGCGACAGTGCGGTGTCTGCCAGCGTTAGGCTTGGCGCTATGAGAGCCGCAACCATGATAGGTGCAAATAAAATACGCTTCATAACTTTTCTCCCTGTGTCTCTCGATGAAAACAACTGTCTTGCAGGCGATCGAGTGGCAGACCTCCTGTCGGCTCGTTTCGATCTATAAAATTATTATGGGATTGAGTTAGACCAATTTCTAGATCAGCTGTCCCTCGTGGGTAATAGAATTTATCTATCAACTTGCCTATCAAAATACGCACTTATTTGGTGCGCGACGCACTCTTAAAGCGCTTGGCTTCGAGTGCAAGTATTCAAAAACTCAATAAAATCAGAGGCCATTACACTGGCATGCAGCTTGCATCTTTTAGCGCATGAGAAGCCTACGAACAGTGAGACGCACCAATTCGACCTACGGATTCCTGATCCGCAGCGCCTGTGCGGCATTGCTGATGCTCCCCCATGCCGTTCAGGCCCAGGCTGAGAATGTTCCCATGAACCAAAGTGCCAGCGGCACCTTCTACTTGGCGGCCACCGCAGCGGGACACAATGCTGATTTCCTGCTCGACACCGGCGCCGGCCTCGTCACGCTTAACGAGGCTACGTTTGCCGCTATTAAGAAACGCACCGGCGTCACTCATGTTCGTCAGATGGGCGCGCGTCTAGCCAACAATAAGATCAAACTCATCGAGGTGTATGAAGTAGAGCAGTTCGCCATCGGTAACTGCGAGCTCGGTCCATTAGAAGTTGCTGTGATGAAAGGTGGCAGCCGCAATCTGCTCGGACTCAGCGCGCTTGGCATAGCCGCTCCCTTTTCTATCCAGACTACGCCCCCTTCCCTTACCCTCAGCAACTGCAAAACCCTCGAGGGTATCGCGGCCGCTTTCTAGGTTGTATTAGCTACTGCTTGAGCGCGAGCGTCTGGCGCAGAGCTTCAATAATCGCATTAGTATGATCCTGATCTTCATCGCCATTGGCATTGAGGGCGTTGCCGTGGGTTGCAATAACGGCGTCACGGGCGGGATCGATAAAGATGCGCTGCTGGAAAATACCTCGGGCACTGAAAGAGCCTTCGTCGTATAGCCACCACAGATAGCCATAAAGCTCTGAACCCTGCGACGGCGTCACAGAATCGCGTATCCAGTTTTCAGGCACCACTCTTTCACCGCTCGGCAAGACGCCGTCGGCGAGAACGAAGCGGCCGATGCGCGCATAATCACGTAGCGTGGCATTAATACAGCAGCCGCCGGTTTCTACACCGCCTGCACTGGAAAGAAGCCAGTAGGCATCGTGCTCCATGCCGAAGGGCTGCCAAATTTTGTTTTCTAGATAGCGCGAAGCGTTATTGCCAATTGCGGCACGCAGTAATTCGCCCACCAAATTGGTTTCGCCGGTGTTGTAGTTAAAACGCGTTCCGGGCTGCGCCTCGCGCGGCAGCTTGGCGAGATACTGCGTGAGCTCTATTCCATTCGCGGCACCCGCCTGCGCGACGTCCGACTCGGGATCGGCATAGTCTTCGTTCCAAGCCACGCCCGAGGCCATATGCAAAATATCGCGGATGCGCACACCCTCATACGCCGACCCCTTCAAGCGCGGAATATAGTCCGTCACGAGCTCATCGACACTACCAATGTAGCCGTCTTGAATTGCCGCACCGATTAGCAGCGATGTAACAGACTTAGTAACTGAGAACGTAATCCAACGTGTCTCGGGCGTATTACCATCGCCATAGCGTTCGAGCAGCACCTCGTCACCCTGCAATACGATAAGACCTCGGGCAGCCGGACGCTGGAAATAATCGTCTAAGGTGAAACGCTCGCCGTCGACCTCGTATTCAAAGTCGCTCCAGTCACGGTTGTTTGAGACCAAGGCATGAGGCTTATCGCTAGCCGCGACTGTACGCGTCTCTGACAGCGTCGCCGCGTTAGCAAACGCCTGCTGCCGCAGTGCCTGCGGCATAAACAGCAGACTGTCGGCACCGGCTAGCGGAATATCTGACTCCTGCGCCGAGGCGGGAAGCCAGGAGAAAAAAGAAACCGAGAGTAAAGAGCCGAGTAGAAACCGGGCGGCGCTGCGCTCCGCGCGGCGGCTTTGAAGACTATGCATAGTGGAGCAACCTTTAATTTTTCTAGTTAGAGGGGTAGAGAATAACGCTCAATCCCGCCGCGAGGCTACAGCCAGCGCAAAACTCCAACAATACCTGCGGCGGCATAGAAAAATTGTAGCAGCAGCATCCCATAGTGCTTGCAGCGAAAGGCCCACACTGCAATGGCTATGGCGGAGACAAAGAGCAAGGCAAAGCCAAGCACCTCGTTGCCGGTATTGGATGCCACCAGCATCGAGTAGGCGATCGCTGTGAAAACTCCGAACCATTCAAGCCCCTTATTCAGCATGCTTAGCACTCCTCGCCCGCACCACCGCAATCACGAACAGAAGAAGCAAGCCGAGTAGCAACGGCATTACCATGCTCTCGATCACCGCTTCGCTCGCCAGAAAATCCGGCATACCGGTTTGCCACAGCACCCAGTCCGAGCCGATTCGCGTCGCTAAAGAGGGGTGACCGGTGAGTAGAACAATCAGGGCGTCGCCGCTATCTGGATTAACACGAGCGACCGTATTGATCGCAGGGTCATTGCCCCCGTCGTGCCCGAAGACAAAATCGCCGCTCGCGGTCGGAGCGAACAGCATTGTGCCCAAGCCCCAAATATCTGCTCCCAGCGCCTGAGCGTGGGGCGCGCGCATCGCACGCAGAGACTGCAGATTCAATAAACCAAGACCGGTAGAGGACGAATCTTGCGTCGCTGCGGCAGCTGGATCAAGCTGGGCACTGACAAAAATAGCGACGTCCTGCGGGCTCATGGTAAGCGCCGTTGCAGCCTTCGAGGCATACTGATAAAGCTCGGCGGGTTTGCCCTGTGCGGTATAAGAACCGGCGTTGTTTTCATAGCGACCAATAAATTCATAGCCGCTGTGCTGCATGCCTAGAGGATCGAATACATTGCGCTGCATAAACTCATCAAACCGCTGCCCTGAAACCTCCTCGATGAGCAGCTCAAGCACCAGATAGCCGCCGCCGGAATACTGCCAGCTCTGCCCGGGAGGTGCGGTTACTGCTATCTGCGTTTCACGCTCGCCGGAGGCACGAGGTGCTGCCAGCGATTGCTCAAGGGATGGCAGCGTTTCATTGGCTTTGAAGTCACCGAAGCCAAGCCCATCCTCTAGCCCCGCTGTATGACTAAGCAATGTGCGCAGAGTGACGCCATCGAGATCAAATTCGCTAGCGGGAAGCTGCCAGCGAGAGAGCACCGAGTTCACCGGCGCGTCCAAGCTGATCGCCCCGCTCTCAACCAGCTGCAAAGCACCGTAAGCTGTGAACCACTTGCTCATAGACGCGAGGGAGAATTGCGTAGCCGCATCCACGGCATCATGGTTGCTGGAATAGTATTCGTGAGCGATATGGCCATCGACGAGCATAAGCAGCGCCGCATTGCCCTGATTCTCGGCTTGCAGCGTATCCCGCGCATAGGTGAAGAAGGCATCAGAATCGCCCTCTTCCACTACTGGCTTCATCCACCAGCCGTAGAAGGCGGCGACCAGCACGAAGATTGCCCACAGCAGCGCCATGCCAACAGCCCCTAGGATATTTTTCATTACTTTGATTTCCAATTTTGCTGCGGCGAAACGAGACGGAAGGACAGACTGCGAACAAAAAGCAATGAAACCGCTGGGATGACAGGCCGTCTATCTACCAAAG
The DNA here is from genome assembly GCA_965661495.1 of Pseudohongiellaceae bacterium. Taxonomy (GTDB): domain Bacteria; phylum Pseudomonadota; class Gammaproteobacteria; order Pseudomonadales; family Pseudohongiellaceae; genus UBA9145. Next base: position 224,929 of record CBFIDY010000003.1, on the reverse strand, counting down.
CGCTGCGTCAGATAGCGCGCTTACACAGCTAAATTCCAGCTTGGCATCATCGACCTTTGTTTCACTGAGCAAAAGCGCTTGCCAGCCAAACTCATACTCCAACGGATACGGCGGTATGAAATGCTTTCCCAACTCAACAACAAACCCGTGTCTGCTGTAGTACTGAGGATCGCCGTAGACAAGCAAGGCGTCTATACCCTTGTCAGTAAAGTGCGCTTTTGCAGTGTCGATCAGCTGCTTAGCTATACCCTTACCCTGCTCTGATTCGTGCACGGCGAGAGGTGCCAGAATATATGCGCTAACCTCAACGTCTGAAGAAAAATAAACAGGAGAGAACCCGACCGCTCCGACGATTTTTCCTTCTCGCTCATAACCCAGACAAAACGAAGGGGGCTTAGACATCTCGCTAACTAGCTCCTTAATTACCGCAAAGGTAACCGGCGCTTCGTCTTTAGAGAATGAGTTAAAAAATACGTTCTCGATGTCAGGAAGGTCACTAACGAGTAGTTCTCTTATCATGAAATGCCTCTTTAATTACGCACGCTGCGCACTTTGGCTTGATCGATGGCAATCAATTAAAACAGTGTCTTCTTATTCTCTTTTCTTAAGATTTATTAGCGAAACCATTGCCAATATAACAAGCATTAAAATAGCAACCTGCTTTTCCTCAATTATTGCAACGGAAAGGATAGCCGCTGCCCACATTATTGATTGGCTCATTATCAATTTTCTCATTCTAGTCTCTTCTTTTTATCTTTTGCTAATGGTCGCCGGCGGCTTTTTCTTGTTAAAGGGGCCACCTCCTTTTTGATGCTCTTCAGCCAATTTCGCATATAGCCACATGTCACACCACTCACCTTTGGTATACGCAGACTGTTTAAAGTGGCCCTCCAAACGCATACCTAATTTCTCGGCAAGACGAGCGGATTCGGGGTTGCGAATATCAATATTCGCTATGACCCTTTGTACGACAGTCGCGCCTAGCAAGAAATCTAACAATGCCCTCGTTGCCTCAAACGCATACCCTTGCCGCCAAAAAGCGCGATTCATTACCCAACCAATATCGGCCGTTTTATTGCTAAGCGATAGTAAAGACGCGTTCGATTGTCCGATGAGCTTCTTGTTGCCTTTGAGCTCCCAACCCAAAACGATGGAATCACCATCGCGGGCCATTGACTCGGATAAACCCTGATATGCCTGTATAGCAGTCTCAACATCAGACGAAGAACGCACAGTCCAGGGAATATAACGGATGACTTCCTCATCACCGTGATATTCAAGCAAGTCTGATTTATCGCTGAGGACAATTGGCCGAAGGATAAGTCTTTCGGTTTCCAAAATCATGGGAGGACCTCAGCTCAACGAACGCTTATTTCCACTCAATAGTCGCTGATTTACAAACTCTTATAGATAAAGGGCTACAAGCACGAAAATAAAAGCGTGTAACTTTTGTGTAGCTTCCTATCTACCATAATCAAAATCTTTTCTTAAAAATTCTCTTTAATATCAACAAACTTTCATTCTTTTGTTACACAGTGTGTTGCTATGAATCACTCTGTTCTGTTTCCAATAATTTGACTGGGGGCATTAAGTAATACAATGTAAATAGCATTATTATTTGTAATATAAGGACTAGTAACTTTGGATTAATCTCTTGAAAATTAACAAAGAGAGCAGCGTGCATAAC
>CBFIDY010000003.1:0-223144 GCA_965661495.1 Pseudohongiellaceae bacterium | reverse complement strand
ACTCCTCCAGCCCCAGCCGATAGCAAAACTCCCATAGCCAATATATAACCAAAATACCCATTTAAACTAAACGGCAGTATTTGATAGTTCGCTCGCGCGTCAATGAATAATTTAACCTCTGCGACTCCTTCAGCTAAATCAGGAAAATTGACTATATCTAAAGTTTGAGCCAACAAAAGGGCGCCCACGCCCATCCTCACGACACCATATCCCAGTAGAAGTATTGCAATAACAATACCTATAAAACGTTTAACGATGTCCCTACTCCCACTCAATAGTCGCCGGCGGCTTTGAAGAAATATCGTATGCCACCCGTGACACATCGGCGATCTCATTCATAATGCGGCCTGACACGGTTTCGAGCAGCTCGGGGTCGAGGCGTGCCCAGCGGGCGGTCATGAAGTCGATTGTCTCTACTGCGCGGAGGGTGATGACCCAAGAGTAGCGACGCGCGTCGCCCACGACACCGACTGATTTAACAGGCAGGAATACGGCGAAGGCCTGGCTGGTCTTGTGGTAGGCGTCGAAGTTGTGCAGTTCTTCCATAAAGATTGCATCGGCCTGCCGCAGGATGTCGCAGTATTCTTTGGTTACCTCGCCTAAAACGCGAACGCCGAGACCTGGGCCTGGGAATGGGTGGCGGTAAACCATATCGTAAGGCAGGCCTAGCTCGACGCCGAGTTTGCGCACTTCGTCTTTGAACAATTCGCGCAGCGGTTCGACCAAGCCCATCTTCATATCTTCGGGCAGGCCGCCGACGTTGTGGTGGGATTTAATCACGTGCGCCTTACCTGTTTTTGAGCCGGCGGACTCGATCACATCGGGATAAATAGTGCCCTGCGCGAGCCACTTCACATTGCTAAGTTTCGATGCTTCGGCGTCGAACACCTCGATAAAGGTGTTGCCGATAATCTTGCGCTTGGCCTCGGGCTCGTCGATGCCTTTGAGCTTGCCGAGGAATAGGTCTTCGGCGTCGGCGCGAATCACTTTCACGCCCATATTTTTGGCGAAGGTCGCCATTACCTGATCGCCTTCATTGAGGCGCAGCAGGCCGTTGTCGACGAACACGCACACTAGCTGATCGCCAATGGCTTTGTGCAGCAGTGCAGCAACCACCGACGAGTCGACTCCGCCAGACAGCCCCAGCAGCACCGTATCGCTGCCGACCTGCTCGCGTACGGTGGCGATCGCATCTTCAATAATATTGGCCGAGGTCCACAGCGCCTCGCAGCCGCAGATTTCTCGCACATAGCGCTCTAGCAGAGGCAGACCTTGCAGCGTATGAGTCACCTCGGGGTGAAACTGAATACCGAAGTAGTTGCGTTCAGCATTCGCCATAGCAGCGATGGGAGCGCTCTCGGTTTTTGCAACGATCTCGAAGCCCGGCGGCACCTGAGTGACTTTATCGCCGTGGCTCATCCACACGTCTAGCTGTGCGACGCCTGAGGCATTGACGCTGTCTTGGATACCGTCAAACAGCGCAGAGGGCGCACAGGCATCAACCTTGGCGTAGCCAAACTCCGATTTCGCTGAGCCTTCGACCTTGCCACCAAACATCTCCGCCATGATCTGCATGCCGTAGCAGATTCCGAGGATAGGCAGACCAGATTCGTAGAGAAATTCCGGGGGACGCGGTGACTCGGCTGTGTTCGCCGACTCTGGGCTACCAGAAAAGATAATGCCTTGTGGGGCAAACTCTTCGAACAGCTGCTGGTCTACGGCGTAGTCCCAAATCTCACAGTACACACCAAGCTCGCGCACCCTACGCGCAATGAGCTGCGTGTACTGGGAACCGAAATCGAGAATAAGAATTTTTTGGCTGTGGATGTTTGCTGAGCTCATGGGAACGCCGTGTAGTTTTAGAATAGGAGAAAAAGAAAAGGCGAGGTGGGAGCCGTCAGCGGCCCTCGCGCCTCGCCCTTTGTTATTTGTTTACCACTAGCTAGTAGCTGTTAGCTGCCTAGGAAGCGCTCTCTTGAGACGAGCAGCTGGTTGCTCGCCGCCCTGCCCTGCAGCTCTTGTTCAGCAGCCAGTCAAGCTCTCGAGTCGTTCGAGAGCAAAACCTCAGCACTAACTAAAGCGCCTGTTATGACATTCGGTAGTTCGGCGCTTCTTTAGTGATCGATACATCGTGTACGTGCGACTCGCTCATGCCGGAGGCGGTGATCTTGACGAACTGAGTCTTGGTACGCATGGCTTCAATATCAGGGCTGCCGGTGTAGCCCATACTAGAACGCAGGCCACCCATAAGCTGATGCACGATGGCTGACATTGGGCCTTTGTAGGGCACACGCCCTTCTATGCCTTCCGGCACGAGTTTCTCCGCGCCAGAATCGGTGTCTTGGAAATAGCGATCGCTCGAACCTTGAGAGTGGGACATCGCACCGAGCGAACCCATGCCGCGATAAGCTTTGTAACTGCGCCCCTGATAGAGCTCCACTTCGCCCGGCGCCTCTTCTGACCCTGCGAGCAAGCTGCCAACCATCACGACGTTCGCACCTGCAGCGATGACTTTGGCCAGGTCCCCTGAGAAGCGGATGCCGCCGTCGGAAATGACGCACACGTCGGTGTCTTTAAGCGCTTCAACGACATTAGCTACCGCCGTCATTTGCGGTACGCCCACGCCAGTAACGATGCGGGTGGTGCAGATAGAACCGGGGCCTATACCTACCTTCACCGCGTCTGCGCCGGCGGCAGCGAGATCCAGCGCCGCTTGGGCCGTGGCAATGTTGCCGCCAATAACCGACAGCTCGGGGTATTTGGTCTTTATCGCCTTAACCTGATCAATCACACCCTGGGAATGACCGTGAGCCGTGTCTACAACTACAACGTCGACGCCGGCCTCAACAATCGCGTCGACTCTGTCGGCGGTGTCCGGGCCCGTGCCTACCGCCGCAGCCACTCGCAGGCGACCGTGTTCGTCTTTGCAGGCATTGGGGTAGTCTTCGGATTTGCGAATATCTTTGAGCGTAATCAGCCCACGCAGTTCGAAGGTGTCGTTAACTACCAAAAGCTTCTCGATGCGATGGCGATGCAAGAGCTCTTTCACCTCGGCAAGGTCAAAGTCTTCGCGCACAGTGACGAGACGCTCTTTCGTCGTCATGATGGAGCTAACGGGGAGATCGTAATTGGCTTCGAAACGCACATCGCGGCTTGTGACAATACCGACGAGTTCGCTGCCGTCGAGCACCGGCATACCGGAGATGCGGTTCTCTTTAATCAGTGCGATGAGCTCGCCGATCGTCGCTGAGGCTGCGATGGTAATGGGATCCTTGACCACACCGCTTTCAAATTTCTTCACAAGACGCACTTCACGCGCCTGCTGCTCTACAGTCATGCTCTTGTGAATCACACCGATGCCGCCTTCCTGCGCCATCGCTATCGCTAAGCGTGCTTCAGTCACCGTATCCATCGCGGACGAGACCAGCGGGATATTGAGGGCGATTGACGCGGTAAGCTTGGATTCTAAACTGACGGACTTAGGCAGGACGTTGGAGTGCGCAGGCAGCAGGAGGACGTCGTCGAAGGTTAGGGCTTCTTCAGCTACACGTAACATAGTATTTACCACACTCTACAAAAAAAGCATTATATAGAGGCGAAAAGTGCTTGTATAGCACTAGCACTTGTATTCTCACCTCTTATACCTATCAGCACCAGGTCTGCCCGATGCCGCCACTCAACAGCACTAGCAGTAAAGCCAATTGGCTAAACGGCAGGCCCGTAGGCGCGATTCTGAGCGAGCCTCTTAGCCTATTCACTCTGATTGGCTGCGCCCTTTTCTTAGTCAACGCCCTGTTCGCGCCGCAAGAGCGAGCCTTGCTTATCAGCGATGCCGAGATAGAGGCTTTATTACTGCTGGCAGAGCTCGACAAAGACGCCCCTCTGACAACCGCCGAGGTCGAAACCGTAACCGCTGACTATATCGCCCAACAGGTACTAGTCGCCGAGGCAAAAGTGCGCGGACTCGACCAAGACAGCCGTATAAACGTGCTGCTCGCCGAGAAAATGCTTCACGTCCTCAGCGCCGAGGTGCCGCAACCAAGCCAAACCCAGCTGGAAGAATTTTACACCCGCAACCAAGCTCGCTATGTACAGCCCGAGAGCCATCGTGGCGAAGAAATCGTGTTGGAGCGTAACGACAAGCGTGAATTGGCAACGGTGCTCGAAACCGAGCCCGCCAGGATTCGTCCTTTGCCGCCGCTTAAACAGAGCGAGCTTGCATCGATTTTCTCCTCCGCCTTCGCGGACACGGCCATTAGCGCAGCGCCGCAGTGGGCAGGCCCCTTCGACAGCAGCCGGGGCCGCCACTGGCTGCGCATCCTTGAAACAGCACCAAGCTACACGCCGCAGTTGAACGAAATTATCGAATTGGTGCGCGCTGACTGGCTGCGTCAGGCCGAGCAGCGGCAAGAGCGGGAGCTAACCGAGGAGCTTATTAAGTCCTACCGCATCACCCATATTCCGTCGCCTCAGTCCTCGGCCGAGGCCGCTGCACAGTGAACGAGCTTCTCGGCATGAGTCAGCGTGCTCGGCACGGAGCACTCGCACTTGTTTACGGTTTTCTCCTCATAGGAATCAATGTCACTGCCAACGCGCACGATATAGACGTGACCGGTGTCGCGAGGATCGTTATGGATGAGTATGTTGCCGAAGACAGTTTAGAGGGCACTGCTGACTACCGCCTATCGGTTCTCGATGCGAAGGTCCCGCCGCTGTATGACATTGCCGGCTCAATCCCTAACCGCTGCGTAGCACAGGACTCAGGCATAGCGAGCTATCGTTTCCGCTGCAGCCCCGCTCTGACCCGTAACGAGAGCCTGCTCTTTCCCTGGGGACTCGCCGGCATTGTGATCATCGCAAACTGGAGTGACGGGAGCAGCCATTCACGCTACTACCGAGGCGATGGGGTCTTTGTCGAAGCGCCTTTAGACGGCTTGCGTGCAGCGAGCGGAGATATCATGGCGCTGGGCCTAAGCTACCTCGAGCTTGGCATTGAACACATACTTCTTGGCCTCGATCATTTGCTATTCGTCATTGGCCTGCTGCTCTTACTGTGGCGACGAGGACGCGCGCCCGAGCAGCCAGACTGTCATGCCCCACCGCACCGTTCCGTCGTCTGGCTCAGCGTGCAAACCCTGAGCGCGTTCACGGCGGCTCACAGCCTTACCCTCGGCGCCAGCATTCTTGGCTTTGCGTCGGCGCCCTCTGCACCGATTGAGATGCTGATCGCGCTATCACTCGTCCTGTTGGCCCGCGAATCGCTGCTCGCCCCAGCGCCTATGAACACCACACCAAAACTCTGGCCCCTCGCCTTTTTATTCGGACTTATCCACGGCTTCGGCTTTGCCGGTGCGCTCGGCGACATCGGTCTCAATGACGCCGATGTGCCGGTCGCCCTTCTCTTTTTTAATCTTGGCGTCGAGGTAGGCCAGCTACTCATCGTGGCACTGAGTCTCGGGGCAACGAGGGTCGCGGCCTGGCTTCTACCGAAAATGAAGCCACAGGCTGAGAAGCTGCAGCGCACGTTAAGCTATACCTTAGGTGGCATCGCAGTGTTTTGGCTGATAGAGCGCGCGCCTTCTTTATTCTCGTAGACTTTGCTTATAAAGCCCCACCCCACCATAGACTCGCAAGCCAATCCGCGTTACAACCTTGCCCAAGCTCACGCTGTTTCGAACTAACCCAATAATTCACGCTCTTTAGGAGTACTCATGAAGACATCCTCATCCTTATTCAACGCTAGCCTGGTCGCTGGACTGACCCTCTGCGCCTCAACCGCATTCGCGGCCGACGCCAGCGCAACCCGCGGCAAAATTGAAATGGCACTGCAGAGCGATGTGCGCGATGCCGCCGAAGTAGCCCGCGATGCCAATCGCAAGCCAGCCGAGGTTCTCGAGTTCTTCGGTCTAGAAGACGACATGAAAGTGCTAGAAATTTCACCCGCTACTGGGTACTGGTCGAAATTTGTCGGCCCTACTCTCTGTGCAAACGGTGGCGAACTCGTGCTGTCGGTTGGTGTCAGCGCAAACTATCGTAACGACGTAATGAGCCTGCCTGGCATGGATTGCGCCAGTGCAATCAACGATGACATCTCGTTGGGTAACCTGCCCTCTTTTGAGTTCACCGAAGACGACTTCGACATGGTGCTCACGTTCTGGAACTTACATAACCCCTCGGCTGAAGGCCGCGCCAACCTCAACAAGGCCGTGTTCGATTCGCTGAAATCAGGCGGTATATACGGCGTGGTCGACCATACGCGTCGCCATATGCAGCCAACCTCACGCGCTGTTGGCCGCCGGCTGGATCCTGTCCTGATCATTAAAGAGATGTTGGATGTAGGCTTCGAGCTTGTCGACTTCAGTGACATGCATTATCACTCCGAAGATGACCTCACCCAGGAAGTCGGCACTCCGGGTGTGCAAGGTGCTACTGATCGCTTCACGCTCAAATTCCGCAAGCCTTAGTCTCAGAACTTAGAAGCCGTAGGGCTGCTTGCGGACACTGGAGTCCTCAAGCAGCACTACGGCTTTCGTTTGACATTCAGTGGTTTACAGGTATCATGCGCCTCGCTTGAAAGTAAGCACTGATTATTTGACCATTTCGAAGTCTCATGTAGCACCACGTTCCGTAAGATAACGTCCTGTAAAGTAAGAGTACCGCCGAATTTCTAGCACGACCCCCTAACGGGATTTTTAATAGCACGGCTTCCGTGCAAAAGCAGGATTTGACTATGTCAGACAAGATTACTGGAACTGTAAAGTGGTTTAACGAAAACAAGGGCTTCGGCTTCATCGAACGTGAAGGCGGTGCAGACGTATTCGCACACTTCAGCGCTATTCAGAGCGAAGGCTACAAGACTCTCGCTGAAGGTCAGCGCGTAGAGTTCATCGTTACTGACGGCCAGAAAGGCCCTCAGGCAGAGCAAATCGTCGCGATCTAAGTCGCCACGTAAGCTTGAGAAGAAGGCGAGCCACGGCTCGCCTTTTTTGTGCCTGCTGCTTTCTATCTATGCTTGTTATGCTTTTTCTTTTTCTGCAATGAACCCATTACCTGATTTAGCCACGGTACGCAGGACTTGCAGCTTTCGTGATAACTATCACAAGCCTGTGTTGCCTCCCCCTCTACTTTGGGTCTAGGCTGCGTTCTGAAACGACAACAACAAGACGCCACAAAATCGAATCGCTTAACCAGAGCATACAAGGCTCGACATTCGCGCTTCCGTTTGGCAGGCAGAGGCACCCGCTCAATGACTCTCTTTGAATTTCTTATGGCAATCGCCTCGGTGGTTATCGCCATTGCCCTCACGGAAATCTTTGGCGGCTGGGGCGAACTACTGCGCACCCATATTGCGCCAAGCCTCGACTGGCTGCACCTCGCCTGGAGCATTGTTGTCGTTCTTTACGCAATTCAGTACTGGACCGGCATCTGGCCCTACAGGGAAGTCGACTTTTCGGCGATCTATCAGGTTTGGTTCCTGATTATTCCAACCTTATTCATCGTACTGGTCGCCTTTGCCATCACCCCCAACATCTCCCCCGAAGCTGACATGAACCTGCGGGAATACTATCTGTCGCGCCGAGCACCGATTTTTTGGGGAATGGCTGTGTTTGTGACCACAGCGCAGATCGCTGACTACGTTATTTTGGGCTTGCCATTCACCTGGGTGGGCGCAGCTCTTGGCTTGCTCCTGTTAGGCCCCGCCTTTAGCCAGAAGATCTGGATACACACGGCAATTATGGCGACCAATCTTTTGTTTCTAGTGAGTAACGCCTTCACTCCTTCTCTTTTCTTGAGCTAGCGTGCTCGTAAAAACACCGAGCTATTAATCAGCTGCACTTAACCCTGCGAAATGAGTGGCGTATCATGGAGGCCAATCCACAGGTCCGCCAAAGACGTTTACCAAGCCATGAACCCACTCACCTTTTCTCGCAATAATTCCCTCTGCTTTGCCTTGCTCGCCAGCGCCTTCGCCTTGATCTTGACGGCTGCCTCCGCCACCGCGGCAACGGCAGACCTCTCTGGCAGTGCCCGCGGCATCACGCTTGATGTGTTCAGTCGCCTTAGCCCGCTCGAGATCAACAGCATTCACAGCTGGGAGATCGCACTCTACGACGAGCAAGGCCCTATCGAAGATGCCACGATTGAGGTGACCGGCGGCATGCCAGAACACAATCACGGCATGCCTACCCAGCCGCAAATCACGCAGCAGCTTGCCGCTGGTCGCTACCTGCTTGAAGGAGTGCGCTTTCACATGCCCGGGCTGTGGCGAATTACCGCCGTCGTGACCCGCGATTCGGCACCCGTGACCCTCGTAATCGACTTCGAGCTCTGAACATGGGTCGCAAATCTACGCTTGCGCTAACAGTACTAGTAATAACCGCCGGCCTCGCTGTGGCGGCGTGGAATAGCCTGCGTCTGCCTAGTGCCTCTACCTGGAGCGACGAGGAGCTACGGCTCATCGCTTCGCTTTCTCTCGATGCTCTACCCCCTCTGCCCGCGGACCCGAGCAATGCGGTGGCAGACAGCGAAGAGGCAGCAAAGCTCGGCCAGGCGCTGTACTTCGACACGCGCCTGTCTGCCAACGGCGCGGTAGCCTGCGCGAGCTGTCACAAACCAGATCTCATGTTTACTGACGGTCTTAAGCTGGCGGTCGGCGCCGGTCTCGGCAGCCGCCATACGCCCAGCCTCCTTGGCCTCTCCTATAGCCCTTGGTTTTACTGGGATGGACGCAAAGACAGTCAATGGGCTCAGGCTCTAGCGCCCTTGGAAGCCAAACACGAGCACGGCATTACCCGTAGCGCACTAGCGGCGTTAATACGAAGCGACGTGGACTATGCTGCGGCCTACGAAGCTATTTTCGGCGCGCTGCCCGCTTATGACAGTCCTGCCGCCGCAAGCCCTCTTGGCAGCGCGAGTGAACGCGAGGCTTGGAACGCACTCAGCGCTGATGAGCAGCAGAAGATCAACGAGGTCTTTACGAATTTAGGCAAATCTCTGGCGGCCTATCAGCGAAAATTGATACCTGCGCCGGCGCGCTTCGATGAGTACGCAGCGAACCTCGCAAACTCGAAGTCCGCCGCGGTCAAAACGGGCTCAGCCCTCACAGACGAAGAACTCGCTGGGCTGCGGCTATTTCTTGGCAAAGGCATGTGCGTAACCTGCCATAACGGCCCGCTATTTACTAACCATGAGTTCCATAACACAGGCGTGCTCGCCAACCCTGGCGAACTACCCGCTATGGCACGCTATGACGGCGTGCGAGAAGCACGCAAGGATCCTTTTAACTGCCTTGGGGAGTTTAGCGACGCCTCCGCTGATCAGTGCATCGAGCTGCGCTTCGCTCGCGATACCAACGATCTCGTTGGCGCGCATAAAACGCCAACCCTGCGCAGCGTAGCGCTCACTGCTCCCTACATGCATGGCGGGCAGATTGAAGACCTCGCCGGCGTCATGCAGCACTACAACCAAGCTCCCACCTCGATGCTTAGCCACAACGAGGCGAAACCGCTTGGTCTGCGTCCACCTGAGCTGCGCGCGCTTGAAGCTTTCATGCACACGCTCACTGGGCCGCTGGCAACGGATCCGCGCTGGCTAGAACCGCCAAAATGAAGACGCGCTCATCGCCCCTTTTAAAATTCTTTGTTAGTGCCTTTCTAATTCTCACTAGCAGCACGCTGTTTGCCCAAAACCCCATAGACGAGCGTCTTGCCGCGGCACTTAACTCGCCAAGCCGCGCCATCGCTCACATTTTGCGTGATGATTTACGCAAGCCCGATGAGGTGATTCGCTTTATGCAGCTGCCTACACAGGGCGCAAGAGTGCTAGATCTGTATGCTGCAGAGGGTTATTACACCTACCTTCTAGCAGCCGCAGTCGGTGCGGATGGCCGCGTTTTTGCGCAAAACCCCGTAGCTGCTCCCGATGCCGACGTCGATGATATCAGGCAGATGCATTCGTTGGCGGACGCCCTAGATGAGCGTATCGCGCTAGCGCAGCTTACAAATGTCACCCACCTGCGCAGCGACTTTGCTGCGCTCACCGCCTCTTCTATCGAGCCAAGATCCCTTGACGCCATCATCATGGCGCAAATCCTCCATGACTTTGCCAACGCAGGCGATGCACCTGCTATTGCCCTTCTGACGGGCTTACGCAGCCTGCTCAAGCCCTCGGGCACTCTGATCGTTATCGATCATGCGGGCGATGTGGGACAGGACAACTTGCGACTGCACCGCATGCCTTCAGAGCGGGCCCAACGCATTGCGCAGGCCGCTGGTTTCACATTGGACGCCGAGTCGACCTTGCTTGCCAACCCTCGAGACCGGCACCGGCGACCCGTCTTTGATCCCATGCTCGCGCGCAACACCGACCGCTTCCTGCTGCGTTTTCGTCACTAGCTGTCAGCGTTGCGGCGATGCGCTAGACTCTCCTTATGCTATACCCACCAAAACAGAATCTCGAATCGGTGCCCGAATCATCAGTGCTGTCTGTTAGCGGCGTCAATCGCCTCGCCAAATCGCTGCTTGAAGGTCATTTTCCTAGCCTCGTTGTTGAGGGTGAGGTATCCAATCTTTCGCGCCCTGCCTCAGGACACTGGTATTTCACCCTCAAAGACAAAAGCGCTCAGCTGCGCTGTGCCATGTTTGCGGGCAGCAACAGGCGCGTGCGCTTTGCTGTAGAGAACGGTCAGCAGCTTACACTGCGTGGGCGACTTACTATTTACGAAGGACGCGGCGACTACCAACTCATTGCTGAATCGATGACCGAGGCCGGCGCCGGCGCTCTTCAGCGCGCTTATGAACTACTCAAAGCGAAGCTCGAAGACGAAGGTCTGTTTCGTGCAGACACCAAACAAACGCTGCGTGATGACTATCAGCACATAGGGCTCGTGACTTCTCAGACTGGGGCGGCGGTGCAGGATATTTTGAGCGTCTTCGCTCGGCGCTCGCCCAGCACACGTCTTACCCTACTGCCGGTCTCGGTTCAGGGTACACAGGCGCCTGCGGAAATCGTCGCGGCCATAGGCCGCGCCAACAGGCTCGCAGAACAGCTGGGAGTCGAAGCCCTGATTGTCGGACGCGGCGGCGGTTCGATCGAAGACCTGCAGGCGTTTAATGACGAGCGCGTCGCGCGCGCGATCGCAGCAAGCACCCTGCCGATATGCAGCGCCGTAGGACATGAAACAGATTTCACGATTGCCGATTTCGTTGCCGACCTCAGAGCGCCCACTCCCTCGGCAGCGGCGGAGCAGCTTAGTCAAAATCAAGAGGACCTGCTCGCACGACTCAAACAGCTCTCCACTCGTTTAAGCCAGCTGCAAGGCGCGTCGTTGCAGCGTCTTGCGCAGAGGCTAAGCTCGACCGCTAAGCGCCTACGCCGCCCAGATCGGCTTTTACAGGAGCAGGCACAGCAGCTCGACGGCCTGGAAGCGAGAATGCTGCGCGCCTGGGCCGCACACGGTGCAGAGCGCAGCAGCCAACTTACCCTCCTCGCGCAGAGCCTGCGCGCCCAGTCGCCGCAGTTGCGGCTTGAAAGGCTGACAGCGGAATTAGCGAGCAAAACTCAGCGACTCACTCGCGCCACTAAGGTCGATCTGCAGCGTAAAGGTGCAGGCCTGGCGCAGCTAAGCCGCAATCTCGAGGCTATAAGCCCACTCTCCACGCTTGCACGGGGCTATAGCATTAGTTTCGATGCGGCCGGCAAGGCTTTGCGCAGCATCGAGGACACCGCCGAGGGGCATGAAATCAGCACCCGAGTGAACGACGGTCTGATCGTATCCTTGGTGAAAACGACAAAGAGGTCGATAGACAAGTAATCCATCGACCCCTAGCGACGCACATAGGAGCCAAGCCATGAACACGCGCCGACCCGGACTTACTCAGCTCATCGCAACCGTCTGGCTTTCCTATTGTTTGCTGGCAGTGAGCCCAGCAGTAACGGCGCAGACCGTGCTGAGCAGCCTTCCTCCTTCGCTGCTCGTCCCAGGCGGAGTTGCGGTTGTTCCTACAGCAACGCAAGCGGCTGCAGCCTATTACCAAGACGAGCGGGTAATGCTGGCCGAATATCAAGGCGCGCAATATGCGATCATCGGCCTGCCGCTTTCCGCTAAGCCCGGCCTACACTCTTTCACGCTTGAGGATGCCAACGGCGTCCGGGAAACCTTAGGTTTCAGCATCGCCGCAAAGACCTACACCGAGCAACGCCTCACCATCACGAATCAGCGTCAAGTGAACCCCAATGCCGAGGACATGGTGCGCATCCGCGCAGAAAGTGCAGAGATGAATGCGGCGTTCAGCAGTTGGGACGAGACACTCACCCCGACACTGAGCTTGGACATTCCAGTCGACGGCGTCCGCAGCAGCTCATTTGGGCATCGCCGCTTCTTTAACGACCAGCCGCGTGCGCCCCACTCCGGCATGGATATTGCCGCGCCGGAGGGTACGCCTATCCATGCGCCTGCCGCTGGCATCATCCGCAGCACTGGCAACTACTTTTTCAACGGCAACACCATTATCCTCGACCACGGACACGGCCTGATCAGCCTCTACTGCCACATGAATACGATTGACGTGGAGGTGGGCGCCAAGGTCGCTACAGGTGAGCTTATAGGGCGGGTAGGACAGACTGGCCGTGTTACCGGCCCCCATCTCCACTGGAGCGTGAATCTGAACAATACTCGCGTCGACCCCGCTTTTTTCCTCGCCGAGCCCTGAGCGCCGAAAAGTACCGAAACAAAGAAAAGCAACGCTTTGTGATCTGTGAAGCCGCCCACAGAATAGATACGAGCCTGCGATTCGAGGGCGCTATACGCCTATGATGGCTGCGTATATTTAGCGAGATAGGGTAGCTCCATGCTTTGGCTAGAGACTTTCTTTTTCCTGCTTTGCGGCCATGCCTTGGCAGATTTCGTTCTTCAGCCCGCAGAGATGGGTTACGGCAAGAACCGGAAAGAGTGCGCCAAGCGCACTCTTTCTCCGCATTTTCCAGCTTGGCAATACTGGCTAAGCGCTCACGCGCTTATCCACGGCGGCGTGATCTATCTCATCACAGGCCAGCTTGTTCTTGGGCTAGTCGAAACTTTTAGCCACTGGTTAATCGATTTTGCCAAATGCGAGGGCAAATTATCCATGCATGCCGATCAGGCTTTGCATGTCCTGCTCAAGCTTACCTACTCGCTCATTATCGTGTTGCAGCTGCTCTAGCGAGCCTGCGTTGACTCACCGCCATGCTCGGCTATAGTGTGCGGCAATACATCGCCGCTCGGCGCACGCTTGGCCGACACCAGAAGGAGTCAATATGAACAAAAGAGAAGAACAGCGAAGACGCCGTGAGGAAAAGCAGCGCGCCGCAGAGAAGAGCCAGGGCACGCGCAAGCTGCTGAGTAAGTTTGCGCTCTACTTTCTTCTGCCGGTGTTAGGCCTTATTACTGCCTACACCTATCTGAATCAGGCGCCTACTTATTCGCCGGTTGAGGTCGCCGAGAATGATCATCTGCGCGGTGATCGCGATGCCCCTGTTACCATTGTCGTTTACGCCGACTTTCAGTGCCCCGCCTGCGCTACCGAGAACGAAACGATGCTTAGGCTCTGGCCTGAGATCAGCGAGAACTCGCACCTAATCTTTCGTCACTTCCCTATCACCACCACTCATCCGAATAGCTGGACAGCCTCGCTCTATGCCGAAGCCGCAGGCCGACAAGGGAAGTTTTGGGAAATGCACGACACGCTATTCCAAACTCAGCGCCTATGGTCACCCCTGCGAGAGGTTGAGGAAGAGTTCGACAGTTATGCTTTGCAGCTGAATCTAGATATCGAGCAGATGCACGAAGACATGCAGGATGAGGCGCTGATCGCGAAGATTCGCGCCGACCAGCGCGGGGGTAATTCGGCGGGTGTGAGGGGCACGCCGGCAGTGTTCATCGAAGGCAGGCAGCTGGCTCGCCCTAGTGCCGCTCGCATCCGCGAAGCGATTGCAGCTGCCAGCGCTAGTTAGGGACTAGATTAGAGCGGCGATTACTTAACGCGTGCCGCTCGAATCTCTATCTCGACAAGCCATCCCGGCACAACGAGATCCTGAATCTCTACGAAGGTGCGAACCGGTTTGAGCGGATTTTCTTCGGTGCCAAAGAACTTTCGGTAGCCGCGGTTAAAACCATCAAAGTCTAGATAGCCGAACTCGTCCGACAGGGCGAACGCGCGAACCTGCACGATATCACCCATCGACCAGCCCTGGGATTCCAGAGTCTGCTTAAAGCTCTCGAAGGTGTCCGTGACCTGCTGCTCCATACTCCCCCAGCTGCCGTCCTCTAGCGGAGATGCCCCTGAGCCGCTGAGATACAGTGACTCAGCGCCTGCTGGGACTTTGATCGTAGTGAAGAAATGCCGGCCCTCGCCGCGACGCTCGATACCGCCAACGTTGACGACATCGGCCTCTTCATCACGATTAAGCACGGCAACATTCGTCGAGGACATTGCCGGAGCAACCTCTACTGAGGCCTCGGGCGCGCTAGTCGTTTCAACGGCGGGTTCGTCCGAGCTACCCGAAAGCATTTGAAATAGCCAGATAGCGCCAAGGAGCACGAGCGCAATAAGTACTGCCTTGTTAAGCGCACTCAGACCAGATGCCGCGTTGGCGTCCACATCCTGTTCCTGCACCGTGTCGCCAGTCTGCTCTGTGTTTTCCTGCCCTTCGTTTAGGTCCACCTCTGCGGTATCTTCCGCGTGATCGAAACCGGCTTCCGCGCTGGTATCGACCTGATCTTCAACACCTTCTTCCCTGTGTTCATCGCTCGACATGTGTACTTCTCCAGTTGTGAGGCTTTTCCTAGTCAAAGGTGTTGATGTAAGCGAGTACGTCGTTAATGTCGTCATCGCTCTGCAGCGCTAGCGCTGAGGGGCGCATCAGCTGGCCAGCTGTGTCGTCAGGGTGCTGACCACGATAGCCGGATTGAAAGAGTTTGATTTGGCGGAAAAGGTACCAGTCGTTGCGTCCCGCAAGACCCGGCGCTGCGAGCGCTTCGTTGCCCTCGCCCGTGGCACCGTGACAAGCGGCACAGGCCGCATAAAGACCCTGACCCTTGGTCGCATCACCCTCTATCAGCGGATCATCGTCTATGACATCCCAGCTGCCAATGTGGCTGACGAGGTCTTCGATCTCCTCGTCGCTAAGGCGAGCCACCGAAGCCATCATTTCATTGCCCGGGATGTAGTCCTTTTGCGAACCGCGGATACCGGCGCGGAAATTTTGCAGCTGAGTACGTAAGTACCATGGCTCAAGCCCTGCAAGGCTGGGGCCGCCAACAACGGGATTACCCTGCCCCGCACCGCCGTGACAGGTCGCGCAAACTTCATTAGCTAACGGCTGATTAGTCAGATCTAGCTTGTCGTACTGCTGCGCCGAAGCGGCAGAAGCGCACAAAGCAAAAAGAACGGCTGAAGAGAGTTGAAAAAGCGATCGCATATCGATTAATTCCTGTTTCTAAACTAAAGCAGTAAGACGCGAGAGTTAAACGCGCTGACCGGGCATCGAACCACCCGCCTTGCGACTCAGCATGTCATTGATGGCCCAGTGGGCTGAGAGGATAGCGCTCTCCTGCCAAGCCGTATGCTTAGTGATCTGATCGCCGATAGTGTAGTGATTGCCTGCCGGGTTGCGCAGAGTTTGGAACAGACGTTCTTCTTCCTGCGTAAACCCGCTGCGGCTCTTCTGCCAGCGGGCAGAGCAGCCGAGCATGTGGTTCATGCGATGCCAAGCAATGGTGATACCTTTCTCGACCAAGCCGCGGTAGCCAGGATGAACCTTCTCGCCTTGGCGAATTGCCGTTTCGATACGCTCCTCTTGAGTGAGCTGAGTAAAATGCATGCCGCCACCGTAGTTATAAGCGGCGAGAATAACGCCCTTATCTTTGTACATACCATGAGGCGGATACCAGATCTGTTCGATAGGCTGATTAGTCCAAGAGATGCCGCCAAAAATATCGTCTTTCTCCCAAAAGCGCTCCTTTGCCTGGAAAGCCGACTTGTAAGCTTCGCCGCGACGCACATAGCGCATAGCTTCGCGATAGTCTTCAGGGAAATTATTATCGATACCGGTCATCAAATGAGTGGGAATGCTGTTGAAGCAGTAGTCTGCTTCGATCTTGTATTTGATGCCCTTGTGTTCATAAACCACTTCTACGCCACCGTCCTGCAGCATGACTGAGGTCACCATGACGTTGTAGAACACTTCTTCGGGGAGCTTGCGCAGGAAGCCTTTGATGATCTGGTCCATGCCGCCCTTTGGCTGAAACAGAATAGGTCCTGTTTCGCCTTCATTCTGCCCCATCGCCATGCTAAACAGACCTGTCTTTAAGAGATCGCGTAGAGCAACGGTTTCGAGAGCGTGGCCGTGCTCGAGGAAGCCGCCGTGGGAGTAGCCCCCACGCGTGCTGCCGCGATACACCATGTCTTCGTCGAGATCGCCCATGTTTCGCAACACGCGCATTAGGGCATCGGTCTCCCATTCGTCCAGGGGCTGATCGAGCTCTGCACTGGTAAAGTTCTTGGCCATGATTTCGGCCATGAAGCCGCGAGCATTGGTGGTAAATTCACGATTCTTGATGGGCTTGCCGTCGAGCATCGCGTCATCTTGAATGTAGGTTTCTTTGTTTTCGTTGATGAAAATTTCGAGTTCAACATCCAGCTCTTTACAGTAGTGCAGGACGTTGCGGTGGGAGCTTGGGATTCGTGCGGGGCCGGCGTTGAAATACATATGCGGTTCGTCATCGAAGTCGCAGATCTGCGGGTTGCCGACCTCGTCGATCAGGTCGCCGTGGCGCACCGTCATATTGCGGCCACCGGCCTTGGCTGCGGCCTCTAAAACCACCACGCTGTAACCCGCCTTCTTCATCTCGTAGGCGGCTGTCAGCCCGCCAACTCCAGCACCGAGAATGACTACGCTCGGGCGATCAGCAGGGTTGGCCGAAGGAATCTTAGGAATGTCGACGTAGGTATTGGGCACGATACCCAGCGCGTTGCTCGCGCCTAGCACGGCGCCGCTAGCACCAGTTTTCGCTATGAGACCAAGAATTTCTCGACGGGTGATTATATTCTTCATAGGGAGTTCCTATTAGGGGGTTCCTATCTGACGACGCCAGATACTGCAGGGGCCGTTTACCAACGCTTTATTCGGCATTAAGACTAACCCCAAAGAGACCGGAAACCAAGAGCTTAGAGAGCTGTAAATAGTGACAAACCTTAACTAAATTACGTCAGATCAAGGGATTTGGAGTTTTATTTTCTCCCCGCGTTCACTCTGCTTATTATTAGTGCGGGCGCACAAAAAATAGCGCCATTTTTGAGCAATAAATTGTCTACCTGGATTGACAGCATACTTGCAACCTTCACCAATAAAAAAGCCACTGCAAAGACAGATCGCTACCGCTGCACGAACCCTCTACAATCGACGCACACAGAATACTAAGCACGTCTTTCTACTCATCATGACTCATCCAAGGGCGTATTTTGGAATCACTCAGTAACACCGGTTCGCTGATCAGCGAGACGCTCGCTAACAACGCCGAATACGCGCTGCCGCTCATCTTCGCACTCGCCTGCCTCGAAGCACTGGTTGGCATTGGGCTCTTTGTTTCGGGCGCTTTTCTTCTTGGCGTGGTGTCCTACTGCCTTGCCCAGGATCTCGCTGCGCCGACAATGATTTTCTTCACTGCACTCGGCGGCGCTTTTCTGGGGGACCAGGCGGGATTTTATTGCGGGAGGGTTTGGGGACCGCGCTTTCATCTCAGCCAGTTCGCGATGAAACACCAAACACGCATCGCACGCACGGAAACCATGATTGGCCGCTGGGGCGGCGTGGCTGTGGCAATAGGCCGCTTCGTACCGGCCATACGCAGTATTGTCCCTGCAATGCTAGGCATCAGTGGCTTCGCTCCTCTGCGCTTCTTCTTCATCGACCTTGCTAGCTGCACCGCTTGGGCGTTCGCTCTGATAGCACTGGGCAGCGGTGTCGGCTCAATCCTAGGCTGACAAGCTTAAAGTCACTGACAGCAATGCGCCCAAAAAAAATGCCGGGCGCTCAAGCGCTCGGCATTTTTTTCAGGACGCAGCTTCTGCTCGCGCCTCTTTGATCTTTGATGACTGAACTATTTGCCGCCCCTACTCTTCCCCTTGTAGACCAAGAAAAAAGAGTCGGGGCGGGAATCAGTCTAGGCTATCTAGTGACCACCGCTAGACTGTGCTTGCGCTCCGGGCAGCGCCATTGCAGTGAGCGTAGAGCCCGTCTGCAAAATGATGTACTGATGTCCGTCGTGAACCCATGAGCTCATGCCGTAGCTGCTGCGAGCCGGCGCTTCGATCTGAGCCATGATCTCGCCGCTGTCTTTATTGATCGCGTAGAGCATGGGCGTGCCATCGCTCGCCGCGTCTGAGTAGACCAGCATGTTTTTCGTCACAACCATGGGAACGAGCGCGCCGGTGCCTGTATTGCCGACATCCACGCCAGCGAGCGCTGGGTTGTTCTTGATGCGATTAGGCGTCTCGCCCGTAGGGATCATCCACGAGTGGTCACCCGTGTTCATGTCTATAGCAGTGATGCGGCTATACGGCGGCTTCCAAATTGGAATACCCGCTGGGTGACGCGGTGGACGCGAGGTCGCGCCGGGTCCAGCGTTCGCCCACTCCGACAGCGTAGTGCCCGTGGTATTCGGATACAGCAAGTCGGCTTCTTCGCCCGGAATGAGTCGCAGTGCGAAACAGGCCTTGTGCGAAGACACGTAGAGCTTGCCGGTCTCAGGATCGGCCACAGCAGGCGCCGTGATGTTGGCACCGCCTGCTCCGCCTGGGCAGTTCATCGCGGCAAATTTGCCGGTGTCGTTACCCGCATGGATCGGCGGATTAAACAGCGGCCCCATTTGGTAGTTGGCCATCGCATCGATCGCCTGCTGACGAATCTCCGGCGTGAAGTCGGCGAGATCGTCTTCGGTGATACCCTGCATGTCATACGGTGCAGGCTTAGTTACGTGGGGCTGAGTGGGAGATAGCACTTCGCCCGGCACGATTGAAGGGGGCACAGGCTTATCAACGATAGGCCAAAGCGGCTCGCCAGTAATGCGGTTGAAGGCATAGACCCAGGCCTGCTTGGTAACTTGCGCAACCGCAGGCACTTTGCCGCGGCCCGGCATGTCTAAATCGAGCAAGACAGGCGCCGTGGGATTATCGAAGTTCCAGATTTCATGCTTGACCATCTGGAAGTGCCACTTGCGCTCACCTGTACGAGTATCGAGCGCAATCAACGCGGCACCGTAGAGGTTATCGCCCGGACGGAACCCGCCGTAGTAGTCGATTGTCGCGCTGTTAGTGGGTATGTAGACAAGGTTGTTCTCGGGGTCTGCCGACAGCGGCGCCCAAGAGGACACATCGCCCGTCCATTCCCATGCGTCGTTTTCCCAAGTCTCGTGGCCATACTCGCCCGGCTTTGGAATGACGTTGAACTTCCACTTGAAATCGCCTGTACGCGCGTCGTAACCCAGAATGTCACCCGGTACGTTTTCAACACGCGACTGGTGGTAGCCCTGCTCGGCTGAGTTGCCGACCACGATCGTGTCATTTACCACGATAGGCGGTGACGAAGACGTAATATAGCCAGTTTCTAGCGGCAGACCTTCGTAGACATCGTAGTCATGGCCGAGGTCGGCTAGCATGTCGACCACGCCTGTTTTGGGAAAGCCGTCGATGGGAACAGGCTTACCGAAGCCCTCGATAGGCACGCCCGTGTCTGCGTCCAGCGCTGTGAGGAAGAAGCCCGGAGATGCGATGTAAACAACACCGCGGCCGTCAATGCGGGCATAGGCTACGCCTTTACCATAGTCACCGCGCATGGAGTATTCGCCGCGGGGCGTATCGGGCTCGCGGTATGACCACAGTGTATCGCCTGTCTTGGGATCGATCGCAACGACATAACGCTTATTGCCGGCAACCGTGAACAGCTTGCCATCGATCAGCGAAGGAGTTGAACGGCCGCTTATCGCGCGGAAGCTGGCACCATCCCACTCCCAAGCCACTTCGAGATCAGTGAAGTTCTCGGCGGTGATCTCATCAGCAGGCGTGTAACGCGTGTGCGCAAAATCGCCGCCGAGTGTAAACCACTCTTCAGGGTCCTGGGCGACTGCCGCCGTGGCCACGCCCAGCGCCATTGCACCAGCGGTGACGCTGCGCATCAGGCCGCCAAACCTGGAAAAATACTTGGAAGATTGCATAGCTGCCTCTCAATGTTTCAGTCAATGTCTAAACTTGGGTTAACCTCACCGAAGTTATCAAGAATTCACTGGCGCGACCACGACAAATTGTAACGCCGGCCTCGCCCGCAAAGCCGCATAGACAGCCCGCTGTCAGCGCGCTAGGCTGCAATTTAATCGACGAAAATTAGCGGGTTAGACAGACGACTTATGCTATAGTCGCGCGCCTTGAAATTGACGCCCGCCATAGTGCGACTTTTACTGAATAGAATTCTTCAAAGCTGCCCCACATGACTGAAAGCAAAAACAAAACCCTCGTAGGCTGGCGCGAATGGCTAGCCCTGCCGGAACTTGGTATCCCAGCTATTAAAGCCAAGATCGACACTGGGGCACGCTCATCGGCGATTCATGCCTACAGTATCGATACAGAGACCATTGACGGCCAAGAATTCGCCCTGTTCAAGGTCCATCCCTTGCAGGATGACACGCAGTACTCTGTAGACTGCCGAGCGCCCATTGTGGATCGCCGCACGGTGCGCGACTCTGGCGGCCACTTGGAGGAGCGCCTGTTCGTTACAACCCAGGTCGCGTTCGCGGGCAAGCTTTGGCGCGCCGAATTTAGCCTGACGAATCGCGAGAATATGGCGTTCCGTATGCTTCTCGGCCGCACCTCGATGATAGGCGGCGAGCTCACAGTAGATCCTGCCCTTTCGTTCACCCAAGGCGAAGAGCTCGCCTTCCAGCAGCACACCGCAAGCAAGGAACACACGCTATGAAAATCGCCGTGCTCTCGCGCAATCGCAACCTCTACTCCACTCGCCGCCTAATCGAAGCTGCGGAGGAGCGAGGCCATGAAGTGCGCGTGCTAGACGCGCTGCGCTGCTACATGAATATCACCTCTCACCGCCCGACTATTCACTATCGTGGCGAGATTCTCGAGGACTTCGACGCCATCATCCCGCGTATCGGTGCCTCGGTGACCTTCTACGGCACCGCGGTATTGCGCCAATTCGAGATGATGGGGGTGTATCCTCTCAATGAGTCGGTAGCGATCTCCCGCTCCCGAGACAAGCTGCGCTCGCTGCAGCTGCTCTCGCGCAAAGGCGTGGGTCTGCCAATTACCGGCTTTGCGAACAAGCCCGATGACATTCAAGACCTCATCAAGATGGTTGGCGGCGCGCCGCTGGTTATCAAACTGCTCGAGGGCACACAGGGCATTGGCGTGGTACTTGCCGAGACCCGCAAGGCGGCCGAGAGCGTGATCGAGTCTTTCCTTGGTCTGAAGGTGTCGGTGCTCGTACAGGAATACATTAAGGAAGCCGGCGGCGCCGATATCCGCTGCCTAGTCGTAGACGGCAAGGTCGTCGCGTCGATGAAGCGGCAAGCAAAGGAAGGGGAATTCCGCTCGAATATTCACCGCGGCGGCAGCGCCTCGCTTATTCGTATCACCCCCGAGGAGCGCACCACCGCGGTCCGCGCTGCCACGACAATGGGCCTGAATGTGTGCGGTGTCGACATACTCCGCTCAGCCCATGGTCCCCTCGTCATGGAGGTGAATTCTTCGCCCGGTCTTGAGGGTATCGAAACGGCTACCGGCAAAGACATTGCCGGGCTTATTATTCAATTCATGGAAAAAAACGCCAAACGCGGCAAGACAAGAACCCGAGGAAAGGGTTAAATTTCAATAATATAAACCTTATATCTAAGGTTATTTTGAGAAAATATGAGTGAGCAGCAGCAACAGTCCTAAGCAATCCCCTCTGCATATTTTAGGCACTACCATCCTCCCAGGTGAGCGTGCCTCAATAGAGGTCCCGGTTCCGAGCCTCTACACCCACACCCGCTTGGAGATGCCGGTTCAGGTTATCCATGGCAAGAAACCCGGCCCCACCCTGTTCATCTCTGCTGCCATTCATGGCGATGAAATTAACGGGGTTGAGATCATCCGCCGCGTCATGCATCAGCGCGGCATTGGTCGCCTCCGCGGCACACTGATTGCTATCCCCGTTGTGAATATTTTTGGCTTCATTAACCAGAGCCGCTACCTGCCTGACAGACGCGATCTTAATCGCTCCTTCCCTGGTTCTGAAACCGGCTCGCTCGCAGGCAGACTTGCTAATCTTTTCCTCAAAGAGATTGTCGCCCGCTGCACTCATGGTATCGACCTGCATACTGGCGCGGTTCATCGTGAAAACTTTCCGCATATTCGCGCCGTGCTCGACGACGACGAAACCAAGCGCATGGCCAGCGCATTCATCCCGCCGGTGATTCTCAACACGCAAATTGTCGAAGGCTCTCTGCGCCAGGAAGCTGAGAGCGCAGGTGTTAGCGTGATCGTTTATGAAGCGGGCGAGGCGCTGCGCTTTAACGAGGTGGCTATACGAGCTGGCGTGCGGGGTGTCGATTCGGTAATGCGCGAGATCGGTATGCTGCCAAAAAAGAAGCCGCGTAAGAACGTCCCTGTGCCGGTGGTTGCGACAGACTCCTCATGGATACGCGCGCCCCACAGCGGCATTTTACGGGTCATCAAACCGCTAGGGGCGCGAGTAATTAAGAACGAGGTGCTGGGCATTATCTCCGACCCCTTCGGCGACTCGGAGCACAAAGCAGTAGCCCAGTTTGGAGGCATCATTATTGGCCGCACAAACCTGCCGCTGGTCAATGAAGGCGAGGCGCTATTTCATATCGCACGCTTCGAAAGCACCAGCGCGGCCTACAGTCAGATCGAGGAGTTTCAGGCCGAGATGGATCCCCTGAGCGATAGCGGCTCGGTTAGCGAACCGGCTATCACCTAGCCAAGAGAGCCGAGAAGCTAGCGCTGCATGCGAGCTACTGCTCGTAGGCGTAGAACGCCTTGGCTGCTTCGTACAGGCTATAGACGTCTATTTTCGAGCTCACCGCATAGGGCGTGTGAATCGAAAGAAGCGGCACGCCGAAGTCGATCACCTCAATATTTTGACGCGAGAATTCGCCGCCAATAGTGCCTCCGCCAGCGCTGCCCACTTTGTAAGTGGAGGTCTGCCAAGGCACCTGATTGTCGTCAAGCAGCGCCCGTGTCCAAGCCATGAATTCGCTATTAGCCGTATTGCCCTGCCCGTAAAGCTTAAGATTAATTCCGTAGCCAAGCTTCGGCGCATTGCCCAGTTCCCAAGCGCCAGGATTCATTGGATTCACACCCGGATTCACGTCAATGGAGATGAATTTTGTTGCCCGCAGAGCCTGTCGGAACAGAGGCTCCCGGTAAGACTCGCCTAGCTCGGTGTAAAGCAGCCGCGACAGCAGGTCAGCAAAATAGTCTGAGCGCGCGCCCGTGTTGTTGCGATTGCCCACTTCTTCGTTATCCACTAAGTAGGCCATCGTCGTAATCTGCGGACTGTCGACGTCGGCGATGGCTCGCAGCGTGGCATAGCCTGCCAGTCTGTCATCTTGGCCGTAGGCGGCTATTAAGCCGCGATCAAATCCCATGTCTCGAGGCGCGCCTGCCGGCACGAGCGCGAGCTCAGCCGACACGAGGTCCGCCTTGCTAATACCGTAGTTGGCCGCCAAAAATGCAAGCACTTGCTCGCCAACCGCCTCACCTTGGGCCCCTGGCATATGCGCGATCACGGGATCCATATCCTCTGGCCCTAAGAACTCGCTGAGGGTCTTGCCACTTCGCGAACGATCAACATGAGGGGAGAGCTCGGGAATCATGAAGATCGGGTCTTGCGGATCTAAGCCTATTTCAATTTCGACGACGCTGCCGTCTTTCTTATCCACTCTGCCCATCAGTGCGAGCGGCAGATTGGTCCACTGATGAAACTTGATACCGCCGTGGTAGTTAGTTTGGAAAAGCGTGAACTCGCTATTGTCGTAAAGCGGTCGCCCCTTGAGCTCGAGTCGCGGCGAGTCGATGTGTGCGCCCACAACGTGAAATCCTGACTGGATGGGCTCTTCGCCTATGACCATGAGCGTTATGGTGCGATCGCGGTTGACCTCGTAAAGCCGCGCGCCTGCGCGGAGCCTCGTTGAATCCGTAAGCTCACGAAAGCCATTGGCCTCGGCAAAGAGGCGCGCTTCGGTGACGAAGCTCAGCTCGGTTCGAGCCTTGGCGATGAAGCCTTTATAGCCTTCAGCGAAATCGAATACCGCTGTTCGCTTCGTGTCACTGATCCCAACCCAGCTCGATTCGCAGTCTAAACGATCGCTGCAGCTCTCCTGTGCCTGCGCAGAAGTTAAGACTGTAGACGCTAGCGCGGCAGACAGCAGCGCAGGTGCAGTAATACATCGAAAATAAGGGCTAAACAGCATGGTCGGTCTCCAGTGGATAAGCCGTTGAATAAATGTGCTGCGCGTAAAGATAGCAGCGTGCTAGGGACTTGGGAATTGTTCGAGACAAGCGGCAAGCGTTGTCGAGTCGATGTTACCGCCGGATAAGATTACCGCGAGACAGGCATCCTTTGGAGCCTCCAGCCTGCCACTCAGCAATGCCGCTAAACCCACAGCGCCCCCGGGTTCGACAAGCAGTTTCAAATAGCGAAAGGCGAAGCTTACAGCGTGCGCCACCTGCTCTTCAGTCACGCTGATGAAGGTGTCCACACGTTGAGAGTTGACCTCCCAGGTGAGTTCTCCCGGCATCGTTGCCATCAGACTGTCGCAGGCAGTAGGCCCGGGCGGCGTAATGCGCACTCTCTCGCCAGCCGCGGCCGACTGCACGTGATCATCATAATACTGAGGCTCGACTCCAACCACCTGACACTCAGGCAGCAGCGCTTTGGCAGCGGTCGCGACGCCGGACATAAGCCCACCTCCACCCACGGGGCTGAGGAGAAAACCGGGAGAGACGCCTAGCGCCTGCATCTGCTCAATCAGCTCAAGGCCGCAGCTTCCCTGCCCCGCCATCACGTCTACATCATCAAAAGCCGGCACCAGTGTTGCGCCAGTGCGGGCGGCAATCTCGGCGGCAATCTCTTCGCGGGATTCGGTAAGGCGGTCATAGGCGACGACCGTCGCGCCTTGGGCCTGCGTGCCTTCTCGCTTAACCTTCGGAGCATCGCTAGGCATCACAATGGTCGCCTGCATACCCAGCAGGCGCGCCGCATAGGCGATGCCTTGGGCGTGATTGCCCGACGAGAACGCCACTACACCGCGAGCGCGAGATTCCGGGCCAAGCTGGACGAGGCGGTTGTAGGCGCCGCGAAATTTGAAAGCCCCGATGTGCTGCAGGTTTTCAGCTTTGAGGAATACGCGCGCGCCGAGGCGGCGATCGAGTTCAGCATTCGCAACAACTGGGGTTCTTACGGCGATACCATCGAGGCGCTGGGAGGCTGCGCGAACCTGATCGAAGCTTAAAGTCATGATGGCTCCCTATTAGCAGCTACAGAGAACTTGGGTGTTCGCCTAGCTTATGTGGCGTTTTGCTGATGATGGCTTCTTGCTCAGCTCTTTATTCTTCGCGAGGCGGCGCTTACGCGCAATTTGCTGGGCGTTAAGGTTTTCCTCGGACTTCACGAACGGATTTTCGCCGCTGCGCAGCTCGATCTTTACCGGCGTACCTTCGAGCTTTAGCACTTTGCGAAAGGTTTTCTCGAGATAGCGTGTGTAGTTGCCGGGCACCTTATCGGTCTGCTTACCGTGAATCACAATTATTGGTGGATTCTGCCCACCGGCGTGAGCGTAGCGCAGCTTGATACGACGGCCGTTGATAATAGGCGGCGCATGATCGGTTACCGCGTCCTGCAGTATCTGCGTGAGCACGTTGGTCGTTAGCGTCTTGCGGGCTGACTCATAAGCGCGGTGAATTGACGGATAAATGTCACCTACGCCGGTGCCATGCAGCGCAGAGATAAAATGAATCTTGGCAAAATTCACGAATGTGAATCGTCGCTGGATGTCGGACTTGATCTTCTCTTTGCCTTCTTGGTCCATGCCATCCCATTTGTTGAGCGCAATCACTAGCGCTCGACCGGTATCGATGACATAGCCCAACAGATGCAGATCCTGCTCGACAATCCCCGTGCGAGCATCAACTACGAGCACCACAACGTTGGCATCTTGTATCGACTGCAGGGACTTCACTACCGAGAATTTTTCGATCGTCTCTCGGGTTTTACCGCGTTTTCGGATACCCGCGGTATCGATCAGCGTATAGCGCTTGTCGCGGCGTTCGAAAGGAATATAGATACTGTCACGCGTCGTGCCGGGCTGGTCGTAAACCACCACACGCTCTTCGCCGAGCATGCGGTTGACCAGTGTCGATTTACCTACGTTGGGGCGTCCGGCAATCGCAATCTTAATTCCCGTCACCGCTTCGTCTTCGAGATCAAAATCGTCTTCGGTCTTTTCTTTCTCTGCGATCGCCGCGAATTCTTCGAGCACGCCTAAAAGCAGCGACTTGACTCCTCGACCCTGAGTGGCCGTGATTGGATGCACCTCAGAAAAACCGAGACTGTAAAAATCCGCGAGTGCGATATCGGGATCGAGGCCGTCGATCTTATTGGCAACAAGGTAGGTATGCTTTTCGCGCTTACGTAGGTAGTCGAGGATACGATGATCATCTGGCAGTAAGCCGTCTTTGGCATCGACCATGAACAGACAAATATGCGCCTCTTCGATCGCCTGTAGCGACTGCGACGCCATTTCAAGATCGATACCCTGCTCATCACCGCTTATACCGCCGGTATCGATAGCGATAAAGGTCTGCTCTTCGATTACGCCTTCGCCGTATTTTCGATCACGAGTAAGCCCAGGGAAGTTGGCCACTATCGCCTCGCGTGACTTGGTCAAACGATTGAACAGCGTCGACTTGCCAACGTTCGGGCGACCAACGAGTGCGATAACCGGTTTCATGAGTGTCCTAAAAGGCTAAGCAGCCTATGCGTGGCTTAGTTGAGGCGATAAGCCGTAAGTTTGCCGCTGTTACCGTACACATACAGCAGGCCGTTGGCGCTCAGCATAGAAGCGCGAACACCGTCGCTGTCGGCGCGAATGCGTCCCGCGATATGGCCATCGATTTGTGAGATGAGATGCACATAGCCTTCGAAATCGGCGACCGCAACGTAGTTGCCAATCGCACGGGGAGCGGAGACTTCGCGGTACTTAAGATCACTATTTTCCCACATCACGTCTTCGCTGTTGTCCCTCACCGCCGTAAGAATTCCCTCGTCGTCTACATAGTAGAGGTTGCCAAAGCCGCGTTCTAAACCGTGAAAGCTCGACGCCGCGCGGCCCCATACGATACGACCAGTATTCACGTCTAAAGCCATGAGATTGCCCTGATAGCTCGAGGCCAACACTCGCGACCCATCGAGAAGCAGCTGACCATCGATGTCTATCACGCGGTCGATATCGTATTGCCCTTCGGGCACCGCGACGCGCTCTTCCCAACTCCAAACCCCATTGTCAGCCTCAACAGCAACCAACGTGCCATTGCTAAAGCCGGCGATCACTTTGCCGCTTGGTGTGATCACTGGGCTGCTGCTGCCGCGCAGAGTGAGCGCGGGCAGCGTGGTCTCGTAGGTCCAGCGCTGAACGCCGCTCTCTGCTTCTAAAGCCACTAATTTTTCATCAACGGTCTGCACAACCACAACGTCGCCGTTGGTCTTGGGTGCGGAGAGCACTTCGCTGGACACGGGCATTGCCCACAGCACTGCACCGCTTTGCTGATCTAGTGCGACCACTTCCGCAGCCTCGGTGCCGACAAAGACCTTGCCGCTTCCCGCACCAACGCCGCCAGTGATTGCCTCGTCGAGTCGTTCGCGCCACAGCATATCGCCGTCGGTAGCGTTAAACGCCGCGACGGTGCCATCTTCACTCGCGGCAAAAATCAAATCGCCATCAAGACTTGGAGTAATAAGATTAAAAATCTTGCCCTGCCCGTTGCCAACGCTCGCACTCCATTCGCGCTCGAGCTCCACCTCTTCTGTGAAGCGTTCCAGCGGCGTAGGTGGATTTACCTCGTCGTCACCGAACCAAGTGGTGGGATTCAGGCGCCCGACGTCTAGGCCCGCACAGGAAGTCAGCAGCATGGCTGCAAAGGCCATCACGAGCGGTCGAGCGAGGGCTGTGCTGCGCTCGCCTGGCGAGAATGAGAAGACAGTCGGCTTTGAAATCATAGTGTCTCTGGATGCTATTACTTGTAATGCTGTGACTTGATCATGAAACGGGACTGGACGACCTGAAACTAGTTCAAGATTGCGCCTAATGGCTCATACCGATGTTAAAGGCTTGCCAGATTGTCGAGCTTCATACGCAGAGCTTCGCTTTGCGAACCCGCTTCCTGTGCCGCCAAGAATGCATCGCGCGCATCGGCTTCGCGATCCAATGCTAAGTAGATATCCCCGCGCAACTCGCTGAAGCCAGCCTCGAAGGTTTTAGGATCGACGCTATTGACCAAATCTAGAGCGCGCTGCGCATCGCCCTGCGCGAGTAGTACTCGGCCAAGCCGCAGGTTCGCGGTAAGTAGGAGGCCTTCATCGGGCTCGGTAAAGAGTCCGTCGGCAGGGTTGTCTATAACCCATTGCAGAGCCAGCTCAGCAGCCGCGAGATCGTCCGCAGCTACGTGTTGAGCGGCAGCGAACAGCGCACCAAAGGCGGCATAGGACGTCTGGCTGTATTCAGCTCGCAGACGCTCGCTCAGCTGAATAATCTCGCTTGCCTCATCTGCCGCAAGCTCTTCGCCGGGCTCGAGCAGCGCAAGCTCAAGGATCTCTTCGTACAGGTCAGACGCTTCGCCTTGCGTAGCCAGCTGCTGAGACTCCCAAAAATTAAAGCCGCCAAAGCCTAGCGCCACCACTACCATTGTAGCGATAAGCTGCTTGCCGTTCTCGTCCCACCACTTTTTAAGGGATTCGAGAGTTTCTTCTTCCGCCGCGTTCATTGCCACGACCTACTCCTTCTGCAATATGACTGTTGAGTGCCTGTTGATGTAAGAGGCGCCTAACCCGCTATTCTAACTTGAATCCCTCTTCGGGACACGATTCTTTGCCATAAACTGTCCGTTGGACAAACCACTGGGCCAATGATTCCCCTGGCTTGAGACGCTGAACGTCGGCAAATCCTGAAATTAGACCCAAAAGACGGCGTGATCGGAGGCTTGGCTAGGCGCGTCAGAGGATGATTTTCACGCCGTGGGTGCCATGAAACGGGCTTGCGCGGCAAGCGCGGTGCCTGATTGCAGCGGCGGGCACCTAAACCCGCATGAAAAGCCTCCCCTACCCTGCGTTAGCGGAGCTAGGTGTAATCTAAGCCTCAGCGGGCTATCTAACGGCGAGGCTGTTTACAGACAGGCCTTGGTCACGCTCAAAGGCAAACCGCTAGCCCTCACTGAGAAATGCCTTCAGCTGCTCTGACAACGACTCGGTTGCTACCAGCTTCTCCTCGCCTGCATCGCTTAGCTGACGCAGCTTGACCTGCCCTTGCGCAAGGCTGAGCTCGTCAAGCACCACGGCCATCTGAGCACCAAGTGCAAAAGCTCGCTTTAGCTGGCTAGCCGGCTTACCGCCGCCGCAGTGACAAATAATGGTGTGGCCGTCGAGTTCTCCGCGTAGCTGCGAAGCCAGCACCAGCGCCTCATTCGACAGCCCCGCGGGCACGATGATGTAGGCGCTTGGCTTTGGCGCAGCAGGTTCTTTATCCAGTGTTTCGAGCATCAGAACCAAACGCTCAGCGCCCATGGCGAAACCGGCTGCGACTGTCGGCTTGCCACCGAGCTGCTCTACCAAACCGTCGTAACGACCACCGCCACAGACTGTCCCCTGCGCGCCGAGCGCATCGGTCACCCATTCGAATACGCAGTTATTGTAGTAGTCCAGTCCACGCACCAGCCGCGGATTCACCTCATAGGCGACGCCTAGGTCGTCGAGCAAAGCCTGAAGCGCATTGAAATGCTCGACGCTTTGCTCACTGACGAAATCTGCGAGAATCGGCGCCGCTTCCAACAGAGCCTGCATCTCGGGATTCTTGCTGTCGAGTATGCGCAGTGGGTTTGTGTAAAGGCGCTTCTCAGCATCGCTGTCCAGCTGTTCGCGGTGAACCTCGAGATATGCAGTCAGCGCCTCGCCGTAGGCACGACGCTCAGCGGCCGCACCGATGTTGTTGATCTGTAGCGTTAAAGCAGCGCCAATTCCCAGCTCTTCCCAGAGGTCAGCAGATAGCCGAATAAGTTCGGCATCGATATCCGGGCCCGCCATGCCGAAGGCTTCCACGCCGAATTGTTGAAACTGCCGGTAGCGACCCTTCTGTGGACGCTCGTGGCGAAACATCGGCCCTTGGTACCACAGCCGCTGCTGCTGGTTATAAAGCAGTCCATGCTGGTCGGCGGCGCGAACACAGCCGGCCGTGCCTTCGGGCCGCAGGCTTAGGTTGTCGCCGTTACGGTCATCGAAGCTGTACATCTCTTTTTCGACAATATCGGTAACCTCGCCGATTGAGCGCTTGAAGAGCTGCGTTTGCTCGAGAACAGGAAAGCGTATCTCTCCATAGCCATAGCGACGCACAACACGCTGAAACGCTTGTTCAAGAAAGTGCCAAGTGGGTGTCTGCGCGGGCAGGATATCGTTCATGCCGCGAATCGCTTGGAGTTTAGCCATAGGAAGTGTGAGCCTTGTTAAATCTTTTTGCGCGCCTAGCTAGACGCAATGACGTCTTTCTTGAGAGCGACTCGAGCGCGCACCATGGCTTCGAGATCGTCCACTAGTGTAGCGTTCTGAATCTTTTGTGCAGGCACGCCCTCTACATAGGCGAGGTTGTTTGGGCTCGCACCTGTGAGACCGATATCCGCAACCTTTGCTTCGCCGGGGCCATTAACAATGCAACCGATCACGGCGACATCGATAGGCGTAGTAATGTCCTCGAGTCGCGACTCAAGCTCGTTCACCACCGATATCACGTCGAAGTTTTGCCGCGAACAGCTTGGGCAGGCAACCAGGTTAACGCCTTTATGTCGCAGACCCAGGCTCTTGAGGATATCGAAACCGACCTTTACCTCTTCCACAGGGTCCGCGGCTAAGGAGATACGAATGGTATCCCCGATGCCTTCCATTAACAGTGCGCCCAATCCTATCGCCGACTTGACCGTGCCAGAGCGTAGCCCCCCTGCTTCGGTAATGCCTAAGTGCAGCGGCTGTTCGATCTGAGTCGCTAGCGTGCGGTAGGCCGCAAGGGTCATAAAAATCTCAGACGCTTTAAGACTTATTTTGAAATCCTGGAAATCGAGCTTATCCAAAATATCTATTTGAGTAAGCGCAGACTCGACCATAGCTTCTGCGGTGGGCTCTTTATATTTACGCAGCAGAGTCTTGCCTAGAGAGCCAGCGTTGACGCCGATTCGAAGAGGGATGCCTTTGTCTTTTGCGCTATCAACTACGGCGCGGATGCGCTCTTCGCTGCCGATATTGCCTGGATTAATGCGCAGACAGTCAACGCCAGACTTCAGCACTTTCAGCGCGATGCGATGGTCGAAGTGAATATCGGCGACGAGCGGTACGCTGACCTGCGCGCGGATCTTCTCAAACGCGTCTGCGGCGTCCATGGTGGGCACCGAGACGCGGACGATATCGACTCCAGCAGTAACCAACCTTTGAATCTGCGCAAGTGTCGCGTCAACATCACAGGTCTCGGTATTTGTCATGCTCTGCACACTAATCGGTGCATCGCCACCCACCGGCACATTGCCCACCATGATTTGGCGGGTCTTTCTGCGCGGTATCTGTGTTCTGAAACTCATCTCAGCCACTTCCCAAAATAATCAAATAGGTCCGCTAGGCGCCGGCAATGACCAGCAAAATTACCCTGCCTAACGATTAAAAAACCAAAGCCCTGCAAACAAAGCCACAAACAAACCGAGGGACACCGCTAACCAACGCTGGTGTTTATCTGCTCGAGTCAGACGCCTTTTTGGAGTTCCCAGCGCTGCCTTTTCTACGCGCGCGGCCTCTAAGCGGCCTTCGAATAGCGTCATCAATGGCTCTTTAGGCACTCCGAGCAAGAGACAGTAGCTGCGCATATAACCTCTGGCGAAAACATCACCGGGAAGACGCTCATAGGCGTCTTCTTCCATCGCCCTGAGGTAGTGTCGAGTGATGTGTAAGCGCTCTGCTACCTCTTCCTCATCAAGCCCCTGACTAAGCCGCTCTCGATGCAAACGCTGACCAGGCGAACTAGGATCGTAGTCGGCACTGGGTGCTTCGCCCTGTGACGTAGCGGCAGCCTCTCGCTGCAAGTTATCGCCCTGCTCGCTCATTGTTTAGTCTTTTCCTATTTCAATTCGAACTCAGGGTAGAGTGTGCGCAGGGCACGCTCCCACGTCGCCGCTGCCGCCTCGTCTCCCGCCTGCAGCGCCAAAGCTCTTCCAGCGAGCAGCGCTGCTGCACTGTGGTTGACCGTGTCCGACAACCCCCGCGTTTCGCGCGCTGCCAGGTAGCGCTCGAATTGTACTCTAGCGGCATCCCAATTCTGCTGTTCTATGTTGAGAATACCTAGCTCTAGCGCCGACTGCACCAAGGAGTCATCTAGTTGCTGCGCTCGGGTAAAGGCCTCTCGCGCCTGCTCGCTACTCTGCATTTGCAGCGCCACTAAACCTAGGTTCTCATAGCTCTGTGCACGACCTTCGTAGGCGGTGTCAGCGACCACCCGTCGCAACTGCGTGCGCGCTTCATCTAGGCGCCCCTCGGCGAACAGCGCTGCTGCATAGTTATTCCGTATACGCGAAGCTTCGGGTTCTGCGCGCAGAGCGCGGCGGAAGAGCTCATCTGCGAGCTCATCGTCGCCTTCACGCTGCGCAACAAGCGCCAGCGCCTCGATACTCGCCGCAGCATCGGAGTCAATGGCAAGCGCATTATTCGCGTGACGACGGGCAGAGGCGAGATCACCTGCTTCGAGATAGGCTTGAGCGAGACGCGAATAGTCGATAACAGCCTGCTTGAGTGATACCTCTGGCTCGAAACCGCCGGTAGTCGTGGTAACACAGCCAGGCAGCGAGAACACAGCACTCAGACATAGCAGGCAAGCTGCAGCTGTGCGCCAGGAGAATAACAGAGACCGCTGAACCATCGATTGAGACGTCACGCAGGCACTCCGATTAACGCGAGGATTCGAGACTCTGAGCGCTGGCCGAACTCGCTATCAGCTGCTCGCGCTTTGCCAGGTGGCGACTGCTGCGTTTAGTTTGATCCGCAACGTTGCCTACTAGCTGACCGCAGGCGGCGCCGATGTCATCAGCGCGCGTTGTTCTCACTGTGACAGTATAGCCGGCCTGCTGCAAAATCTGCCGAAAATTGGTGATCGACGTGGAACTTGGACGCTTATAGTCGCTCAGTTCAAAGGGATTGAACGGAATGATATTAATCTTACAAGGGAAGTTCTGCAGGAGCACAGCGAGTTCCCGTGCGTGCTGACGATGATCGTTTACCCCGGCGATCAGCGTGTATTCAATCACCGGTACTCGCTTGTCGTTAAGGCTATTCATATAGCCCTGCACCGACTCCAGCAGCATCGCGATGGGGTACTTTTTATTTATCGGGACTATCTCGCTACGCAGAGCGTCGTTGGGCGCGTGCAGAGACACCGCGATCGACGCATCGGTATGGTCCTTTAGCTTGTCTATGGCCGGCACGACACCCGAGGTGCTTATAGTTACCTTGCGCTTAGACAAACCGTAGGCACAGTCCTCCATCATGAGGCTTATCGCCTCCATCACAGGATCAAAATTCAGCAGCGGCTCGCCCATGCCCATCATGACGACATTGCTGACCGGTCTCTCTGTTACGGCTTCAAAGCCGCCAAGCTTTTTATTCGCCCACCACAGTTGGCCGATAATCTCAGCCACGGTGAGATTACTATTAAAACCCTGCTTACCGGTCGCGCAGAACGAGCAGTCGAGCGAGCAGCCGGCCTGAGAGGAAATGCAGAGAGTGCCGCGTCCAGACTCGGGAATGAACACCATCTCAACACGGCTGCCACTCGCGACCTTGATAATCCATTTGTGCGAGCCGTCTTCGGATTCATAGTCCTCGACCACCTCGGGCAGGAGGATTTCGGCCTCTGCTTGTAGCTTGTCGCGCAGCGCCTTGCTGATATCTGTCATCGCTTGAAAATCGGTGACACCGCGCTGATGGATCCATTTCAGAACTTGAGCAGCGCGAAAAGGCTTTTCGCCGAGGGTTGCGAAAAACTCGCGCAAGTGTGCCAGAGACATGCCAGCAAGATTAGCTTTGGTCGCCGCAGAGCTGCGGCGAGGGGAATCAATAGCGGCCGCGTTAGCGGAGTTTGCAGCGCTAGGGGTTTGAGTCGATGCCGAGGTCATGTCGAATCAGTCTCCTAGCGGCTTCCACTCCGAAACGCCGCTGCAGGTAGGCCGGAGCCTAGGGTATTAAGAGCAGATCTCTTCTGCTTTAAAGAAGTAGTCTACTTCGCGCTTGGCTGACTCAACCGAGTCGGAACCGTGGACCGCGTTGGCGTCGATAGACACAGCGAAGTCTGCGCGGATTGTGCCTGCGTCTGCTTCAGCTGGGTTAGTCGCACCCATGAGCTCGCGATTCTTAAGGACTGCGCCTTCGCCTTCGAGAACCTGCACCATCACGGGCCCCGAAGTCATAAATGCAATGAGATCGCCAAAGAAGCCGCGCTCTTTGTGCTCAGCGTAGAAGCCGCCCGCGAGCTCGTCGTCCAGGTGCAGCATTTTCGCCGCGACGACCTTGAGGCCCGCCTTCTCGAAACGGCTGTAGATTTCACCGATAACGTTCTTTGCTACGGCATCGGGCTTAATGATTGAGAGTGTGCGTTCAGTCGCCATGGTAACTCCGAGAATTAGCTATGCGGCTAGACTGCGCTAACCACTTGATTTTAGAGAGCGCGCATTATACGCACATTTCTAGTGCGCTTATACCCTTGTCTGCAGGTTCTTGAACGTGAGTCCTGCGTATCTTATGCAGCTTCGGCAGCTAGTCGGCCGCCTCTTCTATCCAGGCGGCCTGAATCGCTTCTAGCACCTTCTCGCCGCTGCGCTGGGGGTCGTCATCAAAGCCTTCCAGCTCGCACACCCAGCGATGCAGATCGGTAAACCGAACATATTGAGGATCGACATCGGGATGCTCGTCGAACAGCCCCATGGCGATTTCACTTACGTCACTCCAGCGTAAACTCATTACTCTCCCCTCATGCCGCTAGTTATCTTAAGCTTTGATGCCACTGAATTAGTGGTTCTCGGACACCATGTTGATAGTGTACTTAGGAATCTCGATCACAAGATCCTCATCCCCGACAAGGGCCTGGCAGCTGAGCCGCGATTCCGGCTCAAGGCCCCAGGCTTTATCCAAGTAGTCTTCTTCGTTCTCTTCTGCCTCGGCTAGGCTGTCGAAGCCCTCGCGTACGATAATATGGCAGGTAGTGCAGGCGCAGGATTTTTCACAGGCATGCTCAATGGCCAGCTTACTCGCTAGCGCCGCATTGAGAATCGTATCGTCGGCATTGGCCTCAACGACTGCGCCGTCTGGACAGATTGTCTCGTGTGGCAAAAACGTGAGCTTGGGCATAGGCCCCTCCTTTGTAGGTAACTGTCGCGCGAGCCTACTTCGGCTCTACGCCCTCGATTGACTCGCCTTGCAGCGCGCGCGAGATATGCGCATCCATGCGGCGCGCAGCGAAATCGCCGCTCACCTTGTTTAGTTTTTCAGTAAGCTCTGTAATCCGCGCGCTAGTCCCGCTCTGCATCGCTTCAATTAGCGCTGCAGCAGCTAGGTCTATTTTTTCCTGCTCGCCTTCGATCAGCAGCTCGGGATCTGCCAGCACAGCACCCGCGATCGCGTCGATCAGCTGTGTCGCATCTACCTTGGCCTCTTGCAGAGAGCGCAGCTCCATGTCGGCGCGCGCATTTTCCTGCGAGTCTTTTAGTAGCTCTTCAATCGCATCCGCTTCAAGACCGTAGCTCGGCTTCACCTGCACTTCGGACTTCACTCCACTGAGGGTTT
The DNA here is from genome assembly GCA_965661495.1 of Pseudohongiellaceae bacterium. Lineage (GTDB taxonomy): Bacteria > Pseudomonadota > Gammaproteobacteria > Pseudomonadales > Pseudohongiellaceae > UBA9145. The sequence goes on along the minus strand of CBFIDY010000003.1, from coordinate 186,973 downwards.
CTTCGGCGCTAACGCTGAGCAGGCCGTCCGCGTCGACCTGAAAAGTGACTCGAATCTTGGCAGCGCCCGCCACCATCGGCGGTATGCCCCGCAAGGTAAAGCGCGCAAGGGAGCGGCAGTCGGCGACCGCTTCACGTTCACCCTGCAAGACATGCAGGGCCATCGCGGTTTGCCCGTCCTTAAAGGTGGTGAATTCCTGCGCGCGCGAAACTGGAATTGTCGTATTGCGCGGAATAATCTTTTCAACCAGCTCGCCCATTGTCTCGATACCCAAGGACAAAGGCGTGACATCGAGAAGCAGGAAGTCGCTATCGCTTTTGTTGCCAATCAGGATGTCTGCCTGAATGCCGGCGCCCACTGCAACCACGCGATCCGGGTCGATACTGGTTAGCGGCTCACGCTCGAATAGCTTGGCGACCGCCTCACGCACAACGGGCATACGAGTGGAACCGCCGACCAACACCACATTGTCTATCTCATCGAGCTCAAGCTGCGCATCACGAAGCGAGCGCTTGCAAAGACGCAGCGCCCGCTCTACGGGTTCAGCAACAAGGCCTGCGAACTGCTCGCGACTAATGGACAGGCTGTGCTCACCAATAGCAATCTCGCTCTGCTGCTCGTGACTGAGTGCGTGCTTGGCACGATTGGCGAGTTGTAGCGCTTCGCCCTCGCTTACCGAGCCTGCCGGTAATTGCTCTACGACCCAGGCCGCTAGCAGGCGATCGAAATCATCGCCGCCGAGGTTGGTGTCGCCGCCAGTAGAAAGCACCTCAAACACGCCGCGAGTCAGACTCAAGATCGACACATCAAAGGTTCCACCACCGAGATCAAAGACAACAATATTGCCCTGATCCGCACTGTCTAGGCCGTAGGCCACGGCTGCTGCTGTTGGCTCATTGAGTAGACGCAGCACCTTCAAACCCGCCGCCTCGGCAGCGTCTTTAGTCTGCTGCCGCTGAGCGTCATTAAAGTAGGCGGGCACAGTAATTACGGCGCCCTCAAGCTCACCTTTGAGACTCTCTTCAGCTCTGTCTTTGAGCGCACGAAGAATTTGTGTCGATACACTGGCCGCATCCACACTGCCCGCCCGGGTAATCATCGCTGGCGCGGCGTCATCGCGCTCCGGGTCGAATTTATAGGGAAGATAGTGACCGAGCTGACGCAGTTCACTGAGGCTTTTACCTAGCATGCGTTTAGCCGAGGCTATGGTGTTCTCAGGATCGCTTAGCATCAGCTCCTTCGCGGCCGCACCCACAGTGACTTCGCCCTCAGGAAGATAGCTGACGATAGACGGCAGCAGATGTTCGCCCTGCGCATTGGGGAGCGACTCCACTTTCAATCCACAGCGCGTCGCGACTAAGGAATTGGTCGTGCCCAAATCGATGCCTACAGCGAGTCTGTGCCGCGGTCTTGCAGGCTTGCCGCCCGGTTCTGATATTTGCAGTAACGCCATAGTAGTTAGTAACCGAGCCTCTGCTCTTCGCTGGCTTCAATCTCGCGAAAGAGCTTGTCTAGAAATTGGAGTTCGTGAAAACACTTCTTCGCGAGCTCAAGATTATTCGCTTCGAGACTGTCAGCGAATTTTCGGCGGCCTGCCTTAAGACGCGCGTCAATATCCTGCTTCAACGGCTGCAATACACCAAGACCTGCCTCACCCTCGGGGGCTTCGGCTACCGCCTCGCGAAGCTGCATTTGCTCTAGCAGAACATCCATATCGAGGTCGCTTTGCGAGACTTCGTCGACGCTTACGCCGGCAAGCTCTAGCAAGTAGGCCGCGCGCGATAGGGGTTCTTTAAGAGTAGCGAAAGCGTCGTTGAGCCGGCTACTCAGCTGCACAGCAGCGAGTTTCTCGGCTTCGCCCGCCGCCGCGAGTCGGTCGGGATGACTCTCACCTTGCAGCTCGCGATAGCGCGCGCGCAGGGCCGTCCTGTCCACTTCAAAACTGCGAGGAAGAGAGAAAAGCGAGAAATAGTCTTGTGCGGTGCTCATGTCTGCTTGCCTATGAAATCTTGGCTTATTGTCGCACTCCGAGGAATTCGATAACAGGCGCTCGGTATCAGAAGACTCACAGCTGAAAAGAATGCTGGGGGTTAGCGGTCAGGCTGGCTTCAGCGCTTACACACTGAAACTTTCGCCGCAGCCGCATTCCCCTTTGGCATTGGGATTAACGAACTCGAACCCTTCGTTAACGCCCTGCTTAACGTAGTCCATTTCGGTGCCGTCGATATAGAGCAGGCTCTTAGGATCGACAACGATCTTAACGCCGCCCTCCTCAAAGACCTGGTCGCCGACCTCGAGCTTGTCGACAAACTCGAGCACATAGGCCATTCCAGAGCATCCAGTCGTTTTGACCCCTACTCGAATGCCAATGCCGTGCCCACGGCTACTCATCTGTGCGGCGACATGCTCGGCAGCCGCTGGCGTGATTGAGAGCGCCATAGAATCTTACGCCTCGCGCTTCGCTTTGACGTCGGCGATGGCTGCCTTGATCGCATCTTCCGCCAGCACCGAGCAGTGAACCTTGACCGGAGGCAAGCCGAGCTCTTCGGCGATGTCGGAGTTTTTGATCGCAGTTGCTTCGTCAAGCGAACGCCCTTTCACCCACTCGGTGAGTAGCGAGCTAGACGCAATCGCCGAGCCGCAGCCGTATGTCTTAAACTTCGCGTCTTCGATTACGCCGGCGTCGTTTACTTTAATCTGCAGACGCATCACGTCGCCACAGGCTGGCGCGCCTACCATGCCGGTACCCACATTGGCGTCTGCATCGTCCATCTTGCCGACGTTACGTGGATTTTCGTAGTGATCAATAACCTTTTCTGAATACGCCATTGCTAACTCCTTCTAGAAACTTGAGTGTGGTATGAGTTGCTAAATTTTTAGTGTGCAGCCCACTGAATTTTGCTGATGTCTACGCCGTCTTTATACATATCCCACAGTGGCGAAAGATCGCGCAGCTTGCCCACCGCTTCCTTTACTTTTTCGATGGTGTAGTCGATTTCTTCGTCGGTCGTAAAGCGGCCTATCGTCATGCGCAGCGAGCTGTGCGCCAGCTCGTCATTAAGCCCGATGGCTCGCAGAACATAAGAAGGCTCGAGGCTGGCAGAGGTGCAGGCCGAGCCTGAGGAAACCGCAAGATTGCGCAGCGCCATCATCAGCGATTCGCCTTCAACAAAGTTGAAGCTGATATTCAGGTTGGCAGCCACGCGGTTATCGATATCGCCATTGACGTAAACCTCTTCCATGTCCTGCAAGCCTTCGAGCAGACGGTTGCGCAGCTTCAAAATGCGCGCGTTGTCGAGCTCCATTTCAGTCTTAGCGAGATGAAAAGCTTCGCCCATACCAACAATCTGATGAGTGGCGAGCGTACCAGAACGCATACCGCGCTCGTGACCGCCCCCGTGCATTTGCGGCTCCAAGCGAACACGCGGTTTACGCCTAACGAATAGCGCGCCGATACCCTTGGGCCCGTAGGTTTTATGAGCAGTTAAGGACATTAGATCGACCTGCATCTTCTCCATGTCTATAGGCAGCTTGCCTGTGCTCTGTGCGGCGTCGACGTGGAAGATAACCTTCGCTTCTCGCGTGACTTTGCCGATGGCCTCGATGTCGTTTATTACGCCAATCTCGTTATTGACATGCATGAGCGATACTAGGGTGGTGTCAGGGCGAATCGACTGCGCAACGAGTTCTGCGCTGATGATGCCGTTTTTATCTGGGTCTAGGTAGGTAACCTCAAAGCCTTCACGCTCAAGCTGACGACAGCTATCTAGCACCGCTTTGTGCTCGATTTTGGAAGTGATGATGTGCTTACCCTTCTTAGCGTAAAAGTGCGCTGCACCCTTAATAGCAAGGTTGTCGGATTCGGTTGCACCCGATGTCCAAACGATCTCGCGCGGGTCGCAATTAAGCAGATCGGCGACTTGCTTGCGTGCATTCTCTACAGCTTCTTCCGCCTTCCAGCCAAACTTGTGCGAACGCGATGCCGGGTTACCAAAATTAGCTTCTAGCGTAAGGCACTCCGCCATCTTTGCCGCAACCCGAGGGTCTACCGGTGAGGTGGATGAGTAGTCGAGATAGATCGGAAATTGCATGGCTTACTCCGCTTAATTTGTCGCTACTGCCTGAGTCATGCGGCTGCGTGACGATGATTTCCAGGCATCTAATTTAAAATCTGTAATTTACTGCTTGTTTCTTGTTTCTTGTTACTACGCTATTCGCGTTGCACTGATTCACTTTCACCACCGCTCAATTCTATGGTTTCGTGAACTTGCCTAGCTGATTACATGATCATCGCTTCGGACATCTCTGTTGCTATAATCTGACGTCTGTCTTGACCCTGAGAGATTTGTCTCACTTCACGCTTTGCCACGAGATCCGCAAGACTAATGCCTTCGAGGAACACGTGAATCTGCTCGCTTAGATCTGCCCACAGGTAGTGCGTAAGACAGGTCTCGCCGCCATGGCAGTCCCCTGCCCCCTGGCATTTGGTCGTGTCGACCGACTCGTCCACGGCGTCGATAATCTGCGCGATGTAAATCGACCCCGACTCGCGGTTCAACTCATAGCCGCCGCCGGGACCGCGGACGCTGCTTACTAGTGCATTGCGACGCAGTTTTGAAAATAGCTGCTCAAGGTAGGACAGCGAGATTGCCTGGCGTGATGAGATATCGCTCAAGCTCACCGGCCCTTCGTCTTTATGCAGCGCGAGGTCTAGCATGGCCGTGACCGCATAGCGCCCTTTTGTTGTTAGCCGCATGTTGATTCCTTGAGATTGCGCAAGTTGGGCGAATTATTAAATACCTGAGTGAATTAGTCAAGAATAGCCGAGCAGCCCTCCCACGACCTATCGACGCATTTGGCAGCGGGACAAAACAGCAACAAACACTTACACTTAGCTCACTCTCTCGTGGAATCAAACGATGTATCCCGATCTGCACACCCACAGCCATTATTCGGATGGCAGCGAAACCACCCGCTATTTACTGACCACAGCCGTAGCCAACGGCTTAAGCCATTTGGCACTTACCGATCATGACTGTGTTAACGGCGTGCGCGAGATATGGCAGCACCTACCCACTGCCGGCGAAGATACTGACGAGACACTGCTTACCGTGATAGCGGGCGTAGAGATTTCCTGCGACTGGAACGGACTCGAAATCCACGTGGTAGGCCTGCTCGCAGACCCAGAGGCGCCTGCCCTACAGGCTCTCCTCAGCGAGCAGCAGCAGCATCGAGCGCAGCGCGTAGCCGCCATCGATGCCAAGCTTGCAGCCCTCGGCATCACAGGCCTCAGCGACTCTCTCGCCCGGCTCCCCGCTGCGGCACTGACCCGCAGCCATGCCGCAGACTTCTTGGTAAATGGAGGCCACTGCAAAACCAAGCAGAAAGCGTTCAAATCCTACTTAGCCAAACGCGGCAAGGCCTATGTAGCGGCGCAGTGGTGTTCCCTTAACGAAGCAGTGGCTGCGATAGAGGGCACCGGGGGGATCGCAGTACTTGCTCACCCTAGTCGCTACCCCCTGACGCGGCGCAAGCTCTCGTCCCTGCTTCGCGACTTCAAAGAGGCCGGCGGCGACGCAATGGAGGTCAGCTACGCCAACCTCGACCCCAGCGCCAAGAAGCGACTGCTAGAACTTGCAGGGGAATATGACCTCTTTCACTCCTGCGGCTCAGATTTCCACACTGCCTCGGCCAGCTGGACGGCGCTAGGCAAATTTCCGAAACTCGAGCCGTCAGCCATAAAAAATGCCATTTGGCAGCATCCCAAATGGCATTTGATCGAGCGCTCCGGGCGCGCAGTGAACGAATCCGCGCTTGCTCGGTATCCAGACTAAGTTCTGCGACGAACCGAGGCGATCAGCGCGCGGAAATAGTCCAGCAGGGTCTCGTGTTTGTAGTCGGTAAACTCGCCGGCGTCCATGAACACGCCGTGGGCGGCACAGGCCTCATACTCAATGTGCGACTGCTTCGCATCGTTGATCTTTTTCATAGTATCGCCACAGCGCGGGCATTGGATGTCGCGCACGGCGTTGTAGGTGCGCCCTACAGCGGGGTCGCCGCTATCGAGAAAGTCCGCCATCCAATCGCTTTTTAGCTGCTCTGCTTCGCCATTATCGAACCACAGCCCTTCACAGCGCTCACATTTATCGATAACTACCTTGCCATGCAGAGTCTCGACTTCGATCTCACGCATTGCTGAATTACATTTAGGGCATTCCATACTAGTCTCCTGAACTTGCCTCGAGGGCCTAATCTTTTCTTTTTGTTATTGGAGGCACCCCTCCACACGTTTTGATACTAATGGTTTTGCTTCGCGAGACCAAGCGCGTATATCAATTTGTATCAGTAACTATAAACCGTGGATAACTCTGCCACTTTCTCTACACTCATTTCGCCTCGCAAGCAGCTTCGCAGCGCGGCTACAGGCATCACATGGATTCGATCAGGTCGCGCGCGCGCGCCCTCGTCCCCCAAGCCCATAAGCACTACAGTAACCCTTTGTTCGGCGTCTAAAGACGCAAGATCCCCTGCCTCTCGGCAGGCCGCCGCGTAAAGCTGCGCCTCGAACTCGTCGCGCTCAGCAAGCCAGCGATTTACATAGTTTTCCTGCGCAGCCTGGAGCTGCTGTTGCAGCTCATTGGCTCGGCGCGTCACAAGCTCTCGTAAAGGAGTGAGCCTCTCCTGCATAGTGCGCGCTTCGCTCTGATCTCCGTTGAGCAGCGCGACATTGTCAGCAAAGCGCTGCCGCAAACCATCGAACTCCTCTTGCAATGCCTGAAAGGCTTGCTGATCGATCCCTTCTAATGATCGCAGACGCTCGGCTGTGCGTTCGGCCTCACTAAGTGCAGCACCCACGATGAGCTCATAGTCGAGCTGCTGTAATCGATCTGTCATTTGGGTCAATAGCTGGGGATCCGGCTCGGGCACAGTAGCCAGCGCGGAGGGCGCGCTCGCACTGAGTCGGCTGAAGGGATTCTGCTCAAGCTGCAGCTGACGCAGCGTGGAGTCTAGCGCAGCAAGGCTAGGTCTCTGGCGGCGATTCGCAAGCGGCGAACGCACCTCAAGATACACGCCCTGAGCGAACAGGTAGCGAGCTTGGATGGAGCCTACGCTAGTGCCGAAAAGCCCGCCTGGCGCATCAAGACCTAGGCCACCCGCAAGCGCCGTAGAAAATTCGTTTACCGACTGCCGCAGCGCGGTAATTTCGGCTTCGCTGGGTTGGGCTAGCGCAGAAAAAAACGGCAGGCTGCCGCAGAGACACAAGACCAGTTTAAGCCCTCTGGTCGCAGCGTGTGGTTGTCTCACCCTAGCGCGAATTCTCATCCTAGCCCTCCTTCCACATTTTCCCCAGCTCGCGCTCAACGCACTGTCTCGCCGTAGCTGACAAAATTAGCGAGCTGCTGCAGCGAGCGTACAGTCTCATGATCGCTGCTGACTAGCTGCTCATAGCTTGCACGCACATCTTCCATGTCGCGCGCGCGCTGATCTTCGAAATAGCTTAGCAACTGCTGAAAGCTCGCCGCATTGGCTTCGCGGGTTTGGGTCAGAACCGCCTGCATTAACGCTATATTGTTTTGATCTTGGCGCTGCTCGAAGCGGGCCAGTAAGGAGTCCAGCGCCTCGTCAGCGGCTGCGAGCTGTGACACCGGCTGTGGTGCACCAAACGCCATCGTAAAGCCCGTATCGTTGACTACTACCCGCAGGTCCACAAGTAAGAGAACGAGCATTGCAAAAGACGCGGCAGTCGGCAGCCATTGCCACAAGCTCGGCCAAGACCGCACCGGCTTCGGCGCAGGCCTAGCAGCAAGATCACGCAGCGCCGCCAAACGAGCTGAGGCCCAATGCGGTATCTGCTCGTCTTGCCAGCTGCTAAGCGCCGCAGTCGTATTCTCGAGTGCGGTAAGCGCTTCGCTGCAGTGCGCACAGCTTTCAATATGATTACGACACTGCGCTAGCTCAGCGCCGCCTAGCTCGCCGCCGATAAAGTCCGCCAGGCGCTGCTGTGTTTCATGACAGCTCATCATCTTCCTCCAAAACACCGGGTGTTTGCTGTAGGCGCTTGAGCGCCGTGTAAAAACGGGTCTTCGCCGTATTATCTGAAATACCTTGAAGCTCACCGATTTCTTCAAAGGTGAGCGATTGGAAAATCTTTAGCTCCACTACCAAACGCTGCTCCACTGTCAGCGCTGCTAGCATTGCCTTTACCTGAGCATTGCGTTGACTGTTCGCAAAGCTGACATCGGGCTCGGACGACTCGGTGGCGGGCAGGCTAGTTAACATGCCCTCGCTATCGTCAGAAGTCGCTACGTGCGACGACCGTCTGAGCATATCGACCGACTTGTTATGGACGATGCGAAAAACCCAGGTACTAAACTTCGCATCACCGCGAAATCGATTCAGATTGCGATAAACCCCGAGCAACACTTCCTGCACGAGATCCACCGCATCGCTAGGGTTGCCTGTTAGACGCAGCGCCTGGTTATAAATGCGCGCTTCGTAACGCACCACCAAGGCAGACCACGCATCGCTAGAGCCCTTTTGGGCAGCGCTCACAAGCGCCCAGTCTTCGTCGACTCTGTCATTCATGCGATGGCTAGCATCCTAGTCTTGCGCCCATCAGGCAGCGAGTGCGGGCAGTGCACGAGAGCATAGCGGTAATGGAGAATTGGTCGCAACAAGGTGCGAAAAAGTTTGGAGAAGGAGTCTTGAACTAAGCAAAACCCCATAGGCAAGGCTACGCAGCGCGTGGGGCGCTGCGCAAGCTAGCCTGCTGCGCGCTTTGCAGCGTCTTGAGCCGTCTGCGACTCAACGAGTAACTCGCTCACGGCCGCCATAAGCGCATTGAGAGAGGAAGAAATGATGTCTTTGCTAATGGCTACACCGCTGAAGCGCTGCGCACCGAATTTCAGCTGCATATAAGTCACAGCTTCAGCATCTGCGCCCTGGCCTAAAGCATGCTCACCGTATTCCATGACCTCGAAGTCAATATTTAGCGAGCGTTTTAGCCCTTCGATGAAAGCATCGAGCACGCCATCGCCTTCGCCACTGAGCGCTATCGCCTTGCCAGCATAGTCTAATGAGGCTGAGAACCTCTCGCGTCCGCCCTGCTTTTCAATACTAAAGTCTTCGAGGCTGATGACTTTCTCGCTGTGAAGATAGTGATCATTGAACAGCGTCCAGATCGAATCTGGCTGTATCTCACCGCCGCTTTTCTCGGTGGCGCCCTGCACCACTCGGCTAAATTCGATTTGCAGCCAGCGCGGCAGCTCGAAGCCAAACTTATTGGCGAGCACGTAGGCGACACCGCCTTTCCCCGACTGACTATTTACACGGATAACATCTTGGTAGGTGCGACCAATATCACGGGGGTCGATTGGCAGATAAGCAATCTCCCAAGGCGCGCCTTCTTCATAAATATCGAGACATTTCTTAATGGCATCTTGGTGACTGCCAGAGAATGCGGTGAATACAAGGTCGCCGGAATACGGCTGCCGCGGATGCACGTCGATCTGAGTACACTCCCGCACAACAGAGACGATCTTATCCATATCGTGCAGATCGAGCTGAGGGTCAACGCCGGCGCTGTACAGATTCATAGCCATAACTACGATGTCCATATTGCCAGTGCGCTCACCGTTACCTAGCAGCGTGCCCTCGACACGTTGTGCACCGGCCATGACCGCGAGTTCCGCCGAACCCACGGCGCAGCTGCGATCGTTGTGGGTATGCAGACTCACAACGATGGCATCGCGATTATTGATATTGCGACAAAACCATTCGATTTGATCGGCGTAGACGTTGGGAGTTGCGACTTCGACCGTAGACGGCAGATTAAAAATAATGGGCTTATCAGGCGTTGGCTGCCACACCTCCGCTACCGCATTACACACCTCCACCGCGAAATCGATTTCGGTACCGGTAAAACTTTCCGGCGAATATTGGAACACCCACTCGGTGTCCGGCGCCAGCTTGGCACAGCGCTGCACTTCCTCAGCACCGGCTTTGGCGATGGCCACGATGCCCGCTTTGTCGGTTTTGAACACTTTCTCACGCTGTACGATCGAGGTTGAGTTATACACGTGGAGGATCGCCCTACGTGCACCCTTCAAAGACTCGAACGTACGCTGGATTAACTCGGGTCGAGCCTGAGTTAACACCTGTATTGTTACGTCGCTGGGGATTTTGTTCTCTTCGATGAGAGACCTAACAAAGTCGAAATCTGGCTGCGAGGCTGCTGGGAAGCCGACCTCAATTTCCTTAAAGCCAACCTCCACCAACAACGCAAACATTTTCTTCTTTTGCTCGACCGACATAGGCTCGATCAGAGCCTGATTGCCGTCACGCAGATCCACACTGCACCACCGCGGCGCCTCAGAGATGACTTGGTCGGGCCAAGTGCGGTCTTTGATATCTACCGTAGTAAAGGGCTTGTATTTTCTGTGATCGAACATCGCCTGTTTCCTTGTGAGACTCTATTGCCGAGCGTCGTGTCTGTTTAACCTTCCGCTCATAGAAGCGAGAAGTGCATTGTAGGGACTTAAGCGGGGTGACTCTACACAGGATTTACACTAATATCGCCTAATATTAGTTATATAATTCAATATTATTGCTATTTGTGGTTAGTTTAACCTATTTTGAGTAATTATCCGCAAATAAGCCCTTAGCTGGAGTAGCCCATGGACAAAATCGACCGCCGGATTCTCACCGAGCTTCAAAACGACGGCAATATCACCAATCTCGATCTGGCAGACAAAGTCGGCCTTTCGCCCTCGCCCTGCGCGCGGCGTGTGAAGCAGCTTGAAGAAGCCGGCGTGATTGGGCGCACCGTCACCCTGCTCAATCCGCTGCCGCTTAATCTCAAACTCACCGCCATTATCCAGATCAACATGGACAGGCATACACCTGAGCGGTTTGAAGAGTTTGAGCGCACGGTGGCAGCGTTCCCCGAGGTTGTGGAATGCCTGCTCGTTACCGGGCAGTCTGCGGACTACCAGCTGCGCGTGCGAGTACCCGACATGGAGGGGTATCAGGCTTTCCTGCTTAACAAAATTACTCGCATTAAGGGCGTTACGGATGTGCACTCCAGCTTCATCATGCGCGAGGTCATCAACAAAACGCAGCTTCCACTTAACCACATGCTGCTAGACTGACGGGCCAATCAAGGAGCTGCTAGCTATGCGCTTTATTCTCGGAACCCCTGCCACCTCAAGCTGGTCACTGCGCGCTTACCTAGCCGCCGGCGACCTAATCAGCAGCGCCCACATTGATTGGCGCAGTTTCGATGCCAACAGCAAGTTAACCGACGCTAGCGACTGCCCAACGCGCCAGGTGCCCGTCGTCTTCTTTGACGAACAGGCACCGGCAATCATCGAGACTTTCGCAATCCTAGAGGCACTCGCCGAACGCGGCGGACTGCGCTGGCCGACCGACTCGCTGCTGCGAGCACGCGCGCGCAGCTTCTGCCTGGAGTTTCAACATCACAGCGACGCCCTGCGCGCAAAAGTCCCGATGGATTTTCGCGATACTCAACAAATACAAACGCCGCCGGCAGAGTTACTGCAGTGGCTGGGCCGCTTGGAATCACTAGTCTCTGAGCAACACGGAGAATTTCTTTACGGCGACCTCTCGGCAGCCGACGCCTGGTTCGCGCCGTTAATCGCTCGCGGCATTCGCTGCCGCGCTATCGACAGCGAGCCACTCCAGCGCTACACCGCCGCGTTGAAAAAAACGCAGGGCTGGCGCCGTTGGTCCGAACTGGTGACCGATTGCAACCCTGCTTATCGGTAGACTCGGGAAATCGCGCACTGCAAAGCAGGCACAAAAAAAGGGCTCGAGATCACTCTCGAGCCCTTTCCTGAGGAGCCCGCGGGCTCTCCTGCTAAGCGCCTAACTGCTGCACTTATGGCAGCAAGCTTGCAACGGCATCGCGCTCTTCGCTCAATTCCGTTTCTGTTTTGTCCATCAGATCCTGACTAAAAGCATTCACTTCCAAGCCCTGAACAATTGTGTACTGGCCGTTTTCGCAGGTTACAGGGAATGAATAAATCAGGCCCTCGGCAACGCCATAGCTGCCGTCGCTGTGTATACCCATGCTGACGATTTCGCCGGCCGTGCCGAGCGCCCAGTCACGCATATGCTCGATCGCCGCATTTGCGGCAGAGGCAGCGCTAGAAAGACCGCGCGCCTTAATAATTGCCGCACCGCGCTGCTGAACCGTGGGAATAAAGTCGCCTGTGATCCACTCTTGATCAACTAACGAGCTTGCCGCTGCACCATCTACAGTGCAGTGATGAATATCAGGATACTGAGTCGCTGAATGATTTCCCCAGATGATCATATTTTTCACATCGGTGCTGTGCTTGCCTGTTTTGTTAGCTAGCTGCGCCATCGCACGGTTGTGATCGAGGCGAGTCATCGCTGTGAACTGACCAGGCTTGAGGTCAGGCGCGTTGCGGTAAGCGATTAACGCATTCGTGTTAGCCGGGTTGCCTACGACGAGTACTTTCACATCGCGGCTCGCGTTGTCGTTGATTGCCTTGCCCTGCGCCGAGAAGATGGCCGCGTTAGCTTCTAGTAGATCCTTGCGCTCCATGCCTGGCCCGCGGGGACGAGCACCGACCAGCAGACAGTAGTCAGCGTCTTTAAAGGCGACGTTAGCGTCATCAGTTTGAACGATGCCTGCGACCAGAGGGAAAGCACAGTCTTCGATCTCCATCACCGTGCCTGCAAGAGCCTCTAGCGCCGGCGTGATTTCGAGTAGCTGCAAGATGACCGGCTGGTCGGTGCCGAGCATTTCGCCCGCCGCGATTCGAAAAAGAAGTGAGTAGCTGATTTGTCCTGCGGCTCCGGTAACCGCGACGCGAACGGGTGCTTTCATTGTGGATTCCTATTAAAGCGCTGAATGAGAAAACGAGTGAAACGTAAAATTTTGGCTTTATTCGAGCCAAGTGGGCGCTGTACTCTCACTCTTAGGACTTAAGGATTCAGGCCCGAGAAGCGAGGCTATATGCACTCCAAAGTGGGCACAGAGCATAGCAGAGATTCGAGACAGCCGCCTTATTTCGCCTCGCCGCCTTGTCTTGGCCCTTTAGACTCCTTTGCCCAGCAGCATGGCATCGCCGTAGCTGTAGAAGCGGTAATCGTTCTCTATGGCCTCATGGTAGGCGCCCAGCAGCGCCTCACGCGAGCAGAACGCGCTGACTAGCATCAAGAGAGTCGATTGCGGCAGATGGAAATTCGTGATGAGCGCATCGACCGCTTTAAATTCGTAACCGGGGTAGATAAAGATGTCGGTCTCGCCCTGAGTAGGGAGAAGCTCACCGCTAGCCGCCGCCGTTTCGAGGCTGCGGACAGTAGTCGTACCGACCGCTATCACCCGCCCGCCTCGCTCGCGGCACGCCCGCACCTTGTCACAAACTTCCTGCGACACATCTATCAGCTCGGTGTGCATACGATGCTCTTCAATGTTATCGACCCGCACGGGCTGGAACGTGCCCGCGCCGACATGCAGCGTGAGATAGGCCGTGTCGACACCCATCTCCGCAAGCTCGGTGAGCATCAACTCATCAAAGTGCAAACCGGCGGTAGGTGCGGCTACTGCTCCGTTTTCGCGGGCGTAGACCGTTTGATAGCGCTCCTCGTCGAAAGCCTCATCATCGCGCTTGATATACGGAGGCAAGGGCATATGACCATGCTCAACGAACAGCGCCTCCGGCGCAGAACCGTCTTGAAACTGCAGCACGTAAAAATCGCCTTGGCGTCCAACCACTTCGATCGGCGCGGCCTCTGCGCCTTCTACGAACAGGCGCGTGCCCGGCTTGGAGGGCTTGCTAGCACGCAGCTGCGCGAGCACGCGATTGTCCTCCATCATGCGCTCGACCATAAGCTCTACTCGCCCACCTGATTCTTTTCGCGCGTACAGCCGCGCAGGAATGACCCGCGTGTCGTTGAACACCAGCAGGTCCTTGGGCGAAAGCAGGCTGAGCAAGTCGGCGAAACCGCGGTGGGTGATCTGCGAACTCGCGGTGTCCAGACAGAGCAGGCGGCTCTGACGACGCTGCTCGGCAGGATAGTGAGCGATAAGCCGCTCGGGCAGAATGAAATCGAAATCTGAAAGTTGCATGGCCGCGGAGTTTACGCCCAAGGTCGTCGGATCGCTACTATCTGAACCAAGCCCCAGCGCCTTTTGGCAGCAACATTACCCGACACTATCGCGTTGCGCCGCCCCGACCAGCTGCTATACTGCGGTCCTGCAAATGATTGCAATGCCAGTGTGGTGAAATTGGTAGACACGCCGGATTCAAAATCCGGTTCCTTCACGGGAGTGGCGGTTCAAGTCCGCCCACTGGTACCAGTCTTTTCAAGTAAAAATCAGGCTACAAGCCGTTAGCGAGGCTGTGTTCACGTTAGCCTGCCTCGTCTTCCACTCTCGATCTTCGAAGCTGCACCAAAGAAACGCAAAATCCTTGGCACAGCTAGATTCATGGAAAATCCTAGCGAATCTTTCCCTGCGGCGTCGTTTGCCAATGGAATGGCGTTAAGACGCTATCTCCGGTGACTTCCTCAGCTAGATCCCCTGCCCGATACAGCCGCCCATTGATCATGACATGGCTGATGCGGTCGGTATTGCGGATATCGTCTAGCGGATTGGCATCGATGATCACTAGATCGGCGAGCTTTCCCTGCTCCAAGGAACCGATGTCTTTGTCCATGCCTAGGTAGCGTGCTGGGTTGATAGTGGCCGTTGCTAGCGCTTCCATCGGCGAGAAACCGCCGCGCGCAAAACTCCACATTTCCCAGTGGCTCGCCAAGCCTTCGCGCTGACCATGGGCGCCGATGTTGACCATAATGCCCGCTTCCATGAGGATTTTGGCTGCGGCTGCCGCATCGTCATCGCGGTATTCTTCTTCAGGCGCAGACACGCGGCGCACAGAACGAGCCTGCAGCTGTGCGGGTGGCACGAAGTTGCTAAGGATTGGGTGCTTCCACACATCGGTATGCTGGTAAAAGTAGTCTTCAGAGGTCAGACCGCCATAGGTCACCACCAAGGTGGGTGTGTAGCCGGCGCCGGACTGCTGCCAAAATTGATGCACATCGTCATACATTTTCAGCGTCGGCACATTGTGCTCAATGCCGGTGATGCCGTCCGCTATCATGCTCATATCTAGCTGATAAAGAGAACCGCCTTCGGCCACGCTGATGAGCCCTTCTTGGCGCGCAGCTTCGATTACCTGCTGACGCTGCTCTCGTCTCGGCTGATTGTAGTTTTTAATACTAATGGCGCCTTGAGCAGCGAGCCGGCGAACGTGAGCCAGCGCGTCGTCTAACTCGTCGATTGGCGCCCAGCTTGTGCTCTTAGCACCGTACACAATCTCACCGGTAGAAAATATGCGAGGGCCGAGTATGCGGCCGGCACGCGCATATTCAGCAGCCGCAAAAGCCGACTTCGCGCTACTAGACGGGTTGTGAACCGTCGTCACACCCAGCGCCAGATGCGCGAGCAAATTCCAGTTCTGCTGCGGGATAATATCGTCCGCCGCGTAGGGGCCGTGTGCGTGAGCATCGACGATACCAGGCATAATTGTCTTGCCTGCTAAATCTACTACCTCGTAGCCATCCGGCACCGCCCCTTCGCTGCGAATGGACTCTATTCGATTACCCGAAATAAGCACAGTCGCGTTCTCGACAACGGCGCGCGCTGAATCCATGGTGATGACCCGCGCATTCGTGAGCGCGACAGCAGACTCTGGAACGGCGTGCTCGATCTGCATACTCAGGTTATTACCCGCCTCTGGCGCTTGATAACCCTGAGCCATGAGCGCTTCAACGCTAACGGTTTTGAAGTCTGCTCCTACTGACCAGCTAATCGCTGAGCTGTCGGGAGACCAAGCGATATAAGTCGCACCGACTTTGCTCGCCTTGCGCACGGCAAAGGCTGGCTTAGCGGCATCAAGATCGATCATTGCACCAAAATGTGAACGGGCCGCTACGTGCAGTTGAAACTGATTGATGAAAGCGACGTAGTTGCCATCGGGCGACAAACGCATTGTGCTGGCGAATTCCGCCTGCGCTGCGGCGCGCTTGTCCTGACCACTGCGGTCAACGGAGACTAGCTGAGTCACCGCCGTTGAGCTGCCCCGACCTTGCGCACTGTCGCTGCGCTCTTGGAAATAGATTCGTCCATCAGCCCCAAAATGCGGATTAGAGCCGCTAGTGGTGACAAAGCTTAATGCTTCCCCAGCGATGTCGTAGAGGTACAAACCTGCTTGCTTGTCGAAGTTGGGATTCAACAGGCTGCTGCCGCGACGCTTACGCAGCAGCAGCTCTTTGCCATCGGCACTAATTGCTAAGCCGTCGTACTGCGCTTTCTCAAGCCCTAACTGACGCGCCGCGCCGCCTCGAGC
The DNA here is from genome assembly GCA_965661495.1 of Pseudohongiellaceae bacterium. Classification (GTDB taxonomy): domain Bacteria; phylum Pseudomonadota; class Gammaproteobacteria; order Pseudomonadales; family Pseudohongiellaceae; genus UBA9145. The sequence continues at coordinate 170,570 of CBFIDY010000003.1, read as the reverse complement.
ACGTACACGATGCAGGGTACTCAGTGAGTCGTCGCGCCAACGCAAAAAATAAACCCAGTCACCATCGGGACTAAAGATGGGCGAGTAATCAAAGCCTTGCTGCTCGCCGCGATAGAGAGGCTCCGGCTGTGTCTCGCCACGCTTGATGTAGAGTCTTCCAAGAGACTCGAACACCACCGCGTCGCCGCCAGGGGACGGCTGGGGATAGCGCACCATCTTCGTCGCGAACTGCGCAGGCGCTACGTCTACTTCGCCGCGAAGAGGCGGGTAAATGGTGCGTGTATCAGCTACGTGAAATGGAATTTCCTCGCTTGTCTCTGAAGCCAAATCCAGCTTGAATATTTTGCCTTTTGCCCAGAAGACAATGGCGTTGCCATCGGGCATCCATTCCATTGTTGGATAGAAACCGTGCACGGCCCAGGTTTCCTGCATATCAGGATCGAGCTCGGCGTACACCATGCGCTCCTCACCCGTGGTGAGATCCATCACGAAGAGGCGCGACTGCGCTCTAACACGCTTCACATAGGCAAGCTTGCTGCCATCGGGCGACGGCGTTGGACGGACAGCGCCACCGGGACCGCCGGCAATAGTCTCGATTGCAGCGGTCGCGAGATCGACCTTCCGAATTTGAAAGAGCTCGGTGTTGCTGTCTTCGTGGTAAATAAACGTGTTGCCGGGCGATACGTTGCGCACGAAATAGATTGCACTGCCATCAGGCGCGAACGCGGGCTCGCCCTGTTCTTTTTGGAAGGTTTCGCTGGGACGGGCGACTACTCGCTGGCCCAAAACAGATTCATCTCCCTGACTGTCATAGAGCCACACTTCGCCAGTGCCCAAGGAGCGAGAAGTAGTGAAGTGTTTACGTGCCGCAATGAAACGACCGTCCGGACTCCACGTCGGGCTGTTTAGCAGACGAAAGGACTCGTAGGTAACCTGGTGCATCTCGCCGCTTTCTAGATTCAGCGTCCAAATATTATCGCCGCCGGCGCGATCGCTAGTGAACGCGATATGTTTTCCGCCTGGGCTGTACTGCGCCTGCATGTCCCAAGCCAAACCTGAGGTCAGCGCGACTGCCTCGCCGCCCTCAATGGGCAGCTGGTAAATATCACCCAGCAAATCGAAAACCAGCGACTGACCGTCGGGAGAAACGTCGACATTCATCCATGTGCCTTCGTTCACGTCTAGCGATGCGCTCATAGCCTCCGCGCCAAAGGCCGGCGTGTCGACGCTCCAGACCTCGGGTTCAGCTGCACGCGCAACTCCGGCCGTCAGCGCGAGAGCAACTAAAACGCAGGGTAAAGACTGAGTAACTGTTTTCGACATGGGTATTTCTCCTAGCGACAATTAATTCGAAGTATACAGGGGAAAGGCGGTAAGGGGAGCGGACTGCAGCAATGCTCATTCGGCTCTTAAAATCGAACACAAAAAAGGCCGCGCTAGGCGGCCTTTTTTTGATGTGTGGTGCCTGCCTATTAAGGAAGCAGAACAGCATCGATGACATGGATCACGCCGTTAGACGTTTCGATGTCTGCGGTTACCACGTTGGCGCCGTTGACTGTGACACCTGAAGTCGCATCAATCGCGAGTTCGCCGCCCTGCACTGTAGCTGCGTCAATGGTTTTGCCCGCGAGGTCTGAGGACATCACTTTGCCAGCGACCACGTGATAGGTCAGAACTGCAGCGAGCTGCTCGATATTCTCAGGCTTGAGAAGCTCTTCGACTGTGCCAGCAGGCAGCGCAGCGAACGCTGCATCGGTAGGGGCGAAAACCGTGAATGGACCTTCGCCTTTCAACGTTTCAACGAGACCGGCAGCCTGAACTGCGGCCACAAGCGTTTCGAAGCCGCCGGCGGCGACTGCGGTATCGACGATATCAGCTGAGTGACCACCACCGTGATGATCTGCCAGTGTAACTGGCGCGATGAAGACTAGGGATATTGCGAGTAGCGTCGAGCGGAGTATCTTGTTCATGGGATATCCTTGCACGTACATGAGTGAACTTGCGTTGTTTAATTCTGTCTTGCACCTGTCCCAACGCGCGATTCGGGCCGCTAGTTCATAATTGCTTGGGGTATCTTGTTGCGACGGGCCGCTCGATCGGAGCGCTTCGAGCAGCTGAGAGAACGCCCTGCGCTTTCAAAGCGCGCCTACTCCTGCTACTTTACGTCGCCCAATTCTTCGATCAAAAAGCGTGCAGCTCAGCTGCCCTTGGTGGTCTGCTCGTTTCATAAAGCATAGGTATAGCAAAGGCTTAACAATGACTAAAAAGAAAATCGCACTTTTGGACGGCGACGGCATCGGCCCAGAAATCATGGCTGAAGCCGTTAAGATTCTTGACCTTGTTGCTGAACGCAACTCGGTGGAATTCGACTTGGTGCACGGCGCGTTCGGAGCAAGCGCCTATTTTAGCCACGGCGACTCATTCCCAGAGGAAACCAAAGCGCTGTGCGATAGCGCCGATGCTATTCTCAAGGGGCCGATCGGCCTAAATCATGAAGACTCGAAGAAAATTCCCGTCGACATGCAGCCAGAGCGTGGCGCGCTATTGCCGCTGCGACGCCGCTTCAACACCTTTGCTAATTTCCGTCCTGTGTTCCTACCCCAGGGCCTGGCTCATTTTTCACCATTGAAGCCTGAGATCATTGGCGATGAAGGTATCGACATTATTATTATTCGCGAACTCGTCGGCGGCCTCTACTTCGGTAAAAAAGAAACCGGTGTCACGCCCGAGGGCAAGCGCTTCGTAGTCGAGAGCCTGGAGTACGACGAAGATCAGATCAAAGCCATTGCCAAGGTCGCCTTCGACACGGCGCAGAAGCGTAAAAAGGTGCTGCACAATATCCACAAGTCCAACGTACTGAAATCCAGTGTCCTGTGGAACGAGATTATGGACGAGGTTGGCAAGGATTATCCCGAGGTCGAGGTAGTCAATATTCTAGTCGATGCCGCCGCAACCTACCTCTGCTTGAACCCCGGCATGTTCGACGTAATGGTCATGGAAAACATGTTCGGCGACATTCTCAGCGACCAGGCCGGGGGCATCTTAGGCTCTCTAGGGCTTATGCCGTCGGCCTGCATCGGCCCGGATAAGGCCTATTACGAGCCGTCTCACGGCTCAGCGCCCGATATCGCAGGCCAGGGTATAGCGAACCCCTACTCTATGATTGGCTCCGTTGCCATGATGCTCGAAATGAGTTTCGGCATGGAGGCGGAGGCTAAGAACGTATGGCACGCAATGCAGGCGGTGTTCGCGCAGGGCAATTCAACCCCCGATCTGTCTAAACCTGGCGCCGGCGTGAACATGATCAGCACCTCGGCATTTGGCGATCTCGTTGCCGCCGAACTCGCGAAGTGCCCGCAAGTAGCTTAATCCCAGGCTGCCTCTAAGGCACGAAGAACCAAACGCACCTAATCAGCGTCCTTATGAATGAGCTGGCAGTCCATCAGTTGGCTCACTCATTAATCTCCAAGGACGCTGAGACTTATGACTCCAACCAACCCCCGCTCGCCCTCTACTTTCCTAGCGAATGCATCAGCCGCTACTGCTTACGACTTACGAAGTTCAGCTTCATCTAAATCGCGCCGTCGAGCCGCTCTGAAAACTAAATTGAGCGTCCTAGCGCTTATTCTTTCTGCAGCGTGTAGTCCTGCGAATGCTCAGAACGATCCGCTCGAGCCGGCGAACCGCGTTGTTTTTGCCTTCAATATGGCGCTCGATAGAGTGCTGATCAAACCCGCAGCGCAGGCTTACAGGGCTGTTGCGCCACAGCCAGTAGAAAACGCCGTTAGCCGATTCTTCTCAAACTTAAGCGAGCCGTGGACGGCGATAAATCAGACACTACAGGGAAATTTTGCTGGCGCGGGCAACGACGTTGCGCGCTTCTTGGTCAATTCGACGGTAGGCGTGGCGGGTGTATTTGATGTAGCCACACAGTGGAACCTGCCAAAAAACCGCAGCGACTTCGACAAGACGCTCGCGGTGTGGGGCGTACCACGCGGGCCGTATCTGGTGCTGCCAATGCTGGGGCCGTCGAGCACTCGCGGTATCGTGAGCCAATATGCCGGCAACTTCAGCGGCAACATCGGTCAACCGATTCTTTATATTAACGATGTGCCGGCGCGGAATTCACTGTTCTTCACCCTGCTTGTATCGATGCGCGCAGCTCAACTGCAAGGACCACAGCCTCCTGCGGGAATGGATCTTTATTCGCTGACGCGTAATTTTTACTGGCAAAGGACTTTGCCCTAGAGCAAACGCGAATCGTTAAATGCTATCTAGCTCGCGAAGGCCTCGGCGTGCATGCGCAGGTTAATCATGCGCAGCGTGGCCTTCACAGCCGCCAGCACCTGGTTAGCGTCGACGCCTCGGGTTTTAAAGTCTTGCTCTTCCCACTGCCACGTGATCATGCACTCGGTTAGGGCGTGTATCTTGCCCCCGCGCGGAATATGCACTTCGTAGTCGATCAAAGCGGGCATCTGGAATCCGGTAGGTTCAAGGATTTTTTCCACGGCATCGAAGAACGCGGCAAAGCCGCCATTGCCAGAACCGGAGCCCTGCTTTTCTTCGTCGCCTATTTTCAAGCGAATACTTGCCGTGCTCTCTACATCGAGCCCGCTGTTGATATAGCAATTGAGAAGCGACACGTGCTCGAAGTCGCCGCTCTGCATCACATCGGCGATAATAAACGGCAGATCCTCCGAGGTGATGATCTGCTTTGAGTCGCCCAGACGCACTACCCTTTCAAGCACCTTTGCCTGATCCTCTTTGCTCAAGCTGATGCCTAGCTCATCAAGGTTATTGATCAGTGAGGCCTTGCCACTCATCTTGCCCAGCGCGTAAACACGCTTACGTCCAAAACGCTCGGGGCCAAGTTCGGTGACATAAAGATCGCCCTTCAGGTCACCATCAGCGTGAATGCCCGCGGTCTGTGTGAAAACGTCTGCGCCGACGATCGGCGTGTTCGCTGCAATCCACTTGCCCGAAAAATTCTCTATCATCCTGCTCAGCGTCGTGATGCGGGTTTCATCGATGGCGAGCTGCATGCCCATCTTATCTTTGAGCGCCACCGCGACCTCGGCTAGCGACGCGTTACCCGCGCGCTCTCCTAAGCAGTTCATCGTACAGTGAATAGTATTAATACCGACATCGACGGCCGCCAGCGCATTGGCCGTGGCCAGGCCGTAGTCGTTGTGCGGATGGAAGTCGAAGGTCTGCTCGGGGAAGCGCGACATCATATCGCTGAGCGCCGCGCGCACCTCCTCCGGAGACATAAGCCCCAGCGTGTCTGGAAGCAGGTAGTGACCGATACCTAAATGCTGCGTGGCCTCAACAAGACCAAACACATAGTCACGGCTATCAGCATAGCCGTTCGACCAGTCTTCCAAATACATATTCGCACGCAGCCCTTTTTCCTGCGCATAGGCGACCGTCGCTTCGATATCGACAACGTGCTGTTCCAAAGTCTTGCCCAGCTGTTCGCGGCAGTGCTTTTCGCTACCTTTGGCCAGCAGGTTAATTACACGCCCGCCAGCGCTTTGAATCCAATCGACGCTGCGCTTGCGATCGACAAAGCCGAGCACTTCGACACGATCTAGGAAGCCGTTCTCAGCAGCCCACTCGGTGATCTGCGCAACCGCCTGTTTCTCGCCGTCGGACACACAGGCGGAAGCTACTTCGATACGATCGACACGAAGCGACTGCAGCAGCGCGCGAGCGATGCTCACCTTCTCGCTTCCTGAGAAAGAAACGCCCTGGGTTTGCTCCCCATCGCGCAGGGTCGTGTCGAGCAGCTGAATGCTGCGCGGCGGAGTCTGTGAATTCATGTGATTCTCTCTTGAATGAGCTCTCGGGCGGCTTCACTGCGTGGCTTGGCCTGCAGTGCCGTCTCGGGGCCGGATCTGCCAGAGCAGAAGATCTCCCAAGTCTAGCAAAGTCGCTGAGCGCTGTTAATGACACCCTGAACACGTCCATTCCCCGCGCAGATCGCGTAGAATGCGCTAGCTAACAGATTTAGGAGCAAAGTAGCCATGACACGCGAGGCAGAACCCAATAGTGCAGAGCAGGATCTTCCTAGAGCCGGCCTGCTGCGACGCCTAGCGGCAATGCTCTACGACGGCTTCCTTGTCGCTGCTCTGTGGTTCTTCATTGGCTATGCCATGCTCGCTGTCTTTGGCACTGACAGCAATCAGCTAGTAGAGGGCAAAGTGCAGACCGACAGCTTAGTCAGCAATCTCACCTTTTTGCTGATGGTAGCCAGCAGTCTTGGATTTTATCTGTGGTTCTGGCTGCGCGGCGGCCAAACCCTGGGGATGATTTCTTGGCGGCTAAAGGCAGTGGCTCTCAACGGCCAGCCCATGAACGCCAAGCAAGGAGTGATTCGCTACGCCGCCGCGTGGCCGTCCTTTTTCCTTGGCGGCCTTGGCTTTCTCTGGCTCTATCTCGACCCTCAGCGCGACGCGGCCCACGACAGAATATCGGGGACCAAGGTAATCGTTATGCCCAAAGGCCACAAACCCTTCGGCGATTAGCGCACCCGCAACATCGAGCCCAGGCCTATCGCAGCGCATAGCACGATCGGCAGCAACACGGCGAAGAGCGGATCCAGCCCGACAAGCAAACTCGCCGGCTCCAATAATCGCTGGGCGATGGTAAACAGCAGCCCCACTCCTAAGGCCACAAAAACTCGGTAGCCCATGGTGGCTTCACGCAGCGAACCAAACACAAAAGACAGAGCCAAAATCACAAGTGCCAGCGTGGCAAGCGGCTGCAACAGCTTGCCCCAGAAACTAAGCCAGTAGCGGTCAGCGTTAAGCCCCTCGGCCTCGAAGAACTGCGCGAAACGCAGAAGCCCGCTGATCGACTGCCTGTCGGGCGCAACCAATAGCACCGCCAGAAGCTCGGGTGAGAGATCGACTCGCCAAGGCTGCGAGTCCGCTTCTTGGGCGCGGACCGCGTTCGGCAGGAATTCACTCGTGGCAACTTCCTCAAGCAGCCAGTACGCAGCCCCGTCGTCACTCGCCTCCACATAGCGTGCGGTCTGAGCAAAACTCATGCGGGCAAGGCTTGCCGTTTCGGCCTGCTGGTCAAGCTCATAGCGCGATACACCGAACAGTGTTCGTCCACCCGGCGCAATGGCATTGATGTGAATAAACTCAGCGCCTATTCGGCGCCAGCTGCCACGATCTGACTGAATAGTTTCCACGCCGCTGCTCAGTAGCGCTTTGTTTCCCTGAGCGGCCTGCTGTAAGGGTGGCGCGAGGTATTCGCCGATCAACAACCCGGCGAGCATAATCAGCAGAGCGGGTTTGAGCACGCTTCCGAGTAGACGCCAAGTGCTAACCCCTGCAGCCTGAAGAACGACTAGTTCGTTATGCGAGGCCATCACACCCAAACCAATCAGACTGCCTCCTAGGGCGGTAAACGGCAGTACCTGGAATACCCGCGACGGCAGGGTCATCGCCACGTACAAAAAAGCTTGCCCGGACGTATAGTCTCGCTCGACATCGCCTAGCTCTTCGACCACCGCAAATACCAAGTCGATGCTCAGCACCAGACACAGCACCACCGCCATGGCGAATAGCACGTGCTTGCTCACGTAGCGGTCTACGAGTCTCAGCTGACTACTCATTGCTGCGCCTCCACCGCCCGCGTCTTCACAGAAAACAGGCCGTTGGCATAAAGCCCCGCTCCCAAAAACAGAGCGTGGACCCACCACAGACCCAGCGCAGGCGGCCAGTCGCCGCCGGCGATGGCATCTCGACCGAACTGAAGCAGCACGAAATAAAGCGCATAAAGCAGCGCCGCAGGCACGAGACGCGAGTAGCGTCCCTGTCGCGGAGCAACGCGACTCAGCGGAACCGCAATGAGGGTGAGAATGGGCACGAGAAGCAGAGTCGCTATGCGCCACTGCCCTTCAGCAATTTTTGCCGGATCCGCTGTGCCAAACAGCTCGGAACTCGGCAGCGTTGCTTCCTCAAGGATCAGCTCCTGTTCACGTGCATCGGCCAGACGCAGGGACTGGGACCGCGAGCGACTGATGGTGAAGTCTCCGCGCCCCGGTTGGCCCTCGTACTGAGTAACCGATTCCAGACGCATGAAACGCGAGCCGTCGGCCTCGACAACCGGCCGAGCAGTCTCGGCAATGAGTATGCGCGGCGCCGTGCCCCCTCCCGTGGCCACGAAAACACCCTGCAGACGTCTCGCACCGCCGGCTTCATCCTGCACGCGCTCGGCATGGGTTACCCGCTCGCCGCCACCGAAACGTTGGAACTGCCCTGCGACGATCAGATCGAGCTCGGTAAGCTGCTTCTGGGCTTGCAGCAGCTCCTCGGTCTTACGCACACCCCATGGAGCGAGAAACAAAGAAAGCAGCGCAACGAGCAGCGTGACGAAGACCGCAAAACGCAGCGTGAGTCGCACGAGACCGCGCTCACTGAGCCCGCTCGCAATAAGCACAACCATCTCGTTTTCGGCATACATACGGCCGAAGACTAAAAGCACAGCCAGGAAAAAAGCGAGAGGTAGGATGACTAACAGAAAATCAGGCAGGCGAAAGAGGATAAGTAGCAGCAGAGCGTCGCTGGCGATTTCGCCTGCTACAGCCTGGGAAAGGTATTGAATAAAGCGCCCGGTTAACGCGACCACGAGCAGCACCGCGGTGATGGCCGCCATGGCCTGCAGCAGCTGTCGGCTGAGATAGCGAAAAACGATCAAACTGGCAGATCCTGAGCGAATGCGGAGTAGCGCAGTCTAATCGATTTTGCCTGACTAAGCAGCTCGATCACGACAGCCGTTAGGCGACGCGAACCTCGGGCAGCTGCAGTCGCGTCTTGAAGGCCTCAGGCACATCGGTCAGCTGATGCTTGTCAAAATCCATAAACACGACGCCGGTCTTTGCCTTGCAAACAATCTGATCCAACGCCCCGTTGCTTACGGTGTAGCCGATGTCGCAGCCGTAGCGATTAAAGTCACCTACCGACACATCGATGATCAGTGTGTCATTAGCAAAGGATTCCGCGCGGTACTCGATCGCAAAATCGGTTACAACCAGGCCGAGCCCATAGATGTTGCCCTCGGTAAAGCCTAGATCGGCGAGCATCTGCAGGCGCGCCTCGTGGAGAATGTTCACCATCGCCACGCTGTCGAGGTGCTTGGCGTAGTTTAGATCGCTAATTCCAACTTTCCGCTCCATACGAAATCGGGGCGTTTCAGGAACACTTACTTTCACCCTTGGCATAATGCTTCCTCCAAACTAGCTGTTATTCTTATTCTTATTCTTTTGCTTTTCGCACATCTAGTGCTCGACACCTGCCTTGATCGGCATCGCTACAAACTATCTTGGCCCTGTGCGAAGGCTTAAATTGTACGATGTTCTAAAGCCGCGCGAGTACAAGCCCAAAGTGGCCTCATACTCGTATTTGACTGCAAGCAGTTTAATCAGTTCCCCGCAGCCATACGACATTCCTCAGGTTACACATTGTGAGAAACTTCCTGCAAACGCTTCCTGGGCGCTTCCGCCGCTAGTAGCAAACGGCAGCGGAGAGGAAAGTTTGCACATCAGCGCGAAACTGCCTAGCATCCTGCGCCTACTAAACGTCGCAGCGCGACCTAAAGATGATGATTCAGTGATAAGGATTAACTATGAAAGCAGCTCTTAGAACCGCCAAACCCGCCTCAGTTAACAGCGACTGCCTCGTACTCATCATCGGCGCCAAAGCCGCTCTCAGCCCAGAGGCCAAAGAGATCGATATCGCGAGCGGCAAGCGCCTCACCCGACTGTTAGCCAATGGCGATTTCGAAGGCGCAGTTGGCAGCACGCTTATGCTACAGGGGCTCGACGGCATCAAAGCCAAGCGCATTTTGCTAGTCGGCAGTGGCGAGGCCAAAAAACTCGATACCAAAGCTGCCAAGTCTCTCATTGCCGCAGCAGCCAAAGCGGCGCTGGCTAGCAAAGCTAAGGACGCCCATTTCGCCCTAGCTTCGCTCGCAGTGAAAGGGGCCGACCACAGCTGGATCGCCGAGCGCCTGGCTACGGAGCTGGAAGACGCCAGCTACCGCTACTCAACGACCAAAAGCAGCAAAGTGAGCCTGCCGACACTGAAATCTGTCACCATGGCTGCACCTAAGGGCACCCCGAAAGCACGCATGGACAAGGCCTTCGCTGCAGGACGCGCGACTGGACGCGGCATTAACGTAGCAAAACAGCTGGGTAATCTGCCGGGCAATATCGCCACACCTACTTTCCTCGCCCAGGAGGCGGTTGCGCTGGCCAAGGGCAAGAGCAAACTGAGCGTGAAAGTCCTGTCAGAAAAGCAGATGGAACGCCTAGGCATGGGCTCTCTGCTATCGGTCTCAGCTGGGTCAAAGCAGGAAGCGCAGCTGATCATCATGGAATACAAAGGTGCGAAGGCGGTCAAGGGCAAGCGCCCTGCTCCTCACTGCATCGTCGGCAAGGGCATCACCTTCGACACCGGCGGCATCAGTCTCAAGGGTGGCGCCATGATGGACGAAATGAAATTCGACATGTGCGGCGCAGCGAGCGTGATCGGCACGATGAATGCTGTGGTTGAGATGCAGCTGCCCTTGGACATCGTTGCGATAGTCGCCGCGGCGGAAAACATGCCTAGCGGCAAGGCCACAAAGCCAGGGGATATCGTCACTAGCATGTCTGGCCAGACTATCGAGATACTCAACACCGACGCTGAAGGCCGCTTGGTGCTGTGCGATGCCCTCACCTACGCCGAGCGCTTTAAGCCCGCTAGCGTCATCGACGTTGCTACGCTCACCGGCGCAGCCGTCGCCACGTTCGGCTCCCATGTCAGCGCAATGCTCGCTAACGACGATGACCTCGCCAACGAGCTAATCGACTGCGGCAACGCAAGCCTCGACCCAATCTGGCAGCTACCACTGCACGATGAATACCAGGGCCTGCTGGACAGCAACTTTGCCGACATCGCCAATATCGGCGGCCCCAAAGCCGGCACTATTACTGCGGCCTGTTTCCTGTCGCGCTTTACCAAGAAGTTCAAGTGGGCACACTTAGACATCGCCGGTACGGCATGGCACGGCGGTGCGGCCAAAGGCGCCACCGGCAGACCGGTCAGCTTGCTCGTGGAATATTTACGTCGGCGCGCGGCTTAGATCAAAAGGCAGGCAACATGGCGCAGGTGAACTTCTACAAGTTGCAACAGGACAGTGAGCAAGCCCGCGCCGTCTTCGCTTGCCGGCTCGCAGAAAAAGCCTGCTCGCTCGGCCACCGCGTCTGCCTGCTCACGGATAGCGAAGCCGCGGCGCGGGAGATCGATTCGCTGCTGTGGTCTTTTGCTCCTAGCAGCTTTGTCCCCCATGCCCTGATAGCGGGCCAAGAGCCCTGTTCTGAGCGAGTAAGCATAGCCATCAAAGACGTGCCGGAATGGGCGCGCGATGTGCTCATCAATCTCTCAACCGCTGCGATCGAGGGATTCGAGCCGATTGCGAGGGTGAACGAAATCATTATTCAAGAGCCCACTGCGCTGGAACAGGCACGCGAGCGCTTCCGCCACTATCAGCAGGCAGGTACGCGGCCGGAAATGATCTCGCTCTAGTTTTGCGAAGCTAACCCCTCCTCTGTGCAGCCTCGCAACCGAGGCGCCTTCTCTTTCTCCTTTCTGTCCCTGGGCCAGCCTTTCAGTTCTTCCCCTCACTTCTTTCTTGTACCTGCATCATCCACAGGCGCCCTTAGGCGATCCCCCTTCGCGCCTCGCATACGTTATACTTGCGCGCTTGAAAGCACGGCATCGACACACACAGAAAAGCGGCATTTCCATGGATAAGACCTACCAACCCCAACAACTCGAAGCTAGCTGGTACAAAACCTGGGAGGAGCGCGGCTACTTTGCGCCCCAAGGCGACGGCGATCCTTACTGCATAGTCATCCCGCCACCCAACGTCACCGGCCGGTTGCACATGGGGCATGGGTTTCAGCACGCTATCATGGATGCCCTGACCCGCTACCATCGCATGCGCGGCTGCTCCACGCTTTGGCAAGTGGGTACCGACCACGCGGGTATCGCCACGCAAATGGTTGTTGAGCGCCAGCTCAACGCCGCGGGCACTTCTCGCCAAGAAATCGGCCGTGAAGCCTTTGTCGAGAAGGTGTGGGACTGGAAAGAAGAGTCCGGCGACATCATCACTCAGCAGCTGCGCCGGCTTGGCTCGTCGCTTGATTGGTCACGCGAGCGTTTCACCATGGACGAAGGGCTTTCCGAGGTCGTGGAGAAGGTGTTCATCGACCTGTACAAAGAAGGCCTGATCTATCGCGGTAATCGCCTCGTGAATTGGGACCCGAAACTACTCACGGCAATCTCCGATCTAGAAGTGATCTCGGAAGAAGAAGACGGCTCAATGTGGCACTTCCGCTACCCCATCGCCGATTCCGACGAACATCTCGTTATCGCGACAACACGCCCTGAGACTCTTCTGGGAGACAGCGCTGTAGCCGTTCACCCAGAAGACCCGCGCTATACCCACCTAGTGGGCAAATTCGTGCAGCTCCCCCTTTGCGATCGTCGCATCCCGATCATCGCCGATGACTATGTCGACCCTGAGTTCGGCACCGGCTGCGTAAAAATTACTCCCGCACACGACTTCAACGATAACGAAGTCGGCAAGCGGCACGACCTCGAAATCATTAATATCTTCACCAAGCAGGCGAGCATCAATGAAGAGGCACCCGCTGCCTACCGCGGCCTGGACCGTTTCGAGGCGCGCAAACAAATCGTTGCCGACATCGAGGCGCTGGGACTCCTAGAAAAGATTGAGCCTCACAAGCTCAAAGTGCCTCGCGGCGATCGTAGCGGCGTTGTGATCGAACCCTATCTGACACATCAGTGGTATGTCGCAGTGCAGTCCCTTGCCGACCCTGCCATCAAAGCGGTAGAAGACGGCGACATCGAGTTCGTCCCCAAAAACTGGGAGAACACCTACTTCGCGTGGATGCGGAACATTCAAGACTGGTGCATTAGCCGGCAGCTATGGTGGGGGCATCGTATCCCTGCGTGGTATGACGAAAACGATAATGTCTACGTAGGCAGCGACGAAGCTGCAGTGCGCAAAGATCACGGACTAGGTGATGACGTTGTCCTACGCCAAGATGAGGACGTTCTAGACACTTGGTTCTCCTCGGCCCTCTGGACTTTCTCAACGCTGGGCTGGCCAAACGAGCGCGAGTTTTTTGACAAATTCCACCCAACCGACGTGCTTGTTACCGGCTTTGACATCATCTTCTTCTGGGTCGCCAGAATGATCATGATGACGCTGAAGTTTACCGGACAAATACCGTTTAAGAAGGTATACATCACCGGCCTAGTCCGCGACGAAAACGGTCAGAAGATGTCGAAGTCGAAGGGCAATATCCTCGACCCTATCGATCTGATCGACGGCATCACTCTGGACGAACTGCTGGAGAAACGCACTGCGGACATGATGCAGCCGCAGCTCAAAGAGAAAATTGCTAAGGCAACTAAAACCTCCTTCCCCGACGGCATTGCTGCCTACGGTACCGACGCGCTGCGCTTCACTTTTTACTCGTTGGCCTCGACCGGTCGCGACATTAAATTCGATTTAGGCCGCACCGAAGGCTACCGTAACTTCTGTAATAAAATATGGAACGCGGCGCGCTATGTGATGATGAACATGGAAGGCAAGTCGATAGGCGATGCGGCGAGTCACAGCGCTCACCAGTCTCCCGCCGACCGCTGGATCATCAGCCGTTTTGAAAGCACCGCAGAGCAGATCGAAGAATGCATGCAGAACTACCGATTCGACATAGCGGCGCAGACTCTGCAGGAGTTCGTGTGGAACGAATACTGCGACTGGTACGTTGAGCTGTCCAAGCCGGTACTGTGGGACGATGAGGCGAACCCAGAAGCAGCCGATGCCGCACGTCATACGCTGCTAAGCATTCTTGAGAAGAGCCTAAGGCTAATGCATCCGTTCATGCCTTACATTACCGAAGAGGTGTGGCAGCGCATATCGCCAATGCTGAGTATCAAAGGCGACAGCATTATGCTGCAGCCCTACCCCACTCCCGAGACCAGCAATCAAGACGCCGAGGCGGAAGCCAGCATTGAATGGGTAAAGGGAGTAATCGTAGGCATCCGCAATATCCGCGGCGAGATGGATATTTCCCCGGCCAAGACCATCAAGGTTTTCCTGCGCAGCGATAGCTCCGAAGACCAAGCAAAGCTAGACGAGTCCCGCGTGTTCCTGCAAAAACTGGCGAAGCTCGAAAGCATCGAATGGCTTGCCCCCGGCGCCGAAGCGCCTGCGGCAGCGACCCAGCTTCACGGTGCCATGGAAATTCTCGTACCGATGGCAGGCCTCATCGACGTCGCCGCCGAGCAGGCGCGCCTCGACAAAGAGATCGCTAAACTCGAAGGTGGCATCAAGGCCGTTGGCGGCAAACTCGGCAACGCCAAGTTCGTCGACAACGCCCCCGAAGCTGTAGTGGCGAAGGAACGCGAAAAACTGGCAGAGATGGAGTCCTCGGTCACGGCGCTGCGCGCCAAGCGGGAAGAGCTGGCTCAGCTAAGTTAAAACGGCTCAGTCCGATCGCAGGTCCCGAGGCATACTGAAGACGATATTCTCTTCCACGCCTTCAAGCTCGAGTGGACGGGCGCCGGAATGCGTTTCGAGCCAGTCCACAACCTGCCTCACTAGGACCTCCGGCGCTGACGCGCCGGCGGTAACACCAAAGCGTGTTTTACCCTCGAGCCACGCAGAGTCGATGCCTTCCACGTTGTCGATGAGATAGGACTCACAGCCTAAGCGTTCGGCGAGTTCCTTAAGCCGGTTAGAGTTCGAGCTGTTGGGCGACCCTACTACCAGCAGCAAATCGCATTCCAGCGCCAGCTGCTTAACCGCGTCCTGCCGATTTTGAGTGGCGTAGCAGATATCTTTCTTACGCGGACCTTCAATACTAGGAAAACGCTCGCGCAGCGCATCGATGACTCGCGATGTGTCGTCCATCGATAGCGTCGTCTGCGTGACATAGGCGAGGTTGTCGGGATTATCGACAACAAGCGTGGCGACATCCTCGACGGATTCAACCAAGTAGATGCGCCCACCTCGCGCAGCGTCATATTGGCCCATCGTGCCTTCGACTTCTGGATGGTTTTGGTGACCAATCAAAACACACTCGCGCCCTGCTTCACTAAACTTAGCAACCTCGAGGTGTACCTTAGTGACCAGTGGACAGGTTGCATCGAACACGCGGAAGCCCTTCTCTGCCGCCTCGGCCTGCACAGCCTGACTAACGCCATGGGCGCTAAATACAACGATAGATTGCCTACCGCTGCTATCCTGCGTCGGAATGTCTGCAAGCTCGTCTACGAATATCGCGCCGCGCTCACGCAGGGTCTCGACGACGAATTTGTTATGTACAACCTCGTGCCGTACATAGATCGGCGCGCCAAAAATGTCTAGCGCGCGATTCACGATATCGATGGCGCGGTCTACCCCAGCGCAGAAGCCGCGTGGATTTGCGAGCCTGATACTCGCTTGAGGTAACGAGGGCGCGTCGTATGAAGTCGCTTGAGTCATCGCAGCTTCCTGCTCCTAATGAGTGATTGACTTGGACTCAGCTAATGGCGAGCGCTGAGGTGCCCGGCGGAATAATCGCGAGTATCTTAGCGCGGAAGATAATCGCTTTGCCCGCCAAGGGGTGATTAAAATCGACCGTGATTGTGTCTTTGTTGAGCTTAGCGATGACGCCTGGCAGATCGCCGCCGCCAGGGTCTTGGAACGACACAATACTTCCCACCTCTGCCGGATTGAGCGGATCTTCGATCAGGCTTTTGAACTTTGCCGTCGGAAAACTGTGAACGTTGCGCGGGTTAATCTCGCCAAAGGCCTGCTCGGCAGGCAGGGTTTTCTCTATTTCGTCTTCAATACCTAGACCTAGCAGGCACTCTTCGAAGCCGGGCAGCAGGCTGCCATCGCCGACGTGAAAACTCGCCGGCTTGCCGGCGTAATTTGAATCAACGATGTCGCCGGTTTCTAGGCTCAACGAGAAATGCAGGGTCACGCGCGCGCCCTCAACGATGCTATTACTCTGATCCTGCTCTGCCACTTACTCACTCCTGTTTTGCTGCACCTACGGCTTAGTCCTCTGCGGGAACTACGGCGCCCGCAGAGTTTCAGACCTCGCCGGTGGCGGTAGCAGCGCTACGCGTACAGCCGCGTTTCGCCGGCTCCGGCAATATTATCGACACAGCGTTTACACACCGTCGGATAAGCCGAATCGGTGCCAACGTCGGAAGTGTGGTGCCAGCAGCGCTCGCATTTGTCGTTAGCCGACGGGCTAATGGTGAGTTTGAGACCTGCCAGTTCCGTTGTCGCGCTGTCATCTGGGGCAGCATCAAGCCCATGAACCGTTGCACGGGACGTGATCAGCGCGAAGCGCAGCTCTTCCCCAAGTGAATTCAACAGCGCTGCCAAATCGGGCTCGCAGTAAAGGTCGACCTCGGCACTCAGATTCGCGTTCACGCGCTTGGCTGCGCGCTGAACTTCAAGCTCTTTGTTGACCGCGGTCTTCACCTCCATTACCGCGCGCCAGAAGCTATCGCTTTGGGACTCGGATTCGGCGAAACGCGTAGCGCCCTCGCCGAAGTTCGACAGAAACACCGACAGCGGACGTTCGCCGGGAATCGCATTCCATATTTCATCGGCGGTAAAACAAAGGATGGGAGCAATCATGCGCGACAGCATCTCTAGCACGTGATGCATAGCGGTCTGTGTCGAACGCCGCGCAGCGCCGTCGGCTTTACAGGTGTACTGTCTGTCTTTAATCACATCAAGGTAGAAGCTACCCAGTTCGATGACGCAGAAATTGTGCACGCGCTGATAAATGTTGTGGAAATTGTAATGGTTGTAGTGCTCAACTACTTCGTCTTCCAATAGCTGACACTGTCGCACTATCCAGCGATCCAGACCCACCAGCTCGTCCTCAGCAAGACTGTCCTGCGCTGGATCGAAGCCGTTGAGATTGGACAGCATGAAGCGCGCCGTATTGCGAATGCGGCGATAGGAGTCGGCGACGCGCTTAAAAATCTCGTCGCTTACGGTCATCTCGCCGCGGTAGTCGGTCGCCGCAACCCATAGACGAAGAATATCTGCGCCTTGGTCTTTAAATATTTTCTGTGGCGCAACAGTATTACCCAGAGACTTCGACATCTTCTTGCCATCGGCATCAACGAAGAAACCATGGGTTAGCACCTGTTTATAGGGCGCCGTGCCGTTCATGGCGACCGCAGTTTTGAGCGAGGATTGGAACCAGCCGCGGTGCTGATCAGAGCCTTCGAGATAGAGATCTGCCGGGTAGTTTAACTCGCTGCGCTGCTCCATCACCGAAAAATGGCTAACCCCAGAATCAAACCAAACGTCTAAGGTGTCAGTCACTTTCTCGTACTGATCCGCTTCATCGCCAAGCAGCTCTCGGGCGTCGAGTTCAAACCAGGCTTCGATGCCCTGCTTTTCGATACGCAGTGCGACTTCCTCGATGAGACGCGAAGTCTCCGGATGCAGCGCCTGTGTTTCTTTATTTACGAACAGCGTGATTGGCACACCCCAAGTGCGCTGGCGTGAGACACACCAGTCTGGACTGCCCTTGAGCATCAGCTCGATGCGCGCCTTACCCCATTCCGGTATCCACTGCACACCGGCGGCTGCGGCCAAACTGTCTTCAAGCAGCCCTTCCTTGCTCATGCTGATAAACCACTGCGGTGTTGCACGGTAAATCAGCGGTGTCTTGGTACGCCAACAGTGCGCGTAGCTGTGGTGAATAGTCTCGCGTCGCACCAGAGCGCCAAGCTCTTCGAGTTTGGCGATGATGAGTTCGTCTACCTTGTACACATGCTGACCCGCAAACTCACCGGCACCCGAGGTATAAACGCCGTTCTCATCGACGAGATTTAGCGTACCAATGCCATAGTTTCTGCCAACATTGAAATCATCGACCCCATGATCAGGTGCAGTGTGCACAGCGCCCGTACCGGCATCTGTCGTGACATGGTCACCGAGAATGATAGGCACTTCGCGGTCTACGAACGGATGCTGCAGCGGCTGCTTATCTAACGCTTCGCCAAGCGCAGTCCCTAGCACTTCGAAATCGGTGCAGCTGTAGCGCGCCATGATACCTTCAACCATGTCCTTAGCGACGATGAGAAGCTCGCTGCCGCTGCCCAGATCGCAGCGGACAAGCGCGTAATCAAGCTCCGCGTTGAGGCTAACGGCCTGATTCGACGGCAGCGTCCAAGGCGTTGTAGTCCAGATCACTACGCTAAGATCGCCCTCAGCTTGCTCGGCTCCGAACGCAGCTAACAGCGCTGCCCGATCGACAGCGGCAAACCGCACATCGATCGCAAAGGACTGCTTGTCTTGATATTCAACCTCGGCCTCAGCAAGAGCCGAAGCCCCAACTACGCTCCAATAAACCGGTTTGTATCCCTTGATGAGATGCCCCTGGTCGGCGATCTTGCCGAGGGCACGCACAATGTTCGCCTCGGTGGAAAAGTTCATCGTGAGATAGGGATTTTCCCAGTCGCCAAACACGCCTAGGCGGATGAAATCTCGCTTCTGCAGCTCGACCTGCTTGGTCGCATACTCACGGCAGGCGGCGCGGAACTCTGCGTGGGATATTTTGACACCCGCCTTACCTTTTTTCTTTTCCACATTGTGTTCAATTGGCAGACCGTGGCAGTCCCAGCCTGGAATGTAAGGCGCGTCGAAGCCGCTCATAGACTTTGCTTTGATGACAAAGTCTTTTAAGGATTTGTTAATTGCGTGTCCCAAATGCAACTCGCCGTTGGCGTAGGGAGGTCCGTCATGCAGGATGAACTTCGTCTTGCCTATGTTCTTGTCCGCAATGCGCTGGTAGATATCTAATTTTTGCCAACGCGCCAACATTTCCGGCTCGCGCTGAGCAAGGCTCGCCTTCATAGGAAATTCGGTAAAAGGCAGGTTTAGAGTTTGTTTGAGATTGACTGTTTCGCTGTTGTTTTCGTTCGTCATGATCTTGGCTTCTTTACCTTGCCGCCTCATTACGGCAGCTTTAAAACGGTTCAAACTAAAGAGAGGTTCGCTCTCTTGTGCAGTGCTGGCTCCTCGCCCCAGCTAGCCTTGCTTCGGGCGAATAATGAGTTCGCGCACACGCGCGATATCCTCCCTTAGCTGTGCACTGAGTGCGTCGACCGAGTCGAACTTCATTTCATCGCGGACTTTGGCGCGAAAGAACAGCTCAAGGTGTGAGCCGTAGAGATCACCCGAATAATCGAGCAGGTGCGCTTCGACAAGCGCGCCGCCCGCTGCCTGCACTGTAGGTCGAAAACCTATATTCACAGCCGCTGGAATAAGCTCATCGCCGAGTTTGGCGTGGCAGGCAAATACCCCCAGCAGCGGCATGCGCTTACGCTGCGGGTCGATATTGCAGGTGGGGAAACCGATCTGGCTGCCTAGCTGCTGGCCTTTGATTACCTCGCCTGCGAGGGAGAATGGCCGCCCCAGTAGCTGTTCAACCAAGGCGAAGTCGCTCGCCTGCAGACAGTCACGCACATAGGTGCTGCTAATGCGCTCGCCATTATGCTCGTAGGTCGCCGACTCGATCACTTCGAAGCCATGCTTCTGCCCTTCGCTTTGAAGCAGCGCAAAGTCACCGCCGCGCTGATGCCCGAAGCGGAAGTCGTCACCGATAATGAAGGCAGCAATTCCGAGACCGTCTACGAGGATATCCTGCACATAGGCCTGCGCGCTAAGCTGGCTTAGCTGAGTGTCGAAGCGCAGCACCAGGGCATAGTCGATATCGAAGCTCTCGATGCGGGCCAGCTTTTCTTCGATGAGCGACAAACGGGCCGGGCATTTTTCAGGGCTCGAGGCAAAGAATTCCTCTGGGTGAGGCTCGATAACGATGGCCAGGGCAGGCAAGTCGAGCTCTTGGGCTTTGGCCTTGAGCTGATCAAGAATAAGCTGATGTCCCAAATGAACGCCGTCGAACTTTCCGATAGTCGCCACGCAGCCGCGGGAATCCCTATAGGTATCCGCGGAACGATGCTGAGTAAAGGCGTTGGGGTCGTCTATGACGATCATGATGCACTGACTGTGAAGTAGCTGAAAGCCCGCAAGTATACCTGCTATGGCCTCGGAATTCTGCCTTGTCAGGGAAGCTGAGCGCTAGATTTTCCTATAGCCGCTCAAGGCCACTGCCGACGCGATTAGCCTGCGCGCCAGCCCTGTAGGCCTTTGGTTAACATCAAACGGCCAATCACCAAGAAGGCAATGATAAGAACCCCCTGACCAACCAAAACATTGACCACGGAAATCGTCTCGGGACGCGAGGCCAGAGAGTAGAGGTTATGGACGGTGGCGGCTGCAGCAACAAAAGCGAGGAGTGATAGGAGCAGCTGGAGGCTGGCGACAAACTTTTTCATAGTAGAACGGGTTCCGGCTTCAGATAACCCATTATAGCCTTCCCATGAACCTGCGTCATTGCATGGTGCGCGAACCCCTCGAACGGAAGACCACCGGGTAAGCGGGGGCGCCCAGCCCTGTAAGCCGACACCTACAAGCTGCTATGCTTGATCCAGATTTCGCGGATATTGGCTATGCTCTCTAAATTACTTATGACCGCTGCGATTATTATCGTGGCCGCCTTGTTTCTAAAGCACCGAGGGCAGCAAGCCCAAGCATCTTCGACAACCCCCACTTCGAAGACAGCTAACAGCTTAGGTGATATCAAAGACAATGACTCAAGCGAGCTGAGGTTTGCCGCCTACCTTTTCCTCTCCCTGATGCTGGGCGTCGGAGGGCTCATGTTTCTGCAAGACTGGCGCGAGGCACGAACCGTAGTCACCATTAAGCTCTACCGTGAAAACGCACCCGAGCCAGTGGTGTATCGAGCCTACAAAGGTGAGCTGCAGTCCCGCGCCTTCACGACCCTAGACGGAGTGCGCGTTGTTGTCGCTGGAGATGAGCGTATGGAGCTCAGCGGCCTCGAGGACTAACCAAGACCGCCGAATGGCAAAGACAAGAAATAACGGCTTGAGGAACTCATAACTTAAAGCTCGGCATCCACCTCAATATCAATATTCGACAGCTCGTCGATATCAAAGCGTCGTGCTAGCGCACTAAGATCCTGCACGCTTATGTCGCCAACAATATTTACGAGGACGGTTTCTTCCTGGCTTGCGACCATAATCGCAATGCCGAAGATCATCTCCGCTGATTCCGAAAGACGGAAGTAAATATCGACATGATCTTCCTCTTCGCGCACTCGAACCACGCGCTCCCAGCCCTGCTCGTCAAGCTCACTTGCTAGCACCGCCATAGAAGAGGCTATTGCCTGCGTATCGATACGATCGCTTTGATACACATTGACGTTAACCCGCATCAGCTTAGACACAAAGTCTGCCGCCTGCTCGTCTTCCTGCTTGAGCAAATTAGTGACCATGGTCAGCAGAGGCGCTTTCAAGCTGATTTGCACAGTTGGCTCAGCTTCTCCCAAACCGCTTAGGCGGGAAAAGTCGACAAAGCCCGGATGCGCTTCGCTGCCCGTTTGCGCAAGGGCAGCTGTGCTCAGGGTCGCACTCAGGAAAAACACTCCCACGGTGAGCTGAGCTTTTCGTGTGACTCTGAAAAGAGTCTCTGGAATAATCTTTAGCATGGCAAATTCCTCTTGGGCCTTTCGGCGCTTGCGTTCGAAAACGTTTTCTTTCGCGGGTTTTTCGCGGTTTTTCTCAAGTTCTGTTTCAGTTTTTCGCAGTCAGCACGCTGGCTGCACGAAGATTAAGTCGACACTAGATTGGGCCACGTACCTCTTGGTTCTGGGGCTCATAAATTGCTTCGCGCACTGTGCCCAGTACACCCTCGCGCAGAGGCTGTAGCACGAAACGCTCGCTAACTAAGGATTCTGTTCTTCGTGACAGGCGGTTGAGCGTATCGATAGCAAGGTTGAGATCCTCCAAGGCGACGCGCACAGAGTCCAACTCTGACTGCGGGTCAACAGGCAGCCTAGAGTCTGCAAGCTGCTGCTCATCATTTGGCGCAGCAAACTGAATCACGCCTACTGCGACCACAAGCAGCAACGCCGAGCCAAGCGCAAGACCACCGCCATTCCTTGCTGCTAACGCAGCCTTAAGTGCTGCAAATACTCCGCTACCTTCCGCTTTGAGAGAGGGCCTCGCCACCTCGCCGCTTTGCTGTGGCTGACTGCGCACAGTCGAAATTAGGCGATCAATCACCGCATCGTCACAGTCAAGCATTGGTAGGTCTAACACGCGCTCATGCAGATGCTGAGCAAAGCGCAGCTCTTTCGCACAATCAGCACAGCTACCAATATGATCAAGAAAACTCTGAGCGGGCACGCCCACAAGATCACCGTCTAGAAAGCTGTCGATCTGAAGCTGAATCGCGTAGCAGCGTGACTGGGCTGTTTCATCGCTCATTGCTTTCTCCTTTCTTCGCTGTATTCATTACCTGTTTCTAAACGTCTCAACACTTGCTCGGCTTACGACTTGATTAATTGCTAATCGCCGCTCAGTGCGTCGAATTGCTGCCTCAGCTTTGGATTATCACGCAGCTTGCGGCGCGCTCGATGCAGATACACTTTCACCTGGTTGGAATTCATCTCCAGCGATTGCTCAATATCGGCATAGCTAAGACCTTGAATGTCGCGCATCACGAGAATTGAGCGGAATGGGTCGTCTAGCCCACTGATAGCCTCGCTAAGCTCTTGGCGTAGCTGACCATCTTCCCAATTAACACTTTGGCTCTCCCCTGCGGTGAGCACTTCGACATCGACCGTCTCGTCTAGCTGGGCATTTTTCGTCTTACGGCGGCGCAGCAGATCGATAACCGCATTGTGGGTCACTCGCATAAGCCAGGCGAGACGCTTGTCCCCTTCTACGCTGGGCCAGTGGTGCCAGAGCTTAACGAAGACTTCCTGAGCGATATCTTCCGCGTCGGCTGCAGAGCGCAGGCTGTAGCGCGCCAGTGTGACAACGCGCTGCCGGTGCTGCTCGAGAGCCTGTTGGAATTCAGTCTGCATGAAGAGTTAGACGTGCCATCGAATAATTAGTTACAAATAAAGAAGTCGCAGGCTAAGTCGAAGATGAAGATGCGTGCAACATCGCTTGAAGCATTGGCTTGGTGGCGGGAAAGAGCGTCTCGCGTGTAAGACCCAGAGTGCGTGAGGGCACAGAGGCGCGAAGAAAGAGAGACAGAGAGAAGAAGAGGCAAGGGCATTCCCTTAAGAACACCCCGCCCCGACCCGCGCACGGCTAGCTGTCCTGTTCGATCCAGTAGTTTGTTACCACACCTTCTCGGAACTCGATTGACAGGGTTTCTACGCGCTCCTCTTCCAGATCAATTGAAAAGACGAGGAACACACCCAGCTCAAAGTCACGCTCAGAGACATTCCGGTATTTCCAGATCTGACTGCCATCTGCATAGCTGAGCTTAGAAGACGGCTCACCAAAAGAGCTGCGTACCCACTGCTCATCGCTGCTGCCTAGCTCCAGGCGAGAAACATCGCTGTCACTCCAAACGGTTTCAAGCGAATCGGTATCGGATTCGATGGTAACTAAACAGCCGTTGAGCAGCAGCGCTAGTGCCGCGAGAGAAAGTAGTTTGATCATAGGATGGTCCTTGCTGATTGATGAATAGCTCTATGCTTAGCGGCCGACTGCCACAAACTTGTTGCGCCAAAAGTGAAACAGTACTTCGAGGCCTACAAGCGACGACAGCTGAGCCGCCCAACGGTCGGCACTCTATTTACAAGCGAATAAACGCAGCTAAAACAGAAAAGTTACACCCAAAGCGCATAGTTCGGTAGCGGCGTTGGCT
The DNA here is from genome assembly GCA_965661495.1 of Pseudohongiellaceae bacterium. Lineage (GTDB taxonomy): Bacteria > Pseudomonadota > Gammaproteobacteria > Pseudomonadales > Pseudohongiellaceae > UBA9145. Next base: position 146,699 of record CBFIDY010000003.1, on the reverse strand, counting down.
CTTTAGCATGAGCTAACGTAGCGCGCTACAAATGAATGATGCCTTAACGACGGCGGATTCAGAGTCAAAGCCGGCGGACGCATGGTAGACTCTGTCGCCACCGTATTCTCAGAAATCCACTTCGCATTCTGTCATGACAAGAGCACCTGCGCATGACAACTAACTACAACTGCTAACCACTGATGACTACCAATGACTTCTAGCCAGTCGCACTCAAACATGGCCGCTCGAGACACCATGGGTGCCACAGCGCAGCCACCGCTGTCGCGCCTATTCCCGCTTCTCGCCATTCTCTTGTCGGGATTAGCGCTGTTTGCACCGACTGTGTTCACACCCGGCCAAGGACTTATCGTGCCGCTGCTTGCTAGCATCATGTTTATGATGGGGCTCAGCCTACAGCGCGAGGATGTCGCTAGGATTTTCAAAGATCCGCGCCCAGTTATTGTCGGTGTCGCGCTGCAATTTTTGCTCATGCCCATCCTAGCGCTCACTCTAGCAAAGCTACTGCAGCTATCCACTCAATTGACGTTTGGCCTAGTGCTGCTTGGCAGCTGCGCCGGCGGTACTGCCTCGAATGTCATCTGCTATTTAGCGCGCGGAGATGTTGCGCTATCGGTCAGCATGACAATGACATCAACGCTGATCGGAGTTGTCGCGACGCCTCTGCTTTGTCAGTTATACCTCGCTGAACAAATCGATCTCGACCGCCTCGCTATGCTGCAGAGCCTCGCTACCATGGTGCTGCTGCCGGTGGTGTCGGGATTCCTATGTCGGGCACTGCTGCCCTCCCTGAGCCTACGTCTACAGCCTTGGCTTCCAAGCCTGTCGATTGCTGGCATCCTCGCGGTGATCGCAATCGTCGTCGCCCTCAATGCCAAGCAGCTTGGCGGCGTGGGATTCCTGATCATGGTTGCGGTGGTGCTGCACAATGCCTTGGGCATACTCTGCGCTCTGCTTCTAAGCCGGCTGTTTGGCTTCGACCTGCGCCAAAGCCAAACCATTGCCATAGAAGTGGGCATGCAGAACTCCGGACTCGCCGCGGCACTTTCCCTGCAATTTTTCTCAGCGACCGCCGCGCTACCAGCTGCCTTATTTAGCATCTGGCACAACGTCTCCGGCGCTCTGCTAGCAGGCCACTGGGGCAAGCGTCGCGACTCCCTTGCCTATCTTATAGCCGACTTAAAAGACTCTCAGGACGATGGAGCTTAATGCACCGGCGTGATAGAGTTTTGGGGCATTATTCATCACAAACGCACCAAAATAGGGCGTGCGATGACATGCACAGCCCGAGCTTGACGCGACGGCTGCTATCCAATCAGCGAGAAGCGCAAACCTTTATTTTTTGCGCTCAGGAGAGTCACCAGTGAAACTAGTTACAGCGATAGTTAAACCCTTCAAGTCAGACGACGTACGAGAGGCACTATCCGAGATCGGCATAAGCGGCATGACGCTAACCGAAGTCAAAGGATTTGGTCGCCAAAAAGGGCATACCGAACTTTACCGCGGTGCAGAGTATGTTATCGACTTTCTTCCCAAAGCTAAGATCGAAGTGGCGGTAGAAGACTCAATCGTAGATAAAGTGGTTGAGGCGATCTGCAAAGCGGCTAACACAGGCCAAATCGGTGACGGTAAAATCTTTGTTAGCAATCTTGAACAAACGATCCGAATTCGCACCGGCGAAACTGGCAACGATGCCCTCTAAGCTTGCTTTCAAGCGATTACCGTCAATGCAAAAAGGTAGCCCTATGATCTCCTCAATAAAAATAATTGGGAGCGCAGCGCTGCTGTCTCTCTCCGGAGCTGCGCTCGCGCAGGACAGCACAGCGCTAAACGGCGGCAACACCGCCTGGATACTCACCTCAACCGCCCTAGTTCTCTTCATGACCCTGCCCGGCCTGTCGCTGTTTTACGGCGGTTTAGTGCGCACCAAAAACGTCCTGTCGGTACTTATGCAGTGTTTCGCTATTGCGGCGGTTATTTCCGTTGTCTGGCTGCTCGCTGGCTACAGCATCGCCTTTGGCCCCGCCGAGTCGGGCTATTGGGGCGGCCTCAGTAAGATGCTGTTCAACGGCGTGACGGTTGACTCCCTTGCCGGAGACATCCCAGAGAGCGTATTCGCCACGTTCCAGATGACCTTCGCCATCATTACCCCGGCTCTAATGGTTGGCGCCTTTGTCGAGCGGATAAAATTCTCCTCGATGCTGTTGTTTACAACGCTATGGACGCTGCTCGTGTATTTCCCCGTTGCCAATTGGGTTTGGGGCGGCGGTTGGCTACAGCAGATGGGGCTGATCGATTTCGCTGGAGGCACCGTGGTTCACGTGACCGCAGGGGTTGGCGCACTAGTCACCGCGATCTACCTGGGCCCGCGCAAAGGCTTCCTTACCTCAGCCATGCTTCCGCATAACCTCACGATGAGCTTCACGGGAGCAGGCATGCTGTGGGTTGGCTGGTTCGGCTTCAACGCCGGCAGCGCGCTTGCTGCCGACGGCAGCGCCGGCATGGCCATGCTGGTCACTCATCTTTCCGCTGCCACTGGCGCGGTGTCGTGGATGGCTATCGAATGGCTTAAGCACGGCAAGCCAAGCGGCCTCGGCGCGATCACGGGCATGGTTGCTGGACTCGCAACAATCACGCCGGCTTCCGGCTCGGTAGGTCCGGCCGGCGCACTGATTCTTGGCTTAAGCGGTGGCATCGTGTGCTACTACTGCACCCTAAGCCTAAAGCAGAAGCTGCGCATCGATGACTCGCTAGATGTTTTCCCTGTCCACGGCGTTGGCGGCATCGTTGGCACCCTACTCGCCGGCCTCTTCGTCTCTGGCGGGCTCGGCGTGTTCAGCGGCAACGGTCTTGCTGATGGCATGACTATCGCCTCTCAGCTTGGCGTTCAGGTGTTTGGTATCGTTGTCGTGGCGCTGTTCACGCTTGTCGTCACAGCCGGGCTTCTGCGTGTCGTCAGCGCAGTCACGGGCGGTATTCGCGTCAGCGAAGAAGAAGAACAGATTGGCTTAGACATCGTCGATCACGACGAGAAAGGCTACTCTATGTAGCCTGCCTGCGGGCGCTTGCAAGACCCGCGCAGAGACCCTGCGCGGGGAACCAAGAGAAGAAAGGAAATAGAGAAAAGATTAAAAGGCTTACGAGAGAATTAAGTGCTTTTACGCAGCGTTGTTATCGCGTAGACAAGCTTATTTCCTTCCAAGTCTTCGAAGTGGCTCGCCACCAAACAGGTAGAGCGTCCGTCCTTGATTAGCTCGCCCCTCAGGCGAAAGCGTGGCCCTAATACCGGGGCGAAATAGTCGATGCGCATATTCACCGTGGCCGACCACTTAAAACTTTCCTGGGAATCAAACAGCGTGCGCACCGTCCAAATCGAAATCATATCGACATAGGTGCCAGTAAAGCCGCCAAACAGCTGATCACGCGGATTAAGAAGGTGGTCTGGCAAATGCGCCTCGACCTCTACTAGCCCCCTCTCCTCCCTCAGCACTGCCCACTCGCTGGCCCCCAACAGGTCACCCGCACTGTGGCCGGGCTTAAGAAAAATGGGTCTATCGCCCGACGTATCTGTCATCGCAAACCTTCCTTGAACTGCAGAGTTATCGCTTACTGCTCACGGGACTCGAGCAGCGAGTAAATACGGTTGATTGCGCGCGGGTCGACACCTGGCGCACGAATCTGGGCAAAGTTCTGAGAGTGGTTCGTCATGTCTAAGGTATTAGCAGCCGTCTCCGCGTCGACGCCTTCGGCATAGAGATCGGAAGCCTTGATCCAAAGATCGCGCAGATAGGCTTGAAAATCATGTATCGGTTTGCGCGTGCGCATAACCGGACCATGCCCGGGAAGCCACGTATCAAAGTCGAGAGTCTTTAGCGCATCCAAGGTCGCTGGCCACTCGTCTACATGGCCGTCGCCCATATAGGCCAGAAAAGGCAGCATCATGTCACCGGTAAACACGATCTTCTCATCGGGCAAGAACACCAGCACGTCGCCTCCGGTGTGTGCGCGACCAAGATGACGTAGCTGAATCTCACGGTCTCCCTCTTCGAGACTCTGAAACAGCGTCATTTTTTCTTCAAGCGTAATATTGGGGGGCGTTGGGACTATTTCTTTAATCGCCTCCATATAGTCTCTCTGCACCTTTGCCTGCTGCAGCAGCTGCTCACGACGCTCGCCGCTGCCCGCGTCTGCGGCCTGCCGCTCAAGACTGCGCACCGTTGCCGGCACGGGATCTGAGAAGCTTTTAAACGTAACTTCTTCCAGCACATTTCCAAGCTCGCCATTGAGCTTCATGCGCGTGTATTCGTGGCCAATGATCTCCACGCCCTCGGGGAAACTCTGATTGCCGTGGGCGTGATCGAAATGATAATGACTGTTTACTAAGTAGCGCACCGGCTTATCGGTCAGTACCGAGAGCGAATCGATTAGCGCCCGAGAAGCCGCCGCTGTGACATGAGAATCGACTAGCAGCGTGTCTTCATCGCCCACAAGAACAAGCGCATTGCTCATTGTGTAAACACTGCCCGTGCCGGTGGCAAACCAGACGCCTTCGGCGACCTCTTCGAACCGATGCGTGTTAGTTTCACGCACCTCACCCTGTGCGAGCGCCAAAGTAGAGCTAAGCGTTAGGCCGCTAAAAAGTGCGGCGGTGCGGAAAAGCCTTGCTACTGTATTCATCTCTTATTGCCCCTGCTTATCATTATTCTTCTAAATGTGTGACTCGTGCTGATGCCCAGTAGGAGGATCTTAAGTCGCAATTTATTGGACCGACTGTATGTAAGCGTTCATGTACTGCATCGCATCGCCAATACTGCCACCCCAGGCGTCAAAATTGTGGTCACCATCAAATATTCGCAGCTCGACTCGACGGGGCTGGTGCTCACGCAGCGCCTGATAGAACACCGCCGCATGGTAGGCAATATCGAAGCGGTCATGGTCACCGCTATTGATGTAAAAGGGAACGATGCTGCCGCTGGCTTTGTAGTCGTCAATGAATGACACCCAGTTGCGGCGCGCCCAGCGCTCGGGATCGAATTCTCCCGCGGTTAAGAACGTGTCTTGGCGTGTGGCGGAGGAATCACTGGGCGGTACTGGTGCATAAACAGCCGGGCTGAGAGCAGCAGCGGCTGCGAATAGCTCGGGATACTGCAGGGCAATATTGACAGTACCAAAGCCGCCGGCAGAGTAGCCAGCGAGAGTGCGGCCGCTGCGCGCGGCAATCGTGCGGTAGCTGTCATCAACGTGGGGTATAAGATCCTCTACCAGCGCCGACAGCATGCGTGTCTGCTCATCGTCCGCCCACCAAAATCTGGGATCGGCAGGGATAACCAACAGCTGCTCGGTGAGTTTTCCTTCATTAACCAAGCCTTCGATAGTCGCCTGAATATTGCCCGCGTCGATCCAGCTCCTATGATCGCCCAAATTACCGTGCAAAAGGTAAAGCACCGGATAGCGCTGAGAGCCTTGACCATAGCTGTCGGGGGTATAAAGGGAATAAACGAGGTCGGCGCCGAGCACGGGTGAATACAGGCGGTGTTCGCTCACCTCGCCGCCCACTGCGGTTTGACTCAACTGTGAACCCAGAACAATCAAACTGAAGATCGCGAGTAACTTTCTCATGTACTGCTCCGTTGATACCAGGGGCTTTCGTGCAAACTAGCAGCAGTCATAGTGAGCGCATACGGAAACTAGCTGCGTTTGAACTTAAAGAAGAAAAATGGCTAAAAGAAGTTAGCCCATACCTCAGGGCGAGTAAAGCAGGCTTCACCGGTAGCCAAAATCGCTAACTCCTCGCCATTCGCGCTAAAACTGTAAACCGACGACGCCATTACTTAGAACTAATTAATTGATAAATATAAAAAATATAAATCTGGCATGCAAGCTGCAACATACTAGACAAGCCCGGGGACTAAGGGACAAAAACAGCAAGGAGAAAAGATATGCCTTACCATCCAAGCCATAATTCAAGACTGCTCGCCGCCTCATTGCTCGCGCTGCTGCTGTCTGGCTACCTGTTTGCCACAGAGGCCAACGCCCAAGAGCCGCGAGATGTCAGCAAAGTCAATGGCGGCATTCGCGTCTCCGCCAATGAAGTCGTAGGCGAAGTCTCATCCGTCAATGGCGGCATCGACATCGGCCGCGGCGCATCGGCTTCAACTGTTGATACCGTTAACGGAGGTATCGAGGTAGAAGACGACGCGACCATCGGCAGCGTGCAAACGGTTAACGGCGGTATCAGAATCGGCGAGAACGTCACAGTGAATGGCAGCGCTCAAACCGTTAACGGCGGCATAAGAATTGACGCGGGCGGCAGGATCGGTGGCGGCGTTGAAACGACCAACGGCAAAATCACGCTCAGTACAGTGCGGGTCGGCGACGATGTCGTCACCACCAACGGTGACGTGAACCTCTATGGCGCCACTGAAATTGGCGGCGATGTGATCTTTGAAGGCCGCCGCAGCGCGTGGAGCCGCTGGTTCAACTGGAACCGCCGCAAGCCCGATCTAGAAATAGAAGCGGAAGTGGTCATTCAGGGCGACATCCATCTCTACCGCGAAGTGAATCTCGACATAGCCAACGGCGCAAGCTACGGCGAGATTATCCGTCACTACCGTGACTAACGGCCTCTTCATGCATTTTCATGCATTGACTCGAGCAGCGGCGGATTGTCAGCCGCTGACTCCTTCCCCACTGAAATTCAACGCGCGCTCTTAGCGCGCGTTCATTGTGCAACCAGTGACTAAGCCGCCTATTAGAAACGTGGCAGCAGCTCAATCTCTTCTGCGCGTTCACGCAGCAGATACTTCTGCACCTTCCCCGTTGACGTTTTTTCTATGGGTCCGAATTCGATCTTCTTGGGAATTTTGAATGCGGCAAGCTCTTCGCGGCAGTAGCCAATGAGCTCCTGCGCCGTGAGCGACTCCCCGGCTTTCAGCGTCACGAAAGCGCAGGGCACCTCGCCCCATTTTTCGTCACTGGCAGCGACTACCGCAGCTTCTAGTATTTTGGGGTGGCGGAACAGCGCTGACTCAACTTCCAATGAAGAAATGTTTTCGCCGCCGGAGATAATGATGTCTTTCGATCTGTCTTTAATCTGCACGTAGCCGTCTTCATGCCAGACTGCAAGATCGCCGGAGTGAAACCAGCCGCCTGCAAATGAGGCTTCGGTTGTTTTCGGATTCTTCAGATAGCCCTTCATGACCAGGTTACCGCGCATAAATATCTCTCCCATGGTCGTGCCGTCCTTGGGTACGGGCTCTAGCGTCTCCGGGTCAGCCACCATGAGCTCGTCCTGAAGAGGCGCCCTCACCCCTTGCCGCGCCATGAGTTCTGCTCGAGCGTCGACATCAAGCCCGGCCCAGTGCGCCTGTGGCGCGCTGACAACGCAGGGGCCGTAGGTTTCGGTGAGTCCGTAGACATGGGTTACCTTGAAACCCAGAGTTTCCATACCTGCTATGACCGCGGCGGGGGGCGCGGCGCCAGCGGTCATCGCGTGGATTCCCTCAGGCACGCCCTCGTGAAGCTCCGACGGCGCGTTGAGCATAGTGTTAAGTACAACGGGCGCGCCGCAAAAGTGGCTAACCTCATGGGCTTTGATGAGTTCAAAGATGGCGTCGGCACGCACGTGACGCAGACACACGCTTGTCCCTGCGACAGCGGCTAGGGTCCAAGGGAAGCACCAGCCATTGCAATGAAACATTGGCAAGGTCCACAAATAAACAGGCTGCGCGGTCATGTTCCAGCACATCGCGTTCGACAAGGCGTTCAAGTAGGCGCCGCGATGATGGAACACGACCCCTTTGGGGTCACCGGTGGTGCCGGAGGTATAGTTGAGCGAGATCGCATCCCACTCGTCCTCCACTTGGAAACAGCTATAGCTCGAATCGCCACGGCTCAGCAGCGCCTCGTAGTCGTATTCCCCGAGCAGCATTCCGCCGTCGAAGCTCGGGTCATCGATATCGATCACTAGCGGCTTGTTCTCCATCAACGCAAGGGCTTCGGCTATTGTCGCGCTGTATTCTCTGTCGCTCAGCAATACTTTTGCTTCGGCGTGTTCGAGGATAAACGCAATAGCCTTGGCATCGAGACGCACATTGAGCGCATTTAGCACAGCGCCGATCATTGGCACGCCGAAATGCGCTTCGAAGGTCTCGGGGGTATTCGCCCCCATCACGGCAACGGTGTCGCCCTTACCAATTCCTAAGGTGCTCAGCGCAGAGGCAAGAAGACAGCAGCGCGCGTAGGTTTGCGACCAGGTGTAGCGCTGTTCGCCATGAATAATTGAGAGCTGATCTGGATAGACACTTGCTGACCGCTCAATAAAGTTCAGCGGCGTGAGTGCGGCAAAATTGGCTGCATTCTTATCTAAATCCTGATCGTAAATCGTCATTGCCCTACTTCTCCTATTTTTATTCTTCAGTCATGCCCTAATAAGACGCTCGCTACTGAAAATCCATATCGCCCGCTGTAAGCCACCATTTACCCTGTAGCTTGCTTGCGGCGGGCCCGGGGTTCCAACTATTGCAAGGTATCTCAATACCCAAATCGTGCACAGTCGCGCCGGGGATCATCACCTCATCAAGCCAGGCTTGTGTAATCCAAAACAACAGCTGCCTAGCCGGTGCGTCTGTGTCCGCCGCAAATGCCTGAGGGCAAGCCGCCATAGCCCTAGGCAGTGTCTTACGCGGACAAACGACATCAAGCAGCAAGCGTGCTTCGCCGCTGAGCTTGCTCACTACCAAGGCCAGTGTCGTACCCTGCGCGTCTTGCAGCCACTGCATACTGTAGCCGTCGCTGTGCGGATGCTGACGGTAGCGATAGTCCAGATAGTCCGCGTCGCGCACCCCGATAATGCCCGCTGCAAAATCTGCGCGCATTGCCGCCCATAGCTGTTCGAGTTCAGATTGCTGCAGCGAATCTCGAGCATCAAACGGTACAAGGCAATAGCCGCTTGGATTGTTGCCTACCATCGGCAGCCTGAGCTCGACAAAGTCATCGGTTTTTTCATACAAACCCAGTCGAATGGCCAGGTTCATAGTCTTCTTATTAGGAAAACCGAAGCCCAGCAGGTGATCGACTGTATTGCCGATCTCGCGTTCAAGAAAGGTTGCCGCCACTTTGAAAAACAGGCTCCCGCTACCGTAGCGCGTCCGCTGCTCTGGCATCACCATGACATCGCAGGGTTGAATGGCTAGGGCGTCGTCGCCAAAGTAGGCGATCTTGCGCGGCGCGCCGCCATAGTGAGCTACGAGCTTGCCGCCTACTTTGTCCCTTGCAACAACACAGCGCCCTGCCCCTAGCTCATATTTCCAGTGCCACAGCGCTTCATCAAAACCATGACCAAAGCTCTTCTCGAATAGCTCTGCAGCTTCCATAGCTTGGAAGCTATGCTTATCTCCGTAGTCAGCCTGGGCGTATTCCTCACTCTTCAAGAGCTCAAGCTTCGCTTGGAACAGGACAAAGGCGCGACGACCACTGTCGAACTCTGACTCAGCTGTAGCGAGCTCTTTTGTCAGCGACTTAATCTCTTGTTGCAGCGGGGAACTAGCTGTTTGCAGACGCTCCAGAGCTCGCGTCGAGAATTCTTCAATGGAGCGGCGCGCATCGCCACTAAAATCTGTTTCCGATAACTCATTAAATCCCAAGCGCGTTGACAGCTGACGCAGAGAGCTGAGGTTGGGCAGCATGGAATGCTGCACACCAGAATCGTCATCCAGGAATTCACTGAATAGCAGCAGCCTGCCATCGCCACGCAAACAGTGGCGCGCGTTACTCAGAAGACGCAACTGGTCTGCGCTCGTGTAGCTACCCTCAACCACAACCGCATCTAGACCAAGCGCCTCAGCCGGACCCGCAAAAAGATCGAGCGTCGAGCAAACAACAGCCTGTCCAAGCTGAGCTTCGCTAAACGCCTCACGCAGGCTTGCCGCGCTGGGCCCGTGAACGCCAATCGCCAGCGCAGCGCTTTGCTCAAATGATTGCAAAAGCCATTTGCGCAAACACTCCTGCAGCGCCGCTTGCGCAGCTTCAAGACTCGACGCACCTGAAGCGTACAAACCATAGTGATAGGCAACAGGCGCTTTATCACGAACGACAGCGGCAATGGCACGCTGAGTGGCTGAAAGGTTTTCGGCAGACATGCGGGTAGGTTAGGGTTCTCTGCGAGTGCGCAGCGCCGGAAAGAGGCGCCGAGCTTGGAATATTAGTTGGAGGCGTCGATCAGAATTAAAAAAGGAGAATAGCCTGCCACCGCTTGGTTGCCTAGGGCTTAAGACCTGCATTCCTCCGATCCTTGCCAACAAACTTGCGCTAGAATGCCACACACAACGACTGTGAGCGGAAAGCCGCGTGCGCGCCGCTCAGCAAGGATAAGCCTATGGCAAGCACTACAGAGACGAATCATTCGACGCCCCTATTTCCCGCGCTGCTGAGACTGCTCGCACCGGTGCAGGATAGCGATGCCTCCCCCAACCGAGTCGGCCTGCAGCGACTCATGCTGCTGCGCGGCTTTGTAACCCTGATCGGCCTCATAGGTCTGGCGCTGCTGCGCCCCTTCTCCTCTATCGACGTCCCCCTAGATGCCATCGCTGGTCTCAGCTGCGCGGTCGGGGCGAGCCTGGTCTTCGGTTATTGGCGTCTGCGGCGTGGCACAGGCATAACGCCTGCCGAGCTACTCGGGCATTTGCTGATCGATGTCTCGCTGCTCGTGCTTCTGCTCTGGCTGACCGGCGGCATTAGTAATCCACTGATCTCCTACCTGCTAGTGCTGCTTGCCGTGAGCGCCACCCTACTCCCGCGACTCATGGTGATAGGCTTCGCCATGACGAGCACCGCGCTCTACACCTTTTTCCTGCTGCTCGACCTTTCCTCGGACCAGCAGATGGAGATGGGCGGTGACATGCAGGCTATGACCTTTCAGCTGCATCTTGTTGGCATGTGGGTCATTTTTGTCGTCAGCGCCGCGCTCATTACCGTGTTCATTACCCGAATGGCCGAGGGAATCAGACGCCGCGAACTGACCCTCGCCAAGGCTCGCGAGGACGCCTTGCGCAGCGAGCAGCTCATTGCCATTGGCACACTCGCAGCGGGCACCGCTCACGCTTTGGGAACGCCGCTGTCGACGATGTCGGTGCTCTTGTCGGAGCTAGACGAACTCACTCCTGAGAACCTCGGAGTGCCGGAAGTTAAAGAGGATATCTCGGTGCTTCGCCAACAGGTTATTCGCTGCCGCAATTCGCTCACCCAGCTGACACGCTACTATCACAAGGACGAAAGCCGCTCGGAGCAGACGATTCCCATCGCCGCGTTCATTGAAGATGTGCGCGACTATCTTACCAATATACACCCTAGATCTAACATTCAAATAGATCTATATAATACTGATAATAAAGCTTTAAGTTCAGATATGAGCATTAAACACGCTCTCATTAACATTATCGAAAACGGCATCAAAGCGGCGCAGGACAAAGTCACTTTGGAACTGCGAGCCACGCAATCGGAACTCTCCATCACCATTGCCGACGACGGCCCTGGCATACCGGCAGAGGTGATGGAGAATCTCGGCGAGCCGTTTATCTCGGTACGCAATCAGGGCATGGGGCTGGGGATTTATTTGGCCAACGCCTCTATCTCTAGACTCGGCGGCAGCATCGAAATGAACAACCGCCCAGAAGGTGGCGCTGTTACTCGGATTGTTCTGCCCTTAACGAAGAAAGCTGACAGCGCTAAAAGCCTGACCAATACGGAGGCCGAAACACTATGAGCAAGCGACTGCTACTTGTTGAAGACGATGAGGTTTTTTCCCGTGTCATCGCCAGAGCTCTTAGCTCAAGAGGCTACGTGGTTACCCACGCCGATAACGCCAGCGACGCCGCCGAGGCATTGCAAAAATCAGCGTTCGAATTCGCGATTCTCGACCTTAACCTGGGCGACCATACTTCGCTAAGCCTTATCCCACCCCTGCGCGAAGGCAACCCCAAAATGCGTATTCTCATGCTCACGGGCTACGCAAGCATCGCCACCGCTGTGGAAGCCATCAAGCTTGGCGCCGATGACTATCTCGCGAAGCCCGCTGATACAGCGGACATCTTATCGGCACTCGCAGAAGAGGGCGCGACGGATCAGTCAGGGGGGACACGAGAGGAAGTAGAGCTGGAGCCGATGTCTGTCAGGCGGCTCGAATGGGAGCATATTCAAAAGGTTCTAGCCGAGAACGACTACAACGTCTCGGAGACCGCACGGCAGCTTAAAATGCACCGCCGCACGCTCCAGCGCAAACTGCAGAAAAAACCGGTCGCCAGCTAGCGACGCGCGAGTGGCGTATTCATTAAGTGCCGCCCTCCGTCGACAATGAGCGTTTCACCGGTCACCACTTGAGGCCCGGTGATGAAATGCACGATCGCATCGGCCACGGTCTCAGGCGTAGCGGTGACCCCTAAGGGTGCGCCGCTGCGGTTGGCCTGCATTAACGACTCATACTTCTCATCGCCAAGCCCTTCGCGTAACCACTCGCCTTCGATAAAACCGGGACAGACCGCATTAATCCGAAGCTTAGGACCGAGTGCCCGCGCGAGTGAAAGGGTCATTGTTACCATCGCCCCCTTAGACGCCGCATAGGCCACACTGCTGCCGATACCGGTGATTGCCGCTGTTGAGGCGACATTGACCACAGCGCCCCCTTCCTCATTCGCTTCCATAGCCGCCGTGACCGCGCGTGTCATTTGATAACAGCCAATCACATTCACGCCATAGATACGTTGGAAGTCCTCTGCTTGTAGCCCGTCAAGATCTCTGTGGTCAACGAACTTAGTGGTGCCTGCGTTATTCACCAGAATGTCGATACGTCCCCATTTGTCGAGCGCCGCCTGCGCGAGCGCCTTGCACACGCTGTCCTGGGCCACATCGCCACCAACGCTAATCGCCTCGACACCCAATGCCTCGCACTCTGCCACGACCCGGTCAGCCCCGGCGGAGTTCGAATGGTAGTTAACAACAATGTGGCAGCCCAAACCCGCAAGCTGCAAAGCAGTTGCTGCCCCCACCCCACTGCTCGACCCGGTCACAATGGCAACTTTCCCGTGTAAGTCTTTCATGAATCTTTTCCATCCCGCATAGCGCTTGGTTTAAAACTACACTTTATCACGGACTATTCATGTCAGCGGGTCTACGATCTTAACTGAGTGAAATCGCGTACTAAGGTGCTGATTACTCGAATACAACAAGCTGAGCCTCAATAGTCTTTTTGCGTTGCATTAGCTCCAGACGGGGTTACAATAGGTAACACTTCGCGGCTGCCAAGCCGCTTCATTCTCGCGCCCCGCGCATGAACACTCTTTATTAGTCTTCGGAGGCTGATTTGAAAAAGCAGCAGCTAGTCGCTATCGCTCTCTTTGTACTCGTCGTCGCATGGATGATCATCCCTCGCGGGGACGAGCAGGTCACCGATACGGATCAGCCCCCTGTCGCCATCCGCGCGGTGGACCAAAACAGCAACGCGGGGGAAAGCGTAGACACACCCCTAGTCCGCACGCTAGTCGTCAACGAACAGGACTACACCCAACAGATACGTATACGCGGCCGGACACAGGCGTTCCGTCATGTCATGGTCCGCGCAGAAGAAACAGGCAAGTTGGTTAGCGAACCCGTGGCGCGAGGCGCACGAGTGAATGCCGGCGATGTCCTCTGCGAGCTCGCAGTGGATGCACGCGACTCCAACCTCGACGAAGCATTGAGCCGGCTCGAGCAAGCCCGTTTTGAATATGAGGCTTCATTAGATCTGCAGGAGCGCGGCCTGCAGTCCGATGTCATTGTGGCGCAGCAAAAAGCGGCGGTGGCTGCAGCGCAAGCGGCAGTCAGCCGCGCAGAGCTCTCTCTGCAGCGCATACAGATTAAAGCGCCTTTTGCGGGCGTGGTAGAGACCCGCACCGTCGAGCTGGGCGATCTGTTAAACGTCGGCGCAGTCTGCGCGTCGGTTCTTGATGACAGCCCAATGCTGCTGGTAGGCATGGTGCCTGAACAAAACATCACAGCCCTAAGCGTCGACTCTGATGTAGAGGCAGAATTGGTGACAGGTCAGCGCGTGAAAGGGCGCGTTCGCTACCTGGCTCGCGCGGCAGACACAAGTTCACGCAGCTACCGCATTGAAGTAGAAGTGGACAATTCCGCAAGCGATATTCGCGAGGGGATTACCGCCGAGCTCTTAGTCGACGCGCAGGATCTACGCGCACACCAAATCCCCTCCTCTGCTCTGACTCTCGACGATAACGGCGAGATCGGCGTGAAGCTTTTAGATCGCGAAAACGTTGTGCAATTTCAGCGCGTGGACATCATTGGTGACAGCGACAACCGGCTAAACCCCGGCGTTTGGGTTACCGGTCTTAGCGGCACCAGCACGCTGGTGACCATTGGCCAGGAGATCGTCTTCCCTGGTCAGCGCGTAGAAACCACAGAGAGTTTTTAGACCGAACAGTTAAGGGCCCGAGCAGGAAGCAGCTCGAGCCTCCAGAGATTCTATTCTGCACTACGACCGGCTGCGCTAATAGCTTGCCGCTCCTCCGGAGAGACAGATGAAAAATTACATCGATACCGCGGTTTCTCGCTCGCGAACCACGCTAAGCATTTTTGTTGCGATCATGCTTACCGGCTTTGGTTCCTATCTTGCAATCCCGGTTGAGCTGAACCCCGATGTTGAAGTGCCTATTATCATCACGACGATTATCCATGATGGCATCTCGCCCGAAGACGCCGAGCGCCTGCTCGCAAAACCCAGTGAGCTGGAGCTTAAATCCCTAGACGGTATCACTCAGATTAGTTCTTTCTCTAGTGAGAATGCGGCGACAATCATTACCGAGTTCGATATCGACTTCGAATCGAAGACTGCGCTGAGTGACGTGCGTGAGGCGGTTAACCGCGCAAAGGCGCGCTTCCCCGCCAATACCGAAGAGCCCATCATGCAGGAAGTTTCGGCGGCGGGCCTGCCGGTAGTGCAGATCGCGATCGGCGGCGAAGGCGTCCCAGAGCGCGTGCTCCTGCGAGTCGCTGAAGAGCTGCAGCGCGAGATCGAGATCCTCCCACCCATTCTCGAGGCGGTCATGGTAGGCAACCGTGAGGAGCTTCTCGAGGCCGAGATTGACCCCGGTAAACTTGAAACCTACGGCATTCCCAATAGCGCCATCGTGCAAACGGTGATGAACAACAATCGCCTTATCCCTGCCGGCCAAGTGGATACCGGGCAAGGCAGCTTCGCCGTCAAGGTGCCAGGGCTAATTGAGACAGCCGAAGATTTGTTCGACCTGCCGCTCGCCTCAAACGACCTCAGCGTGCTCACAGTAGCCGACATCGCCGAAGTAAGACGCACGTTTAAAGATGCAACCCGCTATTCTTTTTCCAACGGCTCAGCCTCTATCTCGCTCAACGTTAACAAGCGCAAAGGTGCCAATCTCGTCGAGTCCATGGAGCAGATCGATCAGGTAGTAGAACGCATCCGTCCTACGCTCCCGCCTGCGGTGACCCTGTCCTACATCAATAACACAGCGCCACTCGTACTCGAGCAGAATCTAGGCCTGCAGGGCAATATGGCGACAGCCATGGTGCTGGTACTCATTGTCGTTATCGCCTCGGTCGGTGTGCGCTCGGGTTTAATCGTGACTCTCGCCGTGCCCTTTTCTTTCTTCTTCGCCTTCATCATTATCAGCCTGCTCGGCTTCACCTATAACTTTATGGTGATATTCGGACTGCTACTCGGGTTGGGCATGCTGATCGATGGCGCTATCGTGATGGTCGAATACGCCGACCGTAAAATGGCCGAGGGTTTGGATAGCAAAGAAGCCTATAAAAAAGCGGTCGACCGTATGTTCTGGCCGATTATGGCCTCAACCGCTACCACCCTAGCCGCCTTCCTACCCATCATGTTCTGGCCCGGCGTCTCGGGTCAGTTTATGAGCTACCTGCCTATTACTGTCTTTGCGGTGCTCATCGGCTCGTTGTTTTATGCGCTGCTGTTTGCCCCGACGATCGGCGCGTTGATCGGACAAGGCACGGCCGCCGCTAAAGCCTTCGCCAAGGGCGGCAGCGACGACGGACGCATTCAAGCAACCGGAATAACGGCGCTTTATGAGCGAAGCCTCAAGGTGGCCGTGCGCTTGCCAATCACGGTCTTCCTACTAAGTATCGTGACGCTCGTCTCCATCGTTTGGGCCTACGGCCGCTACGGCAAAGGCGTTGAGTTCTTCACCGGCGTTGAGCCAAGCCAAACACAGATCCAAGTATTCGCGCGCGGCAACTACTCTCCTGACGAACTGCGCGACATCATGCTCAGCGTGCAGGATCGCATTTATGAAGTGGGCTACTTCAAAGGCATCGTCATGCAGTCGGGTACCGGTCAGCAGCTCGGCGGCGATCAGCAAACCGCACCGGATCTGATTGGCTATATCTTCGTTGAGATGACCGACCGTAGAGACCGCGAGCTCAACGGCTTCGAGGTCGAGAATCGCTACCGAGAGGCGATTGCCAACCTGCCCGGCGCGCGAGCAGAGGTCGTATCGATCGAGCAGGGTCCGCCAGTGGGCAAGGAGATTCAGATCGAGCTCTCGGGTGACGAGCTTGAGCCCCTGTTCGCCGAGGCCGCGCGGATCCGCGGTTTCATGGAGAACGAGATGACCGGGCTTATCGATATTGATGACACCGCGCCGGTGCCAGGTATCGAATGGGAAATAGAAGTAGACCGCGCCCGCGCCGCGATGATGGGTGCGAGCATGGCGGAAATCGGTACGGCCATTCAGCTGATGACCAATGGCGTGTTTATGGGCGACTATCGTCCTAACGACAGCGAGGAAGAGGTCGACATTCGCATTCGCTACCCCGAGCAGTACCGGGGCATCGAGCAGATGGATACGATTCGTATCGCCACTGCTAATGGGCCAGTGCCAATCAGCAGCTTCGTTACTCGCGTCGCTAAGCCTGCGGTTAGCAGCATTCAGCGGGTGGACGGCGCACGAGTGGTTTACGTGCGTGCGAATCCGGCGCCGGGGATTGTTGCGAGCAACAAACTCATAGAAATTGACGCGTGGCTCGAGGAGAATCCGCCCCCGCGCGGAGTCACCGCTGTGTTCCGCGGTGCTAACGAAGAACAGGCTGACTCGGCCGCGTTCTTAGGCCGTGCATTCCTGCTCGCGTTAGCCCTCATGGCTATCCTGCTAGTGACTCAGTTCAACAGCTACTACCAAGCAGTCATTATTCTGTCTTCGGTGCTACTGTCTACCGCCGGTGTTTTGCTCGGCCTACTGACAACCGGTCAAACGTTCAGCGTTATTCTCACGGGAATCGGCATCGTTGCGCTCGCGGGCATTATCGTGAATAACAATATCGTTCTGATTGACACGTTTAACTACCTTAAGGCCAAGCATAGCGACTGGAGCTTAGAGGAGATCATCGTGCAGACAGGCGTACAGAGACTGCGTCCTGTATTTTTGACAACCTTCACTACGGGTTTTGGACTGCTGCCACTAGCTATGCACGTGTCGGTAGACCTGATCAACGCTGAAATCGAAGTGGGCGGACCGATCACTTCGCAGTGGGTTAGCTTGGCGTCGGCGATTGTCTTCGGGCTATCCTTTGCCACAATTCTCACCCTCATAGTGACACCGGCAATGCTCGCCCTGCCCGACGCGGCCCGCAAAATGCTGCGCATGAAGCCTAAGCATCAGCCATTACAAACTAGCAACGCTGCCATTTAGGGTCCGCACAAAAAAAATGTGTTAAGAAAGGAGGCAATAGCCTCCTTTTTTTTGTGTCCACGCTTTACCTTTGTAAGCACTTTACGTTCTTTCGTAGCTCACTAACACAGAGCCCTCTCGAACCCGCACTTAACTCGACCAACAGCCTCTAAAAAGAGAACGGATTACGAGGAAAACTTCATGATGTGTGCAAGCGCCCTAATTCAATACCAAGAAAGACATCAAGGCCTCGGCAAAAAACATCAGCCCTGCCTTATGCATTTTATGCAAAAATCGAACAAACGTTCGTTCGTTTTTACGGAACAAGAAAAGGTAATTGGAACGAACCATCGAATAATTTTTTTCTAGCCTCTGGTATTAGCACGATGCTTGTAACGATTTGTAGCTTCTAAAAGAAAGAAAAAAAACCTGTGATATTCTTTTTCCACCTTGTAGCCGTATCGCCACGGAACGGTGAACGCTATAACTAGTTAGGGTGCGGAAGCGGAGGATTGTTCCTTGTTCCCCCCTTTTCAATTGCAACGGGCAATCGCTTCTTTCGCATCCTAGCGCCTTTAACCTGCTTTTCTGCAGCCTCCTTCTGCTCCTCTCTCTCCTCTATCTCCTCTCTCTCTCCTCTCTCCCCTTCGCTCCCTCTCTCTCGACGCTCTCCTTTCTCTAATTTTTTGCTGTTCGCGCAGCGGCAAAACTGAGTCGTTTTATTGGCGACTATTAGTAAGGAATCTTGCGTGGAGAAACAGTTAGCAATAGAGAGCAAGCCTTAGGCTTGCATACCAAGCGAGGCAACACCGAGGACAAAGAGAATAGAATGCGCAGCACATCACTGACACACCCGTTTTAACAAAGTCGTTTACGTGAGCTGCGTGATGACCCAGTTCGCGCAGCAAAGCAAAAAGCGACGAGAACTACCGCGCTGCGCGGTTAGCGATGAAGGTTTCCGCCAGCAGTAAGAGAAGAACAAGACTTAGTATCCACCACCACAGACGTTGGGGATTCTCCAGATCGACCATCAAGGCCGCAGTGCGCACTTCTCTGGGCGCTAGACTCTCATTCTCCGGATTTATTACCGCATCGAACACCGAGCTCGGCGAACGCCGTGCAAGTAGAGATTCGCTAGACGCAGAGTT
Source organism: Pseudohongiellaceae bacterium (assembly GCA_965661495.1). Lineage (GTDB taxonomy): Bacteria > Pseudomonadota > Gammaproteobacteria > Pseudomonadales > Pseudohongiellaceae > UBA9145. The sequence continues at coordinate 127,840 of CBFIDY010000003.1, read as the reverse complement.
AACCGCCAACATTGTGCCTTCATTCGCACGTAATAAACCTGGCCCAACCGCTACTGACTCATCGAATCCCATAGGCAAGGAGTCGCCAACCTCTACACTGCGTTCGGGAATAGCCCTTGCGGCAAGATAGCTGAGGCTTTCGTGTACAAAGGGCAGGTAAAGCGGCTGCAGGGGAAAATCACCCCATTCAGTATCCATAGGCATAGCGGCCATCAGTATGCGCCCGTTAGACGATTCAACAAGTGCGGGTGAGGCATCGTCGAACTGCATGAGCACACGTGACTCGGCGTTCGGCTGAAGCCGCCATACTCTGTCAAAGCGAGAAGCCCATTCAGCATCGAGTCGAGCGAACAGGGGGTGACGGCGATCAAAATCTGCCACCAGCCGGTAGTCGCCCTGTGCAAGGCGTGGACTCCCATCCAAACTAGCAGGCAGTAGGGTCGCGAAGCTGCTCTGCGCAGTAGCGCGGTCGCCGGGTGCGACAAGCACGCCCCCGTCGTTCGCAATATAGCTGCGCAGCGCTGAATTCTGCGTAGGAGTAAGCTCACCGACGTTTAACAGTACAAGCACTTCCGCTTCTTCGAGCATCGAGGGGGTCAACGTTTGCGGCGTCACTGTCTTCACGGCGAACACCGCAGCAGGGCCGGCGCTTGCTGCAAGCTCAAGCCAGTGCGCCTCATCTTCGAACCAGTCGGACGCTGACTCGCCGTTAACAATGAGCACGGCGATCTTCTCAGCAACGGCCAATACGGCATGGCGCTCATTGTCCGCGGCCAGCGAGTCGCCCTCTACACGGACTAAGACGCCATGCTCGCCCGTTGCTGCGAGCAGCGACTCGTTAACTGTAAACTCCACTACCCGCTCTGAGACGCCGTCAAACTCCACCTCCCTTTGCTCAGCAAGTGCGCCATCAACCTCAAGGCTCACCCGCGCCCGTGCGACAGGCACTGTCCCGGTGGAGCGGATCCGAGCTAGGATTGGGCCAGCGGGAGCGCCGGCAATGAGCTGCTCGGGCACACGAAGATCGACAATACTGAGGTTTTCGGTTTCCTCTTCGCCGACGTCGATCTGGCTCAGCGTGACGCCGGGCGCGAGCTTCCAACTGCCATCCACCTCATCTAGCGCACTCGCCTGAAAGTCGGACAGGAGTGTCACAGCGCGATTCTCGAACTGCGCCTGTGCAAGCATTTCATCAGCGAGCTGCAGCGCCGACGATAGAGTAGCGGCACCAAAGCTGGGTTGCTCCTGAGCCTGCACCGCGCGGCGCAGTGCGTCTTTGTCCTGCGTAAACTCGGTAAGGACTCGCAGCTGCTCAGACAGAATGAGTAGAGATGCTTCATCAGAGGGACCTAGATCGTCAATCGCCTCGAGAGCCGCTGCTTTGGCCTGCGAGAAGTTCTGCGCGTAGCGCATACTGAGCGTCCCATCGAGAATAATCACTGCAGACTGAGGATCGCCATCGAGCAGTCTTGCTAGACCCTGATTAAATAGGGGGCGAGCAAACGCAAGAACCAAGAGGGCCAATAGTAAGGAGCGCAGCAAAAGCAGCAAAAGCTGCTGCAGTCGCTGAAAGAGAATGAGCTTCTTCGGCGTATTTTTCAAAAAGCGGATAGAGCCAAACACCACCTTTGGTGGTCGTTCGCGGCGGATCAAATGAATGGCCACTGGAATCAACGCGGCGAGCAGCCCAAGCAGCATAAGAGGGGCAAGAAAAACCATTAGAATCCCCGCGCCCGCTTGCTCAAGAAAGCAGCTAGCGCCGCATCGATTGGTTCGCTTGTGTTGAGCAGGCAGTAGTCAACACCGGCGCGCTGACACTGCTTTTTACAGTCTTCTAGAAAGCGATTTACATTGTCTAGATAGGCCTCGCGCACGGAGGCTGGGGTAGTAATGAAGGCCTCACCTGTTTCACTATCAATAAACTCCGAAGATTCATCGAAGGTGAAGTTCAGTTCGCTGTCGTCCATCACATGTAGCACGATAACGTCGTGACCCATCGCGCGCAGATTGCGCAGTGTGGCAAGCGTGGCATCCTCGCCCTGCAGGAGATCAGAGATGAGCAAGACCAAACTCTTCTTGGTCAGCGTCGCAGCCAGATCTCCGAGCGGCTTGGCAGCGTCTGTTTGCTGTCCTGGCTGCACCTGTGAGAGCAATCGCAGCAGCTGCATGAGATGTGGCTGTCTGGCGCGGGCGGGCAGAAAGTCTCGCAGCTTATCGTCGTAGGTTAGCAAGCCAACAGCGTCGCGCTGACGCATGATGAAGTAGGCAAGCGCCGACGCGACGCTTATGGCGTAATCGAGTTTGCTAAGCCCTTTCGAGCCGTAGGCCATCGAGGCACTGGTATCTAAAGCTAGCATGCAGCGGGTGTTTGTCTCGTCTTCATACTGCTTGATGTAGAATTTTTCGCTTCGAGCGTAGAGCTTCCAGTCAACGTGGCGCAGGTCGTCACCGCGCTGATATTGACGGTAGTCGTTAAACTCTACGCTGAATCCCCGATGAGGACTGCGATGCAGACCCGATAGAAAACCCTCCACCGCCACACGGGCACGCAGCTCGAGATTATCGATGCCGGCGAGGACGCTAGGATCGAGAAAATTTGCAGCCTCTTGAGACGCGTTCGCCGTCTTCGTGCTGCTATTTTCCGCAGGGCTAGGCATGAGGCTTCCTATACGACGCCAGAGCTTGGCTCGGGCACTTCCTCTAACAAACGCTGAATAACGGTATCGGTAGTGATGCGCTCCGCCTCTGCGTGAAAATTAAGTAGCACGCGATGACGCAGGATGGACGGCGCTAAGGCACGCACATCCCCAAACGAGACGTTGTAGCGGCCGTGCAGTAGCGCACGCACCTTGCCCGCGAGGATCAGATTTTGCGATGCGCGAATGCCGGCACCCCAGCTCACCCAGTCTTTAATAAACTGAGGCGCCACATCGGACTGCGGGCGCGAGGCGTGCACAATGCGTACGGCATATTGAATAACCGCCTCGGCTGCGGGCACCTGCCGCGCGATACGCTGAAACTCGAGAATATCTTCGCCGCTAAGCGGATGAGATAGCTCGGTGTCGTTGGTTTGCGTCGTATTTGCGACAACCGCCACCTCGTCGGCTTCCGATAGATATTTCAGTTCGATCTTAAACATGAAACGGTCTAGCTGCGCTTCAGGCAGCGGATAGGTTCCTTCGAGCTCAATAGGATTTTGTGTCGCCAAGACAAAGAACGGCTTGGCCATCGGGTAGGTGACCCCCGCTGCCGTCACCTGCCGCTCCTCCATCGCCTCGAGTAGCGACGACTGTGTCTTCGGCGGCGTGCGGTTAATTTCATCCGCTAGCAGAATGTTTGTAAATATAGGGCCTTTAACAAAACTCAGTGAGCGCTCGCCGCCCTTCTCTTCTACTATTTCAGCACCCACTACGTCCGCCGGCATGAGGTCCGGGGTGAACTGAATGCGGCTGAAGTCCACCTGCAAAATATCTGCGACCGTCTTAATCAACAGCGTCTTGGCCAGGCCCGGCACTCCTGTCACGAGACAGTGGCCACCGGCAAACAGCGCAATAAGCAGTTCATCGACGACGGACTCTTGGCCCACGATGATTTTGCGAATCTCGCTGACTATCTGCTCATGACCCTCCTGCATACGGCGCACTAGCGCTAAGTCATCGGGGCTCTCTGCGACCAGAGCCGCCTGGGCTGCTTCGCCATTGTCTTCCATCGCAGCTTGCGTGTTTTCCTGTTCGTGTTCTGTCATGAGCGAATCCTATATACGGATTAAAAATGATAATTAGTGACTAAAGGCATAGATGAGGTAGTTGATACCGATCTTATACGCGTCATTTGTAGACTGCGTTGGGTAGCCGGCATAAAAAGTGTGCTCCCAGCCATCGCCAAGATCGGTATTGTAATTAGCAGCGAGCATCACACGCCCTTCATCGTCGAGCACCGCATAGACGGCCGGCGGATACTGCGGATCGTCTTTGCTAAGATAGCCGCCGTAGTCCCAGGTCACCATACGCCCTGGCACCTGTGCGACCTCATCGATGTCGAAGAAAATATGAAAGACCTCGTGATCGGGCTCAAGCCTTACCACTTCCCTGTCCGGGAAAATTTTGGCTATCTCTGCGAACATATCATCTAGATGAGGCTGGCCCCAAAAGTCGTCGACCAGGACAAAGCCGCCGCGCAGCATGAATTCGCGCAGCGCTTCGACCTCGGACACAGTGAAATTCGGTCCACTGGTGGAGTAACCGATCGGCACTCGCTTCCAGTTCATATAGAGAAAAATATTCTCGAACAGCTTGGGGTCGGTGAGCTCGACAAAAGTGTAATTTTTAGGATTAGTATCGACATTGGTATAGCGCTGCACGCCGCGAAGGAAGTTTTCATCGGAATCGGGAAAATCAGTATCCCACCAGCCGCCTCCGCGCCGCCGTCCGAAACCTCCGCGACCGCCGTGGTTGGTATAGCGTCCGCGCACCCACTGAAAATCGGTGATCTCATCGCCGTAAATGGCGAGATCCTCGCCATCACCGTCGAAGCTCAATGCCTGCGCGCGCAGCAACGTCGGCACCAAGACCGTCAGTGCGACAAAGAAAGCAAGCGGGCGGAGCGATCTCATGTCAGTCGTCACCCCCCTGAGCGAGGGCTGCTGCCCTTAACAAGATTTGCTGAGCACGCTGGTAGCTCGGTGCAATCTCCAAAGCGGTAAGCACGTTGCGCTTGGCTAGTACGGCATCACCGTTTTCCAAATAGGCTTCGGCCAAGTTCGTACGGGCTTCGACTGGATCGTCGACTTCTAAGGTCACAATGACTTCGTTCTCGGTAACCGCCAGCGCCGTGTCGCCATTGCGCCGCGCAAGCTCAGCGCGCAGTTTGTGCACACCCTGCCGGTAGGGATCGACCTGCAGTGCTCTATCGATGTAATAGCCGGCTTGCTCTAAATCAGATTCCGCTAGAGCCGCTGACGCCAGAGTCATCGCCGAACCGTAATCGTGCTGTTGATTCTGTAGCAGGAGTCTTAGCTGTTGCAGCTGCGCCTCTTGGTTTCCCTGCTGTTCGTAAATCTGGGCCAGCACGAGGGGCGGACTCGGGTAGCCGGTGTATTCGGGCAGTAGGCCGTAGGCGGTTTCAAGAGACAGCTTCGCTTCCTCATAAGCCTCCTCTTTGAACAGCACAATGCCTAGCTGTAAATGGGCCTGGAAGTCTTTGGGGTTTTCTTCTATTCGCCTGCCCATATGCTGTTTGAGCGAGGCGTTGTTATACAACTCGGCGAGCACCGCGCTTGAGTTCTCTCTAACGCCATGGCCGTGGCCTTCGCCTTCGTCCGGCGCGTCTTCTTGATGCACGTACACATCAACCTCTGCGACCCGCTGCTCTACCCAGTCCATAAAGCCGCTATCGAATTGATCGAGACTTACCGCCAGTGCGGTTTGAAAACGATCCTCATCCGCTTTGATCTCGTCGTACTGCAGAACTAGCGCCCGCAGCCCCTCGAAGCCATAGACGCTAGCGATATAGTCAACGACTAGGTAGGACTGAAAATAGGCGAAGTTTAAATCGGCACTGTTTTGGGCGCCGCTAAAGCCTTTGTCGAGATCGGCGAAGGGGAGCAGTTTTTCCTGCTCGAAGGCACGCACGAGGTCAAGTCCCTGGCTGCGGCCCCAGTACGGACGGCCTTCGCGCTCCTCCCAAACCGAAATACCCTCGGACAACCAGCGCGGCATTTTATTACCGGTCATCTGCAGCGTGACGACATGGGCAAACTCGTGCCAGGCTATTTCCTGCCAGTTGGCGCTCAAAGTATCCGGAGAGATGAGCGTAATGACCTTACCGAAACAAATTCCCACCAGCGGTCCGATGTCGGGAAGGCCGACAGAACGCACGGCGAAATCCTGTGAGTTTTCGAACACCTGAATCAGGATTGGCCCTTCGGGTTCGAAGCCGTATTTATTGGTCAGCGTATCCCAGCTTTCTTCGAGCAGCGGCTCTAGATAGGGCCACAGTATCTGCCCATCTTTTTCGCTCATATTCACTTTAAAGTGCTCGCTCTCCAGTGTGACGTAGGTGTCGAGCGTGTCGTAGACCTTGAGCATATTTGAGGTCATGACATTGAAGGGATCATTATCAAAGCCGATCTCGAGATTCTCTCTGCCCTCCTCTTCTTCGCCAAGGCGTATCAGGTTGCCACCAAGCAGCGTATAGCCTTGCCAGTAATTCGGATCAGCGGCTATCGCTTCCCGTGCCAGAGCCACCGCTTCGACAAAGCGATACTGACGACCGAGCGTGTCAGCGACATCGCCGAGGAAATGGGGGTTATTCGGGCTAAATGCTTCCACGCGAGCACGAATCTGCGCGAAGTCCTCAGCACGCTCTTCGAGCGCGGCTTTCGCGCCAAGCAAACTAAGACTCTTCAAAGACTCTGGATTGTTAGCAAGAGCCGCGTCTATTGCCTCTAGCGCTTCGTCATCCCGGTCATTCAGAAATAACAGCTGTGCCTGCACCTCGAGCGCCAAGGTTGAAACAGGATTAATTGCCAGAGCACGCTCGAGAGCAGCGCCATCACCCGTTGTGCTGGCCATGCCTACTAACGCCGGAACATAACGCGGGTTAACCGCTAAAGCGTCTTCGAACGAGCGCTGCGCATCGGCTGAATTATATTTTTCCAAAAAGAGATTGCCCCACAGCACCTGTGCTTCAAGGTTGGAGGGATCGAGTCGAGTTGCCTCAGTGAATAGACTATTGGCGTCGTGAAAATCTCCCAGCAGCCAGCTAGCACGCGCCACCATAGCGGTATCTTCGGACGAGAACACAAGGCCATCGGTATAGCGGTCTACTGCACGCTGCAGCGTATCGCGGGCCTGGTCGCGTCTACCAACAAATTGCAGCAGATCACCGTACTGAACCAGCGCCCGTGTTGGCGGCTGGCTTGATGCTGCAACTATTTCTTCAAATAAGGCCAATGCGCGCGCGGATTCGCCACGGCCACGCAGCAACTCCGCAAGCTGAGTGGCGACCAGGGGATAGCGTTCCGTCGACTCGTCAGACAGCGCAGACTCACAAAGTCGAATAGCCTCCGAGAGGTTGCCCATAGCAGCAAACGCACGACTTGCACCGACCAGGCCCTCCTCACGATCAATACCGCGCGCCTGCAAGAAAGTCTCTGAGGCCGCAGCATAGGAACCAGAGCGCAGGAACTCTTCCCCACGCTGCAGTGCTGATTCGGCTTCTTGGGCAGCAGCGGCGGATGCCGCCAGCAGGCTCAAAGCCAAGCCAAGACACCGAAGGCGATACACTACTTTTCGCACGCTGCTATAGGGCTGAAGAAGCATTGGCAAATTCCTCCGTAGTCCGGGCTAAGGACAGCATCAGCTCTTCAAAGCGCTGCCAGTAATCATCTTCCAAGAAGTCGCTCTTACGGCCGCGCAGCAAGAGAACCTCGCGCTCGAGCGCTTGCATACGGCGCTTGAGCGCTAGCTGCTCCGCAGACAAGCTCGATTCATCGTCTGACTGCGCATCGATAAAGGCGATTTCAGACAGACTGCCATCGGCCTCACCCGGTGCCGGCGCCAGGGTGAACTGGGCATCGCCGTTGTCATCAAGCCCCGCATGCTCAGAGGCCAGGCGGCCCTGCTCGTCATAAAAGTCTTGTACGTTATTGCGCGCGTAGTTGAAGGCCTCCAGCAAAGACACTCGCGAATTTTTGTCACGATCTGCTCGGCGCTCACTGAGGCCTTCGATAAAGTAGCGTGGGAATAGCGGATCAAATTTTTCTGCCGCAGAGCGCGTGGCAGAGATCACTATTCTGCCCTCGCCTGCCACGGCGTCCGCAAGCGCGCGGGAAAACCCGAAGCTGGCGCTGGTAGTGTTAACAAATATGAGGTCCTGCTCGGTAAACGCCGAGAACAGTCCGGCAAACTCCGCGCCAGTCACATCCGGCCCGCTTATATTAAATTTTGCCTCGCTGTCGCTGCCTGTACCGTGGCCCAGTAGGAATACCGCCAGCTGATCGCCGCGGTTTAAGATCGCGCTCAGCTTTGCAATCGCTTGCTCTATACCCTCCCGGTTAGCGACACCGTCAACGCGCTCATCCGCCTCAGCGCTCTCTCCCTTCGGGTCACTATAGAGAAGCTCTATCTGATCGCTCGCATAGCCATAGTCCCGCCCTAGGACGTCGTGCAGGGACAGAGTTAGCTGGCGATATTTAGCCTCGTTGTCCGCGCCCACCGTCGGCCCGGTGATAATTAAAGCGACTTTTTTTGCCGCTGCTGTTTGGGCGAAGAATTCGCGCGGAGTATTCTGTGCAGAGGCGTTTGAAGCGAGTAGCACGCTACTCAGCAGCACTGTAAAAATCGCGGTTGAATATTTCATGAAAGCCCCCTCATACGGCGCAGAGACCAGTCCAGGCATAAGAGCCCAATCAGCAGCGCAAGCATCCAAGGACTGTCCCAAAGATCGGTGATAAGTTCCTTGGTGTAGGCCGTTGGCGTGTTGCTAATTGCAGCAGCTAATTCGTCTGCGCGCTCGAGCGGCTGATAAACGCCGCCGGTGGTTTCGGCAATTCGGCGCAGCACTCCCTCATCTAATCCAGCGTCGCTATATTCGCGCAGCGACGGCGTCACAACCAGCGATGCGCGTTTCTCAGTATTCTCCGCTCGGCCCTCTCCGGCCGCGCTAGCGACTTCTACAAGCAGCTGGTGCACACCTTCCTGCCCGGCCACGAATTGCGCTTGATAAACACCTTCTTCACTGAGCTGCCACTGCATCGGCGTATCGCTGAGCCCGCCCAAGGGATCTTCACGTTGCAGCCAGAGACTCGCTTCGTTGTCCGCTTCGTAATTAGCATCGACTATTTTTGCCTCTACGGTCACTGTATCGCCGAGATTATAAAATTCGCGATCAAAGCTCAGTTCAATGCGCTCCTCTGCGCCCACTGCTAGCCAGCGCAAAAGCTGTCGCCACAGTTTTTCCTGAGTCTGATCCGCCACCGGCAGCATCATTTGCCAGCGCCAAGTGCTGGCAGTGGTAATACTCATGCTCCGGCCCGAACCGTAGCGCTGAGACACGATGACCGGCAGCGGCTGATTCTGGTAATCCAAAGTCGGATGCTCCAACAGCACTGAGGCACCGGGCTTGATGCGTCCTGTCGCATACACGCCCTGCAGCGGCGGCAGAGATGACCACAGCGCAAGATTAGTCCTATCGTCGCCTGCGAGGCGCAAAAGCGGCGACACGCGCCCAGCCTGTGTAAGCTGCGGCGAAAACAGTGCGCCTGTCGCGTGGTCGCCGCGGCGAATACCCCCTTGCAATGAGCGCGGCAGTAGCGACTCCTCAACTAGGCTGACGGGCGCGATGTCTGCGAGCGGGGTTCCGATAAAGCCTTCGTCCACGCGGCCGGAAAGCAACAGACCGCCGCCTCGCTCGGCCACAAAGTCATCGAGTAGAGCTAACTGGTCGACCGAGAAAAACTCCTGCTCGATATCTCCCAAAATAATCGCTTCGTACTCGAAAAGTTCTTCCTTATTAGCTGGAAATCCCTCACTGAGTTCCGTTGGCGATTCGATTCCCTGTCGATAAAATTTTTCCGGACCCGTGCGCAAATAGGTTGCGAGTCGCAGCGAACTATCAGGCCGCACAGCGCGCTGGATAAATTTGTACTCGTTACGAGGGTGCCCCTCGATGAAAAGCACATCAAGGGCAGGCTTAGGCGAATTATCGACAAGAAAGCTATAGCGATTATTCTCCAGTATTTTTTCACTTTGCGCGCGCTGCGGATCCAGCAGCTCAGCCTCAAGCTGATAGACGATCGCCTCTTCGCGGGAAGGCGTGAGCTCAAGCTCGAAGCGCTGAGCGACGTCCGCTGCCCCAAGCACGATTTCGCGCTGGGCAACCTCGATCCCATCCTCTAGAACACTAAGACGCACCCGCTCGCCGGCGAAGCCCTGCTGGCTTAATCGCACCTGCGCGTTGAACACGGAGCCTTCTAGCACCGTAGAAGCCGCTGTCACCCCCTCGATACCGAGATCATTACCCAGTGCTGTCTCACCTACCCCGAGAGTAAATACGGGGATGCCCTTGGCCGCAAACTCCCGCGCGGCTATCTGCGAATCTACGCCGCTGTTGTCGGCGCCGTCACTTATCACGAGAACGCCGCTGAGGGGTAAGCCGCCCAGCTGATCATCCACCGTGGCAAGCGCCTGGCCCAAGGCCGAAGTGCTGCGCCGCACATCAGATTGGTCGCTGTGCAGCGCAGAAAGCTGCGTTAACTCGGGAAGCCGCTGCGCTGTTGCGCCGAAGGCAAAATAGCGCAGCTGAAAATCCGCCTCGAGTTCCGGCAATAGCGCTCTCTCAAACGCCGACAGGGCTGCTGCCTCACGAGTCTCAGCGCCGGCGCCATCGACTAGCGACATGCTCGCGGAGTCATCAACAAGCACAGCGAAAAAAGTTTCCTGCGGCACAGTCTCGGTGCTCACAACGACCGGGCGCAGCATGCAAAATGCGATCAGCACGAGGACTGCGCTGCGGACAGCGATGAGGCCTCGACGCCAAGCGGGACTGAGCGGGCGAAAAGTTTTTCGGTAACCCAGTGCAGTGACGCCGATAAGAGCTGCAGCAAAAAGGAGAAACGCCCACACAGGGATGCCGTAGTCGAAGCGCAATGTGCCCGCACCTAGCGCGCCTAATAGAGTCGTCTCTGAGGTGGGCACTAGGGCTGTCCTCCCGCTTCGCCCTCGGAGAGAGTGCGATAGTACTGCTCAACAAGATCACGGTAGGCTTCTGGGATCGCCTCTTCGTCTGCGGTAAATAGCTGCTGCGACGCGGCTTCACGCTCGGCCTGGGCGCGCAGCGCGCCTTCGAGCTCCACGATGGGGTTGAGCAAAGCTTCGAATAGCTCTGGGCGCTGCAGGAAGTCTTCTATATCTTGCCGACTCAGCTGCGAACGCACGCTGCGCGCCGTCCCCACGGCGCTAGGCTGTCCAGCCTGACGCTGCGCGGTGCCGCCGCGTTGCTGGGCAAGCTGCTGCGACAATCCTTCGGCTAAGGCCTGGCTGCTACTGAGTCGCTCACGCATCTGCGCCAGCGACGCCTCGCCATCAGGCGACTGTCCCTGTTCGTTAAACTGCGCGACCTCGGACTCTAGCGCTTCGATCTCTTCGCGCAGGCGCTGTGCGTCCTGAGCGGCCTGCTGGCTATCTCCCGCCTGCTGCTGAGCAGGATTAAGGCTCGCCAGACTCTGTGCTAGGGAATCGATCTGCGCGCCGAGATCCTGTTCCATATCGATGGCAAGATTTACCATACCGTTGCGCAGCACCCGATTACTCGTCGCCATGTCGTCACGTATTGGCTGAAGCTCGCGGCTGGCCGCCTGCGCCTGAGTCAGCAGACGTCTGTCTTCACTGTCGCCTCTGGTAACCACCGCGCGCAGCATGTCCTCTATTTCTTCGATGTCACGCTGCTGCTGACGCTGCGCATCGAGCAGCGCTTCGAGCGCATCATCGCGTCGGGCCTCGCGCCTTGTTTGACCAAGACCCTGCGACTCGCTCACAGCCTGCAGGCCCTCTTCTAGCGCCTGCTGTTGACGCAGCAGCGATTGGCCACGGTCGGCTAATCGTCGTGCGATCTGTGCCACCGAGCTCTCCCCCTGCTCTGTCAATTCGCGCTGCTGTTCCCGCAGGCTCTCAAGCGCTTTTTGACTCTGCGCTGCCGCTAATGCGGCGCTTTCGCTTTGTGAGGCCTGTTGCATCTGCTCGATCGCGCGGTCGATCGCCGACTGCGGCCCGTCGGCAGCAGACTCCTGAGATGACTGCGACTGCTGAGCCGACGCTTGCGCGGAAGCGCCGGACTGAGGGTTCGTTTGAGAGCCACCCTGCTGGCCTGCCTGCTGCGCTGATTGCTGGCCGGTCTGCTGCCTCTGCTGACTCCCACGCTGCGAAGACTGCGAATTGCGCGCGAGCTGCTCCAACTCAGCGCTAAGCTGTTCCTGCTGCCTGCGCAAACGCTCGAGCTCGCGTCGGCGCTGTTCTTCTTCTAGCTCCTGTTCTCGTCGCGCCAAATTACGCTGCGCGCGGGTGAGCGCCTCTTGGCGACGCGCGAGTTCTTCAAGTTTATTAACTTCCTCGGCATTGCTGCCGCCGGCCTGACTGCTGCCACCAGGTGTCTCATAGCGGTTCTCTAACTGACCCATTTCCATTTCGAAAAGTTCACGCAGATCCTCGCGCTCCTGTTGCGCGCCACCGCCCCCTCCGCCGCCACCGCTCTGCTGCATGCTGATGTCAGTGCGGTTAATATTGGCCTCGGCCTTCAAAATGTATTGCAGAGCTAGCTGTTCGGGTTTGAGCGCGGTAGTCACCTGGAGCTCATCAAGATCGCTTGCTGCAAGATTCATTTGCTCGATGGCAAGGGACAGGTTTTCCACCGCAAGGTCATAGCTGTCGTCGGAAAAACTAAGACGCTCGGCGAGTCTGTCAATGGACATGCGCGCACGCCCCGTTGCTTCGCGCTGCGACTCGGCAATGATCTCCGCGTCTGCCTCGATATCATTTTCCTCGGCAGTGCGCAGTCTATTGCGCAGCTTCCACGTCGCCGCGATGATGTCTTTTTGCACGGTAACTAAAGCACTGCTCTCGCCGCCGCCCTGTCCGCCACCTCCGCCGCCGCCCTGCTGATTGGCTCGGCGAAACTCCTGCTCGGTGGGAATCACTTCAAGAAAATAAATGTCGGAGACAACCTGGCTCGGGCCGTCTAACGCGTTATTGTCGGCGAGTGTGAGGTAGTAGCTAACGAAGTCGCCTGGCTCAACCTGTAGGTCTTCGAGATACAGCAGAGTCTCGCCTTGAGCGCTGCGCACACTCTCGGCGGGGAGGAAATCGATCGCCGTATCCTCGGCTCCTACCACAGCGTAATTCAACGTGAACTCACTGAGCCCATAGTCGTCGCTCGCATCAACCTCGAGAACCACCTCCTCAAGCGGGAATACTTCCTGATCAGCACCAGGCCTGCGCAGAGTGAGCACAGGCGCCTGATCCTCGATCGCGCGAATGTAGTAATCCAGCGGCGCTGCTGTCTCGAAACCTTCAAGATCATTGGCAATGATGCGGTAGACGCCATCACCCTGCACGGTAAACGCCACGCTGCCCGAGAGTCCGTCAATCGTGAGATCTGAGTCGACATATTCTTCAGTCTGCTCGTTGCTCGACTCAAACAGAATTCGCGCTCGCGCGAGAGGTTTATTGAACAGAACGTTGAGCACTACTTCCGTACCGCGCGCCGCAACGATATCGCCCGACTCTTCTTCCACCGTGTCCTCTTCCCCCGTGTATTCAGGAAAGTCTAGGGCGACTGCGATAGATTCGATTTGTGGCAGGTCGTAGAGCGTAATCTGGTGCTCACGCGAATCCACTTCCCCGGATGGCAAAAGCACGCGGTAGAGTGTGTCTTTCATCAGCGCTGGCAGGTAGTAGCTAAAGCTCGCTCCGCTCTCGTCGCTCGCCTGCAAGGTCATTGGGTAGTCTCGCCAGTTGAGGCGGTCGTCCTGCAGCTGCAATGTCAGCGCAGAAGGCTGAGCGTTTTCCACGCGCACGCTGACTGTGAGCGAATCGCCGCGCTGCATCTCGACATCGCCGGGCATAACCTCTAGGGCAATCGTCGGAGCGGGTTGAACCTCGACAAACGCGGTGTCCGCAAACGGCGTCGTGAGCCCCCTCGCGGCGGCGCGCAGCGCCGGCGATTCTAGGAGAGACAGAGCGACGACGGCAGCGGCGGTAAGGCCAGCGAAGAGAAAGATGAGAGGCTCGCGGGCCGAACTTACACGCTGTACTTCCCGCTGCTGGCTCTCGAGGTGTGAAGCGGCATCGCGCCAAAGCTGCTCAACGAAAGCCGGGGACACTCCGCGTTGTGAAGAACCCGCCTCGCTGCGATCAAATTCCAAAGACGTGAGAAGGCGCTGCTCAAAGTCAGGCAGCTGCTCTTCGACATAGTGCGCGAGCGCGCGCTGGTCAGAGACGCCGCGGCGACTCGCTCGGAAAAGCAGTAGTCCAATGCCGACACCTAGCGCGAGCATAAGACTCAGGAGTCCTAACGAAGCATAGCCCGTTGTCGTAAAGGCCGCGGCATAGCCGATGCCCGCAGCCGCTAAGGCGCTGAGGGCGAGCAACAAGAGACCCGTGGATTTAGCGTAGACGAGTCGAGATTGCCGCTTCTGCAGCTTTGTGAGGGTGTTGCGCAGACTTTCTAATGTTTGCTTAGTCATGCATAGCCCGTTACGACGCGCTGCTAAAGCGCTGTGGAAGCTTATTCCGGCAAGTGCGGCGAGTAGAGAAGAGACCACCGGTCGAAATGACGACCGCTAACCTTTGGATTGTCCGAGTGTTGCTTATTCCTCTGTACGCACTATCAAAGCGAGAAAATGTTTTGAAGTTCAACGCTCGCAGTCGCGACGCAGATCGACTCTTGGCTTAACTATCCCATTAAGGCGAGGGCCTAGGCAAGACTAGAGCACAACGCCCATTTCCTCGGGGCGGTAAAACTCTGAATCATCTGGAAACACATGCACCGGAGTCCTACGAGCCCAGTCCAATAGGTCGCTTACACAGGCTTGCCCCGCAATCTGCTTGAGGGTTTGCTTAGTCGGCTGCGGAAGCACTAGTTCCTCGGCTTTGGCTGCGAGCAGCGCCGCAGTCGGCGTGAGCCATCGATGCTCAAGGATTTCCTGATTATCGACAGTGACCTGCGCGCTGCGATCGAGCCCACACATAAAGAACCAGGTGCAGAAACGCCTTGGAAGCGCGGGCGGCGTAGTCCAGTGTGCAGTATGCACAAGCTGCTCTTGTGCGATCATCAGCCCCGCTTCCTCGCGGGTCTCGCGAACCGCGGCACGCAAAGCTGCGGCGTATTCTGAACCTTCCGGCCCGTCGAAATCCGCGGAATCTATGCGGCCGCCGGGAAAGACCCAATGTCCCCCGTGAAACACAAGCTTAGAATTACGACGCAAAAGCAGCACTTCAATGCCCGGCCCCGCATCGGCGTCGCGCGCGACGACCACTGTAGCCGCTGGCACTGGTCTCAAATCGCTCATTTTTTTCTATTTCCTCAGAATTACAGGGCCCGGCTGGCAGCAGAGCGAAGAGCCCCATAATACTCAATTGCGCGGAAGTTCCCACCGTTCGCGAGAGAATTTACTCGGTTTGCGCCTCTTGCAGCATCCGCATAGAATCCGTGGCAGGTTTGCGCGGATCATCGCGCCTCCCACAGGACATTAAACACAGACCCGCCGACTCAATATCGAGTCGCTGAAAATACGGAAACACACTATGGCAATTGGATTTGAAGGTCGCGTTGCGATCGTTACTGGCGCCGGCGGCGGCCTAGGTCGTCAACATGCATTGGAACTGGGGCGCCGCGGCGCCAAAGTTGTCGTCAACGACCTCGGCGGTAGCGTCGACGGCAGCGGCGGATCGGCAACGGCTGCTGAGCTCGTGGCACAGGAAATCATCGACGCGGGCGGTGAGGCCATGGCAAACGGGGCTTCGGTTACCGACTTAGCCGCGGTACAGGCCATGGTCGACGAGGTTATGGCGAAGTGGGGGCGCATCGACATCGCGGTGAATAACGCCGGCATCCTGCGCGACAAGACCTTCTCTAAGTTGGAGCTAGACAACTGGCACGCGGTAATCGACGTCCACCTGACGGGTAGCCTCAACGTAACTAAGTGCGTCTGGCCCATCATGGTCGAGCAAGGCTATGGTCGCCTAGTCATGACCACGTCCACAAGCGGACTGTTCGGCAACTTTGGACAGAGCAATTACGGCGCCGCTAAGCTGGGCCTGGTTGGCTTCATGAACACACTCAGGCTCGAGGGCGCGAAATACGGCGTCTTCACCAACGCGATTGCACCTATTGCTGCCACCCGCATGACCGAGGAACTCCCCGGCTTCGAGGACAGCGCTGAGAAACTCGCACCGGAACTCGTAACTCCAGCCGTGGTGTATCTCTGTTCTGATAAAGCGCCGAACGGCCGCATCATTCAAGCCGCCGGTGGACGCTATTACTCCGCCGACGTGCGTGAGAACGAAGGCGTAAACCTTGGTCTCAATGCGAGCGTGGAGGATATCGACGCAAACATCGATACGATCCTAGACATGACGAGCAGCAAAGGCATTATCGAGCGTATGCACCACCGCTAGACTGCCCAGTACGCTTAAAAAAACGGCCCGCGCCTTACAGAAAGACGCGGGCCATTTTTTTACATCAAAGAACTGACTCAGGTTTAATCTTTCTTTTTCTGATCCTCAAGCACCCGCTTGATCGACTCTCTCTCGTCAATAAGCGCTATAAGCTCATTGTACTGCGGCGCCTCTCCGGCAAGATCCCATTCAAGGGCACGTTTAGCGACGTTCAACGTGAGATTCATGGTAAAGCGGTAGTAAAAGTCAGCGTAGGTGATTTCTTCGCCGCAAAGATAGGGTGAGAATTTAGCCAGCCGATTAAAAGACAGTAGTCCTTTTTCAAGCTGTGCCTTCACTTCCTTCTTCACCTCATCGCTTGCCGGACGTCCGAAAAAGACCTCGCCGTACAGACGTCGGGCGGGCAGCTCGATATAGAGCTCTAGATAACGAATAAGCTCTTGTACCTTAGCTTTAGCAAAGGCATCAACGGGATAGAAGCTAGGACCCTGACCGAGAGCATCGAGGTAGTCGATCATCACACCGGTCTCTGTTAGAAACCCGGCCTCAGTTTCCATAGCTGGGACTTTACCCATGGGACTCTTCTCGAGATAGTCAGACTTCTGATTCGGGAGCACAAGAACCTCCTCGAACTCCATCTCTTTTTCAAGCAGCACAGTTTTCACCATGTTGTAATAATTGCTAAGCGGCATGCCATAAAGTTTGATCGTCACAAGAGTCCCCTTCATACTGTTTCAAAGTAGGTGAAACTACTCCGGCACGAGTGTCAAAGTAAAGCCCCGCCCAGCAGAACCTCAGATGAAGAAACCGCAGCCACTCCGTAAGATTCTTTTACTGTCGGCTTATGACGCCGAAAGCCATCGTCAGTGGCGACAGAACCTACAGGCGATGCTGCCTGAGTATCAATGGACTCAGCTGGCTTTACCTGCGCGCCATTTTAGCTGGCGACTCCGCGGCAATGGATTGAGCTTCGCTTTTGGCGCAAGTGACATTCTGGACGGCGATTACGACTTGTTGATTGTCACTTCCATGGTCGATCTAAGCACACTGCGCGGTTTCTATCCGGCTCTAGCGCGGTTGCCAACGCTTATCTATTTCCACGAGAATCAATTCGCGTATCCAACCCGTGAAGCACAGCGCGACAATGCGGAGACTCAGATCGTGCCTCTCTATGCCGCACTCTGCGCCGATACCATCGCGTTTAACAGTGACTACAATCGCTACAGTTTTCTGGCCGGCGCAAAGACGCTGCTTAAGCGACTGCCTGACCATGTGCCACCTGGGCTTATGCCAACACTAGAACGCGCCTGTACCCTGCCCGTGCCGCTCGCCGAACCCGCTGTCTCCGCGCATAATGGGGAGAAAAAGCCCTACTTGGAAATACTGTGGAATCATCGCTGGGAATATGACAAAGGACCAACGCTGCTATTGGAATTTGTACGACTGCTGTGCGCTAGCAATTTAAATTGCGCAGTACATATTGTCGGACAACAGTTTAAACAGCGCCCCGCCGAGTTCGAGCAAATCCAAAAGCTGCTCTCTGCGCAGGCGATGCGCTTCAACCGCGAGCCTGCACACTGGGGCTTCATCGCGCAGCGCAAGGACTACGAGTCACTGCTCAGCCGCTGTGATGTCGTGCTCTCCACCGCACTGCACGACTTCCAGGGTCTATCGATACAGGAGGCCACGCTTGCGGGCTGCGCGCCACTGGCTCCGGCGGATCTGGTTTATCCCGAGTATCTGCCCACTGAGAATTTGTATGCGCGAGAGGCCACCGAACAGCAAAGCGCTGCCCACATTCTGGCTAAATTAGAGAAATGGCAAGAGCGCAAAGCGAAAGGAGAGGCACTGCCTACAGTGAATCTGGAAGACTTCAAAAGCGCAGCGCTAGCGCCGAGCTACCGCGAGTTATTCAGGCAGACGCTTGAGGCTCACTCACAGACTTAGCCTTACGCCCTTAGCAAGAAGTTTAGTCTTGCTCGACAGTCTCTAGCAGAGGGAAAACCACCTTCTGGCCAATTTGTATGCGATTAAAGTCTATGTCGGGATTGTATTGACGCACGAGCCACAGCGGCGCTGAATAACGCCTACGCGCGATGCTGCCAATATTATCGCCAGCGCGAATGACATATTCCTCGACGTCACGAATGCGATTAACGGCAAAGAATTCCCGCTGCAGTGTCGAATGATAGTCTCTGCGGCGGCGCTCGAACTCGGCGCGAGACACTTTGCTAAAGCCTAGCGTCAAGCGTTTACCAACGATGACTGGGTCGCGGTAAGCCATGCCATTTAGGCGGCGTATGTCCCAAGCTCGTACGGCTAGCCAGTCGGCATAGTGGCCCAGGGTTTCAGTGGCCTGCACTCTTATAGAATCGTCGCTCGCAACCGAATAGTCCGCGGGGTCCGCACTAAGCGATTCGGCAAGCTCAGCCTCACTCTCGACTCGCCCTATCTCTGATTCGCCTGCCACGGCCTCCACGGCAACTGCGTCCGCTTCCGCAGCGACTAGCGTGTCGTCAATAAGTACCTCAGTATCCATCAACGAGGCGTCGACCTCGAGCTCGACGGACTCGGCAGCTAATTTGTCGAGCGACTCGCCTACCCCATCGCGCGGCTCGGACTCAGCTGTCGCGCTATCTGCTGACGCGAGGAGCGTCTCTACCTCTTGCGTATCCTCGGCCGTGACGAGTGTAGTCGGAGCCGACTGATTCGCGCTCAGCTGCGGCGCCGCGGCGTAGAGTCCTGGTAGGCGCAGCTCCTGGCCCGGATAAATACGACTCGCGTCGCTAATGCTGTTTAAGCGTAGAAGCGCATCTTCCGCCACAGAAAAACGTCGTGCTATAGACGATACGGTATCACCGCGGGTAACGGAATAAATGCCATCAGCAGGAGGCCGCTGCGAGGCCAGCGCCAATTCGTCCTGGGGCAGCAAAAGCTCCTGGCCGATTTGAATTCGATGACTACTGGTAAGCTGATTCAACGCCACTAGCTGACCTACGCTGGTTTTGAAGCGACGTGCTATCACCGACAGACTGTCACCGCGGACCACTGTGTAGGAGACATCGGGGGTCTGCACGGCAAATTTATAGTCGCTGCCGATGTTAGCTAGCAGAGTGCTCGGCTGGATATTGCCCCGCAGCTTTACAGGGAACCCGCGTGGGATACGCTTTTGGCCCTGCCAAACAATGGGCCGTAGCGCCGGGTTATCCGCTTCGAGCTGTGCAAGGCTGACGCCGGCATTCGAAGCGAAAACCTCCGCATCGATGTACGCATCGGTCGTGACCTCTACGAAGCTCGGTGCGGCGTTAAAATCAACCTCGCCAAAATAGCGCTCAGCATTGTTTTCGACGTCGCTGACTGCGAGGAACTGCGCATAGAAATTGCGCGAGGCGAAGCCGAAGCGCCGACCGTTGTAGCGCGCAACGATGTCTTCGATATTGCTGGTGCCAGTTTCTCTCACCGCCCGCGCAATACCCCCCGCCCCGTGGTTATAAGCAGTGAGTGCGAGTGGCCACGTGCCGAGCACACGATAATTGTATTCGAGCAGGCTCATCGCCGCCTCAGCAGCGATGTACGGATCCATCCGCTCATCAACAATGTGATCGATGCGCATGAAACGCTGACCCGTGGCGCGAGTAAACTGCCACATGCCCGCGGCCGCAGCGGAGGAGTAGGCCCCAGGATTAAAAGACGATTCGACATGAGGCAGCACGATAAGGCCGGCGGGCAAATTCTTGCTGCGAATGACTTCTTCAATATGGCTACGATAGGCGCCAGAGCGGCGCAGGCCAGCAAGAAAACGGTTTGATTGACCTAGCTGCCAGCGGACGTTCTCGGCGGCCGCTCTCAGGGTCTGATTACTCACATCGCTCGGCCAAAGTGCCAGAACCGCCTGCTCCTCGCTGCTCAAACCCGTACGCTTGCCCGTCGCAAGCACACGCAGCGCCGCTTTGATCTGTTCACGTTCCTGCTCTATGAGTTTGCGATCCAGCGGATGGGCGCCATAGATAACATCGAGATGTCGCGCGTCGTGCAGGAAGCCGCTACGGGTATCGACTTCAGTGTAAACCCGGGTCCAAAATTTTATCGCAGGCTCAAGCTCCGCGGGGCGCGGAAAATTTTCCGAATTCTGTGCGAAAACGAACGGTGAAATGCAGCTAGCAAGCAAAAGGCTAAGCAGCGCTCGCCAGCTCGCTAAGACTGCAGCCCTAACAGCTATTTCTTTGTCGATTGAACAGCGGGCGCTTCGCAAATTTCTGTCCTTCGCTTATTGCTCTCTAGATGCAGCTAACGCGAACTAGGGAATATCATCGAGCTCTGAGCCTTCCTTAATCGGGATCATCAAATCTTCCCGAGTCACGTTCATCATCAGGATGACATTGGAGGCGATATAGATTGAAGAATAAGTACCAACCACGACGCCAATAATTAAGGCAATCGCAAAACCCTGTGTCGACTCGCCGCCCACTAACAGGATAGACACTAGGACAAGCAGGGTCGTAAATGAGGTGATGATCGTGCGGCCTAGCGTTTGGTTTAGCGAGACGTTAACCATTTCCACTGGCGTTCCGCTACGCAGCCTACGAAAGTTTTCACGAATGCGGTCAGAGACTACGATGGTGTCATTGAGAGAATAGCCAATGATGGCCAACATAGCCGCAAGCGTATTGAGGTTAAACTCCATGCCACTCACGGAAAAAATACCGAGGGTGATTATCAGGTCATGTGCCAGGGCGACTACGGCTCCAACCGAAAACTTGAACTGAAAGCGCACGGCGATGTACACCATGATGATGCCTAGCGCGACGAGCATGCCGAGGCTGCCCTGCTCGGCGAGCTCGGTACCTACTTTTGCGCTCACATAGTCAGAGCCTTCAAGACTGATCTGCGCATCAGTTGATTGCGCCAGCATGTCTCGAATCCTTTCCCCAATGCGCACGGCCTGAGATGCCTGCTCGGCTTCGGCGACCGATTCGTCTACGGGCAGAATGACGCGGATGTCCCTATCGGAGCCGAAGCTCACCACCACAGCGTCACCGTAGCCTTGCTCGGCTAGGGTTTCGTTGACCTGCGAAATATCGACTGAGTCTGAAAAGTTAAGACGAACCGACGTGCCGCTGGTGAAATCGAGACCAAAATCCAAGCCCCGCGTCGCTAGTGAGGCGATCGAGACCAAAACTAAAATTAGCGAGCCTATCGCGGCAACGCGGCGAACTCCCATGAAATCGAACTGCTTGCTTAGCATAGTGTGTAATCCGTAATTACGCGGCGCGCCGCGACTCTATCAATTGCTGCCCTTAGGCCTGAGCCTCAGCTTCGCTGTGCGGCGGTTTAGTCAACTGCGGCACTTTACCGATGGAAAGCTTCGAGACTTTGCGCCCGCCGTAGATCAAATTGACTAGTGCCCGAGTTCCCACAATCGCCGTAAACATTGACGTGATGATGCCAATCATTAGGGTAACCGCGAAGCCCTTAACCGGGCCCGAGCCGATGCTGAAGAGCACGGCGGCGACTAAGAATGTTGTGAGGTTGGCGTCTAAAATAGTCGTGAAGGCGCGGTCATAACCCGCATCGATAGCCCGCTGCGGCGATGAGCCCTCCGCAAGTTCCTCCCGCACGCGAGTAAAGATAAGCACGTTAGCATCCACCGCCATACCGACAGTCAGCACGATGCCGACAATACCAGGCAGAGTGAGTGTGGCCGGAATAATTGACGACATAATGGCGAAGATCAGCAGGATGTTCATGAGCAGCGCGAGATTGGCCGCCAAACCGAAAACACGGTAGTAAAACAGCATGAACGCGATGACCAGCGCTGCTGCGACCTGCACGCCCATCACACCCTGCTCGAGATTTTCTTGTCCCATCGACGGGCCAATCACCGACTGCTCGACGATGGTCATAGGCGCCGCAAGCGAGCCGGAGCTAATGAGCAGCGAGAGATCGTTCGCTTCCCGCGAGGTAAGGCCGGTGATAACAAACTGACGGCCTAGCGCAGAGTTAATTCGCGCGTGGCTGATGAGGCGTTTCTCTTCGAAGAATTCCACTTCATCCACTTCATTGCCTTCTTCATCAAGCACGGTATTAGTTCGCGACTTAGTTTCGATCAGCAAAATATCCATGAACTTATTGACGTTGTCGCGGGTGATGCGATTCATCTGACTGCCGCCTTGGGCATCAAGACTAATCTGCACCTGCGGCAAACCATTTTGGTCGAGTGACGAGCGCACATTGCTAATGCGGTCGCCCTGCAGGATTACGTCGTTATTTACGTTGACCGGTATACCTTGGTAGTCGAAAGTTTCATAAGACAGGCTTGATGAACCAAGCTCTGACTCTAGGTGGAATTCGAGAGTCGCGATGCGCTGCAGAATACGAATAGCCTGCGCGGGGTCCTGCACGCCAGGCAGCTCAACGACGATGCGATTGGCACCCTGCTGCTGCACAGTGGGCTCGGAGACACCGAGCGCATCGACGCGGTTAAGCAAAGTCGTACGATTGGCCTGCAGCGTATCGCGCTGAATCTGCAGCACCGCATCGGGGGTCATGCGCATGTCGAGAACAAAAAAATCGCCCTCTTCACGGTTCTGCAGCTGTAGCTCAGGGAAGTTTGTAATCAGTGCCGAGCGCGCTGCAGAGCGATCGCTGGAAGTGGCGAAGCGCACCGCCAAGTGAGTCTGGCTTTCGAGGGCCAGACCGCGGGAGCGAATGCGTTCTTCCCGCAGGACCGAACGCACGTTGCTGAGATTGTCCTGCATGCGCCGATCAATTGCCGCATCCATATCGACTTCCATAAGGAAGTGCACGCCGCCCTGCAGATCGAGGCCCAGGTTCATTTTCCCGGCACCGATAGACTGCATCCAGCCCGGTGTTGTCGGAGCAAGATTTAGCGCGACAATGTAATCGCTGCCGAAGGCGTCTTCTAATGCGGTCTTGGCCCGCAGCTGATCTTCTACGCTATCAAGCCTCAACAGCAGACTGCCGTCGTTAATCTCGGCGCCAAAGAAGTTGAGCTGAGCAGCCTCTAGCGCCGTCGTCGCGCGTTCAAGATCGGCCTCGATAAGAGGCATCGCATCGCTGCTTATTTGAATCGCTTCATCATCGGGATAGAGGTTAGGAACCGAATAAAGTAGGCCAAGGAGAACGACCAGACAAATCAGCGCGTTTTTCCACGCGGGGTATCGATTGAGCATAAGCGGGCTCTGTAAGACGTAATTTGAATTATTGATTTGTGGCCGTGCAGGCCGCTGCGAGCAAGCCGGCTTAGCGCCGGCGGACTTCGGAAGCTAGATCTTTGCGAGCGTGCCTTTGGGTAGCACCGCAGCGATCGCCGCCTTTTGCATCTTGACCTCAGCACCCACGCCAACTTCCAGGGCCAGGTAGTCCTCGTCGACACGGACAACCTTGCCAAGCAGGCCGCCGGAAGTGAGCACTTCGTCGCCTTTGCCGATGGCGCTTACAAGCTCTTTATGCTCTTTAGCGCGCTTCGACTGCGGACGTAAAATAAGCAGCCAGAACAGCAAAAACATGCCTCCAAATAGGGCGAGGTTGAAGGCGAGTGATGGTTGGCCGGGCTCTTGCGCGTAGGCGACGGGAAATAGGAAATCCATGGTCTTTGCTCTCTATTGCAATGGGTGAGTGTCTAGTCTGTCCAAAGGCGCAGCGAGTTCAGCGCTCACCAATCGACGGCTGTTAATTTTGGAGCTTTGATTTGATCGTTATTATCTCATAGATGGGGGCGCTTGCGGACACCTCAACGCCTGTCCGGGTTTGAGAGCCGCCGGCTCGCTTAAGCGTAGCGCCGAGGCGGAAGCAGCCGCTGGAGCGAAGTCAGAAGCCGGAGCGAAGTCAGAAGCCGGACCTAGCCTGAATGATCGCTAAGCACCGCCGCTCTCTGCCTCTGCGGCGATCTCCGCTGCCAAAAGCTGCTGGTCTGCTTCGAACTGAGCGATAAACGCCAGCAGCTCTCCTGCCTGTATCGCGCCTCGAAGACCTGCCATAAGATCTTGATAGTAATGTAAATTATGGATTGTATTGAGCTGCGCGCCGAGCATTTCACGACATTTATCAAGATGATAGAGGTAGGCGCGAGAGAAATTTTGACAGGTGTAACAGCCACATTTCTCATCTAGCGGCCGCGTATCCCGTCGGTAGCGCTGATTGCGCAGTCGTAGGAGCCCCTTGGAGGTGAAAATGTGGGCATTGCGCGCATTGCGAGTGGGCATGACGCAGTCGAACATATCGATACCTTGGGACACCGCATACACAATATCCTGCGGGGTGCCGACGCCCATGAGGTAGCGCGGCTTATCCGCGGGAAGCTTGTCGCCGCAGTGAGAAATCACCTCGCGCATCTCCTGCTTCGGCTCACCCACCGAAAGCCCGCCTAGCGCATAGCCGTCGAATTCGAGATCAAGCAACCCCGCCAGAGATTCCTCTCTTAGGTCTGCATACATCCCGCCCTGCACGATGCCAAACAGCGCCGACGGATGGTCGCCGTGTGCCTGCTTGCAGCGGTCTGCCCAGCGCATCGACAGCTCCATCGACTCCCGCGCCTGCTCCCGAGTCGCCGGATAAGGCGTGCACTCATCGAATACCATAATGATGTCGGAGCCGAGCTTATGCTGCACATCGATAGCCGATTCGGGACCGAGGAATATCTTTGCGCCGTCTACCGGCGAGCTGAAAGTCACGCCTTTTTCGCTAATCTTACGCATCTCTCCCAGACTGAATACCTGAAAGCCGCCGGAATCGGTAAGGATCGGTCGCTCCCAGCCTATAAAATCATGCAGGTCCCCGTGCACATTAATCGTTTCGGTACCCGGGCGCAGCATGAGGTGGAAAGTATTCCCAAGCAGTATGTCGGCGCCTGTCCCCCTCACCTGCTCGGGGGTAAGCCCTTTTACCGTGCCGTAAGTGCCTACGGGCATAAAGGCCGGTGTCGCTACCTCGCCGCGAGGAAAACGCATGCTTCCTGTCCGCGCTTTGCCGTCGGTTGCCGTGAGTGAGAATTCAAGATGACTGGTGGCGCGCTTATCGAATACGGTCATGCTTAATGCTCCCGCGTCGCGCGGAAATCGACTTCTGGCCAGCGCTCTTCCATTAGGCTTAAATTCACCCGCGTTGGCGCGAGGTAGGTCAGGTAGCCACCGCCGTCTATCGCCAGATTGTCATGGGCCTTCTTCTTAAACTCGGCGAGCTTTACGGGGTCTTCGCAATCTACCCAACGGGCTGACTGCACAGTGATCGGCTCATAAATCGCATCGACCTTGTACTCATCTTTCAATCTGAAGGCGACCACTTCAAATTGCAGCACGCCGACCGCGCCAACAATAAGATCGTTATTGCGCAGCGGCATAAACACCTGCGTCGAGCCCTCTTCCGAAAGCTGAGTGAGACCTTTCTGCAGCGCCTTTAGTTTTAGCGGATCCTGCAAACGGATGCGCCGGAAAAGCTCCGGTGCAAAGTGTGGGATGCCCAGAAATTTGAGTTCCTCGCCGCCGGTAAACGTATCGCCGATTTGAATGGTGCCATGATTATGTAAGCCGATGATGTCACCGGACACAGCTGCTTCCGCCTGATCGCGGTCGCCAGCAAGGAAGGTGACCGCGTCCGCCACTTTGATCTCTTTGCCAAGTCGCGAGTGGCGCATCTTCATATTGCGCGAATACTCACCCGAACAAAGGCGCATAAAGGCAATGCGGTCGCGGTGCTTAGGGTCCATGTTCGCCTGAATCTTGAACACGAAACCGGAGAAGCCGGATTCATCGGAGGCGACTTCCCGCGTCTGCGTTGCGCGGCCGCGAGGGGCCGGCGCGTGGTCTACGAAATCGTCGAGCATCTCTTTCACACCGAAGTTACCCAGTGCTGTACCGAAATACACCGGCGTCATTTCACCGCGCAGATAAGCTTCTAGATCGAAGTCATTGCTCGCGCCGCGGACAAGTTCGATCTCGTCACGGAAGTCGTCGCGATAGCTTCCCAGCAGTTCACGCGCTTGCTCGCTATCGATGCCCTCAATGACATCGACCTCGTGCAGCTGATTGCCCTGCCCGTGTTTGTACACATGAATAGTATCTTTGTAGAGGTTATAGACCCCTTTAAACTCCTTACCCATGCCGAGCGGCCAGTTAATCGGGGCGCACTTAATCTTTAGCACGGTTTCGATTTCATCGAGAATGTCGATCGCATCGCGGATATCACGGTCTAGCTTATTCACAAAGGTGAAAATAGGCGTATCGCGCAGCCGGCAGACCTCCATGAGTTTAATCGTGCGCTCCTCAACACCTTTCGCGCCATCAACAATCATGAGCGCTGAATCCACCGCGGTAAGCACGCGGTAGGTATCTTCGGAGAAATCTTCGTGGCCCGGGGTATCGAGCAGATTGACGACACGGTCGTTGTAAGGAAACTGCATCACCGATGAGGTCACCGAGATGCCGCGCTGCTGCTCCATCGCCATCCAGTCGCTCGTGGCATGTTTGTCGTTGCGTTTGCCCTTTACGGAGCCCGCTACCTGAATAAGGTTGCCTAGGAGGATCAGCTTTTCGGTAATCGTCGTCTTACCGGCATCCGGATGCGAGATAATCGCGAAGGTGCGTCTCTTATTAATTTCTGCTGTTAGCTTGCTACTCATAATGCCCTGGAAAAGAATTCGATTGCGGCCGGGAACAACTATCGCTTTCGACCAAATAATTACCTATTTTAGCCGATGCGCGCGGGGATTCCCCGCGCTTTTTCCGCTTTACTTGCTTATTCATTTAAACAAAGCCGGCAAAGCGCCTGCGCACGTCCTGTAATCGACCACGGTCATGCCCTACACTCTGACGCCTAACGTCAGCC
The DNA here is from genome assembly GCA_965661495.1 of Pseudohongiellaceae bacterium. GTDB lineage: Bacteria > Pseudomonadota > Gammaproteobacteria > Pseudomonadales > Pseudohongiellaceae > UBA9145. The sequence continues at coordinate 100,826 of CBFIDY010000003.1, read as the reverse complement.
AACAGGATATCGCAATGGATTTCACGCTCACCGAGGAGCAGCACGCTCTACAGGAATCAGTTCGCCAGTTCGCACAGCGCGAACTGCCCGCTATAGCTCGCGAAATTGAGGAAAATGATGAACCGCCTAGCCTTGAGCTGCGCAGGCGCTTCGGTGAATTGGGCTATCTCGGTGTGAACCTGCCGACGGAATACGGTGGCGGCGGAATGACTCACTTTGACGCAGTGTTAGTACTCGAAGAACTCGCTAAGGTCTCTATCGCTGTCGCCTTCCCGATTTTCGAGTCCTGTTTCGGCCCGACTTTGGCGATTGCCCATTTCGGCAGCGAGAGCATGAAACAGCGGCTACTGCCCAAGGTCTGCAGTGGTGAAACAGTAGTCGCGGTGGCGATGTCAGAGCCCGATGCCGGCTCTGCACTTACAGATCTCAAAACCCAGCTCACTCGCACGAACGGCCGCCTGCTACTCAACGGCAATAAGCGCTGGAGCTCCGGTGCCGGCCATTCAGAGGCCTATGTAGTCTACAGTCGCATGGACGATAGCCCGGGAGCTAAGTCCATTGGCGCCGTCGTGGTGGAAAAAGGCGCTGCGGGCTTTAGTTTTGGCAAGCGCGATCATCACATGGGCTTTCGCGGCGTCTACAGCGCCGACATGTATTTCGACGATGTTGAGGTCAGCGAAGACGACATCCTCGTACCGGCGGGAGGCTTCGGCAAACTCATGGACGCCTTTGACCTAGAGCGTTGCGGCAATACCACGATGTCGCTAGCGACGGCGCAGTCGGCGTTCGACTACGTGCTGAACTATGTTCAGGAGCGCGAGCAGTTTGGCAAGCCTTTGGTGGACTTCCAAGGCGTGCAGATTCAGATCGCTGAAATGAAAATGAAGCTGGAGGCAGCGCGGCTCTTGCTTTATCGCGCCGTCATTAACGCCGAGAGCGGCTTGCCTTCAATCGCCGAAAGCTCCGTAGCCAAATGCTTCGCCAACGAGACCGCACGCGAAGTCACCGGTAAATGCGTTCAGCTTATGGGCGGCTATGGCTACTCTAAAGAGTATCCACTAGAGCAGAAAATGCGTGATGCCTGGGGTTGGGGAATCGCTGGAGGCGCCATTGATATCCAAAAGGTCAACATCACAGCCGCGCTTGTGGGCCGACGCTTCAATCAGCGGGCCTAAGCAGCCTGGAATCATGGCTTAGTTGAGTGCCGCGGCTTAATTAAGTGCCGCGGCTTAATTAAGTGCCGCAGCTCACTGAATTGCCGCAGCTCAATGAAGTGCCGCGGCTCAATGAAGGACCGCGATCTACTGCAAAGTCGCAGCAGCGGGCCTCTCCCGTGCTTCCGCGTAGTCTGCGTGCAGAATATCTGCGCGCTGCACTAGGAGTAGATCATTGGGTAGGAGCTTGTCGTACTCGTCTGCGGAGGAATCAATGGCCTGCACATCAAGCTCTTCCATTAAGACACAGACTACATCGTCGTCATCCACATCAACTACGACAACCTGCGTGAAACCCATCACTGTGTTAATCGAGGCTTTTGAGCCGACATCAAAGCGCGGAGCCGGAACCAATGCCTGCGGTGCTCGCAGAAGGCCTGTTGAAGTGAACGCAACTCCGAAGCCGGCAGCGGCAACAATGTGAATGATCTCTATCACTTCGGGGTCGGCAAGATCGACTCGCAAGCTTGAACCCGGTGCAACCTGAGCATCAGGTCGACGCTGGTTGAGCAGCCGCAGAAACAAACTGATATCTTCTTCATTCCATTCGAGGGTCTCCTCATGCGCCGAGCGCAGGCTATCCGACGCTAGGCTAAGCACAGAAGTCTCGATAGTCAGGTCCTCGATCTCTGTCTCTGGGGGACAGGGCACCACCATCGATACGGAGCAGTAACCTTCGCTGCTCTCGGCACCAAGACGCCACAGAAAAGGAATGTCAGCAGTGAGGTCGATCATGAAGAAACAGTGCCTGAGAAAAAAATCGTCTGAATCTAAGATAGCACAAGCGCGAACACGACAGAATCGTTTGTCTGATGGAGGGAGAAAAAGGGCCTGCGGGTAGACAAACACCGAGGCTTAGGGATAACAGCTCAAGTAGCACCGACCTTAGCCTCCTAAGTCCATGCTATCTATACTATTTCACGATATGCGAGATGGGCGGGTGTTTTCCACAGTTCCTGTGGATAACTCTGGGGATAGAAAAGAAATTGGTGCTTAACGCGCGTAAAATAGGGGTTTTTTATTCGAATTGTTTAATTTTTGATCAATATAATTACTTAAATAATATCAATAAGTTAAGGGTTTTATACAGTCTGTACAAGAAAAATACCCGTAAAATATAGCGTTTTATTACAGCTAAGCCGCTTTTGTGCATAAAAACTCGGGCTGAGCGCTCAACTCTTTTTCTCAAAAGATGCTAATAACTGATTTAATTAAGCTTTTTTAAACACTAAAACCAAGCGTTCCGTTAAGCCGGTGTAGACTTCGCTCATTTCAGGCCAAAACACTTTTTAATGCCGCGTAGGAATACCCTTACACCAGCACTCCCTAACCGCAACGAGCACACTATGAACAGCGACTCTCCAACAAAAACAAACGGCGTCAACGGTGCCTCCACCTCCTCTGAGCAATCTCGCGTCGCGGGACGATCTCCTAAAACCGCACTGCTGATTGCCTGCATTCTTCTGTTCACCCTCGTTGCACTACACCTCATGGACTATAGAGATACGCGACGCGGTCTCAGCGATCTAGCTCTGGCAATAGCGGAGGAAATATTCAACGACAGGCGCAATACGACCCTGCTTCTCTATGCACACTCAAGCCTGTTCGAGTTCACGCCTGAGCTTGACTGGCCAGCGCGGCTCTCAGAGCAACGAAGACGACTGGGCAGCTTGCGAACGATAGGTTCGCTCACGGCCGAAATCGATAGAGGCTTACTTAGCGCACAGGCAGGCGAAGCCAGCTACCGTATTCGCGCACAATTCGCGTCGGGGCCTGCTACGATTGAGATCGATTTCGTCGAATCTTCAGAAGAATGGCTCGTCTCAAGTCTGCGGGTAGATGCGCAGGCCCTAAAGCTTTAATCAACCGCCACTCCGACAACCTGCAGCAGTTGGCTATAGTCGCTGTGACCGGCGATGATCTTTTGAATGCCGTCTTGACGCATAGTGCGCATCCCTTCAGCCACCGCCTGCTTGCGAATTTCATCGAGGCTCGCCTTTCGATAGATCATCTGCCGCAGCTTGCCGCTGCAGGGCAGCATTTCATGAATAGCCATCCTGCCTTTGTACCCTGTGCCGCCGCACTCGCCGCAGCCCACCGCTCGGTACATCGCCCAGCTGTGGTCATTCAGACCATGGCTCGCAAACGCTTTCGCACCATAAGACTCGATAAGCCGTTTTTTCTCCATCTCATCTGGAGTGTAAGCTCGTTTGCAATGGGCACAAAAAGTCCTTAGCAACCGCTGAGCGAGCACGCCCAGCAATGCGTCGGAGAAATTGATTGCATCGAGCCCCAGATCTAACAGCCGCGTGATGGTTTCCGGCGCAGAGTTCGTGTGCAGGGTCGAGAGCACGAGATGGCCTGTGAGAGAGGCTTCAATGGCAATATTGGCTGTTTCTTGATCTCGCATTTCGCCAATCAGGATGACATCGGGATCTGCTCTGAGAAATGCACGCATGGCTTTAGCAAAGGTGAAATCTATTTTGGGCTGCACCTGAACCTGCTGCAGCCCGTCCTGTGTGATTTCCACCGGATCCTCTGCTGTCCATATTTTCTTTTCCGGCGCGTTCAGCTTGCTCAGCACAGCGTGCAGCGTTGTAGTCTTACCCGAGCCCGTCGGCCCCACCACAAGAAAAAGGCCGTGGGGCTGCGCTGCAATGGACATGATTTGAGCTTGGTTTTGGGCACTCAAATTCAAGTTTTCCAACTCCATCGGATTGCCAGAAGTCAGCAGCCTCATGACAAGGCTCTCGCCATGAACCGTCGGCAGAGTCGCTACCCGCATCTCGATCCTGCGGTCCCCAAGAAGCAGCTTACATTTGCCATCTTGAGGCAATCTGCGCTCGGCGATATTCAGGCGTGAAATCACTTTCACTCGCGCGATGGCTGCAGCACAGTGTTCTTCAGGTATTTCCAGTAGAGTCCTACAGAGTCCGTCTACGCGAATTCGCACCTGACCTGGAGACCCTTCCCGGCCCGGCTCGATATGGATGTCCGAGGCGCCAAGGCGGTCGCCCTCTGCGATCATGCGATTGACAATCTGCACCATGCCGGGCGCATCGGCTTCGGATTCTTCGGCGACCGCCTGCTCAAGTTTAAGGGTATTGTCGGTGCTACCCAGCACGGTAAATAAATCTTGGAATCCAGCGGGAGCGTCACTACTGCGCTGTTCGCGCAGAAAGAGATGAATGTGCTCTGGCAGCCCTACCCGAAAGACGTAGCTGCGCGCATTGAGCAGGCCCTGAATCTCCATGATCTTTTGATGATTAGAAGGATCAGCGATCAGCACTATTGCCTGGTGCTTGTCTCCGCCTACTGGCACCCATAGGTTGCGCCGCAGATATTCCCTGCTGATATTCGCCACCAGCGCCTCCGGCAACCTTAACCCTTCCTCAAATGGCATATAAGGAACGCGGTAATGGAGCTCAAGAGAGCGTCCAATCGCATCGGCGCCGAGACCGTGGATATCCATAAGGATCCGTGCCGTTGCGCTCGGATCGGCTTCGGTATTTGTAAGCGCCTCATCGAGATCTTGCTGCGAAATCAGGCCGCGCTTAACGAGGTGGTCGTAGGGGCCATAACTCCCCGTGAGAGAGGAGCGAAACTGCTGAGCAAAGAGCTGACCAACGACTTCGCAGCGTTTCAAATCAATCTCGTCGAACGCCCGATCCTCTGTAAAATTCATGAGCTGCATCGCACCGAGTAGAATTTCATCTTTTATCGGCACCGCGCACATTGAGCGAATCTCTAGCCCTCGCGCCTCGCTAAAACGACGATCAAACTGTAGCCTCGGATGGATATCCGCTACTTCTTCTGCGTCGTTGACATCACAGACGAGAATCGCTTTTTGACTAAGCGCAACGTAGCCGGCAATCGATGTTGCGCTGAAAGGGACTTTGATCTCTGTGGCTTCATCACTACCACTGTCTCCTCCGCGAAAAACGGCTCGCAGCTCTTTACCATTCGCGACTCGCTCGTAGACAGTGAATAGCCGGGCATCAAGCAGCTCAAGAAGCGCCCGCTCACAGCTGCGCAATCCCGCCTGCATGGACGTCTCTTTTTTTAGCTGTGAATAAATCTCACGAATACCCGCGCGAAACTTTTCTTCACTGAGTCGCGATGAATCGCGAGCCTTAGGATCTTGCATAACCACGCCTCCGGAGAGCAGGTTCAAACGACGAACCTGCCCCAGTTCAATCAATCTTGCTACACTGCTGCTTCAGCAAACAGCATCACAGCAGAGTTCTTTTCATGGTCTCGACAACCCAGCGCCAGCGGAGTCTTTTTAAAGCCTTTTTTTCGATCATCAACATCGGTGCATACGAAGATTGGCGCTGCGGCGCCAAGGCAGCGCCAAGGATCCTCCGCGTCTTACTCATTAGCCTAGCGTGTGTTTTTCTCAGCGCTTTGAACCAGACCGCACAGGGCGCCTCTGAAACGAGCTCAAGCTCACAAATTGAATTAAGCCCCTCTCAAGCCCGCTGGCTGGGACAACAGGTCTTTGCCAATGAGTGCGCCTCGAAGCTCTCCTGCCTAACCAGTTGGAATGCCGGTGAAGACTTTCCTTCACTTGGAATTGGGCATTTCATTTGGTACCAGAGGGAGCAGAGCGAGGCATTCGAAGAGACCTTCCCTAGCCTGCTCAGCTTCCTTACACAGAAAGGCGTCACGCTCCCGCCGTGGCTTATTGCTCTCGCCCATCAGCCTTCACCAAACGACCGGAATGGTGGCCAATTTAGTGCAGAGAATTCGTCTGCGCTGCTAAACGCCGACTCTCCGTGGCCCAGCCGCGAGGCCTTTCTAGAGGAGCTCGATGGCCCACGCCTTCGCTCCTTGCGCGAGCTGCTCGCGACAACCCAGGCAGAGCAGGCTGAATTCATCATTCACCGATTTCATTCGAACTCGACACGCATTGTTGCCGCGGCGCCAGCAAATGAACGCGACATAATTGACAGGCGACTGCGGGCTCTGATGCAGGACTCAGCGCCGGCGGGGCTCTATGCACTCATTGACTATGTGCATTTCAAAGGCACAGGACTAAAAACAACAGAGCGCTATAATGGGCAAGGCTGGGGGCTTTTGCAGGTGCTACAGGGCATGGACGACAAGCTCCCACCGTTAGAAAGTTTTATTAATTCAGCGCAGGAAAGGCTAACAACGCGTGTAGCTAATGCGCCGGCGGAGCGTCAGGAGCAGCGCTGGCTAAAGGGCTGGCTCAATCGATTAGAAACTTACAGTCAGGCTGCGAAAGCTGAGCTCTGAACACTTGACCCAGAGTGTCTATGCGAGAAACGATAAGCGCCCCAACACCTCAGCTAGTGTAAACTCTCGTGACTAAGCTGCAGCACAATTAAATAAACAAGCGAGCCACAATGACACTCGAACGATCTAATATCTCCGCCATGAGCGGCTATGCTCCCGGAGAGCAGCCCCAGAACGCGGATACCATCAAGCTCAATACCAATGAGAACCCCTACCCTCCGGCTCCAGCGGTAGCTACAGCGCTGAATGAGTTCAACGTTGCGGGCCTGCGGCGCTACCCGAGCCCGATAGCAGACGAGTTTCGCGAAGCGGCGGCGCAGCTGCACGGTTTGCACAAGGACAACATTATCCCGACCAACGGCGGTGACGAGCTGCTGCGCCTTTTGCTGACCACTTTCGTCGATGAAGGCGAGGTTGTTGCGACCACTCGCCCTACCTACTCTCTTTACCCAGTGCTTACCGCGATCCAAGGCGCTACTCTGGAAGAGATTGATCTCGATGAACAGTGGCAACTGCCAAAAGATCTCACGGATCAATTACAACGACTCAAAGCCAAGGCGTTTATCTTAGTTAATCCACACGCCCCTACGGGAGCGCTTGTGAGCGCTGAGGTCATTGCCACTATCGCCGAGAATTTTAGCGGCCTACTGGTGATCGACGAAGCCTACATAGACTTTGTCGACCCAGACCAGGATCACGACTGCGTGCCGCTACTCTCGCGCTTTGATAATCTCGTTATTCTGCGGACTCTCAGCAAAGGCTATTCCCTCGCCGGCCTGCGATTCGGCTACGGCTTAGCGGCGAAATCTCTGGCCGCGCCGGTCCTTTTCAAGACGCGCGACAGCTACAACACCGACGCCATCGCCCAGAGCCTGGCGAGCGCTGCGCTTCGCTCCCAAGACTACGCGCGCGAGACATGGGAGAAAGTGCGCGCGAGCCGCAATGATCTGCAGAGCCAGTTAGCGGAACTAGGCTTCGAGACGCTGCCTAGCCAGAGCAACTTCCTGCTCTGTACCGCACCGCCGGGAACTAGTGCTGTAGGCCTTTACGAACAGCTCAAGTCCCGGGGCATACTCGTGCGCTACTTCGATCAGGACAGACTCAGGGACAAACTGCGAATATCTATCGGCAGCGCCGCGGAAAATACACGACTAGTCGACGCATTGAAAACGCTGATCCCTTGACTCCGTAATCAAGGATGACAAACCAGTCAACAGTGCGCGGAAAAACAGGACAGTAGCCAAGGCGAGCAATGGAGCATTCTGACAAGCCACATCCTGACAGTGTTGCGTCAACAGACGAACGAACACACCCCTGCCCGACCTGCAAACTGCCTATGCGCCGCATCGAGGGGCGGATGGGCCCGTTCTGGGGATGCAGTGGCTTCCCCAAATGCACAACCACACTCAACGAGGTTGATGGTAAACCGAGCACCGAAATAAACCCCGACTATCGCTGCCCGCTCTGTACACGCAAACTGGTGCGCGCAGATAAGAAAACAGACAACACCGCCGATTATTGGTTTTGTAGCGGCTACAGCAAAGGCTGCAAGGTTAAGGTCAACGATGTCGACGGACGCCCCGAACGCGGCTATCGCTGTAAGCGCTGCGGCCAGCTTCTACGTCAGAGGCAAGGCAAAAATGGCACATTTTGGGGCTGCAGCAGCTACCCCGACTGCACAGCAAGTTATAACGACAAGCAAGGCGAGCCCGAACTATGATTTTTTCGTTTCTAAAGCTGCGAAAGAAAACCGCCGCTGCGCTCAGCGGTATTTTAATTGGAGCAGGAAGCCTGTGGGGCCTGTCGCTTTGGCAGGACATTCCGGTGGAGGCGCTGGCGGTTCAGCTCGGCGCGCTGCTAATGCTGCTAATGGGCATAGTCTGTGTGGCAGCGCTTATCGGCTTTTTGATCAGCCGCTTCCGGCGCTAGCGTTGCACCAACGCCGACATCACTAGCGCGTCTTCACTCTTCGCACCACCAGGATAGTAACCCTTGCGCTCACCTATCTGAGTAAAGCCCAAAGACTGATACAGGCAAATCGCCGCACTGTTGGATTTGCGCACCTCTAAAAAGCAGGTTTCCGCGTCAAGTTTGGCCGCCTTTTCGAGCAGAAGTTTGAACAACCGACGGCCGAGACCCGCGCGCTGGAATTCCGGCGCCACACACAGGGTGAGCAAATGGCATTCACCTATCGCTACAGACATCACACCGTGGGCCGCGATTTGATCCTTGTTGGCAAGCACCCAGCATTGATAGCCCGCACGCAGACAGTCTACAAAAACGCGCTTGCTCCAGGGCGACTCGTAAGCAGCAGCTTCGTTGCGAACGACAAGATCGAGATCGCTCGAACGCATGGCGCGAGCGAAAAACTCATTGCTGGGGATTTCGGGGAGCATGATTTGATCGTTTCTTGTTTTTGCCTAGGAGTTTGCGCGAATACGCTTCAGCACGGGCTGTAGATCGGCCCATGTCTCGCGCTTGAGTGAGGCCAAAGACAGCATGGCTGCAAGCGAGGCGAAAAGCGTGTGCCTGGCCCCGAGATCAGTTGCAAGCTGACTAACGAGGCTCTCAACGACACCGCCGAAGATCAGCAGCTCTGAAAAACCGTCGCCCTCGTAGCGGCTGCGCAGAAACCCGGCCAGCGCAGCTTCGCCGCCTTTATCACTGGCTGGCAACCCTAAGCCATCGGCCATCGGCCAGCTGAAGCGCTCGTGGGGAATCTCACTGTCGTAGCTTGACTCACCGCTGCGATTTTTGAATTCGCAGGCCCGCATGATGGCATTAAGGAGCGCTTTCGCTTTGCGCTTATCCTCGCTGCTCGCCACTGGTGGCAACTCGTACAGCACAGCAACTCCCTCACCGAGCATGGCATAGCCGATATCAAAGCGCAGCGAGCCCTCGCCCTCTTTAGGCGCGCTGCGGAAAACCGGTCGCTCAGCTCGCTGACGCGGCGCAGCTGGCTGCGTGCGCGAGGACTTTGTGGAGCCTAAATCGATAACAGGGCGAGCCGGATTCCTGCTCCCCTGCTTAAGCGGCGCCAAAGACTCTGCAAGCAGTGCACGCGCTTCTGTCGGCGCAGCGCCGGGGCTGGGGGGCGGGCTTGAGTCGGGGAAGGAATCGGGGCTGGCAAGGGCGCCCTCAGCAGCGATCGAATTGGCTGAAGCGCTAAACTCATAATGCGGGGACGGCAGAGCGCCACTCAGCGAAATCCGCGGGTAATACACCTGTATACCCATCGCCTTCAAATAAGCCTGTCTCGTGGTTTCGTCGATCATTCGCTAAGTTCACCTTGGTTTGCCGTATTCTAGCTCAGAGCCTGATCGGAAACTAATCTAAGGTGAGCGAGCAATACGACTCATTCGCAAATAAACAGGGGAATGATCTCCTGCGCAGCGAAATATGCAGGGTCACCCGCCCAATGCTTGGGCGTGTTTTTCACAGGCCAATGCTTGACACTTACCGGCAGCCTGCTCAATTGAAGTAGCCGTCTTTTCATGCTTGAATCGTGCGTCCTATGAGCGGATGAATTCTCCCCTCTTTTATCATTCGCGCCAGTTTCAACCAGTGTTCGAGGCTTAAAAAATGAAAGCAATACTCTGCAAGTCCCACGGTCCGGCTGAAAACCTCAGCCTCGAAGAAATCGATGATCTAAGCCCTGCCGCTGACGAAGCCATAGTCGAAGTCTATTCGGCGGCATTGAACTTCCCCGACGGCCTTCAGATTCAAGGCAAATACCAATTTCAGCCAGACATGCCGTTTAGCCCAGGTTCCGAGGTTGGCGGCATCATCGCCTCTGTGGGCGCCGATTTACAGGGTTTCAGCGTAGGTGATCGCGTGATGGCGACACCGGGCATTGGCGGCTTAGCAGAGCAGGTCCGCGTGAAAGCCGAGGGCTTACGCAAAATCCCCGACAGTATGGATTTTAAAAGCGCGGCAAGCTTCGCCATGGTTTACACCACCTCCTACCACGCGCTGAAACAGCGCGCACAGCTGCAGGCCGGTGAGACTCTGTTGGTGCTAGGCGCCAGCGGTGGCGTCGGGCTAGCCGCTGTCGAACTTGGCAAACTAATGGGCGCGCGCGTGATCGCCGCCGCAAGCTCGGATGAGAAGCTTGAGTTCGTGAAGGCAGCCGGACCCGACGAGCTGTTAAACTACGGCGACGGTGAGCTCAAAGAAAAAGTAAACGCGCTTACCAACGGTCGCGGCGCTGATGTGATCTACGACCCCGTAGGCGGTGATCTATTCGATCAGAGCTGTCGCTGCATCAGCTGGAATGGCCGGCTGCTTGTCGTTGGATTCGCTAGCGGTAGAATACCTGAATACAAAGCTAACCTAGCGCTCTTGAAGGGCTCCTCTATGGTCGGCGTGTTCCTCGGCCGCTTCCGCAAAGAAGAACCAGCTGAATACGAAAACAACTTCTCAGAGCTCTTTAGCCTTTACGAACAGGGCAAACTAAAACCCATCGTCACCGAATCCTTTGCTTTTGAAGACTACGTAGACGCCTTCAATGTCTTCACTCAGCGCAAGGTGATGGGCAAGGTCACGCTAGAAGTCAAAAACGAAGCCTAAGAAGCCACCCGCCCAGACGAAACAGACGAAAAAACGAATAACACGATAAACCAAGGCACTTCCATGCTCAGCGATCAACAAATACAGCAAGACCTCGAACAGCTTAAAACCATAGCCGGCGACAAGATGGCTAGCGGCGAATTCGCCATCCATAAAGAAGAAGTGCAAGGTGTTGAGATCGACGTCTTTAGCAACATCCCTGCAAGCCTCGGGGACTACTACCAGCTAGCACGCGGTTTCGAAGAGCTGTGCTTTCTGGTTTATCAGGACGAGCGTTTCAGCTTTGGCGAAACACTCACGCTCGCACGACGTTTTTCTCGCGCGCTGGTCGAAAAATACGCGATACAGCAGGGTGACCGCGTAGCGATTTGCGCTCGCAACTCCCCAGAATGGTGTATAGCGTTCATGGCGATTACACAGATCGGCGCCATTGCTGTGCCCATGAACTCGTGGTGGCAGGGCAGAGAAATCGAATACGGCTTGCAGGACAGCGGTTGCAAGCTTATCGTTACCGACCCTCCTCGCTTGGCCCATATGCACGATGCGCTTGGCAAGCTCGGTATCGAAGCCGTAATCGCCAAACCCGAAGGAGAACTCTGTGCCGACTATCCAGAATTTTATGCTCTCGCGGCGCAATTCGAACCCTTAAGCGACGACGACATAGCGAGCTTCAAAGTCGGCGCAGATGACCGCGCCACAATACTCTACACCTCCGGCTCAACGGGTAACCCCAAAGGCGTGCTGTCTAGTCATCGCAATACGATCAGCGCGCTTTACACTTGGAAATTCGTCAAGGAAATTACCGAAACCCTGCGCCCAGAGCTCAGGGAAGACAATCCTGAATTTCAAGCTGCACTGCTGGCCAACGTGCCTCTCTTTCACTGCACCGGCAGCCACGCTCAGTTCCTGTCCAGTTTCCTCTACGAACGCAAATTCGTGATGATGTTTAAGTGGAATGCAGAGCAGGCACTGGAGCTTATAGAGAAGGAGCGAATCTCTATACTCCACGGCGTTCCAACCATGGCTTGGGAAGTTATGCAGTCAGAGAAGTTCGCCTCTACTGACCTACGCAGTCTGCGCAGCGTCCAAGCAGGCGGCGCCCCACGACCACCGGAACATCTCAACCTCATTGTTGAAAAGTTTCCTGAAAAAGCGATCCCAGGACTGGGTTACGGACTTACCGAAACCAATGCCATCGGCGCGATCATCTCCGGCGTGTTCTATCTTGCTCGACCAAACAGCACTGGCAGACCTACTCCGCCGGTTACCAGCGTGCGCATTGTCGATGAGAACGGGGCAGAACTCCCTGCCGGCGGTATCGGCGAGGTCTGCATTAAAGGACCGACCGTGATGCACGGCTATTGGAATCAACCAGAGGCGACCGCCGAGGTTATAAAAGACGGCTGGTTCCATACCGGCGATATTGGCATGCTCGATAGCCTAGGCTTCCTCATCTTGCTCGACAGAGCTAAGGACATCGTCATTCGGGGCGGCGAGAACATCGGCTGCGCTGAGGTTGAGTATGCTATTGCCGAACACCCCAGCGTGAGCGAAGTGTCTGTTTACGGAATCCCAGACACCCGTCTTGGCGAAGTTCCCTGTGCCACAATTATGCTGAAAAAAGACTGCAGCTTAGATGAAATACAGATCAAAGATCACCTAGCAAGCCGCCTGGCTGCGTTCAAGATACCCGAGCGTTTTTACTTCCAGCATGAGCAACTTCCACGCATCGCCACAGGCAAGATTGCAAAGAAAGAACTCCGCGCAAAAACCTTAGATCTGCTCAAGCAGCAAGCCTAGCGACAAGGCTGCCTACCCGCGCTCAAGGCCTGTCTATACCACCCATCCCCTCGCCGCCCGCCGCCGAAAATAATTCTCGACGGCGGGCATTTGTCTGATTAGAATCCGCGAAAATTGATCATCGTCTTTACTCTTTGCTTCCTCTTTAAGTTCTACAGACTTAAAGCGATGCCCTAGCAAAGCCGATATCAATTTAGACGACCTGACTTTATGACGGCGTCTACGGGGCAGTAAAGCGTTCACTTTTATTCAACTGTTTGATTGTGAGGGTGCCATGAAAGAAGAGGATTGGGATGACAACAGCGAGGACGAGCAGTCCTCCGATACTTTCGAGCCTAGCGAACTTGAAATAAGCGATGAAGAAACCACAGCGCTTAGTGCGAAATCCAGTAAGTCGGCAGTAACCGATTTGCGGCGCCGCATCGAAGACAGGCTCGAAAACAAACGCCTGCGTGACAGCTATGAATGGGATGAGCTCGACGATGACTCAGAACCCAGTGGCTTGCTAGATCGCCTCGGCTAAAAGTTTAAGCAGTGCCTGCGCGCCCAGAGCATTACCCACTCAAGGGCCAAGCGATGAGCAGCGCAGGCACTGCGACAGCGACTATGACGATTTCCAGCGGCAAGCCGACGCGCCAGTAATCGCCAAATTCGTACCCTCCGGGTCCCATTATTAGCGCATTGTTCTGATGACCTATGGGGGTCAGAAAAGCGCAGGACGCCCCTACCGCAACGGCCATCAAAAAGGTGTCCGGATTCAAACCTAGCGTCGTCGCAATTGAGTAGGCGATTGGCGCCATGAGGATCGCTGTCGCCGCGTTATTCAGCACATCGGACACGGTCATCGTGACGACAAGAATTAGGCTCAGCAAGAGCACCGGCGAATAGTCCCCTGCTACACTCAAAATACCGCCTACCAGCACCTGCGTTGCACCGGTGGTCTCCAGTGCAGTGCCAAGGGGAATCAGCGCACCTAGAAGCACTACCACGGGCCAATCAACTCCTGAGTAAAGCTCGCGCACAGGCACAATGGAACGCAGCACCATAGCCACCGTCGCTAGCCCTAGCGCGAGTTGAATAGAGACCAAACCTAGCGCAGTGGCCGCGATTGCCGTGATGAAAATAATTAACGCCGGCAAGGAATTCTCGCCGCGCTTAAGATCAAGCGCGCGGGTGGCTAGCGGATAACAGTCGAGCTTAGCCACTGCGTCCTGCAGAGCCTCCTCTTCGCCATGCAGCAGCAACACATCACCTACACGGATTTCAAAATCTCGCAAACGACTGCGATGCGGCGTCCCTGAGCGTGACGCCGCCAACAGGTTTACCCCGTAGCGGCGATTGAAGCGCATTTGCGCCGGCGTTCTGCCTACCAGCGGTGAGCGTGGGGTGACGACAATTTCCAGCATCTGGGAATCTGCCGAGTGCAGCAGCTCACGCGTCGAATTCTCAGCGCTAACCAAAGCGAGATCGTGTTCAGTGGTGAAGGCATCGATGTCTTCCTGAGAGCCCTGCAGCACCAAGATATCGCCCTCGCTTAGCTGCTGATGTCGATTCGCCACCGCCGCAATCTGGCGTCGGCTCTGCAGAGTGACCAGGTCCATCTTGCCTGCGGCCAGCGCGGCTTTTAGTTCGCCGACTGTTTTGCCGAGAAAAGCGCTGTCTGCAACCACCCGCGCCTCAAACAAATAGCGTTCGATATCGAAGCCCTCAGTGCCCTGCGACTGCTGCCTCACTTTCACGAGTTTCGAACCAAACAGCAGCATAAACACGATGCCTGCCAGTGCTACCGTGCCGCCAACCGGCGCATAGTCGAACATGCTAAAGGCTTCGCCGGTGAGCTCTTCGCGATAGTTGGCAATCAAAATATTTGGCGGCGTGCCTATTAAAGTAACAAGGCCGCCAAGAATAGAGCCGAAAGACAAAGGCATAAGCACGCTTGCCGGCGAACGCCCTGCAGCGTTGGTCGACTGAATAGCGATCGGCATCAATAACGCAAGAGCACCGACATTATTCATAAACATCGACAGAAAAGCGGCGATAAAAGACAGCACGGCAATATGCAGCCAAGGCCGCGACGACAGTGGGTCTATGGCGCTGGTCACGAAGCCGACAGCGCCGGACCGAGACAGGCCAAAGCTCACTATCAACACCAAGACCACGGTGATCGTTGCCGGATTGCCAAAGCCGCTGAACAATTCCGCCTGCGGCACAAGGCCTAGCAGCGCAGCGAGGAAAAGCGCACCCAGCGCGACAACGTCGTAGCGCCATCGTCCCCATACCAGCAGAATCAGTAAAACAATAAGCACAGCCATCAGCTGTAGCTGGGCAAGCGTGTCGCTCGCTGGCATACGGCCTCCGCCTAAATCAGAGTGAAGTTAAGCGGCTCTAGACCCGCGATGGACGCGCTGAGACTATCGCCTCGCTGGGTCGCTGCAACTCCCGCTGGTGTGCCCGTGTAAATAATATCCCCGGGCTTGAGTTCAAACAGGCCAGACAGCTGCACCAGAATTTCTGGCACACTCCAGATCATCTGCGCCAGTGTCGCCTCTTGCCGGAGTTCGCCATTGACCTCCAGCGCAATCCTCGCGTCGTCTGCAAGCACAACATGCCTTGCCAAACTAAGCGCGGAGATTGGGGCAGATTCGTCAAAACCCTTCGCCGTATCCCAGGGGCGACCATGTTTCTTCGCTACCGCCTGCAGGTCACGGCGCGTGAAATCGATACCCACGCCATAGGCCAGCACGCAGTCCGCTGCCTGCTCAAGAGTCAAATCGCAGCCACCCTTACCCAGCGCGACAACTAATTCGACTTCGTGATGTAAATCGCTTGTCGCTTGCGGGTAGCGGACGGCCTGACCCTCTACTACCAGAGCGCTCGCCGGCTTGGAGAAAAAAACGGGCGGCTCGGCTTTCGGATCGCCACCCATTTCGGCGACATGGTCGGCGTAGTTTCGACCAACGCAGTAAATGCGATGAACAGGGAAGCGCTGCTCGCAGCCTGCGACTGGCACGGCGACCTGCGGCGGAGGTGTGAAAAGGTAGTCGCCAGCATCCTGCTGCGAAGAAAGTAAACTCATGGATTCAATCCTATCTGTTCGAAGTGCAGCCTAGTGCTGCGGCAAGGTCGTTGCTCAGCCTTTCAGCGGCCGGGAAATAAGTGACCTCGGTGCGCGACTCTAGCGACTCCAGAGTCGCTTGCGCGGCACAGTAATCGCTGTGGCTCTGCGTGCTAGAGGGAAACACAAAGGCGGCATAGCTGTTGTTAGCAAGCGCAATCTTAAAAAAACCTGCGGGACTTGACTCGTCACTCGGCAGAGGGCCACTAATCACATAAACCGGCTGCGGCCGCCCATCGTCGCGGGGCGACTGCGTCTGTGCTAGCGCATTCAGGGACTGATCGAGGCGCGACCATGGCCCCAGACGCAGACCACTGGGTAGGCGCGCTCGATTGCTCAATAAATTAAGCTCGTCCCACAGCGGTGTGGCAGAAAAACTTGTCATGGGTGCCAACCTGCCCTGCTCCGCCGCCAGCAGCGTCACCTCAGTTAATCTGTAGTCGCGGTCTTGCGAGCCGCGCAGATCCGGCTGGACGAGTCGAGTACTCGCGTCCTCGGCCAAACTAGGCTCATCGCTCCGGCTCAGCAGGGTGTCAGCGCGCCACTCCCGCGGCAGCAGCGAGGCAACACCGACGCTGCCGTCAACTATGCGATAGGCTAGCCAGCTCGGCAGCTGCTCCTGCGTTTGCAGGTCTATAGCAGCGGCGAAAAGCGGCCTTACGACAAGACTGTACTCGCCCTCATCGCCCTGCTGTGACGGGCAGGCGCCTTCGTAGCAGTGCGAGATGACCACTTCGCTGGCCAACAGTGAACTCGCTACGCAAAGCAGACACACCGCAGCGAGTTTCCGAATACTCGTCATCGTTAGCCCATGGGGTAAGGGAATTGCTTATGAACTTCGTCACACTGCTGCATGATTTCGTCGGTCAGCGTGACATCCAATGCGGCGAGCGAATCCTCTAGCTGCGCCGCCGTGCGTGCGCCGATGATGGTTGAAGCAACGAAATCAAAATTCATGCTCCAAGCCGTCGCAAGAGTAACCGGCGCCATGCCGGCGTCCTTCGCAATCTCTAGGTATTTTTCTGTGGCGGCCAGCGTGGCGGGATTCACAAAGCGATCTGCCATAGCTCGCTGACGAGGATTGTCATGGTAGTGGTAATCGCCAAAACGGCAGCCTTTAGGCATCTCTGGGGCGTTGTATTTTCCGCTCAGTACGCCGCCGCCGATAGGTGAATAAGGCAGCAGCGAAACATTCTCGCGGCGACAGGCGTCCGCCAATTCATCAAGGAAACGACGGTGCAGCAGCGAGAAATTATTCTGAATAGACTGAAACTTTGCGAGGCCTTCGTATGAGGCCACAGTGTTTGCCTTGGTCAATCCGTAAGTCGTCTCATTCGAGGTCCCGATGTAGCGCACCTTGCCCGCCTGCACGAGCCGATCTAGCGCTTCCATTGATTCCTCAATTGGCACAACGGGGTCAGGCCAGTGCACCTGATAGAGGTCGACGTAGTCGGTGCCCAAGCGTCTAAGACTGCCTTCGATCGCGGTCTCAATGTGGAATCGATCTATCGCGGTGAGACCATGGCGAATAGGCGGAACAAACCAGCCCGCTGCTGCACCCGCCACTTTGGTCGCGACAATGAGTGAGTCTCTCGGCTTGGTCTGTATCCATTCGCCAAAAATTTCTTCGGTGATTCCAGTCGTTTCCGCGCTAGGAGGCACGGGGTAAATTTCGGCGGTGTCATAGAAATTGATACCGCGGTCATAGGCGGTATCCAGAATCTTAAAAGACTCTTTTTTGTCACTCCAACTGCCGAAGCTCATAGTTCCCATACAAATAGGAGTGACTCGTAAACCGCTCTTGCCGATATAACGATATTCCATACTGCTTTTCCTCACTGACAAATCTAGTTAATTCTTTAATGCTAAGCTCTCTCGCCACCCTCTCATCTCTTGAACGCACGCCAAGAGGATGAAGCTTCAATTAAGCGGCGGGCACTCATCGCCTAAATAGCCGCTGCCGCCGCAGTAGCTCGGATCCTGGAGTTGAATAGCGATACCGTCGGGGTCGCTAAAATAGAGCTCAGGAGTTCCGTCCTGCGCACCGCCGCGGTTGGCCATTCTCATGCTCAACCAATGACGCAGCGGCTGGGGCGGTCTGGCGCCTGAGCCAGCTTGTATTCCGAGTCTCTCGAGTCGCGACTGTAGCGCCGTAACATCGAAGTCTGCCACGGCGAGGCTCACATGGTCAGTGCGCCCCGCAGCCTCTGGCTGTTGAGGATCGCCTGCGCCGAAGTACATCAGAAACTGCCTGCCGTCGCCCAAGCTCAGCGTGGGCGCGGTAGGCCCCTGATAGGACAGAATGCCGAGACCGAAGAGCTCCTGCATTAGCGCATTGCTACGCGGTGCATCACTGACGAAATTGGTAAAGTGATTGATCCCTAAGGCCGTAATTGCGCCGTTACCTGCTGGCTGCGAACTGCAGGCCCTGCAGCTATCAAGAAGCAAGCGAAAGGGAATCCCTTCGCCGTCGGCGAAGAACAACGCCTCCGCGCTGCCGACTGAGTCGGACCAGTACGTGGAGGCAGCGGACAAGCCTATCGACTGCGGCACAGGCCCTTCACTCAATCCCGCTCGACGCAGCAGCGCCTCAAGCTCGGCACTCGATACGCGCCTATCTTCTTCGCCGGAATCCTGGTTCTCAACAGCCAGTCCTATCCATGCAATTTTAGGCAAGGTTGCCGGCGGCGCTTGCAAGAGCAAAAAAGACACATTAGCACCAAGATAAAATTCTGCTGCCATAGATTCGAGCTTCGGCTCTAAACCAAAAAGACGCGAATAAAAATCGGTAGAGCGTGCGAGGTCACTCACTTGCAGCGCGACCTGCTGGTAGCTAAGGCGCAGCTCCTGTGCAGCGGAAATATTAGTGACTGCACAGAAAAGTATTACCGCTGCAGCATTGAATGCTAGCGAGCGCAGGGTAAGAAGGAGACGGCTCATGCTTTACTCTCTTGAACTGCTCCGCCTTCACTCTTCCAGCGCTCCAGCCCGCCAGCAAGATGAGACACCGCGTCTAAACCCATATTTTTTAAGCTCTGCGCAGCCAGCGCCGACCGCCAGCCTTTATTACAGTAAATAATCAGCGACTCGGCGCTGTCGAATTCTTTGCGGTAGTAGGGGCTGTCGGGATCAATCCAAAACTCCAGCATGCCTCTTGGAATGTGCAGCGACCCCTCGATAAAGCCTTCACGCTTCACTTCGCGCACGTCGCGCACGTCGACTAGCAATAATCCCTCGGTCGAATCATCCAGCGCCGCGCGCAATTGGGCGGGGCTTAGCGATTCCACTTCCTTTTCAGCGGCTGCGACCAGCGCCTGAAACCCGCGGCTAAGAGCTTTCATAGAGGATCCTGTTTGTTAAGAAGCGAGAACAGTGCTCCTACTCTGCGCAGCGCGCAAAACGAGACCTAGAACTAGCGCTAGGCCGGCGATGCCGAGCAAAAGCAGCTGACTAAGACCGAACAAGCCGCCTGCCGGCAGCGCAAGCGTAAGACCCGCAACACCAACTAAGGCGCGCACTAACAGTCCTAAACTCCCACGACCAAGATCGCCAACGCCGATCAGGTAGCCCTGCAGCGCAGCACTGACCAAAGCGACGCCTACTAGGGCTGTAGACAAGGCCTGAGCATTTTCCAGCCAGCTGCCCTGCAGGAGTAGAGCGGGGTTCAATACGAAAAAGAACGGCACGAAATAAATGATAGCGCCAAGACGCATCGCTTGCAGGCCCGCCCGCATGGGCGAGACCTGCGCGACGGATGCCGCAGCGAAGGCAGCCAAGGCAACAGGCGGCGTAATAAAACTCAGCATGCCCCAGTACATCACAAACATATGACTCGCAAGGGGATCTAAGCCGGAATTAGTTAGCGCCGGAACTAAGACAATGGCGAGGAAAATATAGGCCGCCGTCACAGTCATACCGATGCCCAGAACGAAGCTCGTCAGTGCGCCCATCATGAGTAGTATCAGCACATTGTCACCGGCAAGATACACGAGATCATTGGCGATAGTGCCGGCGATTCCGGTCACCGCGAGCCCGCCGATAATCAAACCGATAGCAGCGAGAATTCCCGCCAGCTCCGCCAGCAGCTTTCCCATCGTGGCAACAAGCTCAAGTAGGCGCGTTTTATCGAGCCTGTGCTTAGTGAACTGATTAATGACTAGCAGTAGCGCAGTCGCGTAAAAAGGCGCAACTGCCTCGCGCTGCATGAACACCAACATCCAGATCAGCGCGGCAAACACCGCAATAAAGTACCAGCCGTCACGGAAAACCTCGCCGACTCGCGGCAACTCTTCCTTGGGCAGCCCCTGCAAGTTATCCCGCGCAGCGTGGGCATCGATCTGCATGAACAAACCGAAGAAATACAGCAGCGAGGGAACAATAGCGGCGATTGCTACGGTGACGTAGCTAATATTGAGAAAGCTCGCCATCACAAACGCCGTCGCGCCCATGATGGGCGGCATAAGCACGCCGCCGGTCGAGGCGCAGGCTTCAACCCCAGCCGCATATTCACGCGTGAAACCTATGCGCTGCATCGCAGGGATCGACAGCGGGCCGGTTGTGAGCACGTTGCTTATAGGCCCGCCGCTCATTGAGCCCATGAGGCCGCTAGAAAAAATAGAAACCTTGGCTGGACCGCCGCGCTTGTGCCCCAGCAGAGCAAACGCGAGGTTAATAAAGAAAGGGCCGCCGCCGGTGTACTGAAGCGACACACCAAAAACGAGAAAGCCGAAGACAAGCTGGGCAAACACCTGCATCGGAATACCAAACAAACTCTCCGCCCCCATTACATGAAACATCGCCACGTCTTGCACAGGAATACTGAGAGCCGCGATCACATTCGGCAGCTTGTCAGCGAAAGTGGGATACAGAGAAAAAAGCGCCACAATCGCGAACACCGGCCAGCCGCCGGCGCGGCGCCCCGCTTCCATCACAATCACCCAGGTTAGCAGTGCAAGCCAAACACCAATCGGTGGCGCGGCATATTCCCAAGCCTCGAGGACGATCCTTTCAGCGTAAAACGCGAAATAGGCGAACACACCAGCGATGATCAGCATGATGAGAATGTCATACCAAGGCACGTGTTTCGGACTGTGCTTAGTGGCAGGAAAAGTCACAAACACCATGCTCAGCATGACGCCTGTAATGAGATACATATAGCGACTGTCGAGCAGAACATAGCCGACAAAGAAGCCTAGATTGAACACCTGATTCACCGCGAGGAGGATCGACACGCCTGTGAGCGTGGCCATTATCGCCCGCCAACGCGGCGACAGCTCGCGGTAGCGAATAGTGAGTTGGCTAGAATCGGTGCTCGTACTTGTCAATGTGCTAGGGCTTTGGCTCATTCGGCTAGTCGCTCGGTATGTCTATTGTTTTGTTTTATCGTTTAATCTAAAGAGTGTCGGCAAGCGTGATTAGACCCTCGGCTTTAAGAGCGCCCAACCGCGCCGCCAGCCAGGCCTGCTCGAATTCCTTATAGTCTTCAGGCGCCGTAGGAAGAAACGCTTCCCATGCGGCGCGAAGAACCGACTGCCGATGCAAATTCTCGTCATTTTTTGCCGCTGCCTCAGGCGTCCACATTCCTACCTCTTTGAAGTAGCGGATAGCCCCTTCGTGGTACGGCAAAAAGGCCTGCTCGAGCTTCTGCCGTTCGAATGTCCAGCCCATCGCACCGGGGGCCGCGTCACGATATTCTTCATAATGGCGATGCAGGATCTTCACTGTGCTGTAGGCCATCGCCTCGTCTGAAGAGTCCAGCCCCACTAGCAATGGATAGGCGGAGGTGAAAACCTCGAGCCCCTCATCCGGTAGTGTCGGTCCCTCGAAAGCGATATGCGGCACATACCACGGTAAGCGCTGCCGGACGCGCGCGATCCCCTCAGCGTTGTCGTGAGGGAGCGCAGGGAAGCGCAGACCGCGCGGGGAGGCTTCGACGCGGAGAAACGGCGGTGAATTGCAGGCGCCGCCTGCGGCATCGGCTCGATCATTAAGAATGGCATCGATAGAGGCGTTGTAGCCCCCAACCTCAACTCGCTCAACGTCGTCCCAGGTAAGCTCCGCATAGGACAATAGAGCGGCGGTGGCATTGTTAAGCGAGGGTGCGCCTTGAACGAAAGTCACGCGCTTGCCTTTGAGGTCGGCAACACCAAAGATGTTTGCGTCTGCCGCGGTGGCAAATGTAAACGAGCAGCTATTGGAATAGTTAGACAGCAGCGCTCTGACCGGCTGCGGCCCCCAGATTTTCGATGCAAAATTAAGAATTCCTTCCTGCGCGTAAACCGACTCTGACCCTCCCGCTGAAAAATGGACACGCTCGGCGCGCAGAGTCGCCAGGCGAGAGACATCGTTGCGACCCGGAATCACGCGCAGATTCACGCCGTAGGTACGCTGCAAAATATTGCCTAATGCAACCGCCTGACTGTAACCGCCGGTGCCCGTTGGGTAGGCTGACCACGCCATGGTTTTGGGAAGCTCAATACCTGCCTGCGCAGGAATAGTTCCAACACTAGCCGCCTGCGTGCTCTGCGCAAGCAACAGACTCAGAAATACCCAGCGTTGAGGCAAACCACCTAGAATTAAGGTTGGAAGCGAAAAACCTTGGGGGCTCTTTCGACGTGAAAGTCGACTGGAAAGTCGACTGGAAAGCCGACTAGAACGCCGACGGGGAAATAGACTATAGAAAAAACCGCGAGCAGTCATTGGGCAACTCGTCTCCGTTATTAGAAGTGGCGTCCGCAGTGCCGCTCTTTGAGCGACTCAGCACACAATCAGCACACAAAAAGCAGGCAAGTCTTAGACCCAACTTACAGGCCGTTTGTGCCGAGAAATCTGTCTTTGAGCATAACCTAGCACCTACCACAATACTACTTATCGGCACCGCGACGGGGGCAGGCGCCACGGCATTGCCGGCGAGCCCAAAACCCTTCTATACTCGGCAAGCTTGTCAAAACAATAAATAGCATACAGCTGCTTAGCAGACTGCCGCTTATATCTGGACTCGGGCCAACTAGCCCTAGCCAACTTCGCTCAGGGACCTCCTTTATTATGTCTAATCTCTCTCCGGATTCTCTAACGCACACCCCTTCTGTTCTCGCTTCGACCGCCAAGCTAAGCAGACGACTCATGGCTGGAGCGCTATGCGGCGCGATGCTTCTTGGCTGCTCGCCAGAGGAAGTCGCAATGCCCGAGCTGAGCTTCGAGGAATCGTTGCAGGAGCAGCTAATCACTGCGCAGCCTGGAGATGTGATCGAAATCCCTGCCGGGGTACATGAGATGACCCGAAGCTTGTCCCTGAACGCTCCGGGAGTCACGATCCGCGGCCAGGGCATGGATGTGTCCATACTGTCCTTCAAAAATCAGGTGCAGGGCGCCGAGGGGCTGCTTGTCAATGCGAATGATTTTGTTCTCGAAGATCTGGCGCTCGAAGACACCGTGGGCGATGCGCTGAAGATTAACCAGAGCGAAAATGTCGTCGTGCGCAATGTCCGCACTGAATGGACTGGCGGCCCTCTGACTACCAATGGCGCCTACGGCATTTACCCCGTGCAGTCTAAAAATATTTTAATCGAGGGCGCAGTCGCCATCGGCGCGTCGGACGCGGGGATTTATGTCGGGCAGTCTAGCCAGATCATCGTTCGCGACTCACGTGCCGAATACAATGTTGCTGGCATTGAGATCGAGAATTCCACGTTTGCCGATGTTTACAACAACGTGGCTACCAACAACACCGGCGGCATCCTAGTGTTCGATCTGCCGAATTTACCGGTACAAGGTGGCCGCAACACCCGCGTTTTTGACAACGACATTCACAGCAATAATGTCGATAATTTCGCGCCGGAAGGCAATATCGTGGGCACGGTACCCGCAGGCACCGGCATGATGGTACTCGCCAACGATAGCATCGAGATCTTCGGCAACCGCTTCGCAGACAATCAAACGACCAATGTGATGATTGTGAGCTACCTGATTAATGGCTTGCCCCTCGACGATCCTAACTACGACCCCTTCCCCGAAGCGATCTACATTCACGACAACGTGTTCGAAAGCGGCGGTGAGAACCCCGACTTCGACGCGCTACAGGCGTTAAAAGCTGCTACCGGTCAGCCGATTCCCGATGTGGTTTGGGGCGGAGCTATCATGCCCGACGCGAACGGCGAACCAACAAAAACGCCTGACGAGATTATCTGTCTTGGCGAAGGCGGCATGAGCTTCGCCAACCTCGACGCCATGAACGGCTTCGCAGCGCCTTCTTTTGACCTAACTCCGCATCTTTGCGCGCAGCCCGCACTACAAGAAATCGTGCTGCCCAATGACACGGCTGCAGATTAGCACCGCGGAAAATAGGATAGCGACCGAGAAAGGGGGATTTCAGTGAGTGTTCGAAGACATAGCTCAGCCAAGCTGCTAATTATTGGTGTGTTGCTAGCCACCCTAGCTGCCTGTGGTGACAAAGCGCCGACGTTTTTCGCCGATTTCGCGCAGCAGAAACCACAAAGACTCTCGCAATGGGGGCTTTTCGAGCTCGACGAAAAGCGCCTAGCTCCCCTGCCCGCTTTAGAGGTAGTGCGACCGGCGAATCCCCTCTTTACCGACTATGCCCATAAACTGCGTACGCTGTGGATCCCAGAAGGCCTGCAGGCGACTTTGGTCGACAACGAGATCGAGTACCCAGTTGGCAGCATTTTAAGCAAGACCTTCTACTACCCGACTGATGCTCAGGGTCGAGTGATAAAAACTGCCGATAGCGGCGCGAAGGAAATTTCCCTCGCCGATTCACGACTCATCGAAACCCGCCTCCTCGTTCGTCAAGCAGATGGCTGGAAAGCACTGCCGTACGTGTGGAACGAAGACGAAACCGAGGCCTTCTTACGCGTGGCCGGAGCGAGCCATGCGCTCACCCTAGTCGATGCAGATAAGCCCTCGGCGCAGCCCACGCAGTTCGCCTATTTTGTACCCAACGAAAACCAGTGCTCCGGCTGTCACACGACCAAGCACCCCGACGGCGGCATGCATCCGCTGGGCGCGATTGCCAGCCAGCTCACAGCTCCAGGCCACACCTCGGATGGCGAGTTCCGCCCCCAGATTGAGTCTCTCGTCGCTCGCGGCTGGTTAGACAAAGCCCCTGCAGGGCCCGCTATCGCCGCCTATGACGACCTTAGCCAAAGCTTGGAGACACGGGCGATGGCCTACCTCAATATGCAGTGCGGTCACTGTCACAATCCGGAGGGGGCAGCCGATACTTCCGGCCTCGTTCTAACGGGCAAACACAGCAAGCTAGTGAGTACCGGTGTCTGTAAGCCGCCCGTAGCCGCCGGTGGCGGTGCCGGCGACCTGCAGTACGGCATCGTGCCTGGGGATCCAGATAGCTCGATCCTCCACTACCGTCTCGCCTCTCAAAAGCCCGATGAGATGATGCCAGAGCTGGGTCGATCCCTTGTCCATGCCGAAGGCGTCGCGCTCGTGCGCGAGTGGATTAGCGCCATGAGCGGCGACTGCGGAACACTAGCCAGTCAGTCGGCTGGAGAGTAGCTCTAGACTTGCTGCGCGCAGCGCACTGCTACTGAATAGGCCTATCAAAATAGGTTTCAGGATAAGGCTCGTTTTCTAAGGTGAAATGCCACCATTCGGTTTCTAACGACCGAAACCCCGCGTCCAGCATCACGCGCTGCAGCAGCGCGCGATTCGCCCTCGCCTGCGCACTAGGCGTTTGGCTTGATGGCCACGAGGCGAGATCAAAGAAGTCCCAAGGCGTGCCCATGTCCAACTCTGCACCGCTCTCTAGATCGATGACAGTCAGATCTACTGTACTGCCTCGCGAGTGCCCAGAGCGCTCAGCAATGTAGCCGTCGCTGAACAGGTCGCGCTTAGCAACCGCGGGATAGAACTGGGACTTCATTTGTGTTGCGCTGAGATCGCTCGCCCAGCGCACAAAGTGATCAACCGCTCTCTGTGGCCTGTAGCCGTCGAACACCTTTAGCCCTAAGCCGAACTCACCTAAGGCTGACTGCGCCTGCTGCAGCGCCGCAGTCGCCTGTGGAGTCAATAGCACCTTAGCTGCCTCATAACCCTCGATTGCGGTGCCTACGAAGTTATTGCTGCCTGCGTAACGAGCCTCCACTGCGAACCCTGCCCCCGTCTTGGCAATATCAACAAGCTCAGATTCCGCCGCGAAGGACGGAGAGCTCAAGGTGGCGCACAGCACCGCATAGGAAGAAATGAGGTGAAAAAACCTTACAGATTTCATGTGTTTTCTCCAAGTTAAGGCGTAGCCTCGATCGGTCTGAGAGTCTAGAATGCTCGTAGAGTAATGGAATCCCCAGCAACTGCCTATTCGACGGAGCGCATATAATGAGCACTAAGCATCGATCCTCTTTCCCCGTTAACCCCTTTACTAGTCTAGCACTAGCCGCAGCGGTCGCAGCTTCGCTAGTGAGCTCGGCAACAGCGCAGGAGCAGTTCAGCTCCGCCGCCCACGACTTCGAAGTAGAGAGCGTAGCCGAAGGCTTAGAAGTGCCATGGTCAATGACTTGGCTGCCCAATGGCGACATGCTCGTCACCGAGCGTCCGGGACGTCTCCGCGTCGTGCGCAACGGCACCCTGCTGGCAGCACCCGTCGAAGGTGTGCCCGAAGTGCACGCCGTAGGCCAAGGCGGCCTGTTTGATGTGCTACCTCATCCGGAGTTCGCGTCCAACAAATTGCTGTACTTAAGTTTTTCCAAGCCGCTGCCAGACGAATCCACGACGACAATCGTGCGCGGCACGTTCGAAAATGACCGATTGAGCAATGTAGAAACTATTTTCCAAGCGAGCAGTGAAGGCCGCAATGGACACTACGGCGGTCGCATTGCGTTTGATAACGACGGCTACCTGTTCCTAACGATTGGCGATCGCCAGGCTCCACCGTCAGGCGACCTGCAGGCTCATCCCGCGCAAGATCTTTCAAACCACAACGGCACCGTAGTCCGCCTGAACGATGACGGCACAGTGCCGAGCGACAATCCCTTTGTTGGCCAGAGCGGCGCGCTGCCAGAAATTTACAGCTACGGACATCGCAACCCACAAGGTATCGATATTCACCCAGTTACCGGCGACGTCTGGACAGACGAGCATGGCCCTCAGGGCGGCGACGAACTCAATATCGTTGAAGCCGGCAACAACTACGGCTGGCCGGTCATCGGCTATGGCGTGAACTACGGCCCTGGCCTGCCAATTCACGGCTCACAGTCTAGCGAAGGCATGGAGCAGCCTCTCCACTTTTGGGTACCCTCAATCGCGACCGCAGGTCTCATGATCTATGGCGGCGATCTCTTCCCTAACTGGCAGGGCGATGTTTTTGTCGGCGGACTTCGCGGTCAGCAGCTCGCACGTGTCGATCTTACCGACGATGGCAAGATGGCGATGATGGAAGAAACTCTGCTCAATGGCATCGGCCGTATACGCGATATTCATGAAGGCCCCGACGGTGCAATCTACATTGCGACGGAAAATCGCGGAGTACTGCGCCTGACACCGAGCAACTAGGCAGGCACCTGCTTAGACTCCACAAAGCCCGCCATGCGGGCTTTGTGCTTTCTGTACTTTGCACTTTTAATGTTAGCTGACGAGAACATCACTTATGAAAACCATCGGCCTACTCGGCGGCATGAGCTGGGAGTCTACAGCAAGCTATTATCGAGCCATCAACCAAGGCATTAAAGAACGGCTCGGCGGTCTGCATTCAGCGAAACTTTGCCTTGTCAGCGTCGACTTCGAGGAAGTCGAGTCCTTGCAACACAGCGGAGACTGGGACGAAGCGGGCAAACTCCTCGCACAGCAAGCTCGAAATATTCAGGCTGGCGGAGCCGATTTTCTGCTGATTTGTACTAACACGATGCACAAGGTCGCTGCGCCGATAGAGTCTGCAATAAACATTCCGCTGATACACATAGCCGATGCCACGGCGGCCTCGTTGGTCGCCGCGGGCGTAAGCCGCGTTGGCCTGCTTGGCACGCGCTTCACCATGGAAGAAGAGTTTTACAAAGGTCGTTTGCAAGAACGCTTTGGGATCAACGTGGTCGTTCCCGAGAGCGCGGCAAGAGCGAAGATTAGCGGCATCATTTACGACGAGCTCTGCCTCGGCACGCTGCGAGAGGAATCGAAAAGCTTTTACCTCGACACTATCGCAGCGCTGAGTGACCAAGGCGCCCAAGCAGTAATCTTAGGCTGCACCGAAATAGCTCTCCTCGTGCAGCAAGCAGATACGCCGATACCTCTCTTTGACACCACGGCAATTCACGCGCAGGCAGCGATCGACGCAGCGCTTGCCGAAGACTAAAAAGGCGCCAACCCGCAGGAGCAGGCTTACAGTATGGACAACTTGGTGATTGAAACAGCGACGGTCGGCCTCGCCACCTTCTTCGCGACAATTGGCCCCTTAGATGTTGCCGCCGTGTTCGCCGCGCTAACCGCGGGCGAAACTGCTAAACATCGCAGGCGCATGGCCGTGCGCGGCACCGCTATCGCAACAAGCATCCTTATTCTCTTCGCTTTGGTTGGAGAGTCTCTACTCAGCGCGCTGGGTATTTCTCTTGCTGCGCTGCGCACCGGCGGCGGCATTCTCCTTCTGCTTATTGGCATTGATATGGTTTTCGCCCGCGCATCCGGCAGCACTTCGACTACTGACGAGGAGGAGCAGGAAGCAATTGGCAAACGTGATATTTCGGTATTCCCTATAGCTACCCCCTTGATCGCGGGACCAGGCGCAATGGGTGCAGTGATCCTGCTGATGGCCAATACGGAGGGCGAGCTGGCTTTGCAAGCTGCGGTGCTCGCGTCTCTGCTCGCCATCATCGCCCTGACCTTCAGCATGCTGCTACTCGCCAGCAAAATCCAACGGCTGTTCGGCGTCACCGGCATGCATGTGGTGACGAGAATATTTGGTGTGCTACTGTCTGCGCTCGCTGTGCAGTTTATTTTTGACGGAATTGCCCAAAGCGGACTGCTTGGCAATTAATCCTGCCTAATAAGAAGGGACGGCATGGAAATCACAATACAGCTCAAGCTTAGTTTAATTCTCATCGCTGCCTGCTCCAGTTTCCTCCTTGGCGGACTCTGGTACGGGCCGCTCTTCGGCAAGGCGTGGCAGCGATCCCTTGGCGCCAACGCCGAGGCTCTCGCCGGCCGCTCAATGCGCAAGGTATTCGTCGCCGCTTTCCTGTTAGCACTAGTCGTCGCAACGACCATGTCGGTATTTTTGGGGCCAGAACCAGCACTGACACACGGTTTGCTCATGGGCTTTGGAGCCGGTATCGGCTGGCTGATACCGCTACTGGCAATTCTGTATCTATTCGAAGCGCGACCCGCAGCCGCTGTTTTCATCAACGGCGGATACTGCACGCTGGCACTCACTCTCATTGGCGCTATTCTCACGTTCTGACTTTCCAAGGCGCTCACCGCCTCAAAACCCAGCGAGTACTCCCTGTAAAAATCTTTAGTAGCAACGCATGTTCTTCTTTACGTTCAGCGTCATTTGCCGCCGCACTGATTGGGCTCACCTTAGGATTCACTATGACCACCACGGCCGACGAAATTAAACCCGGTATCTACCGCACGCCAGACAGTCGCTTCGAGAACCTCCCTGGCTACGACTTTGAGCCCAACTACACTGAGATTGGTGAATACCGCGTGCACTATCTTGACGAAGGGCCTGCAGACGCCGATCCCGTGCTCATGCTGCACGGGGAACCTAGTTGGAGCTATCTCTACCGCAAAATGATACCGCCGGTAGTCACAGCGGGGCATCGCGTCATTGCGCCCGATCTCATTGGCTTTGGTAAATCTGATAAACCAGCAACGATTGAGACTCACAGCTACTTATTCCACGTAGAGGCCATCACTGAATTGGTCCAGACTCTGGGTCTACAGAACATTACCCTGGTAGTGCAGGATTGGGGCAGCCTCATTGGTCTGCGCGTTGCCGCTGAGAATCCCAAGCGATTTGCACGCATTGTGCTTGGCAACGGAGCGCTCCCCACTGGGGATGAGCCGATTGGGCCGGGATTTACTGCTTGGCGAGAGCAAGCTGCGCGCATGCAGCAAATGGGTGATATGCCTGTAGGAAGGATAGTTGGAGGCGCGCACGGTGATGCTGTCATCGCGGCGTACGATGCGCCTTTTCCAAGCCCCGCCTACAAGGCCGGCGCCTTGGCTCTGCCTCTTTTAGTGCCTATTTCGAGCGACGACCCCGCGGCAGAGGCGAATCGCGCGGCGTGGGAGGTGTACAAGCAGTGGGAGAAGCCCTTTTTAACGTCCTTCAGCGACGGGGACCCGATAACCAAGGGCGGTGACAAGCTGTTTCAGGGAACAGTGCCCGGCGCCAAAGGCCAGAAGCACACGATAATCGAAGGCGGCGGACATTTCTTACAGGAAGACCGAGGGGAAGCCTTCGCCGAGGTCGTCATTCAATTTATTGCAGACAATCCTTAACTCGATCGACTCTGCAAAGCTGCGCGCTAAAGCCCAATTTTCTCGCGTTTGCCGCCAAATTAGGCGCAAAAAAAAGGCCGACAGAGTCGGCCTTCAAGCTTCTAGGGACTAACTGAGTTACAGCTAGAATAGGACATTGAGGGGACTAGCGAGGATGGGTTCACTAGTTGATCTCAGGAGAGATAACACTGTCCTACCTCTTCTAACGCGCCTAGTTTCGCCGTGGATCACCTGGCAGTTGAGATTCTGAACGTCCGATCCTCTGCGCCGAAACCCGCGCTGTCGCGTTGGCAGAAGCGCGGTTGCTAGAAGCCACAGGAGAGCCCGTCTGCGGCGATTTTCAGGCTTCGATTAGATAATACGATCTGACTGAACACCCCACCCCCCAACACAACATCCAGCGGAAGAGCGCTGTCTCTAGCGCTGTGACTAATTGTCACCCAATCATTCAAGTAAAACCAAGCGGCCTATCAAGACGTTATGCCCTGTACTTAAACACCACAGAGTTCTCTCATGCAGCGCGGATACTATTTGACTAGCCTGAAACACCCTAACGGCCTCAGCGTCCTGCCCTCGCCCAAGCCGCGTGGATTCAAGGATCTGCTAAGCAGCGCGCTCCTCCTACTGGTCCTGCTTAAAGCGTCGGCCAGTTATGGCCTAGAAACGCCGGCTTATGAGGTTCTCCACGCCGAAGGAGACATCGAATATCGACTCTACGAGCCGTTCACCGTAGTCGAAACACCGATGACGAGTGACAGCAGGGGTAAGACCAACGACCGCGACGGCTTTATGCGCCTGTTTGATTACATTAGCGGCGCCAACGTGCCCAGCGCCGACATTGCCATGACCTCGCCCGTCATGCAGTCAGCCCAAACCAAGATCGCCATGACAGCGCCGGTATTCGAGTCAGCAGGCACAGACAGCGCCCAAGGCGCTAAAATGGCCTTCATGCTGCCTAGCAAGTTCGACCTGAGCTCTGCCCCCGTGCCGACTGACAAAGCGGTAAGCCTTCGACAAGTGCCTGCGAGGCTTGTCGCCAGCATTCGCTACTCGGGGCGCTGGACACAGAAGAATGTCGACAAATTCACTCGGCGCTTAGAGACTCATCTGCGCGACGCCTCCATTAAGCACTCTGGCGACTTCGCAACAGCCGTTTATAATCCGCCCTTCACGCCGCCGTTTATGCGGCGCAATGAGATTCACGTCGAAATTGAATTAGATGATGAACGTCTCGCTGCGCTCCGCTAATAATTACAGCGTAACCCACCCCTGCACGAGCAAGGAGCGCACGTGAGCAAACTGATATTAATTACTGGCGCTAGCGGGCTGATAGGCAGCCCGCTAAGTACAGAGCTGTCTCAGCAAGGCTATAAAGTCGCCACCCTGAACCGCCACGATACTAACTCAGCGTTCTACTATGATGCGGCTGCGAAGCGTGTACATCTATCTTCGAGCCAACCCCTGTACGCGGTTATCAACCTCGCAGGACCGAGTATTGCGGATGGCCGCTGGAGTAATGCCCGCAAACGCCAGATCTTAGAATCTAGACGCGACCTCACGCAGGCACTGTCTGAGGCGCTCGCTGATGCCGAGCACAAGCCTGCGCTATTCTTGTCGGCCTCCGCGATAGGCTACTACGGCCCCTCGGCCTCGGCGGCCAACGAAATCGCATTCGACGAAGGCTCGCCCGCGGGTACAGATTTCCTCGCCGACGTGGCTAAACACTGGGAAAGCGCAACCTTAGCTGCCCGCGAGGCACAGATCTCGACATTGCATTTACGCTTAGGCGTCGTGCTCAGCACCCACGGCGGCGTATTGGGCAAGCTGCTAATGCCTTTCAAACTGTGCGCAGGAGGCCGCCTCGGGAACGGCGAACAGCTCATGAGCTGGATAGCCTTACCCGATGTGCTGCGAATAATATCAGCGCTTGTGGAGCAGCCATCGAAGATTCAGAGCCTACAGACAAAAGACGGCCACGCGGCTCTTAATCTGGTCACTGACGAAGCCGTGAGCAATACGCGCTTTACTGCGGCGCTGGGTAAGGCGCTAAAGCGACCGACCCCCTTCCCCCTACCCGCGGGGTTCATTAGCCTTTTGTTTGGTGAAATGGGCCGCACGCTGCTCTTGGGCAGTACCAACGTGCGTTCTGCGCAGTTAGACGCGCTAGGGCTACGCCCGCAGATGCAGTCGATTGATGACGCGGTTGCCGCATTAGTTGAGCAGCGACTTTAGCCGCGCGAGTGATGAATTGACACTTTCGCTGAGTGGGGTAGTCTGCTGATCTGCTGTTTTAACCTGCTTTTGCGCAGACATTCATTGACAGGCCAAAGCACTACCGAATCTGTATGAGGACCCTTGTGAATACTAGCTGCTTCTCCGTTTCTATCGCCAACCATATCGCCCACATCGTGCTCAATCGCCCCGAGAAAAGGAACAGCATGATTCCTGCATTCTGGGACGAGCTGCCGCAAATAATCAGCCAGCTCGAGCAGGACGAAGAGGTTCGCGTGGTAGTCATTTCGTCTACCGGCCCGCACTTCACTGCCGGGATAGATACGGCTGTCTTTGCCGGCGACGGGACAAGCAGCGACGATCCCCGGGAGATAGAACACGCACGCCGCCAGCATGGTGCGCGCTTCTACGACAATGTGCTGCGCATGCAGCGCACGTTTAATTGTCTAGAAGACTGCCGCATGCCCGTGCTAGCCGCAATACAAGGCGGCGCCATCGGCGGCGGCGTGGACCTTATCACCGCCTGCGATATGCGCTACATGAGCCAAGACGGCTTTATTACTATCTACGAAGTCAACATTGGAATGACGGCAGACGTCGGCACCTTCCCGCGTATCACCAAACTGCTTCCCGAAGGCATTGCCCGCGAGCTCGCCTACACAGGCCGACGCATGGCGGCAGAGGAAGCCAAGTCGCTCGGACTAGTCAATGCGGTATTCGAAACTCAGGAGGCCTTGCTTGAAGGCGTGATGGGTATTGCCGCTGAGATCGCTAAGAAAGCGCCATTAGCTGTCTACGGCAGCAAGCGCCTGATTAACTATTCCCGCGATCACAGCACCGCCGACAGCCTTGACTACATCAGTATTTGGAACGCAAGCATGCTCAGTCACGGCGAAATCCGCGAAGCCATGACCGCGAATGCAGAGAAGCGTGAAGGCGACTTTGCCCCCGTTCCCGCCAAGAAGCTGGAGATGTCCAGCACAGTTTGAGGGATGCGACGATCGCCGTGCGAAAAACGAATAGAGCGCTCACACACCAAGCAAACCGTGCGTCAAAGAGTGGACGTATCGAAGGTAACGACAACAATAACAAAGGCCTCGAACACAGAGTGTCATAACAAGGAAAATCTCATGCTCAAGCCTCTTTTAGCCAGTCTTGTCGCGGTGGGCATCAGCGCCCTCATAGCGATCGCTGGCAGTAACAACAGCCTCGAATACGCGGGTATCCCGCTGTTTATGCTCTGTGCGAGTGTTGCTTTCGTGCTGCACTGGCTCGGATTTATTCCGGCCTACATTTTTCAGACCGAACACTATTTCGATCTCATCGGATCAATATCCTACGTCTGCACTGTCGCGTTAGCGGTTCTGCTAGTCCCCTCGATGGACCTTCGAGCATTAGTAGTCGGCACCGCGGTCTGTGTCTGGGCCGTGCGACTCGGCAGCTTCCTCTTCACCCGCGTTAAAAAAGCAGGTCAGGACAGACGCTTCACGCACATAAAACCGCTGTTTTTCCGCTTTTTGTTCACTTGGACCCTCGGCGGCACTTGGGTCTTCATCACTATGGCGGCGGGACTCGCTGCCATGACCTCGCAAAGCCGCGCGCCTATAGACGCGTTCTTCACCATTGGGGCGCTGCTATGGATTGTCGGGTTCACAATCGAAGTGGTCGCTGATAGGCAAAAGTCGGCTTTCCGCAACGATCCCGCGAACGCCGATAAATTCATCACCACCGGCCTCTGGTCGATCTCGCGCCATCCAAACTATTTCGGCGAAATCCTCCTGTGGATCGGCATCGCGGTTGTCTCTTTGCCTGTCCTCGAAGGCTGGCAATGGGTCACCTTAGTATCGCCAGTCTTCGTTGGCTTCCTGCTTCTCAAGATTAGCGGCGTGCCTCTGCTTGAGAACCTCGCGGATGCCCGCTGGGGTGACGACCCGGCCTATAAAGATTACAAAGCACGAACACCGACTCTCGTGCCCTATCTCGGTAAGGCCGATTTAGGCTAGACTCGAGCGCAACAGACAAGACGGCATGATAGCCGCAAGCATTTTAGGAAAAATTATGACAATAAAATCAAGACTCAGAACACTTTTCGTTGCGGGGCTAGCCACCCTCGCTAGCTTCAGCCTCAACGCACAGTCTATCGACCTGGGGCGCGGCGAACTGCCGGTTACAGTCCCCTCGGGCTATGACGGCACCTCCCCTGCCCCGCTTATAGTGCTGCTGCATGGCTATACCTCGTCCGGGCAAATGCAAGACAGCTACATGGGCTTCAGCAAAATCGCCGACGACTACGGTTTCTTCCTCGTTGCACCCGATGGCAATCGCGAGCCCGGTGGTGATGAAAACCGTTTCTGGAACGCCTCGGCGGCCTGCTGCGACTTTTTCCGCACGGCGGTAGACGACTCCGCGTATGTGAGCGACATCATCAGAACGATGAAAAGCGAGTACAAAATCGATAACAATCGTGTCTACCTGATCGGACACTCTAATGGCGGCTTCATGTCCTACCGCGCCGCTTACGATCACTCAGACACCATCGCCGCCATTGCCAGCCTGGCCGGCGCCAATCATATAGACGAGCGCGAGGCTCCCGCGAGCCCCGTGCACGTACTACAAATTCACGGCACTAAAGACGCGACTATCGCGTATGAGGGGTCCGAGATTCAGGAAAACTATTATCCGAGCGCACTCGAATCGGTGCAGCGCTGGGCAAGCTACAACGGCTGCAGCAGCGAAAGCTCTGAGCGTGAACTGCGCGATCTTGTGGCAAATCTGAAAGGTCATGAGTCCCGCGTCACGCGCTTCGGCAAAGGCTGCAAGCAGGGGGGCTCAGCTGAGCTGTGGACCATAGAAGAAGGCTCCCACGTGCCGATGCTCTCTGGCAGCTTCGCCTCACAAGTCGTTGAGTGGCTCTATGCGCACCCCAAGAAGGTGCCTAGCTTCGCTGACTAAACTTCGACATAAGCTTTTAAGCAGGCATTTCAAACCAAAAAAAGGAGGCTAAGCCTCCTTTTTTTATAGCTTGGTATCCCTTGAAAGAGCCAAAACGCTCTCTTACCAAGGAATAGAACTGCCGTCATAGGCGACAAAGCGCGCCTCAGCGTGTGTTTCTGCCGCCGCTTCGTTAAGACACTTTAGCAGACACTGTGCGACGTACTGAGGCGTGAAGAGTTTGCCCTCCGGCACTGCGCGCTGAAACGGCTCGCTCAAGGGCGTGTCTGTAGTGCCGGGATGAAAGGCAATGAAGCGCAGTCCGGGCAGGCTGCGCTGATATTCGATAGCGCTGGTTTTCAAAAGCATATTAAGCGCCGCTTTGGAGGCGCGATAGGCATACCAGCCGCCCTTACCGTTGTCGGCAATACTGCCGATGCGAGCGCTGAGAACCGCAATGGGCAGCGGCACGCGGTTTTTTAATTCGCCGCGAAATTGTACCCGCAGCAAGGGCTTCAGTGCCTTGAGCCAGAGCGCAGGAACCACCGCATTGCTATCGAATACAGCGTGCAAGGTGGCACTGTTGAGTTCCTCGATGCGCTTTTCTGGGGAAAATTCCTCGCTGTGCAGGCGTCCGTTGCAGATCGTTATTTTTGTCAGCGCAGCGCCCCAAGCGTCCAAGCGATCCTGCACCTGCTCAACAACCGCGAGCATCGAGTTTTCTGTGTAGTCACAGCTCAGCCATGCTCCCCTGCCTGAGCTATCAAAATTTTCGGCTAGCTCCCCTTCTGGACGACCGCGACTGATTGCGATAACCCTGGTAGTCGAATCATCAGCGAGCACCTCTTCGATTAGCGCCTTGGCTATTCCGCTGCTTGCACCAATGATCAGAACAGCGTTTAGGTCGGTCGGGGTCCGGCTCAAGGCTTGAGCGCCTCGCGAGGACTGCAAGCCTGCTTAGAACAGGGCTCACAGCGACGCTGCCCGGTTAGCAGATAAGAAATATCGTAACGGTAGCGCGCGAAAACCCAGTAGCCGATATCGCTAAACCAGCGCACAACAGGTAGGCGCAGCAGCATGAGCCACTTCTTCTTGCCCACGGCGCGCCAGGATTGGTGTGCCACATCGAGGCCGAGAATCAGAGAACCATCGGCATAGAGGCCGTGCATCTTGCGGTCGGCAGCGATGGGGTCAATATTTGGATAACGCTCGCTAAAATCTTCTGCGTGAATATCCTCAAAACGCAGGCGCTTGAGCGCGTCCAGCGATTCAAGTTCCTTCATTTCGGCGCTGCAAATCGGACAGTAGCTATCGTAAAACAGCGTTAGTGGGTAATTCGACATTGTGAGTTCCTGATCGGTTTCAGCCCGCCACTTCTGGTGGCATCTTCTTACAGCCTTTAATACGGTGCGCAGCCCGTAAACAGACCAGCGCGAGACCGAAGATCATCCTCAAACCAGGAAGTAAAATACCCC
The DNA here is from genome assembly GCA_965661495.1 of Pseudohongiellaceae bacterium. GTDB lineage: Bacteria > Pseudomonadota > Gammaproteobacteria > Pseudomonadales > Pseudohongiellaceae > UBA9145. Next base: position 63,765 of record CBFIDY010000003.1, on the reverse strand, counting down.
GTGTAGCAACAGCACCGCAGCGCTTAGCGCCGCGCGCAGAGTAGCATAGCGCGGATGCACTTCTGCAGAGACCGGCGCTAAAACGCCGCTCACCATCTGCTCTGCAATCAGCACAGCCACAAACCCTGCGGTTAACAAAACGAGAGGGAGCAAAGGCCCAACACTGATCAATAGAAGCGCTGCAAACGCAGCAAGAGCAAAGACATTGCTAGCAATTAGCGCTGTGAGCACGGTGGTCGACTGCGCCTGCTGACGGCTAATGATACGCCCCCACAGGGAGCCGCCGAGGAAACTGAGGATGATGGCGCTGTAGGAAAAGAACAGCCTTGAAGCGAATGCGTCTAAGCCTATAACGGCGAAACCGCAGGCGACGATGAAGGGGATTAGTCCGGCGTAGCCTAGCGTAGAAATTGTGGCTGCTGAAGTATTTAGCCGCATGTAAAACCCCTAAATTGTCGCCGTGGCGCGATGACAGCGCGTAACCCGGCACACTATTAATCGCATGATCGCAAAGACGTGCACCGTCGCTACTATTGTCTCATGGTCTAAGCACAAGGCACGATCGTTACTAGAGACCTGATTATGCCACAAGGACAGGCTAGCCCCATGACCACTGATTTGCTACTCAACACCTTTGATCTCCCCGCTGGCATCTCACAGCTGCGCTGGGTGCTTGGCGATCAGTTAGATGCCTCTCACAGCTGGTTTAGCGAAATCGACCCCACTGTGGCCTATGTGATCGCTGAGCTGCGACAGGAAACAGACTACGTTCCTCATCATGTGCAAAAGGTCTGCGCGTTTTTCGCCGCCATGCGCAATTTCGCCGACGCAAGAGCGGCCGAAGGCCATGTCGTTGTGTATCTCGATTTAGATGCGACGGCGGACTACGCCTCCCTGCCCGCACTCATTGCTGAGCTTGTGCAACGCAACGCCGTGTCTCACTTTACCTATCAGCGCCCGGATGAATTACGCCTGCTTGAACAGATGGCGGCACTAAAACTTCCTACTGACTGCGCTATCAAGCGTGTTGAATCGGAGCATTTTCTTCTACCCTTCGAGGAAATCCCCGCGTTCTTCAAGCCCGACAAAGCGGTACGTATGGAAAATTTCTACCGCAAGATGCGCAAACGCCACAACGTGCTTATGGTTGGTGATCAACCCCGTGGAGAGCGCTGGAACTTCGACGCTGAGAATCGAAAAAAATTAAAAAAGGCCGACATCGAAGCACTGCCAGCGCCGCTGATATTCAGCAATGAGATGGGCACTATCTTGGCCAGACTAGAACGCCACGGAGTGCGCACCATCGGCCAAGCAGCGGAGCAGCTCGTTTGGCCGATTACCCGTGAACAGGTGCTGCAACAGCTGCACTTTTTCTGCGCTGAGTGCCTGCCTAAGTTTGGCAGCTTTCAAGACGCAATGACCTCGCAGTCGCCGCATCGTTGGAGTCTCTATCATGCTCGAGTCAGTTTCGCACTGAACGTCAAAATCCTATCGCCGGCGGAGGTAATCGAAGCGGCGGTGGCTGCCTTGGATGCGAGGTCTGATGAGATCGACTTGGCTCAGGTGGAAGGTTTCGTCCGCCAAATCCTAGGCTGGCGCGAATATATGCGCGGCATGTACTGGGCAAACATGCCCGGTTATGAAAAAAAGAATGCCTTAGAGGCGACCAATAAGCTTCCCGGATTTTTCTGGAGCGGCGACACGTCAATGCGCTGCATGCGCGAGGCAATCGGCCAGTCGCTGGAATACAGCTACGCTCATCATATTCAGCGCTTGATGATCACCGGAAATTTTTGCTTGATCGCGGGTATAGACCCGACCGAGGTCGACGAGTGGTATCTAAGTATTTATATCGACGCGATTGAGTGGGTAGAAATGCCGAATACACGGGGTATGTCGCAATTTGCCGACGGTGGGCTTATCGCTAGTAAGCCGTACTCGGCCAGTGGCAACTACGTGAGCAAAATGAGTGATTACTGTTCAAATTGTCACTACGACGTGAAGCGCAAGACTGGTAAGGGCGCCTGTCCGATGAACAGCCTGTACTGGCGCTTCATGATTCAACATCGCGACCGCCTCGCTAAGAACCCCCGTATTGCCATGCTGTTTCGCGGCTGGGACAAGCAGAGTGACGCCGAGCGTCAGGCGATTTTGGACTACGCCGAGGCGCAGCTAGCGGCTATCGAGACTCTGTAGACTGCCAGCGTCTCGATAGCTGCCGAGTGACGCGGCTTACGCCTTGAGCTGAGCGATCAGCGTGTCGACATCGCTGCACTCAAACGGGTCCGTCGCGCAGTTGTCTTCTTTACCTGCCTCGACGTTGAGTAGCTTAATCACACCATCCTCAACGACCATAGAATAGCGCCATGAGCGATCACCAAAACCAAGGTTCTCTTTCTTAACTAGCATACCCATCTTGCGAGTGAATTCGCCATTGCCGTCAGGCAGCATCTTCACTTCTTTAACGCCAAGGTTCTTCGCCCACTGGAACATAGAAAAAGTGTCGTTAACGCTCAAGCAGTACACGTCATCGATACCAAGACCTCGAAGCTCTTCGATCTTGCTTTCATAGCCCGGCAGGTGCGTGCTGCTGCAAGTGGGTGTAAACGCGCCCGGCAGTGAGAGCACAGCGATCTTGCGGCCTTTGAAAATATCGTCAGTGCTTACGTCTTTCCAGACGAAGGGATTGTCGCCACCCACTGACTCGTCGCGCACTCGGGTTTTGAACACTACCTGAGGGACCGAATCGTTAACTTCTGCTTGCTTATATTCCATTATTTAACTCCTACTCATTGATTTCGTTCGTCGTATTTTCCACGACGCCCTTACTACGCTAAAAAAGTATAACGAGACTGCATAGATCGACAAAATAGTTTAAATCAATTCGACTCATCTGTTTTTACGATTATTCGACTAGCGTAACGGGAATCCAGGTTTTGTGCCTCGACTGAACCGCTTCTACGCTGTGTTTGCAAACCCCCGCTTGCTCCAGCAGCTTGATCTCGCAGAGATCGCAGCGGACACACTCCTTAAAGTCGATCGCCTCGCGCTTTATTGCGCCTGTTGGGCAAGCGCCCTCACAGACCTTGCATACCTCGCACTGCGGAACCCGCTTAATTTTGAACGGTGATAGGAGACTCACCACGCCCAACGAGGCGCCGAGAGGACAGGCATAGCGGCAGTAAAAGCGCGGAACAATCAGACTTCCTGCCAAGAACAGGGCGAGAATAGACCACAGCAGCAATGACTGGCTTTGATAAAACAGCGTGCCGAAGGGCTCGAAATACTGAAATACGCTGAGTTCGGCGTAGGCAGCGGCGGTGAAAATAAGACCCGCAAGCACCGCGTATTTCAGCCACAGGGCAGCTTCGTGAAGCCTGCGCGGCAGCTCTTTGCGCCAGCGCTTGGGCACTAAGCGTGTTATCAGATCCTGTAGCGCACCAAACGGACACAGAGAAGAGCAGAATACGCGGCCCCAAAACAAAGTCGTGACAACGGTAAAGACAGCCAGCATGAGCAGCGGCAAGTCTGTCAGAAACAGTCCCGGCCCTTGCTTAATGAGATTTGTAATATGTGACACAGAGAGGAAAGTGCCGTTGACGAAGCCGAGATAAACGAAGGTGACGCTCAGCGCAGCCCAGCGGAGCGTTGCGCTTTTGCGCAGAAATGCCGTAAAAGCCAGCACAAGCAAGCCCAAAAGCGTCAGAGATTCCCACCACGGGGCACTGCCGAGAAGCGCTTGCAAGACACTATCGCTCTCGAGGTCGGCGTATTCATCCTGTAACTGCGGCATGAATTCCGTTGGTATCGCTGAGCCATTGGCCAAGGCCAAAGCTAGGGGGTGCATTTGCACTTCGGTTTGCGCCAGATCCTCAATGCGGTCCACCTGCACCCCGGTGTCATAGAAAAGAGTAAACGGCTTGTTGAGCTCTACCTGCGGCGGCAAGACAATGGCACCGGCAAATCGCATCTTGTCGCGGCTCTTGCCTTCTTCAGCGCTGCCGACGTACACAAAACGCCTGCGCTCAAGCTGGTAGGTCCAATCACCCTGCTGCAGTGCAAGGTTTTCCTGCCTAAACGGCTCGGAGGCATCACCGCCAATCCCCACCATGAGCAAACTGCCGGAGCGCACTCGATTACTCGCCTCACGCTCTGCGCGAGAAAAATCGTCGGCGCCAACGAGGATTTCGCCGAGCCCCTCGTTGGCTAAAAAAGCCAGCGTAAGCTCGAGCTGAGAACCATCCGGCAGCGCCACTGCCCAAGGCTTTACCAGCCCAAGCTCAATGAGTTCGCTCCACGATAGGGGAGCAATTATCGACAGAGCCTGGGCTTCGGCACTGGCATTGGCAAAAATAGCGGCTTCGCTCAAATACGCCTGTGCGACCTCCCTCGCCGCATTGCGCACGCCGCGGGCTACAGCCCAACTGCTAATGGTGGCGCGGGAAACACCATCGACATCGCGGCCAACGCGGAACCCCTCGGCGACGCTTTTGCCTTCGAACTGATTGGGGAATCGTTCGGTATTGAGAAAATCACCGCGAATACTTTTGTAGGATTCACGGTAATAGAGGATCTCTAAACCGGTAAGCTCGCCTTCTGTGTCAATTCCAACAAGCGATTCGATTGGCGCACTGTAGCCTACCTCTTGCGGCTCGAAATCTCGGGTCTCGAATACGTAACCAACCACCGGAGCTGCTCCACCCTCCTGTGGAGCTTTACCATAGGCCGTGTATACCGGAGGCTGACCTCTTTTTTCAGAAAAAGTGGATGCTTGAGGAGCGACACGAGCGAGTGCGTCAAAGGCTAATTCTTGAGCATGAAGAAAGGGTACTAGGCTTAGGCAAAGCGCCGCCAGGCCAAGAGGCGGAAAGAAAATACGTAAAAAAAAGCGCCACACAGCGATGATGAAAACTGCCATCTATCAGTCCCACTTAATTGTTTTTTTTGTTGATTGGCAATATCGCTTAAAGCAAGTGATCACCAAAACTGATCGCATTAAATCAGTCCTTTTGATCTGGCTCAACGAAGAAAGGCTTTTGGAATGAGTGTATGCGCAAGCCTCTCGGGTCTGCATGTGCTGTGAAACACCTCTATGCGTTACAAGGCGTCCTAAAAAAACTAAATTAACCAATAAAATCAACCAACAAAGGACTTTGAGCTTAGAGGACAGAACATGCACCAAAAAGGGGCGGATTGGTCCGTCATATTTACGCCATTATTGGACTTTTCTTGCCCACCGACTTATTCTCCCTATCGCTTAAAGGGATATTACGCAGGTAACGGCTATTGAAAGCTTTGCTGTGGTGTATTTCTGTAGCTGAGTTAACTCAAAGTCTGCTCGCAGACAAACACAACAGCTTACTCTACAAGGGGAAAGTAAATGATAAACAGACCTAAGACGGCTCGCAGGGTTCTCCCTACGGCCATCGCGCTTGGTTTGCTCGCACCTGCCGGTTTCGCACCGCTGGCGCTAGCGCAACAAGCCGACCAAATGGTTGAAGAAATTGTATCGATCGGTTCACGACGCCCACAGCGCAGTGCAACAGATTCATCAGTTCCTGTCGACGTGATTAGCGGTGACGAATTTGTAAACATGGGTTTCGCCGACATGGACGACATGTTGAAGACGGCCATTCCTTCTTACAACGTCGCTCGAAACGAAATTTCAGACGCAGCGACAATCGTGCGTCCTGCAAACCTTCGCGGACTCCCGCCTGATAACGTACTTATCCTCGTAAACGGCAAGCGTCGTCACCGTTCGGGCGTTATCGCTGAACTAGGCGGCGCTCTGTCCTCTGGCTCACAGGGTGCGGACATCAGCGCGATCCCTTCAATGGCTATCAAGCAGGTTGAAGTCCTACGTGATGGCGCAGCAGCACTCTACGGCTCTGACGCGATTGCCGGTGTAATCGGCTTCCAGCTGAACGATTCGGCGGAAGGCATGTCACTCGAAGTGCGCACAGGCGAAACCGGCGAAGGTGACGGCGGCCTAACTCAGGTGCAAGGCAATATCGGCCTGCCACTGGGCGACAATGGCTTCCTAAACCTGACAGGCTCTTGGATGGAACAGGATCCGACTAGCCGAACGCTTCAGCGAACCGATGCGGCTAACCTGATCGCCAACGGCAACGCAGCGCAGCAAGCGAGCGTGGAGAATCCTGCTCAAGTCTGGGGTGCGCCAGAACAGATTGATAACTACAACCTGTTCTTCAACTCAGGCATTCAAGTGAGTGACGACCTCGAGGTTTACGCATTCGGTAACTACGGTGCGCGCGAAACGCTTGGCGGCTTCTACTACAGAAACCCCAACTCGCGTGGCGGTGTGTACACTAACGGCAACATTCGCGCCGTGGTAGACACAAACATCCGCAACCGTGCAACGGGCGTGACCTCAAACTGTCCAGCTCTAACAAGCCCTGGTTCCGGTGGCAACGGTGTTCCACTTGACCAAGCAGCAGTAGCGGCCGATGCGCTTGCACTGGCTAACCTGCCCGACAACTGCTGGGTGATGAACCAGGCTACTCCTGGTGGCTACACGCCTCAGTTCGGTGCGCAGCTGAAAGATGCGAGCATTGTCGGTGGCTTCCGCGGCGATCTGACATCTAACCTCAGCTACGACGTTAGCGCGAGCTACGGCCGTAACGCGGTTAGCTTCCTCATCAACAACACGTGGAACCCTTCAAACGGTCCTGACGGGTTTGTTAATGGCGAGCTGCAGCGCAACTTCGATCTCGGCACCAACGTGCAGTCAGAGACTAACTTCAACCTCGACATGAACTACACCATGCCGGTTGATGCCTTCGCTTCTGACCTCAACATCGCTTTCGGTGGTGAGTGGCGCGATGAGCGTTTTGAAACTATCGTTGGCGAGAAGAACTCATGGAACGCTGGACGCTTTGCGTTCCAGAACGTAGACGGTTCTAATACTTACAGCGATGGCGTTACGCCTCTGCCTAACCTTAGCATCGGCGCACACGGCTTCGCGGGCTTCAGCCCAGAGCAAGCCGGCCTCTGGGGTCGTTCGAACTATGCGTTCTACACCGACCTAGAAGCTGATGTTACTGACTCGTTCACTGCAGGTGTTGCGGTTCGCTACGAAGACTTCGAGAGCTTCGGCGACACGACTAACTTCAAAGTGTCTGGCCGTTACCGAGTGAACGACGCGCTTGCGCTTCGTGCCTCATACAACACTGGCTTCCGCGCCCCGACCCCTGGTCAGGAGAACGTCACTAAGCTTTCAACAATTACTGTTGACGGCGAACTGCAGCAGCGCGGTCAGATCCCACCCACTAACCCAATCGCAGGCGCTCTTGGCGCTCAGGCTCTCAAGCCCGAAGAATCCAAGAACTACTCATTTGGCGCAGTGTGGGATGTCACTAGCGACATCAACGTCACTGTTGACTACTTCAACATCGAGCTTGAAAACCGTATCGCAGCAACGGGTACGATTGACATCTCAAGCCGCAATGCGATCGCGGGTGTAGGCTGCCCAGACGCACTAGCAGCTGGCCGAAACCTCGCTCTCTGCTTGCAGGAAGCGGGCGTACCAGGCGCGGCAGATCTGAGCTCGGTCTCGTTCTACACTAACGACTTCGCTACCACTACACAGGGTATCGACTTGGTCGCTACGTGGAACCTCGACTTCGGTAACATGGGTAACGGCTCACTAAACGCCGCATGGAACTGGACAGAGACTGAAGTAGATAACGCAGGTCAGGAAGTGAACCGTAACCGTGTTGTAGGTCTGGAAAACCAGAACCCGCAAAACCGTGGCGTCTTCACCTACAACCACTTCATCAATGACTTCCGTCTCCTTGCTCGTCTACGCACGTATGACGACTGGATCGATTCAAACTGGAGCGGCGACACAACTCCACGCGGAGCGGATGGCCTTGGCTACACGATTAACTGTGGCTTCAACACTGATAACTGCTTCAGTGGCGAAAACGTGGTTGACCTCGAAGCAGCCTACACTTGGAACGACAACTACACCTTCGTAGTTGGCGCGAACAACGCGTTCGACCAAGATGCGGCGATTAACCAGCAAAACCTCGACGGCACTATTGGTGACGGCAGCCTGTACGCGGGCAGCACACCTTGGGGTACCGAGGGCGCGTTCTACTACGCACGAGTTCGCGTAGACTTCTAAGTCGCTTGACCGTCCCCTCGGGGACGGTCATTGATTAAGAAAAAGAACGACATAAAAAGAGGTGACACAGCACTGTGTCTCCTCTTTTTTATGGCTGCGTGTGCCGCGAACCGCATTTCCTATCTTGTCCTCACATCGGCCACTCCGCTTCCTGAGCCGCGCTTCACCCCTTTCCATCAACCATCAATCATCACAATAGATTAATTATTTTGTGATCGGCACATAAAAAAGAGCTCCTCCCGCCTTGCCGCAGCCTTAGTGGCACTGCGACTTAATCTAAGCGAGAATCGGACTTTGTCTTTTTCGAGCCCTATTTATGTTTTCCTACGTCGCCTCTGCTTTCTCCTGTCATTCCAACAATCAGTCAAGACCTCAACAAAGAGCATGGGACAGTTGGCGCCCAGCACTGAGTTTAGCCGCTATTCTTAGCCTCGCAGCCTGCTCTCCGGACGTAGACAACAAGACAGTAAGCGCAGCACCACAAACGATCATCAGCAATGCCAACATCTACACCTTCGCGTGGGACGAACCTGACGGTGAAGGTATACCGGCGAGCAACGCGCCAGTGAATAACGGACGTTGGCGTGCCGATGCGCAAGCGATTGCGATTACCGACGGTCTGATCAGCGCCGTCGGTAGCAACGACGACATCCTCGCCTTGGCAGACCAAAACAGCAGACTTATTGATGCCGCGGGAGCTACTATTCTTCCCGGTTTCACCGACTCCCACACCCATATCGAAGAGCTAGGTGCCACACTAGACGATGTCGATCTCAAGGGCGTAGCCGATGAAGCAGAGGCCGTAGCGCGCGTAGTCGCTCATATGGAAGCTAACGCGATCCCGGCGGGTCAGTGGGTGGTGGCCCGAGGCTGGGATGATGGCCTGTGGGCAGACCGCTACCCTACCCATCACAGTCTTACAGCCGCAGTGCCGAATAACCCAGTGCTAATGGACGGCACCAATGGCTTCGGCGCCTGGGGCAATAAGCTCGCCATGGAAGCAGCAGGCATTGTTGCCGGCGCTGCAGATCCCGTGGGCGGAGAGATACTTCGCGATGCCGACGGCGAGCCTACCGGCGCGGTCCGCAATCGCGGCGTTGCGCTTTACCGCGGCGCAGTGCCTCCGCTAAGCGAAGCGCGCCTGCAGAGACGCCTAGTCAATGGCCTGCAGCTCATGGCTGACGCCGGCTACACAGCAGTGCATCACGCCGGCGTGGATACGCGCTTGATGGCCGCCTACGAAGCCTTAGCGCAGCGTAGCGAGCTGCCACTGCGGGTGTACGCAATGATCAGCGGTCGCGATAAACCGCTTATGCAAGAATGGCTTGGCCGCGGACCTTCGGAGCTAGGTGATGATGACAAACTGTATGTGAAATCCGTAAAGGGTTACTACGACGGCTCTCTCGGTGCGCGCGGCGCTAAGCTCATTGAAGAATACAGCGACCGCCCCGGACACCACGGCGTCTCTGGCGAGGAGTACGGGTTCTTTGTCGAGGAAATCGGCGCCATGTTGCAGGATGGGTTCCAAATCAATGTCCACGCCATCGGCGACGGCGGCAACCGAGAGGTACTGCATTTCCTGCGGGATAATTTCGCGCTCAATCCTGCCCTGCAGGCTAATCGACATCGCATTGAACATGCACAGGTCGTTCATCCTGACGACTTCGCACTGTATGACGAGCTCGATGTGATTGCCTCGGTACAACCTCCGTTCGTGGCCGAAGACAAAGTCTGGACTGAAGACCGCATCGGCCATACGCGCTCAGCAGGGGCTTACGCCTGGCGCAGCTTCCGCCGGCATAACACACCGCTAGCGTTTGGCTCCGACCTGATGGGCTACGATTGGAATTTATTCTACGGCCTGCACTCGGCGATTACCCGCCAGAGCACCGATTCACAGCCCCCTGGCGGCTGGTTCCCAGACGAGAAGCTTACTGCCGAAGAGTCTATCCGCGGCTACACCAGCGGCGCAGCCTATGCGGCATTTTTGGAGGACAAGGCCGGCAGCATTGAAGTTGGTAAGTGGGCAGATCTCACGATCGTCGACTTAGATCCTTTCGCAGTCGTAGCTAGCGACCCTGCTGAGCTTCTGCAAGGTCGCGTGCTAATGACCTGGGTAGCGGGCGAGCTGATTGCCGGCGAGTTAGAAAGAGACTGAGAGCGATGCTTCAACAGCGCTGACGTACGGGCCGCTGCCCGTGCGTGCTATCATTCGCGCCCGTTCAGCTAGGCTCTCAGCATAACCATGTCGCCCACTTCAAACATCGCAGCCCCCTCATCCGACGAGGCTTTCTCAAGCCTAACGCTACGTCCAGAAATCCTCACGGCAGCGGAAGCGCTTGGCTATCATACGATGACCCCAGTGCAAGCCCAGAGCCTACCGGCACTCATTGAAGGTCGGGACCTTATTGCTCAGGCAAAAACGGGCAGCGGCAAGACTGCGGCTTTCGCCATGAGCTTGCTGAATCGCCTAGAGGAGCAGGCCTATCACACGCAGGCGCTGGTCATTTGCCCTACCCGTGAGCTTGCCGAGCAAGTGGCCGAAGAAATTCGCCGCCTCGCCCGCCACATACCCAACGTTAAGACACTCACTCTGTGCGGCGGCCGGCCGATGGGGCCTCAGCTTGCGTCGCTAAAACGCGCGCCGCACATCGTCGTTGGCACACCTGGCCGACTGTTAAAACACCTCGCCAAGCAGACTCTCAATGTCGCCAAGGTGCAGAGTCTGGTCCTTGATGAAGCCGACCGCATGCTCGGCATGGGTTTTATTGAAGACATCGACGATATCGATGATTACCTGCCGCAGGCGCGGCAGACCCTGCTGTTCTCGGCAACCTTCCCCGAAGAGATCGCTCAGCTAAGCGCAGAATTCCAAACCGACCCGGTAGATATTCGCATCGACGCAGGCGAGGCTAATACGCAAATCGCTCAGCGCTTCTACCGAGTCGACCGAGCCTCGCGTCTTGAATCACTGCTGCGTCTACTGGACGAACAACGGCCTCAGTCGACACTCATTTTTTGCAATCAGAAGCACCAGTGCGAGCAGCTCAAGGACGATCTCTGGCAGCACGATCTGCATACCTTAGCCCTGCACGGCGACATGGAGCAGTACGAGCGTGACCGAACCCTGATTCAATTTGCCAACGGCAGCAGCTCGATTTTGGTCGCGACCGATGTTGCCGCGCGCGGCATCGATATCAACGAGCTAGATCTTGTGGTGTGCTTCGAGCTGAGCGCCGACCCCGAAGTACACGTGCACCGCATCGGACGCACCGGGCGTGCGGGCCATGAAGGCCTCGCCGTGAGCTTAGTGATGCCCTCCGAGGAAAATCGCGCCACGGCGATCAGCAATTATATGGATAGCCCCATCTCCTATGCCTCGCTCGACACCCTGCCCCCAAGCGCGCCCTATAAACTCTATCCCGCCATGGTGACGTTAAGCATTGGAGGCGGTAAGCGCGATAAACTGCGACCCGGCGACGTGCTGGGCGCATTAACCGCTACCGGCACCGTCGCCGGCAGCCAGATTGGCAAAATCTCTGTGCTGGATCGACTCTGCTACGTCGCCGTAGAGCAGGCGATTGCTAAAACCGCGGTCACCCTACTGAACGACAGTAAAATCAAGGGCCGCCGCTACCAAGCTCGACGCCTGCGCTGAGCCGCCGTTACAAACCGCGCCCTAAGCGCTACAATTCACCCATACGCATTCAGTTAGAGAAGGGTCCCACATGGCTAACATCACTGTTTATACAAAGAACCTCTGCAGCTTTTGCTCTGCGGCCAAGCAGCTGCTTAAAAGCAAGAACTTCCCGTTTGACGAGGTGAACATGGAAGGCGACACCGATCTCATGATGAAGGTCATGAAGGAGTCGGGCCAGCGCACCGTGCCACAAATTTTTGTCGGCGACGTGTCGGTTGGCGGCTATAAAGAACTCAGCGCAGCCGTCGCTAGTGGTGAGTTTGCCGAGCTCGTTGCCAATACCTAGCGAGCCCAAAGCCGAGGGGTGTGAATTGAGCAACGCACAGCGCATCCCTGTGGCACTCGGCGCGAGCCTGCTGGCGATTATCGGCGGCTCGTTCGGAGTGCTCGCTGCTGTCACAGCACTCACGGGCGACGAGCTAGGCCGAGTTAATCTACTCTTCTCGCTGCTGCTATTTGCCCTACTCCCCGCTTTGCTTCTTTTGCTCACTCTTGCTCTGCTGACGTTCGGCAAACGGCAGGGCTTGCTTCACGGCCTTCTGCAGCTGCGACTGCTGCCTAAGCAGCTCAGCATGCCTCTCACGACACTCCCGTCATCAGCGCTACGTCAAGCTACTCTGTTCTTACTGAGCCAGGTCTTCGCTTTCACTTTTGCCGCTGGCAGCCTCGCTGGATTTGGTATTCTGCTCCTCGCCACTGACGTGAGCTTTGTCTGGCGTAGCACCTTGCTCGAAGCTTCAGATCTCTATCCCCTGTTGACCCTAATTGGCACGCCCTGGGGTTTTTGGCCCGAGGCCCAGGCGTCACTCGCCATGCTAGACACCACGCAGGACTTTCGACTTATGGCGCCCAGCGAAGCGAATTACGTGGGTCAATGGTGGCGCTATCTTCTTGCCGCGCAGCTTTGCTACAGCCTAGCGCCGCGTCTTGTCATGCTGTGTGCCGGCTTTTTTTGGTTACAGCGCAGTCAGAGACGCAGCATGTCGAAGCCCGCACAATTACCCAAGATCACTGCCAGCACTCGCCCGGCTCCGAGCGACCTCGCGCCGATTACCACCGATGCCCCGCAGGCAGCAGTCATTGTGGATGCCGCCCATACGCCTGCAGGATTACTCAATGCCATAGAGAAGCGCTTGGCACCCGCGGACATTAGCGCCTTCGAGCCGGCGCAAGCGGATCAAAATTTTACCGACTCAACGGCCCTCATTCTTCTCGTGCGCAGCTGGGAGCCCCCTCTTGGAGAGGTCGCCGATTTCATCGCTCTTGCGCCTAGCAACTGCGAAGTATTTGTCGCCCCTCTGACGTGGCAGGGCAAGAGCGCTACCCCCATCGGTGTCGCGCACAGCGAAGAGTGGAGGCGTTTCTGTGCCGCAGCCCACTGCCACTATCTGCAGATCGGCGATGTTGCTCACAAGGAGACGAGCGATGACTCCAGCGAATAGCTCACCGCGTTTTGCCGTTGTCGGTCATCCGAACAAAGGCAAGTCGTCTATCGTCGCCGCGCTTGCACAGAATGACGCGATTGCCATTTCCCAGCGCAGCGGCACAACCACTCACGCCCAACTTTATGAAGTCCAGGTAGGGAGCAACGCCGCGAGCTACGCGCTGATCGACACGCCAGGGTTTCAACGCCCAAGCAAAGTCTTAGCTTGGCTTCAGAGCGCAGCGGCCACCGCCGATCAGCGCCGCGCCGCCATCGAAAAATTTCTAGAATCGCCAGAGTGCGCAGCGCAGTTTCCCGACGAGACCGCTCTTCTGCGTCCGATTATGGAGGGCGCGGCGATACTGTATGTGGTCGACGGCTCGCGCCCCTACAATCCTGACTACGAAGCCGAAATGGAAATTCTGCGCTGGACGGGTCAGGCGAGCATGGCGCTGATAAATCCTATCGAATCCGAGGCCGAAGTCGACGCATGGCAACAAGCGCTCGGTCAATATTTTAAAATCGTGCGCCTGTTTAACCCCTTTCTTTCCGATCGCCTGCGCCGCGACGAAATACTTGAGGCCTTTGCCATCATCGCACCCCAGTGGCGCGATGCACTGCAGGCCGTGCGCCAGGCCTATGTGCAGCAGGAAGAATCACGCCTGCAAGAGGCAGCTGCGCTATTAAACGACACCTTAACCAAACTCTGCACCTACCGCTGCACCGCACAAACGCCAAGTAGGTCTGCAGCTGAGGCTGCAAAGAGCAGCCTAGAGGCGCGCTACTTCGAAGAAATGCGCGAACTAGAAGAGGCTGCTCATAGGCGTCTGAAGGAGCTTTACAACTATCATCAGCTAGACAGCCGCGCCGAAGCACTGCCTCTTGAGGGCGATCTTTTCGACACTGAAAAATGGATAGCTTGGGGTCTAAACCGACGCCAGCTCGCTGCGGCAGCGGGACTCGCCGGTGCCAGCACCGGCGCGGTGATTGACGCGGCAATGGCAGGAAGCAGCCTGCTGCTTGGCGCATTAAGTGGCGGGGTGCTTGCTAGTGCCGCGACATGGATTGCCGCCGACACGATTGCTGGTTTTAGTTTCGACAAAACCCATGGCAGCAGCTTGGGCAACTATGAAGCAGCCTTTGGCCCTAGCAACAATGCGAATTTCCCTTACGTGGTCACTGGTAGGTTCCTGGCGCTTCTAGACACTCTGCGCAACCGCACTCATGCTCAGCGCGATACTGCATTCGTGCCAACCATCGACCTCAAAACCCGCTTGGAAAAACTCGATAGCGCCCAGCGAACGCCGTTAAGCAAGCTGCTGCACGGCTTGAGTAAGCAGCGGGTCACCGAGCATGGCGAAGCGCTACTGCTGCCACTGCTCAAGTGCAACGCAGAACACTAGCGCAGCACAGCCACCGATTTTATTTGCGCCCACACCTCACTGCCACGCCCGAGTCCAAGCAGATCGCAGGAGCGTCGAGTGATACGGGCAACGAGCTCGCTGCCTACTACACCGCCGTCTGAGCAAAGCTGCAGGCGCACCAGCACCGCATCACCGCTGTTCGCCGGTCCAATCTCAACGACCTGCGCGCGCAGCGTGTTCAAAATGCTGCTGTCGTCGTGGCGCGTTAGCGTTAAGGACACATCCCGCGCCAGCACCCTAACCCGCAGTGTTTCGCCCTGCTGCTGACCGCGGTCCGCAAGCCACAGCTCACCACCGCTGATCTGCGCGCGAAGCAGATGCCACTGCTCTTCTCTTGCGGTAATCGTCGCCTCGAGCACAACTCCGGCCCCGTTCTGCGCCTGCAGCGGCGAGCCGAGCTGGGTAAGCACCTCGTCGCGCTGACCCTGAGCAACGAGCTTGCCCTGCTCTAACACGATTACCTGATCGGCCAAGCGCGCAAGCTCGTCCATGGAATGCGTCACATAAACGATCGGAATATTTAACTCATCACGCAGCATTTCTAGATAAGGCAAAATTTCCTGCTTGCGGCGCTGATCCAGTGAAGCCAGCGGCTCATCCATCAGCAGCAGCTGCGGCTGCGTGAGCAGCGCGCGGGCGATGGCGACACGCTGGCGCTCGCCACCGGAGAGATCCTGCACACGACGCGTCAATAGTTCAGAGATAGCTAACAGTGACAGCAGCTCATCGTAGGCTATGGCCTGCACCTCTTTGCTTCGCACGCGGCTGCGAGCATAGTCGAGGTTCTCCTGCACGTTCAAATGGGTCAGCAGGCTAGCTTCCTGAAAAACATAGCCAAGTGAACGCTGATGCGGAGAAAGAAAGTGCTCGCTGTCTTGCCAGCACTGATCACCGAAAAAGAGCTCACCAACATCAGCGCGCTGCAGGCCGGCTAGGCAGCGCAGCAGTGTTGTTTTGCCAGAGCCAGACTCGCCAAATAGCACCGTGACGCCGCGCCCTGGCAGGGTGAAATTAACGTCCAAAGAAAAGTCCGCAAAGCGGTGCTGAAAACTCGCCCGCAGCGGCTTCGTAATTACTGCACTCATGTGCTCTCACCACTCGGCATTAAAGCGGTCGCGGCGCGGCGATTGAAGCCGTAAAGCGAAGCCAGCACAAGAAAACTGAAGGCGACCAAGCTACCCGCGAGCCAGTGGGCCTGCGCGTAGTCCAAAGCCTCGACGTGATCGTAGAGCTGCACCGAAACGACCCGCGTCACACCGGGAATATTTCCGCCAATCATCAATACCACGCCAAATTCGCCGACCGTATGGGCGAAGCCGAGCACGCTTGCTGTCACAAAGCCCGGCCGCGCCTGCGGCAATGCCACACTGAAAAATCGGTCCCAGCGCGATGCACCGAGTGTCGCCGCCACCTCAAAAGGCCGCTCGCCAATTGCTTCGAATGCGTTTTGTATCGGCTGTACCACAAAGGGCAAAGAGTAAAGACAGGAAGCAATAACTAAACCCCAAAAGGTAAACGGCAAAAGACCTAAGCCTAGCGCCTGCGTCACGGCCCCAACAGGCCCGTTGGGGCCCATGAGTAACAGCAGATAAAACCCGAGCACCGTGGGCGGCAAGATCAGTGGCATGGCGACGATCGCTGCGACCGCGCCGCGATACCACGCGCGGGTGCGAGCGAGCCACCAGGCGATCGGCGTGCCGATGAGCAGAAGCAGTACAGTCACGGTAGAGGCTAAACGCAGAGTCAGCCAGATGGCGGCGAGGTTGGCTTCCATCAACGAGCCGCTAACCTAATTCCGCAGCGCTTAACCCATTGCCTTGCTGTCTTCATAGTGTTCTCGCTGTTTCTTCGCGGCGACTTAGAGCTGCGGCAGACTGTAACCGAAGCGGCGAATGATTTCGTGGCCTGATTGGCTTTGCAGGAACTGATAAAACTCGGCAGCCGCCAGATTTTGTTCTCCTCGGCTGAGCAGAAGCATGTCCTGTTTGATTGGCGCATGATAGCTCGATGGCACCCGCCACTGCGAGCCAGTCGCTGGCGGCTCTCCTACTAATTGAGACAGCGCTACAAACCCAGCGGGCACAGCGCCTGTGGCAACGAACTGATAGACCTGAGAGATATTCTCGCCCAGCACGATGCGATCGGCGCCCAGATTAATCCGCGCGTTTGCCAGCACCTGCTGCGCGGCAAGCCCGTAGGGAGCTAGAATAGGATTAGCATGCGCTAAGCGCTGCTGTTGCTGCGTGCGCAGCCACTCAATGTTCGGCGTGAGTCCGGGCTGCGCACTCCATAGTGCTAATGCGCCTAGCGCATAGGTACGTTGCATACCAGCCGCACCGAGGCCCTTATCAATGAGCACAACCACCTTGGCCTGATCGGCTGACAAGAACACGTCGAAAGGCGCGCCATTCATAATTTGGGAGCTGAGCTTTCCTGAGGAGCCAAAGGCAAGCTCCACTCGATGGCCGCTATCCGCCTCAAAAACCTGCGCAAGGCTTTGAGCAGGCCGCATAAAGTTCGACGCCACTGCTACTAGCGCAGTGTCGGCGCTTACAACATTCGTACTCAGGCCTCCAGACAGCAGGCAAACAAAAGCAAGGCAAAGCGTTGAACGCACGGGAATCTCTAATTCAGATGGTAAACAAGAAAGCGTTTTGAGAGCAAAGTGTAAGGGCTAAGCCTGGGTGCGGCAATGCAAAAAAAGGCGTAACTGCCACACGCAGATACGCCTTTTTGAGTCTTTCTTCTCTAAGCCGACACGACGCTAGTCAGGCGCGTTCGCGAGATCATCTCGCAGCGAGCGAGAGGCCAGCATAAAGTGACACGAAGACCAGAACAGAGCTCCTGGGATCAGATAGACCATCGCGTAGCGTAGTGATTCGACGCCCATTGTGGGTGCCAGATAGTCGCTTAGAAGGCCTATAAACAGAGGACCAAGCCCAAGACCGATTAGATTAAGTATAAAGAATAGAATCGCCGACGCCATTGCTCGCATTCTCGCGCCAACCAATGCATGGGAAGTTGCGATTGAGTTACCCAGATAAACGTTGATCAATGTTCCGGGGATACAGGAAAGGATTAAAGCGGCATAGGTAGACTCAATGAGAAAGACGGTAATAAAGAAAGGCACACCGATGAAACCAACGATTGCCGGAATCCATACATACCAGCGCTTATCTCGAGGGGCGAGCTTATCGGCCAACATGCCACCACCGAGTATGCCAACCGCGCCCAGGAAGCCAGAAGAAAGCGCCAACCATGTGCCTAGCTCGCCAGTGCTCATCCCATGCAGCCTGATGAAAAACGACCCCTGCCAGTTTACGGTTCCATAAGCTGCGAAGGCATTGAGCCCAGCCCCTAAGGCAATGTGCCGGAACGAACTCCGACTGAATAAAAGTTTAAGCACATCTCCCAGCGGAGCAACCTCGGTTACCTGTTTTCCATCCGACAGACCACGAATTGGCTCTTTAATTGAATACCTGATTACCAGTGCAATAAGTAATCCGGGTAAACCCACTACTGCGAAAGCGATGCGCCAGCCGAAAAATTCGTTTAACCATCCTCCAAGCAAGAAGCCAAACAGTATTCCTATGTTAACTCCGGTGGAGTAGATAGAAATAGCCGTAGCGCGCTTCTCTGCTGGGAATATATCGGAAATTATCGAGTGGGAAGGCGGACTACCTCCTGCCTCTCCGACACCAACACCAATCCGCGCTAGGAACAGCTGCAGGTAGTTTTGAGCGAGTCCGCTCACAGCGGTCATCAGACTCCAGATACCGATCGCAAGCGAGACAATATTCCGCCTATTACCTTTGTCAGCCCATCGCGCGATAGGAATACCAGCAGACACATAAAACATGGCGAATGCGAAGCCTGTCAGCAAGCCAAGCTGTGAGTCTGATAAATCCAGATCCACTTTGATTGCTTCCTGAAGGATTGATAGGAGCTGTCTATCAATAAAGTTAAAACAGTAGCCTAAAGTAAGAAGCCCGAGAGCATAATTTCTCACTTTTTTGCTTTTGTAAGGGTTTTCGGCATCCGGTTGTAATAAAGGTTCAGCCATAGCTCTGATTTCTCTCTTATTTTAGTTTTTACAAAGCCTAGTTATACCGCCTAGTGCGTCGGTTCACAATGTTGAATTGTTGTAAGGAATCCATGCCTTCTCGGTCTTTATTAGTTGGCTCATAACTCGATTGAATTTTTAGTACGCGAGAAGTCTGAACCTCCGGCCGATGCGCAGCATTTGCAACCTTCTTACCCGACGCATTTTTGAATAGAGATCAAAGGGATTAATGCAAATTTTAAGATTGAAAGTGGTAAAAAAAATTGATCCGTTGACATCAGTTGTCACCGTTTCGTTAGCTATATACGCTACCTGCATGATCGTCGCACCATTTATTATTGGCGATTTTAGATGGGCCTATGTGCAGAGCGTATGGGACCGCTGGCAAGGCTTCAACGTAGGCGTGTTAGCTCTAGCATCGAGCGTAGTCGCTTTGAAGATTTCGAACCACCGCCTGAAAATTCAACAGGCACAAAACTTAAAAGCTGCCAAAGCCCTACTTCCAGCAAGTTTGAGTGAAATTTGCGAACTTTTGACACTTCACTCAGAAATTTACAAGGATTTATTTGAAGGAAAAATTTCAGAGGCACATTATCCCAGCCGGCTAAAAGTTACACCGACGCTACGAGAAAATTTCAGTGATTGCATTAAATTAGCTCAAGAAGATGCTGGGCGTCTCCTAGTGGAAATTCTGTCCATTATGCAAGTGTTTGATGCTAGATCTAATGAAACAGAAATTAGGGACCAAGACCCTTCTTTATTAGACAAGTACCATATTATTAAAATGCTGCTTAGCCTTGCAGAGATCCGAGTTAGAGTGAACAAGTTATTCCCTTGGGCAAGGGGCCTTGAAGATATCGCCGAGTGCACATTGTCGATGGATGACTTCACGACTGCTTACCTCAATCTCGACATTAACGTTGAAAACTATTCTGTAAATGAGACCCTCACGCTTGCGGGGTTTACAAAATCTAGAATAGAGGAAAAGCGAGTTTAGAGATCACGGAGACGTGGGTGGGAAATTGTGTAGGGAAGAATGAGATGGCGCGCCCGGAGAGATTCGAACTCCCGACCAACTGGTTCGAAGCCAGTTACTCTATCCAGCTGAGCTACGGGCGCGTGACAGCAGTATATAAGACCCGCAGGGCTAGGTCACTTTAAATTAGATTCGCTTGCGCGCGGAGGTTATGCGGAGAGATTGATTCGCCTCTCGGCTGAGCCAAGAGACTCACCCCAAGGGGCCGCGCTAGCGCGGTCTGCGGCGCATGCGCCTGTCGAACTCCCGACCAACTGGTTCGAAAACCCTTTACTCTGCCAAAGACCCGCTCAGCGAGGTCACTCCAAATCGAATTAAGCAAACCGACGACACCTTGCTAGCCAATCCTAGCCCTCTGTGCTTAACTCGCTGTCAAAAATGGTGGTAAAGCTGTGTCGAAAACTCCGAACACCCAACCCTCAGCCACGCAAGCGTTCTCTTCAGGCCGCGCGCCCATGCTGCGTAGACGACTCGCTGTGCTCGGCTGGGGCTTGGTTGGCGTTCTCGTCGTTACGGGCCTTGCGGCTATTGCGGGGCGCGCCCTCTTTCTATTGGACGCTATCGCTCTTGCCCCTGCCGACCCCGATGCCGCGTTTAACGCATTCGATGTGCGCTATTACAACAACAGCTTCGCCTCTTTCATGCACCTAGTCACCGGTGCGCTCGTCGCGGCATTAGGTCCCTTGCAGTTTATCCCTGCCCTGCGCAAGCGCGCTTTGCGCTGGCATCGAGTCAGCGGGCGGCTCTATGTCGCCTCAGGGCTACTGGGAGCCATAACGGGATTCTTTATCGGTGTCTTGCACCCGTTCATGGGAATCAACGGCCAAGGATTTAACGAAGCGATGGCAACGGCGTTTTTTTCAGCGATTGTCATTTTTTCACTCTGCATGGCCATTTATCATGTGCGCCATAAAAGAATTGGGTTACATCGAGAATGGATGATTCGCGGGTTCGCGCTGATGCTTGCTATAGCCACCGAGCGACTCATGCTCACCGCAATGATGTCGCTATTGAATATTGAGATTGCCATTCTGTTCGGCACGACATTCTGGATGGCAGGCGTGATACATATCGCGGTGGCGGAATACTGGATACACCTGACTCGCACGCCGGGCAACGGCCAGTTACATTGGCAAGAACTAGACAGACGCAACGCGAATAACACTTAGGATACTGCTCTCCATCATGGAAACACTCAGCTCGATCTCGTCGATCGCCACCGTCATTCAGCTCGCCGTTGCCCCTGTGTTCCTCCTCGCTGGCATCGCTGGGCTTCTTAATGTGTTGTCTATCCGCCTTGGCCGCGTTGTAGACCGCGTCCGCGTCGTGGAGACCCGTCGCTCGCGGGAAACACATGAGGATCATCGCGCCCTGCTGCAGGCAGAAACCAATTCACTATGGAATCGCATTCGTCTCGTCGACTGGTCGTTCCGCACTCTTGTGGCCGGCGCGCTTATCGTTTGTCTGGTCATCATGACGCTGTTTTTAAGCGAGCTTTCACACCTAAATTTCTCGCCCGTCATCGCCTTTCTATTCGTCGCCTCGATGTGTTTGGTGATTATCGGCCTGGTGCTGTTTTTATTCGAAGTGAGCCTATCGACAAGCAGCATACGGGAAGGGATAGACTCCATGATCAAAGAGGAAGTTGATCACAGTCTCGAGGTCGGGGACGACTAGGCCTCGGGTAGACAGCTAGTTCACGCTGCCTGTCTCCACCAGGCAGCATTAGCCCTAGAGATTAGGCTGCCGCGCGCTGCGCCGACGTCTCTGCCACCTTCGCCGACACACTCGCGTCGAGCGCGCGCAGCGTTTTACTAAACGCATAGAACGCAGCCACCACCACAACTAGCAGTACGCAGGCACCCAAGATGGAGTTCGCCGCGCCAATGTTGTCGGCGGCAATCGCCATGGGGAACACGCCTATCGGCGTGAGCGCGTACGACAGCATCATGAAACTGCTCATGCGCCCTCTCACGCTGTCGTCGACTAGCAGCTGGATAGCGGCGTTGTTCACCGTCTGGCTCGCGCTCATGCACATATTAGCCAGCAGCAGCGGTAACAGAGCTAGATAAAAATTGGTCGTTTCCACAAAGATCGCCAGAAACACGCCGAAAGCCACGGTGCTCCACAGCATCAGCTTTAGGCGCCGTGGAGAATCGCCGCGCTTGATGATCCAGATAGACCCCAGCAGACCACCGATGCCGCCAACTGCCATCAGCGTGCCCATGCCGCTCTCACCAACGCCCCACTCCTGCTCGGCGAGCATGACAAGGATGCTCTGAAAAGGCATTGCCAGGAACATGGGGACAAGCCCAAAGAGTAAGCACAAAAGCACTGAGCGGTTGCGCAGTATATAGCTGAAGCCCTGCCCGATATCGTCGAACAAGCCCTTCTTTTCGTCTGTCTCGCTGCCCGAGGTGCTGCGCCCTACACCGAACATACACAGAACGGCGGCAGTGTAGAGCACGATAGACAGTACGTAGGCGCCTTGATAATCCAGCTGCGCCACGATGACTCCCATCAGTGCGGGGCCAAATACCCTCGCCAGATTCATGACGCTGCCCGTATAGGCCATCGCGCTCTGTATTTTCTCGGGCCCAACGACCGTAGCAGTGATCGCCATGCGCGCCGGCATAATAAAGGGGAAAGCGCAGCCGGCAACGAAGGCGGTGCAAAGCAGATGCCAAAACTCCAGCTTCCCAAGCAGCATCAGCGAAAGGATGAAGATTTCGTTTGCCACGATTAGCGACTGCCCCACAATGACTAACTGCCTACGCTCGACGCGATCGGTAATCGCGCCGCCTACTATCGAGGCGAAAATCATCGGCACCGCGACCACCAGATTGATGTAGGCCAGCGACGTCGCTGTTCCTGTCAGATCCCAGGCGAGTAGCGTGCGGGTGAGCATCTGCCCGTTCATAGCGATGAAGAAGGCGGCATTACCCAAAAACAGCCAGCGAAACTGCGCGATGGCGAAAACGGCGAAAGCCCCCGAGGGCTTACTGGCGTTATCTGTTGATCCGTTTTGAGAGTCTGACGGCTCGCTGGAGGGGGAAGGAGATGAAGTGTTCATGCGCGCGCCATCGCTGATTTAAAGAAGTCGGCGAGTATAACGGCTCGCTATCACCTTCACTAGCGCCGAAGGCCTGAGTAATCACCCCTGCGCGATGGTTGATTCGTTGCAGACACGGTTGATGAAGGTCTGATCAACAAGTTCATTCGATATTTTTCACTACACTCGCCCCTGACCGGCCTGGATGCGTCGCTAGATCAAGCTGAATTCGCACCCTTTGAACGAACCGAGAAGTCAATTTCGAGCCCCCCAAAAACCCACCCCCCAACCCCTTGAAAAGCGCCTAAATACTGGCTTTGCTGCCACAATTTGAAACTTGCTCATTGCTAGGGGATTGCTTATTCTTGCCGACCCAATAGCCCTTTTGGGTTGTAATCATGCCGCGCACTCGCAAGAGGCCTGCATGTTCGCCGCGACTTCAAAATCGTGCGCTCATCAAAACAGGGTGAACAGCTTAATAAGAAGACGCAAGCTATTGATAAAATAGCGCAATCCTCAAGCCTAGAGCGCTTTGAAGCGCGGCAAAGTTATGAACAAATTCAATCAATGGGAGAGAATGGTGATACGCAATAAATTGACTCCAACACAGGGCCTGATGGCCGGCTGCCTTCTTTCCGCTGCAGCTTTTGTGTCCAGCGCTGCCCTCGGTCAGTCAGGGACCGATGTTTACGCCGGTGACTGGCCTGACTACAACGGTAACATGCAGGCCCAGCGCTACTCGCCGCTGGATCAGATTACCGCTGAGAATGTCGGCTCACTCGAACTAGCTTGGCGCTTCTCCACTGCCGGCTTCGGCCCCTCTACGGATTTCAACAACCCCTCTACCCCCCTCGAAATCGATGGCGTGCTGTACGCGAACGTCGGCTCGACTCGCAACGTCGTTGCACTCGACGCAGCTTCAGGCCAAGTACTGTGGATGTGGCGTCCGCAGGAAGGCCAGCGCT
The DNA here is from genome assembly GCA_965661495.1 of Pseudohongiellaceae bacterium. GTDB lineage: Bacteria > Pseudomonadota > Gammaproteobacteria > Pseudomonadales > Pseudohongiellaceae > UBA9145. Next base: position 39,953 of record CBFIDY010000003.1, on the reverse strand, counting down.
TTGACGATGCCCCGCGCAAGGGTGCGGGCCGTGGCGTCGCCTTTTGGCGCGACGGTGATGAGAAGCGCGTTATCGACATCACTCCCGGCTTCTTCCTTGTGTCTCTCGATGCTGAAACGGGCATCCCCGACCCTAGCTTCGGCGACAACGGTCGCGTTGATCTCTTCGAAGGCCTGCGCAACGCAACAGGCTTCGACAACATAGACATCGGTTCATCGGCACCGCCATTCGTTATGAACGACGTCGTGGTTGTCGGACCTGCTCACAAGGTCGGTATGCGCCCTCGCTCGAAGTCAAATGTGAAAGGCGACGTGCGCGGCTACGACGCCCGCACCGGCGAGCATCTATGGACCTTCAAAACCATTCCTGAGCGCGGAGAAGTCGGCTTCGAAACCTGGTTAGACGGCGGCGTTGAGTTCACTGGTAATGCTGGTGTTTGGGCCCCCATGTCAGGCGACCCTGAGCTAGGCCACGTCTACCTGCCAGTCGAGTCCGCTACCGGCGACCGCTTCGGCGGCGACCGCCCAGGTGACAACCTGTTCTCTGACGCACTAGTTGCACTGGATATCAAAACCGGTGAGCGCCAGTGGCACTTCCAACTGATCCACCATGACATTTGGGACTGGGACAATCCCGCTGCGCCCATCCTTGCCGATCTGCCTAACGGCCGCAAGATCGTCATGCAGGTGACTAAGCAGTCTTGGGTTTACACCTTCGACCGTTTAACTGGCGAGCCCATCTGGCCTATCGAGGAACTTCCTGTTCCAGCGGGCGATGTGCCTGGTGAGTGGTATGCGGCCACACAGCCCTTCCCCACTAAGCCTGCGCCATTCGACCGTCAGGGCTTCACAGAAGACGACGTCATTGATTTTACACCTGAACTGCGTGAGCTCGGCCTCAAAGCAATCGAGAAATTCCGCCTCAGCCAGAACGTGTACCAACCACCTTCAGTGAAGAACGGCCCAGACGGCACGCTCGGTACTATCAGCCTGCCTTCAGCTACCGGCGGTGCAAACTGGGAAGGCGCTGCGATCGATCCTGAGACTGGCATCATCTACATCCCGTCGCGCACAGACGTGTCCATCCTGTCGGTCGACAAAGACGAGAATTCAGACATCGATTACAGCATGGCATTCGGCGTACGCGCACCGCGCGTGAAAGGCCTACCCATTGTGAAGCCGCCCTATGGCCGCATCACAGCGATCGATATGAATACCGGCGACCACGTGTTCCAGGTAGCTAACGCAGATACGCCTGATCGCATTAAAAACCATCCCGACCTTCAGGGTATCGATCTACCGCGCACAGGGGTTCCTACCCGCGCAGGTATCTTCGTTACTAAGAATCTGCTGTTCGCAGGTGAAGGCGGCGGCGGCGCAGGTGCAAGCCCCAAACTGCGCGCCCACGACAAGAACACAGGTGAAATACTCGCTGTGATTGACCTTCCTGCCAATCAGACTGGTCAGCCGTTCACTTACGAGCACGATGGCAAGCAATACATCGCCATGTTCGTTGGCGGTTCAGGCACTGTTGCTGAACTCGTCGCGTACGCACTGCCGTAACCCTAAGGAGTAATGACATGAAAAAATTAATGCAACAAACAGCAGCGGCCGCTGCGCTCTCATTCGCGCTGTTGCCTGCGCAGGCGGCAGTATGGGAACTGGATCAGTCACAGTCTTTCGTGATCTTCAAATACGCCTATGAAGGCACTCCTTACGAGGGGCAATTTGGCAACGTGAGCGCGACTTTTGACATCGACCCGCTGAAGCCAGGCTCATGCAACTTCGACGTCACTATTCCCATCGAGGACATCAACGTCGACAGCCCCGAGACTCTTGATTACCTGCTCGACCTCGAGATGTTCGATGTTGATCAGTGGCCTACAGCAACATTTAAAGCAGAAAGCTGCAGCCTAGACTCGCTGAACACTTTTACATCGGAAGGCACGCTAACTATCCGTGACCAAACGCATCCCATCAGCTTCCCTTTCACGCTCGATATCGAAACGTGCGACGGTCAGGTTTGTTTCCACCTAACAAGCGAAGTCACCGTTCAACGCCTCGACTTCGGTGTTGGTCAGGGCTACTGGGCAAACACTGCCACAATCCCTAACGAAGTTGGCATCGAAATCGACGTTTACGCAGTACAAAAGTAAGAGCCAGCGCTTGCCGCTACTTAACTGGCGGCAAGCGCTCCAGCCAAACTAGCAAGGACGTTTTTTGGCGAGGCAAGACCTCAAAACTCAACGGCTTTCAGGCCAGCGCAAGGAACGTTCTTGCACCGCGAACCTAGCCATTCCCCTTTTATCTGGAGCACCACCGCAATGCGCGTCAATTCACTCAACACATTCAGCAAAGTAGCCCTCATCGCCGCAGGATCACTCCTGCTCAGCTCGTGCGATCGTCTGCTTACTCCCGATTTTAATACCGAAATCACCGAACTTCGCAGCGGCGGCTACGTGCTAGATAAAGACCACGCCTCGCTGGTGTTCGAAATTAATCACCTCGGTTTCTCTACGTTTATTGGCAGCTTTGACGACTTTGACGCTTCGCTTAACTTCGACCCCGAAGACGTGGGCAACTCAAGCCTTGAAGTGATCGTCAACATGGACAGCCTCGACGTCAACCTGCCGGAATTCGAAGAAGAGCTGAAGAGCGACAGCTGGTTCGACGTAGCCGCCTACCCACAGGCGGTCTACCGTACGACTTCCTTTGTTGAAGCCCGCGACGAGAACACTTTCGTCTTCGGCGGTGATCTCACACTGCACGGCGTCACTGCACCGGTTAACCTGGTTGTAGACTTCAACGGCGGTGGCCGCAACGTGCTAACGCGCAGCTACACGCTGGGCTTTGAAGCTTCGGCAACATTCCTGCGCTCGGACTTCGGCGTGAGCCGCTTCACCAACTTCGGTGTCGGTGACGAAATCACGCTCGACGTGAACGTTGAGTTCCGCGAAGCCGAATCTGAGTAACACCTCCCTCTCGCCGCGCTGCTTTCCTGGATTATTTGGCGCATTGGACTATAGGCGCTACAACAAGAGATGACAAAACCATCTCGAGGCCAAGCCCAATTATGAACACCCAGGAACAGCAGCGCTGCAGCTGGTGCGGCGACGACCCTCTCTACGTTGCCTACCACGACACCGAATGGGGCATCCCCGTTCACGACGACCAACACCTCTTTGAACTCCTTTGCTTGGAAGGCCAACAGGCTGGTCTTAGCTGGATAGTCGTGCTCAGGAAACGCGCGCATTATCGGAAGGTCTTTAAGAACTTCAACATTAAAAAAGTATCTCGGATGAGCGACGAAGAAATCGACGCGCTGCTCAACGATGCCGGGCTTATCCGGCACAAGCTAAAACTCTATTCCATCCGTAACAACGCGCTTGCTGCTCTGCAACTGCAGGCCGAGTTTGGCAGCCTAAAGAACTATTTCTGGGGTTATGTGAATGGCGAGCCGCTTCAAGGCAATCGCCACACTCTGCAGGATGTGCCGGCCAGCACCGAAATCAGCGCGGCGCTCTCCAAAGACCTGAAAAAGCGTGGATTTAAGTTTATCGGCAGCACAATCTGCTACGCCTTCATGCAGGCTGGCGGTCTAGTCAACGATCATGTCAGCAACTGCTTTCGTTACGGACAAAATCCCTAGCAAGCCATAGGACCACGACGTAGACTCGAAGCTCGTGGAGCGGACAAGCATGTTGCTTAGCTACACCGCGCAGAAATCCCCCATCCTTAGGAGCTTAACCTATGATCGGATACGTAACCCTCGGTACTAATCAGATAGATAAAGCCGCAGCCTTTTACGACAGCGTCCTCGCCACCATTGACGCGAAACGCTTCATGGAAATGGACGGCTTTGTAGCCTGGTCGCGCCTCCCCGGCGGCACCGGACTGTGTATCGCCCGTCCATCCGATGGTCTGCCTGCCAGCGTCGGCAACGGCACAATGGCTGCCATACAGGCAGTATCAAAGGAAGAAGTGGAGAAGCTACACGCCAAGGCCCTAGAGCTGGGCGCTAGGGATGAAGGCGCCGTTGGCTATCGCGGCGATTCATTTTACGCTGGCTATTTCCGCGATTTAGACGGTAATAAACTCAACGTGTTCTATATGCCCGAGCCGGAGTAGTCGTTTTCAGCTTCTGACTCACTGCTTCTCTTAAAGAACAAGTGAGGAAAAGGAGCGAGGAAATGATCTTTCCTAGGTTTGCGAGACTGCGAAGGACGGCTGACAGCAAATCGCGCCGCTGCGTTGCACAGCGGCGCGGCTGAGCAAAACCTTAGTCGCCCTGTACGACCACGTTGCTGAGTTTACCGATACCCGAAAGTTCGACCTCGTAAACATCACCTGGCTCCATAGCCCGCGTATTACCCATGGTGCCCGACCAGATCATATCGCCCGGCTCTAGCGTGAAGTAGCGCGAAATATAGCTCAGCATCTCTTCCATGCCGAAAATAAGATCGGAGCTGTTCTCCGACTGCCGCTCTTCGCCGTTTAGACGGCCGGTAATCTGAACGTTCTTGTAGTCGGCGCCTTGCACTAAAACCGGTCCCACCGCGTTAAAGCCGCGTGAGCCTTTTGCCCTCACCCATTGAATATCTGAGCTTTGCCAGGTGCGCTCGCTCACGTCGTTGCCACCTGTCACGCCAAAGATGTATTCGTGGGCGTCTTCAACCGCGACGTTTTCAGCCCGCTTACCCACGATAATCGCCATCTCTGCTTCGTAGTGTAGGTTACGCGACTCCGCGGGGCGCACGATGGGGTCTTCGGGACCTACGATTGAACTTGCAGGAATCGTGAACAGACCCGGGTATTCCGCGGGCTCGCCGCTGATGTGGCTGCGAAAATTAAACGCCGTCATAAAAACGAGGTTCGGGTCCACGGGGGCTTCGAGCTTCACTTCTTCGCGCTGTACGATCACACCGGTGTGATCTTGCGTGAGATAAGGCGCTCCAGCAAGCTGCCAAATGCCGTCGTCATGCACCATACCCCAATGCACCTCGCCGTCGCCCTCTGAATAGCGCACATAAGTTTGCGCAGCTGCCTGTGTGCTGCCTAGCCCTACTAGGGCGGCGAGTGCGGTGGAACTGAGTAATTTCTTCATGCTTCTCTCCTGATTTTAATTAAGCTGTTATGGCTGGTCTTATTCTTCGTCTTCGCGCTGCAACTTCGCGAAGGCAATTGAGTTGAGTTCGTGAGCACGGTCACCGAAAACGATTTTCTGCAGTAACTCTTCAATGGCATCGGCAAAACTTTCGCTGTGCAGATAGGCAGATACATCACCGTCGGTTGGGTCTAGTGCAATCTGCCGTAAATCTCGGCGATGATCTTCGGTGATGAGTACCACCGGCGTAGGATGGCGAAAAGGACTTCGCCGCTCCTGAGCACGCAGGGTGAAAAGAAATTGATCGCGGGGTTTTTTGTAGCTGTTCCATCCGGTAATCAGGCAGGCGATCTTGTTAGTGCCCAAACCAAAATAGCGGTTGTATTGACGCAGTGCCTCCTGCGCATTCGCCTCGTTGTAAGTGCTGATTGTTGTGTAGAGACCTGTTTTCCCAATCAGCGCCGCGCATTCATCGACCAATTTATTGTCTAGATCGTAAAGCAGAATTACCGGTTTCAATGTTTTTACCTATCTCTTTTTTTATTTTTATACTTTCTTATTCTATTTTTAGAACTCGCCATTCGAATTCAAATAGCGGCTCCTATAGCGACCCATTCAACGACGAAAAACCGAAGGGCTGCGCCCTAAAAATCATTCGCTGCGAAACACCACGCTGTTACTTATGGGCTCGCGGGCGGTGCGTGTTTTATTGGCCGGCACGCTCAAGTCTTCATAACCAAAACTAAGGCCAAAGAGGATTTTTGTTTCGTCCTGTATATTAAAAGCGTCGCGAACGAGATCGGGATAGTTGCGCATCGTCCCCATGGGGCAGCTCTGAATGCCAAAAGCGACCATCGTAAGCATGAGGCTCTGAGCATACATGCCCACGTCGAGCGCCACGGTGGTCCCGAAGGCTGGATTCATCCCCAGGAAGGCAATATACGGCGCATCGAAAAACTCAAAGTTGCGCACGATGGCGCGCAGACGGCCCTCTTTGTCGTCTCGCTCAATGCCCATATTGTTATAGAGCGCCACTGCGCAGTCGACCTGCCGTTTACGGTACTCGCCTTCGAATGTGCCGCGATAGGGATAATCTGGATTCGGTGGCAGTTGATTAACCGTGTTCTGAACCATCTGTGCTCGCAGACGATCCTTCAGGGCGCCGTGGGCTACATACACCTTCCACGGCTGAACATTGCAATTAGACGGCGCCATTTGTGCGGCTTCAAAAATGCGATTGAGCACCTCTTCGGGGATTGGCTTATCAAGATAGCCACGGGCTGAATGCCGGGTGTAGAGCGCTTCGATAACGCTCATATCGGGATCTAGGTCACGACTCTTTTCCTGCGTCGGATCAAGGCTTTCATAGCCTTCGAGCAGCTTCGATGGTTCTTTAGCACTGTTCATCTTTTTCTTTGATCCTTCTTCTTCGGTCCTTGCTCTTGCGAACTTTTTGCTTCTGCAATGCGCCTTTTGCTATGAACCATGCGGGCTAGCTGAGGATTCTGCCGCCATCAACATCGACGGTGGTGCCGGTCACAAAGCGATTCTGCATGACGAAGAGGATGCCGTCAGCCACCTCTTCCGAGCTGCCGGCGCGCGGGATTAGGTGTGTAGCCGTCATTGCCGCCAGATTTGCCTCTTTGGCTTCACCCATGGCGTCGAACATGGCGGTATCAACCGTGCCCGGGCTCACAACGTTCACACGAATCGGTGCCATCTCGACGGCAAGGCAGCGCACTAGGTTTTCAACTGAGGCGCCGACACAGCTCAGCGGAGACTGCGCTGGGCGAATCTTGCGCGCAGGAGAGCCACTCACCAGAGTGATAGTGCCATCTTCGGCAAGATAGGGCGCACCGGTGCGGACAACCTTGGTATAGCCCCAGAGTTTGTCGTAGGCGGCCTTAAATTGCTCGTCTGTCTGCTCTAGAAACGGCTTAAGCGTGCGCTCGCCGCCTACCGCTGCCGACACTAGATGATCGATAGTACCGACCTCATCGAAAATAGCTTTCAAGGCGTCGGCGTCGTGGGTATCTGCTTGCCGAATTTCGAAACTGCCGTTTGCCACAGCAATCGCCTTGTCGATGTGACCCTGAGAGCGTCCCGCAGCCCAAACCTTAGCGCCCGCCGCTGCGGCGGCCTGAGCAGCCGCAAGACCAATTCCCGCCGTTCCACCGATTATGACGACGCGTTTTCCTTCCAATGAGTTGCTGGGCATTTCCTTCTCCTTTGATCTTTGGGGATAGCCTACGTGGCCCTTGACCAACCGTCGTCGAGGCAACAAGACTTAATCACATAATTAGCTTTAGATAGTACCATAGCCAATCAAGCACGCTAGACAGAGAAAAACTGGCCAAGCCGCCTTCCCAACACACAGGATTTCAAAATGAGAAATAAGATAAATGCTATAAGATACATTGCTTTAACAGCGGTTCTTGGCGGCGGGCTAGGCGCCTGTAACAGCTGGGTTCAACTCACCGCCGAAGGCGCAGGAGTCAGCTTGGCGGACACCGCTTCGCAAGTGCGCGACTGCACTCGAGTTGGGCGCGCTAGCGTGCAGACGCTAGGCAAAATCCTCGTCGTCGAACGGGGTGGGCAGCGCCTACAAGATGAACTTTTGAGCTTAGCTCGAAACGAAGCTGCCGATCTTGGCGGGGATACCGTGCTACCAGAATCTTTGATCGCCGATGGGAAGCAGGTTTTCGCTGTTTATCGCTGTTCAAATTAGAAACTGCGATCTGCATCACTCTGATTTATTTGCGAGCCTAATCACAATTATGGCACTGTTTATGGCATAAAAAATAATTCTAAAATCGATTAACAGCTGCACAAATAACTCACTACTAAGCTGCCCGTCGTCGCAATACTCAGGGAGAGAGGCTAATGGGCTCATCGTTGCTCAGGGTCAGTGCGCTGTTTGCCACGGCGCCCGACCGAGTTTTAAAAGCTCGTCGCAAACTTTTAGCTGCCATTCTTATTCTCACCGCTTTTTTCCTCTACGAACTGCTTGTGCATGGCAAGTTCGATCTAAGCTACGACAGCTTTTTGGATGCTGAAGACCCTGCCATCCTCGCGTTGAATGAGTATCGCCGCCAGTTTGGCAGCGACGACAATCTTTTTCTCGTCTACGAGGCGAAAGACGGCGATGTGTTTTCCCGCCAATCTCTAGAGGCCGTTCGCCGCCTTACAGACGATTTGGAGAATTGGCAAAGCCTTGATCCAAGTGAGCACACGCTGACGCCGCGTGGCGTGACGATAGATCTTGGCGAGCTCCAGCACCTGCGTCGTATACAGTCCATTACCAACCTGCGTGTTCAGAGGAACGAAGGCGTCACTCTGCGCTCTGAGCGTCTTATTCCCGCAGAATTGCCGGAGTCTGATGAGGCCCTAGCCGCCATCAAGGCCAACGCCCTCGCCGAGGACGATTATCTTCTCGCGTTCTACTCCGCAGATGCCCGCTACGGCGCGCTGATGATTCAGACCGATTTCGGAGCGATGACGAAATCTGACTTCGTGCCTGCAGTTGACGCTGAAGAGCTTGAGCTCGACACGAGTTTCGACTCCTTCGCCTTCGATGACGGGGACAGCACCCTCGGTCTTGAGTATGACGAAACCGCTAAGATCGATGAGCGAGTGTTTGAACCTGTGGATATGCTCGGCTACACCGCGTTCTACAACGCAGCGCAGAGTGTCTTCTCGAAATACGATACCGAGCTGACCTTCTCCGCAGTAGGCAACCCACCACTTATGGGGTTTTTAACTGGCGTTCTCATGCAGCTGCAGTATCTAGGGCTCGGGGTCATTGCTGTTTTCTCTTTTTTGCTGTGGTCGCTCTTTCGCTCGGCAAGCGCGGTGATTTGGCCCGTGACAACCATCATCGTGAGCATCATTTGGATGTGGGGCATAACCGTATGGCTTGGGGTTGCCACCTCGCAAATGATCGGGCTGAGCTGTCTGCTAGTGTTCGCCGTAGGAATCGCCAACTGCATTCATGTGATCAGCGCGTATTTTGGCTTCAAGAAAGAAGGCGAAGAGCACAGAGCAGCGCTCTCTTTGGCCTACGAAAAGACAGGGCTAGCGATACTAGTAACCTCGCTGACCACAATGGCAGGGGTTCTCTCGCTTACGGCGTCAGAAATTGTCCCAATCAAAGTCTTTAGCGTCATGTCGGCTCTAGGAGTGCTCATGGCTTTCCTGTTCTCTGTGTTTCTACTACCCCTGCTGCTCGATATTTGGCATCCCGGCTCGATATCGGGCAAGCCCTCACTAGCCGAACGTTTAGGCGCGCGTTGGAAGACCTTCAATACCAACACCCAAATTGTCTTAAGTATCGCCTACTGTGCGGCCGTCGTTATTCTGGTCGGCTGGACCATCGGCGCCTATCTTGTCTTTACGAGTTTTCTTGCCTACTTCGTTATCAATTGGGGCAGTCGGATTCTAAGTCTCCTCCCCTACTACACGCAGCGATTCCCTTATTTAATTTTGGCGATATTCGCCGCAATTTTCTTTGTCTGCGCTTATGGCACCAGCAAGCTAAAAATTGACTCCAACATGACCGAACTCACTCGCGAAGGCAATCCAATGCGAGTGGCCTACGATATTGTCGATCAGAACATGGCCGGTGCGCAGATGATGGTTATTATGATTGACTCTCAACGCTCCGATGGCCTGCTCGAGCCGTCAGTGATGCGCGCGGTCGATACGCTGCAAAATCGAATAGAGTCGCGTTACTCCAATCAAGTCACCCGCACATATTCTCTCGCCAACATCATCAAAGACACCAACGAAATCATGAACGACGGCGATCCGGCGTACTATCGAATCCCGGATTCTCCGCAGATGATTTCACAGCTGCTTTATCTCTTTAATAGCGCGAACCCTGAAGACAGGCGCAGCCTTGTGTCCGACGACTACAGCCGTGCTAGCGTCTCTCTGAATATCTACAATGCCGGCTCCTACGAATACGAGCAGTTTTTTGAACGTATCAGCGCTGATATCGACGAAATTTTCGCCGATGCAAGAGAGATAAATCCCGAACTCGATGTTTATCTCACGGGCTCAATGGCACTGCTGATGCGCCTTGCTGACGAAGTCGCCAGCTCACAGTTCTCTAGCTTCAGCATCGCCTTTGCAGTTGTTAGCGGCATTATGATCCTTGCGCTTGGTTCGCTGCAGGCAGGCCTCATTGCAATGGTGCCCAACCTCATACCTGCGCTGCTCAGCTTCGGCCTCATGGGCTTGCTCGGCGTGTCTCTCGACATTGATACACTACTCATTGCACCACTCATTATGGGCATAGCCGTGGATGACACGATTCATTTTATGACCCATTACCGGGTAGAACTGCTGAAGACCCGCAGTATAGAGCGGGCCCTACGCAGTACTATAGAAGAAGTAGGCCAAGCGGTTATGTTTACCACTCTGGTGCTTGGCTTGGGTTTTGCGCTGCTAAGTTTCTCTGATTATCTTGGCATGGCTAAAATGGGGTTCTTCGGCGCGCTCGCCATATTCATCGCACTGCTCTGCGACTTATTCTTAATCCCCGCGATGATTATCATATTCAGGCCAATACTTGGTATGAAAGAGGTAGACACCCACATTGAGTTTAGTAAGGGGGGATTCGCGTGAATCACAGATTAAAAAGTGTACAGCTAGTTTTAGCTATGACCGCTCTAACTTTCAGCACCGCCGTTATGAGCCAAACGCTGACACCCCGCGAAATCATGGAGCGCGTCGACGACTACCAGCGCTCTACTTCAGACTCTGCATTCAATCGCATACGTCTGTCGAGCTGCAAATTTGGCATTAAAAATGGAAAGATCACCTGCGCCGAGCGTCCGCGAGTCAAGGCGCTAGAGTCAGTAGGCAAGAATTACGGCGCGAGCAAAAAAGACACCAAAAATGTCACTATTGTCTTGGAGCCCGCAGCTGAGCGAGGCATAGGCATGCTGACCTATGTCTACGAAGACGCTGACAGAGACAATGAAACTTGGCTTTATTTATCAGCCCTTGGGCGGGTAAAGCGTATTGCTAGCAGTAACTCCGATGACGACTCCGAAGCAGCCTCGCTTTTTGGATCCGAGTTCACCACCGAGGATACAGAGACCGGCAAACTAGACGAATACCAAATCAGTCTTTTAGAAGAGACTACAGAAAGCGGCCGTGAAGTCTGGAAACTGGAACTTGTACCCAACGAAGAGCGAGCAAAAGAAACGCGCTACTCAAAGTTAATTCACTACATCGATAAAGAGCGTTTTGTTAGCTTGCGCATTGAAATGTACGATCAATACGACAAAGAGATAAAGCGCCTTATGTCGTCGCGTGTTGAGCTCATCAACGACGCATGGACTGCGAGATCACAGACCATGATGAACCTCGTCAGCAACCGTCTGTCTAATATGGCGATCATCGAAATCAATACCGGGCTGAATATCGAAGATGACTTCCTGACTCAGCGCACACTTGAGGATGTCGCTTTCCGCGGGGCAGAGCTCACTCGCCTTCGTAGTCAGGTTCAATAGTTTAGTCGAGAAAAACTTTTGAAACGACGCAACCCCCTTCCTCTTCTACTCAGTATATTGCTTGTTGTTATGGCCGAGGGCGTTTGTGCTCAAAATGAACCTCTGCAGCTGGGCGATGATATTCTCTTCGATGAGAGTCTTAGCTTTGACGATCCTGTTGTCGATGAGTCTTTCGACAGTTCAGTTTTAGATGACACAGCCTTCGACGAGGCGTCCTTTGGCGACGACCTGTTCGGCGAATTTGCGAATGACTTTCCCGAGGAAGAAAACTCCGCAGCGCCCGCCTGGCTCAGCGGCTTTACAATAAAGCTCACGCACCAGCTTCTGCTACAAACCCGCAGTCACGAGCCGCGCCTCATCACACCTACGGGGCAAAGATTGAGCTTCGCCAATGAAGCCGATGTCGAAACAAATAGGCTCGCCGCGAACATCCGCTACCAATACGCCTTTGCTCCCGGCTGGCTGCTGCAGGCGAGCGGCTTTGCTCGCTTATTCATTTGGGACGACTACGAGTTCGAAGCGCAGGACCAAGACTTCGCCCGAGAGTACCGGCTCAACGAATTTTTTATACAGCGTAGCTTTGGCGATCACAGTATTAAGCTCGGCAATCAGACAGTGGTCTGGGGCGAGGTTGATGGCAATTCAGTGCTAGACGTCATCAACACGGTAGATTTCCGTGATTTCAGCACCATCGACATCGAAGACATTCGGATGAACCAGCCCATGCTCGTTTGGGAATATTTCGGCGACAAATTTGGCGAGCGCAGCAGAGTCTCTACCTTCCTAACGCTCTACCCGGAATACAATCCGCCCCTTATGCGCGGCAGTCCCTTTTACTCAAATCCGGAATTTCATATCGCGGACTACAAAAGGACGGGGAACTTAGACTTCGAGGGCGGCATACGCTGGAGTCGCTCCTTTGAGGGCAGCGACATTGCGGTGATGGCTGCGCGCCTTATCGAAAACCAGCTTACTTATTCAGCCCCAGCGGATCCCCGCGACGATGCGGTGTCGCACAATAATTCTTATTCGCTACTGGGCTTCAGCGCCAACAAAGCGCTTGGCAAGCTTTTGCTTAACCTAGATCTCGCCTATACCCGTGGCGTTTTAATTAACAATATTAATCTGCCCGGGGGCGTTGGCAGCGGCGACTCTTTGCAGAGACGCGATCAGATTGGTGCGTCACTTGGCGTGGAATACGCCATAAACAATGAGCAAAACTTCGCGTTTAGCACGCAAATTCTTCAGCCTGTGAGCAGCAATCAAACGAATTTTGACACCGCTGGCGCTTCGAATTCAGATAGTAGGACGGGCATCTGGCTGCTGCGCTATTCTAACAGCCTACTCAATGGTGATCTGGCCCTGGCCCTAATTGCCCAAGGCGATCTAGATGGGCAGTTTTCAATCCTACAAACCTCTGCAGAAAGGACTTTGAGCGACCGCTGGTCAGCCGCAATTAATCTGACCCTGCTAGAGGGCGTGGAGACCTCGCCGAGCTCGCTCTTCGAAGGTGATATCCGCCTTGGACTTACCCTTAGCTATTCTTTTTAGCGCCGTGAGTCTCCGCGATTAGTATTTTGTTTTCCTGTCGAAGACTTCTCTATCAAACTCCCCTTCCCAATTTGCTACCGCAGTGGACACTGACAGGTCGCCACAGATATTCACCGAAGTACGCAGCATGTCCAGAGGTCGGTCAAAGGGTAGGATAAAACCGATTACCACGGCGATCTGCTCAGGGGTAATGCCAATCGCCCCCATCACCGCCGCCATTAAGAACAGTGACGCGCCGGGCACTGCTGCCGTGCCAACCGATACCAAAGTCGTTGAGCCCGCAACGATCGCATAGTCTGCTAGCGACAGATCAATGCCAAAGGCCTGTGCTGCAAACACCGAGACAATTCCAACATACAGGGCAGTGCCGTCCATATTGATCGTCGCACCCAGGGGCAAAACAGTAGAAGCGACCACCGGCTTAATACCCAAATTTTCCTCGGCAACAGACATCGAAACAGGAAGCGTGGCTGAACTCGACGACGTAGAAAACGCGACGAGCATGGCATCGCGCGCACCGCGGAAAAAGTTAAGCGGCGAGAGCCCGAGGCTTAGTTTGATTATGCCGATGCCGTGGACCACGAAGACGTGAATCACACAGGCGAGCACCACCGCCAACGCTAGGGTGAGTACGTCGAGTAGCGCTGCAGCGCCCTGAGTGCCGGCCACTGCAGCGATCAGAGCAAACACGCCGAACGGAGCAACCTCCATGACCCAGTGGGTAATGCGCAGCATCATCTCACTGCTCGAGTCCATAAGCTCAGCAACCGGCCTACCCTTGTCGCCGATAGTTAAAACACTCACGCCCACGAGCAAAGCAAAGAAGATGATCGCGAGGATATTACCCTCTGCTAAAGCGGCTATGGGATTTGAGGGCACGATGCTGAGCAGCCGCTCAGACAGCGGGATCGCCTCTTGGACAGCGCTGGGTGCAGCTGCCGATAGATCGACATCGACACCGGGCTGCAGCACTGCGGCGAAGAATAGCCCAATGCTAATCGCAGCGAGTGTTGTCAGCATATAGATCGCTAGGGTTTTGGCACCAAGGGAGCCAAGTTTAGCGGGATCGCCCATCGCGACGACACCAGAGACAAGGGTCACGAAGACCAGAGGAACCACGACCATTCGAATGAGGCGAACAAATAGCTCGCCCAGCCAGCTGATGCTCGAAGCGCCAGGGCCCCAAATCATCCCTACAATGACGCCGAGCACGAGCGCGAGTAGAATACGCTTCCATAGCGCAGTGGCAAACCAAGTCTGTAGCATGTGCAATCCCTTAATCTTATTAGCCTTGTGTGGCGTAGTAATGGCGCGCCCACGCGCTGAGAGCATCGAGCAGGGCGAACTAAGTAACCAAGGCGCTAAGTTACCGCGTTTATGCGTGAAGATCGACTAGCTTGCGAGCCACTGCTCTACAGCCAAAACACAGTGAAACTATAAGGAATACAGATGTCTGAATGGGTCTCAGGGAAGGTCATAGAGAATAAACACTGGACGCAGAACTTGTTTTCTCTGCGTATAGAGGCGCCCATTGCCCCCTTCAAGGCAGGCCAGTTCACGAGCTTAGGCTTAGAGATCGAAGGCGAACTCACTGCACGACCCTATTCGCTGCTCAACGCGCCGGGGGATCAGCCACTGGAGTTCTTTTTTTACACGGCCACCGACGGCGTACTGTCTAACGCCATGGTCAGCCTCAAAGAAGGCGATGATATTCTCGTTAAACGTGAAGCTAACGGCTTTTTCACACTCGATGAGGTGCCCAGCTCCAAAGACCTCTGGCTTCTAGGCACAGGTACTGGAATCGCCCCTTACTTTTCGATGCTGCAAACCGAGGAGCCTTGGGAGCGATTCGAACGCGTCATACTCGTGCACGCGGTGCGCCAGAGCAGCGACCTGCGCTATCAAGAGCTCATAGAGGAACTAAGCCTGACCTACGGCGATCGCTTCGTTTTTCAGGCCTTTGTAAGCCGTGAGGACATAGAAGGCACCCTGCCAGGCCGCATTCCTGAGGCGTTAGGCAATGGCGAACTCGAACGAGCGACAGGCGTGAGCATTAGCGCCGAGGACTCGCAATTTATGCTGTGCGGTAATCCCGCTATGGTCGCCGATGCAACTGAAGCGCTGAAGGCGCGCGGGCTTAGCAAAAACCGTCGCCGCACTCCGGGACAGATCACCGTTGAAAAATACTGGTAGAGAACTAAAACTCATACTCGATCAATAGGCGCAGAGTGGAGTTAGGGCTCGTGGCAGTCAGGCCCGCAATAACTCCCGCCTCCCAACTGAGGCTCTTTCGAGAGCCTAGTCTGCTCTCACCAATAATAGCTGGCCCAAAGCCCACAGTATCCTGGCCCAAATAGAACTCCATAGCCGGTTCGAAGATTCGCGAATAACGATATCGAGCTTGAATAGCGAAAGCTGTTTCAAATTCATCCCGAACGTCATCACCCCATTCTTGAATCGCGAACAAATTAGCAGTCGCACTCCAGCGGCCAAATTCTTTCTCCGCCAGCAGGCCGACTGCGATCTCCTCCAAATCCTGATTGACTCCGTGCTCTAACTCGAAAACAAGTCCCCAGTCCGCAGAGTATTCACCCTGCTCAGTAAGTTGCCATTTCAATTCAACCTCGAAGGCATTGAGTTCGAAGCCTGTCTTTTGTGACTTGAATCCAACAAGCTTAGCTTCTCCGAAGAAGGAATTACTGAGCGCAGTACCAAGTGATAATTGATGAACTTGCTTAGGAAGGAGGTTGCCCGCCGGTAATTTTTGGCCAAGAGCGCGGTATTCGACCTCACTTTCCAACGCATCGACATAGGGGTGATAAAGCTTGTCGATAACGCTACCGTCGGCCAGCGCACCCAAGGGCACCAAAAATAAACTCGTAGCTACGGCTAAACTCCGATCACAGTATCGGCATAAAAGCCTAAAGCCACGATTTAGGTAGAGCAGCACGGGGATCAAATCCTAAACCATTCGCAGTTTCGGGGACCGGTCTATGCGCCAAGCGAAGCGTGTCGACGCGCTCAATCCAACCGCAACCACACCTACGGCATAGGCAATGACCTGTAACCACGATGGGGTAGATTCATAACCAATAAGCGCAAAACTCAACTGCCCGAGTACAGATGCCTCGTCAAGTAGCGCCCCGCTATCCCAAGCTATTGCTGTATAAGGTAACCAATCTGCCTGAACTAGCTGCAGCACCGCCTGCGCCGCCATGTTCCCTGCTGTTAGAGCGAGGAGTAAAGTACACGCTCGCAGCGACCAAGGTGCTGCCAGCCCGCTAAGACCAAAGTAAAGAAGTACCCCCGTGCTCACTCCGATGCCCGCACCCACCAGTCCGCCGTAGAGCACAGATAATCCACTCTGGTGCTGACCGAGAACACCGCCTGCAAATTGAATAATTTCAGAACCTTCGCGCAGTATCGCTAGCGTGACGACTAGTACCATGCTCAGGGCTAACGATCCTGTCCTGATCGAGGACGAAATCACTCCTCCTATCTCGTTACTACCCTCGCCCGAAACAGGGAACAACCAGGCGATCGCAACAAGAAAAATACAACTCAAGGAATGAATCAGCGCATTCATGACTTCCAAGCCAACATAGTCAAACGATTCCGATATCTTGCCAAGGTTGTCTGAATATAACCAAGAACATACAAACCCGAGCACAATGCTGTAAACAGCCCATCTTTGTTCAAGAAATAGCGGACGAAAATAGCCAGTAAGTGATACAGACTCATTAAAGTGCCTCAGCAGGGCGAGAAGCAGACTCAGCATAAGGGCTGCTTCCAGTATTTCTTGTAATACGATAACCACCGCGTTAATAAACATAGCACTTGCCTCTGCTCACTTTACAACTACAACTGCGCCTTGCGCCGTTTTAGGAAAAAATTCGCCAAAAAAGGGATAAATCCCTGGCGCGAGTGGCCCGATAAAGATGACTGTCTGACTGTTACCAGCGATAACCTTTTCGCGATTCAATTCAAAGCTTTCAAACTCCTCAGGAGTTGGATCTTCATTGATCACACGTAACTTCACTTTCTGACCAGCGGGGATTTCAATGGTCGTCGGAAAGAATAAATGATCTCGGATCCGCAGCTCGATCTCCATCGTCTCTGCTGCCACTTCTATTCGCGTAACTCCAAATAAAAGCACCACGCTAACGAGTAATCGCACTGACCCTGCCCATCTAGGTAACGCTGCAGAAAAGTTCACGGGGATACTTTGCCTCGCTGAAGCTGGTTGTGATCTTTCTTATAGATCGGGAACATAACATCGAAACGAGTACCTTTGGTAAATCGAGACTGTAATACTTTTACCTGCGCGCCATGCAGGCGAGTAACATGATCAACAATGGCGAGTCCAAGACCACAGCCCGGGGCGTTTGTATCCTGATTATTGCTCAGCCTAGTAAAACGGTCGAAGATACGCAGCCTATCTTCTTCCGCGATTCCCATGCCGCTATCTTCGACAGTGAGTGAAATATAATCCTCTGTGCGCGCAAGCATAACAACGACCTGTCCTTCATCGGGGGTATAGCGACTCGCGTTGGTCAACAGGTTAGAAAGCAGTGTCTCCAGTGCAAACCGATCGCCGAAGACGATATACTCCTCTCCGCCCCCTTCCAACGAAATTGCTTGTTTTTTACGCTCGAATTCCGGATAGAGACGGGCAATCACATCCTGCGCCAGCGCACTTAAATCCAGCGGCATCCTGTGAACAGCAAACTGCTCCGGCGTGCTCCGATAGAGAGATAAAAGCTGTTCGATGAGATGCTGCATTCGCTCAATCCCCTCGTTAAGCTCGAGGTAAGCGGGGCTTCGTATATCAACAGTCTCCGCCAGATTATGCAGTTGAATCTTCAATGCGCTTATAGGGGTGCGCAATTCATGGGCAGCGTCCGCAGAGAAGCGCTTCTCTCGCTCCATTGCGGCTTCTAGCCGCAAAATGAAGCCATTAATAGACGAGAGCACCTGCTCAAGCTCGACACGCGACTCATTCTCAGGAATAAGACTAAAGTCATTAGCAGGCTTGTCTCGCAGCACAACCGATAATCTTTTCAACGGCGCAAGGCCTCGTGATACAAACACCCAGACCAAGATACCGACCAGGGGGATGCCTAGCACTAGTGGGAGTATCGATTGAAGAACAACATTTTCAGCGAGCACGAAACGAAGATCAGTTCGCTCTGCAACGAAAACCCATCGATTGCGCGCCGCATCGTATCGAGCCAGCGTGCGCCAGCGGTAGCTATTAAAGTTCGCGTAATCGAACCCGGGGACAAACTCATGGAGACGCTCGGCGGGAGCATTCGATGAACTCGCAAGAAGTACATCATCCTGCCAAATTTGGTAGGCAAGATCGCTGCCAAGACGCAAAGTGGTCGTTGTATTGGGACTCACGTCTAGATTACTCACCAGTCGTGCGAGGTCTAACATCTGATTATCAAACAGCGTGTCAGCCTCGCGCATACTAGACTGGTAGCCCTGCAATACGGCAATGAAATTAAATAGTATTAGAAGCGCGACAATACTGGTTACAAGATAAACACGTATTGAACGCATTACTGCGCTCCCAGGTCGACCTTGTAACCAACTCCCCGAATAGTCTTGATGAGATCGTTACCCAACTTCTTGCGCAGATGATGTATGTGTACTTCAAGAGCGTTGCTGCTCACCTCCTCTCCCCAACTGTAAAGACGCTGCTCAAGTGTTGCTCGTGTCTGCACACGACCAGCGTTCTCTAAAAGACTCTTTAGAAGCATATATTCGCGGCGCGAAAGCTCTATTTTATGGCCATCACAGGAGACCGTTTGCTGCAGTGTATCGAGCACTGTGTCACCAACCACAATCTCCGCGCTTTTAACGCTGACCAGGCGCCGCTCAAGCACACGCAAACGGGCAAAGAGCTCAGTCATTTCGAAAGGCTTTGCGAGATAATCGTCGGCACCGCTGTCAAGACCGTTGACCTTATCCTCAACACTGTCGCGTGCAGTAAGCAGCAGAACCGGTAGTTCCATGTCATCCTTACGCAACTGCTTGAGCACACTTATTCCATCGATATCGGGGAGGCCAACATCTAGCACCACAAGATCAGGGCGTTCAGCGCGTATAGCATGCAAAGCCTGCTCACCCTTTTCGACATGGTTAACCGCATAGCCCGATTTGCTTAGCGCCTGCCGCAAACTAGTTGCTAGAGGACGATCATCCTCGACGAGAAGTAATTGCATCGCTTAGCCCTTAATCCTGCGCGCTGTTTTCGGTCTAACGTTTGGTGCGCAGATCGGCCAAAGCTTTGAGTATCTCTTCTTGGCGCCCTTTATCCGCAATTTCGCGCCCAGGCCTAGCCGGAGCGGCCTGAGCGCGGAGAAAGTATTTTTCAGCCTCGACGTAATCCTTCTCATCGGCTAGGAATGATGCATAGAAGAAATTATTGTCTATGCCTTCCGAGTTTTTCTCAACGCCCGTCCTCAACAACCTGCGTGCTTCCTTATCACTGCCGAAACCCACAGGCCACCCCGGGACAGAATGCATGAGTATACCTAAACTGGTATACGCAGAGCCGTCCAGAGCGTCGGCGTCGATTTTCATTGCCGCCTCGAAGTCCGAACGCGCCTCTTTAGCGATACTCAAGGCACCGAGCCCTCCTTTGGCACCAGCATAGGAAGACTTGATAATACCACTCCAAATGAGAATCTCAGGGCTGTTAGGAGAGGCTTTAAGCGCCAACTTGGCATCTTCAACTAGCTGCTCAAAGGCTGTGACCTGAGTCTTGCCTTCAAGCTGATAATTCACTTCAGCCCAACGCGACTGCAAATGCATAACGTCCGCATCAACATCTGCGCGCACGGCTAGGCTACAAACCGCGGTCAAAGCGGCTAATAATACTAAAACCTTTTTATTCATAAGAATAAACCTCTGTAGTTAGCAATACTTAATGGTATTAATCCCGTTTTGCGTAGGACTTAATGACGCTTAAATTTTTCGCCAGCGCTGAAGCTACGACACGAGGGGCAAGCGCATTAATTTTTACGAATAGTTTCTCCGGCCAACCAAGGTAACGGGAAGCTTCTGACGAAGACAACATAGCGACGATCTGATCGGCGACCCACTCAGGACTGTCAGATTTAACTCCAAGCTCTGAGTTCATACTGTTAACCCTGTCATCATTCAGCGGAGTATTCGTCGCTCTTGGCGCGATATAGGCGACCCTGACCGACGAATCAGCAAGCTCTCTATTCAGCGACTCGGAAAAGCGCATCAAGCCTGCTTTAGTCGCGCAATAAGCAACGAAACCGGGGTGACCAATACTCGCAAATATCGATCCCACATTCAGGATTACTGATTCGTCCCTTGTTCGCAGATGCGGCAACATCGCCTGAGTAAGCAGCATGGGAGACATGAGATTCACCGTGAGCATTTTTTCAAGCATAGCTTCGGATTGCTGCTCAAAAAGGCCAAAATCGAGCACTCCAGCAAGATTGATCACGCCATCTATGCCTCCAACCTTCACACAGTGCTTAACTAGGGCCTCCCGCCCGTTAGCGCTCGTTACATCAGCGCTAATCAGGTTATGTTCGGCACCAAGCTCAGCGTTTAGCTCGGCTAGTTTGCTTTCGTGCAAGCAGCTAAGCACCAGGGATACTCCGGACCGATGAAGCTTTCGCGCGACAGCGATACCGATGCCGCCCGTTGCTCCAGTTAGTAGCAGCTGTTTGCCCTTTAGTTTCATGCTCTCTTCTCTTAAATTATCGTGCTCAACCTCGTCGGCAAAAATTGGTAATTTATTCAACCGCCAGAGGAATGCCATGCTCAGTGTTCAGGCCGCGAAAGATATCACCGTAGAGCTTATAAAATATTTTACACGCATGAATTATCGCCTCCTGGTCTTCTAGGCTTTCAACTCTATTCATCAATTTTTCAAAGAATTGTACGTGCCCCTGATCGAGAGAACCGTGAGAAATAAGATAGCTGAACGCGTTTGATGGCAAATTCAATGTCTTCTTTACCGCTCCCGCGACTTGATCAGCTAGACCAATGCTCGTCCCCTCCAACACATGCACCATGCCGAAGAACCCGAGCGGATTACCGCGTGCGATCGTGTCATAAGCGTAAGCTACCATTAACTCGGTTGCCACTGCAGGCCTACTTGCTCGCACAAACTCCTTGTTATAACCGCAAGCAGCAATATCGTTCAGAACCCACTCTTGATGCCCCATTTCCTCTTCAATGTATTCGGCAACCGACTCTCGTAGCCATTCTTTCTGCTCCGGCAGACGTGCGCCTACGGACATCATTAAAGGTACAGTATGCTTTACGTGGTGGTACGCCTGTGCAAGGAAGGCAACATAGTGGTCAGGAGTAATATCGCCCTTAAAAACTTTTTCGATAATTGGCGCCGATAGCAATCTTGCTTTATCTGCCTCAGTTTCTCTTACAAGTCTGTCGAAAAATGCCATGCTAAGCACCTCTGTGGATTACTATGGTTAAGTCAAAGCTGACAGTGAATGAGAATCATCTTTAATCGATTCTCGGGCATACAAATCCGAGATCGTGTCCGCAAAACGCTGAGCAATCGCTTCGCGCTTGGGGCGACCATTCTCCGTCATAAGTTCGGAATCAGAGTAAAGGGGCGCATCCAACTGATGCCATTGTTGAACACGCGCGTAGTCTGGTAGACCTTCATTCACCCGACTCACCCATCTATCTATCTGCACAGCCATCTCAGCTACCTCGTCCTCCTCAGGCATCTCGCGTGGTCTTAGGAGTGCGACACAGTAGGGCCGAGCATCGCCTAAGACAATGGCCTCGCCCAGCATGGGATTGGCGAGCAGCTCACTTTCGATCCACTCTGGAGAAATGTTGCGACCGTAGCTTGAGATTAGAACGTTTTTCTTTCGCCCGTCGATATACAGAAACCCGTTAGCATCCATACGCCCAAGGTCTCCGGTAGCAATAGTTTGAGAATTCCAGGAGTCTGGCTCGTTAAGGTATCCAAGCATTGCATTGCCCGCGACCATTATCTCACCGTCTTGAATTGAGACTTGCACACTCGGCAGCGGCATCCCGCAGCTGCCAACTGTGCTGCTCTTAACCGAATTCAAGCTAACAACTGAAGCGCATTCAGATAAGCCGTAGCCCTCGTAAGCTGGTATTCCCGCTGCATGCGCCGCTTGTAGTAGCGACACAGAAACCTTACTCCCGCCCACTGCGACGAACCTTAGCGAACTCGGTACTTGCCAACCCTTGGCTGCTTCACCAACCAGTAGTTGAAGTAGTTGGGGTATAAGAATCATTGAGTTAGGCTGCTGTTCGCTTATCGTCCTTAATAACTTTTCTGGATCAATTAATTTACTTCCACTAAAGCCCAGCGTATCGGGGCGCGGGATAGAAACTGTGCCGCCTACCAGCAGAGGCGCATAAAGGCCTGCTACATTTTCTAATAGTGTACTGAGAGGCATAACACATAAATGCTTAGGCGCCGTGATATCAACAAGATCAGCGAGAGTGCGCGCTTGCTCTTTGAGCTGAGCGTGACTGAGACATACGCCCTTGGGCAAACCTGTTGATCCTGATGTAAAAGTGATTTTCCCTGTACCGGAAGGCAGCGCTACATCAAGCGAATCGCTTCTCTCTCTCGGCCACCGTAATAGCGACAAAGTCCCTTCGACACCAACCCACTGTTGTGAGTTGTCGCTTACCAAATCGCGAAAAATGCTTACATCATCAGTAAAGATTGCATCCAATGCGCAGCTTGCAAGCACGTGTTCTCGCTGCTGGGGCGAAAAGAAAGTAGGAATAGGGACAATACAAATATCACCGAGCAAACAGGCGATATCGACTACAGCCCATGCGACGGAATTTGCGGCAAGCAACCCAAGTTTTGATATTCCAGCATCAACAAGCTGCGCCGCAAGAGCCTCCGCCTTATCCATCACAAACGTCGTCTCTATGAGCTGATCATTCACTGTGAGCGCCTCTCCGAAACGTATACCCAGGCATTCAACTCTTGAGCCATCGACTCGATTTCCGCTTGATAATGCGCGCGAATGGACGCAAATTGGGCTCGTGCTTCTATACTCTGATTCGCACTAGCCAGAGGTGCGGCAACGACACGAGGCTCATGCTCGTAATAGCTCCCCCAGTTCTGTCGTTCGATTTGATCTAGACAAGAACCCGTAGCTGCACCTAGATCAACTGGAGCCAGCCCGAGCCGCTTTAGGCTGAAAAGAAGAGGGCGTGTTGCGGTAAAGACCATCCAATCGATATTGGCATACTCGAGCACTGAGGCGAGCACTATGTAGAGCAGCCTGCTAGAGCCTGAACGCTCACCGCCAAAGCTGGCGCCAGCTAAATTACCTACCTCAGCAATCTGGCCACGCATAACCCGATTCCCCGTTGCTGCGCTGATCGACTGGTCAACGCTCAAAGGAAGATAACGTTCGAGAAAAAGCGGATTTCGGTCAGCCGCCAGAGCTATACCAGCGGCTGCAGATAGAGCGTCGTGATAATGCATAGTGATGAACCAGGGTAGGTATTCACTGTGCCGCGCACCGTAACTAGAATAAAAACGTTGAGCAACGAAGGCTTCGGCCGCTTCCCGTTCGACCGCCGCTGGTGAAAGCAAGGCGAATGATGGTAGCGCGAAAGACTTGGCGTTAGTCTGGCCAGCGCGCTTTGAGAGCGAGCCTGGAAGGCCCTGCGATTCGACGCGTTCAATAGTTTTAAGCCGTTGCATGTTGCCGCTCAGTAGGCTGGTGATGTAACTACAGTAACAACGCTTTCTTAACGCAATCTTAAGGCTCTAGTAGCCCTCTGCAGTCCGTCGTGGCAACCCCGCTCTTTCCAACACAGCGCCCAGATCGATTAGGCGCTGCTCCTGAAACGAAGGGGCATATATCGTTACTCCTACAGGCTGACCGTTTTCGCGATACCCCGCTGGCAAAGTAATTGCAGGATAGTTGGCAAAAGCGCCAGCACTTGCGCCGCTATTGTTGATTCTCACAAGCGCGTCGAGCTCATTGGCCTCGAAGAGATCCTCCAGATATCCCCCGGTTTCGCCCACTACTACCGCCTTTAGCGCGGCGGTTCGTTCCGCCATGAGCTCCGGCTGTCCGGCAAAAACTTCTTCGAACTCTGCCATAGCATCCACTAAGGCCTGCCCGTAGGGCATGCGAATAGAAGCCGCTTGTTCGTTAAAGGCTTTAAGGTCTGCAAGATCCTCGATTGACACAGCCGGATGCGCCCAGGCTTCGAGATAAGCGCGCAGGTCCCGCACCATTTCAGCGCCCATAAACTCCACTTCCTGCGGTAGGTCTGGTGGCGAGAAATCAACGGGGACTACGATGGCTCCTGCCTCCTGCAATTTCGCGGCCGCCGCAGCGATCAACGGGTCGTCTGCTAGCGCCCTCGGCAGACCCAGTCGCAGCTGCGAGATATCTGCTTCACGGTATTCCAAGCGCATGTCCGCGCTTAAAAGCGGCATGGCCGTATCGGCCTGATCGTACCCGGTCATCGCGTTAAACAACGCCACCACGTCCGCAACGCTGCGTCCCATTGGCCCCAGCGTGTCGAGCGTGGCTGAGATAGGCACAACACCCGAGCGGCTCAGGCTGCCTGTAGTAGGCTTGAGCCCAACAAGTGAGTTTGCGCTGGCTGGGGAAAGAATCGAGCCTGCGGTCTCGGAGCCGACGGCGGCAACGGCGAAGCCGCCGGCAATCGCTGCGCCACTGCCCGAGCTTGAGCCGCCGGTATTAAACTCGAAGCGGCCGTAGGGATTTAACGTCTGACCGCCCAGGGCGCTGTATCCCGAGGGACAGCCGCGGCAGAAAAAATACGCCCACTCACTCAGATTAGCCTTACCCAGAATAACCACGCCATTAGCTTTTAGGCGCGCGGTAACGAAGGCATCCTCGGTTACATTATTCGCCAAAGCGGCTGCGCCGGCGGTAGTTGGAAGACCTGAAAAACCTATGTTGTCTTTGAGTAAAATCGGCAGCCCAAATAGAGGATTCGCTGGAATCACAACGCCACCCGCTCGCTGCCTGGCGAGCTGCGAATCAGCCGCTTTTGCCGCATTGAGCGCTTCAGGGTTAAGAGCTATAACGGCATTGAGAAAACGCGAATCGCTGCTCTCTATTTGAATGGTGCGAGCAATGTAAAAGCGAGTGATGTCTTCGTAACTCAGCGCCCCTGCGGCGACAGCTTCTTGCAGCTCAGCTGCGCCTCTGTATAACACCCGCGCTTCCAAGCTAGAGATCACAGACTGTCGCACACTTGGCTCGGCAAACTCTTCGAAGCCTCGCCAGACAGCGGCTTTAGGCCGCAGTGGCGAAGACAGTCTGAGATAATGCATACGCGGATTCGGCTGGGTCGCCAGCACTGCGAGCGCTGCGCTCTCATCAAAATCTAAAGACTGGGCGATTGCCTGAGGCACACTCCCCAGCAACCCAAGCACCAGAATCAGCGGCGACAGGAATTTATTAGAGGACGTTGTTGTAGCGCTTGTTCTCATAATTCTGAGCCCTCCAGGGGCGGTAATAGCTGCAATGGCAATACCCGCTAACTTGCGAGGCAACTTGGCTCTTAATCGCAAGGTCTTGGCGCAACGATTAGGTTTTTCAATTGGCCTATGCTAAAGGTGAAACCGGCGGCGAGACAATAACGTTTATCCTCTAAAGTCGCTTTCCATTGAGACTGTAGCTCAGTCCTGTGTTCTTACATTTTGACTACGAATAGCCTAAATTACCCTACATCCTTCATTCATCGCTTACGCTTTATTGAGGTCTATATCCGTGACTCTTACTGATTTTCAAGCATTTAGCCTGCCTGCCATGCGTCTCGCCGCGTCCTCGATCGCCCTGCTACTGGCGGCCTGCGGCCAACCAGCTGAGCAGGTGAACGAAAGCTCCACAAACGCGCCCTCTTCCAGCGGCTATAAACGCATCGACGCTGGTGACCCCAATGACCCATTGGAGGCATCGATATTCGAGCTCGACAACGGGCTTAGGGTCTATCTTACAGAGAATCACGAAGAACCTCGTTTCTATGCCGAGATCGCGGTGCGCGCCGGCAGCAAGCACGATCCCGCTGATGCCACCGGCCTTGCACATTACCTCGAGCACCTGCTGTTTAAAGGCAATCAAAACCTAGGCACCCTGGACTATGCAGCGGAAAAGCCCCATCTCGACAAAATCACCGAGCTTTACGAAGAGCATTTCAATACTGAGGATCCCGAGCGGCGCGCGGAGATTTACGCGGAGATCAACGCGACTGCCCAGCTCGCAGCACAGTACGCCGTGCCCAACGAGATCGATAAGCTCTACAACGCGATGGGCGGTTCTGGCCTCAATGCCCACACCTCCAATGAAGAGACCGTCTACAAGATTGGCCTACCCTCGAATCGACTCGAAGCCTGGGCCGAGATCGAATCCGACCGTTTCGTGAATCCCGTTTTCCGCATTTTCCACACCGAGCTTGAAACCGTGTACGAAGAGAAAAACCGCTCGTTAGATAACCGCGGCTTTATTCTCTATACCGCGCTCAATGAGCTGATGTTTAAACAGCATCCCTATGGTCAGCAGCCGACCATTGGCACGGTTGAGCATCTGAAAAACCCCTCGCTGGTTTATATTCAGAACTATTTCGATACTTACTACGTGCCCAACAACATGGGCCTATTCATCAGCGGCGATATAGACACACAGGCAACTATAGAGTTAATAGCGGATAAATTTGGCGCTTGGGAAAGCAAGCCCGTGCCTGAAGTAGGCCCTTGGGAAGAAGCACCTCTGCAGGGTGTCGAGCGCAGCACCGTCCAATACCCTGGCGAAGAGCAGGTACAGATTGCTTTCCGCACCGTTCCCAACGGGCATGAAGACAAAGAAGCGCTCATTCTCGTGGATATGATCCTCGACAACGCAACAGCCGGCCTGATTAATCTGAATCTCAATCAACAGCAACGAGTTGCCAATGCAGGCTCGTCGCCACAGTTCTTCAACGATGCTGGCATGCAGCTGCTCTACGGCGTACCCAAAGACGGCCAAACCCTGAAAGAGGTAGAGACTCTTCTATTAAGTCAGCTCGAACTGATCAAGACTGGGGAGTTCGATGAGTGGATCATTCCCGCCATCATTAACGACTTTAAAAAGAATCAAAAAGCGAGCCTTGAGTTCAACACTTCGCGCGTGGCGATGATGCGCCAGTCGTTTATTGAAGGAGCTGAATGGGAAGACTACAGCGCCGAGATTGCACGTATGGAACGGCTGACTAAAGCTGATGTCGTCGCCGCCGCGAATAAATACTTCGGCAATGATTACGTTGCGGTGCAGCAGATCGACGCGCAGCACACTGTGCCGCCAGTAGAGAAGCCGCAGATCGATCCCGTGACGATCGACCCCTCGCGCCAGTCCGAATTCGCTGCCAATATTTTGGCGATGGACTTCGAGCCTATCGAGCCTGTTTTTGTCGAAGCTGACAAAGACTATCGACGCATCGAATTCGCCGACGGCGTTGAGCTGTTCTATGCGCCAAATCCGCTCAACGATCTTTTCACTTTCTCTATTGGCGTAGATGTTGGCACGCAGGAGAACGACAAGCTTAGCCTCGCCGCGGCCATGATGGACGTCGCAGGCACCGACGCATTAAGCAACGAAGAACTGCAAAAGGAATGGTATCGACTCGGCAGCAGCTTCAACTTTGGCGCTGGTGAGAACGCCTCAGGCTTTAGCCTATCGGGTCTTGATGAGCAGTTTGAGACGAGCTTGGAGCTGATGATGACCGCAATCAAACAGCCCAGCACAGACGAGCAAACACTCGAGCAGCTGAAGGCGATACTGCTCAAGTCGCGCCAAGACATGAAGAGCTCGCCGCCGGCGATAGCCCGCGCGCTGTATCTCTACAACCGCTACGGCGAAGAATCCCCGATGCTGGAATCGTTGAGCAGCGAGGAGATTCTCGCGACTTCACTCGACGAACTGACTGCGCTGCCCGCGAGTCTACTGGACTATCAGCACACCCTCGCCTACACCGGTTCGCTGCCCCTCGAGCAGGTCGTCGAAACTGTTCGTCGCCATCACCCGCTGGCGAGCGATCTTAAGCAGCCGCCAGCCTATCGCTTCCGCACTGCGCGGGAAATCAGCAGCAACGAAGTCTATGTTGTAGATCAGCAGACCGCTCAGGCACAGGTTCGTATCGAATTTGCTGACGGCGAATACAACGCCGACGACCGCGTACCGGCTTCGGTTTATACCAGCTACTTTGGCAGCGGCATGTCCAGCGTCGTCTTCCAGGAATTACGCGAAGCACGCGCGCTGGCCTACTCGGCCTCTGCACGCTACGGCCAAGGCAGCCGTGTAAACGACGAGAACCTCATGCTGGGCGCTATCGGTACGCAAACAGACAAGACCGTTGATGCACTGAACGCCTTCATCGACCTTATAGACAATATGCCCGAGTCCGAAGAGCGCTTTGACGAAACTGTCGAAGCTCTGCTCAATCGCTACCGCACTTCAAAGCTCAGCTTCAGAGAAGTGATTGGCGCGGTGCGGGGCTGGGAAGAACTTGGATTAGAGGGCGACCCGCGCCGTGAAAGCTATGAAAGACTGCAAAGTCTTACCTTTGATGATCTCAAAACTTTTCAAGCCCAACACGTAAAAGACAGAGCCAAGCTGATTTCGATAGTGGGTGATCTTTCAATTATCGACACCGAGGAACTGGCGCAATTTGGCGCGGTCAAAGAGGTCGCTGTTGACGAGCTGTTCGTCGATTAGCGCCACCGTTAAGCTAACAGTCAGCCAAAGCTGACTAAGCTGTGTTAAGCCCTAGCCGATGCGCCGTGGCGAAGGGCTTATAGGCAAACCAAAAAAAGCGGTTAAAAGCACAAGGCGAATAACAGACGAAAGAAAGACCAGCAGTTACAGCAATAAGAGATCACAGATGGCCGAAAACTCTGAGACTTCCGCAGCGCCGGCACTCCTCATGCGGGCCGTAGAAAAGCGCTACGGAGCCGTTGAGGTGCTGCGAGGAGTAAACCTTGAGGTCAGTCATGGCACTATACACGGCCTTGTCGGACTCAATGGCTCCGGCAAAACCACTACGCTAGACAGCCTGCTGGGCCTCAGCCCTATAAGCGCAGGCTCCATAGAAATACTTGGCCTGCCACCTGAACGCTTGCACGAAGCTGCGGGCGCAGCTGTGGCCGTTTTTGATTCGCCTTCACTGCATTCTCATCTAACTGTAAGGCAAACTCTGAACCACGCATCCGCCCTCTGCCCCGCCCCAGCGCGTAGCGTAGACGAACTGATGACGCTGCTTAGTTTGAACCACTACGCCCACTACAAGTTAAGCAAGCTCTCTTTGGGTAATCGGCGTCGCGTCTCCATTGCGCATGCGCTCGTTGGCAATCCAAAACTAGTCTTGCTGGATGAGCCCTTCAACGGACTCGACGCCGGCGGCGTAGATGAAGTTCTCGCTCTAATTCGCAGACTGAATCGCGACCTGGGCATGAGCTTCCTGCTGTCGAGTCATCAGCTGCCCTACCTTCAGTCTATCTGCACGCATTTATCGATTCTTCACGACGGCAAGATTCAGGTGAGCGACTCGGTAGACGCGCTACTCGCTGACACTCAAACCGTGCTGACCGTGCGCACCCCTCATGGGCTGCAAGCTCGAGATCTGCTCAGTAACCGCAGCGACCTCTCGGTCCGTCCAGACTCAACCGACACCGAGCTGCGCATAGCGCTGCAGGGCGCAAAGCCCGCGGGGATTAATCGTGCGCTCGTAACAGCGGGCATTGATGTCGAGGCGCTCTCCGTCGAACAGGCCAGCATCGAGTCGCTATTTCGCGAGCTGACCCGCTCGTCGAAAGAGAACGAAGAGTCTGAGGCTGCTGCCTGATGCGCACCTTCCTAATCAATAACGGTTTAGCCGCAAGCCTGCGCGCCGAGCTCCTCGTCGCGCGCAACTCCCTTGGTTCGCGCCTGCTCGTGCTCACTCCTTTTCTACTAGCCTGCCTGCAGCTCCTGTTTGCCGCGCTCGGCGAGAGCAGCGCTGAGGCTCAGCAGGTACTGCTTGGAGCCGAATCAGAGGCAGCTAGCCAAGGCTATGGCTTTTGGGTCGACGCCTTGGTAACGGGTTTCACTAGTCTTAGCCTTCTCGCGATCGCACAGGCTGCTTACGGACTGGCCTCCGAACGCGACAGCGGCGCGCTACGTCACCTTCTGATTCGACGCGCAAGCCGCAGCACTCTTGTGCTTTCAAAACTCATTGCACTGCACCTGTTACTGTTAGCCGCCCTGTTACTGCTGGTGTTTGGCAGCTGGGGACTTAGCGCTGCGCTATGGGAACTCGGTCCCATCATCGAAGACGGCTATGAGCTAATAAGCGAGGGCGAGATACGAGAGGAAATTCACCTTGGCCTCAAGCTAGCCATCCTACCCCTGCCGGCTGCGATCGCCTTTGGCCTTCTTATCTCGGTTCTCGCACAGTCAGCCACGCAGGCACTGACCTTGGCGCTAGGTGCAACGCTCGCATTCGATGTCTTCAAGGCTTCGCTGGGCGACGCCGCCGGCTATGTCTTCGCCAATTTTTTGCCCTCGCTAATTGACGCCTCCTACCTTGGCGACGTAGCGCGGCTCGCACGAGGTTACTCCGACGTGCTTATCGACGAACGCCTGCTGGAGCTCAATACTTGGATGCCGCTGCCCGCATTTATTCTGTGTCTGGGCTTAAGCCTCGTCGTGTTAAAAAGGAAGCCGATCTAATGATTTTTTCTTTGCTGAAAACTCGATCGCTGCGAGGCGCGATATGGGCTTTGGTAGCGCTCACGCTAAGCCGCTGTGTCAGCTATTCCCCTGCGATGGGGATTCCCGAGCTGACGCTTTCAGCCGAAGACGTGACGCTCGTCTCTGCGAGCATGGGTGCTGACCCTGCAAATAAGAAGATCGACTTCGGCGTGCAGGTTGCCCCCAATGAAAGCGACTCTCTTTTTGATCTCGCCACCCTGCCCGGCGTGCACGTGCGTAGCCTCGATACGGGCGGAGCGGCCGAAGCCGCGGGCCTGCGTGTAGGGGATGTCATCTTGAGCATTAATCAGACGGTAACTGATGCGCCTGACACCCTCAGCCTCATCGAGACTAGCGCCGAACCCGGCACCTTTGATTTCCAGGTGCAGCGCGATACGACGGTCTTCGCTGCGAGTGTCGTTGCCCGAGCAGCGCGCAGCGGCGCGGCGCCGGTGGAGTTGTACCGCATAGACCCGCTTGCTACCCGTGCCGGCTACCGCACCGAGGCACTCGAGATAGGCGGCGCGGAAACTCGCTTAGTTGCTGCTGCGCGGGTGGTTGAAATTCTAGAAGGTAGCCCACTGACGTCAGCCAAAATAAAGCGCGGCGATGCAGTGATCGCGCTGCAAGGGCGAGAGATCAGCTCGGCGCAGAATCTTATTACGCGCATTAATACCGAACACAGCCTCGGCGACCGAGTGAGTCTTGATGTGTTCGATGGCCGCGAGGTACGCCGAGTCAATCTCAGGCTGTGGCATCCAGGCAGGCGTCTGAGTACGGTCTCATTGGGCCCCGTTGCCAGCTACGAATCTAGCTCGGCAGAAGAGAAACAATTTACCCTCGGGAATTTTTGGTTGTTCTCGCTCTACAACTACCGCCGAAGCGGCGGTGAAAAGACCCATCGACTGCTTGGCCTAATCGAGATAACAAGCGGCTACGGCGAACTAATGGAGGAGGCGCAGCCTTGATCCAGTATCGCAGCAGCTCTGCTTATCCCTCGCTGAGACTTCTAAGCCTCTGCATCGCCTCGACGCTTTGGCTGGGGTGCAGCAAGACGCATGCACAGAATGGCGAGCCTAGCTTTACCCCAAACTATGCGTCTTTTGAGCTGCGCCGCTCTGACAATTGGTCACCGCTCGCCACTGAGGACCTTAACGGCGACGCCCGCGTAGACCTTGTCTACGGTGCCTATTCAGACACGGGCGGTCGCGAGCTGTTCATCCACTATCAAGACGCCTCTGGTGGTTTTAGCCAGGCGCCTCAACGCATAGAGATCAAGTCAGAGATCATCGGCATCGGCTTTGCTGAGCTGAGGCCGGAGCCTGGAACAGAGCTGGTGCTCTACGCTGCCAACGGCGTACTTAGTCTGTCCGCGGGAATCGAAGGCTACGCGGGCAATCTCTCGCCGCTGCTACAGACAAATTTACTCGCAACCATCGCCTCAAATCGTACTGTCGAGCTTATGCCAGCCCTTCGCGATCAAGACGGAGACGGCATGCCCGACCTGCTTTTGCCTCGAGATAGCGGCTTCGATTTTCTGCGCGGTACGAACACAGGTTTCGCACAGGCTGGCGGCATCAACACCGTCAATGAGGCACTCGCCCTTGCAAGGCGCAATAACCGTGAAGGCGGATTAAACGCACAGCTAGGCATCAACGCCCAGGAAGGTATTGCGATAGAGTTTGCAGTTGAGCGCGCCAACCCTTTTGATGATTTCGTTAAAACATGGCAGCCGATTACTAGCACAGGCAGCAATCCTGAAAGCCCGCCGGATATCGTCAACAACGATCAGTGGGTGCCCAATGCGCTGTTCAGCGATATCAACGGCGACGAACGCATCGATCTCGCTTTTATCAACCTCGATGCCGACGCCAATCCGCAGCTGAACATTGCTTATCAAAGCGCACAGGGATTCAATGGAGACTCCCTCTGGTCGGGCAGCTTAAACGGCGATGACGGACGCGGCGAACGCCGTCTGATCGATATAGATGGCGATGGACTTGATGACCTCATGCTTCTTAACGGCGACGGTGACGAGTGGGAAGTGCGGCTTTATCGCAATCGTTCGCAAACAGCAGAAAATTCAAATGAAAGTTTAGAAAACGCGCCCTTTAAACTTGATACACCCGATCAGGTCCTACGCCTGCGCGGCTATGACATGCGCGTTGAGCCGCTTGAGATCGCGGCTGGTGAACAGGTTCTCGCCGTGAGTTTTTATACCCTGCCAGTGGTAGAGGCGATCCGCAGTGCGAGTATCAACCGCACACAGTTAATTTACGCCGCAGCCGATCAAGACCAAACGCAGCAGGGCCTGCTGTTCGATAGGCGCCCCGCAAGCCAGCTAAACGAAAGTTTTTCCGCAGCCAATGTGCGTGGCCTGTCGGAGCAGATGTCGCTGCGCTACGACATAGATAGAGATGGCCGTAAAGACGCGCTCTACATTACCGAGCGCGGCACTCTTGCTGCCAAGCGCATCAATGCCTCGTTACAAATTGCCGACGAGCCGTTCTGGGAATACACCAGCGACAAGACCGTTTTTGAATTCGAAGTGCTTTCGCTAAATAACGACTCAACGTCTGACCTTCTCCTTCGCCACGGCACGGCCACTACTGTCTTGGTGTCGCGCAATGATTAATCCGACACTGAATAGGCTTTTAAAGACGCTATTGCTTGGTTCACAGTTCCTCATTCTTTGGGACGCGTCTACTTTGCACGCTGCAGAAAGTGGACTGCAGTTTAGCCGCATCCCGTTTTCGCTACCTATCGATACTGCGGGCTTAACCGCTGTTGATTTTGACGGCGACGGGCTCACAGATCTCTTAGCCGAGCGCGAGAACGAACTCAGACTGTATGTGCAGTCCGCCAGCGGCTTCGACTTCGCCGCCAACTACCTCAGCTTTCCCGTACACGGTGACAGCCTAGGCTGGGATTTGCGCCCCCGTCGCGAAGCCGGTCAAGACACCACGATGGAATTGCTAACGCTAACCGCCGACGAAAAAAATCTCGGCGCCGCGAACGGCTTAGTACAAGCCTATAGATTGCAGCGCAGCGAGGACGGCAGGCTCGGCTGGAGCGCACCAGTCACTCTGCTTTCCGGCCTACGCTCGCCGATTGGCCGAGGCGTCACCCGCCTCGCCTTTGCACGCGATATCAATAACGATGAGCAGTACGACCTTATCCTACCTAACGCCGACCGCCTTGCGATCTACCTTGCCAGCGCCGATGGCTTTGCTTCTCCGCTTATCGTGCAGACACAAAGCCGGTTGAATACCGTGCTGTTCTCTCCCGAGCTCGACCGACGCATAGGCCAAGCGCTGAGCATCCCAGGGCTTAAACTGCGTGACGTCAACGGCGACGGCGCGGCCGACCTGATCACCGACACCGAAGAGAGTCTGAGCGTATTCCTCGCCGACCCTTCTAGCGACGCGGTTTTCCCAGTTTCTGCCAGCATTGCTATTGATCGGGCAGCTATTCGTGAACGCCTCGGCGAATTCGATATAGAGAACCTCGACTTCGCCAATCTTACCGGCGTGCTGGCACTCAGCCACGAGGAAACCTTGGAAGATATCGATGATGACGGCATCGACGACCTGCTGCTGCGTGAAGGCGGCAAAGTGTCGATCTTCGCCGGCACGGCGAGCGGCATTGATCAAAGTGCGCCGCGCCAAGTCTTACGCTCTGGGGGCAATGTTCTCTCCACCTTCCTGCACGACGAGGACGAAGACGGGCTGAAAGATCTGTGGCTGTGGCGCGTAGAGCCTATCTCAGTTGGCGATATTTTCCTTTGGCTGGCACTGTCGGGTAGCATTTCGCTCGAGGCGTTCGTCTACCGCAATGATGGCGAGAGTTTTGCGCGTCGCCCAGCGCGCAAAGTCAGCGTAGCGCTTAAGTTTCCCTCGGTGATCAGACTTGCTTCCACTCTGAGCGACATCGCGGACAGCGCACGGGCAAGCGAAGACGCAGCCGATGTTCTGAGCATTGAGGCACAGCTCGACGCTTCATCCAAAGCCTACCCAAACGCCGACGACGTCCTGATGCTCGCTAACGGTCAGCTCACCGCCTACCTCAATGTAGTGGAAACGGCAGAAGCCGACGGTTTTCTAGCTGCGCTAGGTTACAGTCGTGGTCGCGACGACTACACGATCGATCTCAAGGCGGTAATCGATGCTGCGGTCGCCGAATCCGATCCCCTGCAGGGTGCAGAGCGCGGCCCAGACTATCAGCTAGATGTCGCCACTAGCGCTGCCGCTGGCGGGCTTCTTACCGCCCGCATCAATGCTGATGCCCTGGAGGATATTTTCGTCTTTACGGCGATGACCCCAGACTCGATAGAGGGCATACTCTTACTCTCGAATTAGCCGTATTGAGAGAGCGAGTCATGAAAAAAGCCGTCTGGATAGCCTTTGGCGCTGCCACCGTCGGAGTTAATCTCGCCGCCGAGGCGGTAGAGTATTTTACTGACACCGACATCGTGCCTCTCTTCCGAGTCATGCTCATCATGGGCATTCTCTTTATCTCAATGGTTTTCCTCGGGGCGCTGGCTCTCGTAACGGCGGCCGAAGAGGAAAAGCCCTTGGCCGGCACAGTGACCAACACGCTCGGCGCAGACAAGAGCGTGTCCGGTAAAGGCGACGACACAAGCAGTGAAAACAGTGCAAACAGCTAGATTTAACGCGCCCTCCGGCAAAGACCGAAGGCTTGCGCGCTACAACAATAAGATTACCAGGCAGACCCATGACACGACCCTTTAAACGCTTCGCAGCGCTAGGCCTCCTTACCGCGCTAATGCTGAGCGCCTGCAGTGATGAGCTTAATCGCGCTCGCCCCTACATTCTGACCACCGCAACGACCGGCGGCACTTATTATCCTGTTGGCGTGGCGCTCGCCACACTCGCCCATGCGCAGCTCGCCGACAGCGCAGGCATCTCGCTTACCGCCATCAGCTCCGCCGGCTCCCTCGAGAACGTCAAACTGCTGCGGGACAACCAGGCTCAGTTCGCTCTGCTGCAAGGGCCGTTTGGAGCGTGGTCTTGGACTGGAGAGGGTCCGGTAAGTCGACCGCAAACTCATATGCGCAGCGTCGGCGCTATGTGGCAGAACGTCGAGCACTTCGTCCTACTGAGCGAGCTCGCACCCACGGGCGAGATTATGGATCTGGACAATATAGATGGGGAGCGATACGTACTGGGTCAGCGAAATTCCGGCGCCGAACAAACCGGCCGCTTTATCCTCGACACGCTGGGCATAGACTACGAGAGCAAGTTCACTCTTGCCTATATGGGCTACGGTCCCACGACCAGCGCGATTCAAGACGGCAACATTGTAGGCATGAATATCCCTGCCGGGGCGCCCGTGAGCTCTATTACCCAGGCCTACGCTCTGCTCGGCGAGCGGCTGACGATTCTCAATTGGACCGAGGACACTCTGGCTAAACTCAACGCCAAATATCCGCTGTGGGACTGGTACGACTTCCCGCCAGGCACCTATCCCAATCAGACTAAACACATTCGTACTATAGGCTCGCCCAATGTGCTCGTGACACGCGCCGATCTGCCCGACGAAGCCGTGTACGAGGTCACTAAAGTAA
The DNA here is from genome assembly GCA_965661495.1 of Pseudohongiellaceae bacterium. Classification (GTDB taxonomy): domain Bacteria; phylum Pseudomonadota; class Gammaproteobacteria; order Pseudomonadales; family Pseudohongiellaceae; genus UBA9145. Next base: position 3,408 of record CBFIDY010000003.1, on the reverse strand, counting down.
TCTGGGAGAACTTAGCCACCCTGCAGGAAATTCACGGGGCAACCAAAGACATGAGCCTCGACATTGCGATCGACGGCCTAGGCGCACCTCTGCACCGCGGCGCTATTCGCTATTACCGCGAGGTCGGCTTGGATATTCCTGAGCGATTAATCCTCGACAGCGACTGGAGCGAGGGAGAGTACGCAGCCCTGCCCTTCGCTACCAACACCGCCGGCGTTGAGCGTTTAGCCCGCGCGCGCGCGGCGACTCGCGCCGAGCGAGGTGCCGAACAGTGAAGTCACCTACTCTCCGCTGGGCAGCCTTCGGCTTTGCGCTGTTCCATATTTACTGCAATGTGTTCGCAAGCCTGTCGGAGCTGTGGCTCGCCGCGATTCACTTCGGAGGCTTCTGCGCGATCTGCGCCCTGATGGGTAACGAGTCCGAGACTGTGCAGCGACGCAGTGTCAGCTACTGGACGAATGTGCTTTTAGCGGTGCTGGCTGTTGCGACTTCGGCCTATCTGATTCTCTTTGAGAACGCGCTCTATGCGCGGGAAACCGAATATATTTTTAGCGACTACATGTTTTCTTTTATAGCCATCGGGCTTGCGATCGAATTCACTCGCCGCACCACGGGCTGGTTTATGCCGATCCTCATTGTGCTCAGTCTGTCTTACATCCTGTTTCTTGGGCGCTATATTGGCGGAGTGTTTTCTTTTCCTGGCCTTAGTCTGGAGACTGTACTTTACCGCAGTTTCTTCACCACCGAGGGCATGTTCGGGCTGACCGCACAGATCTCATCGACCTTTGTTTTCATGTTCATTATTTTCGGCGCCTTCCTCCTGCGCTCGGGTGCGGGCGACTTCATCGTGCGTCTCGCCGGCTGTCTCGCTGGACGCTATACCGGCGGTGCTGGACTCGTGGCCGTCGTGGGCTCTGGACTCATGGGCTCGGTTTCCGGCTCTGCGGTGGCTAACACGGTCTCCACAGGTGTAATCACGATTCCTATGATGCGCGAATCCGGTTTCCCCGCCAAATTCTCCGCAGGGGTTGTCGCAGCCTCGTCTACCGGCGGCGCACTGATGCCACCGGTTATGGGCGCGGGCGCCTTCGTGCTGGCTAGTTACACGCAAATTTCTTACCTCACAATCATCGCCGCTTCTACGCTACCTGCTTTGCTGTACTTCCTCACCGTTTCCTACTTCGTTCGTATCGAGGCGAAACGGCTCGGACTCACGACCACGGCCGCAGGCGAGAGCGAGCGCCTACGGGATGTAATGAAAGGCGGTTGGCATTTCATTATTCCGATGATCGTCTTAGTCGGCTTTCTAGTTGCAGGGCGCACGCCGACCACCGCAGCGGCTTTCGCGATTCTTAGTGTCATCGCCGCCTCTTGGCTGTCGGCCACGCCTATGCGCCCGGCGGATATTTTTGATGCCGTCGTCGATGGCGTACGCACCATGGTGTCAACGGCGCTGCTGCTCGTCGCCGTCGGCATTATCATCAACGTGGTGACCACGACTGGCATCGGTAATGCGTTCTCCTTGATGATTGTCGAGTGGGCTCAGGGCAGCCTGCTAATCACTCTGGTGCTCGTTGCCCTCGCCTCTTTAGTCCTTGGCATGGGGCTGCCTGTCACCGCGTCTTACATCGTGCTGGCCACACTCTCGGCGCCGCTCATCTTCGACCTCATTAGTCAGTCAGCACTGCTCGAAGCCTTGCTGCTTGCAATAGACAGCGGCAGTTTGCCAAGCAATGTTGCCGCAACCCTCAGCCTTTTTGGCGGCGACCCAGTTGTCGCGCTGCAGGAAATGCCGCTAGAAATGAAGCAGCTCATCCGCGCCGAAATGCTGCCAGCAGAACTGCTTACCGGCATGCTGTTGAGCGCCCACCTCGTGATCTTTTGGCTTTCACAGGACAGCAATGTCACACCGCCCGTGTGTCTTGCGTCATTCGCGGCAGCTGGAATCGCCGGCACTAACGCGATGGCTACAGGCCTCACCTCATGGAAGGTGGCCAAGGGCCTCTACCTTGTGCCCCTGCTGTTTGCCTACTCGCCAATCATCTCGGGCACGTGGCCCGAGCGCATCGAAATATTTATCTGGTCATGCATGGGTCTTTACGCCATGGCCGGCGTGCTGCAGTGGCATCTAGAGACTCGGCTTACTGCTTTCACTGCCGCCGCGCTTCTCATCAGCGCAGCCTTGCTAATGTGGACACCTCTGCCGCTTGTTGCCCATTTGGCCGGCGCCGCGCTACTGATTGGCGTGTTTGTGCTGCAGAACCGTCAAGCGCTATCAAACAAGGTTGCCGCCTAGCCTAAAGAGGCCTTTAGTCAGAACAATAACAATGCAAGCATCTGCGCTCGCGAGCGCTAGTGACAAAGGGAGAGAGAGCAATGAGCCAGTACACAGCCCAGCAGATCCACCTAAAGAGCCGCCCCAGCGGTATGCCTGCACCTGAGCACTTTGAACAGGTGACGGTCGAACTGGCCCCGCCAGCTGCCGGCGAGGTACTCGTGAAGAATCTCTATATGTCCGTGGACCCTTATATGCGCGGACGCATGCGTGAGAACGCGGTCTATGCAACCGCTTACGCCGTAGGCGAGGTCATGTATGGCGGCGCGGTGGGCGAGGTTGTTGAGTCGCAGGACGACAGCTTACAGCCCGGCGATATCGTTCTCAATCAGGCCGCTTGGCAGGATCGTTTTGTGGCCAAAGCCGAGACCTTAAGCAAGCTGGATCCTTTTGATAAGGATCAGCTGTCGCTTTATCTAGGCACCCTCGGTATGCCAGGTCTTACCGCTTACGTAGGACTCCTCAAATTCGGCGAACCGCAAGCCGGCGAGACGGTCTTTGTGTCCGCCGCCTCCGGCGCAGTCGGCGCCAATGTGTGCCAGATCGCCAAGCTCAAGGGCTGCCGTGTAATCGGCAGCGTGGGCAGCGATGCCAAAGCAAAGTGGCTCAAAGAGGTGTGTGGCGTAGACGAAGTGATTAACTACAAGACCTGCGGTGATCTCAGTGCGGCACTCATGCAGGCTGCCCCCGAGGGTATTGACGTCTATTTTGAGAATGTCGGTGGCGATCATTTGCAGGCCGCGCTCAATGCGATGAATCCCTACGGACGCATTGCTGCCTGCGGCATGATTGCTAGCTACAACAGCGCCGAGCCGGCACCTGGCCCAAACAACCTAATGCTCATAGTCGGCAAGAAGATACGTATTAATGGCTTTATCGTCTCGGATCACGCAGAGTGGCGCGAGGCCTTTCTTGCAGACATGATTCCGTGGATTCAGGAAGGAAAAATAAAGAGCCAAGAAACCGTAGTCGAAGGACTCGACCAGGCGGTAGACGCATTCCTCGCGCTGTTCAGCGGGGATAATTTCGGCAAGATGGTGGTGAAGTTCAGCTAGAGTGAAAGATAGGTATTA
>CBFIDY010000002.1:0-303047 GCA_965661495.1 Pseudohongiellaceae bacterium | reverse complement strand
CCCTAAAGATACGAGCGCCTAAATAAATTAACGCAGTTGCTTACCTTGAGTGTCTATCTATAACTTTTGGATTACAGACAGCACCTCGGCAAGCACCCACCTCTATTACTTAATCTACATTTTTAAAGAACTTTTCCGCCGAGACCTCGTCTCAGGGAGGACGCATTATACGTACGCTTGATCGTATAGCAAGCCTTTTGCGACAGAAAAATGAAAGATTATTTAAGTCTTTTCACTTTTGGTCGCCTGGCCGTAATTCTTAACCACTTTAGCCCATTCGGACCAGGTGAAATAGCTTCTTCCCGCGCCTGATTACAAAGTAGCGCCCATGCAGTGCAGAGCTCGCATCGAGCACCGTGTCAGCGTCGGTCACAACCTCGCCATTGATACTCACCGCCTTATTACCTAGGAACTCGCGGGCCATCTTATTCGACTTGGCCAGCTCCGTTGCGACTAGCACCTCGACGACCGAACCGCCGCTACTATCGCTAGTCGGCAGGCCGTCCTGAGCGAGCTGAGCTAAATCAGACTCAGTGAGCGTTGCGATATCCCCTGAGAACAGGGCAGAGCTGATGCGCTGAGCCGCAGCCAGCCCCTCTTCACCATGTACAAGCTGTGTTACTTCCCGCGCCAGCACGCCCTGTGCCTCGGGCTTGGTGCCCGAAGCCGCGTCGGCGGCTCGAATCTGTTCGATCTCGTCTAGACCCAGGAACGTAAAGAACTGCATGAAGCGGTATACGTCCGCATCGGCGGTGTTCAGCCAGAACTGATAGAAGGCATAGGGCGAGGTCTTCGCAGGGTCCATCCAGACAGTGCCGCTCTCGCTTTTGCCGAATTTAGAGCCGTCGGACTTAGTAATCAGAGGCATGGTCAGGCCATAGACCTGGTTCTGGTGCATGCGCCGCGTGAGATCGATGCCGCCAGTGATATTGCCCCATTGATCGCTACCGCCAATTTGCAGCGTGCAGCCAAAGCGCTTGTTCAGCTCGGCGAAGTCATAAGACTGCAGGATCATATAGCTAAATTCGGTGAACGAGATGCCCTCGCCCTCACGATCAATGCGCTGTTTTACCGACTCTTTCTGGATCATGGCATTAACCGAGAAGTGCTTGCCCACATCACGCAGGAAATCAAGCACGTCCAATCCCTGAGTCCAGTCGAGGTTATTCACCAGCTCTGCGGAGTTGTCTCCACAGTCAAAGTCGAGAAACTGGCTCAGCTGCGGCTTTATGCGCTCGACCCAGCCGGCAATCACGTCGGTGGAGTTAAGTTTGCGCTCACTGTCTTTGAAGCTAGGGTCACCTATCATCCCGGTAGCACCGCCAATCAAAGCGATAGGCTTATGCCCCGCCATCTGGAAACGCTTGAGCGCTAGTAAAGGCACCATATTGCCGATATGCAGACTCTCAGCGGTGGGGTCAAAGCCGCAGTAGACCACTCTCGGCGCCTCGTTGAGATGAGCCTTCAGGTCGTCACCTCCCGCAAGCTGAGTGACAAGCGCGCGGCTTTCGAGGTCCTTAACGATATCTTGGGGAGTAGCCATAGTTTCTCTTCGCTGCTTTTATAGTGCACTGCTAATTGTTTCGCTCGGCTTCGCGACGTCTTCTCAAGATGAGCAATCGCCGGTGCTGAGCTAATGAACTTTTTACTGCGCGCCGTGTCCTAGCTAAGGCTCGATCCTCTTGCTGCGACCCGCAACATTGGCGGACCGGGCAGAGGCGTGACATGCGCAATGGGAGCGCGATTTTACACGAGTTTCCGAGGCGGCGCTAAAACGCGCTGCGCTTTATACGTCTTATTGCTATAATTTAGGGTTTTCCGCGCCGCTATCAAGGGCTTGAGCCCTCTCAGCCGAAGAGCGAAGAGACAGCCGCGCAGGCGAGGCTCAGCCTTACCCATTTAAGTTAAGCCAGAAATAGAGCAAGGGTTTCACAATTGCTGGACGCACTACGCACTGTCTATCGCTTTGCAGCTCCGCGCTGCCGTCATCTGTTGGCGCTCGCTACAGAGGCCTTTCTGCGCCTGCACGCAGCTTGCGCTAAGCAGTGGGCCTTGGTTCGCCACTACCCGCGCGGGCACGCCTATGCAGTAGCTGGCCTCGCTGCGGGCATGCTAGGACTGGCAGCACTGCCGAGCGAATCCAGCAGCGCCGGACCTGCTCTGAAAACAATCGACATTGCCGCGCCTGTGCCAAATACGCAGGACATGGAGGCAGCACCAAGTGCTGTAGCCCCGCAAGAGACAGCGTTCACTAGCGCGCTGGCGACGACATCATTAAAGCCCGAAATCGCGCCCGAGCCGGCGGCACCCTCACCGTGGCAACACTTTGAAATCGCCGCGGGTGACAGCCTATCCACTCTATTCGCCAAGGCCGGCCTTAACGACGGCGACCTCTTTACTCTCCTAGCAAGCAGTCCTGAGGCGAAGATCCTTAACCGCGTTTACCCCGGCTATAAACTGGATTTCAATATTTCCGACGGATCGCTAGAACAGCTGCGCGTCTCAAAGAATCCACTCGAAAGCACGCTATTCACTCGCGAGACTGATGGCTACTCGGTTGAGCAAGTTGTGAAGACGCCGGAGATTCGCCGCAGCTTTAAGGTCGGCACTATTAGCGATAGCCTGTTCCTCGCGGGTCAGCGCGAGCAGATACCGGCAACAACGATTATGGAAATGGCGAACATTTTTGGCGGAGTGATCGACTTTATTCTTGATCCACGCACGGGTGATCAGTTCAGCATTCTCTATGAAGAGAAGTACCTAGACGGTGAATTCATTGGTCACGGCGATATTCTCGCGTCGCGCTTCGTTAATCAGGGCAAAGTGTTTACAGCGGTGCGCTACATCGACCCCGATGGCGAAAAGGGCTACTACAACCCGGAAGGTGAAAGCATGCGCAAAGCCTTCCTCCGCAGCCCCCTCGATGTGTTTCGTATTAGTTCTAATTTCAATCCGCGACGCCGGCATCCCGTACTCAATACGATCCGCGCGCACAAAGGCACCGATTACGCCGCACCAACCGGCACTCCGATTCGCGCGACCAGCGACGGTCGTGTAACGTTCGCCGGACGCAAAGGCTCCTTTGGCAACCTAGTTATTGTGAAACATCAGGGCGGCTTTGAAACCAAATACGCGCATCTAAATAAATTTGCCGGTTATAAGAAAGGGGCTCGCGTGCGCCAGGGCGACGTCATCGGCTACGTCGGCTCGACCGGCAGCGCAACCGGACCTCATCTGCACTACGAATTCCTAGTGAACGGCGTGCATCAAAACCCGCGCACGATCGTTGATAAGCTGCCTAAGGCACGCTCCGTTGACCCTGCCCAACTGCCAACGTTTAAGAGCCAAACTGCGGGGCTTATTCAGCAATTCGAGACGCTTGCGAGTCGCAAGAATGACACACCACTCGTGTCACAAGTTCAGTAAGCTGCCGCACCAGCTCACCTAGCCCATTCGCTCTACCCACACTTCGGAGATCAGAGCATGCCAGCCTCACCTGTTTACGCCATTGGCCTGATTTCAGGAACGAGTATCGACGGCATCGACTGCGCGCTGGTTGATCTTGCAGACACCCTGCCGAGACTGGTCGACGCGTCCTGCACGGCCTATGCTCCGGCCCTTCGCGATGAGCTTCTTGCACTGTGTGCACAGCCGCAAGTGAGCTTGAACAAATTGGGCAGCCTGCATATCGAGGTGGGCCGAGCCTTTGCCGCCTGCGTGAATGAGTTGCTGACACGAACGGGTATCGAGCGCTCTGCAATCTCTGTGATTGGCAGCCACGGGCAAACCATTTTTCATCAACCGGATTCCGCAACTCCCTTCAGCCTTCAGATTGGCGATGCGAATACCATCGCCCAAATGACCGGGCTCACTACCATCGCTGATTTCCGCGGCCGCGACATGGCCGCTGGCGGTCAGGGTGCACCTATCGCACCGCTGCTGCATCGCCACTGCTTCGCTGGCGCCGAGCAGACCCGCATGATCGTTAATGTTGGCGGCATCGCTAATCTCACCGCGCTGCCCGCAAACGGCCCTGCCCGCGCCTTCGATACAGGGCCCGCCAACGTGTTAATGGACTATTGGATAGCCAAGCACAGAGGTGAGACCTTCGACGCCAACGGCGCTTGGGCAGCGGGCGGTGCAGTAAACCCCGCCTTACTCGCTGAATTACTCGCGGAGCCTTATCTCGCGCTGCCAGCGCCCAAGAGCACGGGGCGCGAACTGTTTAATGGCGCCTGGCTCGAAGAAAAATTGCAGCGTGTTGAGAGTACTTCCGGGCATAGCGTCTCGGCTCAGGACGTACAAGCCACATTGCTCGAACTAAGCTGCGCCAGCATCGCCAACGCCATAAATTCTCACGCCGAAAGCGGCGCCATTTATCTGTGTGGCGGTGGCGCGCACAACACGGCGCTGCACCAGCGCTTAGCGCAGCTCGCCCCCAACTTCACCGTGCAATCAAGCAGTACGTTGGGCATGGACCCTGACTGGGTCGAGGCCATTGCCTTCGCCTGGATGGCGCAGCAGCGCTTAGAGGGCATTGCAATGGAGACGCAGCCGTTTACCGGCGCAAGCCAGCCGGTAATGCTAGGTGGGATTTATTCTGGGTCTTGAAGACACAGGGCTTGAGCACCAACAGCTGAACTATTGAACGCCCTTGGCTATTAAAAGCCCTGCGCTGTTAGAAGCAATTAGATAGAGAAGGACGCACCACAGCCGCAGGTGGTTGTCGCCAGCGGATTGTTCACCACAAAGCGCGACCCCTCTAAGCCTTCCAAATAGTCGACTTTGGAGCCGACGAGGTATTGATAAGACAGCGGGTCGACGACCAGGTGCGCGCCTTTGTTCTCGATGAGCGTGTCGTCTTCAGCGATTTCTTCGTCGAAGGAAAAGCCGTACTGAAAACCCGAGCAGCCGCCGCCGGTGACGAAAACGCGCAGCTTAAGCGAGGGATTGCCCTCTTCGGATATGAGGCTCTGCACTTTCGCCGCCGCATTATCGGTCAGCGACATAATAGAGGGAGCCTGTGACTGGACTACTGACATAATTTTAGCGCTCAGACACTTCTGATTAGACGAGTCGTATTCTCGCAATAACCCAGTAAACTAGTCAAGTATATGTTGGGAAAGTATTGGGTGGTAGGCGATGCTAGCAAGCACAAACCGCCGACCGTCTTTACACACTCAACTGGCACACGGAATGCTCGTCGACGGCTGTCTGGGGCCTCAACCGGCCCCTTCAGCATTGAGCTACGAATCGCTCGCTGAGTCGAGCTCGAGCTGACCCGCAGGCTTTTCGTCGCGGCTCAGGCGCGGCGCACCGCCTTCGGTGGCCGCGATGTGCACGAGCTTGCCATTGACCTCGGAGCCCAGCACCATCTCGATTAAGTTGTAGTGCAGATCGCCCACGACGATGGCTTTGCTCGCCAGCTCGATATGCTTGGAGCAGTGGACATTGCCCTCAACGAGACCGTTCACAACCGCCGACGGCGCTTTGATTTCGCCCTCTACGACGCCTTTGTCTGCCACGCGCACGATCGACTCGCTTGCGTCCTCGGCAAAAATGGACCCACGAACACGTCCTTCGATGATCAATTCACCGCTGAAGTGAATATCGCCGATGACTTCGGTGTCGCGTGAAATGAGGGTATGGGAAGGGCCGCGTTTAGCAGAACTTTCCACGACGCCGGTTTCGGTCTTCTTAAACATGAATACTCCAACGGAATTGGTAGGGCTCTAACTGCCCCAAGCTATTTCTTGGTCGACACGCTTGGCCACAGGGCTATCGGCGACTGCTCTCACCTCTAGTTTAACGGGTTCGAAGCCCTCTGGCACCACTATCTCGCCCTCCACATTCTGGAAGTACTTGAATCGTAGGCGAATGGCCTCTTCGTCTTGCTCAGCGGACACGTCTTTCAGGGGCATCCGCACGCGCTGACCCGCGCGCTCGCCAACAAGAGTCACCTCAACATGGCCTTCAAGATAGGTATCGCCATCGGCGTCCTGCTGGCGAAGCACGAGCTTATAGCGGCGGGCGTTGTCGCGTCCCGTTGGTCGCAGGTCGAAGCTCGATATAGTAAGCCCCGTGCTGCCGGTTTGTTCTTCGACCACTTGGCGATAGTAGGCGACATCATCTTCTAGCTGGGCTATTCGCGCCTGCAGGTCGGTAAAGTCCCCTGCAACCTCCTGCGCCGCATTTTGATCCACCTCGGCCTGGCGCTGAGCCAAGGCAAGCGCTCGGCGAAGCTCTTCGTTGTCCTCTGCAAGGCTGCGGATTAAGTTCTCGCTCTCGACGCGGTCACGCTGCTGCTCTGCCTGCAGTGCTTGGCCCTGCGAATACCCCAGATAAGCTCCGCCGGACACAGCCAGCAACACAGCCAAGCTAGCGGCTATGACCAAGGCGGCGGCGCGCCATGGACGATGAGGCACCACGCGCATGCGCTCTTGCTTACTGCCCTTCACCACGTTTGGCATTCAGGTTCTCGATGTTGTGTTTACGGGGAGAGAGCGACGCCCATCAGCCCGGCGCTTTCATCAAGGCCGAACATCAGGTTCATATTCTGCACTGCCTGCCCGGACGCGCCTTTTACTAAATTGTCCTCCGCCGCAATCACGATCGCGGTGTGGGTATCTGCGTTGTAACGCACTGCAATTTCGCAGCGGTTGGATCCGCGGACATCACGGGTTGCCGGTAGCTGGCCAGCGGGCAAGATATCGACGAAGGACTCCCCGGCGAAGCGCTGCTCGAACAGAGACTGCAGGCTCTCGTTGCTGGCTTCCACGCCGGGCTTAAGCGGCGCGTAAAGGGTGGCAAGGATGCCACGAATCATAGGCGTGAGATGCGGCACGAACATAAGCCCAACAGACTCGCCTGCTGCGCGCTGCAGACCCTGCTTAATCTCTGGCAGGTGGCGATGACCATCGACGCCATAGGCCTTTAAGGAGTCTGCTGATTCAGCGAGCAGGCTGCCAACCGCAGCCTTACGGCCCGCCCCGCTCACGCCGGATTTGGCATCGGCGATGAGGCGATCCACAACGACCATCCCCGACTCCAACAGCGGCAGGAAGCCGAGCTGCACGGCGGTGGGGTAGCATCCCGGCACCGCGACGAGTTTGGCGGCGGGAATATCTGCGCGATTAACCTCAGGCAGACCGTAAACCGCCTCGGCGATAAGCTCGGGGCAGGCGTGAGCCGTGCCGTACCACTGCTCCCACGTGGCAAGATCTTGCAGACGAAAATCCGCCGACAAATCTATCACCCTCGCTCCCTTAGCGAGGATCTCAGGCACGCTGTGCATCGCAACCGCGTGAGGAGTGGCGAAGAATACGACGTCGCAGGCACCCAGGGCGGCGGTATCGGGCGCCGAGAAAGCAAGATCTATATGCCCGCGCAGGCTTGGGAAAAGCTCGGCGACTGCAGTGCCAGCAAGCTCGCGGGAGGTGACGATGGCTATCTGAACGTCTGTACGTGGCGCTAACAGCCGCAGCAGCTCCACTCCGGTGTAGCCCGTTGCCCCGACAATTCCGACTTTAATCACTGCTGCCACCTTTTACTCTGCCGCCTCTAATGCGTTTCAGACCCCTGCACAGCGCAGGCGTTGGTTAAGTGGCTTATGTTACACCCCGCAGAGCCTCATCGCCTACAGGCCTGGCTCTAAGGCGAATCGGCCTGTGCTAGACTGCACGCCTAATACAAGACCGTCGGCTAATCCAAAACTTTCGAGCATGGCGCCAACCTCTCTTAGGGATTTGCAACCTAGCCGCCTTGCAGCCCTGTGGAACCAACCACAGTTCGCACCCGTAAAGCACCCAAACACAGTCGATACAGATAGAAGGAAAGCACAGCATGCTTTGGATCAAGGCCTTTCACATCATGGCGGTCATCTGCTGGTTCAGCGCCATTTTTTACCTACCGCGACTTTTTGTGTACCACGCGATGAGTGAGGATCAGATTAGCAAAGACCGTTTCACCGTCATGGAGTCCAAGCTGTTCTGGGGCATCATGACCCCCTCCGCCGTAGTCACGGTGGCACTTGGCGCTTGGCTCATCGCAGGAAGCCCCGCCTACTATTTAAGCGCCCCGTGGATGCACGCCAAGCTCGCACTGGTTGTTTTGCTTCTGATCTATCATTACGTGTGCTGGGTCTTCTTTGAAAAACTCAAGACAGATTCCACCGTCCGCAGTCATCGCTATTTCCGCGTGTTTAACGAAATACCCATTTTCATGATGGTGCCTATTGTTATCCTCGTTGTTGTTAAACCGGTCTTTGGCGCCTAGCCTTCCGCCTGTAAATACGACATCGTCAAAGCGTATCGAGCGACTGCGCAAGCAGCGACACAGTGCGGTTTAACTCGGCGATTCAGCCGTTATCACCCGCCTACTCGACAGAAGCCCCAGCAGACTCCCATTCATGAAGAAGCAAAGCGAGATCCTGTATTTTCCAAGGCGTTAGCGCCCAGCCGCGGTTGCTATTGGCGAGAGCAACGAGGAAAATACGTGCCCTTGCTTTTGCTTACACTGCCGTTTCTACGAATAAGGCTGATTGTCGAGTGCATGGTCTACAAAACTTGCAGAGGCTGTCGGCCAAGCTACGCCTTGCGCAGCACTATCGGCGCAAAACTTTGTCCCGCTCATCATCGTAATAAGTTGGCGCGCGGCCCGACTAACGGGCATTGCAGTGAAGCAGATAAATTGAGAAAGATATCCCGCAAGGCCATTGGCTCGCACGGGAACGATTGACCGAGTGCGCTGCGAACGCGGCTCACCCTCACACATAGATTTAAGGCCCTGACATGAATCACGCTAATTCCAAGACTCTTTTCGACGCCGCACAGCAGTTCATCCCCGGCGGTGTGAACTCACCGGTGCGTGCGTTTCGCAGCGTGGGCGGGAATCCGCTGTTCTTTAAGGGTGGCGAAGGCGCGTATCTTATCGATGCCGACGACAATCGCTACGTAGATTATGTAGGCGCTTGGGGCCCTCTGATTTTGGGCCACGGCAACGAGGCCGTCGTCGACGTGCTGCGCAAACAGCTCGATCAGGGCATTGGCTACGGCGCGTCCACCGAAGCCGAAATACGTATTGCCCAGCTCATCGTGGACATCGTGCCTTCAATAGAGAAAGTACGCCTGACCACCTCGGGTACCGAGGCAACAATGAGCGCCATTCGCGTGGCCCGCGGCTTCACAGGCCGCGACGAGATCGTAAAATTCGAAGGTTGCTACCACGGCCATGCCGATGGTCTATTGGTCAAAGCAGGCTCCGGCGCACTAACTCTAGGCGAGCCCGATTCCCTTGGCGTACCCAAGGCCTACACCGACCTAACTCACGTGCTGCCCTACAACGACGCCGAGGCAGTCGAGGCCTTTTTCGCCGAGCGCGGCGACAAGATCGCCTGCCTCATCGTCGAGCCCATCGCCGGTAACATGAACCTCGTGCCCCCTGTTCCCGGTTTCTTAGAAGCGCTGCGCGCAGTCTGCGACAAATATGGCACGGTGCTGATCTTCGACGAAGTCATGACCGGTTTCCGCGTGGCTCGCGGCGGCGCGCAGGAAGTTTATGGCGTGACACCAGACATGACCTGCCTCGGCAAAGTAATTGGTGGCGGCCTACCGGTTGGCGCCTTCGGTGGCCGCGCCGACATCATGAACATGATCGCACCGCTGGGCGGCGTTTATCAGGCAGGCACGCTATCGGGCAGCCCGCTGGCTGTGGCTGCAGGCATCTGCATGCTGGAATCAGTTTCACAGCCGGGCTTTTACGATAAGCTCGGCGCGAGTGCCGAGAAGCTGATGAGCGGTCTAAAGTCCCGCGCAGCGGCGGCAGGGATTCCATTTACCACCAATCAGGTCGGCGGCATGTTCGGCTGTTTCTTCAGCCAAGAAGAAACCGTCACCACCTTCGCCCAGGTCATGGAGTGCAACTCCGACCACTTCCAGCGTTACTTCCACCATATGCTAGAGGGCGGCGTTTATCTCGCGCCTTCGGCTTTCGAAGCCGGCTTTATCTCGATGGCCCATGGCGATGCCGAAATCGAAGCGACTCTTAATGCGGCTGAGCAAGCCTTCAACGCCCTCGCCGCCTAAGCGCGCAGCGACAAGCCCCAACATCGTCTAAAGGACTAACGCATGGCCCAGCAAGATCACTACGACGTCTACGCCGTCGGCAACGCGCTCGTGGACAAAGAATTCGAAGTGAGTGACGCCTTTTTTGAAGCTCACGGCATTGAGAAAGGACTGATGACCTTGGTAGAAGGCGAGGCGCAGGCTAAGTTAGTTGATCTGCTCATGAGCGAGCACGGTTTGAAGAAGCGCGCAGGCGGCGGTTCGGCCGCGAACACACTGTACGCGTTAAGCCAGTTCGGCGGACGAGCGTTTTATTCCTGCAAGCTCGGCAATGACGAGACTGGCGACTTTTTCCTCGAGCAGCTGGGCGACCAGAACATTGACACTAACACCGCGGGCCAGCGTGCAGACGGCGCCAGCGGACGCTGCGTAGTCATGATTAGCCCCGATGCCGAGCGCACTATGCACACCCACCTAGGCGTGTCCGGTGAACTGAGTGCAGCCGATCTCGAATTCTCTGCTGCGGACAAAGCGAGCTATATTTATCTCGAAGGTTACCTTGTCACTTCGCCCAGCGCGCGCGCCGCTATTATTGAGCTCAAGCGCTACGCTGAAGAAAAAGGCATTGCTACCGCTATGACCTTCTCCGACCCGTCGATGCTCGAATACTTCCGCGACAATGTCGTTGAAGTGCTCGGCGACGGCGTGGACTTGCTGTTCTGCAACGAAAGAGAGCTGCGCCTATGGGCTCAGACCGACGATTTTGAAGCAGCGTTCAGTAAAGCCCTGGGGTTTGCGAAGAAGCTAGTCGTGACACTAGGCGCAGAAGGCGCCCTGCTCTACGACGGCGAGAAGCGTATTCCTATTGAGCCACACAAAGTTAAAGCCATAGACACTAACGGCGCAGGCGATATGTTCGCCGGCGCCTTTCTCTATGGTATTACCAATGGGATGGATTTTGAAACGGCGGGCAAGCTAGCTTCGCTTGCCTCTGCTAAGGTCGTCTCCAACTTCGGGCCCAGACTCGAACCCGAAGCTCACACCGAGCTGGTGGCTGGCTAGCCGCGCAGCTCGTCGATAAAGCTCTTCACGCCGTCGAAAAAGGACGTGCGCTTAGGTGACTGCTTTTTGCCTTCGCCTTCTTGGATGGTTTGAAACTCTTCCAGAATTTCTTTTTGCCGCTTGGTGAGATGCACAGGCGTCTCCACCACGACGCGGCAAAGAAGATCTCCGATGCCACCGCCGCGCACGGGCTTAATGCCTTTACCACGCAGCCTGAACAGCTTGCCGGTTTGCGTTTCGGTTGGAATCTTTAGCTTTACTCGGCCGTCCAAAGTAGGCACTTCGAGTTCGCCGCCTAGTGCTGCATCGCCAAAGCTAATCGGAATCTCGCAGTACAGGTCGGCGCCATCGCGCTCAAAAATCTTGTGCGGCTGCACATTCATTTCAACGTACAGATCACCTGGTGGACCACCGTGCTCGCCAGCCTGTCCTTCGCCGGTAAGGCGTATACGATCGTGCGTGTCGACGCCCTCTGGCACTTTCACCGACAGCGTCTTGGTCTCGCGCACCGCGCCGCGACCATGACAAGTGTTGCAGGGGTCTTTGATCTGCTTGCCAGCGCCTTGGCAGCGCGGACAGGTTTGCTGAACTGAAAAGAAACCCTGCTGCATACGCACCTGCCCGTGACCGCCACAGGTTGTGCAATCTACAGGCTGCGTGCCTTTTTTCGCGCCGGTGCCGTCGCAGCTTTCGCAGCTTACTGTTGTCGGCACTTGAATCTTCACCGTGGTGCCGCGCACCGCGTCTTCTAGACTGAGGTCTAAGTTGTAGCGCAGGTCAGCGCCTTTGCGTACATGGCTGCGCGCTCCGCCGCGACCACCACCGCCAAAAATATCACCGAAGATATCGCCGAACATGTCTCCGAAGTCGGCGTTGCCGCCCCCCGTCTGACCGTCCACACCTGCGTGACCGTACTGGTCATAGCGGGCGCGCTTTTCTTTGTCCGACAGCACTTCGAAGGCCTCGTTGGCCTCCTTAAAGATATTTTCTGCGTCTGGATTATCAGGGTTGCGATCCGGGTGGTTCTTCATAGCAACGCGGCGATACGCTTTCTTAAGCGCCGCCGCGTCTGCATTCCGGTCTACTCCCAGTACTTCGTAGTAGTCACGTTTTGACATAAAGCTCTCAGCTGTTAAGGATTACTTATCCTTGTCTTCGTCCTTAACTTCTTCGAACTCGGCATCAACCGCGTCGTCTGCGCCGCCAGCTTCATCAGCCGCTTCGGCACCAGCTTCACCCGCTGCCGCCTGCTCCGCATACATCTTCTGCGCGAGCGCTGAAGAAGCTTCGGTAAGCGCCGTCGTCTTCGCTTCGATAGCGTCTTTGTCGTCGCCCTTCAAAGCTTCTTCTAGTTCGGTGATCGCCGCATTGATCGACTCTTTCTCTTCGTCGCTCGCTTTATCGCCGGCTTCCTCTAGCGTCTTCTTCGTCGCGTGAATCATGCCGTCGGCGGTGTTGCGTACCGTGACCATTTCTTCGAACTTTTTATCGTCCGCAGAGTGCGCCTCGGCGTCTTTCACCATTTGTTCGATCTCTTCATCCGACAGACCGCTAGACGCCTTAATAACGATCGACTGCTCTTTGCCTGTCGCCTTGTCTTTGGCCGACACGTTAAGAATACCGTTAGCATCGAGATCGAAAGCAACTTCGATTTGTGGCATGCCACGTGGCGCCGGAGGAATGTCCGACAGATCAAAACGACCCAGCGATTTATTCTGTGCCGCTTGCTTGCGCTCGCCCTGCACAACGTGAATAGTCACTGCCGTTTGATTATCGTCCGCCGTTGAGAAGACCTGGGTCTTCTTAGTTGGGATAGTCGTGTTCTTTTCGATCAGTGTGCTTGCTACACCGCCCATCGTCTCGATACCAAGAGACAGAGGCGTTACGTCGAGCAGAAGCACGTCGGTTACGTCGCCTGACAGAACCGCCGCCTGAATTGCTGCGCCCACGGCTACTGCTTCATCAGGGTTTACGTCGCGGCGTGGCTCTTTGCTGAAGAACTCAGATACGCGCTTCTGTACTAGCGGCATACGAGTTTGGCCACCCACGAGAATTACGTCGTTGATTTCACCCACGCTGAGATCGGCGTCTTTTAACGCCAGTTTCAGAGGCTCGAGCGTACGCTCAACCAGGTCTTCTACTAGCGACTCGAACTTGGCACGCGTGAGCTTTTGCACGAGGTGCTTAGGGCCGCTGGCGTCAGCAGTGATGTAAGGCAGGTTAACCTCAGTAGACTGCGACGAAGACAGCTCGATCTTCGCTTTCTCTGCGGCTTCTTTCAGACGCTGCAGTGCTAGTGGATCGCTGTGCAGATCCATACCTGACTCTTTCTTGAATTCGTCGGCAAGGTAGTCGATCAAACGCAGATCGAAGTCTTCACCACCTAGGAATGTATCGCCGTTGGTCGAGAGCACTTCAAACGTGTGCTCGCCGTCGGTCTCTGCAATTTCAATAATCGAAATATCGAACGTACCGCCGCCAAGGTCATAAACCGCGATAGTGGAATCGCCGCCTTTCTTATCCATGCCGTAGGCGAGCGCAGCCGCAGTTGGCTCGTTAATAATGCGCTTAACATCCAGACCCGCGATGCGGCCGGCGTCTTTGGTTGCCTGACGCTGCGCGTCGTTGAAGTAAGCTGGCACAGTAACCACGGCTTCAGTGACCGACTCGCCGAGGAAATCTTCGGCAGTCTTTTTCATCTTCTTCAAAGTTTGGGCAGAAATCTGCGGTGGCGACATTTTCTCGCCATTCACCTCAACCCATGCGTCACCGTTGTCGGCTTTTGTGATTTTGTAAGGCACCATCTTGATGTCTTTCTGCACGACTTCGTCTTCGAACTGACGGCCGATAAGACGCTTGATCGCAAACAGCGTGTTGTCTGGATTAGTCACCGCCTGACGCTTTGCCGGCTGGCCCACTAAAACTTCACCGTCGTTTGCATACGCGATAATGGAAGGGGTGGTGCGATCGCCTTCGGCGTTCTCAATGACTTTCGCCTCGCCGCCGTCCATCACTGCGACGCAGGAGTTCGTTGTGCCGAGGTCAATTCCTATGATCTTACCCATTTCTCTTTTCTCCGATTTACCCGCCGGCCGTGCCGAGGGTCTTAATTCTGTCTTGGGGTTCTATATTGGCGCTAGCTCAATAAATTCAAGGCGCCGAGAGAGTTATTTCGACACCATAACCATCGCCGGGCGAATCACGCGGCCGTGCAGGGTGTAGCCTTTTTGCATCACCGCAATCACCGTATTGGGCTCGGCATCGGGACTCTCTTGAATCGACATCGCCTGATGCAGCTGAGGATCAAAGGGCTCGCCCTGGGGGTCTACGGCTTCGATATTGAAGCGCGCGAAGCAGTCAGCAAAGCCCTTGAGTGTTAGGGTAACG
This sequence comes from Pseudohongiellaceae bacterium, assembly GCA_965661495.1. GTDB lineage: Bacteria > Pseudomonadota > Gammaproteobacteria > Pseudomonadales > Pseudohongiellaceae > UBA9145. The sequence continues at coordinate 288,537 of CBFIDY010000002.1, read as the reverse complement.
CCTTCTTGAATGGCTTTAACCGCCTCGTCTTCGCTGGCTTCACTGGCGGCAGCAGCGCGTTCGAGGTTGTCCATAACCGCAAGTAGCTCGATGCTGAACTTCTCTTGGCCATATTTGTGCGCCTTCTCGATATCTTGCTCGGTGCGGCGACGCAGATTTTGCATCTCGGCTTGCACGCGCAGCAGCTCGTCTCGCGCCTGTCCTGCGGTGATCTCGGCCTGTTCTAGCTGAGCGCGCAGCTGGCTTGCTTCGTCCTGTGGCTCCTCCGCCTCAGGCGCTTCGCCGATCGCCTCGTTTTCTGCCGCCTCGCTGTCCGCAGCGCTGGCTTGCTCAGGGGCTAGCTCCTCGTTTTCGGGCTTGTCTTCGCTCATGGCTTCCTCGTACTGTTTCGTATAAATTCGCGTGTTATCAGCACCCTAGAGCTGGACTGCTGGTAGGCGCAGGAAGGTTTCTTCCGTGAAGATCCCTATGTGGGGTCAAACCCTCGGGATTCAAGCGTACGGGGCTAGCTGCATTGCAAGAATTCGTGCAAGCACCCGCCACCATCCCCTATACTTCCAAGATAGGCCAAGCCGCACACCGATCGGACCCCCAACATGCTTCTGCAACTCGCCATTCAGCACTACGCCACCGTCGACAGTCTCGAGATCGATTTCGGGCCGGGCATGTCGGCTATTAGCGGCGAAACCGGCGCCGGCAAATCCATCATGCTCGACGGCCTGGGACTAACCCTTGGCGACCGCGCGGATAAGAGCATTGTGCGCAGCGGCGCCCGCAAAGCCGAGATCTGCGCCGAATTCGACATCAGCAAGATCGCTCCGGCGAAAGCCTGGCTCAGCGAGCATGAGCTAGTAGACGATGCCGACCCCGAGCGCTGCCTGCTGCGCCGCGTGGTCGGGGACGATGGCCGCTCCAAGGGTTTTATCAACGGCTCGCCTGCGACCTTGGGAGATATGAAAACCCTCGGCGAAATGCTGATCGACATCCACAGCCAGCATGAACACCAATCGCTGCTGCAGCGCGCCACGCATCAGCGCCTGTTAGACGATTTCAGCGTTACGCCCGCCGCGCGCAAAGCGTTGAGTGACAGCTACCGCGAGTGGCATAGCAATCAGCAGCGAATCGACGCGCTAAGCGCGCCCGGCGAAGACAACACCGCTCAGCTGCAGCTACTGCGCTATCAACTCAGCGAACTCGACGAACTGGCATTGGGTGATGACGAACTGGTGAGCCTCGAGCAGCAGTTCAATGCCCTAAGCAACGCCGACGAAACACTAGCCTCCGCACGTTCTGCATTAGACGCCTGCCAAGGCAGCGGCGACGACGGCAGCGCGAGTGACCTGCTTGCTAAGGCGCAAGCGATGCTTGCGACCCTGCCTGCGAGCAATCCGCAGCTTGCAAATGCCAGCACGCTGATCGAATCCGCCACTATTGCGCTAGACGAAGCAATCAGCGACCTACGCGGCTTTGTCGACGGCTTCGAGGCTGATCCCGAGCGTCTTGAAGAGATTAATAGTCGCTTGGGCGCTATCCACGATCTAGCGCGCAAGCACCGCGTTGCGCCTAAAGACCTGCCCGCACTCACACTCGACTTGCGCACACAGCTGGAGAGCCTCGAAAACAGCGACGTCGAGCTAGAGACTCTGCTCGCCGCCGATGCCACGCTGCGCGACGCTTTCGATAAAGCCGCGCAAAAGGTCAGCAAACAGCGCAAAACCGGCGGCAAGAATTTAGCGACGCGCGTGAACGAGCAGCTGCTAAACCTAGGCATGCCCCACGCGCGCTTGGAAGTGAGCCTAAGCCCTATTCAAAAAGATCGGCCCAGCAGCCAAGGCGCTGAAATTGTCGAATTCTTGGTAAGCACCAACCCCGGTCAAGGTGCCAAGCCGCTGATTAAGATTGCCTCCGGCGGTGAGCTCTCCCGCATCAGCCTCGCGATTCAGGTGATTACCGCGCAAACCTCGCGCACGCCTAGCCTCGTGTTCGACGAGGTCGACGTGGGAATTGGCGGCGGCGTAGCCAAGATTGTCGGCGAGCTGCTGCGTCAGCTCGGCGAGACCAGTCAGGTACTGTGCGTGACCCATCAGGCACAGGTCGCGGGCCAAGGCCATAGCCACTACTTCGTCAGCAAAGAGCTTGTTGGGAAAACCGGCGGAAAATCGAAGGCCGGGAGCAAATCGGCACAGGGCGATGCAGCGGCGACGCTCACCCGCATCGACAGACTAGACGAAGAAGCGCGCCTACGGGAAGTCGCGCGAATGCTGGGGGGTGATGACTGCAGTGCGGAGTCTCTCGCCCACGCAAAACAGATGCTAGCGGGCTAACTCTAGCCCTGACACTGCTTGCACAGGCCGTAGAGATACAGACTGTGGTCGGTAATCTTGAACTCGTACTTGCGGGCGATCTTTTCCTGCTGCTCTTCAATCACCTCGTCGTAGAATTCCTGCACCTGCCCGCATTTATTGCACACGATATGATCGTGATGGTGCTCGGTGCTGAGTTCGAATACCGAAGTGCCGCCTTCAAAATGGTGGCGCGTCACAAGACCCGCGGCCTCGAACTGAGTGAGCACGCGGTATACTGTCGCTAGCCCCGTGTCTTCGTTCGCCTCGAGCAGCATTTTATAGACGTCTTCTGCTGATACGTGCTTGGTCTCGGAACTCTCGAGCATTTGGAGGATCTTAACCCTCGGGTGCGTGACCTTAAGACCTGCGTCTCGTAGTTCTTGGTTTTCTGAGCTCATGTCGACCCTTCACGTTAAGTATGCTGGCAAGCCGGCTGGCCGCAGGTAAAGTCCGCGACTAGCAGGATATTAGCGAAAGTAAGCGGCGATTAGCTGTTCGTGCTGACTGCCTAACTAGGTTACCATTATGCCTTGCTGCCCAAGCGCAGGCAAAAGCTGCTGATGGCTGACGCAAAGTATGAGCTTGGGTCTATTTGGCTAGCGCAGCCCAGTACTTCCGCCGCACCAGACACTAGAGCCGCAAGCTAACTGAACACGCAGTAAATTCGGATTAATAGGAAAGCCACTCGCCCCATGCGACAGATCAAACGAACACTCTTAATGCCCGCGCTGGCCTCACTTGCGCTGCTCGGCGGCTGCGGCAATTTCGGCTCTATGGACTTCCCGGGCGTTTATAAGATCTCCATTCCTCAGGGCAATATCATCACCCAGGACATGGTGGACCAGCTGCGCCCGGGCATGACCAAGCGCCAAGTGATTTTCGTAATGGGCACGCCGCTCGTGCGCGATCCCTACCATCAGGACCGCTGGGACTATGTTTACAACTTCCAGCCCGGCGGCGGTGAACGTGGCCAAGAACGTTTGTCGGTGGAGTTTGAAGACGGCGAGCTAGTTAGCTTAAGCGGTGATTTTGAACCAACCGCGAGTGAAAACTAGCACTATAGGAGCTGTCTCGCTTTCAGCTACTCCACTTTAGTAACCACTCTCCTCCCTACCATACCTGTCTTACCTCCTTCTGCAGCCCTCACGAGCTTGAGCTGACTCGCGGTTCAGTATCTGGTGCGCGCGTCTGGCAGCACCACACAATTCGCCGCCGCTCAAGAGACAGAAAAACAAAAACAGAAGCAGCTGGCTCACAAGGATGGGCTCAGATCATATAGAGGTATGCTTCAGAATGATCCTAGCCTGTTCGCCGAAGACGCAAAGAAATAGGCCCGCGCGAGACGAGAAGGAGATGTATTGGCAGAGATTAAAAACTGCGAAGCTCGGCGCATCGCCGAGCCTCACAGACTCTCGAGCTTAAAAGTTAAATCTAACGCCCATCTCCCACGCTCGGCCTGGGGCCGGAGCGTGCTCTTTGAGGAACGAAGGATGCTGGCGAATTTCTTCGTCGAGCAGATTCGTACCGCGAAGGAACAGCAGCGCTTCTTGATCACCGAGGTTCACGTGCCAATCTGCGTAGGCGTTGAGCAGGCTGTAGCCGGCACTCGGTAATTCGCCAAAGGCGACATTGTCCTGGTCTTGCACTTCCTGCCAGCGCAAGCGCGCCTGCCAGTGTACGTGCGAGTGCCTGAGCTCTACCCCCGCGCGCAGCGGTGGAATGCGTGGCGCATTGCCACCCGCATCGAGCTCCGCGCGCACGTAGTCTGCAAACACCATGACTTCAGTTAGATGTTCACCGCTCTCACGTAGCGGCGCAGACAGCTGCGCCTCCATTCCTACAAAGCGCGCATCATCCTGACGGAAACGCGACAGAGTCACTCCGTCTACTTCGTCGGTGGTATCAGACAGGTATAGGTAGTCAGCAATATCGTTATAGAAAATATTCAACTCGCCGGTAATGGCGCCCGAGTGCTTGCGGAACCCGATTTCGATATTGGTTGCCGTTTCCTTATCTGCATCCGGCAGCCCGACTTCGATACGCTGTGTCGCTGCGTGCTGCACCATCAGATCCATTGGCAGCTCAGAACAGTTGCTCTGAATATTCGAATAGCGCTCGTCAACAGTAGCCGCACGCTCTGAACGCGACAGCGACAAAATAACGTTGCTGTCATTGCGCACGCGCCAGAGAGCAGAGCCGCTGCCGCTCCAACTCGTGTCGGACCTGTCGCAGCCGCCCTGGGTTTGGTCCAAAGACTGGCGCTCGATGCGCGCGCCCGCTTCGTAGAGTACGCTGCCGGTATCTAGGCTTTGCACCGTAAACAGCGCCGCTGTTGTGATATCGGTTTCGGGGATAAATGCCTCACTACCTAACGCCGAGAATTCCCGCGTAGAGCCTTGGAAGCCAATCACGCCTTGACGACCATTAACCTCCTGCTGATGCAGCGCCACGCGCCCCTCCATACCTGTCTGACTGTAGCGCGTGCCGCTCTCCTCACCTTCGAGCTCAACGTGTTCGTAGTCGACTAAACCCATGCGACCATGCACTTCGTTGAACAGTCCTGCGAGCGGCAGTTCGAATTCCATATCGAAGCGTTCTTGCTGCATGTCGATAAGAATACCTTCGGAATGCGCGTGCTCTTCGTCATGATCATCGTGATGTTCGTCGTCGTGGTCTTCATCATGGTCGTCGTGATGTTCGTCGTCGAGGTGAACATCATGGTCGCCGTCGTGATGAACATGGGAACCGGCAGGGATACCGTAGCGGCTGTCGAGTCGATTGTAAGACACGCCAACAAATCCTTCGTCGAGTATCCACGAGGCACCGATGGACTGCGCGTTCGAACGCGCAGCCGTATTGCCAATGCGACCAAAGCCCTCTTCGTATTCCTCTACCGCTTCGGGGTCGGTGAAATCAATCACCGCGGGATTTTGCGCAAAGCCAGGAATCTCAAGATCGTTACTCTTGCGATAAACGCCGTCCACGTGCCAGGCGATATCGCCTGCCATGCCCTCAAACTTTGCCACGCTAATTTGCTGATCACTCACCGTGTTATGGCGGGTTTCTAGCAGCCCATCAAGCCCTTCGATGCGCTGAGTGGGAATACGGTTGTCGATAACGTTCACTACACCGCCTATCGCGCCGTTGCCGTACAGCAGTGTCGCTGGCCCACGCACAACTTCAATGCGCTCAGCCAGCGCAGGTTCGAGACTATTGGCATGGTCGGGGCTGACGGATGACGCGTCGATATTGCCGATGCCGCCCTGTAAAACCTGCACGCGGTTAGCGCCCTGTCCGCGAATCACGGGCAGACCCACACCAGGGCCGAAGCTTGCACTATTAATGCCTACCTGCTCCGACAGCGTATCGCCCAAAGAACTCGCCAGCTGTGCTCGCAACTCTTCGCCGCCCAGCACGTTCACCGGCAGCACTGTGTCGGCGCGGCTTCTGTGCAGAGTTGAGGTAATCACCATTTCTTCCAAGCGTTCTTCGCTGTGGTCGAGATTATTTTCCTGTGCGGCAGCCAAACTAGATAGGCCAGCGGCCACAGCAGAGGCTAGCAATGACAGCTTAGCTGGACGGCGAATGCCGGCCGCACGAGGCTTATAAGTAGTGACGGCGCTTGGAGCTAGCTTAAATTTTCTCATGAGTTTGATTCCTAAATGTGGCGCGCTGGTTGTTTGTGCGAGTCCACCTGCGCAGAGCAGGGACAGGGCACACGTCGCGCGCGCGACAAAATGCTTCTATAAGTTTTGGATTGCATTACTCATCGCTTTCGTTCATTGGCGGCAATGACTTCCGTGCGCAGAGTTGACGGACGGCTAGACACAGCTAACAGGAAAGACGACGAAACTGGCTGCACAGCACTAGTGAAAAGCGACGGGCTGCCTAGTTGAAAAGCTTAGGAAAGGGGTGGTGCGCGCGCCTTGTGGGCAACAACGAAGGCGCTGTGCCAGTTGGCTATTTGGATATCGAAGCTCTGCGCAGCAGAGGCTGAGGTAAGGGAAAACTCGCCGGCGCTGAGAGCGTGACCCAGCGTGCCGGTAACCAGACAAATTTCGCAGTCGAACCGCGGCTGCAGATCGCCTTCGTGGCTGTGAGACAGATCTACCGCCTGCGCAAACAGGAGTATCGCCGCTAAGAGGCAGGCGCTAAGTGATCCTGCTACAGATGCCCAACGCGAAGACTCAGCGCCCGCACCGACGCACAGCGCTTGCCGACGCTGGCGCTGGAAGGTGGCAACTGCTGTACGCGCGAGACGAATCATAAGTTACGGAAAAATGAATAGGAATTTGCCGAAGAGTAACCACGACTCGAAAAACTTGCAAGCCTATAAGGCCTTATAATAGTAGTGATACACGCTGCCTATACCCCTGAACTGCACGCTGCCTAGCCCTAATCAATTCATGTCAGGCATCTCTGAAAACTCAGCTTCGCAGGTTCTGAATTTTCCGACCCCGAGTCTTATCGCAAGACATGTGGAGCGTTCGCAGATCGAGTGACTTTGTTCGGGGAGCAATACGGAGTCAAAGGGCCTACCTTAGCTTAAGCGGCCGACGAGCTCACAAGCTAAAAAGCTAAAAAGCTCACAGCGACGCTGTGAACTCCGCGAGCGCTTCAAGCCCCACTATGTCGTGAGTAAGCAACATCAAATCCTGTCGTGGAACGTTAGGTAGCGCCGAATTGAGAGTCTGTAAATGCACCTGCTCTTGTTCGAAGCGCGCGCGCATGAAATCGCCGCCGTCGGCGGGTGAACGCTTGTTCACTAGCAGTCCCGCCACGTTTACTTTCGCTGTTTGCAGCTGCGCGTAGAGCTCGATGGTTTCGAGAACCGGCAAGCGTTCCGCCGCTAACACAATCACAAACGCGGTATTCTCGGCATTAGCCAGCTGATCGCGCAGATGGGAAAATCGCAACTTGCGCCGATGAAGGATGCCGCGAATACCCGACTCGCGCATCTTGTCGGCATCGTTCGAATCTGCACTGAAGGTCTTCTCTTCCATCGACGAGTCGCGGCTTAAGTCTTTTACCACCTGCGCGAATCCATCGGCTTTTTCTTGGCGCTTGATAAGTCCCTCGGTCCACGCCGACATCATTTCTGGCAGCGCCATCAGTCGTGCCGTGTGACCCGAGGGCGCGGTATCGAAAACCACCAGATCGTATTCCTTAGTGCCCTGCTCTACGACCTCGGCGATGCGCTCCATCAGCGCCGCTTCCTGCATGCCCGGTGCGTCTTTGCTGAGCGCCATGTGTTTGTCGACTTCACCGCGCAGATGCACGGGCATCAGTCTATGCAGCGAATTGCTGATCTCTTTCATGTGCAGGCGCACGGTTTCTTCTGGATCGAGCTCTAAACCGTCGAGGCCCGGCGCAAGACGCACCGGCTTCGAGCCAATCGGGCGGTCGAATAGATGACCCAAATTGTGCGCAGGGTCGGTAGAGACCAAAAGCACCTTGCCCCCCGCCTGCGCACGCGCCAACGCCGCTGCGGCCGACACAGTGGTCTTGCCGACGCCGCCCTTACCGCCAAAGAAAAGAATCTTTTTATTCTGCGTGAGTTCTAACAGCAATGTACGTGATCCAAAGGTGAGCGCTCCATGCCCATGCGGGTATGCCATTCGTGGAAGCGCTCGTAAACGATAGGCAATAGTTCCATCGTGTAGAACGCCGCTGGGTTGGGAATTCCGAGTGTTTCAGCAAAGATAAGCAGCATGAACAGGTCTTCCTCATCGCGCTGAGCGCGGGCGAAAGAGCGTCGGTAAGGGGTGACGTAGAAGTCGTGCAGACCAGATTCAACCCGCTGCAAAATATCGCGCAGCGCCGATAGCGCCTTGGTTTTTTTCTCTGACTCAGTCATGTCCAATCTGCCAACTGCTTGCTGAATTTAACCACCTGACCAGCACTATATCCCAGAGTGCCGAGGCGCTTCGATTTGTACTTCAAATAGTTAAGCTATTATTTCTTTTTCGCCTTCGCCGCTTCCCGCGCCAAGCGCTTTTCCTCAGCTCGCGCGAGGCGCGCCTGCATAGGATCGATAGTCAGCGGGCGATAGATCTCGACTCGGTCTTCTGCCTGTAAAATATACTCGTGGGGCAGCGGCCTCCCCTTTCCGTCTAAGGGTTTTGCGAACACGCCGAGATCTAAATGCGCTAGATCGATTTCAGGAAAATGCTGAGCCATGTTCGACAGCTTCACCGCGTCTAATGCAGACGTGCCTTGCGGCACCTGCAACTCGATAAGCTTTTGTTCCTGCACCGAGGCATAGACCACCTCGACTGCAATGAGATTGTCATCGTCTTTTAAGCTGACACTCGCAACATTCGATAAAGATTCCTCAGTCATGCGCGCTATCCGTAAACCAGTTTAGCGCGTTCGACCAAGGCGTCGACCAGGCTATTTGCTGCCGAGCTCACTAGCTTGCCTGCGGTCATATTGAGCAGCGCGTTATCAAAAGAAAAGTCCATGTCGAAACTGACTTTGCAGGCGCTGTCGTTTAACGCATCGAAACGCCACAGTGCTGAGAACTGCGAGAAGTTACCCTCCTCCAAGCGCATTTCGATGCTCTGCGGAGCGCTCAATGTATTGCGAGTAACGAAGCTTTGAGTGATACCGGCTTTGGCAAGGCTTAGCTCGCCGACGAGCTCGGTAGGCGACTGCGAGATCACCCGCGCACTGCGACAGCCCTGCATAAACTGCGGATAGCTTTCGATGTCGTTCACGAGGTCGAACATTTGCTGCGCCGAATAAGCCACTAGCGCGCTGCGAGAAACTTGAGCCATGGCGCTAGAAATAAATCTGCGACACGGTGCTTAGGAAAACGAGGAACAGCACCACCGGAATCACCGTGCCCAATGCGAAATTCATATAGCGCTGAAGCAGCGAACCTTCGTAGCTGTCGTCGCCCACGATAAGCTCCGAAGTCAGCCCGCTCATCTTCCAGCGGTAAGCTGTAAACAGACAAACCGTGAAGCCCACTAGCGGCAAAATAGTTTCGTAGAACACGTCGTACACCACGTCGAAGAACGATTTGGAGATGCCGCCGTAGCTAGTAAAGCCGGTGAAGAAATCCGACATGCCAAAGGACAGTGTCGCCGGGATGGCGAACAGCGTAAGCAGCATCGCCTGTGTTAGCACGGCTTTACGCCGCGTCATCTTGAACTCGTCTATCCAGTACGAAATAGGAATCTCGATAATCGACACTAGCGAGGTCAGCGCCGCGAAAAACACCAGCAGGAAGAACACGAAAGCCACCGCCGACGCGCCCACAATACCCACTGCCGCTTGCATCGACAGGAAAATTTTCGGCAGGAAGGAGAAGATCAGGCCCACGCTGCTTGTAGAAAGATCATCGGTGTTTGTGTTGGGATCGAAGGCGAAGATAGCCGGCAAGATCAACAGGCCGGCGAAGAAAGCGATACTCGTATCCATTACCGCAACCGTGCGCGCCGAACCCGGGATGCTGTCTTCGCGGCTGAAATACGAACCGTAGGTAATGAGAATGCCCATGCCTAAAGACAGCGAGAAAAATGCCTGACTCAGCGCACCGTTGATCGTCGACAGGTTCATCTTCGAAAAGTCAGGCACGAGGTAGTAGGCAATGCCCGCGCTCGCACCGTCTAGCGTGAGTACAAACAGCGTGAGCGCCACCAGCATCACCGCCAGTGTCGGCATAAGCACGCGTGCCAAGCGTTCGATGCCACCCTTCACCCCGCCCGCCAAAATAAGAAACACGCCAATTAGCAAAAACACTGCGTAGCCGAACAGCGAAGGCGCCGCCACGATCTCGGAGAAGGTTGCCTCTTGCGACAGCCGCTCCAGGCCGCCGGATGCTAGCTCTTTGAGATACACCACAAGCCAGACTGTAATGACCGTATAAAACACCGCGATCATAAAGGGGGTGATGATCGCCAGCATGCCTGTTAACCGCCATTTCGCCGAACCGCCGGCGATCGTGTCGAAAGCGCCCACCGGGTTACGCTTGGCGCGGCGGCCCATGGCGATCTCCGCCATCATCACCGGATAGCAGATAAATGCCACAAACAGCAGATACATTATTAAGAAGGCGGCGCCGCCGTTTTTTGACGCCATCACCGGGAAGGCAACCAGATTCCCAAGGCCCACCGCGGAGCCTGCAGCGGCAAGGATGAACCCTAATTTGGAGCTAAACTGTCCGCGTGCTTGCGCCATGGAATCCCCTTCCTTGTCAGGCAGTTATTATTTTTTGAGACGGGCGAAGGCGCCGTAAATAGAGCGATCGATTCTATCAGCGGCCCAACAGCAGTACAACGCGAGGCGGATAGCGCGTGAGTGAGCACTTAGCTGTATACTGCGCCCATGGCAAAGAAGAAACCCAGCGTCCCCGACGGTACCATCGCCCTCAATAAGAAGGCCAAGCATGAATACTTCCTCGAAGAGAGCTTCGAGGCTGGAGTTGTGCTCGAAGGCTGGGAAGTGAAAAGCTTGCGCATGAAAAAAGTGCAGCTAGTGGACAGCTATGTCCTGCTCAAAGACGGCGAAGCCTTCCTGCTCGGCTGCCAGATTACGCCGCTAGACACCGCCAGCACCCACGTGATCGCCGACCCCACCCGCATTAAGAAGCTGCTGCTGCACAACAAACAGCTCGCCAAGCTGTTTGCCAACGTCAATCAGAAAGGCCACACCTGCGTTGCCGTAAAGCTGTATTGGAAGGGCCACCTGGTGAAGTGCCAGATCGCGCTGGCCAAGGGTAAGCAGGACCACGACAAGCGCGCCAGCGAGAAAGACCGCGAGTGGGCCGTGGACAAACAGCGCATCGTACGCCACGCCAACCGCTAAACGCCTCTGCGCAGCGACTTCGTATTCCGCCTGTTCGCATTCGTCATATGCGAGTGCCAGCCCTAGCCCGCGAGCGCCTGTCATCACACACCATGCAATCACTTCTTCGTAGCGACCTCGATTCCGTGCTATTGTTACCATATCTGGGGGCGATTTGGATTCGACGCCGGTATCAAAACCTTAGGTGCATGCCGAGAGGGTAGTAACTCTCGTTAATCAATTACTGCAACTTTATAGTTGCCAACGACGATAGCTACGCCCTAGCAGCTTAATAGCCTGCTAGCGATTACCGCCGGGATGCCCGTAAACTGGTATTTGGTAATCGTCATCTAGAACGGGATCGCCAGTGGAACGCGCTTGACGTGAAGCGGCTAAACAGTATCAAGCTCGCCCAAATCACCCTGCCCGTCGGGCCGATACGGGTTAACCTAATAGACGACGCTATGCATGTAGAGCCGAAGGCCGCGAACTGACGGACGGGGGTTCAACTCCCCCCGCCTCCACCAAATACCCATTCCGCGCACGCACGACTACTTCCCGCAGCGAGTGAACTCTATGACTAAACCCTTTATTTTCCGCTCACTGCTATGCCTCGCGGCATCAGCGACCCTTATTACATGTGGGCCAGCGGACAACACCGCACAGGCTCCAGCTCTTGACGACACTGCTGTGGTTTCGCCTGAAGCCGTAGCAGCATCTGACGCAGACGCAGAAGTTGAAGACGAGAGCACTCGTCTTAACGCCTGGTTCGAAGAAAAATATGAAGAAGAGCTGGCATTCAGCCCGATTCAACAAACCTTCCTGGGCGTAACCGACAACAACGATCAGATCGATGACTTCTCCTTAGCGGCGCAGATTGAACAGCTGAATTGGAAGCGCGAGAGCGTCGCCGAGATGCGAACCCAGTTTGACTATGCGCAGCTCAACGCAGACGCAAAACTGTCTTACGATCTCTGGGAATATCAGCTAGCCGCCGCCGAAGCGTCAGATCAGTTCCGCGACAACGGCTATGTGTTTGAGCAAATGAACGCCATTCACTCTTTCTTTCCGCAGCTGCTAATTGCCTTTCACACAGTGGAAGATGCCGACGACATGCAGGCCTATGTCGCACGCATTGAGGCGACCGAGGTCGCGCTCGATCAGCTTATTACGCGCTCGCAGGACGCCGCGGCTGTTGGCGTGCGACCGCCGCGCTTTGCGTTCGAAAGCGTGATCGACAGCGCCGGCCAGATTATCGCCGGCGCACCGTTTACCGAGGGCGAGGACAGCGCGATCTGGGCAGATACCCAGCAAAAAATTGCCGCGCTACAGGCAAGTGAGACAATCGATCAGGCACAGGCCGACGCGTTGATAGACGCCGCTCGCGCAGCGCTACTCGAGCATTGGCAACCTGCCTACGAACGCCTGATCGCTTGGCAGCAGGAAGACATCGTCAATGCCAGCGAAACGCCGCAAGGTGTCAGCGCGCTGCCTAACGGTGAGGCGTTCTACAACGAGCGGCTTGCCAACCAGACCACCACAAGCCTAACAGCTGATGAAATTCATCAGATCGGCCTTGATGAGGTCGCGCGACTCAAAGCAGAGATGGAAACCATCAAAAATAGCGTAGGTTTTGAAGGCGACCTGCCGGCATTCTTCCTGATGCTGCGCGACAGCAAAGACGACCGCCGTCATTACTACCCAGATACCGACGAGGGTCGCCAGGCCTATATCGATGATGCCACTGCGGCAATCGAAAACATCAAAGCCGAGCTCCCGAACTATTTCGGCATCCTGCCCAAGGCAGATCTAGAAGTTAGGCGCGTCGAAGCGTTTCGTGAACAGCCCGGCGCCGCTCAGCATTATTTCCCCGGCACGCCAGACGGCAGTCGCCCCGGAATCTATTACGCGCATTTGTCCGACATGACAGCCATGCCAAAAGGCGAGCTAGAAGTTATTGCCTACCATGAGGGTCTGCCAGGGCATCACATGCAGATCGCGATCCAACAGGAGCTGGAAAGCGTGCCAACGTTCCGCACCCAAGCCGGTTTTACTGCCTACTCAGAAGGCTGGGGCTTGTACTCCGAGCTGTTAGCAAAGGAAATGCAGAACACGTACACCGATGCCTACTCAGACTTCGGTCGACTTGGCTCGGAGATATGGCGTGCGATTCGCCTCGTGCTAGACACAGGCCTGCACTCCAAGGGCTGGACCGAGGAACAGGCAGTACAATACTTCCTCAGTAATTCCGCCATAACCGAAGCGCAGGCCCGATCGGAAGTGCGGCGCTACATGGTGCTACCAGGCCAAGCTACCAGCTACAAGATTGGCATGCTGAAAATTCTAGAACTGCGAGAAAAAGCTGAACAAGCACTGGGCGACCGCTTCGATATCCGCGGCTTCCATGATGCCGTGCTCGGCGGCGGCGCGGTGCCACTGAGCATGCTTGAGGCTATGATCGATCAGTGGATTGCTGAAGTGCAGAATGGTTAAGGGGTTTAAAGGGGTCAGACCCCTTTTTCATACGTCAAATCAAAAGTATACGAGGAGCCCTGTCTATCAGGGCTTTTTTGTGCCCGGCAGTTGGGCGGATATGAGGGTTAGGCATTAAGCGATGAGTGAGACATCTGGCCTATTGGCTGCTGCTATTGCTTTTGGCTGGAAAAAGGGGTCAGACCCCTTTAAAAACAGAGGAAACCGCATCTGAAACCTCAGAAGCACCCCCAGTCAACAAAGCAAAGCCTAGCCTTACCGCTTTTCTGCCAACTTCATTCCCTGCACCAGCCACAAAGTTCCGAGTAAATTCTTTTACCAGACTTTCTCTCTCGGGAGATCCAAATTTATCCTTCGCTTCTTCTAGTTTGTTTAGCAGCACGGTCTTGGTCTGCTGCTCGTTATCTAGCAGGTGCGATACGAGAAAAAGAAACTTGTCGGGCGACAAGGTGATCACGGTCCTATCGAATGAAGTATCAACTACCCCGTAATCGTCTCGTATGATCTGTTTAGCACATTCGCGTACAAAGCCATCCTCTATCTGGAACTTCACCTGATTTTCGGATGTACCGACAATTTCACTGTGCTTCAAAGCCTGAATAAGCTTTTCTTCCGCCTTATCTTCATCAGCCTGCCGATACGATAGATCGTCAAGCATTGAAAGAATGCGCCCTCTTTTGACGCCCAACTGCTTGGCTAATTCAAATGCAGCTGGCCTTGGCTCACCCCATGAGCGTTTTAGGTTAAGCAGAAGACTTAGTACAAGAAGGTCGATTTCTTTCTTCGGCAGGCTAGTAAAGCCCTCCTTCATATATTCGACTAAGAACTCGTCTGCGAATTTATCCAAATCAACATCATGTCTAGTGAATTTCACAAAGCCGTCTCCACAGGTTATAACTCTCACCCACAGCAAGACCTGTTTCCGTGCCATTAGCATTCATTTATTTATTAAAAGGGGTCTGACCCCTTTTCCAGCCACTTCTTCGACCCTTGAGACCCCCATGTTCCTAGAAAACTGGCCCGCCCCTATTCGCTCTGCGCTATTCAAGCTAGTGGGCGTGAACTGGTCGCACCGATTCCTAAATTCCCTCGCTGCCGATAATCCGACGAAGCAAGAGATGTTGGAGCGCATTTTTGCGCGCAATAATTTCGATGTGCAGGTTACCGGCGCGGAGAAAATTCCTCAGGGTCAGGGCTGCCTGTTTGCTAGCAATCATCCCCATGGGCTGTTCGACGGCCTGGGAGGTATCTGGCTAGGCTGTAAATACGGACACGATAGCCGGGCGATGGGTCGGCATTTTCTGTCGGTATTCGAGCCTATTCGCGACTGGTTCTTACTACTGAAGGTTGACGAAAGTCGGCGTGGACAGGCGAGCAAGCAGATCGTGCGTGAATCGGCGGAGTTTATTGCCAACGGCGGCAGTCTGGTTATGACACCGGCGGCGCGAGTTGGTGTGTCGCGACCGCTGTGGAAGCCTGCCCAGGATTTGCCGTGGAAACCGGGTGTTGTTCGTTTTAGCCGTGCGGCACAGGCGCCGATTGTGCTGGTGTATATCGACGTGAACCATTCCATCGCGAGACAAGTGGGGCAGTGGTTTCACGGCGTGGTTCGGGCACTAATGCAGGTGTGGGCCTATCGCTTTGGCCGCTCGCTTAAGCTGCACATGCACGTGTTAGATGTGGTGACTCCGGATCAGCTTCCCGAGGGCAGTGCGCAGCAGCAGACGGCTTGGTTACAGGAGCACTTTGAAAAATTAGCGGCGAACGTGGTCTCGCATTAGCCGCATTCATTGAGCTAGCTTTAGGCAGTGACAGGTCGCTCGGAGCTGCGCGACCAGAACAGCGACAGCGCTAGGCCGCTCACCAAATGCCACACGCCCCAGAAGGCGGTGATGATCATCATGCCGCCCAGCTCGGGGAAAAAGTTAAAGACAATGATCAGGCCCAGTCCAGAGTTCTGTATTCCCACCTCTAGCGTTACCGCTTTGACTTTGTCGTGCTCAAGCTTTGCAGCGCGCGCGCAGACGTAGCCAATCACTAACGCCAACGCGTTGTGCAGCACGACCAAGCCGACAAAGTATTGCGCGTATTCCAAAAAGAGCTCGCCATTAGCACTGAAGGCGATCACCACGAACGCCAAGAACAGCAGCATCGACAGCCAGCGAAAAGGCTTGTCTGCTTTGCTGACAAACGCGGGGCTCTGCCTGCCGACGTAAACGCCGAGCACGAGCGGCACGACGAGCACCAGGAAAATCAAGCGCATAACTTCGCTAGGCGCGACGTAGATGCTCGCAAGAAGGCTGCTGGTTTCGGGATTTAAGCTTGCGTAGAACGCAAAGTTTAGTGGCGTGAAAAACAGCGACGCTAAAGTAGATACTCCAGTCATCGACACCGAGGTGGGCAGATGCCCACGCGCGAGCCAAGTCATAATGTTAGAGA
Source organism: Pseudohongiellaceae bacterium (assembly GCA_965661495.1). GTDB lineage: Bacteria > Pseudomonadota > Gammaproteobacteria > Pseudomonadales > Pseudohongiellaceae > UBA9145. The sequence continues at coordinate 272,467 of CBFIDY010000002.1, read as the reverse complement.
AGCTGCCACCCGGGCAGGAAGCGACCAAGATCATACCCAAGGCTACGGAGGCATCCACTGCGAGCAGTCGCGTTAGACAATAGGTGAGCAATGGCAACAGAAGGAACTGACAGAACAAACCGATGAGCAGCGCCTTGGGTGCGCGGCTCATGACTCTGAAGTCCGACCAGCGCACGGAAAGCGAGGCGCCGAACATCATCAGCGCCAGCAAAAAATTCAGCAGCAGGAAGGAGTCTGGGTCGAAGTTTATTTGCAGCGCATCTAACACGCTTCTCCCCTCCTTACACTCGCCGCTGAGTTAGCGGCGGGGGTCACTCGCACGGACGTCTGACTACTGTTTCGGCTTAAAGGCCAGTAGGACGTTACCAGACACTTGGCTAAACGAGCCGTAGCCGGAGCCCACAAACACCATGCCGGAACCGGCGGCGATTGAGTGGCTGTCGATCGAGCCGCCGTAGCCTTCAACACCGTTCACCGTGTCGTAGTCTTTTACCGTGTCGTATTTGAAAAGCTGCTCGCCGGTTTGTGAATCGAACGCGAATAGGCGGCCGTCTAGGCCCGCTGTAATCACTGCGCCGTCAACAGACAGTGGCGTAGCTGAAAAGCCGTAGAGTGTTTCGCAGCGGCGCAGGCGGTCGCTGCGCTGCTCGTTGCACTCAGGGCTTGCCTTATAAGACCAGCTTGGCTCGCCCGAACCAAGGAAGAAGCTGTACAGACCGGCTTGGCCGTCTTGAACGATGTTCGCCGGGTCGTTAATCGTCATGAAGGCGCGCTCGAAGTCGGTCGCGATGCCCCAGTGGTTGCCGCCAAGTGCGGTGCCTTCGCCAACGCGCTGGTTCCACACAACGGTGCCGGTTGCGGGGTCTAGCGCCCATAGGTCACCAGATTTTTGACCGGCGACTAACAGCTCTTTGCCGTCAGACTCGACAAGAATAGCCGGGCCACCGAAGTCGAAGTCTACCGAGTTAGTATCGGCAAGAATGATGCAGTTGGGCCCTTTAGCGCTGCAGGAAAAGTTCCACATGTCGTTTTCTAGCGCTTGGAACACCCAGTTTTCTTTGCCGGTTTCGAGATCAAGCGCGATGATGGCGTCGCTTGTGCCGGTAGTGGGGTGTGACGTGTTTTCACCGGTTGTAACAATCACCTGCCCGCGCTTGGCATCGATGGTGGGTGTAGTCCAGATTGGCGCACCAGAAGGTCCGCGCTGCTTAACGCCGGTTGAGCTAACCATGCCGTTGTACTCGGCCGTGGGCATCGTATGGTATTCCCACATTTTTTCGCCGGTCGCCATGCTCAGCGCTGTAACAGCCCCGTGGTTGTCGCAGCATTCGTATTTGGGATTACCACCAGCGATGACGCCTGAACCCGAAAGGGGCACGATAATCTTGTCGTCAACGATAACGGGCGTTCCAGTAATCATGGCCTGATTATCAGTCGCTTGACCGCTGACAACCCAGTTAGCTTCGCCTGTTTCTGCATTAAGCGAATGCACCATGCCGCGCTGATCGCCAAAAACCAGTGTCGCTGCGCCGTCCTGCATGTCGTAGGCCATAGATGAGCGCAGGCGCGTACCCGCCTCGTAGACCCACTTCGCACAGCCGCTGTTAGTGTCCAGTGCAAACACTCGGCCGTTGTCGGTGGCGGAGTAGAAAACGGTCGAGCCAACGATCACCGGCGCGGCACGCATGCTGGATGTGTCGGGGAAAGCAATAGACCAAGCGAGCTCTAGCTTAGAAAAATCGCTTGTGGTCAGGCCCGCCTGCGCAGCGTCTAGGTGGCGCGGGTTGTTACCGTCGGCGCCGGTGAAGGTAAACGAAGGCGCCTGTGACAGGTCGATGCCACGACTGTCGCTGGCGCACATAGAAGCGGCAATCCAATCAGCTTCGAGCTCCTCATCCTGAGCCTGCGCGGCCTGGGAAACACTAAGGCCTAAACTGGCCACTGCCGCCAGCGGCAGAAGGTTTTTTCGCAAACTTAGGAGTGTGTTGGGAATCAGGGTAGAAAGTAGGTTTTGTGAAAGCATGTTTGGTGTCCGCTCGTTGAGTGCTAGTGAAAGCTAGCCGTGTGTGCGTAAGTGCTTATCTGTTCACCTGCGGGTGCAGGCCGTGCTTTTTCGCTGCGACCTCATAGATACGCTGTGATTTCGAGGTTGGAGCCTTAAAAATAGAAGCTGCAATCTAGCAAAGAGCGCGGATTAAGACCAGATCAGCGCCTCTGGCGGACATTAAGGGTTCTGGCTACACTCGAACCGTAACCCATCACGTATATCAGGCCGAAAAAGCACACCCGCGCTCGCTGTTTCGCCATCCTTGGCGCACCGCTTGGCTTATCAGGAGACCGCAATGATTCCACAAACAGACATTCTAAACACGCCTCGGGCTGAGCTTCACAGGTGCGGCGCGCTCGTTGCGGCTTGCCTCCTGGCGCTTACCGCGGCCCCCGTTCAGGCTCAGCAGACAGAGACCTATGACTACTGGCAGCCCCAGCGCGAGATGATTCGCCGCGGCCAGCAGGCGGTGTTTATGTGCAACGGACTGTTTACCTCGAACAGAAGCCTCGAACAGGTATTTGCGCAGGAGCTGGCGTTCCTACCCGAGCCTATCGGAACGCCAGACGGCGGCGACTACCGCGTAGACCAAGACCTGCGCGCGGTAGAGGTGGGCGCGCCGGGTATGGCACCGACCATGCGAGCAGTGTTTCGCGAGGGCATTGGCTGCGTGATTCTCCCGCCCGATCAAACCCTAGACGATATCGACGCGCTGCCCGAGCTTACGCTGCCCTATCCAGCGGGCGATGCAGCGCAGCTGCCGTGGCCCGAGGGTGACCTAGTAGCGCCCAAGCCCCTGCCCGCTAATATCGATGCGGCGGCGCTAAACGCGGCGTCGGACTGGGCTTTTGACAGGGAAACGAGCGAACAAACAACGATCAGCCTGCTTGTCGTGCACAAAGGCGAGATTATCCACGAACGCTATGCGCCGGGGTTCGATGCCACCACCCGTACGCGTACTTGGTCCACGGCCAAAAGCATCGCCACCACGCTTATAGGCATGCTGGTAGATCAAGGCCGCATGGAGTTGGACGCGCCGCTGGGGTTCGACTGGTACCCAGAGGCGCGCGCAGGCGACAGTGACCCGCGTAATGACATCACCCTTCGTCACGTGCTGAATATGTCCAGCGGACTCGAGAGTATCGACAATAACCGCTTGGAGTACGCCACAGGCTCGGGGCTGTCTTACTGGGCGGGCGCAAGTTCGGTAACCGGCGCACGCAGCCGCGCGCTAATCAGAGAGCCGGGCACGCGCTTCGACTATGAAAACTACGACACCCTGCTCGCGGTGTACGCCATGAAGCGCGCCTTGGGCGGCGAGAAAGCCTATGCCGAATTTCCCCGCAAGGCGCTGCTAGATCGCATTGGTATGCGCAACACCTTAGTTAGCACCGACAGATTTGGCGACTTCATCCTGAGCAGCCAGGTCTACACCAATGCCCGCGACCTCGCTCGCTTCGGCATGCTGTATCTCAACAATGGCGTATGGAATGGCGAAAGGCTGCTGTCTGAAGAATGGATAGACTTCGTGAGAACCCCGGCCCCGTCAACGGCGGAAATCGGCAATATGTACGGCGGTCAGTGGTGGCTAGTGCCCGACAGCCGCGACGATGTGCCCAAAGACGCCTACTCAACCGCAGGCAATCGCGGCCAGTTCACGCTCGTCATACCAAGCCACGACCTTGTGATCGTACGCCGCGGACTAGACTACGGTCGGCAGGGCTTCGACCGCTGGGACCTGACTCGTGAAGTCCTGAAGGCTATAGACTAATCAGATAGGGGTCTAAAAAAGGGGTCTGACCCCTTTTATGACCCCAGCCCTGATACGGAAAACTTATACACCCAATTATGTGACATATAGCGCGTTTTCTGGCATTTTCAGGCTCGTGAAAATATCAGGACCGCGCTGATTGATACAGAGCGGTTACACGTTCAGACATAGCATTCGACGAAATTTAAACGATCATTAAAAGACAAACTACAAAGGCGAGAACATGATTCACAAAAGCAGATTCCCTGAAGTCACTATCCCTGATACTCCGCTTACTCCCTACGTGCTGCGCCATGCCGAGCGTCTGGCCGATAAGCCTGCACTGGTTGATGGAGCTTCGGGACGTACGCTGACCTACGCTGAGTTTGCTCACGCCGTGAAAGCGCTTGCGGGCGGCTTGAAGGCGCGCGGTTTTGGCAAGGGTGACGTGCTGGCCATCATGGCTCCGAATATTCCTGAGTACGCGGTTGCCTTCCATGGCACAGCCTGGGCAGGCGGCACGGTGACTACTATCAACCCCACGTACACTGCGCACGAAGTGCAGCACCAGCTGAACGATTCCGGCGCCACGCTGCTCGTAACTATTTCGATGTTTCTACCGATCGCTAAAGAGGCGGTCGAGGGCACCAAGGTTACGCAAATATTTACTATTGATCCCAGCGATGTCGATCCTCTCACTGCGCTGATGGGCGAGCCTTTGCAGGAGCAGGCGCCGGTCTCTGCACATGACGTTGTTGCCCTGCCCTACTCGTCAGGCACTACGGGTCTGTCGAAAGGCGTTATGCTGACTCATCACAATCTGGTTGCGAACTTGGTGCAATCGACTTCGGTACTTGCCGTTGATGAAGACGAGACTGTGCTGTCGTTCCTACCCTTCTTCCACATCTATGGCATGCAGGTGTTGATGAACAACGCCCTCGCGCAAGGCGGCAAGGTAGTCACCATGGCACGCTTCGATCTCGAGCAGTTCCTGCAGCTGTCGCAGGATCACAAAATTAAGCGCGCGTTCGTTGCTCCGCCTATTGTATTGGCGCTTGCTAAGCACCCAATGGTGGCTGACTACGACCTGTCATCTCTTGAATGCGTATTTAGCGGCGCGGCGCCACTGGGTGCCGAGCTCGCCGAAGAAGCGTCGGGCCGATTAGGCTGCGAAGTGGTGCAGGGTTATGGCATGACCGAACTCTCTCCGGTGAGCCATTCAACACCCACGGGCATGTTTAAGCCGGGTAGCATTGGCGTTTTAATCCCGTCCACCGAGTGCCGTATTGTCGATCCAGAAACTGGCAAAGACCTAGGCTTGGGTGAAGACGGTGAAATGTGGATCCGTGGACCGCAGGTAATGCCGGGCTACCTAAACAACGAGCAGGCCACGAAAGACACGATCGACGAAGACGGCTGGCTGCACACAGGTGATATCGGCCACGCTGATGAAGACGGCCACTTCCATATCGTGGACCGTCTAAAAGAGCTGATCAAGTTCAAGGGCTTCCAAGTGCCACCTGCAGAGCTTGAAGCGCTGCTAGTCACGCACCCAGCAGTAGCCGACGCTGCGGTGATTGGCGTACCCGACGACGAAGCTGGCGAGCTGCCCAAGGCGTTTGTCGCGCTGAAGCAAGGTCAGGAAGCAAGCGAAGACGAAATCAAGAAGTTTGTCGCGGAGAAAGTCGCGACCTACAAGCAGATTCGCCTGCTCGAATTTGTCGAGGAAATCCCCAAGTCCGCTTCGGGTAAGATCCTGCGACGCCTTCTTAAGTAAGAAAAGCACGAACAAAAAAGGGAGCTTCGGCTCCCTTTTTTATGTGGTCCTAAGCGCGCTCGTCCTTGGATTTCAAACTCACTGTTTATCGTTAAAATCCTGTAAGACTACTCACGGTCATATTCTCCCTGTAGACTGCTAACTTTCAGCACTCGACTGAAGCGTTATGAACTCCAACATCAAAAGACTCGCCCAACTCGCTCTTTTAGTCAGCGCAGCGGGTTCTTTATTTCCGCTTATTTACCTGCGACAAAATTTCGAGCTTACCCTGCTCGATACCCTAGGCATCACCCTGGGCGAATTAAGCCAGTGCTACGCTATCCTCGGCGTGACGTTTACGCTGAGTTATCTGCCGAGCGGCCTGCTTGCCGATAGAGTGCAGGCGCGGTGGCTGATCAGTTTTTCCTTGGCTCTCACTGCCGCGCTAGGCGCTCTGCTATTTACCGAGCCGAGTGTCGCAGCTTTGCAGTTTTTGTTTTTCGGTTGGGGAATTAGCAGCGGCCTCACTTTTTGGTCGGCGCTGATTAAGGCGGTTGCGATGCTTGCTGAGCCGCAGGAGCAGGGGCGCTATTTCGGGATACTAGATGGCGGCCGCGGCCTGGTCGAGGCCGTGCTTGCAACACTGGCCCTGCTGATCTTTGCTCGCCTGCTAAACGCCTCCTTCGAACAAACCGAGGCCATGCTATGGGTTATTGTCTTTTACCTGGCTAACATCGTTGTCCACATACCGCTTACCCTTTTCTTACTCGACGCTGACAAAACGCAGCCTTCAGCGGCGACGACTCCCACTGCGATGTTGAGTGATATAGCCAAAGTACTAGGCAACAAACAGATATGGTTTTGCGCGCTGTCTATCCTCGTTTGCTATCAGGTATTTTGGACAACCTATTCGCTGTCGGCCTATTTGCAAGAAGCGTTCTCCGCCTCGGCGCTGGCCGCCGCCTCGCTTACCGTGATGAAACTGTGGACTCGCCCTTTAGGGGCAACAGCAGCAGGCTTCCTCGGCGATCATTTTGGGCGCCAGCGCACGCTTGCAGCTTTTCTTGTCGTGGCCTCCTGCGCGGTGGCAGCGCTCGCCGTCTTGCCTCAGCAGAGTGCGCAGTGGCTGATTCTGATCGTGATATTTGCCATAGGGCTCACCACCTACGGGCTGCGAGGTTTGTATTGGTCGACTTTAGACGACTGTAATATCTCGAATTCGAGTAAAGGGCTCGCCATTGGCGTGATCTCGATGATCGCCTACACACCGGATATCTACTTACCGCTAATGAATAGCGCTTTGCTAGATGCCTACCCCGGCCGCGCGGGGTATTCAATTTACTTTATAGGCATAGCCGGTTTGGGGGGACTATCCGGAATCACTTTGCTGCTAAAACGAACAAACTCTGAACAGTCGGCCTTTTCTAAAACCTAAATCAGCCTAACGGCCTGACTTAGCGCAGCGCATCGAGACGTAGAAAGCGCCGCGGCGGGAATCCCGTTCTAAAGCGAAACCCTAGAGGCATTTGATAGTTTTCTTTTACCATCGCAAGCTCCGCCCCTTCGGGGACCACTGCAAGATAAGGCTCGAACGTCTCGTTCATTTTCACCTCAATTTCAGGTGTGGCCAGGGCCTGACGATACCAAGCCCGCGGCCAGTGCTGTGCGGCAATATAGTTCTTACCCTCAAGCTTGGTGAGCCGCACGACCCGCTCATGGCGAGCGCCGTCATCGAAGGTAGCAATCACAATCGTCGAGCCGCCTTGGGGCTGTAGATAGCCAAGACGCGCCTCGGCGTAAGCTACATAGCCTGCATAAATCACAAATAGCCCTGCTAGCCCAATCACTACTCCGCGTGTTTTTGTCATGGGATTCTCCTTGCCTGAGGGTAGGCTCAATAAGCAGCGACAGAAATGTGTCGCCGCCTCCAAATCCTAGTATCATGCGCGGCAAATTTCTACTGACGACGCGTACCATGACTACAGCACACAAGCCAAAAACCGCCGCCCTTCTTCGCCAAGCTCACAGCAATATGCCCATGGGCGTAGCCGACAGCTACCGCTACTGGGGCGAAGACAATACGGTATTCGTAAAGAGTAGCGAAGGCTGCACGATTACCGATGCCGACGATCAGCGCTATGTGGATTTCCGCCTCGCTTACGGGCCGATCATACTGGGCTACCGCGATCAGCGCGTCGACACGCAGGTGATTGCAGCGATCACCGAGCGTGGCACGATGTCGGGCTTCTCCACCGATCTCGATTCAGAGGTGGTGGAGCTTGTGAAATCGATGTGCCCAAATATCGAGAAGCTGCGGTTCGCCAACTCCGGTACCGAAGCGGTGCTAGGTGCGGTACGCACGGCGCGTGGCTTCACCGGACGCGACAAAATCGTTGTGGTTGAAGGCGGTTTCCACGGCCTCTACGACGAGATGATGTGGAAGTCCGACGTCGATAGCTGGGACGCGGACTCGGGCAAAGCGCCGGAGATCGCCTCTTTCGGCTGCGGTATTCCCGAGGCGAGTCGCGAGCATCTCGAAACCGTGCCGCTGAATGACTTCAATGCCATTGAAGGCGTGTTCCAGTGCATGGGCAACAATATCGCCGCGGTTGTGATCGAAGCGATTATGGGCAACTGCGGCAGCATTGCTTCGAGCCAAGACTATCTGCAAAGGCTGCGGGATCTCTGTGACGCTCACGGCGCGCTGCTGATTATTGACGAGGTCAAAACCGGTTTCCGTGTGGCACGCGGCGGTGCTCAAGAGCTCTACGGCGTGCATGCCGATCTCACCACCTACGCCAAAGCAATGGGCAACGGCTATCCCGTGGCGGCCTTTGGCGGGCGCGCCGAAGTTATGGACGTGATTAGCTTTGGCAAAAAAGGCGTGACACACGGCGGCACCTATACCGCCAATATGATCGCCCTTAGCGCCGCCAAAGCGACACTGACTTTGCTCAATGAGACCGATGCCTACGAGACAATTAATCGTACGGGCGCGGCGTTTCAGGCACTGCTATCGCGGGTGTTCACCAAGCACGGTGTTACGCACCGCTTCGCTGGACCTGATTCCATGTTCGGTATTCACTTTGGCGATATCGTGCCGAGCAACTATCGCGACTGGAAACAAACCGACAGCGAGCTCTACACCGAGTTCGCGATGAATCTGATTAAACACGGCGTGATGCTCGAGCCCGACTCGCGTGAGCCCTGGTTCATCTGCGAGGCACATCAGCGGGTAGACCTGGCGTGGCTAGAAGGCGTGGCCGACCGCGCGCTGGGCGAGGCTATAGCGGCGCGCGGCTGAGCGGCTGAATAGCGAGAGAAGGGTTAAGTTAGATTAGAGCGAGAAGCGTTCGCGCAAAAAACGCGCCACGCCGTCTTCGTGATTAAAGCCAATCACTTTACTGGCTAGCGCTTTTATCGGCTCTTTTGCGTTTGCCGGCGCATAGCATTCGTCGGCCTGCTCGAACATAGTGCGGTCGTTATCGCTGTCGCCAAAGCAGATTAGATTAGTCGCGCCCAGCTGCGCCTTGAGCTGAGTCGTCGCTGTGCCTTTATTCGCCAAACAGTGATGTATGTCCATCCAGCGGTATTGCTTGCCTTCCATCGCCGGGCCCGAATAAGCGACGAGATTCGGATGCGCGAGCACCTCTTCCCACATTCCTTCCACTAAAGCCGGCGCACCAATCATACTGATGTTGGTGACGTTGGCGTCCAGTGGCAGTGCGTCGAGTGGGAACAGCGTGGCGTGGGTTATAGAGTAGTGCTTATCAATTAGCGTACGCTCCACGTCGTGCTGCGGCGTGGGATGGTAAATCAGATGGTGGTGATCTTGGATCGCATGAACGAACGGCGTGATGCCTAGGGCGAGCGCTTTGTTAAGTACGGTAGCGATCTCGTCTTCGCCGAGCAGATTATCTAGCATCATCTGCTCCTGCGCCGGATGCCATACGGTGACTCCGTTGTTATAAACCTGCGGCAGATCGAAGTCGTGGCCTTGAATGATATTTTTCGCCGACAGCATCGTGCGCCCGGTTGCGACCGTGTAGGCGATGTTCTTACTGCGCATGAGCGCGAGGGTCTCGCGGGTGAAGGGCGAGATCTGCGAGGACTCATTCAGCAAAGTGCCGTCTAAGTCGAAACACACTAAATCCATGGTGACTTCCAATTGTTGCTTCTGCAGTACTACGCAGAGCAGGCGGCGGGCAGATCTCGCCAGGCGCGCAAGCGCAGCCTAGCGCCTCTGATACCTATTTACCCGCACGAAGGATTTTACTTTTGCGGACACACCAGAGTCTTCTGACCCGTGGCCTTGGCGTTGTACTGCTGCATTACCTCAGCGTCGAGGACCTCAAGCAGCGAAACCTCTTTGGTGTAGTGGCTGGCAAAGGTGGTCTTAAGCTCGGCGGCCACACGTGCGCGCAGACGCCCCGCGACTTCCATCCCTGCCTTGGCAAGGAAGTTAGGTAGCAGCCAGCCGCCTACGCCCCAGGCCATGCCGTAGCCGCGGTTCAGCGTGGTAGCTGAGGTATCGAGGCCTCCGTAGAGATAAACCTGCTTGTGCTTAACCGAGCCGTAGATGCTGTAAGCTCCCGGCGTCCGCGCCGCCGCGGCCTCCATCGCCGAAAGAATGCTCGAGGCGAGCGTGCCGCCGCCCGTCGCATCGAAAGCCAACGTGGCACCTGTCGCGTGAATCGCGTCGGTGAGGTCCGCCATGAAGCTATCGGCGCTGCTGTTCACGACATACTTGGCACCCAGTGCTTTTAGCTGCTGTACCTGCTCGTCTTTACGCACAATATTCACTAGCTCAACGCCGTCGTCTTTGCAGATCCGATTCAGCATCTGACCGAGGTTAGATGCCGCCGCCGTATGCACAAGCGCGGTGTGGCCTTCGCTTTTCATCGTTTCGATCATGCACAGCGCAGTGAGAGGATTTACGAAACAAGACGCGCCGTCTTTGGCCGTGTGCTCAGCCTGCAGCGGCAGACACGCAGCCGCGTCGACGCAGCGGTACTGCCCGTACATACCACCACCCATCGCAGCAACCACTTTGCCCTCCAGGCTCTTTGCGTACTCGTCGCTGCCCGTGGCAACGACTGTCCCTGCACCTTCGTTACCGATAGGTAGCGACTGGCCCACACGCGCTGCCATAACTTTCATGCCCGCGGGGGAAACCGGAGCGGTTAAAACCGTGTCGTTGCCGCTACCGGTAGTTTGCGCCTTGCTCATATCCGCCCAGCCAAACATCACGCCAAGGTCCGAAGGGTTAATCGGCGTTGCTTCAACGCGAATCACCACCTGCTTTTCATCGGGCGTTGGCATCTCAAGCTCTCTAAGCTCAAGGCGCAGTTCGCCCTGCTCAGTGAGTGTGGAAAAGAGCTGCAGATAAGTAGCGGGCAATGACATAGGAACCTCTGTTGTGTTTTTGATGATTGCGGTTCAGAACCGTATTACGGGCTCTGTTCGGGTGTAGGTAAGAGCTGGGGCTCTAGCGGCGCGCCGCGCCGAAGCAAACCCCATTAAAGCATAGTTAGCAGCCAACTGAGCAGCGCGCTAAAGCGGCAACTGCAGGCCTTCGCTGGCGATGCCATAGCCTGCCTCACGCACCCTCTGATGGGCGACGCTGTTTGGGTCTAACAAGGGGTTGCTGTGGTTCATGTGGATAAACCAAACCCGGCTGCGCTCTTCAGGAGTTAGCTCGTCGAATAGCGCCATGCTCTCCACCACAAAGGGGTGTGGAATCTCTGACATGTCTCTGCCCGGCAGCTCGTCGCCGTCGAAAAAGGTCGCATCAAGCAGCGCGTAGTCGACGCTGCGAATCTCTTCAACAATGCTGCGGTTCCACTGCGTCCATTTGTCGATGTCGGGAATGAATAGCGCACTGTGGCGCGGGCCGAAAATCTTAAAGCCAACGGTTTCGGAAAACTCATCGCGATGCGGCACGAGCAGCGGTGTGACACGAATGGCACCAAGCGGTTCGGTCTGATAGTCACGCAGCGGCTTGAGCTGAATATTATTCAGGCTCACGAGCTGACTCCATGGCGCATTAGTTTGCAGGAACTCACGCATGCGTTTCATCGCATAAACCGGAAGCTTTTGAGTATTCATCACCTCGCGGCCGAAGTGCATAAGCCCGGTGTAGTGACCTATGTGAGCATGGGTAAGAAAAACGCCTGCCAAACTGTACTCACTATTCGGCGCCAGCTGCTCCAGCTGATACAGCTGCGAAGGCAGCGCGGGTGTAGCCTCAAAAAGGTATTTCTTCTTGGCCTGTGGATCGACTACCGCGAGTGACGTTGCGCCCCTGCGCAGCGCGGCGTCCTGCCAACCGGGCATGCAGTGCTCTCGATAGCAGCCCGCCTGCGGATAGCCTGCGTCCTGTACGACACCGAGAACGGCAATGAACGGTGCCTCCGGCTGCGCGTAAATGCAACCGCTGGCGGCGCTGAGCAGCAGGGCTATGGCAAAGGCTTTTGTCTGTTGTATTAGAATCATTCTTATCCGGACTCTTGCAGTGAACGAGCGCGCCCTGCTTCTAATCATAAACGGCCGGCGCAAGCTTCAGTGTGTCTGCCAGCTCCTGATTGTGTTCGATCCAAAACGCAGCGCCAGTGTCTCGTATTAGCGCTTCTACTTTGTCCATAGAGGCGAAACTTTGCTGTGCATCGAAATTAAACAGCGGCGCGCGCCGCAGCTCGCGGCTTGCCTCGAAGTGATAAAGATCACCTGACAACACCAGCGGCCCGAAATTCTCTAGCTCAAGATATAAAACCTGATGCCCAGGCGTATGCCCCGGTGCTGAGATAATTTGAACTGCGCCGTCACCAAACACATCATGGTCGCCATTGAGTGTTACCCGATCGAGGCTTGGTAAATTGGAATACAGCGGCGCGTCAAAAGCGATGTTGTCTTCGGGATGCTCAAAGGCCGCAACAGCTTCGCTCTCTTGAATGAGCAGCGTCGCCTCGGTAAAGGCGTTCGCCGCGCCGACGTGATCGTAGTGCATATGCGAAAAGGCAACGAAGTCGATGTCTGTCGGCGCTATTGACAGCGCAGCGAGCTGATCGAGTAACGACACGTCATAGCGAGAACGCCCGTCGTCGCTGCCGACGCTTGCCAGCGGCAGACCGGCGTCCCAGATCATTAGGTGTTCGTCGTGCTGAACTAAATAGCAGGGCACGAACAGCTCTCGCACCGGTGTCTCCTCGTTGCTGAGTCCGAAGGCTGCTACGTCGGGGACCTGAATGTGACCGCAGTCGAAGATCGTAAGAGATACATCAGCCCGTGCCGCGGACGAGGCAAATGAGGTCATAGCCAAACACGTCAGCGATACCAATAAACCAAGGCGCGCTCGAAAGCGTGGAACGCAACACACTTGACCGAAAACCGATGCAATTCGCTGACTAGTTTTCATTCAAGCCTGCTCCTACGTTAAGCACGCCGAGCTGCCTAGCGCGCGCCGCGGTACCGTACATCGCTAACACAGTGGCGCAGCGCCGGCGTCGGACTCGACTCGTGGTGCTGGTATCCTCTGTACACACGATCATTTGCTCGATATTGCGCCCTTCATTGTAGGCGGCAAGCTCTGCTTCTGTCATACGTTCAAAATTAGGCAGACCGTCGTCAATAGCGCAGGCTGGAAGTAGTAAAGCAAAGGCTAAGGGGAGTAATTTTTTCATGATGGCAAGTTCCTATTTATCCGCTTGCTCTCATTTGCTGAAAACTGCGCGCCGGCAAGACAGAAAGACGAGAATACATTGCGAATCGGCTTCTTAGCTAGGAAAATACTTCAAATTAATCCCTTTGAGATCCCCCATGTCAAAGCAATCAATACAGTGCAAAGCGGCCGTCGCCTGGGCTGCCGGAGAACCATTGAAGATAGAAACCGTTGAGGTCGCTCCGCCTGAGGCTGGTGAGGTGAGAATTAAAGTCATCGCCAGCGGTGTATGCCATACCGACGCTTTTACTCTCAGCGGCGAAGACCCAGAGGGCGTTTTCCCCGCCATCCTCGGGCACGAAGGCGGCGGCATCGTTGAATCCATTGGCGAAGGCGTGACCTCGGTCGCCGTCGGCGATCACGTCATTCCGCTTTACACGCCTGAATGCCGCGAGTGCAAATTCTGTCTATCGGGTAAAACGAATCTGTGTCAAAAAATTCGCGGCACTCAGGGACAGGGGCTCATGCCCGATGGCACGACTCGGTTTACATGCAAAGGCGAGCCTATTTTTCACTACATGGGCTGCTCCACTTTTGCCGAGTACACCGTACTGCCGGAAATTTCTTTAGCGAAGGTCAATCCCACTGCACCGCTGGAGGAAGTGTGCCTGCTCGGCTGCGGCGTCACTACTGGCATGGGCGCCGTGATGAACACAGCAAAAGTAGAAGCGGGCGCAACCGTCGCCATTTTCGGTCTTGGTGGCATCGGCTTATCGGCTGTTATCGGCGCGGCGATGGCGCAGGCTGCGCGCATCATCGTGATAGATATCAACGAGAGCAAATTCGAGCTCGCGCGCAAGCTTGGCGCAACCGACTGCATTAATCCGCGCGATCACGGCCAGCCGATACAGGACGTTATCGTCGAGCTAACAGACGGTGGCGTCGACTACTCTTTCGAATGCATCGGCAATGTTGACGTTATGCGCTCTGCCCTAGAGTGCTGCCACAAAGGCTGGGGCGAATCAGTCATCATCGGCGTGGCTGGCGCCGGTCAAGAAATTTCTACCCGCCCATTTCAACTGGTAACCGGCAGGGTATGGCGCGGCACAGCCTTCGGCGGCGTGAAAGGCCGCAGCGAACTACCCGGCATCGTGGAAGATTACCTCGCCGGAAAATTTGCCCTGAGCGACTTCATTACCCACACCCTGCCCTTAGACGAGATCAACACGGCGTTCGATCTCATGCATGAAGGCAAAAGCATTCGCAGCGTCGTGCATTTTTAGAAAACACGCTATCGCAGAGGCTGCTACTCGCAAGCGCACTTACGAATAAAGCGCACAGATTTAATGTGCGCTTTTCGCGCTTTGCCCTGCCGCGCGCTAACGGTAGCTAAGAAATTTTAGCTAAAAGCTTTCATCCCAATTCAAGGCATTATATTTTTCAAGAATGCTTTTCACAGCATCTACCGGTACAGCTTTCAGCTCACCGCGAGCGCTGCTGACGGTGGTGGCCTTTAGAATCGCATTGTATACAGCTTCAACAGTCGCCTCGGCGGTCGCAGCAAACAGGGGTGACAACGCATCATTCACTAACACAGTAGTCGCTACCGGTTCGCTGCTGAATCTTGGCTTACGAACCGTTGGGTTCGTCGAAAAGGCAATTACGTAATCACCCGATCCGTTACTCGCATACGACCCTGTTCTGCCTAAACCAAGCATCGCACGCATGCTAAGGCGTGAGAGCCCAAGTTCACTTAGCGGCGCATCGGTAGCAACCACCACCATAATCGAGCCGTCTTCGCGATCTGCATTGGCGGGTGGTAACGAGTCCTTAAAGGCGTATGTACCGAGCTCACGTCCAACCGGTGCGCCGTTAATACTCATGACTCCGCCATAGTTAGTTTGCACCAAAACACCTACCGTATAGCCTCCAAGTGTCTCGGGCAGGACACGAGAGCTCGTTCCAATCCCCCCTTTCCAACCAAAGGCCTGCGTGCCTGTGCCAGCGCCTACGCTGCCTTCCTCTACAGCGCCTCCTCGCGCCGCAGCCAGCGCGGCAAACACTTCCGCGCGTTGAATGGGATCTGCCCACATATTATTTACACGCGCGTCGTTAGTCTCTCCAACGATAGGGTTAACTGTATGCTCACCCATTCCCGGCTGAGTGTAGACCCATTCTTTAAGCGCATTGGCTGCGCTCCAGACACATAAAGTGCAAGTCAGCAGGATGGGCGTTTCTATTTCACCGAACTCGCGCACCTGCGTTTCACCTATTAGCTTGCCGTAGCCGTTGCCCACATGTATCCATGCGGGAATTGGATGCGTATAAAGATTGCCCTCAGCGGGAATAACCGCGGTTACGCCAGTACGAATATCATCGCCACGTATAACCGTGGTGTGGCCAACTTTCACCTCCCCCACATCGGTAATCGCGTTGTTTTCACCCGGCTCAAAAATTCCGACGACTAATCCTATCTCTCTTGCCCGCGGTCGCGACTCATTCTCAGATGACGACTGCGCCCACAGCTGGGCGCTACAGGCTAAGGTTGCGGTTAGGAGCACCCACGGTAATGTTCTTGCTGATTTCATCGATTGACCTTTTCTCATCGCCATGGCGGATAGATCCGCCCATTTATATGCAGAAGCCCAGCATCTAGCTGGGCTTCAAAATCGATCACTGCACTAGTTTTCTACTACTGCACGCCGTACTTGGTAAAAGCACCACCTGCCTGACTCAGGGAGTTGGGACCTTCGGCCGCGTAGACATTGCCGTCGGCGTCCACTGCAACGCCCTCGCCCGCAGTGCCTTGGTAGAGCCGGTCTTCGCGCTCGAAGGGTGGAATCATTGCGGTGGTATGGTCGCTATCAATATGACCGATGCGCACACCGTTACGCCACATAGGATGGTTCAGCGGGCTGGACTCAGAGTCAATTGCGTAGACCTCATCGTCTGCGGTAATAAACAGGCCACTGATACGACCGTAGGTGTAGCGTGATTCGAGGTAGTTGCCCTCTTGGTCAAATATTTCGATACGGTGGTTACCACGGTCAGCCACCCACAGGCGTCCCTTGGAATCGAATTCCATGGCGTGGGGCGTGCGGAACTCGCCGTGCTCAAGGCCAAGCTGACCCCATTGCTTGATGAAGGTGCCATCAGGGGCGAACTTCATAATACGCGCCGTATCACCTCGGGCGCGGCCCTCGGCGAGCGCTTCATTGGTAATCATGCCCTGCCCGTTGTGGCCATCGGACACAAAAATACTGCCGTCCGGCGCAACGATCACATCGTTGGGCTGATTGAAGTGCATGCCGTCAGTGCCGGTTTGGCCTGGCACGCCCAAACTCATGAGCAGCTCACCTTCCGAGCTAAATTTATGCACCTGATGACCCTTGGTGCCTTCTTCATTGCCGGCAAAATCTGTCACCCAAACATTGCCCTCGGCGTCGACGTCGATACCGTGGGGCGTCATCATCAAACCGCCACCGAAGTTGGCTAACACCTCGCCTGTGTTGCGATCGAACTTAAAGATCGGATCGACGGGGTTGGTATCGCAGTTAACCGGCACGCCAGACCCGAAGCTGCCAGCGCCGCAGCGCTCGTACGCAACGATGTGTCCGTCGGTAGGGTCAATGTCGATCCCTGCTGTAGAACCCC
The DNA here is from genome assembly GCA_965661495.1 of Pseudohongiellaceae bacterium. Classification (GTDB taxonomy): domain Bacteria; phylum Pseudomonadota; class Gammaproteobacteria; order Pseudomonadales; family Pseudohongiellaceae; genus UBA9145. Next base: position 255,603 of record CBFIDY010000002.1, on the reverse strand, counting down.
ACTCACGACCCGCGGGCAGATCACCCCAGTTGCGCGTCACAACAGGATTAGGGTTAGGCATATTGAGGCCTGAGATCGTATCGCCGCTCATTACCGCATCGTCATCGTTGTCTATCTCAACTTGCAGCTGCGCATCGCAAGCTGCCAGCGCCAAAGGCAAACACAGAGCGAGGGGGCGTAATGTGGAGAATCTAGAAAGACTAGAAAGACTAGAAAGACTAGAAAGACTAGAGAGCCTAGAAGACCTCAAAGGCTTTGTTGTTATTTTTGTGCTCATGCTGACTCCTCAAGGGATTTGTAAACAGGAAAAAATAAGCGAAACAGGTAGTGCATAGCAATGAAGTCATGAAACTGAACTCCCTGCAGTCATTGCAGTGTACTACGCCCCAACGGTCTGTGAACCCCCAGCGCAGCGCGCTAGAGAGGCCAGAAAATAGGTTTCAGAGTTTCAGCGGCGAAACGCCCTGGCATCGAGCTTGAGCGCTACACACATCGCTATCAGCGTTACCACGTGAAAGACGACCAGCGAGGTCAGAGACATCTCGTGGCCGGAGTCAGGCAGGTACTCGGCTGGCACGGCCATCACCCAGTCTGCGCCTAGGGTGTAGAGAATAATTTGCGACAACGCGGCGATAAAAAATGCCGCTAAGCCCCAGCGCGCTCTGCGCACCAGCCCGATCACGGCTGCCACATCAAGACCGAGATAGGCACTGTCGAGCAACTGCCATTTCAATGGAGCCGACGCCCAAGAGTAGCCGCTCATGCCTGCGATATTCGCCAGATGAACCAAACCGCCGTAGGCGTAGCATACGGCTATCGCGCACACGACAGTGCGGCTAATCGCCGAGGCTTTCATCGCCGTCTTCCTGCTTGCGATCCGGACCCAAGGTATTACGCACAGTCCCCGCTAGCGGCTTCTCCTGCTCCATCTCGGTAATAAGATTGAAAGTAAGCTTGAGAAAACTGTAGCCAACCGTGACTCCGAGCACTATCGACAGCCGCATCACCCAAGGAATGTGTATTCCCGTCATGTTCTCGCCGATCTCCGCGATCGCGATCATGGTAATCAAAGCAACGAACATCGTTGTCCAAACAAATTTAGCCACGCCATGCTCCTGTCTTGCGCTTAGTCTCTGCGCGCGCTTTCCTGTTTCGTCTTGCGTCACACATAGTTGTCACCCACCGAGCAGGCGGCGATACGGCTTAGATGCGCATAGGGCAGCCCGGTTTCTTCATGCCACTCATTGAACTGCGCCTGAACCCTCTTGAGGTCACGCTGGCTCGTTGGATTATCAGCGATGTCGAGACCGATACTCTTAAGCAGCACGACAACATCGCGAGCCGGTATAAAACAGTCTTTACCTACTCGGCGCAGAAACCACAGTGCGCTCTGCCCGCCCAAGCGCGAGCCATGTTTCTTAAGATAAAGCATCAGACCGAGCTGATCATCGCTAGGCCAATCGGCAATAAAATTACCGAAGCCCTCATGGCGCCGCGACTCCTGCTGCACGAAAAACACATTCTCCTGCAGCGCTTTGATTTTTTGCCAATTGCGAACCACGCGGCGGTCGCTGGTAAACGCTTCCCACTGTTCGGGGGAAAGGAAGCTTAGCTTGCGCGTGTCGAAACCTAAAAATGCCTCTTCGAATCCGGGCCATTTATTCTCGATTACCTTCCAGCTAAACCCGGCCTGATTGATCGACTTGGTCATCATCGCTAAGTAGCGGTCGTCGCCTAGCTCCCGCAGCTGTTTGTTGCTCGCAAGCTTGGGCAGCAGTGCTTTGAGTTTGGCAGCGCCGCCCTTGCGCTGCTCCGCGCGCGCACGGATATCGGCAAACTTATTCATGATTTTTCCTGCGTCGCCGCGTCCAGCGAAATTGCTTGGCCGTGAGGCGTGTTGAGATACGCGGCGTGCCACTGCGCCTTGCGGCTGCTCAGCTCATCGAGCTGCGCATAGCCTTTGTCTTTAGCGAGTCTCTCGAGCGCGACGAGCCAGTGCTGGTAATAGCTCTCTCCTTGATCCGCATCGCCCCCGCGCTGCGCGTCGGCGATGGCGATGGTGAGATAGTTCGCCCACTCGCTCCACTCGAAAAGCCCCTGCTCGTGTAAAGCCAGCACAAGGGCGAAGGCCTGCGCTTGCCAGGGCTCACTGAAGGCCGGGCCCTCTGCCGCTTCGATATTCATAAGCGCAGGCTTAGAAAGGTGTTCAGGCTTCACGTAAATAAGGCTCCCAAAGATCGACCATCACTTGACCCGCCGAGGCCTCCTGCGGAAAAAGCGCGGACCGTGAGAAGGCGATGGTATATAAAGGTTCACCACGTACGCCGCTCGCCGAGTCTCTATGGGCGTTAGCGTCGGGAAAAATATGTACGCCGTTATAGGCGTGCACTACGCCCACTGCGCCGTGAACGTATCGCGGCGCGCGCGTGTGGCCGGCCTGAGTCATGGGCAGCACCTTCACCTTTGTGCCTACGGCAAACTGCGGCGTCTGTAATGAATCCAGTTCCGTAGGGCCGCCGCGCTTTAGCGCTGCCAATGCTTGCTCTGAATTCAGCGCGTTTGGCTGCGGCTGATTTCGAGTCTCTTGCGCCTGCGCATAGACCGCAATCGTCTGCGCGGCAGGCAGCGCCCCGAGTTCCTCAGCGCTGAGCAGGCCCTTGCTCACCAGCAGCTTCTGCAGTGCGACCAGCCACGTTTCGTAGTAGCTATTTTCGAGATAGCGCTCTGGCGACTGATTTTCACGCGCGTGGCGTGACTCGTCGATATTCCATTGTCCAAGCATGCCTGCCGCGAGGGTAAGCGCGAACGCACGCCGTTCCCACTGTGCGTGAAACAGCGCTTCCTCTTGGGTGGTGGCAATTGGTCCAAGCCCCTGTTCACCGCCAAGGTCATGAGCACCGATCATGGTGGCGTTCCTTCGGGACTAGCAACGAGCTCGACACCAATCATGGCATTGCGAGTCACGAGCTTTTCAAGTTCAGTTGCACTCCAGCCCTGCGTGCCCTCGGGCCTTTGCGGCAGAACGAGATAGCGCAGCTCGGCGGTCGAGTCCCACACGTTAATCGCCACGTTGCCTGCGAGCTGCGTGCCAAATTCTGCGAGCACAGCGCGCGGTTCACTTACCGCCCGCGCCCGATACGGCGCCGATTTATACCAGCTTGGCGGCAGACCCAAGACTGTCCACGGATAGCAGGAGCATAGCGTGCAGACCACGAGGTTGTGGGTGGCCTGTGTATTTTCGACGACTTTCAAATGCTCACCTTGCCTACCCTCGAAGCCGAGACTCGCCACCGCAGCACTCGCATCGCGTAGCAGCCATTCTCGAAACTCCGGCTCGAGCCACGCTTTTGCGACCACCTGCGCGCCATTGCGCGGCCCGACTTTATGCTCGTAGGTTTCGATGATTGCATCCATAGCGGCGGGATCAACTAGCCCCTTTTCAACCAGCAGGCTCTCTAATGCTTTAACCCGAAGTTCGAGATCCGAGGGCGGATGCGTGTGATCCTCATGGCCGTGGCTATGGGGGTTTTTGGCAGGGTCGTCGTGGGAATGGGAGTGGCTCATAGGATTCAGCTTAGTCTTGTGTGGTGACAATGGTCCGTGGCAGGGCTAGCGCGGCTCGCGAATACCGCTGCGCTGCGCATCGCGAAAAGGCGCGGCTGAAACCAAAGTAGCGACAGCCTCCATGGTGCTGAACGGCGCATCGACCAAGAAGCGATTCAGCATCCACGCCGGCAGACTCGCTCCTGGGTCAATATGCCCCTCGCTGACGACCTCTACCCTGCCCTCGCCAACGGGAGTGAAAAACCAGGCCGAGCTTGCGCTTGGCAGCCTAACGCGGCGCGGATTTTCAGGCAACACACCGGCCTCAGCGACCAGCGTGATCGCCACGCGGAGCGTCTCTGGGTTCTGCTTGGTAGTCACTCGTAACACCATGTCGCGGTCTTTTATGGGAAACGGCATGTCGTTGTGACGGTAAAGCAGCATCTCCCCCGCGCTCAAGCGCTCTAAAACTCGCGCCTCGGCGCAGCGCGATTCCAATAGCGCGCAGGCGCCAGGCTCTTCAATAAGCGCGGTGAGTGCAGCAAGCGAGACGTTGTCCAGCACCATCTCGGCGCGCACTGCGGCAAAGTCAGAGCCGGGCTGCGGCCGCGTGAGCACGCGAATGCCGTTTTCCTCCTTGCGCAGCGTCCAGTCATTACTCGTTTGCGCGCTGAGTGGTTCAGCAAGGCAAATTAACAGAGCTAACGCCGCAAAGGCGCCGAGCGGCCGTGGGAAATAGAGAAGTGAGCAATAAGTGGAGAGACTAGTCAGCCAGAGACTACGCTTTGCTGCTGCAGAAGCCCTGCGCTCAGGCAGAAGAGAATCGTGTTGGCTGTGGGTTGGCATCTGGGGGGCGCTCCTTCGACGCTGCGGTTATGCAGTGTGCCTGTGCGGTTTAAGGCAGGCATCTGGTATTCGATGAATACGATGCCTGCCGCAAATCCGATGCCGCTAAAAGCCGACCCCCTAGGCGCCGGTGAGCGCCTGTTCGATGTCGGCGAGGATGTCGTCGATATGTTCGATGCCAATGCACAAACGCAGCGTCTCCGGCTTCACTCCTGCGCGCAGCTGCTCCTCAGGCGTGAGCTGACGGTGGGTGGTCGAAGCGGGGTGACAGGCCAGCGTTTTGGCGTCGCCAATGTTAACTAGGCGCTTAATCATCGCTAGCGCGTCGTAGAACTTCACGCCGGCATCGAAACCGCCCTTGATGCCGAAGGTCAGCAGCGACGAAGGCGTACCGCCGCAGTATTTTTGCGCCAGCGCGTGATTAGGATCGTCAGCGAGACCGCCGAAGCTCACCCATTCAACCTTGTCATGCGCCTTTAGGTATTCGGCTACCTTCTGCGCATTCTCGCAGTGCCTTTCCATACGCAGGCTTAGTGTCTCGAGCCCCTGCATGATCATGAAGGAATTCATAGGCGACAGAGCCGAGCCGGTGTTGCGCAGCGGCACGGTGCGCGCGCGGCCGATAAATGCCGCTGGCCCCAGCGCTTCCGTGTACACCACGCCGTGATACGAAGCCTCGGGTGTATTTAAGCCGGGATAGCGCTCTGCGTGTTCTGCCCAGGGGAATGTACCCGCATCGACAATGATGCCGCCGATAGTCGTGCCGTGTCCGCCCACGTATTTGGTTAACGAGTGCACCACAATATCAGCACCGAACTCGATAGGGTTGCAGAGTGCCGGAGACGCCACCGTATTATCAACGATCACTGCCACGCCTTGAGCATGGGCCGCAGCGCAGATCGGCTCGAGGTCGGCAATATTGCCCGCAGGATTACCAATGGTCTCGCAGTACACCGCTTTCGTGTTGTCATCGATGAGCTTCGCAATGGCCTCGGGAGAATCGTCTTCGGCGAACCTGACTTCAATTCCCTGACTCGGCAGCATGTGCGCGAACAGCGTATAAGTGCCGCCGTAAAGCTGTGGTGTAGATACGATATTGTCCCCAGCCTTGGCCAGCGTGAGAATCGCATAGTTGATCGCCGCCATACCCGAGCCTACGGCGAGTCCGGCGATACCGCCTTCCAGCGCTGCCATGCGCTGCTCGAGCACATCATTGGTGGGATTCATGATGCGGCTGTAAATATTCCCTGGCACGGCCAGATCGAACAGATCGGCCCCATGCTGAGCGTTGTCAAATTCGTAGGCCACAGTCTGGTAGATAGGCACGGCGACCGACTTAGTGGTGGCGTCGGTTTCATAACCGGCGTGTATGGCTAGGGTTTCTTTTTTCATGGCGTCGCAGTCCTATAAATCTCTGAGGGAGGGAATGGCATAGATTCTATCCTTCATTGCCCTCAGTCCCAAGTACGGTTGCTTCCCACTAAATATAACTGTGCAGGGATTATGACAGGCACAAAAAAGGGGAGCCGAGGCTCCCCTTTTTCTCAACTTCAAGCTTTCACTTTAGAAGTTGTAAGTTACACCTGCGAAGATGAAACGGCTTACGTCAAACAGACCAGGGTATGTGTTGTTGTTACCCGTGCCAGTACCGACGTTAGTAGATAGAGGCGCATCCTTCGCGAGTAGGTTGTTAGCACCCGCACGCACAGTGATGTTCTCGTTGATCATGTAGTTGGCAGACATATCGAGGTAGTTACGCGCCTCGAGGAAGTCGTTCATCTGCTCATCACGCTGTGACGCAGCTGCTTGATCAAGACCGAACAGCGTGGTCTCACCTACATGGCGCCAAGTCATCGACACACCCAGACCGCTAATAGGAGTGTTCCAGTTAGCTAGTACACGGTGAGTGTACTCAGGTGTAGGCAGCTCGCACTGACCAGCGTAAACGTCCACACACTCGATCGCGTCGGCACCAGCGAATGGCACTGAGCTGTTTGTGTCGAGGATCGTTGCCGCGTAGTCAAGGTTGAAAGAGCCCCAGTTGTTCACGTCGAATGCGTAGGCTACGTTCACGTCGAAACCTTGAGTTTCGAGCGATGTAATGTTCGCATTTTGAGCGCTGATACCGGCTAGACCACCGTCAGGAGCGTTGTTGCTGAGCCATAACGTACCTGCTGTGTCACGCTGGATGAGAGCACAGAACGTATCTGAGCCTGCTCCGCCAGCAATACAGCCGTCGAGGCTTGATTGCGCAGGGATAGTACCAATAGCTTCTGTTACTTCGATATCGAAGTAGTCAACTGCGATTGATAGGCCTTCAACGAAGCTTGGCGTGTAAACAACACCAAAAGTCGTTGTATCACCAGTTTCAGCCACTAGGTTCGGGTTACCACCTGTGATTGAGTTGTACTGACCAGCAGGGTTGTCTTCAACGCCCGCCGCGTATTGTGCAGCGCTCAAACCAGTGCGTGCACAGGCTTCAGCTGATGCCGCAGGTGCAACGCCCGGTGCAGAAGCACATGGGTCGAACAGACCGTTCTCACCAGTGGAGAGATCGACAAGACCCGTGTTGATACCTACATAGAGATCAAACACGTTTGGCGCGCGAATCGCACGCGCTTGGTTTGCGCGCAAGCGCAGGTCTTCAGTAGGAGACCAGCTGGCGCCGATGAACCATGTATCGGCATCGAAGCTGTTGCTAGTACCGTTACCAGTAGTCGTGTAGTCAGAGTAGCGGTAGCCGGCTGACAGGCCAAGCTCTTCAGCGAAAGGCGCGCCAGTGATTAGAGGAATCGAAGCTTCCATAAACACTTCGTCGACGTCAATTTTACCAGCGATTGGCAGAGTCGCGCCGCCTGTGCCTGTGAGGCCACCGACCGTAGAAGAGATGTCGTCAGATAGGCGCGACAGCTCGTCAGTGCGTGTTTCGAAACCAACTAGGCCTGATATGCCTGAATCAGCATAAGGGCTCTGCAGACCAAAGTTTGTCAAGTCGCCTTCGATTGTGCCGCCGATCACGAATTGCTCAGTTTCACCCGTAACGATACCAAGACCTTGGATGAAGTCTGTAGCCTCTGAAGTCACAGCTGAACTGCCATCAGCATTGCGCTCGAAGATGTTCCATGGCACACAGCCGTTGCTGGCATCGCGACAAACAGTGTTGCCGTTGCCATCGTCAACTAGGAAGAGAGCCTGCTGCACACGCTCAGCGTTCAAATCACGCTGCGAGAGGCGAGTGCCTTCAGTTCCTGAGAACTGAGCAAACACATCGAAGTTGAAATCGTCTGAGATGTCGCCGCGTAGACCTGCGACCGCACGGAACGTGTTGTTCTCGTAGGTGCTGATGCGGGGACCACCTTCAACGTTGCGGTGTGAGTTAATGAACTGCACGTCGGCATCGCCACCAGCAGCTAAGATGTCATTACAGCTTACAAAGTTGCCGTCGTCGTCAAAGTTACCCGTGAAGTCTGCAAAGGAGAACGCACCGGCACCGGCAGGGCCACGACCAGCTTGCAGGAGAGGGTTGCTACAGTTGGTTTCGAAAGCACGGTTGAATGAAGCAGATTCTGCAATCTGTGCAGTCGTGTTGTTGCTCATGTAGCTTGTGTCAGCGTAGGCCTCTAGTCCGCCAGTGATTTCATAGAAACCGCTTGCGCCAAGGTTCCAACGCTCTACAGGGCGCTGGTAGTGGTTACGCGCACCGAAGTTGTAAGTCTCAGCTGCACCGCCTGCGAAAGGCGTCAGCGTACCGTCTTCTTGCTGGAATACTGTCCCAGCTACACCGTTACCCAGTGTGCCGTTGAAGCGACGGAAGTTAGAAGAACCTACGCAGTTAATAGTCGACGTACCACCAAGCGTACAAGCGCCTGAATCGCGATCGCCACCGAGAAGCTCTTCTTGATCTTCGTAGCTACCAAAAATGGTGATGTTGCCGTCGCCGCTGGCCGTGTTTACGCCCATTAGCATTGAGAGCAAGCCGCCTTCGCCGCCAGTGTGACTACCAGGATTGGCGATGCCATTGCGCTGGAGAACGTCTGCCATGAAACCGTCATCATTAGGGTTTTCATTGACGCCGTACTGATAGTCCAGTTCGAAGCCTTCAAAGTTGCGCTTAGTTACGAAGTTAACAACACCCGCTACCGCGTCAGAACCATACACCGCTGAGGCGCCGGCTGTAACGACGTCAACGCGCTCTACGAGTCGCGCAGGCACGAGGTCAACGTTGGCAGCTGAAGAGAATGGGCTACCGAACGGGAGACGCTTACCATCGATCAGTACCAGCGTGCGAGTAGCACCTAGGCCGCGAAGGTTGAGTGTCGATGTGCCTGTTGCGCCGTTAGCAACTTCGGCTGTCTGAGAAACGAAGACGTTTGGCAGGATGTTAACCACGTCCTCAATGCGAGCAGTACCGCGGTTCTCAATTTCCTGAGCGCCGATCTGCACTAGAGGTACCGATGAGGTGACGTTAGAGCGAGTCAGGCGTGAGCCCGTCACTACGACTTCTTCTACTTCAGTGTCTTGTGCGAGTACGCTTGGCGCAACGCTGACAGAGCTTAGACCTGCGACTGCGGCAAAAGCCAGTCGGAAGGCTGAGGCTTTACGTGTCATTCTGAACATAATGTTCCCCTAAATAGATTGATATGAACCCGTAAGTCATTGAAATCCGGGCTTTTAATCTTCTTCTTGGATGTATTAGCACCTTCTTGGGCGAGGCGCATGGCGCGCATACTACACATATTTTACCGAAACGTGAACGATTTACTCATAAATTGAAAACAAAAAGGACACATTTTGGCCATAATTCAGCGCTCCTACCCCACTAGAAGCACCAGTGACTCGCAAACGAGACCACTGAGACCCCATGAGGAATGGTTCGATAACGCTTGGCCGAGCCAAACAGACCACTTGGGGCTTAATCGAGATAGCACGTAAGCACTCTATAAATCTCCCTCATGGCGGTCTCTTTAGGATATCGAGCCTATATGCGCAGGGCGCGTCTCAGAGGTCTTGATCATTGGGGAGGGGGGGGGGTGAGTACCGGGAGTCGCTAGGACTAAGACCTCACAGGCGGCGGGCTGCCCGACCTCGGTTGGCTCAAATCAAGAATTTGCAAAATTGGATAGCCTCGAGATAAGGCAAATATGAGATAGCGGTCGGAGGATGCATCGATGGAGCTGAGGGGATACAGCGCTTAAGACGGCCTAACCGAAAACCGGTACCCCGCACCGCGTACGGTCTGAACGAGCTTATCGTATTCGATGGTAGTCTCGGGCACCGAGGACAGGGCTTTGCGCAGGCGACGAATGTGGACGTCGATTGTGCGCTCTTCTAAATAGACGTTGCCACCCCAGACCGCGTCTTGGATGTGGTCGCGGCTGAACACCTTCTCCTGATTGAGCAGAAAGAATTTCAGCAGACGAAACTCGGTGGGCCCCATTTCGACCGGCTGGTCTTCTATGGTGATGCGGTGGCTAGTGGGGTCGAGGCTCAGATCGAATACAGTCAACGCCTTGTTCTTTTGCTTGCCCTCGACGCGGCGCAGCACAGTTTTGATTCTGGCAACGAGCTCGCGTGGCGAGAAGGGCTTGGTAACGTAGTCGTCTACGCCCTCGCTCAGTCCCTGCACCTTATTATCTTCACTGCTTTTAGCAGTGAGCATAATAATGGGGATGTTTGCTGTCAGTTCGTCGCGACGTAATCGGCGCGCCAATTCAATACCGCTGCCGCCAGGCAGCATCCAGTCCAGCAGAATGAGGTCGGGCTTTCTATCGACGATGGAGACGTGGGCATCGTGAGCGTTTTCGGCGCTTATGCTGCTGAAGCCGGCTAGGTCTAATGTGATACCGACCATGTCGCGGATCGCGGCTTCGTCATCGACGATTAAAATTGTGGATTCGGACATTGCAGTTGGCGCCTCAGCAGGAACTTGCGAGTGGACTCGGCGTTCACTCTCTCAGCTTCTAGACCTTCCAGGTCTTTAGACCCTATTCGCTTTCCAGATTGATCAGGCCCTCTGGCCTTAAGAAATCTAGATAGCTGCCTTTTAATACCCACGGATTTAATCATCAAACTATGACATTTGCGTGACAAAAACAATGCAGGGCTGAAAAGGTCAGAGTTATTTTGTCATCGAAAAAAGGCCAAGCAGTCAGCTTGCCAGAAAGCAAAACGGAGCCAACAGGCTCCGTCTATTCAGGGCAAGCTTTAAGCTGCGACTAAAAGCGATACTGCACCTGCAGCGAAAATTCGCGTCCTAAATTAAAGCCGTTAGCTAACAGGTTTCCTTGGGTAATTTCACTCCGAGCATCGAGCATGTTCTTAGCCTTCGCTGTGACTTGCCAGTTGCGATCAAGCTCTTTAATGAAAATAAAGTTCAGCTCTCCGTAGCCTTCTTGGATTAGGTCTGGCGCGCCTTCAATGCCGACCGAATCGATGCGGTCGCCGAAGTAATGGTAGAGCAATGTCGCAGTGGTGCCTGAGTAAGGCTCATAGCCAATCTGGGCGTTGAACAACACATCGGACTGCCCCTGCAGAGCGCGAGAGCTGCTTGTCAATGAACCCAAGTCCGCCTCGCGAATATTTACCAGCGAGTCGATAAACGAGACATTGCCCTGCACGTAAAAGTCTTCGCCTAAGGGGCCAAGGAAGTCGAGACGCTTGTAGCCTTCTAGCTCGATTCCCTGATTTTCGGCAGACTCAGCATTAATATAGCTGATTCGCGGATCTACAGGGCTGAAGATAACCGCCTCGATAGGGTCTAAGAATTCTTTGTAAAAATAGCCAGCTGAGACGTAGTCAGCGAAACCAAAATACCACTCCCAGCGGAAGTCGTAGCTCGTGATCGAGGTGATGTCGAGATTCGGGTTACCAAATATTTCTCGTCCAGTCTCAGGATTGATAAATGGAGAGGTCGATAGCTCCCTGAAATCAGGCCTCGACACCGTCTCGCTGTAGGCGAAGCGAAACTGATGGTCGTAGTGAATGTACGTTGCGCTAAAAGCGGGTAGGAATTCTTTTTGCTTCAGATCCGCGGAGATAGACGAGTTTGGGCGGAACAAGTCGAATGTCGTTGACACCTGCTCAAAGTCTTCCTGTCGACCGCCAAAAGTTAGGCGCAACCTGTCGTCGAAATTAACCTCGACCTGCCCGTAGAAGGCCTCGAGTGAATTACTCGCTTTATAGCTGTCAGTCGGCCGCGTGAGCTCCCGAATGACAAAACCGTCTTCTGTTATATTCTCAGGGGCGAATATTTCTTCGAGAGGTTTGAATAGTAGTTCGTTATCGTTGGCGATTGCCCCGCTAAACGCGAAACCAAAACGTCTTATCTCCGAATCGCGCTCTTTCTCCGACGACACGTAACCTAACTTTGGCGTGATTATGGAGTTCATTGGGCCATAAAACACCATAGTAAGGTCAACACCAAGCTCTGACGCATTGTCCTCAAGGACATCAAAGCTGCGCATATTGCCGTCAACGCGAGAGGAGAATTCGCCGCCATCATAGCGATAAAAGCGCGTATCTGGCGCCTCTCGGGTGGCCGTAATGTCAGAGTAGCGCCAGTTGACCACCAGCTCGTTCAGAGTTGGGAAGTAGTGGTCACCCTGCAGCTGATTAGAGACGATCTCTCTCTCGACCCACTGCAACTCGGTGGTTTCGAGGTCTGGAGCGTCCAAGGTTACGCCATCAATCTCGAACACGCGGTCATCAGTTTGCCTTAATACCACTGAGGTCAGGCGCACGTTGTTGTTCTCGTCTATGTCCAATCCCGTAGACAAAATAGCGCTCAAATCGATGCTGTTTTCAGTACCGACAAAGTCTAGATCTTCCTGGATGTCGAGGCCCTGCGATCCGGGTACGTAGGTATTTCGCTCAATTCGGTTGGTGTCCCAGCTGTTGCTGTAGTCCAAAGAAGCGAGATAGTTGAGCTTCATGCCCGAAGAGCCTAGGTCGTAAAAATTGCCGAACGAGGTTGAAATGTTGACGTTGGGTGGCGCCTCACCTTCCTCTGGGGTGTACTGGTTGTTGAAACTCTCGCCTACTGCCTCAAGCTCCTCTGCCGGCACTCCGATTCCCGTGAATCGACTTTTAAGTTTTAGCTGATTGCCGTCCGCTGTCGCATTGAGCAGTTCCTGCGTGGGAGCTCGATAGCCATCGTCGATTCCGAGCCAGTCGGTGTCACCGCCTGAAATCATTGGACCGTCTTTGAATGTGGCGTTGTCTATCACGCCCACGGTGCTGGCGAAGTTCCAGAAAAACTCGTCGGTCGATTTCTTAGTTCGCATCTGCAGGACGCCACCGCCGAACTCCCCCGGGTAGGCGGCGGAATAAGTCTTCTGTACGAGCACGCTTTCTAAGATGCCAGTGGGAAACAGGTCCATAGGGACGACGCGGTTTAGGGGCTCTGGGCTAGGCAGAATGGCGCCGTTGAGCAGCGTAGTTGCGTATCGCTCGCCCAAGCCGCGCACGTAAACATACTTGCCAGCCACAGTGCTGAGGCCCGAGACCCTTTTCAAGCTCTCTGCGATATTTGAGTCACCCGAGCGAGTAAATTGCTCCTCACCGACAACATTGGCAATTTGATCAGTGCCTCTTTTTTCATCCGGCACAAACTGCCCGATCACCGAGATCTCTTCAATAAGATTAGGCTGCTGCTGAGCTATAACGCACGAACTCCCAACCAAAGCGATAGCTGCAACAGACAACTTCTTACTTAACATGACTTGCTCCGAATACTACGGACGTGATTATCCGTAATTGATATTTAAGGGCGCTATCATATGACTATTATGTGACACTTATATTTCAGCGTTAAAAAAGCGTTCAATAAAACAAAAAAGGCGCCGAAGCGCCTTTCCCGTTTGTACTTTTCAGGCGCGAGCCCGGGCTTAGCGAGGGACTATTAGTCCTTGTAGCCCGTGAAGCTCCAGCCTTGCGTCCAGTCCGATGAGTCGTCTTTAACCGCACCGATATAGTCAACCTGGTCGAAGAACGAATCTGAAGGAATATTGGCTGGTATGGCGTTCAGAGTTGAGCCGTTAGCCCAACCGTTCTTACCACCGAGATCCACCTCACCGACAGTGCTGTTAGTTTGAGCACCGTACCAATCGAACGCGTTCCAAGGACCTTCTGCAGGCTTCTCAAGTGTCACTGAGCCGCCCTCTAAGTTGTCGGAACACTGCGAAGTGATGCGGCTGTCTCGCATTTCGAGCGTGCCATTGAGCTCAGCAATCGTTGCACCTGACTGAGTGAACGTATCTGTACCGGCGATGCGGATACAACCTTCGTTGCCCGCTGGGAATATGCCGCCCAGGACGATGTTAGACAGTTTCATGCCAGTGCCGGCTTTCAGCTCGAACGCGTGGCCTTTAGTGCTCATACCAGCTGATCCAACGCAAGTCAGATTTGACACAGTAGGCATTGAACGAGGCGTCGCTGTGGGGTTAGCACTTAGGTTGTCGGCTTCGATGCAGTTGTCGCCGGAGTTAGTCTGATCAACCAAAATGTGCTGCAGCTTGCCGCTGTAGCCGAGGACCCAGTCTAGCGCGTCGTCGTCTGTTCCCGTTGTTAGGAGGTGCTTAGCATTGACGGTACCGCCGTAGAACTCGATGCCGTCGTCGGCGCCGTTGTGTGTTTGAACGAAGTCGACGATCGTGCCGTTACCCACGCCTGACAGCGCTAGGCTGTTGAGCTCGTTAGTCGGCGAGAACGCGTAACCTGCGTACTTAATCTGCAGGTAGGTCAGCGCACCGCTGCTGTCGTCGTCGCGGGGGCTAGTGCCGCCACCGTAGGTATCACCTACGCCTTCGTTGACGCCGAAGCCGTCGGCGCTGTTCAAAGTAGCGCTGCCACTCACAACCAGACCACCCCAGGTACCGCGGGTATTGAGCGCGTCGATTCCCTCGACGTCGAGCTCAGAGGTCATAACAATTGGGTGATCTTTTGAGCCGTTCGCAAAGATCATGCCGCCGCGTCGGACAGTGAGCGCTGCAGCGCCTTCGGTGGCGAAGATCGTTGTGCCAGCATCGATAGTGAGCTTCACCTTGTCGGCTACAGGCGTGTCAGCGTCTTCACCGATGAAGACGTTGCCGTCGAAGAAGTAAGAGAAGTTATTCGTGAGGTGTGTGTCGCTTGTGATCGCATCGCCCGCGGGCAGCTGGCACACAGGCTTGCCTGCAAAGGTAGAACCTGTCAACGCAGTCGTATTCGTGGGGCAGGTAGATCCTGCTGCCTCAGCGATTTTCATTTCAATAGGCGCTGCGGTATAGGTAATCGTGGCCGTATCTGTGCCCGTGTAGTAGCCGACATAGGCCTTAATGGAGAGACCCGCAAGCGACGTGTCGTTGCCTACGAGGTTGTCCAGCACATTCACTGATTCAGAGGCTGTCAGAGTCTTTGTTGTCATGGGTAGAACTGTTGCGCCGTCCCATGGAATCCAAATTCCGCCTGAAAGCTTGATGAAAAAGCCCAGGTCACCTACCTCTGCAATCACCACTAGGCTGCCTTGCTTACCAACGTCACCTGCGGCTGGTGCGATTGTCGCGACTAGGTCAGCTGCGACTTCGGCTGGAACTTCAGCGAGGTAGCTCGCACCGTCATTAACAGTGGCGCCACCGGTAAATGCAGCTGATGATGAAGCACCCGCTGTAGTCAGGCTTGGCTGTGTGGCTGCCTGTCCGCTAAGTGAAGCAAACGCGAGTGCAACGCCTGTTGCTAGCGCGCTAGTTTTGATTAGTTCGAGTTTCATATTGGCTCCAAGTCCCTAGATCTTAGTGTGTGTTCGAGTGTCGTTTTCGAGTTGCTCCACCTGCGGGATTTTTTTGCCCCACAGATTCGTTTAGCACTCGCCAGTAATTGACGAGCCCCAATAGTAGGGTCCAAATATTTCACTTGTGCGACCCTTTTGTGGCACTTTTATTACAAGCCGCACTCAGACCCCGGGCGGCGTTAAGACCGTAACCGGCGTGATCAAAATGTCATCCCAAAGCTGCCTTTACGCGGTAGAATCAAGCGATGGAGAAAGCAGACTACCCAATAAAAGTGAAGGCTCAGCCCATTGCCTTGTTTGAAACCCCCGTTGCCTACGCCACGATTGCGCAGGCGGAGGAGTTAACCCGAGACCTATTGGCCGCGATTGAACTGAGGCGCTCCCAGACCGCAGGCCTTAAACGCTCCAACGAGGGCGGCTGGCACTCCGACACCGATATGCTCAGCTGGGGCGGCGCTGCAGCACAGAAGCTTGCAGACACGGCCATCAGCGTGGCGAAAAAAATGAGTCATTTCGAAGGCGCGAGTGTGGAAGACTTCGACTGGCAGGCGAGGATGTGGGCGAATGTAACGGAAGCAGGCGGTTTGAACACGCTCCATGCCCATCCGGGTAATTTATGGGCGGCGGTGTTTTATTTGGACATGGGTAAAGATAGTGATGGGTCGCAGGAGAGTGGCGGTAACTTCTACCTCGAAGACCCGCGTTTCCCCCTCGCAGCGATGCACAACCCGGGGTTTCGCCTTATTGACGGCAGCGGTCGACCTCAGCAGATACAGGCGCAGCTGAAACTCGATAAGGATAATTTGATCGTATTTCCGGCATGGCTACGCCATGGCGTACGGGCTTATACGGGGAACAAGCAGAGGATATCTGTCGCGATAAACATTGATGCCAAGCCGCGATAGGCGGCTGGACAGCTTAGGCTATTTCCAACTTAGTTTGTTGCGATGGAGCTTGAGCGGTCGCGGGCGCGTACCGCTAAGTCAGCTAGCCTTAGAAGCGCTGAGAAGTAGCTCGGCGGAAGCGGTAGTTGTTGATCGGGTTAAAGAGACGCGCGAGGCCGCTAGTGAAGGTCAGCGGGCTATCTAGAACCGCGAAGCAAAGACACCCTTCCTCGGTAGAGGGCTGATGTTGATCGCGCTTATCGCGAATCAAGAAGTCAGACGGACCATAGTGGCCGAACTGATCTTCAAAAGCCCCGTCGAGCACCAAGGTTACTTCGTTGCCTTGATGGCGATGCACGGGCACCTGGCTGCCAGGGGTCATGTAGAGAAATTCACACTGAGTCTCGTTGTCGATCTGCACCTGGGCCTGATTAATTCCACCAGCCAATTTGTGCCACTTGAGTCCTTTCGACGCGGCACGAGCGAGAACGCGGGGCAGCGTGAACGATCGATCGAGCATATGGATCTCAGAGACCGGGAAGTCTTCCTCAGACGCGTAGCTTTTATCCTGCTGGCTCGCCGGCTCTTCTTTCAGCTGCGGCGCGGCCATGATTTGTTCGGCTAGGCCGGAAAAATCAGGCGTCGCTACCGGCTCATCGTCTTGAAGCCAAGCCATAATAGAACGCGACTCTAATTCGCTGCTGCGGTTGCGGCAGCTGGTGCAGAGTTCGATATGCGCCGACAGCGCCACGCTCATACCTGTGGATAGTGTGCCCTGAGCGAATTGTAATAGAACCTCATCGCTCGGATGGAAATTGGCAGCTGTCATTGTTCGACCCCGATCATAGTACGTAATTTCGCCACACCAAGGCGCAAGCGCGACTTCAAGGTTCCCAGGGGAATCGCTAGAGCCGCCGCCGCTTCTTCGTGAGTGCGATCTAAAATGTAAATTTGTTCTATTACCGCTTGCTGGGCAGTCGGTAAATGTTCATACAGTCTCTCAATTTGCGCCACTTCTACTGCCTGAGAGCCTTGCTCTTCGTGCACAAAGCTCATCTCGGCGTCGGATTCCTGTGGCCAGATATCGTCTGCGCTCACGGTTTGTGGCTGGCGCTTTTTCTTGCGCAGCATGTCAAAGCAGCGATTACGTGTGAGCGTGAAGATCCAGCTTTGCGCGGTACCCCGATCAAGATCGTAGAGCGGCGCTTTAGTCCACACCGTCATCAGCGCTTCTTGCACTAGGTCGTGGGCGAGCTGCTCATTGCGAGTGAGCTTCATGCCCATAGCAAAGATGCGCTTGTTGAAACGCGTGAACAGTTGATTAAAGGCCTGTCGATCTTGGGAGACGCCAACCGCAAGAAGGAGTTCTTCGTCCGTAGGACCGTCGCTACTCACTGCGGTCGGGGCAGCGGTGGGCGCTGCAGTGTCCGCAGGAGGATGTTCGTCGCTATTAGTCACTACTCTAGGTCTGCCTCGTTGCGGAGACCGTATCGTAATGGGTTCTA
This sequence comes from Pseudohongiellaceae bacterium, assembly GCA_965661495.1. Taxonomy (GTDB): domain Bacteria; phylum Pseudomonadota; class Gammaproteobacteria; order Pseudomonadales; family Pseudohongiellaceae; genus UBA9145. The sequence goes on along the minus strand of CBFIDY010000002.1, from coordinate 238,060 downwards.
ACGTTGCTGACAAATTATGCATGACTAGTTGAACGCCCTCGTGCGGGGTGGCGGATCACAAAATCTTCGCGGTGATCCACTTCGTTTCAAAACCCGTATTGGCAGAACACGCAAATTTCACCCAAATCAGTTACTAAGGTCAATCGAGAGCCGCTATGGAGCAAACTCAGGAGCAAACTAGTACCAACGCTCAACTTGCCTCAAATGAAGCAGCAGAGGGCTTGGAAACAGCCGATTTAGCCAGCGCCTTGAAAGAAGCTTACAAGGGTCTAGCGTCGGGTAACACAGCGGCGCTTGCCCCGCTCTACAGCGACGACGTGTACTTCGAGGATCCCTCGCACGGCATTCAGGGCAAAGCGGCACTTGTAGAGCGATTTCAGCAGCTTTACAGCAAAGTCGACACCTGCACCTTCAAGTTTCATCAGACCCTCGATACTGGCGGTGAAATCTTTCTCGCCTGGACCATGATCCTGAAGCCGAAAGGCCCGAAAAGCAGCGAGATTGTCCGCGTTGAAGGCGCAAGCTTCCTGAAAGTAAGAAATAACCGCATCTACTATCACCGCGACTACTTCGATCTCGGGGCGTTTGTCTACGAAAACGTGCCGATGCTTGGGTCTATCATCCGCCGCATCAAACAGCGCCTAGCCAACTAGCACGCGCAAATACAGTCTCTGGCATTTGCTTGCCGACACGGTATTATCTTTAGTTACCGCCCTATGAGGCAGACTTTGGATAGTGCCATGAATTCCTTCCGTCACGCGTTCCACCGGTCCGGTTTATCAATACGCCGTGCGGCTCTCTGCCGCTGGGCACTCTGCACATGCGTCTATGCTCCACTTATTCTCCTCGCGAGCTGCGCGCCAGATTCAGCGGATAATCAAAGCAGCGCCGAGCCGCCCGCTGATACTGAAGCCGCTTACGCAGGGCTAGACACCGCGAGCCCGAATCATGGCGACTGGTCGGCCTATGCGGCGGATATTGGCAGCAGCAAGTACTCGCCTCTTACCCAAATTAGTGCCGGCAATATCGACGCCTTGGACGTGGTTTGGCGCCGACCCGCTGTGGATCCCTACTACACCTCGCTTAACCCAAAGCAGCGCTTTTCCAGCAACTACGTGGCCGCACCGGTGGTGATCGATGGCGTGGCTTACATCCCCAACGCGCTAGGCCTGGTAGAGGCTTTCGATGCTGCCAGCGGCGAGACTCTGTGGCTGCAAGAGCCCCCCGGCGGCGTGGCTGGACTTCCCGGGGCACCGACTCGCGGCGTGGCCTATTGGCGCGGTGGCGATGAGGGCGATCGCGTTTTCGTGCAGCGCGGCACCACGCTTTATGCTCTAGATGCCAGAACCGGCGCTGCCGTAGCAGGCTTCGGCAGCGCCGGTAGCGTAGACTTGCAGCGCACTCCCGCCGAATTTGAACGCTTTCGCTGGGGCGGCGTGCCGATGGTGGTGCGCGATGTGATCGTCATAGGTCAGGCGATGTCGGACAATTTTTCGAGCAAAGACGCACCTCGCGGCGACGTCAACGCCTTCGACGTGCGCACGGGGGAACTGCGCTGGACCTTCCACACCATTCCCCAAGAAGGTGAATTCGGCACGCATACCTGGCAAGACCGCTCTTGGTCATACACCGGTCATGCCCCTATGTGGGCGCTGTTCAGCGCCGACGAGGACTTAGGCCATGTCTATCTGCCAATTTCCTCAGCAACCAACGACATGTATGGCGGCCACCGCCTTGGCGACAATCTCTTTAGTCAGAGTCTAGTCGCCGTCAATGCCGAGACCGGCGAGCGTATCTGGCACTATCAAATGGTGCACCACGGCCTGTGGGACTACGACCCTCCCGCCGCGCCTATTGTCATGGACCTCATCGTAGACGACGAACCCGTGCCGGCGGTCACGCAAATCACTAAACAGGGCTTTGCTTTCGTATTCGATCGCCGCACCGGCGAGCCGGTGTGGGAAATCGAAGAGCGAGCAGTGCCTGCCTCCACCACCCCGGGCGAAGTTGCCTCACCCACGCAGCCGTTCCCAAGCAAACCCGCGCCCTTCGACACGCAGGGCGCGCTTGAAGAGAACCTCATCGACTTTACCCCCCAGCTGCGCGCCGAGGCTCTGGAGATCTTCAACCGCTATGTCACCGGCCCACTCTATACCCCGCCCTCGATTCGCGACGAATCCCCCGGCGGCAAGCTTGGCACGATCCAGCTGCCTGGCTCGCAGGGCGGTGCTGATCTGCAGGGGGCGGCGTTCGACCCGGCTACCGGCATGCTTTATATCCCCTCTATCACCGCACCTTTTGTCGCCGACATCGAAGCCGGCGATCCCGAACAGACTGACCTTCGCTACATTAAAGGTGCGCGTCGCTGGCTCGCAGGCCCCCGCGGTCTGCCCCTCTTTAAGCCGCCCTACGGTCGTGTCACCGCGATAGACATGAACACCGGCGAACACAAGTGGATGGTGCCCAACGGTGTGGGACCGGTAGACAACCCTGCCATCGCACACTTAGGCATAGAAAAGCTCGGCGTACCGGGCAGGCCCTCTCCCCTGCTCACGGGCTCGCTTCTGTTTCTTGGCGAGGGTCTGACCAATCAGCGCCCCGGTGGGCGCATACCGATAGACATGCCGGTAGAAATAGCGACCAACAGCGGCGGCCCGATGTTTCGTGCCTACCATAAAGACAGCGGCGATGTGCTTTGGGAAACCGAGCTAGAAGCAGGCACCTCCGGTGCGCCGGTGAGCTACCTCGCAAACGGCAAGCAGTTCATCGTGGTGGCGATTGGCGACCGTGAGTACACACCAGAGCTGCTAGGCTTCGCACTGGACGAAACCAAACTAGAAGCGACTAAATAGAAACACAAGCAAACCCACTCGACTGTCGCGGGTAAAACAAAGCCCCGCTCAACGCCAAAGCAGAGGACAAAGCGTGTCAAAACCAGTACCAACCCGCATCGCAAGCCGCAGACAGTTTATTCGCGCAGCCCTCAGCCTTAGCGCCGGCGCGGCACTGAACCGCTGCACCTCAGCCCTTGGTGCGGCTGATGGCAAAATAGAATCGCGTTTACAGGAACTCGGTATAGAGCTGCCTGCTACCCCCGCACCTTTAGCCAACTACGTTGCCTACACCGTGGAAAACGACACCGCTTATATTGCAGGACAAATTCCGATGCGCGCTGGCACACTGCTCTACCCCGGCACTGTGCCCGCACAGGTGTCGGTGGAGCAGGCTCGGGAAGCGGCAAGGCAGTGCGGCATTAATATATTGGCCGCACTCAAGGGCGCCTGTGAGGGTGACTTAGATCGCGTGCGACGCTGCGTCCGCTTGCAGGGCTTCGTTGCCAGCGACGACGATTTCACCGCACAGCCGAGCGTGATTAACGCCGCCTCTGATCTCATGGTCGAAGTGTTCGGCGAAGCCGGCAAACACACTCGCCTAGCCTTAGGCAGCAATGTCCTGCCTCTGAACGCCTGTGTTGAGATTTCCGCGACTTTCGCCTTAGAACCGGCCTAGCGAGTCGGTCGAAGACACCGTTCGGCCTCGGGACGCTATCTCAGGTAGCCTGCCAGCTGAACGCGTGACGAAACAGCAGCGAGCGTTTCCCCTTGCGCAGGCTTGGGATACACTCAGGCCATGTTACAGCATCGATTCTTAGACTCTGCGCGACAGTCTCCCAACAAAGTCGCCTTCATCGACCGCACAACCGGTCGCGATATTTCATTCAAGCAAGCGCGCATCGCCGGACTCATACTCGCGCGACGCTTCCGCAAGCTCGAGCGCGGCCGTATCGGTATTATGTTGCCGACCTCCGGTGGCGGTGCTCTTGCCGTGCTCGGCGCGGTGATGGCCGGGCTCACTCCGGTCATGATTAACTACTCCACCGGCGCCAAGAAAAACTGCCGCTACGCGCAGCATCAGTGCGACTTTCATACCATTATCACAACCCGCGGCCTGTTAGAAAAAACCGGCTGCCCGCAGCTGCCGGATATGCTGTTTATTGAGGACATTCTCGCTACGCTCAATCCTTTAGAGAAAGCGTTAGCGTTTACTAAGACGCTGCTGCCAGATGCGCTGTTAAAACGCTTGGTAGGTCGTGTCGATCTGGAACAGCCCGCGGTCATTCTCTTCACCAGCGGCAGCGAAAAAGACCCTAAAGTTGTTCAGCTAACCCAGCGCAACATCCTGTCGAATATCGATTCCTTCTGCACGCATATGGAAATCTACGGCATGGATAGACTGCTTGCGGTACTGCCCTATTTCCACGTTTTCGGTCTCACCATTAATTTGTGGACACCGCTGTGCCTCGGCATGACCTCGATTACCTACGCCAATCCCTTGGAGTTCAAAACGGTTGCGCAGATTATTCGCGAAACCAAACCGGAGCTGCTCGTAGGCACGCCAGTGTTTCTCGAAGGCTACGTGCGACAGTCCGCGGCCGGGGATTTCTCTAGCATTAAACTCGCTGTCTCCGGTGCTGATAAATGCCCGGACAGCTTGCGCCAACTCTTCGAAGAAAAACACGGGCTGGAAATTCACGAAGGCTACGGCACAACCGAAACCTCGCCGGTTATTTCCGCTAACCCCCGCGACGACAATCGCCCCGGCAGCATTGGTAAAACGATTCCTGGCACCGAGGTGAAGATTCTCAGCTATGAAACAGGCGAGGAGTGCGCGCCGGGCGAGACGGGAAAAATATTGGTGCGCGGTGCGGGCGTGATGAACGGCTACCTCAACGATGTAGAGGAATCATCACTTAAACTGAAGTCAGGCTGGTATGACACTGGCGATCTGGGCTACATGGATGCAGACGGCTTTCTGTACCACAAGGGTAGACTCAAACGATTCGTAAAAGTAGGCGGCGAGATGGTATCGCTCGTGGCGGTCGAGGAGTGTCTCAACTCAGTCACCGACATGGACTGCGAATGCTGTGTCGTCGAACTCCCCGATGCAAAACGCGGCTCGAAGATCGTCGCCGTAACCAGCAAAGACGTTGATACAAGCAGAACCAATAAACGCCTCGCCGAGGAACTGCCCAACATTGCCCTGCCTCGTAAATACGTCACTGTGTCGAGTTTCCCGCGTATGGGCAGCGGCAAGACAGATTTCCGCGGCCTAACCGATTACGTGTGGAAGCTCGAACAGGAAGCCGATTAGTAGAGGTGGCAAGCCACCTCGCGATCAAGGTCTTTTAACGGCACAAGTTTCGGTGTTTCGCGCCTGCACACGTCCATAACCTTTGGGCAGCGGTTAGCGAAACGGCAGCCTGCCGGCACATTAACCGGCGAAGGAATCTCTCCCTGGATCGCCGTTGATGGACGCGAACGTTCGCTCTGTGGATCCGGCTCGGGGTTCGAACCAATAAGCACTTCGGTGTAGGGGTGCTTGGGATCAAAGTACAGCTCATCTGCCCTGCCCACTTCCACCAGCGAGCCTAGGTACATCACCGCCATGCGATCGCTCACGTAGCGCACCATGGATAGATCGTGTGCGATAAACAGCAGCGTGAGCCCCATAGATTCCTTCAGCTCGCCGAGCAGGTTGATCACCTGCGCCTGTACCGAAACGTCTAACGCCGAAATTGGCTCGTCGCACACGACGAAATCCGGTTCAAGAATAAGCGCGCGCGCGATGCCTATGCGCTGGCGCTGACCACCGGAAAATTCATGAGGGTAGCGCGACATATGATCCGGCTGTAAGCCGACACGCCGAAGCCACTCGGCGACCCTTTCCCGCAACTGCGACTGCTTTAATTTAGCGTGCAGGGCCAGACCCTCGCCGACGATTTCGCCAACGGTCATGCGCGGATTCAGCGAAGAATACGGATCCTGAAAAATCATCTGCATATGGCTAGCAAGACGTTGGAAGTCCCCAGGACCGTATTTCATTGGCAGTGACTCGCCACGGAAACTAACCGCGCCTGCGCTTTTATCATGCAGCCCTAGAAGCGTCTTGCCAAAGGTGGACTTGCCCGAGCCACTTTCGCCCACTAGACCCACGATTTCACGCTCATGCACTGCGAGTGACACATTGTCCACGGCATGCACGCGCTGACCCCGCCCCATATCAAAATACTTACTCAGCGCTTGCGCTTCTATCAAGGGAATTGACTGATCGTTCATCTTACCGCTCATTGCTTAGCACCCTCGCTAGACGCAAAGAACAGCGCTTCGGGTTTTACTGACGAGTCATGATGCAGCCAGCACAGGCTGCTGTGGGGCCGCGGTTCTGCTTCGGACAGAGGCGCTAGCGGAGGATCGCTCTGACACACCTTCATGGCATAGGGGCAGCGCGGCGCATAGCCGCAGCCGGGAGGCGGAGCGAAAAGGTCTGGCGGGCTGCCTTCAATAGGCTGCAGGCTTTGCCTTACGCTCGGGTCATTGCTTGGCATCGCCGCTCGCAAGCCCAGCGTGTAAGGATGCGCGCTTCGATAAAAGATGTCGTCAACGCTGCCGCGCTCTACAACCTTGCCCGCGTACATCACCGCAACCGAATCCGCCATCCGAGCAACCACACCCAAATCGTGTGTGATTAACACGATCGCCATGCCGGTTTCGCGCTGAAGCTCCTGCAGCAGGTCGAGGATCTGCGCCTGAATGGTCACGTCTAGCGCTGTGGTTGGCTCGTCGGCAATTAGCAGATCAGGTTTGCAGGCAATCGCCATGGCGATCATCGCACGCTGCAACATACCGCCGGAGAATTCGAAAGGGTACTGCTTGGCACGCTTTGCGGCCTCGGGAATGCGTGTCACTTCAAGAAGGCGCACCGCTTCCCTGGCTGCATCGCTGCGGCTGAGTCCGCGATGCACCTGCAACGGTTCAGCAATCTGATCACCGATGGTCATTGTCGGATTAAGCGAGGTCATCGGGTCTTGGAAGATCATTCCGATCTGCGCGCCCCGAATCTCGCGTCCTTGAATTCGCGACTGGCCGAGAATCTCCTCCCCGCGCAAGCGCGCACTGCCGCGGCTGATGCGCCCGGGAGGCATGGGAGTCAAACCCATGATGCTCTGTACCGTCACCGATTTTCCGCAGCCAGACTCGCCAACAATCGCCAGCGTTTCTCCGGCAGCGACGCTAAAATCAACGCCGCGAACCGCCTTGACGACACCGCCATAGGTGTCGAACTCTACGTGCAGGTCTTCTACCTGCAACAGCTCTGTGGCCTGACTCATTCCCGATTCCTCATGCGCGCGTCGAGCGCGTCCCGCAAGCCGTCACCTAATAAATTAAAGGCGAGCACCGTGATAGAAATAAGCACCGCAGGAAAAATAAGCTCATGGGGCGTGGTTAGCATGGTCTTAATGCCCTCGTTAGACATCGAGCCCCACGACGGCGTAGGCGGTGCTACGCCCATACCAATAAATGACAGGAAGGCCTCGGTAAAAATGGCGCTAGGGATGGCGAAAGTTAATGTGACGAGCACGACCCCAAGCGTATTGGGAAGCATATGACGAAGGATAAGATAGTGCGTCTTGGCACCCAAAAGCTGCGAAGCGCTAATGTACCCCTGCTCGCGAATCTGCAAAATCTGACCGCGCACCAGCCGCGCCGTGGCTGGCCACATCAGCAGCACGAGTGCCACTAGCATAGGCATCACGCCGCTCTCGCCGGGCCCAATGCCAAAGGCTATTTTGAAGAGAATCATAAAAAGAAGAAACGGTAGCGCGACGACGAAATCGGCGAAGCGCATCATGATGGAATCGACTCTGCCGCCAACGAAACCTGCTACTGAACCAAACACCACGCCGAATAGGACAAAACACAGCGGCGCGCCAATGCCGATGAAAAGCGACACTTGCGCACCCGCCATCAGCCGCGCGAGCATGTCGCGGCCAAGGTAGTCGGTACCCAAGGGGTGAAAAGTCAGTTCGATCACATCGCCCACAGCGGCCTGCTCCTGCGACTCGATCAAGCCACGCTCTACTGCTTCTGCGAGCGTCGTTACGCGCTGCGCATCGACCGTAAGCGAGGCGGTCTGATCGCTCAGGCTGCCGTCGGTATTGAGCGCAACGAGCGTGTAGTAATAGGTGCCCGGTTTAATGTCCAAACGGTCTTCGAAACTTAGAGTCGAATTGTCGAAAAATTCTGCCCGCGGAATGCCATAGGCGCGCTCAGGTCCCACGGGGAATAGATTACGGTACACGCGGTGGCCGGTAGCATTGGGTAGCGCATCCCACACCAAACGGACGGCTTGAGTGGTCGCTGGCTCGGCAAGCCGCAGGCCAGTTCCGGCCACTTCACCCACGCTCCACGGCTGATAAGGCTCGACAATCAAAGCACTGCGGTCTACACCCGGGGGCTGACTTACCTGATCCAGATCTTGCACAGCGGGGTCTGCTTGCCACAGCCATGGGCCCACGAGGGTAAACAGAAGCAGAGCGATAACTAAGAACAGAGAGAACAGCGCGCGGCGGTTCGCTTTGAGTCTCAGCCAAGCGTCTTGCCAATACGAAAGCGAGGGTCTTGAGAGCTGCTGTGCGCCGGCGCTCGCATCCAGCGGTGAAAAATCTAAAGGACTCGTGCTCATTATTTCATCCTCACTCGAGGATCAATAAAGCCGTAAAGCACGTCGACTACGATGACCATAAACACTAGGAAGGCACCGTAAAAAACCGTTGTGCCCATAATCACCGTGTAGTCCAGCTGTTGCACCGCTTGCACGAAGTAGCGCCCCAATCCCGGTATCGCAAACACGAGCTCAACAACAAAGCCGCCGGTGGTGATCGCCGCGATCGATGGGCCGAGAACGGTAATTACCGGTAGGATGGCATTGCGTAGCTGATGCTTGCTAAAAATTCTCGCAGCCGGCAGGCCTTTCGCTTTGGCTGTGCGCACGTAGTCCGAGCCGATGACCTCGAGCATCGATGAGCGCATGAGGCGGGTAAGATAGGCCATGGTACCCAAACCAAGCACCAGCGCGGGCAGAAGCATATGCGACAGCGTGCCCCAGCCGGCAACCGGCAGCAGCGTGATACCAAGTACCGAGTTCACACCAACAAGACCCAGCTGACTCACCGCAGCAACAACAAAACTAGGCACGGAAATACCGAGGATCACGAAGAACATAATGAGATAGTCCGGCAAGCGATTGCGATACAGCGCAGTGAGCGCGCCCCACAAAACACCGCCGGCAGCAGCGAACAGAACGGCGAGAATACCTAGCGTCGCCGACACGGGAAAATGTTCGCGAATAATGTCGTTAACTTCACGGTTTTCCTGCGTAAAAGAAATACCGAAGTCGCCACGCACAAGATTACTCAGGTAAATGAGGTATTGCTCGCCTAGGGGTTTATCTAAGCCGTACTTCGCCTCTACGTTAGCCCGAATCGCCGGCGTCATAGCGCGATCATTGAGCAGCGGATCTCCGGGAACATTGTGCATAGCAAAGAAGGTCGCGGTGGCGATAAACCACACCGTGATCACGCCCTGCACGAGGCGCTTAAAAATAAAACTCCACATCGACTGTCTGTTTCCTTGTTCGCTTTATGCGTTTCTCGCAGCGGTAACTCTAGGGTCGCGCGCCCGGGTTAATCGAGGCATAGGTATAATCAACTTCTGGGCCAACGGTGCGCCGAATCAGCCCGTCTAAGCGAGGATCAACGACAAAAGACCAGCCGCGCTCATACATTGGCAGGATTACCACATCTTCGTAGCTTAGACGCTGTATCTCACTAAAAGCCTGCATCCTTTTAACAGGGTCGAGTTCGGACTGTGCGATCCGCACGTTACGGTCCATCTCGGCGCTGTCGTAGCGGCCCCGATTGTTCAAGTTCCAAGAAGAAAACAAATCGCCGAAGGTCAGCGCGTCATCGTAGTCTGGCCCCCAACCTGACAGCACCAGATCGAATTCCCCCGAAGTCATCTTCGCTAGCCGCTGCTTAAAGGTCTGCAGATCGATGCGCACTTCTAACCCTAAGGTGCGCCGATAAAGCTCTTGGTAGTACTCAGCGGAAAGAATGGAAACCGGCGTGTCTCCGGCAAGCAAAACGATCGGCGGAAATTCGTCGAGGCCAAGCTCTTGCTTAGCTAGCGCTAAATGCTCGCGCGCGAGCTCGACGTTCATCTCATGCTTAGTGGGCGGATGCTCGCGGCGGAACAGGTCGTTGGCGCCCTGCACCCAGCTCGGGAACAGGCTTTCAGCGGGGATATAGGCCGCTTCTTTAAGCACTTTGTAAACCAGTTCGGACGGGTCCTGTGCCAGCTGCATCGCGCGGCGGAAATTTTTATTGCGCGTCACACGACCAGCGCGGTGGTTAAACTCGAGGAAGAACACCGTGCCGTCCATGAATCGATCGATATGCCAGCGTCTCTCCATGGCCTCCGGAAGCATGGGTGCAACAAGGTCGGTGTCGGCAATTTGCGCATCTTTGAACAGGTTAAGCTTGGCGTTTACATCGGTCGTAATATAGGCAATGTCGATTTCGTCGAGGAAGCCCTTGTCGTCGTTCCAATACAGCGGGTTTTTTACCCACCGCATAGACGCGCCGTGAACCCATTCGCTTAGTACGTAGGGGCCGTTGTAGAGCATCATATCGGCGTCGGCGGCGTAGCGGCCGTTTGCAGCGAGGAAAAAGTCTTCACGCAGCGGTAGGAAAGTAATGAAGGCCACCAGCTTATCGAAATACGGCGTCGGCTGTTCGAAATCCACCTCGAGACGACGTGGGCCGGCAGCGCGCACACCCAAAGTGTTGGCAGGCAACTCACCGTTGGTGATCGCCTCGGCATTCTTAATCGGATAGGTAATAAACGCATACTGAGAGGCGGTTTCGGGATCTACCACTCGCCGCCAGGCGAACACAAAATCCTCGGCGGTAACCGGCTGGCCGTCACTCCATAGGGAGTCGTCTCGCAGCCAGAATGTGGCGCCGTCTTCGCGTATTTCCCAGCGCTCGGCAACGCCGGGGATTAGCTGGCCTTTGCGGTCGTAGCTGATTAAGCCTTCCATCACATGGCCGAGCACCGAAAAACTCGCGGCGTCGGTGGAGCGTCCGGAGTCGAGCTGCGGCGGCTCCTGGCGCAGAGTTATGGTGATGCTGTTGTTGTCAAAATCGACCGCGCCGCCGCCTGCGCCTCCGGCATCCCCGAGAGCGAAAGACAGCAGCGCCATAATGCCGGCGAGTATCGCAACGGCCGCTACGGCGTAGCCTGCAAGCTGCCGGCCCGCCGATTGCGAAAAGCCATCACTGGCATAAGGAGTCTTAGTGGTCATTACCTAACGCTCGCCTCTGTCGATTAAAAAGCCTGAAGCCTAGGGCGGGAGAATAGCCCAGCCCCGCGCGCAGCGGCAAGACGACTAGCCGAGGGCCATTACCGCCTGCACAAGACTACCAACGAGCAAGACAACCGTGGGCAGAAAGCTCAGCATAAAGCCCAGTGAGCGCTTGGCAGGATCGGAGACGTAGCTGCGAGCAAAGAGGAATCGACCTACGAGGTAGACCGCACCCAGCGCCGCCGCTACTAGCGCACTGCCGTAGTAGGCAAACATAAAGAGAGCCGGAATAAAGACGATTAGCTGCTCCAGAGTGTTCATTTGCACGCGATAGTGGCGCTCGAAAACCGGATGGCCGCTCACAGCCGGCGCCTTCACTTCATAGGTGCCGCGTGCCTTGCCGACCTGCAGTGAGAAGTAGATGTATTGAAGAAGGGCGAGAACGACGATAATTGCTACTGGGGCCATGAGGCTTTCCTTGTTTGCGTGGCGAATGATTTCGGAGTTGAACGATAGCATAAGTCGCCCACCATGAATTAACCAAGGCGGGGGCATTGCCAATGTAGCTGGCGGCAAAACGACTTGTGCCTGCTAGACGTATCCCTAGCTGTCTGGCGCAAAACCTCGGCTAGATGGCGTATAATCAACGTCTAAACGTAGCGAATCGAGAGAGCAGCGATGACACAGACAGAGGCAGCCGCCGAAAAGACGAAGACTACTGCTGGTAAGAGCAGCGGGAAGAAGGCGAGCAAAGCGCAGCCGTCCTTTAATTTCGAGCAGTCTCTCGAGCAGCTTGAAGAGCTGGTTTCGTCTATGGAAGAAGGCGAGCTGAGCCTTGAAGACTCCCTCGCCGCATTTGAGCGAGGCATTAAACTGACTCGCGAGTGTCAGTCAGCATTAAAAGACGCTGAACAGAAAGTCCAAGTACTCCTCGACGAGTCCGGCGCGACACGGGCGCTGAGCACGGATGACGAGGATGAGGACGATTCACCTTTTTAAACTTAACTAAGTGACACTTTTATTTTCGCGCCTCGGCTTGATAATTCGCATTTTCTGAAGAAATTAAAGCACGAGAGCAGCGATGCCACATTCATCTTCCCCGATACGCTATCGGACCCTTTGCCAGCGAAATCAACCATGAGCTCAGCCGCAAAAGCCCCAGGCGCCCTGCCCGCTCCCAGCCTCGAGATGACGTGGGACGAGTTTATGCGCGCCTGTCAGCAGCGCATCAACGCCCGGCTCTTTGCGGCCATTGCAACGGAAGAGGCGAGCAAGAGCCTGCAGGATGCGATGGTCCATGCCTGTGCTGGCAGCGGTAAACGCATTCGCCCGCTGCTAGCCTATGCGGGCGCCCTAGCTGTGGGTGGTTCGGTACAGCAGTGCGATGCCGCCGCCACGGCAGTCGAACTTATTCATTGCTATTCCCTAGTCCATGACGATCTACCGGCGATGGACGATGATGATCTGCGCCGCGGCCAGCCTACTGTTCACAAAGCCTTTGATGAGGCAACGGCGATTCTTGTCGGCGATGCGCTGCAAGCGCTCGCCTTCGAGCTGATCGCCGCCGATGGTAACGACGTCAGCGCTGAACGACGACTGAATATGGTTAGCAGTCTCGCTGCCGCTGCCGGCGCCCACGGTATGGTTGGCGGCCAGGCCTTAGACTTTGAAGCGGTAGGGGCGCAGCAGAGCCTCGAGCAGCTCGAGCGCATGCACGGATTAAAGACCGGCGCGCTCATCCGCGCGGCGGTGCGACTTGGCGCGCTAAGCCATGCCATGACTAGCGAAGCGCAGCTCCTTGCGCTCGACAGCTATGCCGACAAACTCGGCCTGGCCTTTCAAGTGCGTGACGACATCATCGACGAGATTAGCGACACTGCCACGCTTGGCAAACCCCAAGGCTCGGATAGCCAGGCGAACAAACCCACTTACCTGTCACTGCTCGGCTTGGACGCGGCGCGCGCTAAGGCCGACGAACTGGCGGCAGAAGCCGTCGCTGCTCTGCAAGACTTTGACGAGTCGGCTGAGCCACTGCGCCAGCTCGCCCAATTTATTGTTGCGCGCCTGCACTAGGCCGCCAAGGAACACCGATTCATGTTAGATGCGATACCTCTAGAACGTCCAAACACGCCGCTGCTCGACTCGATCGACAAACCCGCAGACCTGCGTGAATTAGACGTCGAACAGCTAGAGACCGTTGCCCGTGAACTACGCGAATTCCTGCTTTTCTCTGTTGGCCAAACCGGCGGTCACTTCGGTGCCGGCCTAGGCGTTGTAGAACTCACCCTAGCTCTGCACTATGTGTTCGACACGCCAAAGGACTCGCTGATATGGGACGTTGGCCATCAAGCGTATCCCCATAAAATTCTTACCGGGCGCCGCGAACGCATGCTCACCATGCGTCAGCCCGGCGGACTTGCCGCGTTCCCTACCCGCAGCGAAAGCGACTACGACGCCTTTGGTGTGGGGCACTCGAGCACGTCGATAAGCGCAGCGCTTGGCATGATGGTTGCCAAGCGTCAGCAGGGTCGCAACAAAGACAGTCACACTATCGCCGTGATCGGCGACGGAGCGATGACCGCGGGCATGGCTTTCGAGGCGCTTAATCACGCCGGCCATCTCGACGACAATGTGCTAGTGATTCTCAACGACAATAATATGTCGATCTCCAACAATGTCGGCGGCTTGTCGAGCTATTTCGCCCGCATGTGGGCAAGCAAGCCCTATAACTTTATTCGTAGCGGCAGTAAAAAAATGCTGTCGAAACTCCCTCCTGCTTTGAAGGCTGTCCATAGAGCCGAGGAATACATGAAGGGCATGGTGTCACCTGGCACCCTGTTCGAAGAAATTGGTTTTAACTACATCGGACTCGTAGACGGGCACGACACCGAAGGGCTAGTCGAAATACTCGGCAATATAAAAAATCTGCGCGGCCCTCAGCTCCTCCATGTGGTAACGCAAAAAGGTAAAGGCTATACCGAATCTGAGAATGACCCCTTCGGCATGCATGCGCTAAGCAAGATCACGCCGGCAGCGGCAGCGCCGACAGCGAGCAAACCTGCACCGACTTACTCGCAAGTCTTTGGGCAGTGGCTGTGTGATATAGCGAGCGCTGACGATCGCGCCGTGGGCATCACCCCTGCTATGGGCGAAGGCTCTGGCATGCACGAGTTCGCCGAACGCTTCCCCGAGCGCTTTCACGATGTCGCCATTGCAGAACAGCACGCGGTCACTTTCGCCGCAGGCATGGCCTGCGAGGGCGCCAAGCCCATCGTCGCCATTTACTCCACGTTCTTACAGCGCGCCTACGATCAACTTGTTCACGATGTCGCCCTACAGAATCTCGACGTGCTCTTCGCCATCGACCGCGCAGGTCTTGTTGGCGAGGACGGCCCTACCCACGCCGGTAGTTTCGATGTGAGCTACTTACGCTGCATCCCTAATATGCTAGTCATGACTCCAAGCGACGAGGCGGAAACGCGACTCCTGCTGAACACGGGCTACCACCATCAAGGTCCCGCCGCGGTGCGCTACCCCAGAGGCAAAGGCCCCGGCGCGGAAACGCCGGTGTCCTTAGAGGCTATCGAAATAGGCAAAGGCGTCGTCCGACGTGAAGGTCAGCGCGCGGCACTTCTGGCCTTCGGCAGCCTGCTAACCCCCGCACTTGAAGCCGGCGCAGCACTGAATGCCACGGTCGTGGATATGCGTTTTGTTAAACCGCTAGACACGCAGCTAATTGCCTCGCTAGCAGAGTCCCATGACCTCTTAGTTACTCTTGAAGAGAATGCTGTTATGGGCGGCGCTGGTTCCGCTGTGTCTGAATTCCTTGCGCAGGCCAATACTAAAATTAGCATTCTAAATCTTGGCCTAAAAGACAGCTTTGTTGAGCATGGCAAAGTCGCGCAAATGCTCGCCGATCAAGGCTTGGATGCCGCTGGCATTAATGCTAGCGTGACGACCCGCCTTGCCGAGCTCTAGTTCGCGACGCGCTCGATAACGCCTTCAATCCTACAAAGCTGACTATGGCGAGTGGGCGTTCGCCCTGCGGCTAGTTTTTCCCTAGCTCGCAGGACGAATTGACTGCCCCACCCTACCTCGATACACTCCCGCCATCTTTTAGCACCGCCCCATTCTCGCGGCGGCGCTTGGAGATAAGTCATTCTTGGTGCCAGATGCAACGCTGGCTAATTGGGAAGTCGGTGCAAATCCGACACTGCCCCCGCAACGGTAAGTTTAGGGCGCTGCTGCAAAGCAAGTGCGTTAAGCAAAGTCCGATACCAGCCTCGATGACTTTTTTACTTGATGCAGCGGAGGGCTACATCAGTGGCAGAGCCTTGGGCTCTTCTGCCTGTCCCCCTCCCTGATGAAAGTTCTTGCCAGTGAGGCCACTTCGGTCTCGGCGAATTTCATTGGGAGTTCATATGAAAACCAGTAATACGCTCGGCCGCGGAGCTTTGTCCGCGCCCGTTTCCGCGCCTGTTCTCTCGACCTCACTGAGGTCTATCGTTCTGACCGCCTGTGCTACCGCGAGCGGCTTTGCGGCCGCTCAGAATGCGAATATCATTGACGAACTTGTTGTCGTCGGCAATCGCTTCCCGGTTCCCCGTAGCCAGATCGCAACTTCGATCTCGGTTGTCGACAGCCAGCAGATACTCGACTACGGCAGCTTTACTCTCACAGATATACTGCGCCAAACCCCCGCGGTCGGTGGCTCGAGCAATGGCGGCGTCGGCTCACTCTCCAGCCTGCGCATTCGCGGCGAGCAGGGTTTCCGCACGCTAGCACTGTATGACGGCATGCGCCTTTCCGATCCTAGCGGCACGCAGGTTGCGACGCCAATAGAACACCTTCTCGCTAGCCAAGTGGGACGCGTAGAAGTGCTGCGCGGGCCTCAAGGCCTCGCCTATGGCGCGGATGCCGGCGGCGTAATCAATATCAGCTCTGCGCCGCAGCGCGACGGGCTCAGCCTCGGCCTCGACGCCCAAGCGGGTGCGCGTGGCACTGAACAGTTTGCTACGCAGCTCGGGCTCGGCGGCGATAAAGTCGACTTTAGCCTCGGGCTTTCCGATTTTACTACCGATGGCTATAACTCGCGGGACTCTGATACGACGCTGCGCGACGACGACGGCTACGACAACACTACCGTCCATATGCGCCTAGGTGTAGCTATTAACGAAGAGTTCTCCCTCAACCTTGTGCATCGCGATACCAGTAGCGAATCCCAGTATGACGGCTGTTTCTTGGGCTTCGATCAGATAAACGATTGCCTATCGGTTTATGACTTCAGCGGTAGCCGGGCGGAGCTTAACTACTCGGGCGAAGGCATCACTCAGTCGCTCAGTTACGCGGTGAGCAAAACTGACCGCGATAATCTTTCAGCGAACCTTAGCCAATTTGGCGCAGACGGCGAGCTTGGGCGCTGGGAATATCAAATCGGTCTTACCGAGCTGCCTGGCTTTGATTTCATCGCGGGTATCGATTTGGAGAACGAAGTAAACGGCACAGATGAACGCGACAACAGCGGCGTTTATGCGGAACTGCTGAGCGACTTTTCCGATCGCTGGTTCATCACTGCCGGCCTCCGCCAAGACGACAATGACGATTTCGGCGACTTCACCAGCTACCGTGTGAGCAGCGCCTATCTCATCGACCTTAGCGAAGCGACGTTAAAGCTAAAAGCCGCGGTGGGTCGAGGCTTCCGTGCGCCAAGCCTTTACGAGGTAGGCTATAACGCAGGGCCTTTCGCGTTTCCTCCCGCAGCCAGTCTTGCGCTTAACGCCGAGCGAAGCAGCGGCTATGAAATCGGCGCCGAGTATACCCGCAGCGGCTTAAGTCTTGAGCTTGTGGCCTTCCGTCAGGACGTCGAGGACGCGATCGACTTCGACCTGGCCGGCTTCAGCGGCTACCTTCAATTTGCCGGCCGTAACCGCTCAGAAGGAGTTGAACTACTCGGACGCGCTCAGCTGAGCGAGCAGATCAGCGCCACGGCAAATCTAACGATCAACAACACCGAGCGAGCAAACGGACTGCAGCGCCTGCGGCGCCCCAAGCAGCTGCTCAATCTTGGCTTAAGCTATGTCGGCTCGGCTGAGCGCCTGCGTGTGAATGCCTTCTATCGCCGCGCCCAAAGCGCGATCGATGAAGTCGCTGGCACCGTGGTGGCGCTTGAGGACTTTGGCGTGCTTGATCTCAACGCCAGCTACTCGCTTCGCGACGGGTTGGAAGCCTTTATTCGACTAGAAAATGCCAGCGACACCAGTTACCGTGAGGTCGCAGATTATCGCTCGGCAGATCGCGCCGCCTTTATAGGACTGCGCTTAACTCTGTAGCACCCAATGCGCGAAGAGCGCGCTGCCCCTCTAAAGATCAACTCGTTTCGATCAATAGTATGCAGCGTGTTCTTTTAGTCCCAAAATACGGCGCGCTGACTCGAACAAACAGGAGCCACTTGTGACAACTTCCCAAGACAAGACAGCTGAACGTAACGAGCGCCACAAACGCGCAATGCAGCGCAAAAAAGAATATATCGACGGCAACATTGCCGCGGCCACCATCGACAAAGGTTTGTTACTGGTGCTCACTGGCAACGGCAAAGGCAAGAGCTCATCTGCTTTCGGCATGCTGGCTCGCAGCGTCGGTCACGGGCTACGCTGCGGTGTAGTGCAGTTCATTAAAGGCCAGTGGGAATGTGGCGAGCAGATGCTGTTCGGCGAACACCCTCAAGTCGAATTTCACGTAATGAATACGGGTTTTACCTGGGACACGCAAGATCGCGAAGGAGACATCGCAGCGGCCGAGGCGACTTGGGAAAACGCCGCGCGCCTCTTACAAGACGCCGAAACTGATGTGGTCATTCTCGATGAGCTTACCTATATGCTGACCTACGGTTACCTTGATAAAGAAGCCGTGCTTAAGGCCTTGGAGAGTCGTCCTGCAAATCAGCACGTTATCGTGACCGGTCGCAGCGCGGCAAAGGAACTTATTGAGATAGCCGATACCGTGACTGAGCTGGGCGATACTAAACACGCGTTCTATTCCGGCGTAAAAGTCCAGAAAGGCATCGACTACTAGTGACCGCAAAATCCAATAGGACGATCACACAAGCCGAAGCTGAGCGGTGTGTCTGGTGAAACGATATCCTGCTCTCGCGATCGCCAGCCTTTGTCTGTTCTTCGGCAGCGCAGGCGGCGCAGTTATCGCCCAGACCGATGAGATTGTCGTGATCGACGACAGTGGAAGTGAAGTCAGGCTTTCAGCACCGGCTCAGTCCATTATTAGCCTCGCGCCTTCTTTAACCGAACTCGCGTTTTCCGCAGGCGCCGGAGACAAGCTAATCGGCGTAGTCGAGTACAGCGACTATCCCGATGCCGCTCTTAAGCTTCCACAGGTAGGTCGCTTCGACCGTTTTGATGTAGAGCTCATCCTATCTATGCAGCCAGATCTAATACTGGCGTGGCAAACGGGCAACCCTCAAACAACCGTGGCGCAATTAAAACAGCTTGGCCTGACGGTATACGTTGCCGAACCCAAACTCCTTGAATCGATTCCTACACTGATACAAAGAATTGGACAGCTTGCGGGTACTGAGATCGCAGCAAAAAGAGAAATAGAAAAATATCAAACTGACTATGAGTCACTCAGCAAGCGCTATCGCGATGCGCCTGAGGTGCGTGTCATGCTGCAGGTATGGAATAGACCGCTCATGACCACGGGGGGCAATGAACTGGGTAACGACCTGATCGCTCTGTGCGGGGGCCGCAATCTGTTTGGCGACCTCTCTGCACTCGCGCCCAAGGTCAATCTAGAAGCGGTTTTATTACGCGATCCTGAACTCATAGTCGCGAGCGGAATAGATGAGACGCGGCCGGTTTGGCTCGATGATTGGCAACAATGGCCGAGTATCAGCGCGGTAGCAAATGGGCATTTAGGGTTTATTGACCCTGATCTCACTCAGCGACACAGCGTTCGTGTACTTGAAGGGGCGGCATTACTTTGCAAGCAGATCGATAGGGTGAGAAAGACGCGCTTAAGCGATTAAGTCGAAAACAAGATTGCGCACGCGTTCTAAAGTAGGTGCCCCATCTTATCGACTTTCACTTGCAGATAATTCTCGTTGTGCGCATTTGCGCCGGTTTTCACCGGCACAATTTCCGCGACCGAAAACCCCATCGACTCTACTGCGTTTATCTTCGCGGGATTGTTTGTCAGCAGGCGCAGTGAACTTAATCCCAGATGATCCAGCATCGGTTTACAAATTTCGTATTCGCGCCCGTCGGCGGCGAATCCAAGCTGCTCATTAGCCTCTACGGTATCGGCGCCACCATCTTGCAGCTCATACGCTTTGATCTTATTTAGAAGCCCGATGCCTCGACCTTCCTGGCGCAGGTAAAGAATCACACCCCTACCCTCTTCACCAATGGTCTTCATGGCGTACTGCAGCTGCGGCCCACAGTCACAGCGCAGACTGAAAAGACAGTCGCCCGTCAGACATTCGCTGTGCAAACGACATAGCACTGGAGAGTCACCACTGATATCACCACACACCAGCGCCACGTGTTCTTTACCCGTGGACTCATCTTCAAAACCGTGCAGCGTAAAGTCGCCCCACTGCGTTGGGAGCTTAGCCGATGCTGCAAATTTTACTGACACGATTCTTTCCTCTGACGCCGGCGCTCAATGTCGCGCGAGGCGGTTACGGATAACACTAGGGGGCTGCTAGGGTGACAAGGGCGATGCCCTGCAAGCACAAGCAAGCAAGTATACCTGCAATTACGTCGTCGAGCATGATACCCAGCCCTCCCTCGACTTTCTCATCTGCCCATTTAATGGGCCAAGGTTTGACGATATCGAATACGCGAAACAGCGCGAATCCGACCAGCAGCCAGATCCAGCCGGGGGGCGCCATGAACATGGTGATCCAGTAGCCCACGAATTCGTCCCACACGATCCCACCGTGATCGTGCACCCCTAGATCCTTGGAGGTGCGGCCGCAAAGCCAGATACCAAAGACCCCAGTAATGAGTAAACCCAAAGCAAAGAGGCTTGGCGACAAAGGCGGTAGCAGCCAGTAAATGACCAGCGCCGCGAATGTGCCTGCGGTGCCGGGCGCAACTGGCGCCGCTCCGCTACCTAAGCCGAAGGCGAGAAAATGGATGGGATTCTTCCACACCGAAGCAGGAACCGTATTAGCCATGTCTAAGCTCGCGTCGATTGAATGTATAGGAAGGCGCGCTCACTGTGCACCTGCTGTAAAATGCTGATAAGCCGCAGCGCTCAACTCTGCAGCTTCACCTCCGCGCAGGGCTTCTAACTCCTGACCTACTTGAACCTCGCCAATGACAGTCAGTTGAACCCCCACAGACTCTGCGATCGCCTGCGTCACTGCAAGCTTCTCAGGCTCTAAGGTTACGCAAAGCTCGTAGTCGTCACCCCCCGCCAGTGCAGCCAGCTCGGCATGCTCCGACGACAGGCAGCAACGACAGGCGTCGGACAGAGGCAGCTGTTGAATATTCAGGCGTGCGCCGACGCCGCTCGCTTTCATGATGTGACCGAGGTCTCCGAGTAAACCGTCGGAAAGATCGATAGCGGCGCTAAGGTGCTGCGCTGCGGCGCGCGCAAACGCAATCTGTGGCCGCGGAGCATAGTAACGCTTCTTGAAAAATTCACTCTCGTCATGGCTCGGCTGCTGCGCAAAATCAAAGTCCATCGCTAGATGCGAAGGCGCTCCGGTCAACAGCAGTCCGGCCGCCGCATCACCCAGGGTGCCGGTGACACAAACTAGTTGGCCGCTACGCGCTCCATCGCGGCGCAGAGCCAGGTTTGCGTCGACCTCGCCATGTACCTGTAGAGTAATAGCCAAGGGACCACGAGTCGTATCGCCGCCTATGAGGGGACAGTTAAATTCCTTGGCAAGCGGCAGAAGGCCACGGGCAAATTCCTCAACCCAATCCACATCGCTATGGGGCAGTGTGAGCGCGAGAGTGAAGCCTACGGGCTGGGCAGCCATGGCTGCAAGATCGCTGAGGTTGACCGCAAGCGCGCGATTAGCAATCAGTGCCGGCGGTGCGTCTATAGGAAAGTGCACGCCGGCGACGAGCGTGTCCATCGAAAGGGCAAGAGAGAGGTTTGCTTGACTGCGAATCAGCGCACAGTCATCGCCGATGCCTAGCTCGATACCCGAACGCGAAAACCCCAAGCCCTGGTCGAGGAAGCAGCGCTTGATGAGATCGAATTCGGAGATCGCCACAGACGCCACTCCTATTAGTTACGGCGCTGGGTTTCCAGCGGTCTTAGCGTCAGAGCCATTTTGTCGAGCACGCCGTTAATGTACTTATGCCCGTCGGTGGCGCCAAAAACTTTGGTGAGGTCTACACACTCATTGATTACCACGCGGTACGGGACATCAATGCGGTTGGCGAATTCATACGCACCCAGATACAGCACTGCCTGTTCGATGGGATCAAGAGCAGAGGCCTCTCTGTCTAGAAGCGGCGAAATATGACCGTCGAGTTCTTCGCGGCGGCTAACAATACCGTCAAAGATTTCCGAGAAATAATCCCAGTCAATCTTGCCAGTGTGTTCCTCTCGGAACTGTTCTTCGATTTCCCGCGTGGACGCAGCAGACAGCAAATGCTGATAGAGCGCTTGCACGATCAGCCGGCGCGCTTTGCGTCGCTGCGCGACCGGCACTTTTTCCTTGGCGGGCACAGCTGACGCTGCAGCAGCTTTCTGAAATGGAGACTCGGAGGAAGACTGGGTCATCTAAGCGTCCAACTGACGCAGAAGGCTTACCATTTCTATAGCGGTGGCCGCGGCCTCTTCGCCTTTATTCCCCGCCTTTGTGCCTGAACGCTCGATTGCCTGCTCGATGCTATCGACAGTGAGCACGCCAAAGGTGACCGGCTTGCTCGCATTCAGCGACACCTGACCTAAGCCCTTCACGCACTCGCCAGCGACGTAGTCAAAATGAGGCGTGCCGCCGCGGATTACTGCGCCCAGCGCGATCACCGCGTCAACGTCATCTTTTGCAGCGATGCGCTGCACTGCTAAAGGCAGCTCGAAAGCCCCAGGGACTTTGACAATTTGAATATCCTTATCCGCAACACCATGACGACGCAGAGTATCGAGGGCGCCTTCGAGGAGGCTGTCGACGACAAAACTGTTCCAACGCGTTACAGCAATGACATAGCGCGCTGATGCATTAACGAATGTGCCTTCGAT
Source organism: Pseudohongiellaceae bacterium (assembly GCA_965661495.1). Classification (GTDB taxonomy): domain Bacteria; phylum Pseudomonadota; class Gammaproteobacteria; order Pseudomonadales; family Pseudohongiellaceae; genus UBA9145. Next base: position 215,635 of record CBFIDY010000002.1, on the reverse strand, counting down.
GGTTTTGATCGTGCTCATACTCACTCTCTCTTAGATTCTTTCTTGAATTCTTTGTAAGACTTTCGTCCGATGGCTTAGCTCAATCTTATGTGTGTTACTTACCAAACTCCACGAATTCGACCACTTCCAGATCGAAGCCGGAGATGGCGTTGAATCGAGCCGGATAGCTTAGCAGACGCATTTTACCCACACCTAGATCGCGTAAAATTTGTGAGCCTGTGCCGATCGTCACGTCGCTGCCGGAACGGCTTGTCGAGCTCGTTTCTTTGTCACGGGCAAGAGCTGATGCGATGTCCTGCTCAAGCGGCTGGCCGTAGTCGTCGCCCGAAAGTAATACCGCAACACCGCTGCCTTCTTCATTAATGCGCTTTAACGCACTGGAAAACGACCAGCTTGTGCGCTCGGCATTATACACCTCGCAAATATCGCGCACGGTGTTGGGAATATGTACACGCACGAGCGTGGGGTCATCGACTTTTATCTCGCCCTTGGTAAATGCCAAATGCATACTGCCGCTGATCGAATCACGGTAGGTATGACAGTCAAACTCGCCAAATTGGGTTTGGACTTTTTCAGTGCCGACCAAAGAGACGGTTTGTTCATTGGCAATGCGGTAGTGAATGAGATCGACTATCGTGCCAATTTTGAGGTTGTGCTTTTCGGCAAAGATCTCCAAATCGGGTCGACGCGCCATGGTGCCGTCTTCGTTCATGATTTCGACAATCGCCGCGGCCGGAGTGAGACCTGCAAGGCGCGCAAGATCACAGCCCGCCTCGGTATGACCGGCACGCCGCAGCACGCCGCCGGGCTGGGCCATAATCGGGAAAATGTGACCGGGCTGTACGATATCCCCAGGCTCACTTGCGCGATCTACCGCTACCTGAATGGTACGGGCACGGTCCGCCGCAGAAATACCTGTCGTTACACCTGAAGCCGCTTCGATAGAGACCGTAAAGTTGGTGCTGTAGGGCGTGTTGTTCTCATCCACCATCAGCGGCAGCTTGAGGAATTCGCAGCGCTCGCGGGTCAGCGTTAAACAGATTAGTCCGCGGGCATTGGTCGCCATGAAGTTAACATCGGGCGTTGTGATACATTCGGCCGCAATGATGAGATCACCTTCGTTCTCGCGATCTTCATCATCCATAAGGATAACCATCTTACCTTGGCGGATGTCTTCAATAATTTCTTCGACTGTATTCAGCTTCATAGCTCTGATTCGGTATCCCTGCGCGCCACAGTTGGCGGCGTTATTTCTTGACTAGTCATTTACTTAGAATGGAGCAGTGCTTACTTATTTGTATCCGTGTTCGGCAAGAAACTGCGCATCGATTCCCGTTCCCGCAGCTTTCGCACCCCAGCCCTGTTCGTTGGCGGCTTTATCGCCAAGCATCAATCGTTCCAGGTAGCGGGCCACTAGGTCGACTTCTAGATTGACCTTCTGCCCAACTACGTAGTCGCCGATAATCGTTTCTACCTGCGTGTGTGGAATCACGTTAATCGTAAACTGCGCGCCATTGACAGCGTTCACCGTTAAGCTCGTCCCGTCGATACAGATAGAACCTTTGCCAGCAATATAGCGTGCAAGCTCAGCGGGCGCTTCGTAAACCAAACGAATGCTTTGGCCATCGGGAGTCGAGCTCACTAGTGTGCCAACGCCGTCCACGTGGCCGCTGACAATATGCCCGCCAAAACGCGCCGTCGCCTGCATGGCTTTTTCGAGATTAACCCGCGAGCCGTTCTTCAACTGCCCTAGGCTTGTACAGTTCATCGTCTCGTTCGATACGTCGGCCGCAAAATGCTCAGCATCGAATTCCACTACAGTGAGACAACAGCCGTTCACAGCGATGCTGTCGCCTAGCTGCACGTCGCTCATCGAAAGTCCGCCTACGGCAATCACGAGTCGCCATTCTTCGCGAATTTGGGTGAGCTTGGCGACTGTGCCAGTCGCTTCGATAATACCTGTGAACATCGTTTCCCTCTTTGCGCCCGCAGCGCCTCAGCTGTTGCGACCGGCTAAGACCGGCGTGTGCAATCGACAACGAGTTTGAGGTCGTTTCCGATCTGCTGCGAGCTTGTAATCGTGAACTCTGGGCTCTGCGACATCTGCGTCAAACCCTGAAGCGATAGAAGCGGCTGCGCATCGCTGCCCATCAGCTTGGGCGCAATGTAGACGATCAATTCATCTATTAAACCCGCCTGTAAGAACGCCGTACTTAGCGTGGCCCCGGCCTCGACGAGCGCCTCGTTGCACTGGTCCTGCAGGGCGAGCGAGTCTAGCACAGAAGCGAGATCGACTCTTGTCGAAGGCGCGGGGTCATTTGTATCAAGCGGTTCAAGAAGCCTTCGCTCATAGCCTTCTTCCGCTTCTGACTGCGCGCTGCCTAGTGAAAAGGCGACGCAGCGCCCCTCTCCGGTAACAACCTTCGCAGTCGCCGAAAGTCGGGCACGGCTGTCGAGAACGACTCGCAGCGGCTGCTTCACCAGCGAAGACTGAGTTAAAGCACGCGCCTCTTCGCTTAAAGGTAATGACTCCGGACGCACGGTGAGCGCAGGGTTGTCGGCGAGCACCGTGCCTATTCCCGTGATAATCGCATCGCTTTCGGCGCGCAGCGTCTGTACATCGGCGCGCGCGCCCTCTCCCGTGATCCATTGGCTTTCGCCATTAGCAAGAGCTGTGCGGCCATCCAAACTCATCGCCAATTTGCAGCGCACGAAAGGACGACCCCGCTCCATACGGCTGAAAAAGCCGCGATTGAGCTCGCGCGCCTCGTCTTCAGCATCGGCGAGGAAAAATACATTCACGCCAGCCGCTTCGAGCTCGGCTATTCCGCCGCCGCTCACTTTCGGATTTGGATCGCGACTAGCAATAACGACCTGCTTGATACCCGCTGCAATCAACGCCGAACTGCAGGGGCCGGTGCGGCCTGTGTGGCAACAGGGTTCTAAGGTGACGAAGGCCGTGGCGTTTGGCGCTTTGCCCTGAACCTGTGCAAGAGCTTCCGGTTCGGCATGGGGTAGACCCGCGCCTTTATGCCAGCCTTCGGCTATCTGCTCATCGTGCTGACCCGCTAAACCCGCAACTAGCACACAGCCCACGCGGGGGTTCGGGGCAGCGGTGAGTACAGATTTTGCTAGAGTGAGCGCCCGTGCCATGTGCTCGGGCCAGCGCGCCTGTTCGGGACTCAGTGCATTGCTGTGCAAAATTTGCATAGTGAGGCGCCTAGTTCAGAAGAGGGCTGCTCTGAATTTGTTGCAGCAAACCTGGTTGGGGAAAAAGTAGTCGGGGTAAAACTAGTTGGAGCAAAAATAGTTGGAGCAATAGTAGTTAGTTTGATCGTGCTAAAGAGTGACCACAGCGCCAGTGCGATGATTTACTCGCCAGCAGGCTTTTCGCCTTCGCCAGAGAGACGATCGATCTCCTGACGGAACTCGTCGAGGTCTTTAAAGCTTCGATATACCGAGGCAAAGCGTACGAACGCCACTTCGTCTAAATCACGCAGTTGACTCATAACGAGTTCGCCGACACTGCGCGATTCGATTTCGCGCTCGCCAGTGGCACGCAGCGCCGCCTTAATCTTAGTAACGGCTTCTTCGACGCGCTCGATGCTAACCGGTCGTTTTTCTAAAGCTTTCATAAGCCCAGCTGTCATTTTGTCTTCATTGAAGGGCTCGCGAATACCCCCCGCTTTAATGATTCTAGGCATAACAAGTTCAGCCGCCTCGTACGTCGTAAAACGTTCGGCGCAAGTGATGCACTCGCGCCTACGGCGCACATTATTGCCCTCGGCGACGAGCCGCGAATCGATAACCTTGGTGTCTACGGCGCTACAGAATGGGCAATGCATGACTGATCCTTGTTGAACTTAACTGTCGCTTGACCGTGCGTTAGCTATAGACCGGAAAGCGCGAGCACAGCTCGACAACTTTTTTCTTTACTTCGCTAATGACGTTTTCGTCTTCGATGTTGTCGAGCACATCGCACATCCAGCCTGTGAGCTCAGCTACTTCGGCCTCTTTAAAGCCGCGCGTTGTCACTGCGGGCGAGCCAATACGCAGACCGCTTGTTACGAACGGCGAACGCGGATCGTTAGGCACCGCATTTTTGTTGACGGTGATGTTGGCACGACCTAGGGCTGCGTCAGCGTCTTTGCCCGTGATGTCCTGCTTTACCAGGCTGAGAAGGAACAGGTGGTCATCGGTACCACCGGAGACGACATCAAAGCCGCGTGCCATAAAGACCTTCGCCATCTCGCGGGCATTCGCTACAACCTGTGCCTGGTAGCTCTTAAACTCGTCGCTCATCGCTTCCTTGAAGCAAATAGCTTTGGCGGCAATCACATGCATCAGCGGGCCGCCCTGGCTTTCAGGGAAGACTGCAAAATTCAGCTTCTTCTCGAGTTCAGGATTGCTGCGTGCAAGGATAATGCCGCCGCGCGGGCCGCGTAGCGTTTTATGCGTAGTCGACGTCGTGACGTCGGCGATATTAACGGGGCTGGGGTAGGCACCGCCGGCAATGAGACCCGAGACGTGCGCCATATCGACCACGAACCATGCGCCCACAGCGTCTGCAATGTCACGGAAGCGCTGCCAGTCGACAATCTTCGAATAGGCCGAGAAGCCCGCCATGATCATCTTCGGCTTGTGTTCGTGGGCAAGGCGTTCGACTTCGTCGTAGTCGATTTCGCCGGTGTCGGCATTGAGGCCGTACTGCACGGCGTTATAGATACGTCCGGAAAAGCTGACGCTCGCGCCATGGGTAAGGTGGCCGCCGTCTGCGAGGCTCATGCCCAAAACGGTATCGCCCGGCTCCATAAGCGCCATATAGACCGCGGCGTTCGCCTGCGAACCCGAGTGTGGCTGCACGTTCGCGTAGTCGGCACCGTACAGGGCTTTAACTCGGTCGATTGCTAGCTGCTCAACCACGTCAACGTGTTCGCAGCCGCCGTAGTAGCGCTTGCCCGGATAGCCCTCGGCGTACTTGTTGGTGAGTACCGAGCCCTGTGCCTCCATTACGAAGGGGCTGGTGTAATTCTCCGATGCGATGAGCTCGATATGCTCTTCTTGCCGAACGCGTTCGGCCTCCATGACAACGGCGACTTCGGGGTCGAATTCAGCGAGGCTGGCGTCGGTCTTAAACATCGGTCACTCCAGAGTGCAGGCCCGCAGCTAGGGGTAGAGGCGGCGGACGGTAGGGATCAGAAAAGAGCCCGCATTCTACACGAAGTACCGAGGCTAGGCATCTTCTACCGCTGCTTGGGAGCTATGGAGTCACGGCTGGAGGGCCTGATAAGACGGGATTTTAGATGGGCATAGCGCAATAGCGACAAGCTATTGTCACTACGCCCGTAGTTACTGAGAATAAAGTCACTAGGCTCGAATACCCCGGCGCTTGCGCGCCGGCGGCAATTAGAAGGCAAACTGCGCCTTCATCCACATTGTGCGGCCAGGCTCGTTGACCCGCGCTATCTGATCGAAACCAGGAATGGCGGTACCGGCACGGCTTATATGCTCCGCGTACTCGGTATCGAAAAGATTGTCGACGCCAGCGGTCACCTGTACGCGCTCGCTAGGGTTCCAGCCGCCGTTGAAGGATAGGATGGCGGCTGAATCTGTAGGGCCAAAATCCTGACCGACTATCGTGCCGCGGCCAATATCGACGCGGGTCTGTTCGGCTATACCTCGCAGCAGCAGTCCTGCAGTCCAGTCATTACGCTGATAGTGCAAACCTAAGCGAGCCTCAAGCGGAGGCAGCTGCGCCAAGGTTCGACCGTCTGTGTCGTTTGCTCCGCGAACCGAAGCCAGGGTCATCGACGCCTGCCAGCTATCGTTAAAGGCGTATTGGCCATCTACCTCGACACCCCAAGTGCGAGCGTCGATGTTGCGCACGACAGAAGCGCTGCGAGTTGAGCTCATGCCCATGCCGCCCATACCCATGTCCATGCTCATGCCCATGTCCATGCCCATCGCCGGCTTTTCGTAGCCGGCTTCGATCATCAGGAAGTCGGCTATCTCGTTGTAGAACACCGAGGCGCTGCCACTAACAGGACCGCTGTTGTAGATCAGGCCAATGTCGAGCTGCGTAGTCTTCTCGCTATCGATGCCCACCGCTGAAACTGAATCAGTGGCCTCTTTCGCAATCATTTCCCAGTAGTCTGGGAAGCGTTCACTGTGACCAATACCTGCGAAGAAGTTAGTGCCACGCCAATCTAGCACCCGTTCATAGCGCATGAATCCGCTGGTTAGCGTGTCATCAACGGTTTGGTTCGCAGTCGGGTTCGGCGCAGTCGACATCATACTAAGAGCGACTTCGGCGCGATTATCCGTAAGCTCCCAATCGTCAAAGCGAATGCCCGTTACGACTCTTTGCTGCGGGTCTATGTCGAAACCCACTTCTGTGAAAACGCCACGCTGTTGAAACTCGGCATCTTGCACTCGCTCCATGGCCTCAAAGGGCATCATCGCAACATTCATGCTTGAGCGGTTGGTGTGCGTGTTGCTCTGCGTATCAAGACCAAGCACCCAATCGACACGAGGCGTGGGTTTGATTTTAACCGACACCGTGCCGCCGCTTGTCTCACGATCTGGATTCATAGCCACGCTAGAGCGCCCCGCAGGAACATCCCGCAGGCTGTAGTTATCCATGATGTGGTCTACATAGTTGGTGTAAATCTGGGCATCGAGCGATTCGATATGTGCAGTGACATTCTTCTTGGAAAATTTAAGGCTATAGTTCTCGCGCGCAAATTTTGAACCGTCTACCCCGCGATCAGCATAGGCCGCCTCGCCGTCGCTATGAGCAGTAGAAAACTCTAGGCGCGTCGTGTCGTCCGGCGTCCATGCCGCGCTGAACTGAGTCGTCCAACGCTCAAAATTTGAATGGATTTCGTTACCCGCACCGTCTTCATAATTATCCTGAGTCGCGTTTGTAGCGATAGCGCGCAATGTTAACTTGGGCGACGAATAGGTCGTATCAATTACTTCGTCGTGACGACCCCAGCTACCAGCGAGGGCGCTGGCGTTAGCCTTCCAGCCGCTTTCCTTTGGCCGTTCGGTGCTGCGTTCAAACAGAACCACACCAGCCGAGTTACCCGGCCCGTGCTGCACCGACTGCGGCCCCTTAATAACTTTAATACTGTCGAACGCTTCCGGCAGAATATAGGCAGTCGGCGGATCCATTCGGCCGCTGCAACCGCCTAAAATCATTTCTCCGTCGACTAGCATCGACAGTCTCGAGCCGGCCATGCCGCGCATAACCGCATCGCCGTTAGACCCGCCTTTACGCACCACCGAGAATCCGGGGATGGTTTTTAAATAGTCGGCGCCATCGGCTGCCGGCAGCGGTTGCCGGGGCGCTTTGGGATCGGTACTCAGGGTCAGCGGCTGATCCATTCGCACGCCAGTAACAACCAATTCTTCTAGCACAGAGTTCTGCGCATAGGCCGAAGTCGCGATCTGCGATAGGCCGGCTACAACGGCAAGAGCGAGCGGTTTATTTGTGAACATTTTCATCAACTCCTTTTTCGATGGCTGCAGACTACTGCATCGCCGCCGGTGAGACACTGCGACACGTTGCCGCAGTATTGCGTCTGCTACCAAAGAAAAAATGATGGAGATCAAAAATGAGAAAACGAGGAAGGGAAATGACTGCGACATAATGCCGCAGCCCAAATTTTAGCGAAGATCTAGGAGGTGATGTCCGACGACGTAAACGTCATTAACTCTTGCAGAGCCTAAACACAAACAGCACCGGCTTCTGAGCCATACACGCTTCGCGCTTACGCTTAATAGCCGCTTGCAGCTTACCCACTTCCAGCAGCGCCTCTGCTGCCTCAGGGTGTTCACCCGCTACGCGGCGTATATTCGCGCGTAACGCTTCCATCCGATCACCGTAGAGCAGAACCATCTGATCGACAGGAATGAGAATATCGAGATTCATGCGCCAGTCCTGCGCATTGCGCGCACTCATCTCTGTAAGAAAGTGCGGCCAGCAGGTTTGCTTGGTAATAAACGTACCTGCCCAGTCGGACTTTCGACAATCAATGTCGTACTCGTCGATCTCATTCAGATCGCTGTAAACGCGGTAGAGGGATTTTTCAGCAATATCGATCTGCGCGCGCAAGCTACTGAAAGACTGCTTCGACGTAACCACGATTTCCTCAATGGTCACTGTCGGCATGGCTTTGACATTTAGCGTTTGTGTCTGCGCCTGTTCTGTGTTGCCAACGTAAGCGGCGTTCTGTACATTCGCGTGCGCTGGTAAAAGCGCGACATATAGGCAAGAAAATAGAGAAAAACGAGCAATAAATCTTGCTGATGAAAAAGGTAATTTTAGAATTAATCGCTGTTCGAGTTGCTTGCGTTTTGTACCCATATCACAACCCCTCTTGCTAATAAATTACTGTTCAAAAACCGTAGCACAGGAAAATTTATTTGGCAAAAAACCTGCTACTCGCCAGCAACTGTTCTTAGCCTGCAGCCAGAACTGCTATAATCAGACTCTGTGTTCCCTCAGTTTTGGAAAGTAGTCATGGCTCAATTCGTTTACACAATGCACCGCGTCGGTAAGGTCGTACCGCCGAAGCGTGAAATCCTTAAAGATATCTCCCTGTCATTTTTCCCCGGTGCGAAGATTGGCGTACTGGGTCTCAACGGCTCGGGTAAATCAACCCTGCTGCGCATCATGGCGGGAGTAGACAAAGAATTTAACGGCGAGGCGCGCGCGCAGTCTGAGATCAATATTGGCTACTTGCCGCAGGAGCCGCAGCTGGACGAAGACGCCGATGTGCGCAGCAATGTCGAACAGGGTATTGCGGAAATCAAAGCGCTGCTAGATGAATTCAATGCTATTAGCGATAGATTCGCCGAACCTATGAGCGACGATGAGATGACTTCCCTGCTGGAGCGACAGGGTGATCTGCAAACTAAGATCGATGCGGTGGACGGCTGGGAACTCGAGCGCATTCTCGAGCGCGCCGCCGATGCGCTGCGCTTGCCGCCGTGGGAGGCCGAGGTTAAACATCTCTCGGGCGGTGAGAAGCGCCGCGTCGCTCTGTGCAAACTGCTTCTGTCTAAGCCGGATATGCTGCTTTTGGACGAGCCTACTAACCACCTAGACGCCGAGAGCGTGGCGTGGATAGAGCGCTTCTTACAAGACTACCCCGGCACCGTAGTTGCTATTACCCACGACCGCTATTTCCTCGACAACGCGGCCGGCTGGATTCTCGAGCTCGACCGCGGTCACGGCATTCCCTACGAGGGCAACTACAGCAACTGGTTAGAAGCGAAAGAAGCGCGCCTGCAAACCGAAGCCAAGCAGCAGGCAGCCCATGAGAAAACAATAAAATCGGAACTCGAGTGGGTGCGCGCGAACCCCAAGGGGCGCCAGAGCAAGAGCAAGGCACGTATTGCTCGCTTCGAAGAGCTCAACTCGCAGGAATTCCAAAAGCGTAATGAAACTCAAGAGCTTTATATTCCACCGGGTCCGCGTCTCGGCGACAAAGTGTTGGAAGTTAACGCTCTGTGTAAGGGCTTTGGGGAAAAGACTCTTATCGACAACCTAAGCTTCAGCGTACCCAAGGGCAGCATTGTCGGCATCATCGGCGGCAACGGCGCGGGTAAGACAACCTTCCTGCGAATGCTAGTAGGCGATGAGACACCCGACAGCGGCAGCATCGAGCTCGGCGATACCGTTGAGCTTGCCTATGTCGATCAAAGCCGTGACGCACTCGACGGCGAACACACGGTATTTGAAGAAATATCCGAAGGCAACGAGCAGCTGGTAATAGGCCGCTACGAAGTAGCCGCGCGGGCCTACGCTAGCCGATTCAACTTCCGCGGCGGCGACCAGCAAAAGTTCGTCAAGGATCTGTCAGGCGGTGAGCGTAACCGCCTGCACATGGCCAAGCTGCTCAAGCGCGGCGGCAATGTCCTACTGCTAGACGAACCGACCAACGATCTTGATGTTGAAACACTGCGCGCCCTTGAAGAAGGTCTACTTGCGTTTCCCGGGTGCGCCATTGTGGTGTCTCACGACCGCTGGTTCTTGGATCGAATCTGCACCCACATCTTGGCTTTCGAAGGCGAGAGCCAAGTGATCTGGCACGAAGGCAACTACACGGATTACGAAGCGGATAGAAAGAAAAGGCTTGGAGACTCTGCGGAGCCGACGCGGGTCAAGTACAAGAAACTTACCGCTTAGACATTTCGGCCTTGCTGCCACTCCAAAAGAGTGGCGGCTTTCATCGCTTCGTCGCCTCTCTCAAGGCTCAGTCATTCCTAAGCTGTGATGAGCTAGGCTGTTGCGGTTATTCGAGGCCGAGATCGATGCGCATTTTCGCAAAGCGAGAACTCAGCTCCTCGGAGGACAGCGGTGGGTTAGTTTTGGCGGGCAGTGGTTCTGGTGACACCTCGGCTAGCGATTCCCCGCGCATCACTCGGCGGCAAAACACTTGATAGTGGTGCTCGAAAATTGGCTGCGCTCGCTGCTGCGATTCGGTAGCGAGCAGATGCCAGCCCGCCGCATTGCCGGCTAGATAAACCGCGGGATGACTCCAGTTAAAATTCTTCTTTGGCGACGGCGCTGTACAGGCTTCGTAGTAAGCAGTGCGTGCGTCAGGAAGCCCGAATAGATCGAAGCCTTTTTCGCAGGCCTCAATGAGCTCGGCCAAACTTGGCAAAAATTTCTGGCTGCGCACCAAAGACTTTGCGGCTTCTACGATGAGCTGCGGCGTATACTCCTCGAGACTGCTAGACCAGTAGCGCATGGCCAGCACTTCGCCGTTCTCATTGGGAAACGCGAGATAAAACTGCCGATGGTAGGCAAGCTTCATATGCGAGAAGACCTGCTGAATGGCTCCGATATGATCGAGCCCGCCAGAGTCATTGGCTTTTTCTTGTCGCTGGTCAGTTGCGGCTGACACTTCGCGCGAGCCGCTGGTGTTTTCAGTAGCCATGGTCTTAACCTGCCCAGCTTCGGTCGCCGAGCTGCTGGAGTAGTTCTTCGACGCTATTCGTACCCGATCCAAGGCCTCGTCGATACTCTGCATTGTTGCCTCCGTTGGCCTTTAAGATATCGCGGCCGGTGTGCGCTTGGCGTGCCCACTCGGCTTTTACAAACTGTAGGAACGTCGAATTCCAAGACGCCCTAGCCTGCTGACTATCGCGCCAGTATAGGACAAACTCTGCAACCCGAGCATTAGCGAAATCCGCATCGATCTCAGCCAGCTGCAGTGTTTCGTAGAACTCCGCTGTCGGTGACCAGTTGGCGGGAATAGGCCGCGGCGTGTCGTCGAAGCCGTCCATCGCCTGACAGCGCGCCCATTGCCTGCGCACATGCTCAATAAACTTCGTGTTCCAAGGCCCGGTTGGACTCGTACCGCGCTCTTGCCAATAAAGAACAAACTCCGGGATTGCGTCTTCGATAAAGTGGGCGTTCACGCCACTGTTGTGCAGAATCTGCAGCGCCGCCTCGCTGGGTCGCCAGTTCAGCGACATTTCTCCAGCCTGCTCGAAAGCGCCGCGCCGCGTCTGCTCTTCACGCCACAGTTTCAGAACATGTTTATAAAACGCGTTGCCCCAAGAGAAACGCGCCTGCGCTCGATCGCGCCAATAGTTAACGAACTCAGGCAGCGCCGCCCACAAAAAATCCTCAGGGATATTATGCTGCGCACACTGCTTTATCCACGTTGGCTCTGGCTGCCAGTTCGCGGGGATAAGAGTGGCAGCGCCGGTTGAACTCGGTGGCTCGCTATATACCGGCAAACCCTGAGGCGTCGATCCTTGATTTTGCGTAGAACTCGTCTGCCCATGGCCTGGGCTCTGCTCCCGCTCAAGCGGGCCATCGTCGATGGCGAATCTTTGCGTGTCGGCTTGGCTGCCCTGCTCAACGCGCAGCACGCCGAGCTCACGCAAACTGGAGACCACTCGACGAATGTCGATGGGCGCCCAGAATGGCAACGCGGCTTGCAAACGCTGGCTGTCGAGCTCGACCCATTGGCCAGTGCCGCCACCCGCTCCCGCAGGGCCAGAAGACTGCATAGCTATGAGCTCGCTGAGCACATGCAGAAGCACCGTCTCTTCGAGGCCGATGGTCGCCGCTAGGGTGGGCGAGATGAGCAGCGGTCGTTCTGGGATTAGCGTTGAATTCATTCGACTATTAATGTTCGGCAATGTTCTGCAATATTCTGTTTTAGTACGTTGGGCTCGGGCCTTTGTAGCGAGTGCCTTTATTCTTTCGTGCGACTTAGCAAGGCGACAGCAACTGCCACTCGCGGCTCCCGCAAATAGACGCGGGCCTTGATGCCACTCTGCTAGGCTCTCTTAGGCTCTGCTAACGCCTTCAAGGATACGCCGTCCGCCCGCTTGGGTAAAAGCTTAATCCGCGTCAGTCTCTGCTATCCCCGAAAAGAAAATCAAGAAACGCCAACAATGAGGCGTATTTATAGTGAGAACAACAGACTATGCACAGTGACCTCGATGAGCTCTTCGCCCCCTTCCTAGCTGAGCGGGGTTTACCGAGCGACTATTTACAGCAGGTGCGCCGCTGGCTTGTCCCACTGAGTGCCCAGCTAGTCAGCCGCTGCCAACAGCACCAATCGCCCCTAATTGTCGGTCTAAGCGGCTGCCAAGGTAGTGGTAAGTCCACAGCAGCCGCGGCTTTGGCTTTGCTGTCGAAAGCCGCGGGGCTGCGTGTCGCCGTGATCTCTCTGGACGACTTCTACCTATCTCGAAGCCAGCGAGCCGCTTTAGCAAAGGAGCAGCATCCTCTCTTCGCCACGCGCGGGGTGCCGGGTACCCACGATCTTACCCTAGCGCTTCGCACCTTAAACACGTTGCGCTCATCCCCTCAGCTGTCTGCCTTACCCTTGCCACGCTTCGATAAGGCAAGCGACGAACCTAGGCCCCGCGAAGAATGGCCGCTTATCGATCTTCCCGTGGACATAGTGTTGTTTGAAGGCTGGTGTCTCGGTGCGCAGGCCATGCCAAAGACCCACCCGGATCTGCTTGTGCCTTGTAATGAACTAGAACGACTCGAAGACCCCGACAGCAGCTGGCGGCGCAGGGTCAACGACTATCTAGCTGAGTATCAGGCCCTGTTTGCCGTCATCGACTTTCTGCTCGTGCTACAGGCGCCCAGTTTCGACTGCGTTCTGCCTTGGCGATCAAAGCAGGAGCGGAAGCTGCAACGGGCAGCAGAAGGAAACGAAGGAGATGGAGTGATGAATGACGCCGCGCTGGCGCGCTTCGTGCAGCACTTCGAACGCCTCAGTCGCCACTGCTTAGCCACCCTGCCTGAGCGCGCCGACGTCATATTCGAACTCGATGACGAGCAGCGAATTAGCGCTCGGCGCGATGCCGATTATTAAACCGAAGCACCGACCTCTGAGGCCGGTGCTCTGAATTTGGTGAGGAGCTTGTTTAGCCAGACTCGAAGCACTAGCAATGACAACGCTATCGCTGCAAGCTCACGCCACAGCGGGAACTCCTCACCGTGAGCCATCGCTGCCAGCTGCAGTGGCCAGTCGAAACGTGCATAAAGCTGATTGAGCAGCAGTCCCGCCAGGATCGCCGTAACTATGACACCTACCAAGTAAGCAACGAGTGAGCGCAGGCCAAGCTGCTCCTTGATGACGCCCATCGTGGCGATATTAGTAGCAGGCCCCGTAAGCATGAAAACCAGCGCCGCACCGGGGGAGAGCCCGGCAAAAAGAAAACTCGCTGCCACTGGCGTCGACGCGGTAGCGCAGATGTACATGGGCAGACCGACGACCACCATAATGAGCATCGCCACCACGCCGTCGCCCCACTGCAGGAAAAACGACTGCGGTACATAGGCCGTGACCAAGGTTGCTGCGGTAAGGCCGATGAATAGCCACTTTGCCGTGTCGGCGATCATGCGGCCGTAGCCGTATTGCACAGCCTGCTGTAGCGCGACACCTAAACTGGGGCGCGGCTCTGCTGCTTGGGCGTCGGCCTTCTGCATGCTGCAGCAGCTGGTGGGAGCCGGTGCTGTTTCACTGTTCTCTTCCTCGGAATCAAACTTGTGAACGAGAACCCCCGCCACAACGGCGCTAACTAGTGCGCCAATGGGTCTGGCTATAGCAAAAATCGGACCGAGCATCGCATAGGAAAAAGCGATGGAGTCGACGCCTGTTTCCGGCGTGGCGACGAGAAAAGAAGCTGTCGCACCCTTCGAAGCCCCCGCCTTTCTCACCGCCAGCGCAGTTGGTATCACGCCACAGCTGCACAGCGGCAGCGGCGCACCAATAAAAGCCCCTTTGCTGATGGACAGCAGCCCCGGCTTTGCAAGCTGCTTCTGCACCCACTCGCTAGGAATCACCTGCTTAATAATGCCGGCGATAAGGTAGCCGAGCAGCAGCCACGGCGCACTTTCTATAACTAGGTTCCAAAAAATTCCAAGCAGCTGCATTATGTTTGCACTCCTCTAATTTTACTTTTCGTTGCGCGTCGCGGGCTTGACCGCTGCGGCTTTCGAACTATTTTTACTGCTACTCACGGCTTCGATACGGCCCGCGTCGAGCGCTTCGATAATCGAACAGTGCTCGGCGCTGTCCAAGCCGCCGTCGCAGCTTTTTAGCAGCAGCTGCAAGCTCTCGCGAATCTCCATCAGCTGATCAATCTTCGCGTTAACCGCTTCGAGCTTATGACGAGTTATCGACGTCACCTCTTCACAGGTGTGCTGATCGCGGTCTAGGCGGATAGACAGCAGCTGAGCGATCTCGTCTAAGGAAAAGCCCGCATCGCGCGCAGTCTTCACGAACTCAACCCGCCGCACGTCCGCAGGACTGTAGCTGCGATAGCCGGCAGGACTGCGCTGAGACGCCGCGATCAAGCCGTGCTTCTCATAGAAGCGCAGCGTGTAAGCCGACAAGCCACTGTGATCTGCTAGCTGACTAATTTTCATTGCCCAACACCTCGGTGCTCTTGGTCCACTCAAACGGCCCACTCAAACGCTTCGCTCATGCCCCGTGAAATACGCAGCGCCCAAAGGCTTTATGAACCCATTTCTGGAGGTCTTTAGCGATCATAGTGAGAGTATAAACCTTAGAGCCCTATCTAAGGTCAAGTTTTCCCAACAATCCAAAATGAGACTCGAGCAAAGTCTTGCAGGCAGGCGCAGACCGACCGCGGGGCGATCTAGAACTCATACACGAAGGAAGTAGAGGCTGGCGAACTAGAGACCGAAGGATGCTGGTGCTATGGACAGCCAGTGGTCCAGGCGCGCCAACCCACGCACAATGACCCGGCTTAGAGTCGACGCTACGGACCATACAAAATCGAAAGCTGCCGCAACACAGCGGCAGCTAGGATGCCGACTAGGCCAGCACCTTGCAGAACCAGTCGCCAATATCCGCGATCTCCTGCGGGCACACGGCGTGTTCCATGGGGTAGGACTTGTACTCCGGCGAGAAGCCGAGCGCTTCCAAGCGCGCCTTCCCATCTAAACCCATCGATTCAACAACCACAGGATCACGACTGCCGTGACAAATGAGCGCCGGAAGTTGCGCCTGAACAGAGTCCATCTGCACGGTCTCTGCAGTGGGAAAGTAAGTCGATAGCAGCATCATGCCGGCAAGCCGTTTAGGGTAAGTCAGTGCCGCCTGATAGGTAATGGCGCCGCCTTGGGAGAAGCCGGCTATCACTATGCGCTCTGCAGGCACGCCGCGCTCTATCTCGCGGTCGATCAGGTCGTGCACCCAGCCCGCTGAGCCTTCGATCTGCTCGGTATCCACATGGCGCCCCCCGTCTAATGACTTGATGTCGTACCACGCCGGCATAACATAGCCGTTGTTAATGGTTACGGGGATGGAAGGGGCGTGCGGGAAGATGAAGCGCACACCTGTCCCTGTGGGCAGATTGAGCTGCGGCACAATGGGAGCAAAGTCGTTGCCGTCTGCGCCTAGGCCGTGCAGCCAAATGACCGAAGCGGTGACAGACAGGCCCTTGGGCCACTCGAGTTCTACGGCGGGGAGTAAAGACATGGATAAGCTCAGCAGGTTAGAGAATAAACCCCAATAATACCGAAGTTTATTCTCTTTTCCTCCTAGGCTGCTTTGTTTTAGTCAGGCGCATTCGAACTTCTAGGTAGGCTGCCACTCACGCCGCATATCGACTACTACCCGATACTTTTGCTAATCAATATCCACCATCGCGCCTAATCGATTATCCCGTGATAGCTGTGTCAACACTCAGTTTTCTACTTCAGCCAACTCCACGAGCCTTCGAACGTTTTCATGAGCTTCTCCGCTATGACGCAGGCCAGCAACAATCGCAGACATCTTGGGCGTGAGTCCCATCTGATTCCTGGCTGTGGCATCTGCTCCCGATTCAAGCAGACGCTCCGTAATCGAAACCATTCCCCTAGTCGCCGATCGGTGCAGCAGGGAGTCACCGTCTGCATGGGTGAAATTAATATCAGCACCGTATTCGATTAACGTGCCAACTGCTTCCTCCGAGCCTACGCTGACTGCCAATGATAGAGGCGATATATCCGCATCACTCATACGAAGCTCATTCGGGTCAGCCCCCGCATTGAGATAAGCGGCCAGGGTTTCAATATCGCCTCGCTGAACTAGCGGGTATAAGGATCCACTTCTACTTTCTTCATAGCTGTTGAAAAATTCGGAAGTAAACTCCCAATTCTTTACAGCCGCGGAGAGATTGAAATTAAGATCAGAGAGCTCTGATTGGCCGAGAATATCCGCGAGCCTCGCATCAATATCAGGCAACCTTTCGGAGCGCTCACGATATTCATCGAAACCAATCTCTCTATCCGTCCACAGAGTAACAAGCTCGGACCTGCGCCGAATATCGTCCACAATGATGGATCGCGTGAGCTTAGATTTTTCCGAACTGAGGTTCAGATCCAGTACAAAAGGCTCATAGTGCGATTCAAAAAACTGATTCGCAGAATCCTCAGCGATCTGAGCACGCGAATCGTTTAGGAACCGTAATCGATCACCAAAGGCCTCGCGTATTACGGCCAGGTTACGAGGACTGAAAACTGCATCCATAAATGAGGCGAGCTCCCCCTCCTGCACCATGTTATACCCCACGTCAAAACCCTCTTTGAAATCTACCGCGAGAGATTGATCAATCTTCGGCTGGGTTTCAATTAGGCTAGTCGATTTTTCAGGACTCGGAGCCGTATGTTCTGGCGGTGGAATCTGAGCAATTTTCCTAACTTCGTTGGGTAGCTCTAACTCACTGATAGGTGTGACTGGGACTACTAAGATCACTGCTACGGACGTCGCAATGATCAGGCCAAAGACAATCTTTGCTCGGTAAGTTTTTTGCATGATAGCCACCTTGAATTTGGATGTCAGTTCAGCTTTTATTGAGCGCCAAGGTGTGTAGCTGAGGTTTTGGTTTGACGCCCATTCGGGATATCTACAAGACCAGTAAGTATCGCGCCCGACTCAAAGTTGAATACGACAGTTCGCTCCATGTGATCGACCACAGAGAGTTCCGCTTCAAGGGCATCTGCAGCCTCAGCGCACTTTAAGATATCGCTTCGCATCTGATTGGCTGAGGAAAACGTGAGGCTCGAGAGTTGCGAATCGATTTCTGAATGCATCCAGGCCACCTCCGCGAGAGCTATAGCTGCAACGGGCGCAACAAGCCATCCCCCCGACAGCAATCCCGCCACCGCACCGCCCACGGTGTAGAATACGGCAGTAGCGGTAGCAATATTTCCTAATTTTGCTGCTCGGTCCTCGTAGGATCGAACTCTAATATCGTGCGCGAGCGCAGCATTGTTCTCGCACTCTGCAAGTACTACGTGACTCCAAGTATCTGCCGTCGATACTATTCTCTGCATGCCAGAATTTTGGAGCCTATACGGTGAAGCGACAGTAAACAGAACAAGAGCTATAGTAGGAACTGTGTAGAGAAGACTCCTCACACCCCGCGATTCAGATTTCTTGCTAAGCTTCGCGTTTTCAATTTGACGAATTCTCATTCTTATTCTCCCTTAATGTAGATTGATTTCTACATAACTTGTTTTAGTAGAACTTCGCCACGATGCGAATATAACGTCAATGAATTCTCTATGACTGACTAATCTGTACCACTCTCTGGGGAAACGGTATCGAAATATCCTGCTCTTTGAGTGCTTGGCTAATCGTATGATTGGCAGCGAAGCGAACCTCGTAAAAACACCGTGTCTGCACCCATACCCTTGCGCTGATCTCGATAGCGCTGTCGCCAAATTCACTAATACCAATCTGCAGATTTCTGTCGCTACTCAGTCCATCTAATTTGGAGAGCGCATCACTTATAACCTCAATCGCAACATCAATGTCGCTATCGTAAGCCACGCCAACCTTAAGTTCTAAAACAGTATCTGCCTGGGAGTTGTGAATGATCTCGCCGACGATATGCTTATTAGGAATAATGATGAGTTCACCGTCTTCATTAGTGAGCTGCGTATGAGAAAGATGCACTTCCTCGACAATGCCCCACACCCCCTGCACGCGAATCGTATCCCCCACAACAAAGGGGCGAGTAAAGATAATACTCAGCCCTGCGCTGTAGTTTGAAAGGAGCCCCTGCACGGCAAGGCCGGCGCCGAGACCAATCGCGCCGATGGCTGCGATGAAGGGTGTAATCTGTATCCCTAGCTTGGGCAGCACAATAACCAGTGTTGCTGCCATCACGGTGAGACGCGCGCAGCTCGCAAAGAAACGGCTCAATGTAATGTCCAAGTCTTTGCGCTGACACAGAGCAAGTATTAGCGCTGACACTCGTTTGCTGAGGAAAAAGCCAATAAGAAAGACGATCACCGCGCCGACAATCTGGAAGCTGTAGTCCACCAAGTAGCTGAGGATTTGGTTGTAGATCGCAGTCACCTGCGCAAGCTCTTGTTCCATCGCGTTAGGGTTCCGTATGGTTGCAGTTTGCTAGGAGACCGGTCTAAAGCAGAACTTCATACACGCTCAGCGTGCTGATCTGATCTGGTCTGAGAGCTATTCCCCTGTCTGTGCTTCGACTGCCAGAACAGCCACGATTGCCGTATCATGAGCGCAGCTAACGTTTCTAGACCTCGGATTTTATGAACGCACTCACTATCGACCTCTCGGCGCTGACCAACCGCCTGCAAAAAAACCTCCGCGTCCTCGGCAAATGGGCTCAGCAGCAGGGCATTGAGTGCTATCGGCTCTATGACGCCGACTTGCCCGAGTTCGCCTTCGCGGTGGACCTCTACGGCGACCGCGTGCACGTCGCCGAATATCGAGCTCCGGCCAAAATAGATCCCGACAAAGTCCAGGCTCGCCGCGACGGCATGCTGGCCGCCCTGCAGACTGTCCTGGGTGTGCCTGCGCAGGCTCTCAGCATCAAGTCACGGGAGCGGCAGCGCGGCAGCAAGCAATACGAACAGGAAGACTCGCTGGGTAAATTTTTTACCGTGCGCGAAGGCCGCGCTAAGCTTTTCGTGAATCTCACTGACTATCTGGATACTGGCCTGTTTCTCGATCACCGCGCGATTCGCCGCTTCATTTACGAACGTGCTGAAGGCAAACGCTTCCTTAATCTGTTCTGCTACACAGGCAGCGCCAGCGTTCATGCGGCACTCGGCGGCGCCGCCTCTAGTCTCAGTATTGATCTTTCTAATACCTACTTAGAATGGGCTCGACGCAATTTCCAAGAGAACCGCATTGGAGGACAGCGCCACCGTTTAAAGCGTGCTGACTGCGTTGCTTTTCTTGAGACACCGGTAGTTCGACGCCCCCCTAGCCTCGATGAGGAGCAGTCGGAGGAAAAAGGAGTCTACGATCTGATTTTTCTCGACCCGCCCACATTTTCGAATTCGAAAAAGACCGACAATGTTCTCGACATCCAGCGCGATCACAGCAAACTGATCACCGGCTGTATGGCGCGCTTGGCTTTCGACGGGCTACTTATTTTTTCTAATAATTTTCGCGGCTTTAAGCTAGACCCCGAGATCCAAGCACGCTACAAAGTGAAGGACTTCAGCAAGCAGAGCCTAGACAAGGACTTTCATGGCAATGCCAAAATCCATCAAACCTGGCTGATCGAGCATTAAATTGAATACCAAACGGACGAGAATTGCCCGCGGCAAGGAGATCACTTGTGATGCACTACACAGTTTTAAAGGCTAAGACAGCCCTGCTGAGACGTCTAGCGCCGCTAGCAGCCCTGCTGCTGGCAGCGCTGCCCGCGCAGGCCAGCACACTGCTGAGCCTGTCGGTCTCTCAGTTAAGCCAGCAAGCAGCCATGGTGTTTGAAGGCGAGGTAATCGCAGTGGAGACCCAGCGCGTCGGCGCACGCGGTCTGATTCATACCTTCGTTACGTTCCAGGTGGACGACCTCGTTAAAGGCGAGCCCGGCAGTGCTCAGCTCGAACTGCGATTCCTGGGTGGAACAGAGTCAGGCGAGCGCTTAGAGGTTAACGGCTCGCGCCTACCCCAGCTTGGCGAGCGCGGTATTTACTTCGTAGAATCTCTCACCGAAAACCTTATCAATCCGCTGCTAGGCTGGTCACAAGGACACTATCTTATTGCCCGCAACGGCTCTGCATTTGAAGTCACGACGGTTGAGAATAAGCCCATTACGGCGCTATCCGCCGTACCTGAAGCGCCGCAGGCCGGTGTTAGCAGCAGGCGCGCAAGTGAACTAAGAATCGCGAGCGATATGTCCCTCGCCCGCGGCCTAAGCGCGGCTAGCGCTGGTTCTGCGCAGGGGCTCACCCCAGCTCAGTTCAAAGCGGGCATCCGCGCTTTACTGCCCTAGAGCTGGCGCTAAACTGAATTGAATCTCGCGCCACTGAAGCCGCCTAAAGCCGCCTTAAGTCCTCAGTCACTCCCCAGCCTAAACGCAAGAAGCCCCGCATAGGCGGGGCTTCTTGGTAATCAGCTTTTGTTTGCACGGGTAATTCTTGGCTTCGCTGAACCTTAGAATGCCCCCAGTGCTACTTCTTACTTTGGCATGCGTGCGGCGCGAATTTCGATCTCAACCAGCCAGCCTTCAACTACCAGGCCTGCGATTTGCACGAATGAGCGAACCGGCTTCATTGGGTTCTCGTCAGTGCCGAAAAACTGCTGATATCCGGCATTAAAGCCTGCGAAGTCTAGGTCGCCGTAAGGTCCAGCGACGGCAAAAGCGCGCACCTGAACGATGTCTTCCATCGACCAGCCTTGAGATTCCAAGGTTTCCTTAAAGCGGTTAAAGGTGTCAACCGTCTGCTGCTCCATGTCGCCCCAGCTGCCATCTTCCATGGGACGAGCGCCGGAGCCGCTCAGATACAGAGTCTCAGCGCCCGCAGGAATGGCAATATTGTTGTAGAAGTTACGGCCCTCGCCAGTGCGGACAATCTCGTCAGCAGTTGCGACTGCGCCAAAACCGAAGCTCGCGATCAGCGCGACAGCAGCAAGAGTCTTAATTCGAGTTAGCATAGTTCTATTCCTTTAAGTCTTTCTTGTTTATCCGTTTCTAGCGAGTTCTTCGCCTAAGTCTACCCCGAGCGCGGTCCTTATTGAAGTCTCAGGTCTGCGCCGCAGTATCGCCTACGGTTTTATCCCCGAGCACCTTAGCGGTCACCATGCCGGCTGTGATGGAGCCGTTCACATTAAGCGCGGTGCGTGCCATATCGATAAGCGGCTCAATCGAGATAAGCAAAGCGGCAATGGTGACTGGAAAGCCCATGGCGGGCAGGACTACCAGCGCGGCGTTAGTCGCGCCACCGCCCACGCCGGCGATTCCGAAGGAGCCAATAGCCACAATGATGAGCAGCTGCACGATGAAAGCAATATTGATCTCAACGCCCATTGAAGGCGCGACCATAGCCGCAAGCATTGCTGGGTAAATACCCGCGCAGCCGTTCTGACCGATAGTTGCACCGAAGGAGGCAGCGATGTTGGCAATGGGCGCTGGCACATTGAGCTCTTCGATCTGTGCACGGATAGTCAGCGGAATAGTAGCCGCCGAGCTGCGCGTTACAAATGCAAAGGTCAGCACGGGCCAGACTTTTTCGAAGTAGCGCTTCACGTTGCCGCCAAGGGCACCGATCATCGCGCCGTGCACGACAAACATAATGCCAATGGCGATGTAGGAAGCCACGACAAAGCTAATTAGATTGATTATGGCACCGCCGTCGGTAGTCACAATCACCCGCGTCATCAGTGCCAGCACACCGTAGGGCGTGAGGGAAATGACCAGCTTCACAAGACGCATGATCACCGCCTGCGTAGTGTCTACGAAACTGCGAATAGCTGCACCGCGCTCTGGGTTTTCCTCAGCAACTAGCGCAGAGGCGATACCGAACAGCAGGCCAAAGACTACAACCCCAATAATCGCCAAGGGCCGAGAGCCCGCGAGGTCTGCGAATATATTCTGCGGAACGAGGCTGCTAAGCGTACCGATCACGCTGTAGTCAGCGCCCGCAGCGCGGCGAGCCTCAAGCACCTCTGCCCGCGCCAGTTCTCGCGCACCGCCGGTAAGATCGCTGGCATCGAGATTGAACAGCAACGCCATGCCAATACCGATGAGCGCCGCGATGACCGTCGTGACAATAAGGACCGATACAACCGTGCCACCAATCTTGCCGAGGGACTTGATCTCATCGACCTTAAGCACCGCTGCAATCATAGTGATCAAAATGAGCGGCATGATAATCATGCGCAGCAGAGACACGTAGGAAGATCCGATAATGTTGGTCCACTCGAGGGTCGAGTCGAGCACCGGCTGATTTTCACCGAAGACGGTAGTGAGCAGGAAACCAAAGCCGGTACCGAACACCAGACCCAGCAGCACACGGCGCGACAGTGTCCACTGCTCGCGCTTACCGAGCTGATATAGCACGTATATGAGGCCTGCTAAGACCGTGAGATTAAGAAGGGTAAGGCTTGGCATGGCGGGTCTCCTGAACGGCGTCTGTGCGCCGTCTTATCGTTTTGGCCTGAAAGCTTAGTCTGAGTATAGCCCTTGGGCCTACCGAGTGTCAGCCGCAAGCAGGCACCAACGGGGTCGCCGGCCTAGACGGCTTTGTTCTATGCTTAGAGAGTTAGCTAGCCAAACAGCTTCTTCCATTCGCCCAATTGGAGATTCCGATGTCATCGAACCCCGCTCCCTACCCAGACCTGATAAACGCCTTACCCGAATACGTTGGCCGCTTCGACGCTCGGCGCCTGCGTGCAGAAAACTGTGAGGTGTTGTTTGCGAACTACCCTGCGGGGACGAGTATCGAGGCCCATCGGCATGACACAGACAACGTGGGAATCATTACCCACGGCGAGCTGCTGCTCACTATGAACGGCGAGACTCAGCGAATCGCCCAGGGTGAGTGGTATCACGTTCCCGCCAATGTCGAGCATGCGGCGCAGTTTACCGTGGCGACCGCCGAGATCGAATTTTGGTTCAAGCCGCAGAATTAGTGCGACACGAAAGCGCGGCCGAGCCCTTACGTGTTAAGGGCGCAATCGATAGCCGGTGCGGAACATGGCGTAAACCGCTGCCAAACAGAGACACAGGAAAACGCTAACACCGGCAAGGCTCACCCACACGTTTACCTCGGAGATTTCGTAGAAGCTCCAGCGCAGACCGCTCACTAAATACAACACCGGGTTCATCAGGGAAATCGATTGCCAAAGCGGCGGCAACATATCAGTGGAGTAAAAACTCCCGCCTAGGAACACCAGCGGCGTAATCACGAGGGCTGGCACGATCGACAGCTTTTCGAAATTGTCAGCCCAGATTCCCAAAATGAAACCGAACAGGCTGAAAGACAGCGCTGTTAGCACGATAAACAGCAGCATAATTATCGGATGTGCGATACGCAGCTCGATAAAAAATGCCGCCGTGAGCAGAATGATCAAGCCTAAAATAATTGCCTTGCTCGCGGCTGCACCGACATAGCCTAAGACTACTTCGAGCGTCGACACCGGGGCCGACAAAACCTCGTAAATCGTTCCTGAGAACTTCGGGAAATAAATGCCGAAGGACGCGTTGCTAATACTATTAGTCAGTAGGCTCAGCATAATCAAACCCGGGACAATAAACGCACCATAGGCTACTCCGCCGACCTCTTGAATACGTGAGCCTATCGCGGCGCCAAAGACGATGAAGTAAAGCGAGGTCGTGAGCACCGGTGTCACGATGCTCTGTAGCAGGGTTCGGCGCATGCGCGCCATCTCAAACTTATAAATGGCCAGCACCGCGTACATGTTCATTCGACTAATTCCTGTAGTGTGTCTTTGCGCGTTGTGAGAATCATGGCTAGGAGCCTGCTCAGAAGCAGAGCGTGGAGAAAGACCTGATTCTGTGTTCATGCCCCTTCTCCCACAGCTGGCGCTGTAGAGGACTGGTCGAGCAGGCCAACAAAAATTTCTTCCAGCGAGCTTTGCGAGGTATGCAGGTCTCTGAACGCGATAGCCTCCGCTCGCAGCGCGTCTAATAGCGTGGCGATAGCATTGTCGCCAGACTGCGACGTCTTGAAGGTGTAGCGTAGAGTCATGCCCTCGTTCGCCAGTTCCAAATCAAAGGGAGCCAGGGTTTGTGGCACCTGCTCCAAGGGTTCGTAAAGTTCAAGCTCGAGCAGCTTCTCCCCAAGTTTGGCCATAAGCGCACGTTTCTCTTCCACCAGGATCAGCTCGCCATGATTAATCACGCCAATGCGATCGGCGATTTCCTCGGCCTCTTCGATATAGTGCGTGGTTAAAATAATCGTCACGCCGCTCGCCCGCAGCTCGTTCACGATCGTCCACATATCTTTGCGCAACGCGACATCAACCCCGGCGGTCGGCTCGTCCAAAAACAGGACTCGCGGCTCATGGGACAGGGCCTTCGCGATAAGCACACGGCGCTTCATGCCGCCCGAGAGCGTGCGCAGCATATTGTCTTTTTTGTCCCACAGCGACAGCGAACGCAGCACTTTTTCTATGTGCGCAGGATTGGGCGCTTTGCCGAATAGGCCGCGTGAAAACGACACGGTATTCCACACCGTCTCGAAGGAGTCTGTGGTCAGCTCCTGTGGCACTAGGCCGATGAGCGAGCGCGTCACGCGGTAGTCTTTGGTGATGTCATGCCCAGCAACGAGCACACGCCCGGCGCTTGGCTGCACAAGACCGCAGATTGTGGAGATCAACGTCGTCTTACCGGCACCGTTGGGGCCAAGCAGCGCGATGATCTCACCGGCTTTAATATCCAAGCTCACCGACTTGAGCGCTTCGAAGCCGCCGGCATAGCGCTTGCTGAGTTCTTGAATACTGAGGATGGTCTTGCCCGCTGCAGGCGTGTCGATAAGCATAAAAATTTCCAGAGTATGGGGCCGTAGCGGCACGATGCCGTGACGCAAAACCCCTGACATGATAGCTTTCGCCCATCATACGCGATCCAACGCGCGAAACGGTGATCCCATTTCGCGCCCAAGCCTTCACTACGGAAACCTTACTATGCGCAGATCAGCCTCGGCAGCCCCTCGCTTGGCTCATAAAGCTCTTCACCTGTTACCAACTCATGCCAAGCTGAGCGGTGTACTACGCACCCTTACTCACGCAGCTTTCGCTGCGAGCCTGAGCTTGGCAACCGTGTTTAGCTTCGCGCAGGAGGCGGCGGTAGAAGCGCCTCTAACGGCTCAAGAGCAAGAAGTAGTCGATTGGCTAAGCGACAAAGAAGACGAGATGGTCGCGCTACTGGAACGGCTCACGAACATCAACACCGGCACGCTTAACAAAGCCGGCGTGGCGGAGGTCATAGCGCTGCTCAATGCCGAGCTGCGTCAGCTTGGCTTTACCTCGCGCTCTCTCCCCGGCGATGTGATCGACATGCCTAGCTGCCCTGGTAGCGAATATCAGATCGACGTTGCTGACCATCTGCTTGCTAGCAAGCAAGGCAGCGGCAAGCGGCTGCTTATGATCGGCCACGTCGATACCGTATTCCCACTAGACAGCCCCTTTCAGCGCTTTACTCGCGAAGGCGACACTGCTTTTGGCCCCGGCGTTTCCGACATGAAGGGCGGCCTAGTGGTCATGCTCTATGCGCTGAAGGCACTCAATGAATTTGGTCAGCTGGAAGATAAGGCGATTAGCCTCATGCTGAACAGTGACGAAGAAGTAGGGTCGCTAAGCTCGCGCAAGTACATCGAAGAACAGGCGCCGCTGCATGACTACGGCCTTGTTTACGAGTCCTCGGGTAATAACCGTCTAACCCGCGCACGAAAGGGCTTGGGTCAGGCGCGCTTCGTGGTCAATGGCCGCGCGTCGCATGCCGGCGGTGCTCACCAGCAGGGGCGTTCGGCAATTAAAGAGCTCGCTTACAAGATCGTAGAAATCGAGAACATGACCGACTACGAAAGCGGTGTCACAGTGAACGTTGGGGTAGTGAACGGCGGCGAAGCCCGCAACACCATCGCCCCCTGCGCCGAGGCGCTAGTCGATCTGCGCTACCCCCTTCCGCAGCAGGGGCTTGATGCAGTAAAACGCTGGGAAGAGATTTTTGGCAGCGTGTACAGCTATCCGGTGGACTCTGGCGAGCTGAGCACCAACAGCTGGACCAGCTTACATCGTCCGCCGAAAATACCCACCGATGAGTCGGACGCTTTGCTTAATAAAACACTGTCGATTGGCCGACTACTTGGTCAAGAGCTCACCGTAGCCGATTCCGGCGGCGGCACCGACGGTTCGCTTACCCAAGCGATGGGGCTGCCCACATTAGACTCTTTGGGCAGCGACGGCACCGGCGCTCACTCAAAGCGCGAGCAAGGCCGTATTAGTTCATTAGTGGAACGTGCGCAGCTTAGCGTAGTGCTTATTGGACGTCTTAGTCAGGGATTGTAGCGCACTATAAGCGCAAACTAGTGCTGGAAGCTGAGACATAAGTCCTATACCAACTTTAATTCCGCTAGCACGTCAGCGAAGCTTAGCGTTCGGTGACGGCTGGGCGGGTTAAGTGCTTCTTTAACCTCGCCCTGCGGTCTGCCAAGACTGCCGCTTTTTTGCACTTCTTCTAATGCCAGCTGTGCGCCCAAGCGCGCCGGCGGTATCACCCGTTTTAGCTTAAGACGCAGGGCAGTCTTTGGAGCAACAACGCGACGCGAAGAGAGCTGAGACTCCTGTGCCTGTATTTGAGTTGGGCTTAATTTTACCAAACCTGGCTTCAACAAAGAGGCAAGTCGAATTGCAAAAGGCGTAGTCGCTAGCACCCGCTCTAGTTCGTTCATCAGCTTTTGGGCTCTTTTTATTTTTATTTTTTATTTTTTGCTAATTTTTTTCTTCGAATCCATTCGCAAAACTAGCCGAATCGACACAGCGAATAGCTTTCCAAATTTTAGTCTAGCAGCTGAATAAAAAAGCTCAAATTATCCCGCGAACAAAAAGCTAAACGCGGTGTTGCCAGATCATTCTCACGCCTTCTACCAAGCTGTCAAAGCATCTTTTTGAACCATGAATCTAGCGTTCACACCATGGTTCTAGCGACTAGAGTGCATCAAGCGCCTCAGAAATTTTATTGATGCCAATTATTTCCATGCCCTCGATCGGTGTTTTCGGCTTGTTGGCTTTGGGGACGATAGCGCGCTTGAAGCCGTGCTTCGCTGCTTCTCTCAGCCGCTCTTGGCCACCCGGCACGGGGCGAATTTCCCCCGCAAGCCCAACCTCGCCAAACACTACGAGTTCACGCGGCAGCGGCTGATCGCGAAAGCTCGACACTACGGCTAGCAGCAGAGCAAGGTCGGCGCTAGTTTCGGTGACCTTAACGCCGCCAACCACGTTCACGAACACGTCTTGGTCAGCCATATAAAGGCCGCCGTGGCGATGCAGCACGGCAAGCAGCATGGCTAGGCGGTTCTGATCCAAACCCACTGTTACCCGCCGCGGGTTGCCGAGCTGCGTGGCATCGACCAGCGCCTGTATTTCCACCAGTAGCGGGCGCGTTCCTTCCCAGAGAACCATCACAAGCGAGCCCGGCGATTCTTCTTCGGTGCGCGCTAGGAATATCGCCGAAGGATTTTTCACTTCTTTTAAGCCGAGTTCGGTCATGCCAAATACGCCGAGTTCGTTAACCGCGCCGAAGCGATTTTTTTGCCCACGCAGTACCCGATACTTTGACTCACTGCCGCCTTCGAGCATGATGAAGCAGTCGATCATGTGCTCAAGTACTTTCGGGCCGGCGAGATTGCCATCTTTGGTTACATGGCCGACTAGAAACAACACCGTATTGGTCTGCTTGGCATACTGAATAAGATAAGCGGCCGATTCGCGCACCTGTGACACACTGCCCGGCGCCGAGGCCACATCGGCTGAGTGCATCACCTGAATAGAGTCAACAACAAGCAGCGCCGGTTGATGCGACTGCGCCGCTTTGGTGATTGTCTCGACATTGGTTTCCGCGAGCAGTTTGAGATTGTCTTCTGGCAGCTGGAGACGTTTCGCGCGCATGCCGACCTGCTGCAGCGATTCCTCGCCGGTCACATACAGCGCCGGTTTGCCTGAGTGAGCAAGCGCGCACATAACCTGCAACAGCAGCGTACTCTTGCCCGCCCCAGGATTACCGCCAATCAGAACAACCGAGCCCGGCACCAAACCGCCGCCAAGCACTCGATCAAGCTCACCAATCGTCGTGGTGAATCGCGGCAGAGACTCTAAGTCGATATCGCTTAAATTGAGGACGTCGGTTACATCGCCGGCGTAACCACCCTGTTTACGAAAATCAGCTTTAACCGCAGGCGAACTGCTGGCGCCAAGATTAATCTGTGACAGGGTGTTCCAAGCTTTGCAACTCATGCACTGACCCTGCCACTGTCCGTGCTCGCTTCCACAATCGGTGCATACATAGGCTACTTTGGATTTGGCTTTAGCCACGGTCTGCTCCTTTAACACTCCGCGGGACGCGCGGCGTCACCTGACAAAAAAGCTCGTAAGCGATAGTTCCGCAGAGAGTGGCTATCTCGTCGGCAGGCAGCCCCTCCCCCCACAGAATGACGTCGTCGTCTATCGCGGCTGGAACGTCGCTTAAATCTACGGTGATCATGTCCATCGATACGCGCCCAACGAGGCGCGTTCGCACAGGTCCTTCTTGAGTATGAATGAGCACTGGCGTTCCTGTGGGCGCCTTGCGCGGGTAGCCGTCACCATAGCCGATTGATACAACGCCGAGTCGCATGGGTTTGTCGGCGACAAACGTTGCCCCGTAGCCCACTGTGTCACCCTTGTTTATAGAGTTTATAGCGATCAATCGCGAACGCAGGGTCATCACCGGCTTGAGTTCAAGACTTTCGGCACTGCGCTGTGCAAATGGTGAGCTGCCGTAGAGCATGATGCCGGGCCGCGCAATATCGTAATGAGTAGTTGGCCACGCTAGCACTCCGCCAGACGCGGCGAGACTGCGGCCGGTCTTGGGCGCAGTGTCTGCAAGCAGCGCTTCAAAACTCGCCTGCTGCTGCAAAGTCATTGGCGAGTCTGGTTCGTCAGCGCAGGCTAAATGGGACATCGCGACTATTTCTATAGCTGGGTGCTGTCGCAGCTGCTCATAAGCTCGGCGCCAGTCATCGGGGTTCAGGCCCACGCGGTTCATGCCCGTATTGGCTTTAAGCCAAACGCGCTTTGGCTGCTGCGTTGAATCCTGCGCGATAGCTTTAACAATTAAATCGATTTGATAGAGGGAGTGTACGACGGGGTCCAGCTTGAGTTTACTGCCCAGCCCTACTTCTTCTGCAACTACGTAGCCGGGAAGCAACACAATCGGCAGTGCCCATCCGATTTCTCTTAGCTGCTGCGCTTCGGCAAGACTCGCGACGGCGACGCCGGTCAGAGGAACCCCCGCATCGACGCAACCGCTCAAAGCCAGCGCTAGTGTTTCAAGACCATGACCGTAGCCGTTGGCTTTTATAACAGGCAGAAGCCATTTTCCACTGTGTAATGTGTCGGCACGCTTTACATTTGCCACGAAAGCAGCAACATCGATTTCAGCGAGCGCACGGCTACTCGTGCATGTAGTCATCGTAGCGCGGTCCTGCATAATTCTCGAAGCGAGTGAATTGGCCGACGAAGCTAAGCCTCACCGTTCCGATAGGTCCATTTCTCTGCTTGCCAATAATAACCTCGGCAACACCCTTGTCCGGTGAGTCTTCGTTGTACACCTCGTCGCGGTAGATAAAGGCAATCACATCGGCGTCTTGCTCGATGGCTCCGGATTCGCGTAGGTCGGACATGACTGGACGCTTGTTGGGTCGTTGCTCCAAGCTGCGGTTAAGCTGCGAGAGCGCGATGACCGGACATTCGAATTCTCGAGCTAGCATTTTTAGTGAACGTGAGATCTCAGAGATTTCTCCGACCCTGTTTTCACTACTGCCTTTAATTTGCATGAGCTGAAGATAGTCGATTACCACCATACCGAGTGGACCGTGCTCACGCACGACTCGCCGCGCTCGCGCGCGCATCTCGGTGGGGCTTAGTCCTGCGCTATCGTCAATAAACAGCGGGGTGTCTTTAAGCCGGCCAACGGCATTATTGAATCCCGGCCAATCTTCCTCGCCCAGCTGACCGCTGCGCATGCGTGTTTGGTCTACGCGGCCGATCGAAGACAGCATACGAAAAATAAGACTTTCGGCCGGCATTTCTAGGCTAAAAACGAGAATCGGCTTGGGATTATTCAGTACCGCGTGCTCGACCAAATTCATGGCAAAAGCGGTCTTACCCATCGAGGGTCGTCCAGCCACAATCACCAGGTCCGATTTTTGCCATCCGGAGGTCATCTCATCAAGGTCGGTATAGCCTGTCGAGAGGCCTGTTAAACCACCGTCCATCGCCGACAGCTCATCAATGCGGTCGACGGCACTGGCAAGCAGCGGATTCACAGCGACCGGGCCGGCATCTTTCGGACGCTCGTCGGCAATATTGAATATGCGCTGCTCGGCTTCGTCGAGAATGTCTTCTACCCGCTTACCGCCGGTGCTGTAGCCAGTATCGGCAATGGAGTTAGCCGTAGAGATGATGCGGCGCAGGATCGCGCGGTCGCGAATGATATCGGCGTAGTGCACGATGTTGGCAGTGCCGCGGGCATTGCCCGAGAGTTCGCTCAAATACTCTAAGCCGCCTGCGGCTTCGAGCTGCTCTAAACTGCTAAGCGCTTCGAGCAATGTCACCACGTCGATCGGCTTATTGGCTTCGCTTTGAGTCGACATGACGGCGAAGATCAGTTGATGCTCGGCGCGGTAAAAGTCTTCGGGCATGAGCACATCGGCGAGGTTGTCCCACTCGGTATTGTCGAGCATCAGACCGCCAAGTACAGCCTGCTCGGCCTCGATGGAGTGTGGCGGAACTTTTAAGGCGGAAATTTGACGGCGCGAGTCGTCGGACTCGGTTCCGTAGCCTGCATAGTCACTGTAGTCACTCGGCTCGCTTGAGCTAGCGTAGTCAGCGGCGCTCTGCGCGTCGCTTTCGTAGAAGTCGTTCATGCCTTGTGGATCTCTTTCTTTGCCTTGGGCTGTGTTTTGATTAAGCTGTGTTTTGATTAAACAGATAGCTAGCAGCTATCTACTGGCAGCTATCTAAGAGCTAAGCTGAAACCGGCAGCTTCTGCAGTCTCTTCTCTACGCACTGATCTTACGCGATGCTGCAGCAGAGTTCTCGCCCTAATCGCGCTGCGAACTCCTGTTTCTTTCTCTGCCTCTGCCTCTGCCTCTGCCTCTGTCGCGAACATAAAAAAACACCGGCGCCTCGGGCAACCGGTGTTTTATCGCCCATTGCTAGGCGTCGTTCGACCTTCTACCTTTTACTTACAAGGCAGCGTCTTACTCGGCAGGCGCTTCGTCTTCGGCGTCTGCGGCAGCCGCTTCCGCATCGAGCTCGTCGATGAGGCTTCCGTCTGCACTGACATCATCGGTCGCGCCGATAGCAACGACAGCCAGCTTAATTGACGCGCCCACTTCGAAACCTAGATCAAGCGCTACTTCATAGTGGCCGAGGTCACGGATAGCACCGTTAGGCAGAAGCACTTCTGCTTTAGTTAGCTCGCTGCCAACCTGCTCGTTCACTGCATCGGCGATTTCGCGTGTGCCGATTGAGCCAAATAGGCGGCCTTCGTCGCTTGAGTTTACTTCCATGCGCAGCTCAACACCGTTGACCTTCTCTGCACGCTTTTGCGCTGCAGCGACGTTAGCGTCGTGTGCGGCCATGAGTTCAGCGCGACGGCCTTCAAACTCTTCCATGTTCTGCTTAGTAGCAGGGATCGCTTTGCCCTGGGGGAACAGGAAGTTGCGCGCGAAGCCCGCTTTCACGTCTGCCTGATCGCCGATGCCACCGAGGTTGCCCATCTTTTCTAGCAATATTACGTTCATGTGTGTGTCCTCAAGCTAAATTCTTGCACTTTGTCTTTGTCGACGCCGACAGCCAATCTGCCGCGTCCTCTTTTAATCATTGTCTAATCATTGTCTGATTATTGTCGCTACGCGTGCCGATCTTTAGTCCTTCGGCCCGAGCCGCCGGAGCCGACCGCGAAAGTCATACCAGCTGTCCATCAACGCCATCAGCACAATGCCTTGAAGGGCTATTGGCAGAAGCAAAACCGCGTAAAACACCGCGAGTGCCGAACCCGACATCTGCCGCAGCGCGACTACACCGTGCACTAGCGCCGCGCCTGCAAACAGCAGCGGGATAGTGCTATAGACCGACCAACTCTGCGGTAGCACGCCGAAGCTAGCTCCGAGCGTAATAGCAACTAACAGCAGCGCGACCTTCTTGCCGATGCGCAGGCTGTGAAACTCTTGCCTAAACCCACCAGGGTTGTAGAGCGCAGCCTGTAGCCAGCGCGCGAGTATTAACAGCAGTGCCGCCAGCGCCCCATAGGTCGCGGCTAAAAAACTCGTCAATGACTGCCGCAACGAATCAATAGGCATGCCTTCGATTCCGTTCGCCGCCATGTAGGCATCAAGCTGCTGAAACAGGAGATCTAGCAGTTCGGGCCTGAGTAGCAAGTATATCTCGACAGCGAGCCCGACGAGCATTGCGCCTACCAGGCTCAGCTCCCAAGACTGCGTCTGTCTCAGTATGGCCGCTAATGCGACCACGCCTAAAAGCAGTATCAGAGGAATGACGTCTCCGATGTACGCGTAAGCGCCCATCGGCAGAAGCGCCCAGACCAAAACGGCCAGCGCTTCGTTGCCTCCCTTGCGCAGCAGTGTCAGGCCTACAACGACCGGACTGAGCAGATTAAGTAGCGGCAGCAAACCCAACAGGAGCACCGCGACAATCGCGTTCCTGCGTTCCTTCATAACGAATTCGGCTAGGGCACGCATGGTTAATCTTCTCTTACTGCTTTAACTCTCGCGCTAGACCTGATGACTGTCCGTGTATGGAATCAGAGCTAGGTAGCGAGCGCGCTTAATCGCGGTTGCGAGCTGACGCTGGTAGCGAGCCTTGGTACCGGTAATACGGCTAGGCACAATCTTGCCAGTTTCAGACACGTAAGCCTTGAGCGTTTCGATGTCTTTGTAATCAATGCGTTCAGTGCCTTCAGCAGTGAACTTGCAGAACTTGCGTCGACGAAAATATCGAGCCATTTTTCTATTCCTTCCTACAAATTAGTGGGGTTAAGCGGCGCTTAGGCGACCGGCTTACTCAGCTGCTGGAGTCGCTTCTGCTTCGGCAGCGGCGGGCGCTTCCTCGGCTGGAGCTTCAGCCGTTGGCTCTTCAGCGGCAGCTTCCTCCGCTGGCGCTGCAGCGGCTGCTGCGGCCGCGGCGGCCTCTTCTTGCTTACGCTTCTGCTCGGCGCGAGCGCGACGCTCTTTGCCTTCGCGCTCGCCCTTAGAGATCAGTGACTCTTCGGTGATCGCTTTCTTCTCTTTAATGACAAGATTACGCAGAACCGCATCGTTGTAGCGGAATAGAGTGGTCAGTTCCTCCAATGCTTCACCGCCGCACTCGATGTTCATGAGTACGTAGTGGGCTTTGTGGATCTTGTTAATTGGGTAGGCAAGCTGGCGTCGTCCCCAATCTTCCAAGCGGTGGATTTGACCGCCGCTTTCGGTGACAACTTGGCTGTAGCGCTCGACCATGCCTGATACCTGCTCAGACTGATCGGGATGCACCATAAATACTACTTCATAGTGTCTCATAGAGACTCCTCTTGGGTTAGCGCCTCCCATCTAAGCCGCCAGTTCTTAAGAAAAAGCGTGCCGTGGTGAGGCAAGGAGTTAACGAGCCATAGGTGGCCCGCAAACGAAAGAGGCGGAATTCTAGAGAATGCAGTAAGAAGATGCAAGCGGATTAAGGACTTAGACTAAAGTCTATACTCAACTTGCCGAGCACCATTGGCCGGCGATAAAGACACACTGCCTAACTAATCGGATCGCTCATTGCGCTGCCGAACGGCCTCGAACAAGGTGACTCCGGTCGCCACCGAAACATTCAAGCTGCTCACGCTGCCCGCCATCGGAATCGAGATTAAATAGTCGCAGGCCTCTCGGGTAAGACGTCGCAGCCCTTCGCCTTCAGAGCCCATAGCAATGGCTAGCGGGCCGGTCAGGTCCTGTTGACTGAGGCTGACCTTGGCTTCACCTGCCAAGCCCGCAAGCCAGATGCCCCGCTGCTTAAGGGTTTCGAGGGTACGTGCGAGATTGGTAACGGCGTAGATTGGCACGGTCTCGGCAGCGCCGCAGGCAACCTTGCGCACCGTAGCGTTGAGCGGTGCCGACTTATCTTTGGGTACGATAACCGCCGCGACCCCCGCCGCGTCGGCGCTTCGCAGGCAGGCTCCGAAGTTATGGGGGTCGGTAATGCCGTCTAAGATCAGAATCAATGGGGCCTGCGAAGCCAAGCTATCGAGTGCCACCGCTAGCTGTTTTTCGCTGCGCACCCCGTAATTCACCTCACACAGCGCCAGGGCTCCCTGATGATTGCCCTCGGCAAGCTTGTCGAGCTGTTTTCGGTCGACCTCTTCGACAGTCAAGCCCGCCGCTAGGGCCAAAGCACGAAGCTCATTAATCCGCTCATCGCTGCGACCCGCTAGGATGAGCAGCTTGAGAACCTGGGGCGCACGCTGGCGCAGCAGCTCGCCCACTGCGTGAATTCCCCAAACCCACTCTTGCTGCTTACTCATGTGCTTCCTGTTTATCCTGAATGCTACGACTCGCGCCCTCAGAGGTCGACTCGCATAATAGTAAATTATTTACTTTACTATATTCTTTTAGCTCAAGCTGCAGGACCCTCTCAGACCTTGGGCTTTGCCTTGCTGCGGGCCTTGCGCTTCGCTGCGTTAGCACCGGCGGGCTTGGCGCTGGCCTTCTTTGCAGCAGTGCCCTTCTTGCTTGCGGCCGGCTTGGGCTTCTTATCGCCAGCCTTTTTCTTTTCAGCGTGCTTTGGCTTATCGGTCTTGCCAGCCTTTGAGCTTCTTCGGGCATCGGCAGCTTTGGTAGACCCTCTGCCTTCAGCGCTTTTCTTGCCGCGGGATTTCGACGACTTCTTGCTGTCTGGACGCCCGCGCTCGCCATCGGCCCCCAGCATTTGCAGATCGATCTTCTTTTCATCGAGATCCACCCTTACTAGCCGCACTTCAACGCTATCACCAAGGCGATAGATCTTGCGGTTGCGCTCGCCTTCCAGGCAGTGACGCACGGGGTCGAATCGGTAGTAGTCGTTGCTCAACTCAGTGATGTGCACCAGACCCTCGACGAAAATATCGTTGAGCTCAACAAACAGTCCGAAGCTGGTTACCGAGGTGACGGTCGCCATGAACTCTTCGCCGATCTTGTCCTGCATATACTCGCACTTTAACCAGTCGACAACGCTGTAGCCTGCGGCATCGGCGCGACGTTCAGCGGTCGAGGCGTGTTCGCCAAAGCGCTCCATATCCTCGAGACTATAGGGGTAGATCTTGGCCTTAGCGAGTTTCGGCGCGTCGGCTTGGCGTTCGACACAGCGATGCTTGCTGTTGCGAATAAGATGGCGGATACCGCGATGCACCAGAAGGTCGGGATAGCGCCGAATCGGAGAGGTGAAGTGAGTATACGCTTCGAAGCCAAGCCCGAAGTGGCCTAGGTTATCCGGCTGATACACCGCCTGCATCATAGAGCGAATGAGCATCGTTTGCAGAAGGTGATGATCGGGGCGATTGGCAATCTTCTTCAACACCGCCTGATAATCTCGCGGCGTTGGTTCGAGGCCACCGCCCATGTGCAGCCCCATCTCACGAAGGAATTCTTTGAGGTTTTCGAGCTTGTCGGGGTTCGGGCCTTGGTGAACCCGGTACAGAGCGGGCAGCTCAGCGCTTTCAAGAAGCAGCGCCGCCGCCACGTTAGCGCGCAGCATGCATTCTTCAATTAACTTGTGAGCATCGTTGCGGTAAACCGGCACGATTTCGGCGATCTTGCGATTCTCACCAAAGACGATACGGGTTTCAGTGGTATCGAAATCCATCGCCCCGTCGGCTTCGCGGGTTTCCCGCAGCGCATGGTAAAGCCCGTAGAGGCTTGTGAGGTGCGGCACTAAGTCTGCGTAGCGCGCTTTTTGCTTAGCCTGCACGCGCTGCTGCATCTCAGTTTCGGCCGGCTGTACGATGTCTGCGACCTCGTTATAGGTCAGTCGGCCGTGGGAATGGATCACCGCCTCGTAAAACTTGTAGGACGTCATCTCACCCAGCGGCGAGATTTCCATCTCGCAGACCATAGTGAGCCGGTCGACTTTAGGCTTGAGTGAGCACAGCCCATTCGACAGCTTCTCTGGCAGCATCGGCACCACAAAACCGGGGAAATACACCGAGGTTGCTCGATTGATGGCCTCTGCATCTAGCGCGCTTTTCGGCTGCACGTAATGCGACACATCGGCTATGGCCACGTAGAGCGTCCAATTGCCGCGCTTGTGCTCGTGAGCGTATACCGCGTCGTCGAAGTCTTTAGCATCCTCGCCGTCGATAGTAACGAACGGCACGTCTCGCAGGTCTTTGCGTCCTGCGAGATCAGTTTCCAATACCTCTTCGACAAAACCCGCTGTCTGCTTGTCGACCGCGGTGGGCCACTCGTGGGGAATGTCGTGGCTGCGCAGCGCGACCTCGATCTCCAGGCCCGGCGTGCTGCTGTCACCCAGCACCTCGGCGATGCGCGCGATCGCCTTGCGCCGCCGCGTGGGGTATTCGACGATCTCCGCCACCACGAACTCGCCATCCTTCGCGCTGCCTGCCTGCTGATCGGGAATGAGGATTTCCTGCGCGATACGCTTGCTGTCGGGCACCACCACGCCAAATCCCTGCTCGTGATAGTAGCGACCCACAATTTGCGTAAAACGACGCTGCAGAATCTCAACTATCGTGCCTTCTTTGCGACCGCGGTTATCGACGCCGGAAACTCGCGCAAGCACCTTGTCGCCATCGAACAGCGTTTCCATTTCGCGCGCACCGAGGAATAGATCTTCGGAGCCGTCTTCCGGAATGAAGAAGCCAAAGCCATCTTTATTACCCTGAATGCGGCCTTTAATCAGCTCCATGCTCGACGCCAAACCGTACATGCCGCGGCGATTGCTAATCAGCTGTCCGTCGCGACTCATGGCAATAAGCCGTCGCCGCAGCGCTTCGACCTGCTCATCGGAGACGAGATTCAGGCGTTCGCATAGGGTAACGTGGTCCAACGGCTCGCCCGCCTCCTCGAGATGATCGAGAATAAATTCGCGGCTGGGGATCGGGTTATCGTAGTTCTCAGCTTCGCGTGAGGCGAAGGGGTCTTGGGCGGGCTTGGCGCTCTTGCGAGGCTGACTCTTGCGGGGCTTGCCTGTGCTAGCACCCGACTTTGAAGTTTTAGGCATTAATTGATGTCGTTGAAGAATGTGCGTGCAGTATACACCCCGCGCTGCGCAGTGTCTGTGACAGCGGAGTCACAACCCTCGCACCGCGAGCTCGCTACGCACCCCGCCACCACAGTCGCTAAGCCCCGTAGGGATTGACAGCAATGGGGTCGATCGCTAAAGTTGCGCTCCGGTCGACATTGCCTCCCCATCGGCAAAGTGCGGTTGCTCAGAACTCCTGACCCCGAGCGCTAACCCCATCTAATCGACCTGATAGGCGACTTCGCATTCAGCGACACCCGCCAATGCAGTGCCCAGGTGGTGGAATTGGTAGACACGCTAGCTTCAGGTGCTAGTGCTCGCAAGGGCGTGGAGGTTCAAGTCCTCTTCTGGGCACCATTTTTCTTATCTACATTCTTATTCCTCTTGCTACTCCCCCTTCGATTTAATCAGTCCGTTTGTCCACAAGCCCGTTTTGTGAAGTAACTGCGCCTGATACCGATCCCTCTGTTTAACACGCGTTGGAAAACTGTTTCTTGGCACTATTGAACTTATCTGTGTCATCGTCGTAGTTAAATAGACACACAGGAGGGGATTGATGCGAACATTTAAATTACTCGGCGCAGCGCTTTTGCTCGTTTCCTTAAATGCCTGCAAAACAGCAGAGCCATTGGCAACGGTCGACTACGTTGATTTAGAACGATTCATGGGTGACTGGTATGTCATTGCAAACATTCCGACGATTATCGAAACGCAGGCCTATAACCCGGTCGAAAGCTATCGCCTGAATACGGATGGCAGCGTGGCCACCACCTTTGCGTTTAACAAAGGCGGCTTTGATGAAGAGCGCAAGGAATACAACCCCACAGGGTTCGTTGTGGAAGGTACCGGCAATGCGCAATGGGACATGCAATTTCTTTGGCCATTCAAAGCGGACTACAGGATTGTGTATCTGGACGATGACTATGAAAAAACTATCATCGGTCGCAATCGGCGCGACTATGTATGGATCATGGCTAGAACGCCACGCCTACCGAAAACCGAATACGACGAGCTTGTAAATAGAGTCGAAAAAATGGGCTATTCGATAGATCTGCTGAGGAAGTCGCCACATAGCCTGCAGGATTAATGCGCTGGGGCCGCGTTCAATAAAGAGGAATGCGCAGGACTGAAATGTCGCTATTCAGAGTAGGCTTCGACGCTGAATAGCTGCAGCGAAAAAGGTCCGTCGGTTTTATCGTATTGGTACAGAGCAAATTCCGAGATCTTGCTGCGATCTAACGGTGGGCCGTCAAGCTTGTAGCCGCGAAACTGCGGCGAGAAGCGGGAGAAAGGAATGTAAATCTCTTCTATCCCTAGTGATCCTGCTATCTCTTTTGTCTCATTCGCGTTAGCGGTGGTGTTAAAGTCAGCCCAGTAACTAATCTGCCTGCCGCGCCACCTAGCGTCGGTTTGGATTGACCACGTGTACCTGCGACCGTCGGCCTTCACTTTAACTTTTATACCAGAATAGTTCGAAAGGTCTTTAGCAAACCTTCGGGTGCGAATAGAACTAAACCCGCCACCGTTTGTATTCGTTATGCCAGCGAAAACAAGCCGCTCGTCTATTAATTCGAAACCGCCCTGACTGCGACCGCCCATTACGGTATCGTTCTGTACATACCATTGCAGGTCGGGTCCGGCCTCTGAAAAAGTATTAAGCAACAAGCTTTTCTCTCCCTGCTCTGCCGAGACCCCACTAAGGCTTGCGAAGACACAGGCGAATGTCGAACAAAGCAGTGGAATTCTTATTGTTAAGCGCATGGTCTAGATCCCGAGCAATAAAACGTTTACCGCAAACCATTAGTACGCGTTGTTTAACTACTCAGGTACTACGCTGTGCTCGCGAGTTCTAGTTTCAGCGCTGTGATTCTATCGCTACGCTACCGCACTCGGCCGCGACGCAATCCGCTCGTACCAAGCTGTAACTCGCGCATGCTCTGACGAAAGCGGCTGTCCTACGCGGTTACCGAACGTGAGCATGCAGTAAAAAAAGACGTCGGCAAGGGTGAAGCGAGAGCCGACAATAAATTCGCGTCGGTCGGCCATCTGCTCGTCGAGCCATGCGAGTCGATCTTGGGCGATTTTTTTAAGGCCTGGCGCAGCTTCAGGAATCGTGATCATTCGATCTTGAAAAATTGGCAGACCCTCGGCGAAGCGAAAACCGTTCAGCATGGGTTCGCAGATTGATAGATCTAGCCGGCGTGTCCACATACGCGTTTGCGCGCGTTCAGTTGGCGTATCGCCAATCAGACTACTATCGCTGAGTTCGTCGAGATATTCACAGACCGCTGTCACCTCGGTAATCACTTCGCCGCTGGCTAGTTCGAGTGCCGGCAGCTGGCCTGCAGGATTGCGTGCGAGGAACTCGGGCTGACGATTTTCACCCGCTCGCAAATCAATCTCAACGAGATCGAGGGATATACCGAGTTCAGCTGCGAACATGCGCACAATATGTGGGTTCGGGCCGACCGAGTTGTAAAGTTTCATTTCTATCTACTTCCTTGCATAAATTTTAGTAACGCTGATTTTTGTACCAGCCTGTTGCCCGTTAATCGTTAATTCGCTAAGGCGCCAAGCTAGAGCGCGCCTGCGTACCCCAGTGACCCTCTACCTTTGTCACAATATACAGTGACTCGTAGGTGCCAATGATTTCATTGCTGTCATTAAAGCGCTGAAACTTAGTGGCGATATGCACTTTGGCCGGCGAAACGAGAACGAGTTCACGGGTCAACCAATGGGAATGATCCCAGCCTATCGCCGCTAGTCGCTTGAACGACTCTGTTCGCGCGAATTCCTCCGCTGAATCCCACACGGTAACCGTACCGCTAGCGAAGCGTACGTGAGGATAGTTGAGAGACTGCGCCCAGCGGCGCGGATCGCGTGCATTGAATGTGCTCATAAATTCATCTAACGCCGCCATCGCGCCAGCGATCGCTTCCTCGTTCTCGCTTTGCGCCTGTGCACTAAAGGCGCAAAGCGAAAGGGCTAAAGCAAGAGCTGCACAGGTGAGTCTAAAAGCAGAGTTGAATTTCATAGTGTTTGCCCTTGGCTTTTTTGTAACAGAGAGAGTGCGACACCTCGCTAGTCCGGTAGGCGGAAAACATAGAGCATATTGCCGCCTCTGCGCTGCTGAATCTCCGGCGTGTGAATGCGATAGTTCACACCTTGTCCGGCAGCGATGGCAATGTACTGCACGCCGTCGACGCTATAGCTCACCGGATAGCCGCCGGCTGCTGAGTTTAGCGTTTGCTCCCAAAGGATGTCGCCGCTGTCGGCGTCAAAGGCGCGGAAGCGACGCGCATCGTCGCTAACGAATACCAGTCCGCCCGCCGTGGTTAACACCGAACCGCCAATGCCGGCGCGCTGTTTGTGTTGCCACCGTATTTCACCAGTCGCAACATCCACAGCAGAAAACAGTCCGACCATGCCGTCGTCCTCAGGACCGGCCGTAGGCCGTGAGACTGCTGACTGGTGGTGGTCGCCGACCTTAGGCTCAACGGGCCTAAGGAAGAAAGTCATGCAGGTATTGTTGGTGGGCGCGTAAACGGTATTGCTCTGAGGGCTATAGCCAACTGAATTCCAGTTGATCCCACCCTGAGTTGTTGGACAAACCAGTTTACGCTGTGCGATTTCCGTGATCTCAAGCGCTGGATTAGTAATGCCCTGACGCTTTTCGATGTCGACCCCAACGATGACATTCTGATAATTAGTCTGCGTTGCCCACAGAAAATCGCCGGTCGCAGCGTCTAGTGTCCACACAATGCCCGGCTTACCGGGAACGCCCGTTATCACTTTGCGCCGCTCGTTCGACACGATATTCGGATTTATCCACGATACAGCTTCAGGGTTGGGCGCGACTTCGGTTTCTACAATAAGCCGTTCGAAAGGATGATCCTGATCCCAGTTGCCGCCGGGAATATGTTGAAAATACCAAGCTATTTCCCCCGTCTCGGCATCTAGAGCAAGTGTTGAGTTGGTGTACAGCACATCGCCACCTTTGGTATCGCGCTGAATCGTGCCCCAGGGGATGGGCACGGCTATACCTATAAAAATGAGATTAAGCTCGGGATCGAAGCTGGCCGGCATCCACGCCGAGCCTCCTCGGCGCTGCTCGTTAGGGAGATCGCCCCAGCTTTCACCGTTTGGCTCACCAACGCGGGGGATCGTGTTTCGGCGCCAAAGCTCTTCCCCCGTGTCGGCGTCATGTGCGGTTATCCAACAGCTGGTGTTGATGTAGTAGCAACCGGACATGCCAGTGATGATCTTGCCGTTGAATACCTGTGGGCCGCCCGAGTAGTGCTGGCCCACGGTCCAATCGCCTACTTTTACCTCCCACGTTACCTCCCCTGTGCGCACGTTTAGGGAAACAATGTAGGCGTCGCGGGTAGCAACGATGAGCTGATCTTTGTAGAGCGTGCCATTTCGATTGGCGCAGGACAGCGGTGCGGCGTGGTCGACTTCGGGGCGTCGATATTCCCACAGCGGCGTCCCATCGCGCGCATCGACAGCTTCGATATAGTCACAGGCCTGCGGCAAAAACATCACGCCATCGTGGACTAGCGGCGTCGTCTCCTGTTTCCCTGGCTCAAGCGTCCAAGCCCAAGCGAGCCGTAGAGTCGACACATTGGCTTTATTGATTTGATCGAGCGGACTGTAGGCCCAGTGGTTCGCAGTACCGCGCCACATCAACCAGTCTTCGGCTGGAGGGTCTGCTAATTCTTGCAGGCTCACGGGGGTGTAATTTTCGAGTAGCGAGGACGACGCCTCGCTTGCGAAAGCGCCCGTGGCAAAGAACGTAAAATAGGCAGCCGCGTGGAGAATCCGGTTGCCGAGAAGCTTGTGCTGACTGAGGATTTGCATCGTCTATCCCTCTTCTTTCTGCTGACTCTAACAGGAAGAGACAGAAGCGGGAATATGGAACGAAGTGCGGTTTACTTTACGATGCTGGCAGGGCTGATTAGCGGCAGGCATACAAGGGTAAGTCTGCCGCATTCACAGGCTAGTACTGCGACTCAGGCATATCGACCACTAGCCCGTCTAATTCTTCCGTTAGAGGAATCTGACAAGACAGTCGCGAATTCGGCCGCATGCTGTCTGAAAATTCGAGCATAGACTGCTCTAGTTCGCCCCGCTCACCGACTTTCTCAAGCCATTGATCGCTGACATAAACATGGCAGGTAGCGCAGGCACAGGCGCCGCCGCAGTCTGCCTCGATTCCTGGCACGTTGTTGCTTACGGCCGCCTCCATGACGCTGCCGCCCGCAGGGACATCCACCTCGTGAGCAGTCCCGTCGAATTCGATGAAGGTAATTACTGGCATGGCTAACTCCTTATTTCCTATTCGGGCAATTATAGCGACTGTTCCTGTGCTTCGAAACGATGGCGCTAAGTGCTTAGACCGACGATAAGATGATAAAAAGCCGGCTCTTTTCTTCAAGTTACTTCAAGCTAGCGGACGGATAAGTCAGCGTCATTGAGTCGCAGCAGCACATCCGCCGACTGCAACAGTTTCTGCAGAAGACGCGGGGACAGATCTGGAGTCTGTGCGATATAGTCGCTCACCGCCCGCGCCGCCGCAGGCGATCGATAGCTACCAACTACCGCATCCAGCCAACGCCCAGGGAAGAAAATATCACCGGTAGCCTGAATCTCTGGCAGCAGTTCCAGCGCTGGCCGAACGAGACTCAGTGAGCGCTCCTGACGCAGCGGATGGTGAAGATTACGTAGCGATTCCAATACCCAGGGCTCACGCTGGCGATTCTCTGCGCGGGTGAACGCAAAAAAAGCGGCTGTGCGCTCCTCTTCCGAAGCAGACAGTGACGGTCTGACAAACTGGAAGCGGGCAAGCCTGTCGGCGCTGCCAATGCGCGTTTCCTGCTCGTCCAGCAGGCGTTCCGGCTCGGGTATACCGCGCAGTACCAACCCTGATGCCAATGCAATCTGATCGGTTT
The DNA here is from genome assembly GCA_965661495.1 of Pseudohongiellaceae bacterium. Classification (GTDB taxonomy): domain Bacteria; phylum Pseudomonadota; class Gammaproteobacteria; order Pseudomonadales; family Pseudohongiellaceae; genus UBA9145. Next base: position 171,903 of record CBFIDY010000002.1, on the reverse strand, counting down.
CGGAAAGCGGTAAGCCTGCCACTTCCTCTTCGCCACGCCACAGCCTCTCAAGCCGTGCTACGCCCTGCTCGCTCGTCGCTAGCGCCCTATAGCTACGGTAAAAAGCGGCACGGGAGGACGTGACTCGGGACTCAGCGTTAGCCTCGTTCCAAAGCAGAGTCTCGAGAGTGGGGCTGACCGCAATGCGCGTTTGCTCATCCAGACGCTGCCAATATATTTCATCGAAAACCCTGAGCACGCGACTTACGATAAGCTCGTTTGTCTCGCTCGGCAGCTCGCGCATCGCGGTAGTAAGAAAATCTTCAGCGTCGAGCCGTCCCTCACTTACCTGCTCCCACAGTGTCGTCCACGCAGCACCCCGTGCGACTGGATTTTCTATACTGCCGATTTCATCAAGCAAATAAGTCAGGCTCTCTGGATCGAGCACAAAGTCGCCGTACTCCATGCCACTGCCGTTGGGCAAAAGTAGGCCGGCGTCGGCATCAATCTTCACTAGGTTTGCGCCAAGGTCGATGGTTTGCGCTTGTAGATCCGTCGGCTCACCCACAAGCAGGGTGAGACGCTGTGGCCACACTCTGCCGAGTCCAGCAGGGTCCTCTTGGCGCAGCGTAAAGCTGGCGCCGCCCTGTGCACTTAGCTGCTGTTTCTCGACGATAATTCTTGGCCGGCCGCTTTCGTAAACCCAAGCCTCGTTCCATGCGGAAAGATCTTCGTCGCTCTTAGTGTCCAATAGCGCGATGAGTCCCGGCCACGTTGCATTCCCGTAGGCATTGCTGCGCAAATAGTCTCTAAGACCGTCGCGCAGCGCGTCCGCGCCGATTCTCTGCTCCAAGTGGCGCATGACTATGGGCGCTTTCTGATAAATGATGGCGCCATATAGCGAGCCGGCGAAGCGCAGGTTATCTAATGGCTGACCAATCGCATTGGCGCCGGCAGTTCGATCTACCGCATACGCGGTGGGGTGATGTGCGGTATGAAAGCGCAGCTCGTGATCAACTTCAGGGAAGGCAGGATTAACGATCTTCGCTGCCATGAAATTAGCATAGACTTCCTTCGTCCACACATCATCAAACCAGTTCATTGTGACTAGGTCGCCGAACCACATATGTGCGGTTTCATGGGCGATAAGTGACGCGCGGGAGAGTATTTGGTTCTGCGTTGCAGTGGGATCAAGAAATAGACTTGCCTCGCGATACAAAACACTGCCCGGATGCTCCATGCCCCCATATTGAAACGAAGGGACGGCGACGAAATCGTATTTGGCAAAGGGATAGTCGATCTGCGTATAGTCTTCCAACCAGGCGAGGGCTTGCCCGTGTAGGGCAAATATCTCATCGCGATTCGCAGCCACTTTTTTCGCATCGCTCTCACGGTGATACATTACCAGCTCGCGCCCATCCACTACTGCAGTTTCCTTGAAGAACTCGCCTGCTGCGAAAGCGAACAGATAGCTCGGCAACGGCTTGCTGCGAGCGAAACGGTGTCGACTCATGCTTGTGGCGACGCCAGAATTTTCCTCTGCTCGCGTTAACAGCGGACCATTGGCAACGACAGACCAGTGCGCAGGGGCACTGATCTCCCAAGCAACCTCGCCTTTGAGGTTGGGCTGATCGAATACTGGCAGAGAAAAGTGCGCGCGGTCGGGCACGAACAACGTGTATAGAAATTCTTGATTGCGATTCAGCGCCTCATCGCCAGCGCGAAAGCGCAGCCGCAAAGCATTCTCGCCATCGCGCAACTGCATACTCGGAACCGCTAGGTGGTCATGAATGGGAAGCCACCGTGCCGGCAGCCCGTTGACCTCGAGTTCAAGCACTCGCTGCTCTGGATTCATGAAATCCAGCACAAGGGGCAGACCGTCTGCTGCTGCAGAGTCAAACTGGAAAGTGATGAGTGCCTCACCCTCGATGCGCTGCTCCAACTCGCTAGGAATACTGAGACTGTAATCGTATTGCAGCGCAGACAGCGTTGCCGCGCGATGCTCGGCTAGTTGCCACGACACACCGCGCTCATAAAGCGGATTGCTGGCGTCTAGACTAAGGTCTTCTCCCATGGTTTGCGGCTGAGGGTCGCAGCCAAGCAAACCTGCTGCAAACGCAATGAGCAATACGGCATAAAGTGTCTGTTTTAATAACATCTCTGTTTCCTAGTCGTTTTTCTTGCCGGCAAGCCAGAATCGAGAATCCTTCAGCTTTATAAGCGATCTAACGCGCGGGCGCCTGCGTTGTCAGTGCATGTCTGCAGCGCTGCTAAGTCGGTACAATACTCGACAAAGCGTTTCGCTCTAATTCATCAACCTCGATCTTTACTCATAATCAACGCTAGGAAGAATACCTGCCACCATGCAAGAAATCCTAATAATTGGCGCCGGCATGGCAGCCACTGCACTCGCTGACACCTTAGCTGGCCGAGCGTGCCTTACCGTGGTGGAGAAGTCGCGAGGCATGGGAGGACGGATGTCCACACGCCGCAGCGATGATTTTCAGTTCGATCACGGTGCGCAGTTTCTCACTGCCCGCTCGGAGGAGTTTAAGGCATTCGCCACCAAAGCCCTGAACCTGGGTTGGCTAGCTCCATGGGAGCCGCGTGTGACAACTTTAGAGACAGGCGCGGCGAGCTATAAGCGCGACTGGTTTGAACCGCATTATGTTGCAACTCCAAGCATGAACGCGCTGTGCAAAGCCCAGCTGCGCGATCTGGATAAAAGCCATGGCGAGCTGTTTCAAATAGAGCTGGGGACCGAAGTCGCGCGACTCGAGCGCGAAACCTCCGGACGCTGGGCGGTTTTCGATAGCAATGAAAGAAAGCTCGGCTGCTTCGATCAGGTAATTAGTACAGCGCCGCCTCGACAGACCGAAGTGCTTTTTCAGCACTGCGACTTTGCCGAAACTGCAGCACTAGCGCGTGCTAACCATCTGCCCTGCTTCAGCCTCATGCTAGGATTTAATACTGATCTTGCACTGCCCTTTGATCTCGCCGTGGTGAAAAATTCCTGTGTGGCACTCATTGCCAACGATGGCTCCAAGCCCGGCCGCGGCTGCAGCGGCTCCTTGCTCGTGCATGCTGACAACGCGTGGGCGCGAACGCATCTGGAAGACGCGGCTGAGCAGGTAGAGGAGCAGCTTCTTACAGAGACTTTGAAGCTAACCGGGCTAGAGGAAGGCGCGATCAGCTACCGCTCGCTGCATCGCTGGCGCTATGCGAAAACAGAGACCGCGTTAGAGCGCGACTTCCTACTTGATAGCGCTGCAGGGCTCGCCGCCTGTGGCGACTGGTGCCTTGGTGGCACGATAGAAAGCGCCTACCTCAGCGGTAGACGCTTGGGTGAGATGCTAGCGAGCTAGCTTTGCAATAATCAGTTTTAGCTGCGCGGCATCTAAGCGCTGCTCATCGAAGGCCGGCATGCGACCCTGCCTACCTTGGCGAAGCGTAACTAGGATGCTGTCTAAGTCGCCGCCGTAAAGCCAAGTGCTATCAGCCAGATTGGGCGCACCCAACAACACATTGCCCGCGCCGTCAGCGCCGTGACAGGCCGCGCAGCTCTGCTCATAGACAGCTCGTCCGGGGTGCTCTTGATTAGCAAAGGCTAGTAGATAATTAGCAACATCCTGCGTCTTTTCCTCGCCGAGCATCGCGGCCCAAGCCGGCATATTTGCATTGCGTCCGCCACGCAGAGTCTGCTCGATCTGCTCGGGGCTGCCGCCCCACTGCCAATCAACATCTAGAAGATTAGGGAACAGTGCAGCCTGACCACGCCCATCGGTGCCATGACAGGCGGCGCATTCTCGCCGAAAAATTCTGTCCGCCGTGTCCATCAAACCACGATCAGCCTGCAGCTCTGCCAAGCTTAGATTGGCTATATCGGCGCGAGGTCTGTCAAAGCTTCCCTCGTAGCCCTCATAGCTGGACACTAAACGTTTACCCTGCGACCAGTTGAGCAGCCCCTCGTAGGAACCTAGGCCCGGGTAGAGCATGAGATACACCAGCGAAAACACCATCGCTCCAAGCAGCATCCAAAACCACCAGAGCGGTGGCGCGTTCGATCCTTCACGTAGGTCGCCGTCCCAAACCGGTTCATGTCCGCCTGAATCAGCCTCACTCTGTTGTGATTCCTGATGCTTATCTGGCGGTGCAAAATAAACGCTGAGCACAAGCCATGCGAGCGTCACAAGCGACACACAGGTCAAAACGATGACCCATCCGCTCCAAAAACCTGTCGGTAGATCTGCCATCATGAGTTGTCTCCCTCCGCACTACTTCCCTGCTCTGCAGACAGCTGATCGGTCTCGAACAGTTCGTCTTCCAAGGGAATGCGCGCCGAGACCATGGCCGCCTCTGCTTTGCCACGCGTGCCAAACCAAATAGCTACGCCGATCATGAAAGCCATTACCAACATATCGCCAACGAAGATAAATAAAGTCATCGTGTAATCTCCGAATCCAATCCGGTACCGAGTATTTGTAAATACGCGATCAGCGCATCTATCTCGAGAAGCCCCTCCAACGCGGCGTCTGCCTGCGCGATCTGCTCGTCGGTGTAGGGATGGCCCAGTGTGCGTAATGCCTGCATCTTGCCCGTGATATTCCCCGTGGCACTCGCTTCTCTGCGCGCTAGCCAGGGATAGCCTGGCATGATGCTTTCGGGAATGACGTCGCGCGGATTAATGAGATGAACACGGTGCCAATCATCAGAAAACTTGCCACCTACACGATGCAGATCTGGCCCTGTTCTTTTCGAACCCCAAAGAAAAGGCCGGTCGTAAACGAACTCCCCCGCCCGCGAGTAGGCTCCGTAGCGCTCGACCTCGGCAATAAGAGGACGCACCTGCTGCGAGTGGCAAACGCTGCAGCCTTCACGGATATAAATGTCACGCCCGGTCAGTTCAACCGCCGTATAAGGCACGGTATTCGTCGCCGGCTCCTGTAGGCTTTTTTGATTCAGCACCGGCAGAATCTGCACGAGCCCGCCGATAGCGGAAACTAGAAGAATCCCAAAAATCAGTAGACCGGTGTTTTCCTCGATACGTTTGTGTAGTGACAGAGCGCTCATGCGGCCACCTCCTTACCGATAGCGAATGCAGGGTCCACTGGCGGCGCTTTAACGACTATAGGCTCTTTACCTGCGAAGGTTTTGAATAGGTTGTAGGCCATAAGGCAGGTGCCTGCGAGGAAAATAAGCCCGGCGATGAGACGCAGCGCATAGAACGGCTTCATGCTCGCCATGATGTCGATGAAGCTAAAGCTGAGCTCGCCGATTTCATCTACGCTAAGCCACAGCAATCCCTGTGAGACACCTGCACCCCACATCGCCACGATGTAGAGCATGGTACCTGCGAGCGCTAGCCAAAAATGAATATTGGCGAGCCGCACGCTGTGCAGTGGCGCTCCAACTAGGCGCGGAACCATAAAGTAGAACGTGCCGTAGGTGATCATCGCGTTCCAGCCGAGCGCGCCGGAGTGCACATGGCCAATAGTCCAATCGGTAAAGTGACTCACAACATTCACACTGGGAAAGGACATCATCGGGCCTTCAAAAGTCGCCAGACCGTAGAAAGCCAGAGACAAGACGATGAACTTTAACGCGGGGTCTGTGCGCAGCTTCTCCCACGCAGTAGAGACGGTCATGACACCGTTAATCATTGTTGCCCACGACGGCGCTAGCAGAATCACACTCATCACCACCGCCAAAGACTGCACCCACTCGGGGATTGCGCTGTAGTGAAGATGATGCGGCCCAGCCCAGATATAACTGTAGGTAAAAGCCCAGAACGCCACCACTGATAAGCGGTAACTCCAAATCGGACGACCCGAGTGCTTAGGAAGAAAGTAATACATCATTCCTAGGAAGCCGCCGGTTAGCAGGAAGCCCACCGCATTGTGTCCGTACCACCACTGTACGACGGCATCCTGCGCGCCCGCATAGACAGAGTAAGATTTATCCAGCGTGACAGGGATGGCGAGATTATTAACGATATGCAGCATCGCGATCACGATAATCAGCGCGCCATAGAACCAGTTAGAAATATAAATGGGGCGAATCTTGCGGGTGGCAATCGTGCCAAAAAAGACCACGCCGAACAGCACCCATACCACCGCGATGGCGATATCGAAGGGCCATTCGAGCTCCGCATACTCCTTACTGCTAGTCCAACCCGCGAGCAGAGAAAGTCCACCCAGCAGCACGACTAGCTGCCAAGCATAGGCGCAGAACCAAGCCAGGCGCGGGGAAAAGAGGCGCACATGGGAGGTTCGCTGCACACTGTAAAAAGCGGTAGCCATGAGTGCTGACACACCAAAACCAAAGATAATGCCATTGGTGTGGAGAGGTCGAAGCCGGCCAAATGACAGCCAGAATTGACCAAAGTCTATGCCGGGCCACAGCAGCTCTGCTGAGATGTACACCCCAGCCAGCATGGCGACCACAGCCCACATGACTGAGAACTGGATAAGACGAATAACAACTTTGTCTTCGTAAATCGCCGCGCTGTCCTGCAGCGGTTCGCTTGAAGCGCCCTGAACGGTCTGTGTCATTGGGCGACTGCCTCCTAGTGTTGCGTGAAATTAAATAACGATGCGCTTTACTGAATTACCGCGCGGCTAAACCCCAAGCAAAGGACCAATACCTAGCGTCCAGAGTGACATGCTGATACCCAGAAGGCTGACCGCGGCAACCAATAGCCAGCCAACGAGCGAGGAAGCCATCAGCATGCCGCGCTCCGGTGGAATGCCAAGCGCGATGGGAATGCCTTTGTAGAGCAGGTACATAGACCAAATCGTTGTGGGAATGAGAACCAGCGCGTTGAAGAACACGTCCGGCGATAGGTGCGCCACACTAGCGACAGCTAAGGGCTCACCGACGATGGTGATCAACGCCACGTGTCTGCCAAGCGAAGCATCGGCGCCGTAGGTGTCCGCCATCCAGCGACTGATAAGCGCGGTGGTGACCAGTCCAAAAAAAAGCGTGAATAGGTACCCCAGGCTAATGAGAAATAGCGTGCCTAGACCCATGAAAATTGGTGCACCAGCACCTAGACGCCAACCAAACTGCGACGCTCCGATGAAGGAAAACAGAGGGGGAAGCAGCAGCAACCACAGCGAGTAGCGAAACAGAATGCGCAGTGGCGCTGGGTTCTCGGCTGCCAGCTTGGCGAAGGCCTGCTTGGGTTCGTATAGCGCGCGGAACAAAAGAAAGGAGTAAATCGAGTCGCTCATGCTGGTCCTCGGCTCTACTGCTTCTAGGTGGGGCAACAGAGCAAATGGGTTAGTAGTTTACGAGTATAGGGCATTGAGCAAATCTCGGCTTTGATCTGACGCAAGGCAGCAAGGGAGTTACAAAGAAAATCGTAGCTGATCGGAGGCTATTGAGACTCTTAAGCGCCAGGCGAAGGCGCTATATCCACCCTTCCGCACAGTTCGGCACAGCTCAGCACAAGAAGTTGAGAGTGGAATTCGATGGTAAACGTATGTACTAAGGCTGCGCGACTTCGAAGCTATAAGAGCCTGAATAGGTGTTCGTGTCGCCTTCCACCTGGGTTTGCCACTGAACGGTGTACTCGCCATTAGTAAGCGCCGGGCGATAGATTTCCATCATCAAGTCGTCCGCACCCATGGTATGCATCCCGCGCAGGGTGTAGTCGCCTTCAGGACCGGAGAGAGTAACGGTGCTCGCTGCAACATCAGGCAGGCTAGAGTAGTAGAGGCGTAGCGTACGAGGAAGACGCTCACTGATGACCTCCCCTGCCGCCGGCTCTGAACCGATAAGCGGTGTCGGCGCCTGGGGGGCCGCGCAGGAAGACAGTGTGGCAGCGAAAATGACGGCGCCACAGAAAGAAAAGGGCTTTGGTAACTTTCGCGACGTGCCAGAGACTTTTGTGTTGATCTGATTTCTCATTACGAATGACTCCTCAACTTTTCTCTAGCCTACTCTTAAGCGTCTTTTCGATCTATTCCAACAACTGGTAGCGAGCGTTAATGCTGTGAGCGTTCGCGCTGAGCTCGCGCTAATTCCTTAGCAAAAGCATCAAGCCGCTGACGAATCTCCGCCGCGTCCATTGTGCACACTTCAGAGCTATCGCTTGGCGTAGCTTTCACCAGCGTTTGCGCACTGTTTTTCTTCGCCTTCGATCCAGCTTCATCGGCCTGCGCACCAAAGTCACCCGTGGCTACATCCTCAAGCAAAACCTGTGCACTTTTACCCATCTCAGCGTTCTCCTTTCTCGAAGCCGTAATCCGCGCAAATCTCAGCGTAAGCGCAAGATATAGTATTGCACACTTTCTGTCAAACAATATCTAGGAACCCTAAATCAGTGCTTTTTTATTGAATTAATTAATAAGGACACCCAATTATTTATACTGTAATTAGCCAAGTTCGAACCCAATCACACGCCAGATAGCTTCGATCAAAGAGCCACTAATCACTGGATACAGCGCTTTCAATACTTGGCTTTTAGATTTTTATTATTAGGACACCCAATTAAATTGAAAAACAAGGTTATTGCGGATCATTTAGATCAACGCCTCGAGTTTTTCAGATGAATTTTAAGAAAGGGGATATTTGTCGCTGTTTGAACAAGGTTATTGCGGAAGCATTGGCGCCCATGTGCGCAAAAATCTTATCAGCGTTGCGCCAACAAGATGGAAGTAGAAAGAAAGTTCTTTGCTTAGGAGGTAGCCAGTCGCCGGGCCGCGGGTAAGCCGTGTACCCATTTATCGGGGTAGTTCAGACTCTCACCCGAATCGACTCGCCGCGCTTGATAGCTTAGTAGCGAAGTCTCACTGCCGGCAGCGATGCCGTAGTGACGATGGAATTGAGTCACAGCCGTAAGCCAGGCTTTGGCGTTGAGGCCGAGTTGATCAAGCAGCTCATGGCTGCCTATCGGCTGAAAAGATTCGACGTTGCCGTGGCGCTCAGTGCGCAGCGCCCTAACGCTCGCATCGAGCAATGCGACGTAGCTTTGCCGTTCGACGGGTAATGCCCGCTCGGTGCTAGAGCCGGTTGCTGCGAGCGCGCGCAGTGCTTGGCTGCGCTTACCTGCGCCCAAGTGGCGGGCGTTGCGCCGCTTAAGAAGACGCAGCTGGCGATAGTTCGGCGCGCGCACACGCTGTGCCTGGCGAATTAGGCGTTCTTGAATAGAGGTATAGTCGCTGGCCTCTAAGCTATCGCTAACCCCTGCCCTGATGGGATTAAGGTCTACGTAAGCCATGCAGGTGACTAGCGCACGCTCATCGAGCAGCGCTTGACTCTTGAAGCGCCCTTCCCAAAAACGCCCTGTGCAGCCGTCTTCTCGATTGCTGGCGCGCGCAATCTGTTCGTTGAGGCAGCGCATAAACCAGCTGATATCCTGCAGACGTTCACGCCACAGATCGACCAGGCGCTGGCGCTCTTTGCGTACCGCCGCGCTGCCGTCGTTCAACTTCAAGGTTTTGAGGATCTGAGCATTGCGCGGGAACAGCTTGGTCCAGCGCGCGATCACTTCGGTATCCGACCACGCAGAGGCGCTCGCTGTATCGACGCAAAGAACCAGATGGTAGTGGTTGCTCATGACGGCATAGGCGCAGACATCAATAGCAAACTGCGCAGCCAGACCTTTCATGCGCTGCACGATCCAAGCCTTACGATGATCGAAATTCTGCCCAGTCAGGGGGTCATCGCCGCACAGGTAGGCACGCCTCACACACCGCGAGATGCAGTGATAATAAGGGGTGTCGTCTAACGAAACCTGTTGATTGCGTGCGCGTGTCACTTAATTCTGCCCAAATTTTGTACAGCTTTTTGAAACGGGAAAACGATTCTAGTGGGATTGGTGTAGACTTCAAGCCCAAGTTTTCACTGTTAGCTACTGCCAAGAGAACACTATGCGCATCGGTATCGACCTCGGCGGGTCAAAAATTGAAGGCATCCTTCTTGATGATCGCGGCGAGATCCGCACTAAGCTTCGCGTGCCCACCCGTGGGGAGAACTACGAAATACTCCTCCGCGACCTCTGCGATGTCATCAAGACGCTGCAAGCGAACCAGCGTGATCGTCTCAGTGTGGGTATCGGCACCCCTGGCGCGCTCTCCACTAACCGTAAAATGAAAAACTGCAACGCTATCTCCCTTAACGGCAAGCAGCTGTTGGACGACATTCAGTATGAGCTCGGTTACGAAGTAAAAATTGAGAACGATGCCAACTGCTTTGCGCTATCGGAAGCCAGTTTTGGTCTCGCGCGGCACGCCAAATCGGTGTTCGGCGTGATTGTGGGAACAGGCTGCGGCGGCGGCATCGTCGTGGATGGCAAGCTGTTGACCGGCCCTAATGGCATCAGCGGCGAATGGGGGCACAGCTGCATGCCCGCCAATGCTCGAGCCCTGATCGAGCACGACCGTGAATGTTATTGCGGAAGAATAAACTGCATTGAAACTCTGCTGTCTGGCCGCGGCATGAGCACGAGTTATTTCGAAGCGACAGGCGAGCAGCTTAGCGCCGTTGAAATCGCGGAGCAGGCGCTTGCGGGATCGAAGCCCGCCGAAGTCTGTATCGCTACCTACTCCGAGCACCTCGCTCACTGTCTGGCGACCATCGTTAATATGATGGATCCCGATGTCATAGTCCTTGGCGGCGGACTCTCGAATATCACGAGGCTCTACGACACGGTACCAGAACTGATGAAGCCACTGGTCTTCACCGATGATTTTCAGACGCGAATACTGAAGCCTAGCTACGGCGATGCGAGCGGCGCGATCGGCGCCGCCTGTCTGTGGGACCGATAGCGACTAGGCGTCGAACGGGTGACGCAGGATAATCGTTTCTTCACGGTCTGGGCCTGTAGAAATAATATCCACCGGCACCTCTACCGCTTTTTCGATATAGCGAATATAGGCTCGCGCGTTCTCTGGCAAGTCATCCAAGCTCTTCGCGCCCACTGTTGACTCCGACCAGCCCGGCAGGTCTTCGTAGATTGGCTCGAGCTCTTTGTAGCTGTCGATGTCCATCAAACTAGCCGAAGCGCTATCGCCTTTACCCTGATAGCCCACACACACGCGAATCGTCTCGAGGCCGTCGAGAACATCAAGCTTGGTCAGACAAATCCCCGACACGCTGTTAATGCGCACGGCGAAACGAACAGCCGCAGCGTCGAACCAGCCGCAGCGTCTATCGCGGCCGGTAGTTGCACCTTTCTCATGTCCCACCGTTGCTAGGTGCGAGCCCACGCTATCGAACAACTCCGTAGGAAACGGCCCAGAACCCACACGTGTTGTGTACGCCTTAGTGATGCCTAATACATAGTCTAGGTACAGCGGACCATAGCCGCTACCCGTCGCAGTGCCACCGGCCGTGGTATTAGAAGAAGTAACGAAAGGGTAAGTGCCGTGGTCAATATCGAGCAGCGAACCCTGCGCGCCTTCAAACAGCATGTCGGCACCGGCTTTGCGCTGGGTATGCAAAAGATCAATCGTGTCGTCGATAAGCGGTCGCAGATTGCGCGCCAACTCTAGCTGACTAGCTAGAGTCTCGTCGAAATCGACCGGCGCAACGCCGTAGTAATTTTCGAGCATGAAATTGTGGTACTCGGTAAGATCGCGCAGCTTTTCAGCGAAACGTGTTTCATTCAGTGTTTCTGCCAGGCGAATGCCGCGACGCGCCACCTTGTCTTCATAAGCAGGGCCTATGCCGCGCCCTGTTGTGCCGATCTTACCCTCACCCTTTCTTACTTCTCGCGCCTGATCGAGTGCGATGTGCGATGGCAAAATCAGAGGACAGGCTCCGCTCACTTTTAGTCTGTCGCGCACAAAAACTTTTTTATCTTCTAGCGCAGTGATTTCTTTCACAAGCGCTTCAAGACTCAGTACTACGCCGTTACCAATGACGCAGGTGACGCTGTCGCGCAAGATGCCGCTAGGCAGCAGGTGTAAGACTGTCTTTTCGCCATTGATCACCAGCGTGTGACCCGCGTTATGGCCGCCTTGGAATCGCACCGCGACCGACGCCTGGTCTGTGAGCAAATCAACTATCTTGCCCTTGCCTTCGTCGCCCCACTGGGTACCTAGCACTACAACCGATTTAGCCATGTGTATCTCTCAAATCCTTACGAGTTGGCTCTATGACAGAGCGACGAATTCCTGCGTGATGTTTACTCTGCTAGAGCGCGACGACTTCCCAGCCGCTCGCCCCTTTCTGCAGTTTACGATCGCAGCCTTGCTCTTCTAATTGAGCCTTTTCTGGCAAGCTGGGCTGCAGGCTTGCGATCACCGTTTCTCCCTGCTCGCGAAGCTCGGCAACGACAGTCGCCAATTCGCTATCGGCCCCTAAGGGCGCAGCGATCGCCGCTTTTCTCACAATGGTGTCTTGCGAAAGTTTTACCAGCGTTTTTAGGTCGCTATCGAATCCCGACGCCGGGCGCGCGCGGCCAAACACCTCGCCGATATCATTGTAGCGACCTCCCTTCGCAACGGCGCGGCCGTGCTGTGGAGTGTAAGCTGCGAAAACAACGCCGGTGTGGTACTGGTAGCCGCGAAGCTCACACAGGTCAAAACATAAGCGTATGTCAGGAATTCGCGCCTTCAGGCCCGCAGCAATATCTGCCAGCTCAGCAAGCGGTGCTCGCACGGATTCCGGCGCTTTGGCAAAGATCGCATTGGCTTCTTCCAAAACTGTTTCGTCACCGCTGAGCTGAGTAAGCTTGGTCAGCAGCTCACGTAATTCACTGTCGGCAACAGCCGTGTGCAGCAGCGAGTCTATCTCGTCGAAGGCCTTGCGCTGAACCGCATCGAAGAGCGCCTCCTCGGTCTGCTCGTCGACATTCGCAGCCGCCACTAGGCTTCGGAAAATACCTACGTGACCGAGCACGTGATAAATATCCGGAACCGCAGCCGCTTCCAACGTCGCGTGCATCAGTGCGATAAGCTCGATATCGCATTCCACACCGGCATGACCGTAGAGTTCGGCGCCAACTCGGATGGGCACACGTGAGGTCAGTAGGCCCCGGGGTTTGGTGTGCAGCACACTGTCGGCGTAGCAAAGCCGCACCGGGCCTTCGCGATTCAAGCAATGGGCATCAATGCGCGCAGCTTGGGGTGTGATATCCGCACGAATACCCATCATGCGCCCGCTCAGCTGATCGGTAATCTTAAAAGTGTGAAGATCCAAATCCTGGGAGGAACCGACAAGCAGTGAATCCAAAAATTCGATAAGCGGTGTGATGACCAGCTCATAGCCCCAAGAACCATAGAGATCGAGTAGGCGCCGTCGGAGCGACTCCAGCTTGTGGGCTTCACGCGGGAGGATTTCCTCCACGCCGTCTGGCAGTAACCAGCGCTTGGCGGTTGTCATTGCTTGGTAGTTCCTATTTCCAAAACCACACTCGGCTGCGGTGCGCATACGCGAGCGCCGTGGTTTTATGGTCGCGCGTCTCCGCGGCAAAGAGTGCGCATTTTACGCTAGGCACACGCAGCAATAAACGGAAGATTGGCCAAAAACGCGAAAGGCCCCGATTCCGCGGAGGAATCGGGGCCTTTCTGGCAACACTCCCAGTCTATTCTACTGAGAAATATCGCCGCCTTTCAGATACTTAAAGTAGTCGCTCTCAGGATCGAGCAGCATGACATCACCTTTATTATTGAAGGTCTGACGGTAGGAATTAATGCTGCGCGTGAATGCGAAAAACTCGGGGTTCTTCTGGTAAGCCTGCGCATAGATATTCGCCGCCATTGCGTCGCCTTCACCGCGAATCTGCTCGGCGTCGCGGTAAGCCTCCGCGCGGAAGATCGTCGCCTGCCTGTCGGCGTCGGCGCGAATACCGATCGCCAGCTCTTCACCGCGTGATCGCAGCTCCTGCGCTTCGCGATTACGCTCGGTGATCATGCGGTCATATACAGAGGAGCGCACGTCGTCGGGGAGGTCGATGCGCTTCACTCTCACGTCGATAACCTCAATGCCGATGTCGGCCGCCGTGTTCTCGTTTAGGCTTTCCGTTAGATCTAGCATCAATTGATCTCGCTCACCCGCAACCACTTCCTGCAGGCTTCGAGCGCCGATCTGATCGCGTAGTCCGTCATTAATGCGCTGTGCTAGAAGTGCGCCGGCATTGGCTACTTCGCCCCGGGTTGAGATATAGAACTGACCCACGTCGATAATGCGCCACTTGGCATAAGAGTCCACTTCTAGCGCTTTTTGTTCCAGCGTGAGGTAACGCTGGCGCGGGGAGTCTTCTGTGAGAATACGAGCATCGAAAATGCGTACGGTATTTACCCATGGCATTTTGAAATGCAGGCCGGGCTCGATATCGGCGTTGACGATCTCACCAAACTTCAACATCACTGCACGTTCAGTCTCGCGCACAACGAACAGCGAATTAGAGGCCACAAACAGCGCGAGGGCTAAGATACCCACAAGTATAGTGTTTCTCATTAGCGAATCCCCCTTGTGTTACTTGCCGGCACTCGATTGCGGTCGACTGAGTTTTGGTTATTGGATGGTAGATAGGGCGACAGGCGCTCTGCTAGCGCACGTAAATCCTGTGTGCTAGCGCCTTGATCTAGGCCGCGCGAGTTTTGCTCCATGATCTTATCGAGAGGTAAATACATCATGTTATTACCTCCCTCTACATCGATCATGATCTTCGTACTCGCGGTCATCACGTCTTCCAATGCCTCAATGTAAAGGCGCTGGCGAGTAACCTCTGGCGCTTTGTCGTATTCGACAAGCAACTGGTCAAAGCGAGACGCATCACCTGTCGCCTCTGCAATGACCTCCTCGCGATATGCATTTGCCTGCTCGATCTGGCGCTGAGACTCACCGCGGGCTTCTGGAATAATCTGATTCGCGTATTGCTGCGCTTGGTTCTGCGCTCGCTGCTCGTCTTCGCGCGCTCGAATAACATCGTCGAAAGCAGGCCGCACTGCTTGTGGCGGCTGAGCGTCGACTACGTTCACCTGACTGATAGCGATACCCGTATTGTAGTTATCCATATAGTCCTGCAGGCGCTGCTGCACATCATCCGCGACTCGGTCGCGGCCTGTGGTGAGAATCTGGTCCATGAAATTACCGCCCACCACGTGACGAATCGCCGACTCTGCTGCGTTATCCAAGCTGCGCTGCGGATCTTGCACTGCCAGTACATACTTTACCGGGTCGTCTATGCGGTACTGCACAGTTACTTCGATATCGATAATGTTTTCATCGGTAGTCAGCATCGCATTGCTGTCGTAGGTCTTGGCGTTCAGCTGCGAGACGTTAACCAGAGAAACCTCGTCGATTAGCGGTGGATTCCAGTGCAGGCCGGGCTGAACCGTGGTGTCCAGCACCTTGCCGAACCGAAGCACAATCGCTCGCTCCGCCTGATCCACAATATAGAAACCGCCGAACGCCCAAATACCCACGGCAACCACGATGAGGCCCGCGAGCAGACCGCCGGAAAAGCCGCCGCCAGAGCCCGAAGTGCTGCCGCGACCTGAGCCACCGCCGCCAAACAGGCCGTTGAGCTTCTTCGACACTTTGCGCACGACCTCGTCGATGTCGGGTGGTCCTTGCTCTGGGCCTTTACGGCCACCGCCGCCCCAAGGGTCATTGTTGTTTGAGTTGTTACCAGGTTCGTTCCAAGCCATTGGTTTCTCCACAGCTTCTCTTGATTCTAGTGGGCTTCGCCAAAGCGAAGCGTCGAGCCTTGTTGTCTTTAATGTTGTTGATTGATGGTAGCGAATTATCGCCCATTAACCCAGTTTATCTGCCTTGCTCGCGCCCTATTCCACAGCAACGCCGCTATGCTGAGCCAGGCGATCGAACTCCTGCGCCGGCATACGGACGCGCAGCAGATATTCGCCGGTGTCGCTAACCTCCTCGGCCTCGACGTAGTTAGCGGCATAGAGCCTGCTTCGTAAGCGTCCTTCGCTGGGGGCTACCCGCAGCACTCTATCGGCCATCTCACCGGCGAGTAGTTCGCTCACCGACTCTAACAACGCCTCAAGCCCTGCTCCGGTTTGCGCCGAAATCCACACTCGGCGCGGGCGCCCTGCACTGTCTCGCTGTACTTCGGGTTCGCGCCCAGGCAAAAGATCGATCTTATTGAATACCTGCAGCTGCGGGACCTCCTGCGCACCGATCTCCGCCAGTACCGTCTCCACCTCCACAATGAACTCTGGGTGATTGTCATGCGCCGCGTCGATAACATGCAGGAGCAGGTCGGCCTGCGCAGTTTCCTCGAGCGTTGCCCGAAAAGCCTCAACTAGCTGGTGAGGAAGATGGCTAATGAAGCCCACGGTATCGGCCATGATCGCCTGACCAAAATTCGGCAGGTCGACCTTGCGCAGGGTGGAATCGAGTGTCGCGAACAGCTGATCCGCGGCGTAGGTTTCCGACAGGGTAAGCCGATTGAACAGCGAAGACTTGCCCGCGTTGGTGTAGCCGACTAAGGACACAGTTGGCACTTCGGCACGCTTGCGCGACCGTCTTCCCTGTTCGCGCTGGGAGCGCACCTTAACTAGGGCTTTGTTAATCGACTTTAGGCGCTGACCAATGATGCGCTGATCCATTTCCAGCTGCGTTTCACCGGCGCCGCGCATACCGATTCCGCCTTTCTGACGATCAAGGTGAGTCCAACCCCGTTTGAGGCGGCTCGCTAAATGCTGCAGCTGCGCAAGTTCGACCTGTAGTTTGCCTTCGTAGCTTCGAGCGCGCTGCGCGAAAATATCAAGAATAAGCCCGGTGCGATCAATGACGCGACATTTTAGCTCGCGCTCTAGGTTGCGTTCCTGGCTGGGCGAAAGCGAGTGATTAAACAGCACGACCTCCGCTTTATGGGAGGCAACGGCGGCTTTGAGCTCTTCCAACTTACCTGAGCCAACAAAAACACTGGGGGAGGGATAGCGCTTGCTGCCGGTAATAATGCCCACAGGCATGGCACCGGCAGAGAGCGCGAGTTCTTCGAATTCAACGATGTCGTCTGCTTCACGATCGGTATCGATCAGCATGTGGACTAAAAGAGATCTTTCTCCCGAATCGGGACGATCAAAAAACAAGCAGAGTCCTTAGGCCTAAGCCTCGTTACCCGGCTCGCCGCTTTCGTCATCAGCTGCTTCTTCGCCTGGGTTCAGCGCAGGGATCTTCACCATGCGTGCGGGTACGACCGTAGAGATCGCGTGTTTGTAAACCATTTGGCTCACGGCATTCTTCAGTAGAATGACGAACTGATCGAAGGATTCGATCTGCCCTTGCAGCTTAATCCCGCTCACAAGATAGATGGAGACCGGAATTCGCTCCTTGCGCAGCACGTTTAAGAATGGGTCTTGTAGTGTTTGTCCTTTAGACATTGTTTTTCTCCGTCCTATCGGCAATGTGCTAGCTTGGGCTAAAGCGGCGAGGGCGATGGCCGTCTGCCGCAGGCTTTTTCTATATGGAGGCGCGCTGCGCCAAATTCAAGATCAGTTGCAGAGACTCTTTGGAAGATTCTGGCAGACTTAGCAGAGAGTCCCAGCTGCGTAGCCAAGTGAGCTGCCTCTTGGCTAGCTGACGAGTGGCAATGATACCGCGCTCGGTCATTTGCTCATAGCTCAAGTCACCCTCGAGATATTGCCACGCTTGCCTGTACCCAACGCTGCGCATGGATGGCAGCTGCAGATTGAGATCAGCACGTTTTTTCAACGCTTCTACTTCCGCGACCAAACCCTGCTCAAGCATGTCTCTGAAACGCTTTTCGATCTTGCTGTGTAATACGCTGCGCTCATGGTGTTGGATCGCGCAGAAGCCCAGCCGTGGGGCGGCTCCGCCCGCCTGCTTATCCTGCGCCTCGCGTGCGTGCAGCTCGCTCAGCGAGTGGCCCGACACCCTGTAAACCTCCAATGCTCGTTGCAGCCGCTGAGGGTCGTTGGGGTGAATACGCGCGGCAGACTCGGGATCGACTTTGGCTAGCTCTGCATGCACCGCGCCCCAGCCTTCCGCCTTGGCTAACGCTTCGATCTCCGCCCGGACCTGCTGATCCGCCTCCGGCAGGGCCGCCAAGCCATCGCGCAGCGCGCGGAAATACAGCATGGTGCCGCCCACGAGAACCGGTAACTTGCCGCGCCCTCTGATCTGCTCCATTAAGCGCAAGGCGTCGCGGCGGAAATCCGCAGCCGAATAGGCCTCAGTAGGATCGAGAATGTCGAGTAAATGATGCGGTGCGCGCTTGAGTGTTTCGCTATCGGGTTTGCCCGTGCCAATGTCCATGCCGCGGTAGATCTGCGCTGAGTCAACGCTGATAAGCTCGCAGGGTAGGTGATCGATAAGCTCAATCGCCAATGCGGTTTTGCCAGAAGCCGTAGGCCCCATAAGACAGATCGCATCGAGAGGCTGTGATGTTGCCTGCGCCACTACTGACCGCGCAGAAACAGTTTATCGAGCTGCGTAAGGCTCTGGTAAACCCATGTCGGTCGCCCATGGTTGCACTGGCCGCTGCGCTCCGTCACTTCCATGTCACGCAGCAGCGCGTTCATCTCTGGCAGAGTGAGGTGGCGGTTCGCCCGTACCGAGCCGTGGCAAGCCATCGTTGAAAGCAGCTCGTCTTGATGCGCCTGCAGGCGTTCACTACTGCCGTATTCAAGCACGTCTGACAGGACATCCCGCACTAGCTGTTCGACGTCGGCGTTGCGCAGTATCGCAGGAATCTGCCGCACAACGATCGACTCCTCAGCCACTCGCTCAAGTTCAAGCCCAAGGCCTAATAGCAGCTCACGCTGGTCTTCTGCACATTCTGCTTCGGCGCTGCTCACTGCTATCGAAATGGGCACTAGCAGCGGCTGCGTTTTTAACTCTTCGTTTAAGCACGCCGTTTTCATACGCTCGTAGGTAATGCGTTCGTGGGCCGCGTGCATGTCCACAACGATTAGCCCATCCTGATTCTGCGCCAATATGTAGATACCGTGAAGCTGGGCAATAGCAAACCCAAGCGGAGGAATCTCCTCGTCCTTAGACTGAGCAGTGAGATGCGCATAGTTGGCCACCTGATCGCGAACCGACTCCGCACTAAAACCCTGTCCGGGCGGACGCGACTGATAGCCGCCGGCAAACGTCGCCGAAGAAGGCGACGCAAAGGCGGACGCTGAAGCGCCAGTCGAAGAAAACGCAGAACCGGCTCCCGGCTGCAAACCACTCGCTTCTGGCATCGAGAACTGCCCAGTGTTTTCTGCAAGCCCGAGCCTCGCTTGTTCGGGAATAGCTTGCCCACCAGCTAGGCTATCGATGGCACTGGACTCAGCATGCGGCAGCTGGTCTTTGGGCTGCAGAGAAGCGAGCGCTTTGTGCAGAGAGCTGAATAAAAAATCGTGTACTAAGCGGCTTTCACGGAAGCGCACCTCGTGTTTAGTTGGATGCACATTCACGTCAACACCCGCAGGATCCATCTCGAAATACAGCACATAAGCAGGATGACGACCGTGGAATAGCACATCGCGATAGGCCTGTTTTACCGCGTGCGTGACCAGCTTGTCGCGAATGATGCGCCCGTTGACGTAAAAATATTGTAGATCAGCCTGGCTACGCGAAAACGTGGGCAAGCTTACCCAGCCCCACAGGCGCATCCCTGCCGCTTCACGTTCGATGAACACCGAGTTTTCAACAAAAGCGGGCCCACACACCAAACCGACACGACGCGCGCGTTCGGCTTCGGTCGCCGCTGGCAACAGTTTATGAATGGCTCGCTGATTATGATTGAGCGCGAACATCACATCGAAGCGGCTCAAGGCAAGGCGCTTGAGCACTTCGTCGATGCGTGAGAATTCCGTCTTCTCTGTTTTAAGGAATTTTTTCCGAGCGGGCGTGTTAAAAAACAAATCGCGGACTTCAACAGTGGTACCGGCCGGATGCGCAGCGGGGGAAAGCCGCGCCTCCATTTCTTGCCCCTCGGCTTCAACCTGCCAAGCTGTATCGTCTTCCTGCTCGCGCGGACGAGAAGTCATGCGCAGACGCGAGACTGAGCTGATGCTGGCAAGCGCTTCGCCACGAAAGCCCAAACTTGCAATGGCCTCCAGGTCTTCCAGCTCTTCGATCTTACTGGTCGCATGGCGACTCAGGGCGAGCGACAGATCTTCCTTATGAATGCCCAAACCGTCGTCGCGAATGCGCAGCAGCTTTACCCCACCCTGTTCGACATCGACCTCAAGCCTTTTTGCGCCTGCATCGAGACTGTTTTCCATCAGTTCTTTCACCACCGATGCCGGTCTTTCGACCACTTCACCTGCGGCTATCTGATTCGCGAGTCTCTGGCTGAGAAGGTTAATTCGATTCATAGGAAAAAGGCGCTGAGCAATAAAAATGTGCTGACGAGTGTAACATCGGTGCGACGGTGACGCGCGGGAGAAAGAGACCAATTACCGTGACTAACACGAAGAACTGGTCGGATATTTAAGAGGCGGGTATCTTGAGGACCTGCCCTACTAAGATGCGATTGGCATCGACTTTGTTGAGTGCAGCAAGCTCAGAGACACTCACACGGTAGCGCTGGGCGATGCCAGATAAAGTCTCGCCGCGCTGAATTTTATGCTCGCGTGTCGCGGCTGCACCCCCACCGGGGAGCTTTAGCACCTGCCCAATCTGCACGCCATCGCCGCGCAGCTTGTTTAAGCTTTTAATCGTTGCCATGCTCGTGCCGAAACGCTGCGCGATCATCGACAGCGAATCGCCGCGTTTTACCGTGTAGGTAGCCGGTAGGACTCCGTTGGCCTTCTGCCAAGCGACCAAGCTGCCCTCCGGCGGCGCAGCATAGAAATAATCCATGACGCCTCGGCCGATGCCACCGGCCAACTGCTGCTGGAAAGCCGATGTATTCAGGCGCCGGGCTTCTTCGGGGTTAGTCAGATAGCCGGTTTCGATAAGAAGCGAGGGGATATCCGGCGACTTCAGCACCTCCAGCGAGGCTTGCTGAACTTTGGTCTTACGCAGCCGCGTTATGCCGCCTACGGCGTTGAGGATATGAGAGCCTGCGATCACGCTCTGCTCCATACTCCAAGCCATCTGCAAGGAGACTAGGGTCAGGGCAACATCGTCGTCCCATGAGCTTAGCGACAAATCGCTGCCCACCCCGCCGAGCAGGTCCGCGGTGTTCTCTTTTTGAGCGACTCGGCGGGCATTCTCGCGGTCTGCGCGATCGCCAGACAGCGCATAAATCGTCAGGCCGCGTGCACGCGAGGTCTTGTACCAGTCTGTGTGTATAGCCACAAACAGATCAGCGCGACGCTCTCGGGCAATCTCGGGTCGGCGTGCTAGCTCAACGTAGTAGTCACCATCGCGCACCATAACCGGCGAGTAACCCGGCATCGCATCAAGATAGTCATAGAGCGCACGCGCGATACGCAATGTAATGTTTTTCTCTTGCAGCTTGCCGTCGTAGCCAATACCGCCCGGATCCTCGCCGCCGTGACCCGCGGAGATTGCAACGACGATATCCCTTCGTGCGCCCGCTGCCGGCTCGGCACGAGTCACCGGCTCGCGGCGCGCAGCGCTGGCTGCCGGCTCAGCTGCAGCGACGCTGTCTTCGGAAGCGCCTTCATCATAAAGATCGACAACCAGACGATGTCCCAGCTCTGCGTTAGGCTCCAGGCTGAAGCTCTTAGGTCGCGTACGCTCGGTTAGATCGATGACAATTCTGAGTTTGCCGCCGTCGCGGGCGGCACTGCGTAGACCGGTGATAGGGCTATCGGCAAACTCGATGTCGCCGAGCCGCGTGGCAAGAGTAGAGTCCTGTAGATCGATAACCACGCGCTCGGGGGAGTCTAAGGTGAACAGCGTGTATTCCGCGCTCGCACTTAAATCGAAAACGAGCCGAGTATGATCCGGCGCGCGCCACAGTCGCACGTCATCAATCTCAGCAGCGAAGGCACTGCCTCCCAGAGCAAAAAACAGCGTGCTAATAAGCGCACACAAGAATTGAGCGCAGCGCACGGCAGGCTTCGCTTTAGCTCTTGCCGCCTCTGCGGTCGCTTTCATGTTGCTCCAACTGGTCATACTCAAGGCATACCTGAATAGCCGCTCGCCCTGATGAGCGCGCGCGAGTCGGCACAGTGCCGACTCCTACGCATAGTAAAGCGGCAGGGCTGGATGAAGCTAAAGAGTTTGAACTTAAGAATTCAGACCGTCTAGTATCTCAGCGCCTCGCGGCGTGAAGGCGGTGCAGAGCACCTCGCGCCCGGGCCCACTCTCGCGCAGCTCAACGAGCACATCGGCCTTGGGCACCCAGCCGGCGCCCTGCTCTGCCCATTCGATGAGACAGAGATTTTGCGGCTCGAAATATTGCTCGGCGCCCAGAAATTCAAATTCCTCGGGGTCGGCGAGCCTATAGAGATCAAAATGATAAATATTGCAGAGAGCCATCTCGTAGGGCTCAACTAGCGTGTAGGTTGGACTCTTTACCGCACCTTCGTGGCCGTAGGCGCGCAGGAAGCCGCGCGTAAGCGTCGTCTTGCCCGCGCCCAGATCGCCCTGAAGATGCAGAATCCCTCCCTCAGTCTTAGCGCCCTGATCCGGTGATGCCAAGGCAGCCGGCTCGCTGCGTGTTGCCATTGCCAGAGCTTTACCGAACTCAATTGTGGCCTCTTCGTCAGCGAGTAAGCGCGAGAGGCTGCCAAGAGTTGAAGGGAGTGAATTTGTTAGAGATGTCATTGCGCCGATTGATCCTGATTAACAAATTATGTCGAACTTAACTGAGGCCGCGAGATTGTGAATCGTCGCTGTTCGCTAGGCAAGTGCGGTGCATACCAAGACTGCCTGCTGCGGTGATAAAGCTTTCCGCTTTAGTTTGCCTTAACCCTTATTCATCGTCGTTGGCGTTCAGTAGCTGACGCAGTTCCGGCAGAAGGTCGCTCGCCATGAGTCCCCGCTCACCGTATTTTTGGGCAGCAAGATCACCCGCTTCGCCATGCACTGCAACACCGAACTCCAAACTGCCTGGCCCCGTGAGACCTTGAGCGAGTAGCGCACCAATCACGCCAGACAGGACATCGCCCATGCCGCCAGTTGCCATACCGGGGTTGCCTTCAGTACACAGCAGCAGCGGCTTTTCGTCGCGGAGGCAGAGCACACTCCCGGCCCCTTTTAACAGCACGCTGCCGCCGAATCGCTGCTGCAGGGCCTGCACGCTTGCAAAGCGATCGGCTTGAACCTCCCCTGTCGATTCTGCAAGCAGCATCGCTGCCTCGCCGGGGTGCGGAGTGAGCACCCACTGAGCCCGTGACGACCTAGAAATAAGCCTTTCATCGGGCCCACTGTCATCAGAGAGAAAATAAAGCGCATCGGCGTCGACCACCAGTTTGCTTTGGGGACCCAGACTGGCCCGCAGGCGACGCCACAGGGCGCGCCCCCACTGACCGCGGCCCAGACCCGGACCCACAACGACAGCCGTTGCGCGCGCCAACAGCACATCGATTCGTGCATCTGCGGCCTCATCGTCCTCGGTGCCCAAGACCATGAGTTCGGGGCGACGAGCCAGCATGCCGCTGCGATTCGCAGAGCGCGTGATGACACTCACCAAGCCTGCACCACAGTGCAGCGCAGCCTCTGCGGCGAGTAAACTCGCACCGCCGTAGCCATAATCTCCACCGACAATAACAAGATGACCGTGGGTGCCTTTGTGCGAACTCGCCTCGCGGGCAGGCAAGGCTCGCTGTGAGAGCCAATCGTAACGTTGAGCTGCCACGCTCGCCGTGGCAAGAATGTGCGCCGGCAGGCCGAGGTCATCTAGCTGAAGATCACCCGTGCAGCTCGGCCCCTGGCCCGTTAATAAACCGCGCTTAAGCGCGATGAAGGTAACGGTAAGGTCTGCCCTGACTGCTGCACCCCGTTCACGCCCGCTATCTGCGCAAAGTCCGCTCGGGCAGTCGAGGGCAAGAATGGGCGCTCCGCTGCGGTTTAGCCAATTAATCGCGCCTAAAAACTCACCGTCTACGTCGCGGTTCAAGCCGATACCCAGCAGAGCGTCTACCCAGACCTCCCGCTCGCGCGGCGCGGGAAGCTCGGTGGACAGGATAATCCCGCAACCAGACGCCTGCGCCGCAGCGTCGGCAGCATCACCGGTAAGACTGTGAGGTTCAATGACGCAGACGAGCCGCACGTCGAGATTTCGCTGCTGGGCAAGAAACGCCAGCCAATAGCCATCGCCTGCATTATTACCCGCGCCTACGAACACGCTTAAACATTGCGTCTGTGGCCAACGTTCTAGCAAGGCTGTGAGGGAGGAGTCTGCTGCGCGGCGCATAAGCTCAGCGCCCGCCGTGCCGGAAGCGATATACGCGGCATCGAGCTCGCGCACCGTTTGCGCTGTGTAGAGCGCGCGCGGCAAACGCGAGTAGCTTTTGTTCACGCTATTTATCGAGTCGCTGGATGAGGCGGCGTATAAGCCGAAGCGACGTCTCTAACTCTTCGATGGGGATGTCTTCGGTGTTGCGAATGGCCCAGGGATCCTGCACCTCACGCAGCGCGTGGTAAGCGCTTTTGCCCTCTTCGGTGAGCAGAACTAGCACAGAACGTTTGTGCTTGGGATTGGGCTCGTAGGTAATTAGGCCGTCTTTAGCCATAACGTCTGTAATGCGCTGGACCGCCTGTCTCGACTGTCCGAGAACTCGGGCAATACCGGGAACGGTGAGACCCGCGGTGGATAGCGCGACCACGCCGATCACTTTCCAGCGTGCACTAGTAAGACCCAGGTCTTCGGTCATGGCATCGCCTTCAGCGACTAGCAAACCGTTGAGACGGAAGACCGACAGAACGATGTCGAGAAACAGCATGCGCTTAGGCGAGTGGGCTCCGCCGTTGCTCGGCACAGGCACGGCGCTGCCTCCAACCCGCACCAGCGTAGGTCGTGAGTTTGCAATCGGTGGCTGGGAATCATTTAAGGCCAAGGAACTCTCTCTCTGCTACTTACTCAACGATCGAGCGATAAGTACACAAAACTCAATCAGGACGCTCAACCACAGCGCAATTTGTCAGCATGCTGTCATTTAACCCGCAGAAGGTCAATGCCTTAGCTGAAAGACCCTCGCGTGTTCGCCGGTCAAACTCTACACACACGGACTGCGACACACTGAGTGCGACACCACAAAGCGCCGATATAGCTAAATCCCGCTCCCCCAATTCGTCTTAACTCGGAGAACGCCATGCACAACACTTCGCGAGCCACCAAAGGATTAAGCCTTTTCACCGCCCTGCTAGCAGCAGCGGCATTGTCTCCGCCGTCAGTCGCGCAGGCGCAGCTATCTGGTTCACAGGAAGAATTACGCGAAATTCTGTTTCCTAGACCAGAGCAAGTCACTATAGAGGGCAGCGCGGAGCTCAATGCCGCTATGGACAGCGCAGTGGCGGTGCTGCAAGTCACTACCGAGAACCGCTCACTCGAGCAGGCAATGGTTGACAACCAGACGCTCAGGCAGAGATTGTCTCAGGACTTCATCTCAGCAGGCATTGATCCCGACACGATCTACAATGCCAAATTTTCGAATACGCCGCAGTCTGGATTCTTTAGCAATAAAACCAATAGCTATGAGGTTGGCGCTCGCCTACAGGTGCGCATTCAGTCGGAGGCACACCTGCAGCTGCTTGCCGCGGCGGCTGATGACTATGATGAGGTTGAGCTCGGCGAACTAAGCTTTGAGCACAGTGAACAGCAAGACTATGAACAGCGGGCGCGCTCGTTGGCACTCGAGGACGCAATGGCCAAGAGCGCGTTGTACGCTCAGATACTAGGCCTGACGCTCACTCCCGTTAATTTCTTCAGCAACAGTTACTCGCCACGCGCGCGCAACCAAGAATTTTTATTGCAGCGCAGCACTGCGGCAAGAGCCGAAATGAACGCAGCGCCGGCGTCTAACAATTTCGACAGCGTTGACTACCACGCATCGGCAACGGTGACCTTTGCAATCAGCCGAGAATGACTAATGGGTGAGTGAATACATGAGGTAGTTAATACCGAGCCGGTAAGCGGCGTTGGCATAGCGAGTTGGGTAGTCTGGGTGGTAAGTGTGCTCCCAGCCATCGCCCATGTCGGAATTCCAGTTAATTAGCACCATCACTCTCCCCTCGTCGTCGAGGATTGCATGATTGCTTGCGCTGTTGATGCCCTGCTCGCCATATTCGTCCGAGCGATAAAGCGCGGGAATCATTTGCGGACCGTCGATGTCGTAGTACACATGGAAAATCTCATGCTCTGGCGGCAGCTCGACTATTTCGCGATCGGGAAAAACTTGAGAAAACGCCGCGTAAAAAGCGTCCCACTGACGCTGACCCCAAAAATCATCAATGAGCAGAAAGCCTCCGCGCAGGAGATACTGACGAAGATTCTCGGTTTCCGTCGTGCTCAGCACGATACCGCCGCCCTGCCCGACTTCCAACATATATAGGAACGGATAATCAAAAATCTGGGGATTATCAAATCCCAAGACGATTGGCTCGCTCATCACGCGTATATTGGTTAAGCGCGATACCCCGCGCAGAAAATTTATATCAGCATCAGGAAAGTCGATGGCCCAGGGCCCATCACCCATCCCGCCACGAAACCCGCCGCGGAAGCCGCCGCCGTTGAAGTAGGTATTGAAACGGACGCGTACGAAATTAAATTCACCAGCTTCGTCGAATAGTGGCTCTTGATCTGCAGGCCCGCGGGCCTGCGTGTTTCTATCGAAGCTTTGCGGAGCGCCCAAGACCTGCGCCTGCGCACCCGTAGCGAGCGACACGCTCAGCAGCAACAAGCCCAATCCTATGCAGCGTTGCGCGATGCCCTTTAGCTCAATCATTCAGCCTCCCCGCGCAGACCTGCACAGTAGTCTTTATCGCTAATAGCCGGTGTGAACCAGAGGTAATCGGCGCTCGCTATCGAGTCGCTGCGCTCTACATAATCCTGCGCGCGGTTTTCGCCCGAGACCACCTCAACGAAGGCCAGAGTTGCGATATCCACTCGCGCCAGCTTTGTGTCCTCGGCCAGCAAATAGTTCGGCACGCCTAGGTCCTGCCGCGCATGGTAATTACCAGCAATAAGCACAGCAGGCTCCGCGATCTCGCTGAGTTTTCTTAGCGCCGCCGCCATAGATTGGTCGCGGCCCTGCTGGACTCGCAACATCGAAGAAAACTGCGACTGCGGCAGCATTCCGCAGTGGCTTGAGTCTATGTCGGCGAGCAGACGTTCGCGCGCCTCCGGGCCCAGCGCCGCGGAAGTGCCGGCGGCATCAGCCGCGTAAAGTGCCGAGACATCGGCAGAGCTTATGTTTCCCGCGAGCATCGGCAGCCGGAGTTCATAGGAGCCCCACACAAGCTCGCGGTAGGCGTCCCAATTCCAGCCGCGCTTATCCCACTCAAGGTAGTCGGCTAACTGCTCATCGTCATCGAAACGTCTTGAAGCCAAAGAACGCAGGCGCGGGTCTATTCCTGTTGGCAGCATCTCCCAAACAAGTCCTGGCGTTTTCCCACTTGCTTTGATCGCCTCTACAAGCTGCCACTGAAGGGCATGGTGGTCAGGATTGTCGTGTTTTTCGCCCAGCAGCACATAGGGCTTGGCACCTAACTGGGCGATGAGTTCATCGGCGGATAAAAAGCGCTGCGTCGCTGACTCCCAAATCCGACCTACTAAGGCGTGATCAGCGCGCAGAGGACTCGCCCAGCCACTGCTCGGCGAAGCAGTTGTCGTTGACTCGGATATTCCGGCTGCGCCGCAGCCAGCCAATAAAATGAAGAGCGCTGCAAGCAGTGACGAACGGGCATAGGTGAGCGCGGGCCATGCGAGCTTCGAGCGCTGGTGGCGTTTGCCTAACTTCAATTCACTGCTCCTGTATTTTATTTATGTTCCGCCTCAGCCTAGGGCTTCGGGCTCTCGATTGGCTCGCGCTTTGGGTAGTCGAAGTCAACGAGCTTTGCCTGCGCCTCACCGATTTCCTGCCACTTTTGTATGGTCACTTCAAATTTGAGGAGACCACAGGTGGGCACATTTTCTATCTCTAACGCACCCAGCTCATTCACGAAATCGGTTACCGCAGGGTTGTGACCTACAAGCATTGCCACCGAGTGGCTGTCATCGAATCTGCTCACTGCCTGCCTGAGCATCGGCGCGCCGGCGAAATAGAGTTCGGCACTGCAGCTCACTGACTCCGCCGGCAGACCCAGGTGCTGCGCAAAGAGATCCGCTGTCTGCCGTGTTCGCTCGGCGGGGCTGCTCACGATGGCATTGATTTCAACTCCACTCTCTCGGAGGCGCGAGCCTATAAGTTTAGTGTCCGCCAAACCGCTTGCCGTCAGAGGACGCGCAAAATCTTTGAGCTGCGGATTATCCCGGCTGGATTTGGCATGTCTAAGAACGAAAAGTGTCTTCATTGGCGCCGAGTGTAGCAACGTGCGGCTAATGGCCGCTATGACTTGTTAACGCACACTTCATGCCCCTTGGTTTCTGCCGATAGCTTAGCTCTAGCCCAATTATGCTTTAAATGATTCAAATTGTATCAAAATGGTATTGATCACCATTTAACACTACACTTGCGCATCTAAGGCACTCTGAACGGCCCGCAGACCCTCCACACTCTGCTGTCGTGACGCAGGCAACCGCTTAAACACACCGATTAAGACGACAGGCAGACGCAAGGCCGCTGTCCATTTAAGGAGAACATTTATGCCCCGCTTTTTACGAGCAACAGCCCTCGCAGCCGCGCTGACCCTCGCCAGTTCAGCGGCTTTTTCCCAAGAGGAAAATACTGTTGCGACGAACCTAGAGTTTGGCGCAATTTTTACTTCAGGTAACTCAGACGATCAGAACGTGAAGTTCAAAGGGACGGTAGACTGGAACCGAGGCGACTGGATCTACGGCTTCAGCTCCGATGGCTTTCGTTCGTCGAAGAACAACGAGCTCAATGCGCAGCGTCTGTATCATGTGGGCCGCGCAGGACTGACGATCAACGACTTTAGTTTCGTTAATGCCCGAGTATCTTATGAAGATGACCGCTTCAGTGGTTTCGATAATCAGTCTGATTTCTCGGTGAACTACGGTCGTAATCTTCTCCGCAGCAGCAGCACCATGACGCTAGCAATGAACGTCGGTTTGGGTATGCGCCGCTCTGTGCAGATGGATCAAAGCAGCAACGAAGCCATTGGTCGTGTAGAAGGCAACTACGTGTGGAATCTTTCGCAGACCGCCTCTTTTTCTCAGGACTTCAGCGTCGACGCTGGTAGCGACAGCAGCATTTTCCGCTCCGAGAGCGGCATTCAGTCGCAAATCATGGACAATCTTTCGCTGCGTTTTTCAATTAAGCTGAAGCACCAAACCACTGTACCTGTAGGGCGCGAAAAGACCGACACTGAGACAGCGGCTACTCTTGTACTGAGTTTCTAAGACCACTTCCCAAGACTTTTCGATATCCTGAAAAAATCTTCAGGCAAAAAAAAGCCGCTGCGGTAAGCAGCGGCTTTTTTGAGTCGCGAGGACTACTGACGTGTGCCTGACACGCCGAACGCACCGAAGTCGCTGCCGAATTCGCCGCTCACCGCATCGCCTTCAACTGTGCCGCTGAAGTCCAGTACAAGCGTTTGACCCTGCGCATCTACTTCTGCTTCGAACATGAACATATTGCCTTCGAAAGTGATGCCTTCGATTGCAGTCTCACCAAGGCCGTCAGCCATCATCATGCCAGTACCGTCGGCATTAACTGTTAGCGTAGCAGGCAGAGCGCCTAGAGGCGTGTTCATTTCAACTGACCAAACGCCAACCGCAGGAGCTGGTGCGCTAGCACAGCCAACGAGAGCGGCAAGTGTAAGAGCCATAAAACCGGCAAGAATCTTCTTCATAATGTATTCACCTATTCAAATTTTCACATTCAAGAGTTGACGTTGTTTTGTCGCAGTTCATTTCGAAAAGGCAGCACGCCGAGCTGCAAAACAGCTCAAGCGATGTGAACCACCTCTTCTATCGACTTCGCCTCGCCCTCGGTGGATGCGTAATCTCACGCTACCAGCGGCCTGATGACCGCAAGCGCGTCGAGAAGGAAGACACCTGCCGTTAGCCTAGCAAAACCTAGACAAAATTCATGTCGCTGCTGAAAAAGCCAGTGGCCATTCAGCGACCGCCCTATTGTGCTGTTAATCTGAGCCGAGTCAACTCAAAATGCCCCACCTCGCCACGACTTAAGTGCGCGTTGAAGTAGCACCGGCGCTGCTATAGACTCCGACAAACCTGCGCGATTCCGCGCGCTTAGCTAATAATCAGAGGAAAACTCATGGCCAATTTCAAAGTCAACGGCGAAGATAAATCGCTGGATATCGAGCCCGATATGCCTTTGCTCTGGGCGCTGCGCGACGAACTCGGTATGACCGGCACCAAATTCGGCTGCGGTATTGCCTCCTGCGGAGCCTGCACGGTGCACATTAACGGCGTAGCGGTGCGCAGCTGCGTAACCCCCGTAAGCGCGATTGAGGGCCAAGAAGTGACTACAATTGAGGGACTTGCTAGCGCGGCCGCCGGCAGCAATCCCTCGGTCGCAACGGCGACTCTTACCGATCCAGCCCTCACAGCAGTCCAGCAGGCTTGGATCGACCATCAGGTCCCACAGTGCGGTTACTGCCAGTCGGGCATGATTATGGCCGTGTCGTCCCTGCTCGCCCAGAACCCAAATCCTAGCGATGCCGATATCGACAGCAGCATTACCAATGTCTGCCGTTGCGGCTCCTACCCCCGTGTGAAGCGCGCAATCCGCTCGCTCGCCACAGCCTAAGAGGATACTGACATGGCAATTTCTCGTAGACGCTTCCTCTTAAGTTCCGCCGTTATTGGCGGCGGCGTACTCATCGGTTATTCGGCGACCCGCCCCAGCCGCCATCGCAGAGCCAATGAAGAGCTAGCCGGCAGCGGTGAAAACTTCGTGACCTCATTCCTCAAGATCGACGCCGACAATAGCGTCACTGTTTACGTTCCGCACTCAGAGATGGGCCAGGGGGTGCACACTTCTCTGTCGATGATGGCCGCAGATGAGCTGGACGCGAATTGGGAACACGTCAAAATCGAACAGGCCCCAGCGACCGATCTCTTCGCCAACGGCGACCTCGTTACCGGCTTTGCCGGTGAACTCGGCGCACCCAGCTTTTTGGCGCCGCTGATCAGCGTGAGCGCAATGAAAGTGGCTGAGCTTGCTAATCTGCAAACTACAGGCGGCAGCTCGTCAGTCCGTTTCACCGGAGAGCACAGCATGCGCTACGCCGGCGCTGCGGCGCGCCAGCTACTCATAGAGTGTGCCGCTAATCGTTGGCAAGTTCCCGCTGAACAGTGCAGCACAGCGCTGAGCCATGTGCATCACAGTGCCAGCGGACGCTCGTTTAGCTACGGCGAACTGGCCGCCGATGCGGCGCTGTTAGAGCCGACAAGCGAGCCAATGCTTAAAACCCGTGATCAGTACACGCTTATGGGCAAAGCTATCTCGCGTAATGATATTCCGGCAAAGGTCGATGGCACTGCGCCCTACGGTATCGATGCCAATCCCGAGGGCATGCTCTATGCTGCGATTCGCTTAGCGCCGGTATTCGGCACCAAGCTTGTCTCGGTAGACGCGGGCGATGTGCTTAGCCGCCGCGGCATTAAACGCATTGTTGAGCTCGAAGATTCCGTTGCAGTGGTCGCAGACAGCTACTGGCGCG
The DNA here is from genome assembly GCA_965661495.1 of Pseudohongiellaceae bacterium. Classification (GTDB taxonomy): domain Bacteria; phylum Pseudomonadota; class Gammaproteobacteria; order Pseudomonadales; family Pseudohongiellaceae; genus UBA9145. The sequence continues at coordinate 140,310 of CBFIDY010000002.1, read as the reverse complement.
CAAAAATGGCGCTAGCGGACGTAAAGTCTGTGTTTGAAGAATCAGCAAACGACAGCGTTTCCAGTGAATCGATATTTGCGCAATTCGACGCAAGTTTAGCCAGTGGTGATAGCGACGAAGATCGCGAGCTTGGCGACAGCGATGCAGCCTTCGAATCTGCCGCTGACGTCATAGAAGCAAACTACCGCGTGCCTTATCTTGCCCATGCCCCGATGGAGCCAATGAACTGTACTGTGCATTTGCATGAAGACGGCAAGGCAGAGGTTTGGACAAGCACGCAGGACGCCCTTGGCATTAAGAGCCGAGTTGCTTCTGTTCTCGGTGTGAGCGCCGACGATACGACCTTCCACCACAGCTATGTGGGCGGCGGATTCGGACGACGCTTGCCGTTCACTTGGAATGTGATTGATCACGCCGCGCTAATCGCCAAAGAGTTCAACGTGCCGGTTAAAACGGTATTAAGCCGTGAGGACGACATGCAGCAGGATTACTACCGTCCTGCGGTCGCCTCAAATTTCCGCGCGGCTTTCGACAGCTCCGGTTTAGTTCGCGCGTGGGAGAATCGCTTCACTGGACCGATTCAAACCCCAGGTGCATCGCACATTCCCTACGCGATTGATAACCAATCGATTCGTGTTGTCGATGGCACTACCCACGTGCCTATCGCGGCATGGCGCAGCGTTGACCATTCGCAGCAGACTTTCTTCACCGAGTCGTTCATTGATGAAGTCGCACACCGCGCGGGCAAGAATCCGTATCAGTTCCGCATGGACCTTCTCAAAGAGCACCCACGTCACCAGCGCGTTCTGCAAACGGCAGCAGAAGCTGCTGGCTATGGGCGTGATCTACCAGAGGGACACGCTTTGGGGATCGCGGTTCAGGAGAGCTTTGGCAGCGTGGTCGCGGAGATCGCCGAGGTATCAATGGACGCTGATAACAGACCTGTCGTTCATAAGGTGACCTGCGCGATCGACTGCGGCTTTGCTGTGAATCCGGATACTGCGGCTTCACAGATCGAAAGCGGCATTATCTTTGGCCTCACTGCGGCGATGTACGGCGAGATTAAAATCGAAGGCGGCAGTGTCGCCAACAATAATTTCCCAGACTACGAGATGGTTCGCATGGCCACCTCGCCTGAGATCGACGTCCATATCCTCGAATCCGACAACACACTCGGCGGATTTGGCGAGCCCGCTACGCCTCCGCTTGCCGCGGCGGTAACAAATGCTATTTACATCCTTACCGGTGAACGCGTTCGCGAACTACCCATTAAGAACCATCAGTTCCAGCGCCCGTCGCTTGCGAAGGTCTAGGAATCGCTAAAGTAAAAAACGCTGCCAGAACTCACAGTCTGGCAGCGTTTTTTTTGGCCAGTGAATAGCCCAGTTATGTTCACTATCGACGAAGGTCTTAGTTCTGCACCCGCAAACGAGCGATCAAAGGTCATATGAGAAAAAAATCTAAACACCTTAGCGGCATCAGCACATCGAGATTGCTCGCACCCTTACTCTCAGCTCTGATTGCCTTTCCGATGCTAGGCCAAGCCCAAGATCAGCAAACTTCTTGGCAGGGTCTTTGGACCGCGGCAGGGACTCCGTTTGCGCTGCGGCTAGTGCAGCGCGCGGCCGGCGAGGCCATTGAACTCGAGCAAATCGAATCACTCGGATTCGAATGGCAGGCGACCTCTATTCGAGAAAACGCCGGGTCATTGCTGATTGATATCGAATACGCCGGCGTTGCAGGAACCATCCAAGTGCAGCGTCAAGATCAAGATACTGCGCTGGCTATGCCGCTAAACTGCACACCGGAATACATGGTGGTTTGCGTCTTAAGCAAAGGACAGCAGGCGCTGTTTCTTCGGCAGAACTAAGCGCCCTGATAAAGCGGCTCTATATTTCATCTACCGACTTGACGACGCGGCCGACGATTCCGTATTCGATCGCCTCCTCCACACTCATCCAGTAATCGCGGTCAGTGTCTTTCGCGACGCGCTCAAAGGACTGACCGGTTTCGTCGGCGATGAGCTGATTGATTCGCGCGCGCATCTTGACGATTTCCTGCGCTTGAATAGCTATATCGGTTGCCGAGCCGCGCGAGCCGCCCGACGGCTGATGTACGAGGAAGCGCGTGTTAGGCAGGGCGAAACGGTTCTCTTTGGCCGCCGCCAGATAGATTGTCGTTGCGGCGCTGGCTACCCAGCCCGTGCCGATAACCCGCACTGTCGGCTTGATGAACTTGATGATGTCGTAGATCACGTCACCGGATTCGACGTGGCCACCCGGAGAGCTCACATAGATTGATATAGGCTCGTCATTTTCGGCGGCTAGGGCTAGCAGTCGCTCTGTTACGCTGCGAGCAATCTTGTCGTTGATCTCGCCGAAAATCGTAATCGCTCGCGAGTTGAACAGCTTCTCATCCACCAAGCCGCCGCGCGCTGGCTTTTTGTCTTCGCTCTTGTCGCTTTTATCACCGTTAACGCTGCTCTGCACCCAATGCCTTGTATTCATCGTTTTCTCTCTATTCTCTTTGATCAAAAAACTGCCCAGTTAGCCGAGCGCCGAAGCATCGGACACTGAGTGTGACGTACGCCCAACTGTTCGGGCGAGATTTAATTGCTATTCCATCTGCTGCGTTTCACAGGCGGCGGTTTTGCGCAGATAGTCAATAATCCTTGCATGATCGCGACTTCCTTCTGGGAAGTTTTCGCCATAGCCCAGCATGCGCGAACCCTCGACCCCATTCACAATGACTGCCTCAATCTGTCTGTCACTCTGACTCTGTAACCAGCTGCAGTCAAACAGATCCGGCGCGTCTGCTGCGCGCAGAGCCACTAGATCGATAGAAGCAGGCTGCACAGGTGCATCGCCATGACAAAATTCGCTGCAGCTGCCCGCATAAAGTGCTGCGCCTCTTGTAATTAAAGGCTGCTGAATCGTTGGCTCGATTTCACTCACGGCAGGTTCGCTGCACGCAGAAAGCACAGAGAAAAAAGCAACCAGGCAAGCCTTCACTGTTTTCACCTGCGACTAGGCCTCGCTCGCTGCTGCTGCCGAGTTTGATGTTTCAAGACCAAGCGGCTTGAAGAAAATAAGCAGCTGAGGCAGCAGAGTCAGTGAACCAACTAGCGCAACAAGCATAGCCAAGCTTGTCAGCAGGCCGAACACGATAGTTGGAATGAAATTCGACAGCGCCAAAATTGAGAAGCCGGCGACTATTGTCATCGACGTAAAATACATCGCTCGACCAATACTGTTGTGACAGAAAAACATCGTCTCCCGATAGTTGCCGAAGCGTGCATATTCGCGGCGGAAACGGTGCATGTAGTGAATAGTGTTGTCGACGCCAATGCCCACAGAAATCGCAGCAATTGTGATTGTCATAATGTCGAGAGGAATGCCTAGCCAGCCCATGATGCCAAGCACGAAAGCTGCCGCAATGGCGTTGGGGATAATGCAGATCATTGCGATAGCAAGCGAGCGGAATAGAATCAGGAACATCAGCATGATTACCAGCATCACAACGCCAAGGGTGAGAATCTGCGACTCGTAAAGACTTTGTAGTACGTTGTTATAAAGAACCAGTACACCGGTCACATTGACCTGCTCATCGCTAAATCCGAACTCCTCTTCGATTCCCCGCTCAACGCGTTCGAGTAACTCGTTGCGCTTTAGATTGGGATCGGACTCCTTCACGCGCACATTGAAGCGAAGCTGGTTCTCATCGATGGCGATGAACGGCTTAAGCACCGTATCTTTCAGCGATTCTGGAATGCGCGAGTACAGCACCGCCCAAAGCACGCCGTCGATTGGCTCGTTGCCATTAAGCTTACGCGCGAGCTGCACGACGGCGCCAAACGAAAGCACCTTGCCGGTTTGCGGATCCTGATCTAGGAAGTCGTGGATACGTTCAATGCGATCCATCTTCGGCGCGGTAAACCAATAGGCGTCGTTATCGGTGCTGGCCTCGTCGCCAAAGCCATCGTCGAAGCCGCCGCCGAAGCCATCATCAAATCCGTCATCGAAGCCATCGTCAAAGCCGGCCTGCTCCTCTAAATCAACAATGACATCGAAGGACAGCGTGCCGCCGAGCTTTTCATCGAACAGCGTCATGCCTTGATAGATTTCCGTTTTCTCACGGAAGTAATCGATAAAACTGTTTTCAACCTTGAGCTGAGCAAGCCCCACAATACTCAACAGCGTAATAACACCGTAGACCGCAAGCACGCGATTGTTCAGTTTGGCCGTGAGCTTTGCGAGTCCGGTAGTGAGCCCCAGCCTGAGGTCGGCGGACAGCTTGGTTTGATCCGTGGGTAGCAGGGTTAGCGCAGCCGGGAAAAACCCGAACACGACGATAATCGCCGCGAACACGCCAATCACCATCATCCAGCCAAAAGAAATAATAGGCGAGATACCACTCACGATGAGCGAGCCAAAGGCCACTGCCGTTGTGAGACCCGTGTAAAGACACGGTTTGAACATCGACAGGATCGCGTGGCGCAGCAGCTTGTCATGACGGCTGAATCGCCGGGTAGCGCGCAATTCACGATAGCGCACGGTGAGGTGAACCGTTAGAGAGATCGTGATGATCAGTAATAGCGAAATAAAATTAGACGAGACGACGGTCACTCGCCAGTCCATCAGGCCGAGGATACCCACCATGGTGACGCCGGCTATGGCGCAGCATGCGAGGGGCAGCGCGATCCAGCGCAGCTTTTTAAAAATCAAACCCAGCGCAAGGATAATAAAAGCGAGAACACCGAAACTAAAACTAGACAGATCGCCACGCACGAAGGTCACGAGATCGTCGGCGATCATCGGCGCGCCGCCGAGGTAGATCTGTGCTTCGTCGCGATAGCTATCTAACAGTGTGCGAATCTCAGCGATAGTCGCGGTCTGACGCGCACCGGTCATCACTGTGTAAGCAGAGTATTCTTCTTCTACTGCCCGCAGCGCCGCTGCGTCGGCCGAGTCCAGCTCGCCCGCTGCCTCCTGTGCGCGCAGGGTAGAGCGAGTTTCTAAAAGCTCCTGAGCTTTGAGATCCAGCTCAAAACTCACCAGCATGCCAGCGGTTTTGCCGTCGGGGCTCACCACCGCGTTGCTAAACACCGGGCTGCTCATCAGCTCCGCCTTGGCGGCTGCGAGATCGATGTCCATCTCGAGGGTCAGATAGTCCTCAGAGATACCCGTCAAAGGTGTGTCTTCGAAGATTGGCACGTTGAGTATGCTGTCTACGGATTCCACGCGCGGCAGCTCAAGCAGCTCGGCGCGCAGCGCTGCAAGGCGATCAAGAACCGGCCGGGAAAAGAGCTCCCCGTTTAAGGGCGTGTAGGCCACGATCACCGATTCGCGGATGCCGTAGCGAACCCCAACTTGGCGAGAATACTCGAGCTCAGCATCGCCCTCGAGCAGTAGAGAGTCCGCAGAGGCATCAAGGCGAAAATACTGCGTGTAGTAGGCGAAGCCGGAGGCTATCGCCAGCAGCAGCGCGAGAACCAGCCAGGGTCTATCGAAGACCAAGGCTGAATACATTTTGGTAAGTGAGCGTTGTAGTGACATGGCGCGAACTATACTCCGAAACCGGTCGTTATTCGATCACAGGCGTACGCTGAAGGTCTTGAAATTAGACTCGAGCCACAGCCTGATTTTCCTGCAACTTATTGTGACCAATCAATAAATGCGCCTAGGATTGCACCGTTCGACTTGCTACTCTAGATTTATAGGTTTACCGTATTATTAGCAATTTAGCCGTAAGGTAATCTTAAGTAACGTTCAGCGTGACGATTATCGAAATGTTTAAGGAGCACACAGAAATGCGTTTACTTCCACAGCTCTCACAAGTCTCAAAAGGCTCAAAAGCCTCGCGAGGCGCCAAGGCTCTGAGCGTAGCGGCAGCGCTGCTCGCCTGCCTTAGCCTCAGCAATTTCGCCGCCGCAGATGACTGGCTGCGCTCGATCCCGGAATTTGACCTCAGCGATCAGGCCGGCGTGAACCACACGCTAGAGCAATACGCCGATCGCGATCTGATTGTGCTCTATGTTCAGGGAGTGGGCTGCCCAATCGCGCGCATTGCCGTGCCAAGCTACCGCGAGATCCGCAGCGAATTCGCCGACCGCAACGTTGAGTTCCTCATGTTCAACTCGAATATCCAGGACAACATCCCCCGCATCGCCAAGGAAGTAGATGAATTCGGCATCGATTTCACCGTGCTCAAAGACGAAGGTCAGGCGCTTGCCAAGGCCCTCGGCGTTGAACGCACTGCCGAGGTCTTCGTGGTAGACCCTAAGACACAGGAGGTTTTCTACCGCGGCCCGATCAACGACAAGCTGGGCTACGAGACTCAAAAGAACAACGCCAGCGCGCATTACCTCAAGGATGCGTTGAATACGGTTCTCGCCGGCGGCACGGTGAACATGGACGAAGTTCCTGACTCCAAAGGCTGCTTGGTCGCTATCTTCTAGGACACTTAGCCTCAAATACAGTTCGCCATCTAAAACGCCAGCGCCCCAAACGCTGGCGTTTTTGTTTCTGAAGAAGCGCTTTGCTGCTACATTGCGCGCATGACCGAATCCTCAAAGCCCTCGGCGGCTCAACGCCGAAGCAGCACCCGCCTACTCGCCAGCACTTCGGTGTTCCTCAAACCCTACCTCACTCAGATCGTCATCGCGTCGGTGGCGCTGGTGTTTACTGCCGCACTGACTCTGGGACTGATTCAGTATGTGCGTCTTATCGTGGATCGGGGCTTCGCAGCGGGCTCAACGGAGTCCCTCAATTCGGCTATTCTCGGCTTTCTCATCGTGGCGGTTCTGCAGGCTCTTGGCACCTTCGCACGCTTCTACTGGGTTTCATGGCTAGGCGAGCGGGTTACGGCGGACATACGCAAGGCTGTTTACAGCCATATCGTTAATCTCCACCCTGGCTATTTTGAGGACAATCTCAGCGGCGAGATTCAGTCGCGAATCACCACCGACACAACGCTGATTCAATCTGTGATCGGCTCTTCCGCTTCGATCGCTCTGCGCAATCTACTCATGATGCTGGGCGGCACCCTCTTTCTCTTTATCACCAATCCCAAGCTCACTAGCGTTGTGCTTGTCTGTATCCCGCTAGTCATCGGCCCCATCATGTTCTTCGGCCGTAAAGTGCGGCGCCTATCGCGGGACAGTCAGGATGAGATCGCCAACGTCGGCGCCTACGTGGGTGAGAGTATTCAGCAAATAAAGACCGTGCAGGCCTATAACCAGCAGGCGCGTAGCGAAGGCGTATTCTCCCGTCACGTAGAAAGCGCGTTTGTCGTGGCCAAGAACCGCATCTTTATGCGCTCTATCTTGATAACGCTCGTGATGACCCTCGTCTTTGCCGCGCTCGCGGTCATGATCTGGGTGGGCGGGCAGGATGTCATCAGCGGGCGCATGTCCGCCGGTGAGCTTACTGCGTTTGTTGCCTACGCGGTGATTGTCGCCACCGCCGTGGGCGCAATAAGCCAGGTAATTAGCGAGCTGCAGCGAGCAGCGGGCGCCATGGAACGGCTGATAGAACTGCTGGAAGCCGAGAGCCTTATCACGGCGCCTGATTCCCCGACCGAGCTTCAAGGCGAGTTTCGCGGTCAACTCGATTTCGCCGCTGTGAATTTCGCCTACCCCTCGCGCCCGGAGACTCTCGCGCTCAGCGATGTCACGCTAAGCCTGCGCCCGGGTGAGAGTCTTGCGTTAGTGGGGCCTTCTGGCGCCGGCAAGTCGACTCTGCTTGATCTCGTGCTGCGCTTTTACGATCCCCAAGCCGGCAGGATAAGCCTCGACGGCGTCGACATTCGCGAGCTGACGCCAACGCAGCTGCGCAGCCACATCGCCATTGTGTCTCAGCAGCCAGCCCTGTTCACCGGCAGCGTGTTGGACAATATCCGTTTTGGACGTCCTGATGCGAGCCTTGATGAAGTGAAGCAGGCCGCTGAGGCGGCTTTTGCAGACGAGTTTATTCAGGCGCTGCCCGAGGGCTATGACAGCTATTTAGGCGAGGCAGGCGTGCGTCTTTCCGGCGGCCAGCGTCAGCGGCTCGCGATCGCAAGAGCGATACTCAACGACCCAGAAATTCTGCTGTTAGACGAGGCAACCAGCGCGCTAGACGCAGAAAGTGAGCGCAAAGTTCAGTTGGCCTTGGAAAAGCTGATGCACGGACGCACCACGCTGGTTATCGCTCACCGCCTCGCGACGGTCAAAAATGTAGATCGCATCGCGGTATTGGAGGCCGGCAGACTGATAGCCACCGGTAGCCACAGCAGCCTGCTGCAGGACTGCGGGCTCTACGCCCATCTAGCCGAACTGCAATTTGGCAAAGAAAGCTAATATATTCAGGGGTTTGCTCGTTTTTAGCGCCTTGCGCTGCGCTCTGAGGACTCGAATTAGCAGCAGAAAGCCCGTTTGCAGCCGCTATCCTAGGCAATGGATATAATTCCTTACGAAGATTGTGTGAATCTGCGGCCTGCTCTGCTAACGTAAGACCCTACTGTTGCTACGGGCATTCAGCGATTCTGTCTCCCTCCAGTCATAAGCCTCGACTACCCTGCCTGCATCACAATCATAAGAAGTCATGAGAACCGACAGTCGGCACGGTAGCCGGCAAGGACTGCTCAACTATGAACGCGCCACAAATTATAGACCCGCTCCATACCAAGACCTGCCGTTTGGACGGTAGTGACCCCGAGAAGAAACGCGAGGAAATCCGCGCCTACTTTCATCAAACCTTCAGTTTGTACGAGCGCCTGTTCGACTGCCTAGCGTCCGAGGAAGCCTACTACACCAAGGCCACTCCACTGCGTCACCCACTGATTTTTTACTACGGCCATACCGCCGTGTTCTTCATCAACAAGCTGCACGTCGCCAAGCTGATTCCTGAGCGTTTAGACCCCCGCATAGAATCAATGCTCGCGATCGGCGTGGATGAGATGTCTTGGGATGATCTCGACGATACTCATTACGACTGGCCAACGCCCGCAGAAGTGTTGAGCTATCGAGACAAGACGCGGCAGATAGTTGACGACCTTATCTCTTCAGTCGACATAACACTGCCTATCGGCTGGGATGACCCGCTGTGGATCGTCATGATGGGAATCGAGCACGAGCGTATTCATCTAGAAACCTCTTCGGTTCTGATGCGGCAGCTGCCTCTGTCTCTCGTCACCGAAAATCCGCTGTTCCGCGACTGCGAAGACACGGGAGCGGCGCCTACGAATAGTTTACTGCCCGTTCAAGGCCGACGCATCGAACAGGGTAAGAGTCACAGCGATACGCTGTACCGCTGGGACAATGAATACGGGACGCTAGAGACGCCCGTTAACGATTTTGCGGCGAGCCAGTATCTGGTGAGCAACGCTGAATACCTCGCTTTTGTCGAGGCCGGCGGCTATAGCACCCGTGAATACTGGGACGATGAAGGCTGGGGCTGGGCGCAGCACAGCGGCGCGCAGTATCCCACGTTCTGGCTCTTTGAACGGGGTGAGTATCGCTACCGCACAATGACACAAGAAATAGCCATGCCTTGGAATTGGCCGGTAGATGTTAACGCCCTAGAAGCCGCAGCATTTTGCCGATGGAAATCACAGACCGAAGGTCGCTCCATTCGTTTGCCCACCGAAGCCGAATGGCTCTGCCTGCGCGAGGAAATCGCAGATGACCAGCCAACGTGGTCAAAGGCCCCCGGCAATATCAACCTCGAGTACGGCGCCTCCGCCTGCCCCGTTAACCGCTTTGCTACCCAGTGCAGCAACGGCGAGCATTTCTACGACATCATCGGCAACGTGTGGCAGTGGACGCAGACTGCTATCGACGGCCTGCCAGGCTTTAAAGTACACGAGGTGTACGACGATTTTTCAACGCCGACCTTCGACGGTCAGCATAATCTCATCAAGGGCGGCAGCTACTTCTCCACCGGTAACTGCGCGCTTAAAGATTCACGCTATGCCTTTAGGCGACACTTTTTCCAGCACGCTGGATTCCGCTATGTCGAAGGCGAGGAGCCCACTATCTCTGAAAGTAATCCCTATGAAACCGACGAACAGGTTTCCCAGTACATCGAGTTTCATTTTGGCGCTGACTACCACGGCGTAGAAAATTTTGCCGGCGTCTGCGGCAAGCTCAGCCTCGACTATTTTGCTAAACACGGCCAGAATCGTCCCGCCGCTCGCGCGCTAGATCTTGGCTGCGCCATTGGCAGGACTAGCTTTGAGCTGGCCACAGTCTTTGAACACGTTGATGGCATCGATTTCTCTGCTCGCTTCGTGTCGGCGGCAACGCAAATGAAAGAAAACGACAGCAAGCGCTACACGATTCGTGACGAAGGCGAGCTGTTCAGTTTCAAGGAAACTTCTTTGGCTGAGCACGGCCTTGCAGAAACAGCGAGCCGCTGCGAATTCTGGCAGGGCGATGCCTGCAATCTCAACGATAAGTTCAACGGCTACGATCTGGTGTTTGCGGGCAATCTTATCGATAGGCTCTATGAGCCCTCTAAGTTTTTAAATCGCTTGCAAGACCTCGTAAACGAAGACGGCATTCTGATTATCACTTCGCCCTATACCTGGTTAAGCGAGTTCACCGAGCAGCAGAACTGGATTGGCGGCTTCAAACGCGACGGCGAGAATCTGACGACCCTCGACGGCTTGAAGGAACAGTTGGCTCCGTATTTTGACTTGATTGAAGAGCCCCGCGACGTGCCCTTCGTGATTCGCGAAACGGCGCGCAAGTTCCAACACTCGGTGGCCCAGATGAGTGTCTGGAAGCGCAAGTCAGCCTAGTGCGCTTTCCGCATTACGCACTTAGCGAGTTTCAGGCGCGGAATAATCCGCGCGCCAGCAGTCGTTTGGGCGCGGCATCGCTTGAGCTAAGGCGACTAGACGAACTGCTCGAACTCGCTTCCCCTGCGCAACAAGCGCAGTGGGAGCGACTAACGCTTAGCTATGCGCCGGAGCGCGGAACAAACGAACTACGCGCGGCCATCGCCGAACGCTATCCCGGCCTCGATGCGAGCAATATCGTCGTCTTCTCCAGCGCCACCGAAGCGCTTTTCTGCTCGCTGCATGCGGCAGTGAAGCCGGAGCACCACTGCACCGCGATAACACCCTGCTACGAACCGTTAGCAAAAATTCCCGAGTCTATTGGTGCGAGCGTGTCTGCCGTTGCGCTAAAACGACAAACCCAAGAAGGACACAAGCGCTGGGTTTTAGATAGCGACGAGATCGAAGCGGCGGCAACTAACAGCGATCTGGTTTGCATCAACTTTCCGCATAATCCGACCGGCGCAATGATCAGCGAGGCGCAGCTGCGCAGTCTCGCTACTACCTGCGAGAATCAAGGCACCCGGCTGCTCAGCGACGAAGTGTTCCGCGGTCTTGAGCACGATCCCAAAGCAACCCTCCCACCTGCCGCCTGCCTGGGCAGTCGCAGCATCAGCGTGGGCTCAATCGCCAAGCCCCACGGCGTCGGCGGCGTGCGAATTGGCTGGATTGCCAGTCAAGATTTAGACCTGCTAGATCGTGCCGTAGAGATACGGCGAACGCTGTCGGTCTGTTCTGGCACTACCGATGAGTGGCTCGCTACTTTGGTTTTAGAGCATTCGGCGACATTAAGGGAAGCTGCAAGACAGCAGCTTCTTGCTAATTGCGAGACGATCGCGAGCGCGGTGGCAGGATTAGATAAGCATATTGATTGGACTGCCCCAGCGGCGGGCTGTGCTGCGTTTCCGCTTCTGCACAGCGCGAGTGCGCCCCTTGTTGAGCGCTTGCTAGAGGACACTGGCATTATGCTTATTCCTAGCCAGTGTTTCTGGCTAGGCGAATCCGAGGGATTCGATAACGGCGTGAGGCTTGGTTACGGGCTATCAGATTTCGTCGAGGTTTGGCCTCGCTTCATTGAGCACCTAGAACGCTAGCGCTACTCAACAAAAGCGCGCTCGATCACGTAGTGCGCTTGAATACCGTGCCGAGATTCTTTAAATCCCCATTCTTCGATAATCGCGCAGGTGTCTTTCAGCATCGACGGGCTGCCGCAAATCATGAAGCGGTCATCCTCTAGATTGGGCTTTGGCAAGTTAATCTCGTCAAACAGTTTTCCGCTGGACATCGCATCGGTCAGCCTGCCCTGAGTTCGGAAGTCTTCGCGTGTCACCGTTGGGTAGTAGATAAGTTTCTCTCTGACCTCTTCGCCAAAGAACTCGTTGTTCGGAAGCTCGTTGGTAATGAAGTCTTCGTAGGCCAGCTCAGACACTTCGCGCACGCCGTGGGTCAGAATAACTTTTTCATAGCGCTCGTAAACTTCGGGGTCTTGAATAATGCTCATGAAGGGAGCGAGACCTGTGCCGGTGCTCACGAGATAAAGATTACGGCCGGGCAGTAGATGATCGACGACCAAAGTGCCGGTAGGCTTACTGCTTACTAAAAGATCATCGCCCACTTTGATGTTCTGCAGGCGCGAAGTCAGTGGGCCGTCCTGCACCTTAATGCTAAAGAACTCGAGTTCTTCCTCATAGTTAGGGCTTGCGATGCTGTAAGCGCGCATCAGCGGCTTGCCGTCGACCTGCATGCCAATCATCACAAAATGCCCGTTCTCGAACTTCAGGCCTGCGTCGCGCGTGGTCTTGAAACTGAAAAGCGTGTCGTTCCAGTGGTGAACGGCGGTAACGCGCTGTGTAGTAATTGCGGCCAACTTGAGCTCCTAAAATGATCTATAGCGGGTTTGAGAGGGTAGTACGTCCACTGCCCTTGTCTAGGACTTATTGATTACTCGGTGACGCAGCTTAAATGTGCGAGCAGCTGGCACCCAATGTGCTTCTGTCTCCAAAATCATTATTCCTGCTAACTTCCGCCGGTGTAAGCCGATAAAGAAAGTCTGCAGGACTAGTCGAGTACACTTGTTCACCGCCGTTTGCATCGACCCAAAGTAGCCGCCGCGCTGCGAAGGCGGATTATAGGGGCTCTGCCTGCCACCTGCAAAACTGAAAGGTTGCAACGATATAACGGGCAAGAATATAGACCTGCCGGGGCTACAGGCGGAAAAACAGCGAGTACATTATGAAAGAGACAGTGCAGAGCCCTCATTTGAAGCGCGACCGGTTCGCGGCGTGTCTTGTGGATTGGCGCCTCACTCTGACTGTCCTCTCGCTGCTGCTGTGCGTAGCGCTGACCGTGGCAATCCCTCAGAGCCGCTTCGACACCTCACTCGATGCCCTGCTTACCAAAAGCGATCCCTTTCTCCCCGAGGTCGAAGCTCTTGCTGAGAAGTTTCCAACAACAACAGAGGTGCGCTTCGCCATAACGCCTCCTACTGGGCAAACAGTGTTCGATCGGCGAGTGATCGACGCCCTTGCCGAGCTGCGCTCACGGGTCGACGAGATCCCCTATTCAGAACGTCTCAGCTCTCTGCTTGATTACTATTCCCCTGAGCGGCAAACCCGGCTGTTTGAATTTTCATTGGACCGCTACAGTCAAAGCGATTTAGACGCCATGCTAGCGCCTGCCCTGGAAGACAGATTGCTCACCAACAGCCTGCTGACCGGAGAAGGTAGCCTAACCTTCGCCGTGGCCTCGCTGTGGAAGCAGGAACTAAGCGACGAGGAGCGAGCTACTGCCGCAGCCGCGATCACGACACTACGCGACTCGCTGCGCGCGGCGCACCCAGAGCTAGGCATCTATGTGATGAGCGATATCATCATGCAGGAGTCTAGCCAGCAGGCTATGCTGGACGATCTGTCTAAACTCATGCCGTTTGTGATTCTTCTGTGTGTGCTCGTCATTTGCTATTGCTTCCGCTCTATTCGTTTTGGCATCGGCATACTGACCCACACCCTAGCGACAGTTCTATGCACTCTCGGATTTCTCGCCTATATCGGTTTTAGCTTCAACAGCATATCGGTGATCGCGCCGCTAATTATCGTCATTATCGCCGTCGCTAACAGCGTTCACATCATCTCGCTTTTCCGTCAAAATTTGCTGCGTGGCGACTGCAAGCGCGATGCCATGATTGCGAGTCTGGCGCATAATCTTGTGCCTATCACCCTTGCAGCGATGACAACCGCAATCGGCTTCGTTTCTCTTTTACTGTCGTCTTCGCCTGCCATCAACGGCTTTGGGACTATCGTCGGCATCGGGATCGGTTTCGGCTTCGTCCTCACCCTGGCACTGCTACCTACATTGTTACTCGCACTGACGCCGAAAACCTTGGATGCGCAGCAGCGCGAATTCATGGCGCCACTGCTCGACGCGCTGGTAGTGTTTGGCGGACGCTACGATCGCAGCATTTTCTGGGGCTTTACAGCAGTCGCGATAGCCACCCTCGCCCTGTTACCTTTGAACGAGTCCGATTTTAATCGCTTGGACTTTCTTGGCAGCGATCCCGAACTGAGTAATTACTATGAAGTGGTGGGACAAAGCATCGATCGTGGGCCCCTGCTAACCTATGGCGTACAAACAGCCGCTATCGATGGCGCGATCGAGCCTGAATTTCTCGCGCGGCTCGACGAATTTATTGTTTGGGCGCAGGCGCAGGATGGCGTGGAGTCTATTGCGAGCATCGTCGATATCTCACGGGCAGTTAACCGCGCGCAGCATCAAGACAAGCCGGAGTTCTATAGAATTCCAGACACTGTCGATGCAGTGGCGAATTCCCTTCTGGCCTATGCCGTGGTGCAGAGCGACGACTTTCCCCTAAGCGATTTTATTACAGAAGACTTCGCCCTTACGCGTCTGTTTATCAATGCGACGCCGTCGACCAATAAAGAATTGCTAGCGACTGATAAGCTACTCGCCGAAGAGTTCGACCGCCGCTTTGCCAGTGCCGAACTGCTACGCGGCTCGACACTGCTCTTATTTTCACGCATGGATGAATTGGTAACGACAGAGCTGCTACAGGGCTATTCGCTGAGCCTCGCACTCATTACGCTGTGTCTTATTGTAGGTCTGCGCAGTCTTAAGTTTGGCCTACTAAGCATCATCCCCAATTTACTTCCCGCGACTATCGTTTTTGGCATTTGGGCGCTAACGGTTGGTCAGATCAACCCCTTCGTGATGATGCTGTTCAGCATTAGTATCGGACTCGTGGTAGATGATAGCGTGCATCTGCTTAGCCACTATCTTCAGTACCGCCGCGAGGGTGAGGAAGGCCAACGGGCGATGGAACGATCGATCCGCACGGCGGGGCCCGCGCTCAGTATCACAACGCTTGTACTCGCCTTAGGCGCAACGGTGCTGATTTGGGCTAATACGCTTTACTTCCAGCAGGCGGCGCAGCTGCTCGTCCCTATCGTAGTCCTCGCGCTGGTCTTAGATATTTTATACCTGCCCACAATCCTACGACGCTTCGCACCTAAGGTGTAAACCCGAGCAGCACCATCGCGATAGAAGACTCGAGTCACCTCATCTGCAGACTTTCGACCAGGAGCAGACCGCGCAGCAACCCGTTCAGACGGCAAAAAAAAGCCCAGCGCGGGGCTGGGCTTTTGCTTTCTTGCTAGGGGACTGGTTTAGTCAGCGCCCTGTTCCAGATACTTCCAGCTGACGGCTCCGAAGAACATCTCGTCCCAGCTCTGCTGGCCCCACGGTACGTTGCGCTCTGGATCAGGGTTAGCGGCATTTTGAGACGAGTTATCGAACGCGCCTACCGCTGTGATCTTAGTGCCCGCCGGTACGAATTTTGGCTCTTCGTAGGTATAGCTGAGCTGCCAAGCGTAGTTGTACTGAGCAATGTTAATTAGCTCTTCCTGAGTGCCGTCTGGATAGTCGGCGTAGAATCGCATGTACTTACCGCGGAAGTGCATGTGCGGAAGGAAGCTGTAAATCTCAGCGTCTTTCTTCAGCATGATCGAAGCAGTTTGCTCGAATGCGGGATCGTTGGCTGGAATGGTTGTCCATGTGTTCGGGAAGATGCATGCGCACTGACCCGACATACGCTCGGCAGGCTCTTCGCCCTCTGGATAGAACCATAGACCGATCTCGCCAGCATCCACAGACTCTTTACCGTTCGTTGTGTAATGCATATTCAGGTTAAGCACAGAGCCCGCTTTAATCAGTCCGCCTGTATTTGGCGGATTCATTGCCGGAGTGGCGCCGGGAATATAGGCCGTGATGCTCGCTTTGTTGGGGTCGCCGCTACCTAGGAAGCCACCACGCGATTCGCCTGGGAAGTCGAGGCGGTTGATTGTGTGGTGCAGCACCGTGCGATCGCCTGCAATGTATTGGCTGCCGCGCAACCAGCGGTCTGTTGGAATATCGATTGGCACTGCGATGTCACGGTAGTCGAGCACACCGGTCGCTGGGACTGACTGCGGTGGCACCTTGATGATGTAATCCGGCTCGCCGAAGGCCCACTTTGATTCCGGCCATGTGAGCTCTGTAAGGGGATCGTTAGCGTCGTCTTTCGGCGCGCCTGCATCTACCCAAGCGATGATGTTACGCACGTCTTCATCGTCAACTAGCATGTCGTTAATAAACTCGCCAATGTGGCCGTCGATCTGGCCCGGTGGCATACGCTTAGTCATTAAGACTTCACGAATCATGGGCGACCAGCCTTTGATCATCGTGTAGCTGTCCATCGCAAAAGGAGCAATACCGCCCTCGCGGTGGCAACTTGCGCAGTTCTCCGCAAGAACCGGCGCAACGTCTTTAGAGTAACTAGGGACAGAGTCGTGGGCTTCGTAGCTCACCATCGAACCCATCGTAGGCAGCTGTGCAACGCTTACGGCTTCGCCGGCGAGGATCTCGTCGATAGCGCTCTGCGCGCCGGCGACGCTACCGCGATAATCTACTGTAAACTTACTTGGGTTAAACAGTACGACCTCACCGGTTCGCTCGATGCCCAGGGCCTCGGAAATGACGCGTGCGTCGTCCATAAGCACCGGCATATCGACACCGTAGTCGGCGAGCTTCTCCGCAACGGCTGCGCGGTTTTTCTTACCCATCGGATTAATCATAAAGAATTCGACGCCGGCTTCTTCGTACTGCGCCTCGAGAGCTGCAAAGTCTGCGACGGCTGCTGCCGTTGCCTCACTGTCATTGGCCTGCACGAGTAGAGCGATCGTCTTGTGATCGTCATACCAGCTCATAGAGTGGTGGTAGCCTTGGTGATCAAGCAGAGAGAAATCCCCCACTCGCTCAGCCGCAGTTGCCGCTGTTGAACCCAGCGCGGTGAATAGCGCACCACCGATGGCAGCGCCTAATAGAAATTTTGTTTTCACGTCTTACTCCTTAATTTGGGACTATGGAATTCGCCCCAAGCGAACCTGTGAATATACGTAACACCGTCGAAGACTATGTTGATTTTAGACGCTAGTCAATGCGCTGAACTGCAGGTTTTCACCCGCATCGAAAGGCTATCTCACTGATTTTCCACTAATGTTTAATTCTCGCTGCCATCCAGCCCTCTGTATTACGCGGCCCGTAGCAGCGCCCTCAAAGGCTCGAAGAGCTCGGCATTGGTCACGAGGATGTGTTCACTGACGAATTGCGGGTCATCAGACTCATTAACGTCGCCAAAATGACCGTAGACCGCCCCTGCCTCCCGTGCAATAAGCTGTGCAGCGGCGTAGTCCCAAACGCTTAGACTTTCGTAATAACCGTCTAGACGACCGGCCGCTACAAAGCAGATATCCAGCGCAGCAGAACCCAAGCGGCGGATGTCCGCGCAGCTGTGCAGAACCGCTGCAAGTCTTCTTACCATAGGTTCAAGGCCGGTCTTCACATAGGGGAAGCCCGTGGCGATGATCGCGCGGTCTAAGCGTTTCTCGCCGGCAACGGCAATGGGCTTACCGTTGAGCGTCGCGCCTTGGCCGAGCGCGGCAGCGAACAGCTCTTCGGTAAAGGGGTTATAGACCACGCCGAATCGCAGGGTGCCCTCCTCTACGTAGGCGATCGAAACAGCAGACTGCCTTAAGCCGTGGGCAAAGTTCACGGTGCCGTCTATAGGATCGACTATCCACAGCGGCTCTTTGATGTCCTGCACACGCCCAAGGTCCGGCGAAGACTCCTCTGAGAGGATTCGATGATCAGGGAATCGCTCGGAAATTTCCCGTGCGATGAGCTCGTCAGCAGCGAGGTCAGCCTGAGTGACGATCTCAATCCCTCCTTTGTATTCCTTCTCAAGAGTGGATTGAGCGCTGAATTCTTTGATTAGTTGGCCTGCTCGGCGAGCAAGGTCGGTGGCGAATTCGTCTACGGGCTGTATGGGCATCAGCTCTCCAATTTCATGCGGGGTGCTATAGGGTTTAAAAATGGACTGCGATGAAATACTGTTGAAGAAAAGTCAATTATGCAACTCAGTCAACCATTTGTAAGCTAGCTATTGTACTCAGTATTCACTAGCCTCTGCGCCTCTTGAGTCTGTTTAGCATTATCGCAGCATCAAAGGACCGCCATGACAGTTTCCGGCTGGGGAAAATTTCCTACAATAGACGCGCAGATCTCAGCGCCTAATTCTGCTGCAACGCTGGGCAGACTGGTCAGCCATGGCGCAGACGTTTCGAGATCAAGTATCGCACGCGGCGCGGGACGCAGCTATGGGGACAGTGCGCTCGCCGACCACCTCATCAGCACGCGCTACCTGGACAACTTTCTTGGCCTCGCAACGTCGGAGCAGGGAGAGATAGTCATGCACTGCGCTGCCGGTCTCAGTCTTGAGCAGGTGCTCAACACCGTCGTGCCAAAAGGTCTTTTCCTCCCTGTGTTGCCGGGTGCAAAGGCCGTCACAGTGGGCGGGGCCATCGCAAGCGATGTTCATGGCAAAAACCATCATATTGATGGCAGCTTCTGCGATCACGTCGATTCACTGAACCTTCTCCTTGCCAATGGCGAAATACTTAATTGCAGCCGCACTCATAACGCAGAGCTGTTTCGGGCGACCTGCGCCGGTATGGGGCTTACTGGAGTCGTGCTCGATGCAAAGCTCAGACTCCACTCACTGCCATCCACTTCGGTAAAGCAAAAAGCGATTGTGGCAAAGAACCTTGAGCACTGCATGGAGCTAATGGCCAATCACGAGCAGAGCCCATTCAGTGTGGCGTGGATAGACTGCCTCGCAGAAGGAGAAGCGCTGGGGCGCTCTGTGCTGTATCTCGGGGAGTTTCAAACGCGGCATGAGTTGGATAGCACTCCCAATCGATCGGCACAGGGAATTGCAGACGCGCAGGGAAGGCAGCCGTTGCGCGCGATAAAGCGGAGGGAAGTTAATATCCCGTTTCACGCGCCCTCTCCCCTTCTTAACCGCTATACGATGCGGGGATTCAATAGCAGCTACTACACCCTGAAGAAAGTACTCCCCGCTGATTCGACGACAGATTACGACGCCTTCTTTTTCCCCCTAGAGCGTCTAAAGAACTGGAACCGTCTCTATGGCCGCAAAGGGTTTTTACAGTATCAGTTCGTCGTGCCCTACGAATCCGCCTTCGAAGCGATCAGCGCTGTGCTTGAAACTGCTGCGCGCGCTGGCAAAGGCTCTTTTCTTTCTGTTCTCAAGCGCTTTGGCAAAGGTAATGATAACTACCTCTCTTTCCCCATCGATGGATATACATTGGCTTTAGACTTCAAAATGGAATCCACTCTGTTCTCGCTGTTAGACAGATTGGACGCCATTGTATTGCAGCATGGTGGACGCCTCTATCTAGCCAAAGACGCTCGCATGAGCGCCGAATTTTTCCGCAAGACCTATCCCACTTGGGAACGTTTTATGGAGATCAAAGCAAAGTATGATCCTAATGGGGCTTTTTCATCGCTGCAGTCACGGCGACTGGGACTTACCTAGCTTCGTCCAAACTGCCGCCAGCTCGGCCGCCGAGCGCGAACAGCGACGCCTTATAAGTATTTTCGGCTACTCATACCGCGCCCGTTGCGCTAGCATCACAGCCTAAATAACGGCAAAAGCCCCTCCCATGAATATAGTCATCTTTGGCGCGACTTCGGCGATAGCTATCGCCGTCGCTAGGCGCTATGCCGAGCGTGGCGCCACCTTTTATCTTGTTGCTAGAGACGCTGCCCGTCTTGAGGAGCTACAAAAAGATCTCAAGGTGCGCGGCGCACAAACAGTTGGCACCGCTGTCGCAGATCTCACTGACACGACCCAGCATGCAGCGCTTGTCGCACACGCCTGCGATCAACTCGGCAGCGTCGACCTCGCCCTGAGCTGCTACGGCGAGCTACCTGAGCAGAGTGAATGCGAACGGAATACCGAGGCGCTACTGAAGTGTTTCGAGTTAAACGCAAGCAGCGTTTTGAGCCTACTGACCGAGTTAGCCAATGCTTTAGAGCCACAAAAGAAAGGCCAATTGGCCGTGATTACCTCCGTCGCCGGTGACCGGGGACGCCGTAGCAATTACGCCTACGGCGCGAGCAAAGCCGCAGTATCAGCTTTTATAGAAGGGCTGCGAGGCCGCTTGCACGGCAGTGGCGTTGGCGTGGTAGATATTCGGCCGGGGCTAGTTGATACTCCTATGACAGCGCACCTCCCCAAAGGACCGCTGTTTTCATCGCCTGCTAAAGTAGCCCACCACATAGTACGCGGCCTCGACCGCAATCGGCAGTTAATCTATGCCCCCGGCTACTGGCGATGGATTATGCTTGTC
Source organism: Pseudohongiellaceae bacterium (assembly GCA_965661495.1). GTDB lineage: Bacteria > Pseudomonadota > Gammaproteobacteria > Pseudomonadales > Pseudohongiellaceae > UBA9145. The sequence continues at coordinate 119,725 of CBFIDY010000002.1, read as the reverse complement.
GTCAGACTAATACCCATACGCATTTTTCGGCGCTTGAATTTCTAGGCAGCCGTTCAGCGCAATTGCGCACTACACGAGCTAATCATTGCTTTGACGAATCCAGTCTTGCCAAGCGAACTCCCACTCTTTGTCGACCTTGACGGCACTGTGATCAAATCGGACATGCTGTTCGAGTCTTTCCTCTGGCTGCTCAAACACAGACCTTGGACGCTACTGCTTACCCCTTTTTGGCTTGTAAAGGGACGCGCTAATCTAAAATACGAAATAGCTAGCCGTGCTCAGCCCAATATCGAAAGCTTGCCGCTGAACACGCAGTTCCTAGAGTATTTAAAGCAGCAGGCAGCTAATCGGCGTGAGATCATTTTAATTTCGGCGAGCGACGAACGCGTGACACGTCGCGTTGCCGAGCATCTCGGTTTGTTTTCCAGAGCCTGTGGCAGCAATGCCACGACAAACTTAAAGGCAGAGAAGAAATTGCAGCGCGTGCAGTCTCTGTGCGGAAAGAACGCGTTCGCCTATGCAGGCGATTCGGCGGCAGATCTCATACTTTGGCAGCACGCAGCACAGGCAATCTGTGTCAATGCAAAGGCTAGGGTGCGCAAAAAATTTAATTCCCTAGCGCGAGTTGCGGATCAGCAGCTAATCAAGAACGATTTGCACTTTGACGAGCCGCAGACCTCCTTTGCCTTGCTCCGTTCGATGCGTCCGCATCAGTGGTTAAAAAACGCGCTGTTGTTTCTACCGCTGCTGCTTTCCCATCGCCTTCAAGAATTAGATCTTCTTATCGCTTCAGCAGCCGGATTTTTTGCCTTTAGCCTGTGTGCCTCGAGCGTCTATCTACTCAACGACATGCTCGATCTCGAAAGTGATAGACTGCACACAACAAAAAAATTCAGACCTTTTGCCGCCGGCGACCTTTCTCTGCGTAGCGGCTTTCTTGCCGCTCCCGCACTGCTCACTACAGCGTTTATCTGCGCTGCGCTGCTGAATACCTCTTTTTTCCTTTTACTGGCTGCGTATTGGTTCGCCACTCTTTGTTACAGTCTACGGCTGAAATCTCTACTTTTCGTTGACGCCGTTACACTGGCGGGACTCTTTTGCGTGAGAATTCTCGCGGGTGCCTCTGCCATAGGAGTCACAGCAAGCTCTTGGCTCTTGAGCTTTGCTCTATTCCTATTCTTTGGTCTCGCACTTGTGAAACGCCATGCCGAGCTTATGAATCTGCACAAAGAGGGGAAGCAGGAAAGCGCCGGACGCGCCTACCGTGTAAGCCATTTGCCCCTGCTTTCTATTCTTGGTCCCAGCGCCAACATCGCTGCGATAGCTATTTTCGCACTCTATGCTCTAAGCGATACTGCGGCTGCACTCTATAGCCAGCCATGGCTTCTTCTCGCTGCCTGCCCGGGTATGTTTTATTTAGTCGCGAGAGTTTGGCGCATTGCGCGTGCGGGAGAATTAGAGGAAGACCCCGTGCGCTTTGCAATCAAAGACAGAATTAGTCAGCTAGTCATCGCGCTTTGCGTTGGGATTTTTTGGCTAGCCATTTAAGCCTGAATGAGGAATGAGTCCTCAACAGGGTTCCATTTGCTCGGTTTATCAATTCGCGTCACCTTCATCGTTTTTTGCATTCGCGGCTTGAGCAGCGACTCGAAGTCTTCGACACGATCGAAGCTAGGATCTAACCATCTATTAACGAGCTGCGCATCCTCATAGTCGATCATTAGCGGCAGGGATTTGGGGTGAATGTTTAGCCATTCGCCAGGCAACGGCGGCAGCGTGATGATAGACGCGCCGAGAACCGTTTCTCCGGTCTGTCTGTTGGTGTAGCGTCTAAAAACCCCACCGAAAGCTATCGCGGAACCTTCAAGCTCGATCTTGTGGTAAGTCTTGCGATCTCCCAGCCCTTCTACAAACGCACTGGCAGGAATAAGACAGCGAGTTTCGCGAAAGGCGCTATAGGCGGCTGCGCGCGGCTGATTGAGTTTGTCCGACCGGGAATTAAAGCTGGCGTAGCGGGTGTTGGGCTTGCCGCTGACGGGATCGAGAAGCAACCACCAAATGGCCTCACTTAGACGACGCTCTACTCCGCCAGGGCCCGCTTCGCCGTGAATAATGGCGATGTTTGCTCCGGGGGCAATGTCGCTGCGCAAATGATTCGCCGGCATAGGCACGCCGAGCAGCTCGCAGAGCCGCTGCACTTCAGGGCTGTCGATCAGATTAAAGCGTCCGCACATACATCTTCTCTAAGGTGGTTTACCGCAAGGTCTGCAGGCTTGTTTGACCCTTCAGCAATGCTACTCTTTTTACACACCCACGGCGACGCCACAGGCGATCTGACAGCTCTGTACCTTTATGTCTACGTGGGCTTTAATGATCGGAGAGTGTTTGCAATCAAAAATAATACTTAGCTTGTAAAGTGAGAAGAACAATGACGAAATCCTACCGCTTTTCTATTTATTTCCCCGCGGCAGTCTGCCTGCTCTTTCTTGGACTGAGTCTTAAGTCCGTAGCCGCCATAGGCCAAGAAGCGCAGTATCGCGCCCGTCTATCTCCAATGCCCACCACGCCGCAAACCAAAACCACAATTACCGGCGCCGGGGAAACGCTGGCTGCATTATCAGGTTCAACTCTGACCCTGCAGGGAAATTTTAGCGGCATGAGTTCCACCGCCACCATGGCCCATCTCCATCTCGGCCCTCCGGCGCAGCCGGGCCCAGTTGTGGCCGCTCTTGAATTCACCGCTAGTAACGTCGGCACGCTGAGCGCATCGATCGACCTTAGCGCAGAGCAGCTGAGTGCTCTGCGTGCCAACTCGCTTTACGTACAGATTCACAGCGAGACCAACCCCGCAGGTGAACTTCGCGGCTGGTTATTTTCACAAGATTGATTTCAAAGAAAAATAAGAAAGGTGCTAAGCACCGCTGCCCCTAGGAGACGACTAGATGCCATTCACGTTCGAGTATTTTACTACGCCTAGAATTTTGGCTACGCGGCAGGGCCGCGTTCGCCGCTTCGCTTTTGCCGCCGCGTGCAGTGCGGTACTCGCGAGCTGCGGGCCCGATACACAGCCCAGTGCTGGTGCTGATATGGGCGCCGCCGGTACCACCGCCTTCGCGGCTCAGGCAGCGGCCGGTGATGAGCTATTCGCAGCGCAGTGCGCCGTCTGTCATGGCGCGAATCTTGAAGGCACTACGCTTGGACCACTGCTTAGCGGCAGGCCGTTTATGCAGCGCTGGGGCGAACGTACACCTAGTTTGCTGTTTGCGAATATCAAAGCGAATATGCCGCCCGGCGGTAATGAGAGTTTAGAAGAGGCAGATTATCTCGCCATAACTGCGCACCTCCTCGCTAGCAACGGTGTCGACGCCGTGGCCAGTGCGCTGACTGCGTCAACGGATTTTACGATTGCCGACAACGCCTCCGAAGTCACGGCTCGTCGTCAGCGTAGCGTAGCACCGGCACCCCAAGGTTTAACCGTAGCAGGCGACGTTAACGACTTTGCGCCGTTTAGCCCCGTAAGCGATGCGATGCTAGAGTCGCCAGACCCCGCTGATTGGCCCATGATTCGCCGCAGCTACGATGCGCACAGCTACAGCCCTCTTGATCAAATTACGACGGACAACGTCGGCAATCTCAGTCTTGAGTGGGTGTGGAATATGCACGAAGGCGATTCCGAGCCCTCACCGCTTGTGTACAAGGGCATTATCTATCTGATTAATCCGGGCAACGTTATTCAAGCGCTCGACGGCAAAAGCGGAGAGCTGATTTGGGAGCACTGGGCTGGCCCTGCAAACCGTCAGGATATGCGCAACATTGCCATCTACAATGACAAAATTATTCAGGCCACCACCGACGCACGGCTCGTCGCTCTGGATGCGCGCACAGGTAAGCAGCTGTGGGAAACTGAAGTCGCCGACAGCAGCCAAGGCTTTTCTAATTCCAGTGGTCCTATCGTCGCCGACGGCAAGGTCCTGCTGGGCCTCGCAGGCTGCGCGCGCTACATAAAAGATGACTGCTACATAAGCGCCCATGACGCCAACACCGGGGAACTCCTCTGGCGTTTCAACACCATCGCCAAGGCTAACGAACCCGGCGGAGATACCTGGGGCGAACTCGACGACATCTTCCGCGCCGGTGGCGAAACATGGATTACTGGCAGCTACGACCCCGAGCTCAAGCTCACCTACTGGGGCACAGCGCAGCAGAAGCCTTGGGTGCCCGTGAGTCGGCATCTCACTATTCACGACGAGGGGCTTTTCACCAACTCAACCGTCGCGGTCAATACCGACGACGGCAGTCTAGATTGGCATTTCCAACACGTCCCTGCAGAAGCGCTGGATCTAGATGAGGTCTTTGAGCGCGTGCTGATCGACCGCGGTGATGAGAAACTCGTTTTCTCTCTAGGAAAATACGGCATCCTTTGGAAGAGTGACCGAGTGACTGGCGAGTTCAAGGGCTATAAGGAAACCGTGTTCCAAAATGCCTTTACTGACATCGACCCAAAAACTGGACGCGTGACCTATCGCGAAGATATCCAGAACGCCAAACTCAACGAGTGGACATCGGCCTGTCCGAGCAGCGCCGGCGGCAAAGATTGGCATTCGATGAGCTACCATGAACCCACTGGCGTATTGATCGCACCGCTTAGCCAAACCTGCTTAGAGAACGCGGCGCGGGAAGTCGCTCTTGTTCAGGGTGGCGGCGGCTTAGCTGCGAGCCGCAAATTTTTCGAGATGCCCGGCACGAACGGAATGCTGGGCAAAATAGGCGCCTACGACGTCGATACGCTGGAGGAAGTGTGGAGTCATGAGCAGCGTGCTTCGTTTCACACCGGCACGCTGTCTACCGCTGGCGATCTCGTGTTCGTAGGCGACCTAGACCGCCGCTTCAAAGCCTTGGACGTGCGCAGTGGCGAGGTAGTATGGCAGACCCGACTAGGCACTTCGGTTCAGGGTCATCCGGTGAGCTTTGCCATAGACGGTAAACAGTACATCGCAGTAACGAGCGCCGTAGGCGGAACGAGCCCGCGCACGGTGCCTGATGTAATTGCGACCGAAATCACCTATCCACGCTGGGGCAACGCTCTTTATGTTTTCAGCCTTCCGGAGGATTAAGCTATGAGCGATGAACCTACAGAGGATCAAAGCCAGGAGGCGCAGCCCCCCCACGGGCCCGTGATAGGCCAGGTGGAATGGCTAGACCTCACGGTGAATGACGCCTCACGGGTAAAGAACTTTTATTCGCAGGTCGTGGGTTGGAAATCCTCCGATGTCGATATGGGAAGCTACAGCGATTACAGCATCGAAACGCCTGCTGATCGCGACACCGTGGCAGGGATCTGCCATGCCCGCGGCCCTAACGCTAATATTCCAAGCCAGTGGCTTGTTTATGTGCGCGTCGCTTCGGTCAGCGACAGCGCACAGCAGTGTGAACGCCTGGGCGGCGAAGTGTTAGACGGCCCAAGACGCATGGGCGGCAGTCATTTCTGCATCATTAAAGATCCCGAGGGCGCGATCATGGCGCTGCTCTCGGACTAAACCATTAAGCTCAAGCTCTCGAGGTTTACACTCTATGACCGGATCCGTTGCAGAACTTTATATAGTCACCACGAAACGCGGCACACCCGAAGCGCGCGAGGCTATTGAGCTAGAAGCGGGGCTCGGCATCGTCGGTGATCGCTACCACGCTAATTCGCAAAAGAAGCACACCGATGGCGAGGCGATTCCAGAGAATCATCTGAGCCTTGTTGACTACGCGGTACTCGAAGACTACTTAGCGAATCAAGCGCGGGATACCGATCTCGGTCACGGCGATTTCCGCCGCAGCGTGGTGACGAAGGATATTGATCTTAATGCGCTGGTGGGCAAGGATTTCACTCTTGGTACGGCACGCTGCCGAGGCGTCGAACTCTGTGAACCCTGCGCGTTTCTTGCTGCCACCGTGCATCGCGGTGTTCTGCCAGGCCTCGTTGGACGCGGCGGGCTGCGAGCGATCATTCTGGAAGACGGCAACGCCGAGATCGGTTCCAAGGTGACCGCGCTGTGAGCGATTCACCTCTATCCCACAGCGAAGCTAATCCGCTCGCCAAGCTGCGCAGCGCATTGCGACGGCGCCCCCTATGGATGAATGGGCTGCTGGCGTTCTGCGCCTATATGACATTTATCTATCTTCCTTGGGATGTTTTCATCAAGCCGTTGGAGGAAGATCAAGAAGTGTGGTTTGGCGTTTTGTTCACCGGCTGGGCAGCTAAAGCTGGCGCGCTGCTGCACTGGTTCGTTTACGGTGCTGGCACTTTAGGACTGTGGCATATGCGCGCCTGGCTGCAGCCATGGTTGAGTCTCTATCTGCTGCAAATCGCCTATGGCATGGCCTATTGGAGTTTGACCGACCCGCGCGGCAGCGGCCTGCCCACCGCGCTGATAGTGCCACTGGTTTTTATTGCTCTGGCTGTTTTCGCTTGGCGCGAGCGGCATCGACTCAACTAGCACTAAACAAAATTTTACACACCGAGTCGACGAGCAGACTAGAACCATTTCCAGCGCTTAAACAGCGCTATTTGTACAGCCACTACAACGCTTAGCAGTGCGCTGAAAATCCAAAATGCACTCGCGTTATCGACTCCTGGCACGCCGCCAACGTTGATCCCAAGCAGCCCTGTGAGAAAGCCCAGTGGCAGAAACACGGCGGCGATTACCGACAGCATATAAAGATTTTTATTCATCTTGTCTGTCAGCGCATTGCTTAGCTCGTCCTTAACGATCTGGGCGCGCTCGCGTATCGTGTCGATGTCTTCGATATACCGAATGACCCGGTCTAGAGATTCCTGCAGCCGCCGCTTGTGCAGCTCACTAAGCCACGATAAATCTGAAACGCGTAGCGCGGTAAGGACATCACGCTGCGGGGCGATGTAGCGACGGAAGACGATCGCCTGCTTGCGGATCGCGGTGATCTGCGCACGGTATTTTGCATCGGCTTCTTCCATAACGCATTCCTCGGCGTCGTCTAGCCGCTCGTCGAGATCGGAAAAAGCCGGCTCCATGCGCTCGAACAGACGCGAGGTGAGTAGCGCGAGGAATTCACCCGCATTCTTTGGCCCAAGGCCCGCGTGCAAACGTTCACGTAGATCGCTTACAGCCCGCAAGCGCCGCCTGCGCACACTCACAATGCGAGTCTCATCTATCCACAGGCGAATGGACACCATGTCTTCTGGCTCTGCATTTGCATTCAGATTGACGCCGCGCAGTATGAGCAGCGCTCCCTGTTCGAACTCAAGTATCCTTGGTCGAGTCTCCTCGGCGAACAGAGCATCGAGTGTAAGGCTGTCTAAAAAATTCAGCTCTGTCTCTGCCCAGATCCGCGAGCTAGGCTCGGTGCTGTCTAAATGAACCCAAGCTAAGTCATTAGAGGTTAACGCGTCGTGGATCGATACCGCGATCTCTTCAGAAATCTCGCCGCCGCTTATTGGCAGGCCTTCAGCATCCAGAGTCTGCTCAGCAAGAGAAGTCGCGGCGCCATCGGCGGCGATACGATAGGCATAGATAATTCCGCGGCAAGCCTGCGTACTCATGAGGCATCATCCTTGCGCATATCTGTACGGATATGTAGGTCGCGCTGCGGGAAAGGAATCTCTATGCCGTTGTCTTTGAATTTGCGCCAAATCTCGAACATCACTTCGCTCTGCGGCAGCCAGCGGCCCAGAGTGACATCGTCTACCCAAAAGTGCAGCGTGAAATTTACTGAGCTGTCGCCAAAGGTTCGCAGAAAGCAGGCGGGCTCCGGCGTTGCCGCGCAGCGCGGATGCTCACGCGCCGCCTCCAAGATAAGATCACGGGCCAACTCTATATCGCAGTGATAAGACACACCGAGTTCCAGTTCCACCCGTGCACTGCTGTTGGAGAACGTCCAGTTCACCACGCGGTTGGTGATTAGGTCTTCGTTGGGTACAAGGATTTCCTTGCTGTCGAAGGTTTCCACCAGGGTATAGCGAGCGCTCGCACGACGTATGTAGCCGAAAGTGCCGTCTGCGAGCTCGATCAAGTCGCCCTCTTCGATCGATTTTTCCATGAGAAGAATTAGACCCGAGATAAAGTTCGAGGCAATTTTCTGCAAGCCGAAACCCAAACCGATACCGACTGCACCGCTGAACACCGTGAGGGTTGTCAGGTCTATACCGACAAAATCGAGCGCGACAAGGAAAGCAACAACGTAAATAAGGATCTGTGCCAGCTTAACGGCGAGGGCTCGGGTAGCCGCACGCACATTTTGCAGCCGCGAAATCTTGCGCTCTACCGAGTCCGACACAATAGCTGTGGTCCAGAAAACCAGCGCAAGAGCGATCACGGCACTCAACAGCGTGTAGGCAGAAATGCCGAAGCTGCCGATTCGCAGCGTCAGCGCGGGCGTATCAAGTAGGACACGCACCGAGTCGAAATAGCCTTGGTAGGTCCCTACCACAACGCCAATCAAGACGAGGAACAGAAGCCATTTGGCGGCGCGGCGACGCGGCTTGATGATGGTGAGCCAGAGATTGTTCATGGTTTTACTATACTCTTATGCAGCCGTTTCTACAGGCATCGAGACTAGCCTTGGGACTGTGAGAATTATCTGCGGCCGCTAAGCGACTGCGTTAGAATGCCGCCGCAGCAGGTTACGTCGCTTTCGGCGTTACCAGGCCACACTCCACCTAACTGATTTGCCTACAAGAGAAGCCCTCTATTTATGCCACTCCTGCGACTCGACAAAGCCTCCCTTAACTTCGGCACCCATGTGCTATTAGATGAGGTCGATTTCGAAATTAAACGCGGCGCACGTATCGGCCTGCTAGGCCGCAATGGCGCGGGCAAGACAACGCTCATGAAGGTGATCGAGGGGGCTATGGGTCTCGACGGCGGCGAACGCTGGCTAAGACCTGGGGTGAAGGTTGCTTGGCTGGAACAGAACCTGCCCGATGCTGACGAACAAACCGTCTATGATCTCGTTGCAGACGGTCTAGCCGAGGTGGGCGAGCTGCTCAAGCAGTACCATCACCTGACAGCCAACTACGATAGCGCAGACCTCGCGCAGCTCGAGCGCGTGCAAAACGCTCTGGAAGCGAAAGACGGCTGGAGCCTAAGCCAAAAAGTCGACACAGTGATCTCCCAGCTCGACCTGCCCGCCGACAAACTCATGAAGGAGCTTTCAGGGGGCTGGCGCAAGCGTGTGGCCCTCGCCCGCGCGCTCGTGCGGGAGCCAGAGCTGCTGCTGCTTGACGAGCCTACTAACCACCTCGACATTCCTGCAATCGAATGGCTTGAGAAGCAGCTGCAGGACTACCACGGCGCCTTAATGCTGATTACCCACGACCGGAGTTTCCTGCAGAACGTGGCGAATAAAATCGTTGAGCTCGACCGCGGCCATCTCTATCAGTTCGAAGGCACTTTCGAACGCTTCCTGCGCTTTCGCGCCGAGCAGCTAGCCGCAGAGGAGACAGCCAACAAACTCTTCGACAAGAAGCTGGCCGAGGAAGAGGTATGGATTCGTCAAGGCATTAAGGCGCGGCGCACGCGTAATGAAGGCCGTGTGAGAGCGCTGGAGGCCATGCGCAGAGAGCGCAGTGAGCGCCGAGTGCAGCAGGGTAAAGCGAACTTTCAGGTCAGCAGCGCCGAGCGCTCGGGAAAGATCGTCGCGGAGCTTACCGAGATTAGTCAGCGCTTTGATGACAAGCTGGTCATCGATCAGTTTTCAACGAGCGTGATGCGCGGCGACCGTATCGGGCTCGTCGGCGCCAATGGCGCAGGCAAGTCAACGCTGCTGAAAATACTACTCGGGCAGCTACAGCCCAGTGAGGGCAAGGTGAAGCTCGGCACAAAACTGGAGGTTGCTTACTTCGATCAGCTACGCGAGCATTTGGATCTCGAAAAGAACCTGCTAGATAACGTCTGTGGCGGTCAGGAATACATCGACATCGGCGGCAAGCGCAAACACGCGATCAGCTATCTCAGTGATTTCCTGTTCACACCGGATCGAATTCGCACACCAGCCAAAGCGCTGTCAGGTGGCGAACAGAATCGCGCGATTCTCGCCAAAGTTTTCAGCAAGCCTGCCAACATCTTAGTGCTCGACGAACCGACCAACGATCTCGATATCGAAACCCTAGAGCTATTAGAGGATTTGCTGCTAGGTTTCGACGGGACGGTACTGCTAGTGAGCCACGACCGGAAGTTCATGGACAATGTGGTGACCTCGATCATGGTATTCGAGGAGAATTCGACAGTACGCGAATACGTTGGCGGCTACAGCGACTGGGTTGCTCGCGGCGGCAATCTCAGCGACTTTGCAGCGCCGCAGACAAGCGCCCCGGCTAAAACAGAGTCGACCACAGCGCCGGTCGAGACGGCATCTACCGCCGAGCCGGCAAACAACAAACCAAAAAAGAGCCTGAGCTACAAAGAGAAACGCGCTTTAGAAGATGCGCTGAAACAGATCGACAGGCTAGAGGCAAAACAGGCCGAGCTCGAATCAGCAATATCGCAGCCGAGTTTCTACGAAGGCGACGCCGTGAAGGTCGAGTCGACGCTTAAAGAGGTTGCCACTGTCGCAGAAGAGCTCGCCGCCGCCTACGAACAGTGGGAAGCTCTGGAGAATTAAGCTGTGCAGTTCTCAGTTCTCCAAGCTCTATAGCTATGCTCTTCAGATTCGCTAGGCCGCCGGCACCAGCCGGCCTTCGCTGAAGTCTCTAATAGCCTGTTGAATCTCGGCCTGGGTATTCATGACGAACGGCCCCCTATGCACGATCGGCTCACCGATTGGTTTTCCCGTGATCACAAGCAGTCGTGAACCTGCGGCTGTCTCCATTTGCAGTTCACCGGCGCGCGACAAACGGGCTAGCTGTCCGGGCTTCAGGACGAAGCGCTGCTCGGCGGTCGCGACTTCCCCCTCAAAGACGTAGACCAGTGCGGTATGGCCATCGGGGATCGTCACCTTCAAAGTCTGCTGTGTTTCTGTGAAGACATCGATGTACCCCGGCTCGGTTGCGCGGGCAGCGCTTTCGGTATGGTCATTCTCCAGGACGCCGTCGACGGGTTCACCATTGAGAACTAGGCGACCGGCAATAGCCTTCACCTCGGCCTCGCCAACGCGATAGCGGGGAATATCGGCAGCGGCCAGCTCGCTGTACTGCGCCGGCGTCATCTTGTCCGCCGCAGGCAGATTCACCCACAGCTGAAAGCCGCGCATACGCCCTTCTTCCTGCTTGGGCATTTCGGAATGGATTACCCCCGAACCCGCCTTCATCCACTGCACGTCGCCGGGCCGCAGCTGACCGACATTGCCCATGTGGTCGCGATGCTCCATATGACCCTCGAGCATGTAGGTGACTGTCTCGAAGCCGCGATGGGGATGAGAAGGAAAGCCAGCGATATAATCCGAAGCGTCGTTAGAGCCAAATTCATCGAGCATAAGAAAGGGATCGAAGCGGCTGAGGTCACCGCCTCCAAACACACGTTTAAGTTTTACGCCGGCCCCGTCGCTCGCGGCTTGGGCGGTCAGAACTTCTTCTATCTTGCGCTGGTTCGTAGTGGTCATGGATAAACCCTCCCTGCTATCAGTTAACACTTACTTACTACAGAGCAGCCTTTTCTATCGCTTCTTTCGCAGCGGCGAGTCCAGCTGCACGAGACTCATCGCCCATGTTCAGCCCCTCTGCACTGATGAACTCCACGTCGCTGATGCCAATAAAATTCATAATGACGCGCATATACGGCCGCATGAAGTCGGTTTTGCCGGCCTCATGTTTGCCACCCAGTGCGCTCACCAGATAGGCCTTCTTTCCTTCCAACAGGCCAACCGGGCCGGTGTCGGTGTACTTGAAGGTCACGCCTGCGCGGGCAATATGATCGACCCAGGCTTTAAGCACCGACGGCACGGTGAAGTTATACATAGGCAGCGCGATGAGCAAAACATCGGCCTCCAGGACCTCGGCAATCAACTCATCGGCAAAGGCGACCGCCGCTGCCTGCTCTGCGGTGCGCTCCTGCGCAGGCGTACCCAGCGCGCCGAGTCTCGCGCCGTCCAGATGCGGCACGGGAGTCGCGGCAAGATCTCTGTCAACGATCTCTATCGCTCCTTGGGCTGCTAGCGCATCTGCAAGGTTTGCTGCCAGGCTACGGCTCACGCTGTTGTCGCCGGTGATGCTGCTATTGATGCGAAGTAGTTTGGTCATGGTGGAATCCTCTTGGGTTCAGCGCAAAAAGTGTTTGGCGTTGGCAAGGATAATAGAGCAAAATATTCGCTTTAAAAGCGCAATTATTGGGCTTTAAATATCTAAAAATTCGATAATTAGGCAGCGTATGAGTCCGCGTATAACCCTCGAGCAGTGGCAAACCCTGTGCTGCGTGGTAGAACAAGGCTCCTTCGCCCGTGCGGCAGAGGCGCTTAATAAGAGCCAATCGAGTGTCAGCTATGCCATTGCGCAGCTGAATACGCACCTGCCTCAGCCCGTGCTGCGGCTAGAGGGGCGTCGCGCAGTGCTAACGGAGGCCGGCAAGGTATTGCACCGTCATGCGCAGCAACTCATCTCGCAGGCGCAGGAAGCGGAGCTGGTGGCGCGCTCTCTGGCAATGGGCTTCGAGTCTGAAGTCTGCATTGCCGTTGACGCTCTGCAGTCGGTTGGCTCCTTAGCTCCGGCTCTCGCGACATTCTCTGCAAGCTTTCCCACGACCCGCATTCGAGTGCTAGAAACCACCTTATCTGGCACAACCGAGGCGCTGCTCGAGCGCCGCGCTGACCTCGTCATCGGCCCCGAAGTACCCGTAGGCTTTATAGGCCGCCCTCTTCGCAGCGCCACGCTAATTCCCGTGGCTGCGCCTAGCCATCCTCTGTGCTCGGCGGGTGTCACTATCGACGAGCGGGATCTGCGCAGCCAGCGTCAACTTGTTCTGCGCGACTCCGGGGCCAAGCGCACCATAGACGCGGGCTGGCTGCAGGCTGAGAAACGCTGGACCGTCAGCCACTTTGCTACCAGCATCGAACTGCTAAAAAGCGGTCTCGCTTTCGCCTTCTTACCGGAGGGCTGGATTAGCACCGAGTTAGAATCTGGAGAGCTTAGGCGTTTGCCGCTTAGCCAGCCTATGGACAGGCCCGTCCCGCTATTCCTAGTTCTCGCAGCGCAGCAGGCTGCGGGGCCAGCGACACAGGGTTTAGCAGAGCTGCTTGCTGCGCAGCTGCAATAGGGCTCTCTAAGTTCGGCATTCAGCTCAGATTCAGAACGATATTCTAGACTACCCTTGCTCTAGGCCTGTTGTGGCCGCTGTCATTCAAGCAAGGAGAAGCGCCATGTCTAGAATCGGACTGCTCACACTTAGAAAGTCTGGCTTCCTCGCCTCGGGAGTTTTGCTCAATGTTTTACTCGCTGCACTGTTGCTGCTCTGCACCGGCTTTGCGCACGCAAGCGATCGCGGTTGGCAGGTAGATCGCCACGGCGGCTACTTCGGCAATCGCAATCACTGGCAAGCCGATAGAGGCCGTCATTTTCGTCGTGGCTGGGGAGTAAGCAGAAGCCGCTTTGACCGCAGTTGGAGTCGCAACGCTTGGCGAAATTCTGCGCATCGCAGCAGCCGTGTTTTCATTGGCGGCGCGATCGCCAGCAGCGTGTTCTATTCGAGCGCTCTGAATTCCGGCAGAGCGTACTCCAACATCCTGACTGAGCGCCCGCGGTCAGTCACCGTTGTGCGTGACTATTCGCTCGCACAGCAACCGAGTGTGCCGGTCTATTCCGTACCGCGTTTAGTCACCACCGCGCCGCAGCCTATTGCTATCCCTTCATCACGTTCGGATGCCATTCCCAGCACTTTGCCGGCGAGCCGCCTGCTCATAGACCTCGAGGGCAACTGCTATCGGATTACCACTAACGAGGCGGGAGCGGAGCTTCGCAAGCAGTTAGACACGGCAGTTTGCGCTGCATTCTGAACGCAGACGGATAAAAGTCGGGCTATACTGACGGCAAGCTAAGTCGGCAGACGCCGGCTGCACTCTCTAGTTCAGGAGGCTTACGTGTTATCACTCTTACATGCAGATTCGCGCTTTGCTCTGTCTCACAGCGCCCGCCACTCCGCCATCGCCCTAGTTCTTATTCTCGCTACACTGCTGCTGACCGGCTGTGAGAGCTCGCCGATGAACCGCAGCCAGGTCGTGCTTTACTCAGAAGCTGATATGGCGGCGCAGGGATCCGAAGCCTATGCGCAGATGCGCCGTGAAATCCCCATCAGCCAAAACGCGAGTGCCACTAGCTATGTCAATTGTGTAGCAGAGCGAGTCGTTGAAGCGCTGCCTCTGGATCAGCAAACGCGCTACGTTTGGGAGGTCACTCTTTTTGCCGACGAGCAGGTCAATGCTTTTGCCCTGCCTGGGGGTAAGATCGGTGTATACGAAGGACTGCTAGACGTTGCAATTAATCAGCATCAACTAGCAGCGGTCATGGCTCACGAAGTGGGGCATGTCTTGGCAAATCACAGTAACGAACGAGCAAGCCAGTCGGCGCTTCGCAACGTGGGCTTTGGGGTCGCACAGCTGTTAGGCGTGTCTGATACCACGCTGCAGGCCTGGGACCTCGGCACTCAGCTCGGGCTATTTCTTCCGTTCAACCGCACGCAGGAAAGCGAAGCCGATGTGCTAGGGCTCACACTGATGGCGCGCGGCGGCTTCGAGCCCGAAGAGAGTATTACATTGTGGGAAAATATGGCGGCGAGCGGCGGCGCCCGTTCGCCTGAATTGCTATCTACTCATCCATCGCCAAACACGCGCATGAGCGACCTGCGATCGCGCATGCCCGAGGCAGAGCTCGAATTAGATGCCGCACAAGCGCAGGGTCGCTATCCCGACTGTATTCGTTAGCTTTCGTGCACGTGCACATCGAGCTGGGGGAATGGAATGCTGAGGCCATTCGCGGCGAACTGTCGGTAGACACTGTCGTTCATTCTGAAATGCACGTCCCAGTAGTCTGGCGCTTTGACCCAGGCACGCACAACAAGGTTGACTGAACTATCCCCAAGGGACGCGAGCGCGACAAACGGAGCGGGATCTCGAAGCACGCGCTCGTCCGCAGCGAGTAGTGAGTGAATGAGCTCATAGGCTTTGTCTATGTCGTCTCCGTAGCCAATGCCAAACGTCCAATCCACACGCCGCTCAGCTTGAGTGGAATAATTGATTAGCGCACCGTTCGCTAAGGGACCGTTAGGAATGAGCACAGTCTTATTATCCGGCGTCGTAAGCACGGTAATAAAAATCTGTATGTCTTTAACCACGCCTGTATAGCCCTGCGCTTCGATAAAATCACCTACCTTATACGGTTTGAAAAGGAGCACCATCACTCCTCCGGCGAAGTTCTGCAGCGTGCCCGACAGCGCCATACCCACTGCGAGTCCCGCTGCGGCGAGTATTGCCACGAACGACGTCATTTCGATGCCTAAGACGCTAAGCGCAGTGATGTAGACAAGCGCCTTAAGCAGCATAGCACTCAGGCTGCAAAGGAAACTTCGAAGCGAAGGCTCAATCTGCCCACGATCTAGCGCTTTCTCTAATAAACGCATCACAAGGCCGATTGCAAATAGACCCGCGATCAAAGTGGCAATGGCTAGCACAATTGCCGTGCCCCACTGCACGAGAAGATCTAGGATTTGGTTCTGAGAAAACTCCATGGTTTTGCTCCTATAGCCACAAATGGCGGGCGGATTTACGCTTGCAGCAGCGCCCGCGCACTGCTTACTGCTGTATTAGACCGAATGCTGTCAGGTTTACTTGCGAAAAAAAAAGAACCGGTGGCGACCCAAGGTCAGCACCGGTTCTTTTTACAGCTTAAACCGGCCGCCGACACGTCAGCGACCTCTTAAGCTAGAGCGAGCGCAGATACGCGAGCAGCTGCTGACGCTGCTGACGATTCAGGTCGCTGTAAATCTCTGGCATGACCGAAGTCTTGCTGTCGCGAACCTCCTTCACTCGGTCTTTAAAGTAGGTCCGCCACAGTTTGCCGTCGCGGCTTTGCAGCTGAATCGAGGCATCGGTTTCATTTCTTGCGACACCGCGAATGACCGTTCCATCTTGCAGCTCAACTTCCTTCACAGGAAAGCCTTGGCTAAATTTGGCCGACGGCTTGGCGAAAGCTTCCTGCAGGCCATCGTCACCGAGCTTCGCATAAACGCCATCAAGAACCGGACCTACCTGCCCACCAGTCTCGCCCACTGTGTGACAGCTGCTGCACTGCGCAGAGCCATTAAACAGCTCGCGCCCTGCTAAAGCCATAGGATCATCGGCTATCGGGTCCTCTGCTTCGAGCACGATACCCAGCTTACCCTGCATCGCGCGCACGTAGTTTGCTGTGTCGAGGAGCTCTTCTGGGCTGAACGAGTCACCCCAAGCTGCCATGCCGGTGCCTTCGCGGCCGTTGCGAATCACTGCCAGCAGCTCAAGATCATCAAGTCCCTTGGCGCTATCGTCGACCAAAGACTTGCCCATGGTCTGCCCCTCGCCTGTGACACCGTGGCATACGGCGCAGTATGAGTTGAACAGGGTCAAGCCTTCGCTTAGGCCAGCAATTGCGCTGGAAGAAAAGCTAGCGAGTGCAGCGCTTAGTGCCAACCCTGCAATCTGCTTATTCAATGTTGCTAATTTCATGTCTTGTTTCCTTGCTGTTCTTGGCTGCCCTATAGGCTAAACAGGATGTAGTTGCCCGGAGAAATACCTGTCGCCACGCCTGCTCGCGAAGCCGGGTTGCGAGTTCCCGAGGCGATACCGATGTACTGCTTGCCATCGATAGTGAAGCTCGTTGGTGGCGCGTACAGACCGCTGCCTGTTTGGAATTTCCACAGCACTTCACCTGTCTCGTCGTTCAGCGCATACAGATAGCCGTCTGGGGCGCCGGAGAAAACTAGCCCGCCGCCTGTTGCCAGAGTGCCTGCCCAGGCGAAGTTGCCCGGCATTTCTTTCTGCCAATCGACTTCGCCCGTGTGCATATTAAAGGCCACGACCCAACCGGTGCCTGTGGTGTCGAACTGCACCATGCCGCCCAGATCCATTGTGCCGGGACGGCCCTCGCCTTCGCGGCGAATGAAACGCGCGCCCCATTCGGTGGTCGGGATGTAAAGCATGTGGGTATCAGGGCTGTAAGACGCCGGCGGCCAGTTCTTGCCGCCGTAGAGTCCTGGAAACACCATTTCGTTCTTGGGTTCTTTAAATGCTTCTTTGAGCACGGGCTTACCGGATTCGTCGCGATCAGCCCAGTTTACGCGCGTGTATTCGCCAGCGTAGAGGAACTCACCGGTGAAGCGGTCGAGGCCGTAAACGTGACCGTTGCGTGAGACCTGCACAACCATCTTGCGCATTTCGCCTTCCCACAGCTCTTCGATAATCATCGGCTCGGAAGTTGAGTCGTGATCGAATTCGTCGCGAGGAGACGTTTGGAAATACCACTCGAGTTCGCCGGTGTCGGCATGCAAAGCAACAACCGAGTTGGTATAGAGATTATCCCCCGCGCGGATCTTAGCGTTGACATCTGGCCAAGGGTTGCCCGTGCCCCAGAAAATGAGGTCGGTTTCTGGATCGTAAGTTCCTGTAACCCAGGTAGGGCCGCCGCCGGTTTTCCAAGAGTCGTCGAGCCACGTATCGTTGTTAGGATCGTCTTCGCCTGCGGTAGTGTAGAAGCGCCAGCGTAGCTCGCCCGTATTCACGTCGTAGGCATCGATGTAGCCGCGGATTCCGAATTCACCACCACCAACACCAATCAGCACCATGTCTTTTACGATCAGCGGCGCACCGGTGATAGAGATCGAGTCGCGATGATCGCCAACCTCAACGTCCCACAGCTGCGTTCCGGTGGCTGCATCGAAAGCCATTAGATGCGCATCGAGCGTGCCGTAGTAAACCATGTCCTCGTACAGGGCCACGCCACGATTGTGGGGACCACAGCAGAGGTCAACATTTTCGAATTCGTGATCGTAGCGCCAGAGTTCGGCGCCGGTGAGAGGGTCAACAACAATCAGGTGGCTATTCGCCGTAGTCAGATACATGCGGCCGTCGTTCACGAGCGCAGTCACCTCAAAGGCACCGCCGGTTACGCCGGTGGGCTTGATCCACACTGGGCGCAGGTCTTTGACCGAGTCGCGATTGATCTGATCGTCAGGCATGTAGCGCCAGGCGCCGTAGTTGCGACCGTACTGCACCCAGCGATCGGAATAGTCCTGCGAATTCTCTAGCACCTCGGTAGTCACGTTTTGAGCGTGACTTACGCCAAAGGACGAAAGCCCCCCAAGCACGAGCGCGACTAGCGCCTTCTGCCAACCTTTCATCTTCACCATGTTGAAACCTTAATCTTATTAAAATTAATTAGTTATCTTCTTTTCTCGAGGCACATCGAAGTCCATTTAGCCGCCCGAATACTAGGCCCAATTAAGCTATAAACCGCCGTGAGCTGTCAACGCAAGAGCCCGTGATTCCCAGCGCCTTGCCAGCCCGCACCGAACAGGCTAAAACTGCCACTCTCTACCGCTGCTAAAGGAAAGTTGCATGATCATATATGGAGTCGCTTTGCTCTCGGGCTGTTTGCTGGTCGGCATGCTATTAGGTCAGGCCTTAGGGCTTGTGCTAGGCATAGATGCCAACGTTGGCGGTGTTGGGCTGGCGATGCTTTTGCTTGTAGTTAGCAGCAATTCAGCAAAATTCAAAGGTCTTAGCGACGATAACGCGGCGCTTGGTATTCGTTTCTGGAGCGCCATGTACATTCCTATCGTGGTTGCCATGGCAGCGCAGCAAAACGTAGCTGCCGCCGCGTCGGGCGGTATGCTGGCACTCACGGCCGGCGTCGCCGCAGTGGTGGTGAGCTTCGCGCTAGTACCCGTTATTAGCAGGCTCGGCAGCCGGGAGAACGACGCATGATGGATCTCGTCAGCGCGGTTTTCACGCGCAACAGCCTTATCGTCGCCTTTGCTGTCATCGGCCTATGCATTTGGCTCTCTTATTGGCTCGCAGATAGACTTACCGCCGGCCGCATCCATGGCTCGGCGATCGCCATTGCCCTAGGCCTGCTTGCCGCTTACTGGGGAGGCACGGTAACCGGCGGTACCAAAGGCGTTGCAGACCTTTCCTTGCTGGGCGGCATAGGACTGATGGGCGGCGGCATGCTGCGCGACTTCGCTATCGTGTCCACCGCTTTCGGCGTGCAGCTCGGCGAGCTGCGAAAAGCCGGGCTTGCAGGCGTGGTCTCGATCTTTGCCGGCGTCATCGTTTCTTTCATCGTTGGCGCCGCCGTCGCGGTCGCCTTCGGCTATACAGACCCGATAGCCATTACCACTATCGGGGCGGGCGCCGTCACCTACATTGTGGGCCCCGTCACGGGCGAGGCCATCGGCGCCAGCGGCGACGTCATCACGCTAAGCGTGGCGGCGGGTCTGGTTAAGTCGATCCTCGTAATGATCGGCACACCGCTAGTCGCGCGCTCGATAGGTTTGAACAATCCCCAGTCGGCCATGGTGTTTGGCGGCCTCATGGGCACTACCAGCGGTGTCGCAGCGGGACTCGCAGCCACTGATCCAAAGCTTGTCCCCTATGGGGCGATGACTGCGACTTTTTACACGGGCATCGGCTGCCTGCTCGGGCCGTCGATCCTTTTTTTCTGTGTGAGTGTGGTTTTTTAAACTCAGCCCGCCAACAGCGCTGAGAACTCCAACTCAACTAGGTATACTCATCTACCCAAGGCTCGCCACAATGCGCGCCGAAATCATATCGAGGCCCGCTCTTCATGACCCTGCGCAGTTCCTTTCCTCAGCTCAATCCTACTAATCTCAACACGGCGCTAGTCGAAGCAAGCGACGGCGGCAATCGAGTCATTTCCTACGCCGCGCTAAACCTGCGCTGCGATCTTTTCGCCACCGGCCTACTCGCCGCAAAATCCGATCTCGAAGAAGAGCGCATCGCCTTCTTCATGCCGGCCAGTATCGACTACGTCACGACGCTGCACGGCATATGGAGAGCCGGGGGTATCGCAGTGCCGCTGAATGTCGCCTCTGCTGTCGCCGAACTCGAACACTCCCTTACCAGCGCCAGCGTGAGCCGCATGATAGCCAACGGCGAGTACCGTGAATCCCTGCGCGAGCTCTGCGGCAAGCTGGGTATAGAGCTGCTAAGTGTAGAAGAGGTCATGGCAGAGGCGGTGAGCACACTGCCTGACATTGGGCCTGAGCGCCGGGCAATGATGCTGTTTACCTCAGGGACAACGAACAAACCCAAAGGCGTGGTGAGCACGCATAAAACAATTGCTGCACAGATCACAACGCTGATCGACGCCTGGGCTTGGTCGGATGCCGACACGATCCCTCTGTTCCTGCCACTGCATCACATACACGGCATTATCAATATCCTAAGCTGCGGACTTTGGGCTGGTGCTACCGTCGATCTCTTCGAGAAATTCGACATGCCTGCCATTAGCAGCAAAGTGGCGAGCAAACGCTATAACGTGTTCATGGCCGTGCCCACCATCTATGTCAAACTGATTCACTATTTCGACACGATAGACAAAGACGCACTGGAGAAAATCTGTGCGGGCTTTAAACAAATGCGGCTGAATATTTCCGGCTCCGCCGCCTGTCCCGTTAAGTTGTTTGACCAATGGCAGGCACTGACCGGTCAAGTGTTGCTAGAACGCTACGGCATGACCGAAATCGGCATGGGCCTATCGAACCCCTACAAAGGCGAACGTCGTGCCGGCCACGTCGGTATGCCCCTCCCCGGCGTTGAAGTAAAACTAGTGGGTGAAGACGGTCAGGAAATCAGTGAGGAACAAAGTCCTGGGGAAATTCGTGTACGCGGCGACAATGTGTTCTTGGAGTATTGGAACAACGAAGCCGCAACCCAAGAAAGCTTTGTCGACGGCTGGTTTTGTACCGGCGATGTCGCCGTGCTAGACCAAGGCTATTACCGCATTATGGGCCGCTCCTCGGTCGATATTATTAAGTCCGGCGGCTATAAGCTTTCCGCGTTAGAAATAGAAGGCACCTTGCTAACTCACGACAGCATAGCCGAGGCTGCTGTTATCGGTGTTGAGGATGAGACCTGGGGCGAGGCGGTTAGTGCCTTCGTAGTATTGAAGCAGGATACCGCGCTCAGTTTTGACGAACTGAAAACCTGGTGCGACGGCAAGATGTCCGCCTACAAAATTCCCAAGAACCTTCGAATTCTTGACGCGCTGCCGCGCAACGCGATGGGCAAGGTGACCAAGCCCGCTCTCAAAGAACTCTAATTAGGTAGCAATATGGAATCCATCTACTACGTGCTCTGTTGGCATTGTCATCGCCGATGCAAACACTGCTACGAGGAGCGCTTTCGCCCCTATATTCGCGATGAGTTAGCCGCGGTGGTCAGCGAAGCAAAACACAATGCACCTAAGGTCATTGCCAATTTACCTGAGCGCCTAATGTACAAAGAGCTCGCGACAGAGCAGGAGCGAGCTAACGGAGCGGGAACATTCGTAGAGCGCAGCGGTAAAATCATCCTCTCGGGAGGCGATGTTTTAACCGAACCCGTACGAGAAGCAGTCCTTTACCCTACCCTGGCAGCAATTCGCGACAAGTATGCGGCTCAAGGTGGTGTCCGCGTAGTGGTTCAAACGACCGGCGACCTCCTCACGCCAGAGATAATTGCTGAATTAATCGAACTCGGCGTGTGGACCATCTCGGTCTCCGGCATGGATGACTTCCACGTAGGAATGGAAGGCGATAAGAAGTACGCCTTCGCTGAAAAAGTCACCGCGATGCTTGAGGACGCCGGAGTTCATGCTGCAGATCCCAACGCCGACCGCCACGAGCGCGGCTACGAGCAAGGGCCTCTCTATAATATGTTTGGCGCCAATGAAGAAACATGGATAGGAAAGCTATGGCCGCGAGGTCGTGCCTGGGAGAATGGCCTTTCTAGCGCTACGCTGCAGGACAATTTCTGTAACGCCTGGTCCGGTGGATTGAATTTTCTTGATCATGGCTACGCCGGCTCTGAGGTATCTATCGATCCCAACGGCGATGTCTTTCCCTGCTGTATTAAGACGGCGCACCCTTTGGGTAATCTCGTTGAAGAGCCCCTGCTCGAAGTCTTAGACAGCCTGATCGGCATGCCTGCTATGGAGGCCATCAATGCCGGCAAACCTGAGCGAATGGGGCTGGCCGACGGCTGGGACAGAGAGCGTTTCTTTGCCGAATCCCGCACCGAAACCCCGCAGGGTGAACCCTATGAAAATCTCTGCATCGCCTGCGATAAATTCCACCGCGAGGTACTAGGCGAAGCTCTAGACCAGCTACGCAGCCAGCGCCGCGGTCGCAGGCTCGGTGTCATTGCGAGCAATGCCTAGCTGCACCGCTTTTAGTCGACTTGCTGCCGGCGCCTTTCTGCTTACTGCTCTGCAATCGTTCAGCATTGCGCAGACGCCGTGGGAAGATATCCTGCAACAAGCCGAGGGCCAATCGGTCTACTTCCACGCCTGGGGCGGCGATGTGGCACTCAACGATCATCTGCAGTGGGTTGCAGCGCAGCTGCGAGAAAAGTTCGACATCGATTTGCAGCACATCAAACTCGCCGACACAACGCATGCGGTGACGCGGCTCATTGCCGAAGCCGAGGCTGGCAATACGACAAGGGGCAGCGCAGACCTGCTGTGGATTAACGGGGAAAATTTTTCTGATCTGAAGACGCGCTCGCTACTGTTCGGCCCTTGGGCTGAGTCCCTGCCCAATTTCGAGCTGGTCGATGCGGATGAGCGGCCGCAGATGCGCCAAGATTTTGGCGTAGCAACAGAGGGCTTCGAGTCGCCCTGGACCCGCTCACAGCTGATTTTCTACCATGACTCAGTCAGGCTCCCGGAACCGCCGCGCACAGTCGCTGAGTTACTGCGCTGGGCGGGCGAGAACCCCGGTGAATTTACCTATCCAAAGCCCCCCTCTTTTCTTGGCACGACTTTTTTGAAACAGGCGCTCATAGAATTGACCGCCGACTCTTTGGGCGACTCAGGCCTCGCGCTACTAACGCAGCCGCCACAAAATAATTTTGCCGAAGTGAGTGAGCCACTCTGGCGATTTCTCGATGCGCTACATCCGTCGCTACTGCGTGCAGGCCGGCACTTCCCGACTAACGGCGCGCAGCTGCGGGCAGCGTTGAACGATCGTGAACTCAGTCTCGCGTTCGCCTTTAACCCCAACGAGGTTGCGAGCGCGGTAGCGCGGGGCGATCTGGCAGCAACAACCCGCAGCTACGTTTTCGATCAGGGAACGCTCAGCAATGTGAGCTTCGTCGCCATCCCCTTTAACGCCCCCAACAAAGCCGCCGCTAGGGTCGCCGCTAATTTTTTGCTGGAACCACAGGTTCAGTTCACCGCGGCGGTTAACCCGCGACTAGCGAGCCAGCCGGTTATTACATTTGAGAAATTTACGAAGCCGCAGCAAAGACGGCTCTCAGCACAAGCTCAAGCACCGGGCAGCGTTGGGCCAGAGGAGCTTGACCGCACTCTTACCGAGCCTCATCCGCAGTGGACGCTCGAACTCGAGCGCGAATGGCTGGCCCGCTACGGAGGCGGACGCCGGTGAGCGCCTCACCTCGCTGGGATAGCACAGGTCTAGAACGCTTTGCCTATTTAGTGCTAATCGGCTTAGCCGTTCTGCTGGGAGTGGGCACCTGCCTTGCGTTCTATCCAGCCGCTTTTCCTCAGTACACAGAGCCCTTCGCCGAACTGCTGGCAGCGCCGGGCATTGCCACTAGCGCGCTTATCAGCCTGACGGCCGGCCTTGTGACACCGGCTATCTCGCTGGCCACTGTTTTCCTTTTCTTAGCAGCGACTCAGGGGAATCGCTTCGGGCGATGGCTGTCACAGCTCGCTGCACCCGTGCTCGCAATTCCCCACGCAGCGGCGGCCTTTGGCATTGTGCTCCTGCTGTCACCCACGGGCGTGGTAAGTCGCGGCCTTGCCGGACTGCTGCGGTGGCAGACGCCGCCCGACGTGCTATTCCCCAACGACGCACTAGGTCTTGCCTACATACTTGGCTTAACGATCAAGGAAATCCCTTTTTTATTGTTCGTCGCACTGTCTCTAATTCCAAGTCTCGACTCTCCCAGACGAATCGCCTTGGCACGCTCTCTCGGCTATTCGCCGGTGCTCGCTTGGCTGCTTGTTGTTGCACCGGCGCTGTATAGGCTCATTCGACTGCCTTTGTTCGCCGTTATTGTCTTCGCCTCCTCAGCGATCGATGTGGCGCTTATTCTTGGCCCTAGCCTGCCTCCGACACTGGGCGTGCGTCTATTAGAGTGGTTTAGCACGCCTGCGCTGGGCGCACGTGAACTAGCCGCCGCGGCCGCCGCACTCCAGCTTGCCGTCACACTCACTGCGCTAACCCTGTGGCTACTGTTAGAAAAACTCGTCACGCTGCTTTATCACCACCTAGGGGCTCGCGGCTTCCAAAACCGATTGACTCAAGTAGCTGAAGCTGGACTGCGAATACTTGGACTCGGCTTATTGCCTTTAGGGCTTCTAGTCAGCTTTGGAGGTCTCGCAACACTCGCATTGGCAAGCGTTGCGGCCGGCTGGCGATATCCTGCCCTGCTACCTCTTCAGCTTACCGGCGAGAGTTGGGCGCAGGCCCTGCAGACTTTAAGTGCGCCGCTAGCCAATGCGCTGCTTATTGCTATCGCTTCTGTCGTGCTCGCCGTTTTGATTACAGTCCTTTTACTTGAGACGCTTTCTCAGCGCAGATGGTTTGCTCGCTACGCAACAGCTCTACTGTCGTTGCCGCTGCTTATACCACAGCTCATTTTTCTTTCGGGCCTAGTACTGTTGCTCGAAAAGATCGGCAAGCAGCCAGCAGTCGCTCCTGTGATTGCTGGGCACTGTTTTTACGTGTTGCCGTATGTCTTTCTGACCCTGCGCACCGCCTATTTAGAGTTGGATTCGCGCTGGATGAATCTCGCTACGACCCTGGGCGCGAGCAAGGCTCGACGCTTCTTTAAAGTGCGTCTGCCGCTGTTAAGCTCCGCGCTGCTCACTTCGACGATGCTAGGCGCGGCAATAAGCTTAAGCCTCTACCTGCCGACGCAGCTATTGGGTGCGGGCCGTGTGCCAACGATCACTACTGAGGCTATTGCACTTGTCTCAAGCGGCGAACGCGCAGCGATCGGCACATGGGCTATTTTACAGGCTGTCGTGCCTTTGTTTTTCTACGCCTTAGCGCTCTCGCTACCGCACTTCCTGTGGGCACAGCGCAAAGGAATGAGGAAAGGACTTTGATGAAATCCACTCTCGAACTCAATGAACTTACGCTCAGTCTATTAGGTCAGCAGCTGCTTGCCATCGATCTAAACATCGAAGGAGGCGAAATCGCCACGGTTATGGGCGCTTCTGGCGCTGGCAAGTCGTCACTGCTCGCAGCCATCGCCGGCTTTATCGATCCGGCGTTTGCGATGACTGGCAGCATTAGACTGAACGGAAAAGAAATAGGCGATAAGCCTGCGGAGAAAAGACGGGTCGGATTATTGTTTCAAGACGCCCTGCTATACCCTCATCTAAGCGTCGGCGGCAATTTGCTTTTTGGCTTGCCACCCGACGCCTGGGAAAACTCGACTGAACGCAAGGCAATAGCCGTCGAAGCTTTGCGGTCCATTGGCATGGCGGACTTCTTTGACCGCGATCCAGCCACTCTATCAGGAGGACAGCAGTCTCGCGTTGCCCTAATGCGTCTTCTTCTCTCGCAGCCGCAAGCGGTGTTACTCGACGAACCCTTCACAAACTTAGATGCAAAATTGAAAAACGAAATGCGTGATTTTGTATTCACTACGCTTAAAGAGGCAAAGATACCAACACTGTTAGTGACTCATGATCGGCAGGATGCGGAGTCTGCTGGTAGCCAAATCTTCGATCTTTAAATCAGGTAGTAGCAGAGAAATTTTTCTTCCTGAGAGCTGAGGGCTGAGGGTATTTGGAAAACCGCAACACTCTGATTTTAAGTACAGTTTTAGTTCCCGGCTTTGTGATATTGCTCACGGTATACGTCAGATTCGTCCTACACACTGTTCGACCCTAATCGAAAGCAGTAAGGATGACGAATCATGGGCAAAACAGTGAGTAGAACTCGGCTCCTCATAGTGGATGACAATCAAGACATCTGTGATTTCCTGAGACTGGTTAGCGAAGGATTCGAATTTGATGTTGTAGAAGCGACCTCTGCCACTGAGGCCATAGAAATCGTCGCAAATTTCAAACCCAATCTTATTTTCCTCGATCTGTGTATGCCGGATATGGACGGTGTCGAGGTCATTGCCAAGCTTGCCGAACAGCGCTGCGACGCGTCGATTAGTCTTGTGAGCGGAATGGATCAGCGTACTTTAAGCTCCGTACAGTCCCTAGGAGCAGAGCAGAAGCTCACCATGCTGCCTACGCTGACTAAGCCAATGACTATCGAAGATGTCGAAGCCATTATTCAGCAGTATTTAAAACATAGCAGATCCCTAATCCACACTTCATTGAATACTCACTCTACCGAGCAGTCAGTGACAGGCGGCTATGGCTTGCAGATTGATTACGAACCGGAGATTCATCCGCAAGACGTTTTGCATCGCGAGGCGATATGCCTGCGCGCAAGGCCTCTTCTACGGATGGATACTGGCAGAAGCCTAGAAGAACAGGAGCTCTATTCTACGCTGAGGGCCAATCAGTTTGCTGAGTCGTTCTTCAAGTCTCAGTGCATGGAAATTTTCCATACTATGCAGCAGTGGCAAAAAGTAAATTTTAACCCTTCAGTAACACTTGGGGTTCCGTCCTTTCTTCTTGAAAACTCGACCCTGCCCAAATTGTTAGAGACTCTCTTAAGTGAATACGAAGTGAAAGCGGGAGCTGTGGCCTTTGAACTCTATGATGCTGACTCCGCTTTAATGAGTTCCAAGATGCAGGAGGTGCTATCGCGACTCCGACTAAAAGGTATCCGAATTCGTTCGCTGATTAGTGACGGGGGTGACGCGGCGCTGTCGGAAGCGGACAAACTCCCCATCGATGAGTTTATGGTCGACCTCGGACGGATACAGCGCCAGCAAAACGACAAGACAGACATAGAGACCGAATTTTTGTACAGCTCATTGAATTCGGTTGCCAACAGAAAAGGGATTCGTGTTTGTGCTGTTAGCATCAATACCAGTTCCCTGTACGAACTCGCACAGCAGTGCCGCTTCAACGCGCTCCGCGGTACCCAGGTCTATGGTGCCTTATCGGCTACTGATGTTCTCTCCGCCCATCAAAGCGGCCGTTTTGAGCAGGGCGAGTCGATGCTTATTCAGCCCGCCTAGCTCGTTGGAAATGGAACACCGCGATTAAGGTGCAACCCACGGCGGCTGAATGATGAGACTCGGGTCAACACCGGGCTTTGGCACGAACTTCTGTGAACGGCCATATTGGTTGTCGCCACCGTAAAGATTGAGCTCCGAGTCAACCGAGAAGGTATGCACTTCGATGTAGCCATCAGGCAACTCACTCGGCACAAGCCACGTGTAACGATAGTTACCTTCAAAGTCTAGATTAACGAAGCGCAGCGGTCCCAAGTCGGTGATCCATATGCTGTCTTCGTTCACAATAATATCTAGCGGTAGGGTAAAGCCATCCCATACATCGACAAACTCAACCTCGGCAGGGTTGCTCGTTGTGCGGAACACATTGATACGACCCCCTGAGCGGTCGAGCGCGAAAATTAAACCGTCAGGCCCGACACCAATCGCATGGATGCCGTTAAACTGCCCCGCTTCCTCGCCAAAGCCGCCAAACTCACCAAGATAGTTTAGCTGCTCATCCATGATCATAATGCGGTGATTATCCAGACCGTCAGCGATAAGTACGCGACCATCTGGCAGGAAGGCTACATCCTGTGGTTTTGCGAAATGGTTTTCATCATTGCCGGGCACGAGCTTCTCTCCCAACGTCATTAATAGCTCACTGCCGTCGTTGGAAAATACATAGATCGTATGGAATGTTTCGTTGATAACCCATACGCGCTTCTCTGGGTCATAGGGGCTGATGCGCACGCGGTGCGGTCCGGGGCCGTCGGAATCGGCGCAGAGAAAATCCCACTGATCCCAGAGCTCAGTAACCTCGCCCTCAGCATTAAGAACGTAAAGGCAATTTTGCCAAGTGCGACGCTCGGTCTCGAACAGCACATTGATACCCATGTCGCCTGCAAACCCTAGGAAGTCTTCTTTGATTGGATAGGGCAACACCGTCTCGCCGCGCTGAGCGACGATTATGCGATCAGGGGATTCAGCCCAGACACCAGAGTTGCCGCCGAAGGCGTAGCCTGGTTTAGCGAAGGGCTTATGCCACAGAGATTCGATATCGTAGGGACTAGGTCCGATGGGGCCGCGGGCGTTGCCCTGAGCTGAACTCTGGGCTGAGGCAAAAGACGATGCCACTAGGCTCGTAGCGAGACCCGCAAGCAGCGCTGCACCGCGTAGGCCCAACTTATTACTGATATAGCTGGGCTTCTGCGCCCGCGAGTCCTTAGATGCTTGCATTGTCTAACTCCTTGTTCTTAATTTTTTTGATGCACGATTCTAGTTATTTTCTTGCAGCCATCATCGCAAGTCCCCTCGCAACAGACAACTGACAATCTGAAGAGCCAACAAAAAAAGTGTGATCACTCTGACAGGTCAACCGCGAGTTCAGCGGTAAACAGCATAAGTCTATCCCTATCCTCCGCCGTCCATTTTAGGAGTGTCGCCAAACTTTCATCGACGCGCCTGGACACTTTCTCTTCGCCGTTCACAACAACAGTGACAGGCGCTTCAAAATCAATTTCGCTAGGACTAAGCAGCAGAGTAAATTGCGCAACACCGGAAGTATCGACGGTAAAGGTATTTTGTTCGCGAGTTGCCGTAATGACTGCCGGGCGCCCGAAACCTGTGCGCTCGTCTACCGTTAACCAATGGTTGCGGTTATAGGCGTTCGTTCGATCGGTGACCCACTGCAACACGTCGGGCAGCGCATCCCGAGGATAGGCACGCTTGAAAAACTCGATGCGCTCCGCATAGTCGCGCATCCAGTTTAGATTATGCCCGCCGTTTTCGATCACAGTGTATTGATAGTTGACCTTCGCTTCGTCCAAGACATCGATAAAAGGCTGTATAGAAGCGGCAGGATAGAGAGGGTCATTCTCTCCATTCACGATATACAGCGGCTTATCACGCAGATTCTCGAAATAGAGCCGATAGCCGGCTCCGCTCTGAGGGTTTCTGAGCACTGCGGCGTTGCCAATATAGGGTAAGAATGCTGCCCAAGGGGTCGGCTGTTTAAAGGCGAAGAAGTAGGCGCCAGTCCCCCCGTCAGAGACGCCTGTTAAGGTCACCCGGTTGTCATCAACATTGTAGTCGCGCTTCAGGCGGCGCAGTATCGCTGGTATATTTTTTGCCTGCTCTTCCTGCCACCACATGGCGTCACGCCAGGCCGCAGGCACCACGGTAATGCGGTCTTCGCTCGCGAGGGACTCATAGCCGCCGCGCCAAAACTCCTCACCCTCGCCCCAGGCGGGGCGGCCCACTCCACCATGGAGAAGAAATTCAACGGGGTAGCGCCGAGTGGAGTCATAGGTTTCCGGTACGATAAAGGCATAACGCAGCGTCAGACCAGACTCGCTCACGCGACTGCCCAGCACCACTCCAGTAGGTACATCGCTGCGATGTAGGCTGCCACCCGCCAGCTCCCGGAATACAGAGCGTGCCGATAGGTCGGCGTCGAGAAGCGCTTTTTCTGCCTGAGTTCTCGCAGCCTCATCGGCGGCATGCCAGAACGCGCTGACCTGTGGCGACACAGGGACTGCAGTGCCCACAGTCCTCTCAGCCGCGGCAGCTGTGCTACAAATAGCAGCGGTGCAGAGGGCAGTGAGCAAAAGACCGACCGAAGCGAACGCGCGCCTTAGAGCATTGGCGCACAGTGGTTCAAAACGGGGCCTGCAGGACGCAAGTAAGGATAACAAGTCGATACTCCTCTGTGACGACTGCTAGGAGAGTAGGCAGCTGGCTGCTGCTTGTCTAGCGCTTTGCCAGTTTATCCGCTTCTCAATCTGGTTTAGAGTATTCTTTCGCTGGGTTTTGGACGCTTCTGCGTATAAACCTACTTAGTCCATCGCGGCCTTTAGTTGTAGGAAAAAGCATCATTTTATCTGCCTCTATATATGCTCTTGTGCTTGCCGTCAGACACTCTCTTGGCACCGGCCAGTCTATGACTCGCCCTTGGGTCGATAGCCTGTGCGCTCTCTGTGCCGGCAGCAAAGCTGCAGAGCGTAGACCTGAGACGCGGTGGCGAATAGTCTGGCTGCTTGTCCTCGCACTGGTTTGGCTAGCTCCGCTAAGTCACGCAGCCGATTCAGACTCATTACAGGTACTCGATCTCGATTCCCCACTACGTCTAGACTTTAGTGGATTCTGGGAAAAAGACTTCCGCCGAAGCGACAACTGGCAAGATGAGCTGAATCGAAATCTACGACTTCGGCAAGAAGCTGCCGCAAGGCAAAATTCCAACCCAGGCGCGAGCAGGCGAGTCAGTGTTCCGCCCATATCGATTGGTAATATCAACCTCAACCGTTCGCGGGGTCGAGGAGCGAATATCGTCGACCTCGCTCGACTCGCGGAATACATCAGCAGGCAGACAACGCTGCGCATTACTCAAACCCGCGATGAAGTTCGCATCGAGCGACGCGGCGACTCAACGCTTGTTTGCGGTACGGATTGGCAAGTGGAACAAACCTTTGTCAGCGAGCACGGCGTCGAAGCCTGCGGCTGGGATGGAGCGCAGCTCGTGTTTCAGACCATGCTACCCGACGATCTGATCATCGTTCATCGCTTTAGCGTCTCCGCCGACGGACAGCTACTCAACCTAATCACCTCAGTCATTAGCAAGGGCTCAGAATCCTTCGACCTCATTCACGCCTTCAATCGCTATGATGCTCCGCGTGAAGAATTCGACTGCGAACAAACCCTGAGCCGCGGCCGCGTGTGCAGCCAAAGTAACGCCAGCGCCGGGGCCCTACAGTGAGGCGTTTTAGGCAAGCCGTTGGCGCATCGCTGCTGGCACTGCTCTGCGCCTGCGCGCAGCAGAACACCCTACCCCCGGACACCCGCGCAGAAGACGCACGAGCGGCACGCCCAAGCATTCCAGCAGTAGGCTCTGTTGTGCTACAGAAGCAAGGACTGCACGACGAGCTGGGCCGGCGCATCGACATTGGCATCGTGCCTTTCACAACCAGCGAAGAAACGAGCGCGAAAAGCGGCTTCGGCGCTTGGATCTTCGACGAGATCAAAGAAAAGGAAACTCAGTTTCTACCTCATCTGCTGAGCCGCGCTTTGGTGGAATCAGATCTGTGGGGCGCGGTGCGCGTGGTGCCTGCGCCTGATCCCTCGCTGCCGCTAACTATCGAAGGCGAGATCCTCAGCTCGAACGGCTTAGACCTGGCCTTACACATTAAGGCTACCGACAGCAGTGGCAGAACGTGGCTGGATCAAGACTACGCCGACGTGGCGGCGCTTGGCGACTACCCAGAGTCTACTCGCTTTACCTACGGTAACCGTTTCGACGGCGCCAACTACGTTGACCCGTTTCATGATCTGTATAAACGCGTCGCTAATGACCTGCTGGCAGCCCGGGATGCTCTGGAGGTAGACACTCTGGAAGAAACTCTGCAGCTGGCAGACATGGTCTATGCGCGTGACTTAGCACCCGAGCGTTTCGGCGATTCGCTGCGCGTAAACGACGAAGGGCTTCTGGAACTAGTGAGCTTACCTGCAGAAGATGACCCGATGCTCGCGCGAGTGGCGGATATGCGTCAGCGTCATCTCGTATTCATCGACACAGTGGACGAATATTATCAAACGCTCTATTCAGATATTCAGGCAGCCTATGTGCTTTGGCGGCGCTACTCTTTAGACCAGACTCAGGAGACATTGGAGCGCAATCAACAGCCCGAATCGACAATGAATTACGGTGATTCGCGCAGCTTCCTCGCCCTAAGTCAGCGCTATGATCGCTTTAAATGGAGCAAGATCTATGAGCATGAGTTCACCGAACTCGCTGCGGGATTTAACAATGAGCTAGCCCCCGCCATGCTCGAGCTCAATGGCCAAGTGCACGGTCTTTCTGGGACTATGGAGCAGCAATACAGAGAATGGCGCGGCATACTGCGGGCGCTGTTCGAACTAGAAAACCAGCCCTTAAACTAAGCGCCGCAGCAGGCCGCCACTGGCAAGCCGCTTACGCGAGCGCGACCTCGAACAGAGCGAGCATTCGACTCCACGCTCGCTCGGCCTGCGCCTCGTTATAAACTTGTGAATCTGGCGGGCACCAACCGTGCAGAGCCCCGTCATATACCTCGATTTCCGCAGGCAGACGCGCCGCCGCATAGGCGGTACTGAGAGTATCCTTAGCAAGCGGATCTGCTTCGTCATCGTTGGCTGCCACACAGTGGAGCATGGCTGACTGGGTTTGCGGAATAAGCAGATGCGGGCTGTTGTCTGCATCCGTGGCGAGACCGCCGCCGTGGAAGGTCGCGCCGGCGCCCAAGCGCTCAGGCACGGCGGCCACCGTGCGCATCACCATCGGACCGCCCATGCAGTAACCGGTGGTGCCAATACGCTTTGACTTATCCACCGCAGGCTGAGCATCTAAGAACGCCACCATCGCACGAGCATCCATGAAATGCGTTTCGGCATTTAGATTACGTGCCATCGGTAGGACAATCGCACGCGTTTCCGGCTGTCCAAAGCTGGCCCCCTCGCCGACCACCGGCGAGCGCGCATCGCGGTAAAAAGGATTTACCACCAGCACACTGTAGCCCGATTCAGCTAGGCGCTTGCCCATAGCTCTAAACGCGGGCCGCAAGCCCAAGATGTCGGGCCAGACGATGACCGCCGCATGGCTACCTTGGGAAGGATGCACGAAGTAGCAGTCTGCAACGCCGTCGGCAGTAGTGATTTCTACCTCGCTCTCAGTCACCGACTGCGCGTTGGCGACGGCGGGCAGCAACATGCCGGCACCGGCAATCGCAGACATCGCCGAGAACTCGCGCCTCGACAGCCTGGCGGTGCCGGTCTCATTTCCTTTTAGTTCTTGTTGCGCGAGGAACGCCTCGGCATCGTTCTGGGTCTCTAGATCGCACATAGCGTGTCCCTATTTGTTGGAGGATTAGGTTTCATGAAGGAGCATAGAATTCGCAGCGTTAAACTTCAAGCGCTCACCTCATCGCAAGGCCTGTCAGTTTTCGGGCTAAAGATTTGTACCAAGTTAAGCTAAGTCAAAAAACAGTCGCTTAATCGCTGTTAGCCTGGCGCTAGTGACGAACTGCCTACGGAGTTCCCTACCAGCAGGCCAGTAATCTGGTAAAAAGTGAGGAAACCGCCCATGAAAGACAATCTAAACAGAATACTCGATCAAATTGACGCCGAGTTAGCCCGCGGCGAGGCGAATAAAAAACTCGCACTGCAGAGCGCTGAGCTGCGTAGCAGGCTGTCAGCGCAGCTGGAAAAGGAAGGTCAAACTAATGAGCTATTGATTAAGGCAAACTCACCGCGCCCCTCACTTCTCGATGACGCCATTGCCCTTGAGGCCGAGTTCGCGGTGGCTCATCCCTTGGCGGAGAGACTGATGCGCGAGTTCATTAACAGCCTCAGCAAGATCGGTATCTAAGCAGCAGCGACCTCGCTCGGATTATTGACCGGTGCAAAAAAGCCTCACGGCAGCGGAATGAGCTCTAGAGGGATAGACCCATCACGGCTGCCGACCAGCGCCGAGATAACTGAATCGCCCCAGGTATATTTCTGCTGCATGAGCTCGTTAATCCTTTGGGATTTTTCTGGCCGGGGTCGCACTTGATATTCCCCTCTCTCTCCGCCACGAACCAAGACACCAGACTCGTTATTTTGCACTCTGTCATACCAACCCGAGCCGTCTGCGCCTACCCGCAGATACGCTGTGTCTGCGTGATCTACCACCCAGAGCCGTGTTATCTGCGTCTTGCCTTCCTCATCCATGGCTAGAAGCTCAACCACTTCCACTCTTTCCGCCGCCAATCGCTCTAGGCCAAAAAGGGCGCCAGCGCTCAGCGCAAGAAGGAGGATTGCCCATTTAAAAATTTTTCCTATCAGTCGCATCAGTGATCCCTAATTCTCTATTCATGATCTGGCGCCCAGAGGCTGAGGTAGCCAGCATTAGACCTGCCCAGTAGCAATCTGTGAGTACTTTCGCTAGCTTCGACCTATTAGTCATTAGTTGCCTACTAAAATAGAGACCTTAAATATGCGCAAACTACTTCGTTTGATTGCACTTTTTCTTCTTCTACTTTTGTTTACTACCGGAGCCGGCCTAGTTGGCATGCGCTTTCACGACGGCCCCTTGGAAATTCTCTCGGGCGGCCCTTTCCGCAGCGGCGAGTTAGCACCTACTCCTACGAGCTGGGAATTTCTTAAGAATAGGCAGCAGATTGAGTTTCAGACTTTAGAACCGCAGACCTCGAGAACCGTCTGGCTTGGCGTGGTGGACGGACGCCTGTTTCTTGTCAGCGGCTATATGAATACCGGCTATGGCGGGCTTTGGAAACAGTGGCCACGCTATTTAGAGGATGACGATCGCATCATTCTACGAGTCGATGGCAAACTCTATGAGCAGCGCCTCGAACGGATCCTCGGTGGCGACCTGGTGCTACCAGTGCTCGCTGAATTCGATCGCAAATACGGGGTGGGTGCGGTTGATGACGACTCGCCAGTAAGATCGGGCGACACGTGGATGTTTGAGGTTTTACCGCGACAGACGCGGCAGAGATGAAGCAACTGCGGCATCAAGCAGCAAACCCGGTGCGAAGTGAAATGAGTACCCGCTAATGCTGCCGGCTGTCTGCGCGGGTATACTTGCGCTATTCATCGTCGGTCAGCGTCGTTACAACATTTGATCCCATAGATTAGACGCTCAGGCCGGAAATTTACCACAGTCAGCGCAGGACTTACGCCATGCCAAGCATTCGCATACTCGCCGTAGGCGGCACCATTGATAAGGTCTATTTCGACGCGCTCAGCGAATATGAGGTGGGCGCACCCTATGCCGTTGAATTACTCGAGGAGCTCAAACTGAATTTAGACTGCGAGGTCACGTCGCTCATGCGCAAGGACTCGCTAGAGATGGACGATGCTGATCGCCAGAGTGTCCGCGAGGCGGTGAGCAAGGCCGAGGAGTCGTTGATCGTGATCACCCACGGTACGGACACTATGGTAGAGACTGCCGCCGCCCTGCAGCCTCTATTCGCCGAGGCCGACTTCAACAAGACCGTGGTACTCACCGGCGCGCTCGCGCCGGCGATCTTTAAACGCTCGGATGCGATGTTCAATATGGGCGCAGCGCTCACAGCGGTGCAGACCTGCGCGCCAGGTGTTTATATCGCAATGAGCGGCGAGGTGTTTGCAGCCGGCGCCGTGCGCAAAGACCGCGAGGCACAGCGCTTCGTCGCAAGCGAGGCCTAGGGTGCGACAAACAGGTCGCGGTTATCCGCAGCGATTTGCATAAAGTCTGCCTTAAATCCCGATAGCAGATAGCCTTCGGTGATAAGCCGGTCGGTAGCCGCCTCATACTTTTCAAGGTAGTCCTCGAAGTTCAGATACAGACCCGCAATCGAGTTGCGTGCGTCACGCGACTGGACTGCTGCGGCGGTATTGGCCGGCAAGGGAATATAGCCCCCCGCCAGTCGTGCAAGAGAACGCTCGGCGCCAGTTGCCTCTGCGCGCAGATTCCAAGGCACAAACGTCGCAAGCGGCACCTGCGTCAGCGGCGGCAGTACCGTCGACTGCGCGTAGTCGTTGTTGTCTAAGTTCACCGCCGGTACCAGTGGTCCGTAATAGCCAAGCGCCTGCTGCGGATGCCTGTCGATTATTCGCTGCTCTGCCCAGCGATCGCCGTAGTCCGCTGCCGCGGGTCGATAAAGATCTGCGGGGTGATTAACTCCGCGTAAAGGGTTCCACGCGTCGCGATTGATACCCCGCTCGGTATGCGAGGGCACGAGACTGCCATCGCTAATCCGCGGGTACCGCGACTCTGGCGGTGCTTCACCCTCGGCTATCCAGCGCACCATCGCGACCATAAGCGAATCCGACAGCGGAGCCCAGCGATTAGGGTTCGCAGGCAATTGTCCCGACGTCGCGGGGCGCGGCCTGCCACTACCCGACCCATGCTGCGAGCCGCCTATCGTATAAAAACGCACGCCCTCTGGTAGCGGGGCATCCTCGGTTCCCTCGGGATTGGTATGCGGTAGCGAGCCGCCGCGCACCCAGTATTCGTTTGAGGTCTGGATATGCATCACCTTGGGGGCAGTGCCGCTAGCCAAAGCCCTGCTCAATATGCCATCGCGGCGACCGCTAAAGGGATCCACGCTTTCACCGTAGGTGAAGGGAAATAGGTCGTTAGGATACAGATGATTAGAGTGTTGACCGTTCGTTCGCGTTGGCATGGCGAAACGATTGTTGAACATGCCAAAACCGGCGCCGGCAATGACTGGAATCACCCCGTCGAATACGCGCTTGCCGTCTAAGTCAGCATTAAAGCCTTCGTAGACAAACTGCCGCAGCAGCCTACCGCTTTGAGAGATTCCCCACGCGGCGCTGTGTTCAATGGCCGGAACATGTAACTCTGCGAGTAACTCGGCCACCTTGGCATCGCCGCGATTGGCGTAGCGTAAAAGCGAAACGAAATCGCGAATAGCCGTCATGCCCGCGCCCGCGAGCACCGGGTCCTGCGCTTCATACACGAGCTCATAGATCATGCCCGGCTCAAAACCGCCGTCGAGTGTGAGCTCAACCAGAGGCTGCGAAGAATCAGCCTGCGGCGTAACGACGAGCTCGAAGTCGCTGCGTGGGATAGCCTCGCGCTCGTCATCCTGATACTGGCGCCTGCTTAATTGCGCCGCGCGTAAACCGCTCGTCGTCGCCGGATAGCCCAAGTGCCCACTACCGCCGACATTAACCGTGACGGCAGGCGCATTGACCACGACTTCGTAGCGCACCTGCCCCGTGAGAGGCTCACCGTTATTATCCACCACAGGCGCATGCAGCCGCTGCCTACCAGGGCCGGCGCTGATTTCATTGATCCAGCCGGTCACAAGATAAGTGTAGCCGAGCTCGCTTAGCGGATGATCGAGACCCGCCTCCGGCGGCACGCGGCTGCCGCCTCGGTTGTTCACGTTGTAGAGGAGCGTATCGCTAGCAATATTGCTTGAGGGAACTAACAGCTTGAAGTCCGCCGCGTAGTCCACCAAGCCCTGCGCGTTCGTCGGGGCGTACTGAAGGTCGACAACAGCCGCATTGCGCGGATCTGCTGGATCCAGCGTAAACGAGACTAGCCCAGTAATAGCCTCATAGCTAAAGTCGACCCCGTCGGCGCTGAGCGTCTCGCGGCTATCTATGCGCAGGCCTGTAACCTCGGCAATAGCCGACGCCGGCAGTACTGCCACAGCGAAAATCCAAAACCATTGCCGGACTGCAATGCGGCTTTTGCCTGACATCGAAGTGAGGAAGTCTTTCGCTAAGTCTGTCATTGTGTGTCTCCCGCGGGCACCGCCTCAGGCTGGCGCGCCTCATTATTATTACTGTGCGGGAGAGTCTTGAGGATTTACAGCGTCGAGTCAACGACTCGAGCTGCAGCCATCTTACGCGCCAGGCGGCGCTGATAAAGCCAGGGAACCAACGCCGTGAGTACCGAGCCGATAACTAAAAGCCCTGCGCCGGCCAGCGAGAGCAGGCCAAGCCGGTCGCTGAATGCATAGTCTGGCACTAGCGCGACGGTAAGCTTGAGCGTAGCAATGGTAAACAGCGGGGCGAGAGCCAACACGGCACTCACCTTAGAAGCGTCCCAGCAGTTCATCGCCTCAGCGAAACAGCCGTAGGCTACTACCGTGTTCAGACAGCAAAAAGCCAAAAGCGCAAACTGCAAAGGACTTAGAGAAAACAGTATAGAGGGCGTGACTAAGGGGAGCAGAACCACGACCGAGAACGCATAGATCACGCTAAGAATCTGTACCGGCGTATAGTCTTTCAGCAGCTGCTTCTGCAGCAGCGCATAAAGAGCCCAGGTGATAGCCGCCGCGACCACGATAATCACGCCGAGTGTTTGCGAACTTTCTAGACTGCCAAGTTCGAATAGACGCTCGTTAAAAAACAGCAGAAGGCCGACGAGAATAAGTGCCGTGCCGAACTTTTGAATGGCGAGAAAAGGCTCTTTGTAGATAATCACGCCGCCTAAAATTAAGAACAGCGTACTGAGCTGAATCACGGCCTCGCTTGTCTCACCGTTAACGAAATTTAGACTGTAGGAGAAGAAAAAGTAGTTGGCGCACAGGCCAACAGAAGCGATTAGCAGGAATCCCTGCGTACGTCGCGCAGCGGACCGCAAGCGCGGTAGCTGCTTAGTTGCAGCGAGCCAAATCCACAGAGCTATGCCGGCGACAAAAAACCGATACCAAACGATAGTCGTGGCATCCATGCCGCTCAGCACCTCTTTCAGCGCTACCGGCAGCATGCCCCACATGATCGCAGCGATTAGCGAAAGTACGAAACCTTTGAGCCCATTGCGCACAGCGGTCACAGAAGATGGGGCAGTCGATGCAGAAGACTGTGTGTTAGAAGACGAGGAGCTCATGCGCGGGACACCTAGCGAAAAAGTGCCGCATCCTAGCATGAAATCCCGTGCTCGGAATATCCGCGGGCGGTGCTAGCTTAGGTGTAGCGCCTTGGAGAATCGAGCGCTAAGAAACTCCATTTGATCTGCGAGAACATTGTGGTTAGACAAATACAGAAATTCGTACTTATTCGGAGTGAAAGGTATGGCGAGCAGTTCCATACCGGCGGCCTCTGGGAGTCTGTCGGCCTTACGATTGTTGCAGCGCCGGCAGGAAGTGACTACGTTCGTCCAAATGTCTCGCCCACCTTTCGACACCGGGTTTACGTGGTCTCGGGAAAGCTCGTGATAGGCAAAGGTCTTCCCGCAGTACAGACAGAGATTACGGTCACGGCGGAAAAGGAATTTGTTCTCTAAGGGAGGATCGGTAAATTCATCGTGCACTTTGCCATCGCAGGCAACGATGCTTGGCAGCCTTAAAACAGACTGAATACCACAGCGGTTATGGCCGCCGCGCATTTCAAAGACGGTCTCGCCTAAGGACCAGATAACCTGGTCTTTCACGAGCAGCGTGGCTGTCTCTTCGCGTGTGAGCCAGCTCACTGGCACACCCGCTTTGTTCAATCGTAAGATTTTCGCATTCACACCGAATCACTCGCCTCAAACAATTAGACTTCGATCGATACTGCGTGTTCTTTTAACGACTTTCCTGTTTTAACGACTTCCCTATTCTAGGGTCAGTTGCACATTGACCCTGCATTATTTCTATCGGCTCTTTGCCGAACTCTCTTGAGCTTAAGTGCTTAGTGCTGCTTTCTCTAGCTTACGCTGGCGGCGACGCTCGGGGCCTCCGCTGCTGAGCCAGTAGAGGCCGTGCACGCCAAAGAGCATGAGCGCAAACAAAGGCAGCGTGCCCCAATCGGCTCCGCCGACCTGAAAATAAAAGACGGCATTGTAGTCGCGCCCGTCTTCGGGATGCTGAGCTGTCACGATTCCGATGTATGCTCCCTTCTCTTCGAAGTTGTATTCGGTGCTGTAATAGCCTCCGTCTTCAATACGCGGCTCTTCATAGAACACTGTAACGGCATCCAAATCCTCTATCGCCTCGATGTCTGACCACGCTGCGAAACGTCCCAGCTTATCGAGATCTTTAATGATGCGCAGATCAATGAGCATCTCGGGGAGTAAATCGTGCAGGTATTCCATCACGAAAACCGAGCGCGACACTTCAGGGATGTCTTCGCAGAACTCATCCGCCTCACTCTGCTCCGGCTGGAAGACGGTGAAATGAGCCTGCAGGAAATTAATGCTAATCAGGCAGACATCATCTTCGAAGGCGACGCCTCCATGGCCATAGGCTTGAGTGGGCGCCGTGCTTAGCATCAGTATCACTGTAATACTGGCGAGTAGCCCCCCTAGCAGGGCAAAGGGCTGTGTAATGAATGGTTTCAAGAGCTTCTCTCTAATCTGCGTGCAGGTTCGATCACACGAGTTGAATAAAATGAGTATTACCAGGCGATCGCGCTGCCGTCGTAGTTAATGAACTGACCCGTCTCAGCAGGGCCAAGGGCGTCGACCACCTTGAGCATCCCGCTCACGCTTTCCTCAGCGTCGATCAGGCCGTTAGGACCACCCATGTCCGTACGCACCCAGCCGGGGTGCAGAGCGGCGGCAACGAAGCCCTCATCGGCAAGATCGACCGCTAGTGTCTTGACGACTGAATTGAGCGCGGTCTTCGAACAGCGGTAAATATAAGAGCCGCCGCGGCCGTTGTCGGCTATCGAGCCCATCTTCGAGCTCACAAAAGCCAGCTTCTTGCCCTCTCCACTACGCAGGCTAGGGATAAGCAGTTGTGTGAGCTGCAGTGGCGCGATGGCATTAACGTGAAGAACCTGCGCCATATCATCGCCGTCGATGTTGCCGAAGTTCGCGTCACGTGGACCGTAGATGCCGGCATTGTTGATGAACACGTCGACCGGCTCTTCATTCAATAGCGCCACCGCCTCGGTCATGGAGGCAAGGCTCGCCATATCCATCTCGATCAGCGACAGGCCCTGGCTGCGCAGGGCCAGCTCGGTGAGGTCGCTAGCCGTGGCGATATCGCGACAGGTGGCGATCACCCGCTCGCCGCGCTGCAGAAGCTGCTGAGCCATTTCCAAGCCCAAACCTCGGTTGCAGCCCGTAATAAAGTAGGTCGCCATGCTCTCTCCTCAGCCTCGGGGGCTTACTGCTATACTCGATAGCCTAATGATAACTCAATAGCTGCCCCGATTAGGCGCTCGCAGACGTAATTCATCACGAAAACTGGAGACCTCATGGCGGGCCAAAAAAAGTTCAGACCCAAGTATTCCCTGGCCCTAAGTAAGAGCCTTGGCCTGACCCTCGTCCTTGGCTCCGCCTCGGCGCTCGCGCAGCAGGCAGCGCCGGCTGAAGAGATTACGGTGATCGGCGTGCTGCCCAGCGGCGCGGGTATTGATTCGCGCTTAGTGCCCTACCCCATCCAACAGGCGACGGCTGAGGAACTTGCCGAAGCGAACAACGCGAGCATTGCCGATTTTCTGCGTCGGGGATTTTCGAGCGTGTCGCTAAACGCTGCGCAAAACAATCCGCTACAGCCTGATCTACAGTATCGCGGCTTCACTGCCTCGCCGCTTTTGGGGCTTGCTCAAGGGCTTAGCGTTTATCAGAACGGCGCGCGGGTGAACGAACCTTTAGGAGATGCAGTTAACTGGGACCTCATGCCGCAATCAGCGATCGCAGGTATAACGCTTCTAGGCGGCGCCAATCCCCTATTTGGACTCAATAGCCTTGGCGGCGCGCTCAACGTCGAAATGAAGAACGGCTTTGATTTTACCGGCACACAGATTGGCCTGCGCGCGGGCTCATTCGGGCGCACCACCGCGCATATCGAAACCGGCGGCAATGCTAACGGCTTTGCCTACTATCTTAACCTAGAGTCATTCGAAGAAGACGGCTGGCGTGATCAGTCTGCTTCCGAGGCGCTGAACGCCTACGCGAGCTTCGGCTGGCGCGGCGACGATGGCGAGGTCTCGGTAGACCTCCAGCAGGGTGATTCAACCCTGCGCGGCAACGGCGCGGCGCCAGTGGAACTGCTGGCCCTGAATCGTGCTGCAGTGTTTACCGCACCGGACATCACTGAAAACGATCTGTTCATGGTGAACGCCGACTTCACTTGGAACGTGGGTGGCGGCACTCTCAGTGGCCGCGCGTTTAACCGGCGCAATACCACCGATGCCTTCAACGGCGACGGCTCGGAATTTGGTGTTTGTCGTTTCGGCGCAACGCCCACGCTCATCGAAGAACTAGAAGACGACGATCTTGAAGAGATTGGTCTCGATGACGACGATCTCTGCGACGGCCAGTTCGCCAGCGCCGACGATCTCGAGGACTACCTTAACGGCCTCAGTGACGATGACTTCAACCTCGAAGATTTTTCTGACGATCTCTCCGGCACAGGGGTGCTGAGCGACGAAGCGATCAATAATATCAGCCGCCGTAAACAGCGCAGCCGCGGCTTCGACCTGCAGTGGCACAGTGAATCAACGCTTGCCGGCTTTACCAATAACTTCGTTGCCGGCGCGGCCTACTTCCGCGGAGATTCTACCTTTGACTCCGTGCTAGAACTGGCGCGACTCGACCCCATTACACGAGTTACCACGGGACTTGGCACTGGCACGTTCGTGGACGCAGAAGCGACCTCGGTAGAAACACTCACGCGCTCGGTGAGCCTGTTCTTTACCAACACGCTTAGCCTCACTGATTCTTTAGCGCTCACTGTGTCTGCCCGTGCAAACGATACCGACGTTAAACTGCAGGACCTCAGCGGCGTCCGCCCCGAGCTCAATGGCGAGCATCGTTTCACCCGCGTCAATCCTGCGTTAGGACTCAGCTGGCAGCTAGCGGATCAGCACACGCTCTTTGCGTCTTTAAGCCAGTCGTCCCGCGCGCCCACTCCTATCGAACTGGCTTGTAATGAAGGCGTGTTTGAAGTGGCTCAACGGTTCGCACTTGAGCGCGGAGACGATCCCGACGACATCGACTTCGAATGCCGACTACCCAATGCGTTCTTGGCCGATCCACCGCTTGAACAGGTTGTCGCGACGAATGTCGAGCTCGGCGCCCGCGGTGTATTGCTAAGCAATCATGCGCAGCTTGGCTCGGTGAACTACGAAGTCGGTGTATTTAACACCGACAACCGCGATGACATTCTTTTCCAAACTACCGGACGCTCCACTGGCCTGTTCGCCAACGTCGACAAGACACGGCGCCGAGGATTTGAAACCACCCTGCGCGGACAAAACCAATCGCTTAGCTGGCTGCTGAGTTACAGCCACATAGACGCGACATTCGAATCAGATTTCGCGGCTCTAAGCCCTAATCACGACTTTGCCAATGACGAGGGTGAAATTCTGATCACAGCCGGAGCGCACATCCCTGGCGTGCCGCAGCATCAGGCAAAAGGCATTGTTGACTACGCGCTGAGCCCGCAGCTCAGCCTGGGTCTAGACCTGCTTGCCAACAGTGGGCAGTTTTTGAGAGGCGACGAGTCTAATCAGCTGTCCGCGACGGCGGGCTATACAGTGATCAATCTGCGCGCGCGCTATGCCGTGACCGAGTCTTTTGAGATCTACGCGCGCGCGGACAATATAGCGAACCGCGACTATGAAAGTTTCGGACTGCTTGGCGAAGAGCCCGGCGAGGTCGATGTGCCTCTCATTCGCGATATGACTAACCCGCGTTTCTTGGGCGCGGGTCAACCGCGCGCCGTGTTCATGGGTTTACGACTTAATTTCTAGCGGCTACGCAAAAAATCCACGGCGCGGTCGGGGAAGTCAGTGAACGCGCCGTCGATGTTTGCCTCAAAGAGAAAGGCCTCGAGCATGGCCTCGAAGCTTTCAGCCCATGCCGGTACCTGACCTTCGTCTGCGCGAAAAGTATAAGGATGCACTTGCATGCCGCTTGCGTGGGCAAGCTCAACTAGATTACTTATCTTAAGCTCTCCGGGACGAGATTCCGGATCGATGATGAGACTCTTGTCAGGACCAAAACCATCGGCGTATTTCGCAACCTCGGCCATGCCCTGCTGGTTAAACATCCACTGATACTCTTCATCACCGCCAACTAATTGCACAAGCTTTAGGTCGATTCCCGCCTCCGGCAGAATCTCTTCACGTAGTCGCTGTACTTCTGACCAGCTGAAGGTTTGAAGGAAGACTTTATCCTGCTTGCTGGTATAGCCGAATTTTTTTAGCTCGTTCACCACGGCGCGCCCCAGATCCTTGCCTTCGGCAAGATGGAACTCGGGGGATTTTATTTCGGGGTAGATGCCTACATTGCGCCCAGTCGACGTATTCAGACCCTGAATCATCTCGAGCTCTTCTGCGAGCGTTGCGATACGAAACGAAGACTGCCCCATGGGGAAGCGCGAGGGATAACCCTGCTGCCGCTTGCCGTCAACATCGTAAGCGCCTTCGCTCGCCGCAAGGCTGCGAATCTCCGCTAGAGTAAAATCGATAGCATAGTGACGTCCGTCGCTTCGTGCACGACCAGGAAATTTCACAGCAACATCCGTGGTTCTATCGAGAGTAATATCGTGAATCACAATAAGCTCATTGTCTTTGGTCATCACCACGTCTTGCTCGATATAGTCGG
The DNA here is from genome assembly GCA_965661495.1 of Pseudohongiellaceae bacterium. Classification (GTDB taxonomy): domain Bacteria; phylum Pseudomonadota; class Gammaproteobacteria; order Pseudomonadales; family Pseudohongiellaceae; genus UBA9145. Next base: position 75,390 of record CBFIDY010000002.1, on the reverse strand, counting down.
CGCCCATCGCATAGGCCATCGCTTTTGCTTCAAGGGTATGCTCCGGCAGATAGCCGCTCGCGCCGCGGTGGGCCACCACGAGCTTCTCGGCGAGCACTTGCGAAGAAAGCAAACTGAGCATGAGGATTCCTCCGATAAGTCTTGCGGGATGTGAAGCGCTAAATTTCACGGAAGTTAACATAATGCTGAGTCCTATTTGTTCTTTAAGTATCATCGACAAAGTGTCGCTTATCACTGCTCCACTCTAGTGGTGGAGCATGACAGTCTGATTACGCGGCTCGATAAGAATACTAAGAGCCAAATCTGTAGCGTAGTTTAATCGCCAGCGTATCGACAACCGTGTCGGTCCACGACTGCTCGAGCAAATCTTGAAAAGTCTCAAAACTGTCGCGTGGCAAGTTGCTGCCTCGGGTGTAGACGATAAATAAATCCGAAAGCGGAGCGATTTCCCATCGGTAACGCGCTTGGAAAGTGAGACGACTAATCACGAAGTCATCGCTTTCATCATCCGGCTTTGCCACAGGTTGAAGAAAATCTAGGTTTTCGCTATCGGCCTGCCAAAATCTGTCTTCGAACGCTTTAAGCGCAGTCCACTGCATTGTGAATCTCAACTGTTGCCAAGCAGAAAGAAAATAGTTCATCTCGAACCGTGGAGACCACTGGTGAGACTCGAAACTCGTATAAGCGCCGTCGCCCTGGTGCACGAGCAGCGCCTCTCTATCCGTATAGCTTAGTCGTAGATCGCTGGAAAAGCGGTCGTTGGGACGCCACGTGATACCGCCATCAGCTCTTGTGTTGGCCGGACCTAACTCGTCTTGCCCGAGGTTAAGGCTAATGTTGAACGCCCACTTCTCAGCCGGGTTGGTTCGATAACCCACATTGAGACCGCCACGTCCTGCAATTCTAAAATCTCCCGTGCCACGGCCCAGCCTGTCGTCTATACGCTTTGGAAAATAACGAAAGCTTATGTCATAGGTGTTATTGTCTACGGTGTTATAGGCCCTGTTCAAAAAGCCGCCAAGCCGCACCGGCTGACCGTCAGTATTCCACTGATTAGTGATGAACATACTTGTCGTGCGCTGGCGCAGACCTGGCACGTCGGACTCCACATTGAATACGTTGTAGTCCAAATTCATTTGATCGTTACGCGTAAGAAAACCCAGCTCATTGATATCTAGGGTATCGTCGATGTAAGTGCCACGTAGGGTATGCTGCAGCCCGCGCCGAGGCCGAAAGACTACGTCGCCCAAAAAGCCGGTGCCTGTCACGCCATCGACGTCGCTGTGCATCACTTGCGTATCGACAACGAATCGGTTATCGGCGGAAAAATAGTGCGCATCAAGCGCATGGACTGTTGCGTCTAGAGTAGAGTGGGAAAGATTTGTGCCCATCCAACCGAAGGCGCGGCGTCCACCACGGCTCGTGTCCTCATAGAGCAGCCTCCCAACTGTAAAATCACGACCCGTAGCCTCTACTGTCACGGGCGTACCATCGTCGCGAGTACCGCGAATCTGCGAATCGTTTTCGCTAGCCAGCAGCGTCCCGTAGCGCCAGTTACCACTTTGGCCGGTGAGTTTTGCAGCGGCTAAGAGTTCCGAGGGTTGGCTGCGGTCAGTGGCGACTACGTCAACATCATCAGGAATATCGTAGATCGCCGCGCTGCCGATGCGCCGCGTATTAAGCAAAGAAATCGGCCCACCCGGGCCACCGCCTCGAGTTCGAGGTGAGGTATTGAAGACGTCTTGCCCTTCGAGAAAGAACACGCGCCTCTCAGGGAAGAATACTTCGAACGCCGTAAGATTAACGACTACGTCGTCCGATTCCACGTTACCGAAGTCGGGGTTCAAACTGGCAGAGAGAAGTGAGTTTGAGGTAGGTCGCCAAAACAGCTCGGTACCGACCTTGTAGGTAGACTCACCCCGAACGCCGTCGTAGATGCCGGAGGCGAACGGGTAATAGGTAATCTGAGTACGCGGTTCGATATCGCTAAGCTCGTATTGCTCAAACGCTGAAATGTATTCGTTCACGGTACGCGGCAGCGGTGGGTTCGACCAGGTTTCGCCCTGCAGATGCCCTACCTGTCTCTCAAAGTAGAATCCGAGTTTACGAGCGCCCTCTACCTGCGGCAGCGGCATCATCGACCAGGGAATAAAGTATTCCGCACTCCACCCGTTTTCTAATGCCTGCGTTCGCGCAAGCCATGGACCATCCCACTGAATATTCAAAATGCGCTCAGGCAGAATCGTGCCGTCGGTTAAAGAATTACCCAGATTAATGCGCATGAGAAAGCCGTAGAGACCTTCCCCTGATGCGTCTATCGCAACCACGAAGCCGTCGCGCTCTAAGCGCGTATCGCGCGAGGTCATGCGCGCCATGAGTGTCTCTTTAGGCTGGAAATTCATCGCGCTGAGATAGATTCCGCGCTCTGTATAAAAAAAGCGCACATGGGTTTCATAGGGCGCATCAAGCAGCGTATCAGGATCGGTGACCTTCATGCCGTCTATGACAGGAAGATCTTTCCATACCTCCTCGTCAATAAAACCGTCGACGGTGATATTGGCGGCATCTTGCTCTACTCGCGTGATCTGCGGCAGTACAGGCATCAATTCTTGAGCGCTCACTGCAAACGAAGGGAGGGCACTCAGTAGCGCGCAAAACAGGAGCGGCGCTAGTCTTCGGGAAATCGTCATTATAATTCTTCTCTTAATTAGACCGGCTATGGGCATCGTTAATACCCGGCTAAAGGCATTGCTTAGCCCTAGTTTCTTGCGGTTAGTGTCGCGCTCATTTCCAGCTCCACCCCGTCGCGCAGCACTACTAGCTGCACCGTGTTACCTATCTGCTGCTTGCGCAGAATATTAGAATAGCCCTGCAGGTCGGTTAAACGCTCGCCTGCAAAGCTGAGTAGAATATCGCCCTCGCGCAGGCCTGCACGTTCAGCCGCGCTGTTGGGCGTGATGCCGCTAACGCGAATGCCCTCACCCTGATAAGCAAAGTCAGGCAGCGTGCCAAGACTCGCTCGCCTAGCGCCCGTCCCCTGCGGCGCCACGGCTACGGGCGCATTGGCGAGTGTCACTCGCAGTGGCTCTCGATTGTCGGCTAAATAAATCAACGCCTCCTCAACCCAAGAAGCCACGTCGGAAAGCCCCTCGTAATCGAGCTTATCCGCCCTATCACTCGCACGGTGATAGTCGCCATGCAGTCCCGAGAACAGGTGCAGTGCAGGCACGCCCGCGTTTAGAAAGCTCACGTGATCGCTGCTCGCAATAGTTTGCGCGGGGAATTCTGATTCGACACCGATTGTGAAGCCTATACCCTGTGCCATAAACGGGAACTCATAGGCACTGTCGCTGCCAAAAACCTGCAGCTTGCGCCCTTCAAGGCGCCCGACGCCATCTAGATTAACCATGGCGTAGTAATTGACTTCACCTAAACCGTTTACGGCATTCCGGACGAAATAATCGGAGCCGATTAGTCCTTGTTCCTCGGCGGTAAAGGCAACAAACAGAATGGGCCTTGCCGGCGTGAATCCTCGCTGTAGCTTTCTCGCTACTTCGATAAGCACCGCAACACCCGAGGCATTGTCGTCAGCACCTGCCATAAGCCTGCCTTGGGCATCGTAGCCGAGATGGTCATAGTGAGCACCAAACACAACGGGTTCCGCACTTAATGATGGGTCGCTTCCAGGAATAAAACCGATCACGTTCGTAAAGCGCTGATGACGGCCATCTTCGAACTCGCCCAGCCATGACTGCCTGTAGCTGCCTCCCGGCGCCAACAGCCCAGTGGCGCGGAACGCTTCTTCGATATAGTTTGCGGCCGCTTCGATTCCTCGACTTTGCTCACCCGGCTGACTGTTACTCGCGCGACCGTGCATATCAGCAGCAGTTAACGCGATAACGTGGGGTTCGAAATTCGTCGCAAGGTATTTAGGCGGCAGTGTCGCAAGCGGCGCGACCGCCGGCAGCGCAGCGAGCGTTGGCATTGAATTCAGCTCCGGATTAATCCAGCGCAGCGGCGACTCACTGCTCTGCCAGACGCCTTTCACATCGTTGGTAGGCGCGTCGCCCTCAAAACTTAAATAGGAATATTTTCCGTAGTGCGGCAGCTTCTCAATCATGCCCGGTATCGCTGCAACTTGATCGATGTCTAAAAAACCCAGTGCCAATTCATCGGACTGGGGATGACGGCCTACGAAGACTGTGCTGCGCTGAGCAAACTCAAGTTGAGCCGCAGCAAAATTAAATTGTGCGGTGTCTTGTTCTGCTTTTACGCCCGCTGCGTCCAGTGCCGCCTGCGCGAAGCGATTACCTCGGCCTAGCACCCACACGCTGCGGTCGCTTGGCAGCGAATCTATTTCGCTATCGCGTACGATGCTCGCCCTAACGCCTTCGGCAAAAGCTGTCGTGAGTGGGGACCAGTCTTGCTCTGCGATCCCTGCGCTATTGCCGCTAGGCACAACGAACGTTATCTCGGTCGCGCCAAACAGTTCGCCAATAGTAGGCGGCGTTTCGCTACGGTCTAATGTGCGGAACACATCGAAATAGGGATCGGCGACCACGGCTTCCAGCGCCGAGTAACCTTCGGCGACAAAACCCTGCGCTCGCTGATCCAAGGTCAGTTCGACGATCTGCGGTTCAGACTCGCCACTATAGTGAAGCGCAACCGGCAGGGTGATCTCATAGGGAGCGGCGTCTTGAATCTGGGCGAAATTGAGCCGAGCCCTGTCGTCTCGCTCTTCGGTCACAGAAAGCACGAGTTCTGGCGCTCCAGTACGCTGAACCCATTGCTCGAAGAACGCTGTCAGATCACGCCCTGCTAGCGCAGAGAAATGCTCGGCGATGGTAGAAAAGGAGGCGCGAGTGAACTGGTAGCGGGCATAGAAGCTTTTCAATCCCTCCAAGAACTGCTCGTCGCCCAATTCGATGCGCAGCATATGCCACAGCATGAGAGTCTTGCCGTAGCCCACCGCTTGGCTAGCAGCGGAATTGCGCGAGGTGAATTCGCTTAAGGGGAAGTCTTTGCCTGCACCTACGTAGTTCTTATATCGCGCGAGCATCTCCTTGCGATACTCGGCGCCGCGGCCCTCAACTTCCTGGAAGAGATGGTCAGCGAGATAGGCCGTAAGTCCCTCGCTCCAGTTGCCGCTAGCGTAATCGGGGTAAACACCGTTGCCCCACCAGTTATGCAAAATTTCATGTGGGTAGGACGAGGTGATGATAAAAGGGAAACGAATGATTTGCTCGCCAAGCAAGGTGAACGAGGGCATGCCGTAGCCGGTTTCCCAAAAGTTCTCGACCAGCACAAACTTGCTGTAGGGGTATGCGCCCAGCAGGGGTTCGTATAGCGCAAGGGCCCGTTCAGTAGCGTCTAGATATTTTGCCGCCAGATTAGGATCCGGCGTACGCAGCAGCGCCATAACATCGATGTTACGTGACTCGCCGCCCTCTTCGCCTAAGACCGATTCATAGTTCGCCGCATATTCTGTGAATGCGGCGGCAATGAGGTAGATCTCCTCCATCGGCTTATCACTAAGCCACGTGTTCTCAGCAAGGCGCTTGCCTTGACTCACACTAAGCCAGTCGGATGCCGACTCGGCGAATTCAACATTCAACTCAAAGGTCACAAGACCGTCGCCAAATTCAGGCACCCACGCGCTCCCTCGGTTGAGGTAAACGCCGCGTGAGTCAATGATGCCAGAGGTCTCAGAGAAACTTTGGGAATACTCGGCGCTAGTTTGCCGCGTGGGATCGAAGAGTGTGCCGGAGTAGCTGAGTTCAAGCGTTTGGCTGCGGCGCCGCGGCAGATCTACGGAGTAGCGCGTTTTTGCGGCGCCGAGCCCGCCGGTTTCGTTAATTCCCTGTGAAAGCGCAGACTGAACCGCTCCTAGCTCTCGCAAACCTCTAGGCCGATTGTTAATTTCCAGCTCACTGTTGAGTGTAAAGACAATGTCTTCCCTACCGACACTCTCGGGCAGTGTCACGCTGTCGTCCACCGAGATCGAATTATTCGCAGGGTCTATCAAAACACGCAGCTGATGATGAACAGACTGCAGCGCGACAGTTGGCGATGCATTGATTACTGCATCCGCCTGAGCGAGGGCAGCGCCACTGTTTAGAATATAGAGAAACCCAAGGCAGCCCGAAGCCGCGCGCAAGAAACCGCGCGCTTTCGAACTGTCTTGGGTGAGCGCTCTCATGTCTTGATCCTTAGCGCGCCTCTGCTAGCAAAGAGAGCGCCTGAGCATGATTCCACTCGGCGATGTGCAACTGTGAGGTGCCGTCTTCAGTTCGCGTCGTACTCCAAGCCAGCTGGTCACCCGCAGGAGAGAAAACCGGTAGGATATCGGTGCCCTCCGTATTTGTTACCCGCACCGGTGCGCGCGCGCCTTCGGTGTCGACGATAAACAGCTCAAAGTTCGCATGGCCGAGCTGATTACTCGAAAAAATTAAATACTCACCGCTCGGGTGGTAGTAAGGTGCCCAGGCAACCATGCCGTCGGCCGTCAGCTGGCGCTGATTGGTGCCGTCGGCGTCCATCGTCCAAATCTCGGCACTGTTGCCATCGGGATTAAATCGACGCCACGTTATTTTACTCCCGTCGGGACTGAAAAAAGGACCGCCGTCGTACCCGGGGGAGCGCGTGAGCTGCGTAACATTGCCGCCGTCGGCATCCATGACGTAGAGGTCCATAAAATACGAACTGTCATCGTCAAACAGCGCCTGCTCAGCAAGACTCAGTGACCTAGAGTAAGCTTGGCGGTTAGAGGCAAATAGAATCTTGCTGCCGTCTGCGGAGTAAGAGCCCTCGGCATCGTAGCCGTCTGCATTGCTCAGATTGCGCAGCCCAGACCCATCGCTATTGGCTACGTAAATATCATAGTTGCGGTCGTAGTCCCAACCGTAGGCGCGTTCGATACCGCTTTCCCGTATAGCAATTTCCTCTGCCTGCTTTGCCAACGCATTGGGGTCTTCGTGCGTAGAGGAAAACATCACTAGATCTTGGGTTGGGTGAATCCATGCGCAGGTAGTGAGCCCCACCCCGGGCGAGACAAGCCGGCTCTCACCGCTAGCTAAATCGAGCACAAAAATTTGATAAAACGGATTATCGCCAGGCTGCTCGCTCTGATAAATAAGCTCGGTGCCGTCAGCGCTAAAATAGCCCTCGCCGGATCGCAGGGAATCGGTAATGAGCTGACGCGTGTTGCTTAGCAGCGACGCTTCATTCTGCACATTGGCGTAAGGACTCGGCTCCTCGGCAACCCAGCTGGTCGCAGCAGCCGTGCCATCGCTGTACCCAGATGTAGAGCTAGAAGATTCAGAGTAGTCAGAATCCGAACTAGCCACGTCCGTATCGGGCGAGCAGGCTGCTAATGCGGTGAACAAAAACGTGATCCCTGCAAATTGCAGAGCACGCCCAAGGGCAGTTTTAGGAAGCGTAGAGCTAAGTTGATTGTAAATTTGAGCTGTGGCGAGCGACTGTCTCTTAGGATTCATAACTGCACTTCTCCATGCCTAGTCGTCAAAATTGAATTGATCCGCCTGCGGGAACACACCGAATAAGCCGCCGGTGTGAACGAATACAATGTTTTTAGCACCGGCAAAGCAGCCGTCGGCGCCTTTGCGAATTTCATTTAACATCCCATAGAACGCTTTGCCGGTGTAGACCGGATCTAAGAACAGGCCCTCGGTAGCGGCTGCTAGCTTGATGGTGTCGAACACCTCTGGGTACGCCACGCCGTAGCCGGGCCCCAGATAGCCTTCTTGAGTGAGCACTTCGAGCGAGTCAAAATTTAGATCTGCGGCCTTACTACCCTTTAACAGCTCGGCATAGCGCCGATGCCAGTTGCCAATGTCTTCTCGCGCGCGCTGTTCGAAATACACGGCGCTGTCGCTCACATTGAACGCTACCACCCGCTTCGCTAAACCAAATAGCGCATTACCGGCAATCAAGCCGGCTTGAGTGCCACCGGATCCGGTTGCGCAGGCAATCGCATCGGGCTGCAAATCCTGGGCAGCGAAGTCTTCTGCCAACTCTTCGCTAGCCGCGATATAGCCCCAAAGACCCACTTCGTCGCTCGCCCCGGTTGGAATAAAGTAGGCTTTCGAGCCAGCCACTTCCGCCTCTGCTTGTAACTGCTCGGCGTAGCGCGGATGCGACTCAGCCCAACCCTGCAACGGGAGGTAGCTAATCTGCGCACCAGCCAATTGGTCCATCAGCAGATTACCGCTAGCAAACTCTGGCTCTTCGCCGCGTAAAATAAGCTGTACTTTCATGCCCAGTCGAGCGCCCATGATTGCGGTCGCGCGGCAGTGATTAGACTGGATGCCACCGCAGGTAATGAGCGTATCGCAGCCTTGACGCTGCGCCTCAGCGATACAGAACTCAAGCTTACGCAGCTTATTGCCCGACACTTCGAGGCCAGTCATTTCATCATGCTTAACCCAGACGTTTACGCCGTCGAGTGTCGCAGACAGACGCTCCAACTTCGTCAGAGGCGTAGGCAGTGCGGCAAGCTTTAGTCGGTCTGGGTAGTTAACTACGGTCATGGCGTCTACTGCGGCGGCTGGATGAGAATGGAGTTAATAAATGATGGTTCTTCTAGCATTTCCTACTTCGAGGCGTCGTAGGTTTGCACCGCGCCAGCGGGGGCGAGATCCTCTGCGCTGCTGGGTTTAAGAACTTCGCTGTAAAGGAATAGATCGGTGAGCACGGCGCGCAGATGAATCGAAGCATTCAAGTTATCAACCATCTCCGAACCAATTTTGTTCTGCTTGAGAATAAACCCAAGTGCGGCGCTGGCCTTAGCACAGTCTTCGCTAATGAGTTTCTCAAACGCGTCGTCACTCATTGCGAAGGTCGATATCAGAGTTGTCATTGCTTCGGCCATGCCTTTTATAGTGGGCTGAGCGTGGGGGCCTGGGCCGGTTTCCAAACCCGCCGGACGGCCCTGGGCTGCATAGGCGAGCAAAAACTCGTAGCCAGATTCTATGGTTTCGATTGCGTTTTCAATATTTGCTGTGTCACTCACTGCGTGTCTCTCTTATTTCAAAATAAGTGATTGCGCACTACCCCGCTTGTTTTCGGGCTCGTCCGCGAAAAAAGGGCCAGCTCCTCAGCGTCAATGCGCCAGGAGCTGACCCCCGATGTTTTCTGCCTACTCAGCTCTATTGGACTGAGTTTGCTTTAGCTTGCCTTTTACATGGCTTGCAATGGCTCGCTTGTCTAGCCTAGTCGGCCTGCTTTGGCGTCCACAAATTCGGATCGTGGTTAGCTTTGAGCTCATCTTCCGTGAGCCAGCCCTTGATCATGGAGCGCGTGTAGAACAGCTTCTCAGGTCGGATCGCAAAATAAATATGCGTAGCCGCAAGCGCAACGAGCGCGAGGGTTGAAAGACCGTGCAGCAGGAACACCAAGCCAAGCTGGCTCTCCGGCATGCTGTTTGTGCGCTCCCAGAAAGGCGAGTCGATCTGGAGGAACATCAACAGACCCGTTGCGATCACAGTCATGACCACAACCGTCACTGCCCAGTGCATACCCTTCTGCTCGAAGGAGTATTTGCCCGGCATACGCGTTGCATCAAAAGGCTCGGCGAAGTCGCGCGGCCCGAGGACCATTGACTTAAAGTCTTGCCAAAACAGCGATCGCACAATGTGCACGACTGTAATAAAGCTAAGCAGTAGACCTGCCATCCAATGCCAGTTGAGCCAAGCGAAGCGCAGACCAACTATTGGCGCGATACCGGTGATAATCAGCGCAAAGATAGACCCGGCCATTACCCAGTGGAACCAGCGATCAATGGCTTCGTGACGAACAACGCGCTTACCTTCGGATGAAGGCTTTTCAATTTTCTTGTTGGCTAGTACAGCCATGACGATCGCGTGAGCAGCCAGTAACACCAGCACGGCAACCGCAACCACCCACAGTAAATCCCATGACACGCCTAGAATGACTTCTTCACCCCAGACATCGCGTTTGTAGCGGACTATTTCTCCCACCTTGCACCTCTCTTAATTGTTCTTCTTGGTTAGTCGCAACGCTATGCCTCTGCACTGCGACCAAAGAATTGTCCCGACCGGTGTTTTAGTCGGCACTGCCTGCGAACTCATCGAGGACTGTCGTGGCGCACTAAACTCTGCGCTGCGCATTCCTTCTTTTTCCCTAGAAATAAATCGACGCGTTAACAAAGCTAGCTTCGTTAACGCGCTTCAAGCCTGTTGCTTAGCCGCGAACTGCGCGCTTAACCAGATTCTCAACCAACGGTATTTTGAAGTGGTTGTAGTTTAGAGGTTCAGCACCTTCCGAAGCGATCGCCGCTACCTGGTCCGCCAATGCCTCTGAACGCTGCTGACCCTTCAGCGCGTTTTCAACTTGGTCGAGTCGTCGCGGAACGCATTCAACAGCGCCGCAAGCGATACGCGAGTCTGTAATAACTCCGTTAGAGACCTTCATCGCCGCTGCGATGCTAACGAGAGCGAAGTCCCAAACGTTGCGGTCGGCTACTTTCTCGAAGTAGAACTCAGCGTTTGCCCAGGTATTAGGAATGCGCACGGCGGTGAGGATCTCGCCCTCTTCCAGCGCAGTCATGCTCGTAATATTGATCGCCGGGCCAACGAAGAAGTCTTGAGCAGGAATGAGGCGCTGCCCCTTCTCACTCGTAACTACCATCGTTGCGTCGAGCGCTACTAGAGTAGGCGCAGTGTCCGAAGGACTGACCGCAACACAGCGGCTCGCGCCGAAGATTGCGTGTTCGCGGTTGAGGCCTTCAGGCGAATCGGCGTAGCAGAGGTTGCCACCGGCGCGGTAGCAATCTAAACCGCGGCGGTAGTACCAGCAGCGCGTATCCTGAACGAGGTTACCGGCAAGGGTACCCACGTTGCGAATTTGCGGGCTAGCAACAATGCCTGCGGCCTGCGCGAGGAGAGAGAACTTCTCCTTGATAATGGGGTTCTTGGAAATTTCAGTGAGCGTAGTAACCGCACCAATTTCGATGCCGTCACTCGTCTCTTTAATACCTTTCCAAGCGTCGACCTGAGTCAGCTCGATCATCGCGCTCGCTGACTTATTACGATCTTTCAACCACCCGTAGGTGTCTTGACCGCCGCCAAGTAGCCAACCGTCTTTGCCGAGACTGCCGGCTAACGCCAGTGCATTCGCCTCGTCGGTGGGCTGATAAAGCTCGATGTCGAGCATTACGTCATGTGAAGTGGCTACCATATCAACCTCGGAAGTTGTTTTGTGCCAGAGGAACGGCGTCTGACGTTACCCCTGCTACGTGGTTAATGATCATGTCAGCGGTAACGGGCGCTGAATTAAATACGTGCCCGTCTAGTGAGTCGCTGATCGCTGAAGCGAGGGAAGCGGCTACCGCCCCCATCGCCGGCTCGCCGATGCCGCGCGCGCCTACGGGGTTTTCTGGGTCAGGCAAATCCACCCAGCCAGTTTGGATTTTCGCTGGCGTATCCATCATGGTGGGGATCTTGCTCTGCCAGTAGCCCGTACTCGCGGGGAGTCCGTTCTGCGGATCGTAGAGGTGACGCTCATAACCTGCCAGGCCTATGCCCCATACAGCGCCGCCTACTAATTGGTTCTTCAAACCCTGTGGATGAACGACCGTTCCGCAATCGCCAATTGTTACCATGTCGACGATTTCGTATTTGCCGGTTTCCGTGTCCATCTCAATCTCAGTGAAGGTCACTGTAAAACCTGGAGGGTTATTGCTGTGGGGGCTGTCGTGATAAATACCCATCAGCGCCTGTCCTGCGAGTCGCGATACCGAGATCTTGGTGAAGTCGTTTAACTCCTCAGGCAGATCTGATTCACCGGTGAACTTTCCACCGAGCTCGATGCCTTTTTGGGCAATTTCAGCAAAGCTTAACCCGACGCTTGCGTCAGCGCTCTTGAACACACGCTCATCGCCGAAGTCGTAGTCTGAAGCGTCACCACCAAGCTCAAGCGCGGTAATCTCTTTCATCTTGGCCAACAGGTCTTGAGCCGCACCATAGTTAGTGCGCGTGTTGGTAAAGATAGAGTTACTGCCATCCTGTGGCGAAGTGATAGGTAGGTTGCGGTCGGTACGGCCCGTAACGACGTCTACGCGTTCCCAAGGCATTTGCAGCACTTCTGCCGCGGCGCGCGAGGTGGACGCGAAGGAGTAGGTACCGAGGTTACCTACGCCGTTGTGAACCTTAAGACGACCATCAGCGGTAAGCAGCACGATGCCGTCCATGCCACTGCGACCCGCATTGTGGTAGCCCTGGCCAATGCCAATGCCCGTAACTTTGCTGCCGTTGCGCTGACGAGACCGTGCCATGCGCTCGGTCAGGTTAAATTTCTCTGCGCCCATTTTTAGCGCTTCTGGCATGTAAGCGCTCGTGAATGGTGTGCGGCGTGCGCCGCCAACATCGCCCGATTGCGGCGTGTTGATTTGGCGTATTTTCAGTCGATCGATGCCGAGCTCTTGGGCCGCCTTATCGAGAATTGGCGATATGATCGCTGCAATCTGATTTTGACCAGGTCCACGCTGGGCACCGCGGTGTCCCGTGTTAGAGCCGATCGAAGTACCGCGGAATCGAACAGCTTCGGTTTGATAAAGAATCGAGATGCAGTCGGCTGCGGAGTAGGCATCGCCGCCGCCACCTTTACCGCCGTTGTCGGAGATGATGTACAGATCTGCTGCAGCCATCGTTCCGTCGGCTTTAAAGCCGCACTTGATCCAGCCCTGGAATCCCTGGCGTGCTCCACCGATTGCAGTTTCTTCGTCGCGGGTAACGCGCATCATTACAGGGCGGTTAATCTTCTGCGACATCTTCGCAGGAATTGCCATGCTGGGGATGCTGTTGGCGCGAGCGCGCTGTCCGAAGCCACCGCCGGTTGCTTCGTTAATAAAGACGAAGTCTTCCTGCGGTACACCTACGATGCTCGCCATGCCGTCAGCAAGAGCCGACAGAGACTGTGAAGTCCCGTGGAGATAGAGCTTGCCGTTTTCCCAGTATGCCATGGCGCTGCGAGGCTCCATGGACTGGTGCGGGTAGCCCGCTGTCGTGAAGCCGCTTTCATAAACGAAAGCGGAATCCGCTAGCGCTGCGTCGAGATCGCCGTAGGAGAAAGTTTGCTGCGGCTCGGCGGTTGGCTCGTTGCCGGCGCGGAAGCTCGCGACCTGGTCGGCGCTCCATTTTTCAGTCGCAAAGCCCTGACGGAATACGTAGGTGTTGCCGCCGTTATACGCATCCGGACCGCCTTCAGCGAGGCTGTCCAGCGGGTCGAGGACGAAAGGCAGACGCTCGAAAGTCACCGAGATTTTGCTGATCGCTGTCTCTGCGGTCTGCTCGTCTATTGCTGCAAGCGCGAGGATCGGCTCGCCGACCAGCGTGGGTTCGTTAGTGAGAACCTTCAGGCCCGTACTTTGCGGCTCGCCGTCTGGGTAGACGTCGTCTGCTGTAAGGAGACCGAATACTCCGTCCATCGCCAGCGCTTCAGTCGCATCTATGTTCACGACACGGGCATGGGGAATGGGGCTAGTTAATAAACGCGCATAGACCATGCCTTCGCGCGTGTAATCTTCGGCGTATTTGATGCGGCCGGTAACCTTGCCGTTTACATCGGGTGGCACGAAGTTTTTACCAATGTGCATATAAGCCATGAGAATTATCCTATTTGCGCGGCGCGCATTACGCCATCGAGATATGAGTCATAAGAACCGCAGCGGCAGATATTGCCTGACAGACCCATGCGCGCCTCTTGGCGTGTGGGATTGGGGTTCTCGCGGAGTAGACCAACGGCTGCCATGATCTGACCAGGTGTGCAGTATCCGCACTGTGGCGACAGCTCTTCAACGAAAGCTTGCTGAACCGGATGGAGCGTACCGTCAGCTGATTCGAGTCCTTCTACTGTTTCCACTCGAGCGTTTTTAACCGAGTGTGTCAGAACTGAACAAGCGTAAGTCGACACATCATCAACCAGCACTGTGCACGCACCGCATTCGCCGCGATTACAGCCCAGCTTCGTGCCGGTCAGGCCAAGTTTGTAACGCAGCGTTGACGCCAGCGTTTCCTGAGGAGCCACATCGACGGTGCGCGATTGACCGTTCACATTAATACGAATCATGCGCTCCACTGCGCCAGCGGGACGCGAAGCGCCATTAGCTGCAACCCAGACGCCTGTCGTGGTTGCCGCTGCGCCTGATGCGATTACGCCTTTGATAAAGCGTCTACGGGTAAGGTTTAAGTTCACGGGTTACATTCGCCTCCGTTAAAAAAGGAATAGTGGGTGACCGGGCTAGATCTTCGACTACTTTTTACTGACTTTCGCGCTCTCTGCACTAAACTTTTACGCTTTCCGGGATAGTTACATGCTCGAGGGCACACACAGCTCCAGTTGAGCCTCTCTGCTCGAGCGCTTCTTCCGTGAAGTCGCAACGCAATATGACCAATCACAGCGAAGCGTTAGTTTTAGAGAATGCTGTGGTGCAGAGAAAGCCCGAACCACAGGTCATTACACCGTCAGAGAGTAATCGACAGACCCCTTGAAATCAAGCGTCTAGGCAGAGCCCAGCGTTAGGAATAGGTGAGAAGTTGCGCTGAGCTTTTCGTCACACTCTGTGACAAATTGCGCAGCTTTATTGACCGAGTTTGTCAGAATTTTGTCACTAATCATTCCGCTTTTACGGGCTTACGACAAACCCTTGTCAATTAATCAAATCACACCGTCGTAGCGCGGCCGATTTCTTGACAATGCAAAGGGCAGTGGTATTGTTGGCGGCCGCTTTCGCATCGCACATAACGCGATTTTCAGTGTCAGCGGGAGTCTTGGACAGCGAGTCACAGCTGCACCCAAGTGATTATTCGGCTCGAAACTGGCCGGCGTGTTGCAAGCAGCTTGTACCCCACAAAGGCGAAGCTCAACGCCCAGTTTCCGCTAAGAGCCAACTAACGCTATGCATCGAGCCTACCTGAATCCGACAACCCTCGTTTGCCGGAGGCTCGGTTAACGACGCGACAAACACAGTCCGCGCAAAGAACCGCGAGCGCTCCCTGCCTCCTTATTAAAAGGAGCAGCGAGGCCGTCATCAGCGAGCAGCTGCGCCTGCCGCGCTGATTTTGAAGACCCACTACCGAGTAGCCCAGCGCCTCTGGGCCTCGATTGAGAGAGCAGCACATGAGCAACGAGAACCGCATCCCATTAAAGTTTGGTTTCCCGCCTAAGCAGGGCCTTTATGACCCAGCCCAAGAAAAAGATTCTTGCGGCGTGGGCTTCGTTGCCAACATTAAAGGCAAGCCGAGCCACCAGATCATGCTCGATGCCTACCACCTGAATTCGCGCATGGACCATCGCGGCGGCTGCGGCTTCGAAGCCAACACCGGCGACGGCGCAGGCATTTTGATGGCGCTGCCGCATAGCTTCTTTGGCAAGATTGCAGATAAAGCCTTCGGCAGCAGCCTGCCAGAGGCCGGACAATACGCGGTCGGCAACATTTTCCTGCCCCAGGACGACGCTGAGCGCGCGATATGCCGCGAGCTTATCGATTCGGTTATTGCCGACGAAGGCCAGACTCTCATTGGCTGGCGCGATGTTCCCACCGACGCGGCCTCGGCCGACGTAGGCCCCGCAGCGCTTGCCGCTCAGCCACGCATCGAGCAACTGTTTGTAGGCGCCGCTGCAGGACTCAGCCAGGACGAATTCGAACGCAAGCTGTATGTGATTCGCAAGCGCTTCACACATCAGCTGCGCAACGACGCAACCTTGGCCGAAGCCAAGCAGGTTTACGCTTGCAGCCTTTCTACCAAGGTCATCGTCTATAAAGGCATGCTCACGCCAGGTCAGCTGTTTCCTTTTTATAAGGACCTCATGAGCCCCAGCTTCGAGACCCATCTCGCCATGGTTCACTCGCGCTTTAGCACCAACACTTTCCCGTCGTGGGACCGAGCGCAGCCCAATCGCTTCATGAGCCACAATGGTGAGATCAACACGCTGCGCGGCAACGCCAACGCGATGGTTGCCCGCCAAGGCATGGCCAAAACCGATGTCTTCGGCGATAAGCTAGAGACCCTCTTCCCCATTATCGAAGCCGACTGCTCAGATTCCGGCAGCTTCGATTCGGTGCTCGAATTCATGCTCATGTCGGGCCGCTCGCTACAAGAGTCGGTCATGATGATGATTCCAGAGGCTTGGCAGTCAGACGCCAACATGGACCAGCAGAAGCGCGACTTCTACGAGTTCAACTCGGCGATCATGGAACCTTGGGACGGCCCTGCCTCCATCGTTTTCTCAGACGGCCAATACATTGGCGCGGTGCTAGACCGTAATGGCCTTCGCCCGAGCCGCTACTACGTCACCAAAGACGACAAGGTCATCATGGCTTCAGAGGTGGGCGTGGTTCACGTGGACCCGGCCAACGTTCTGCTTAAGGGGCGCCTGCAGCCGGGCAAGATGTTCCTGATCGATTTCGAACAGGGGCGACTGATCCCCGACGAAGAGCTGAAGAGCACAATCAGCGGCAAACGCCCCTACGGCCAGTGGCTCGCTGAGCAAAAAGTCACGCTCTCCGACATTGCCAGGCCTGACAATATATTGTCGTTAGCTAGCGAAGACGGTGAGGATGCGCTGCTGCGCCGCATGCAGGCCTTCGGCTACACCACCGAGACTATGCAGTTCATGCTCATTCCTCTGGTCACAGAGGCTCGTGATCCGCTTGGCTCAATGGGTAACGATTCCGCGCTAGCCTGCCTGTCCGACAAGCCGCGCATGATTTACGACTACTTCAAACAGCTGTTTGCCCAAGTTACCAACCCACCGATCGACTCGATTCGCGAAGAAGTGGTGATGTCGCTCGAGTGTTTCATCGGACCAGAAGGGAATATGCTGGACACTGCAGCTGAGCAGGCACACCGCCTAAGCCTTAGCCACCCCATCCTGTCGAATAAAGAGCTTGCCGACATTCGCGACCTCGATAGTCATGGCATGCGCTCCAAAACGCTGGATATGACCTTTGCCGCAGACTCCGCCGAAGGCTATATCGAAGCGCTCGACCGCCTCTGTGCAGACGCCGAGCAGGCTATTGCCGAGGGTTACGCGTTTGTCGTGCTGTCGGACCGCGCAATGAGCTCGTCGCGCATCGCCATCAGCGCACTGATTGCCTGCGGCGCGGTGCACCATCATTTGGTGGCGGCGCAGAAACGTACACAGATCGGTATCGTTATAGAAACTGGCGAAGCCCGCGAAGTGCATCACTTCTGCCTGCTTACCGGTTACGGCGCCGACGCCATCAATCCGTATCTCGCATTCGAGTCTTTATGGCAGGCGAGCAAAGACGGCCTGATTAGCAAGAACGCCGAAGACGAGGAGTCGCTCGTTTACGGCTATAAGAAGAGCGTCGCTAAGGGCATGCTCAAGGTTATGGCTAAGATGGGCATTTCAACTCTGCAGTCCTACAAGGGCGCGCAGATCTTTGAAGCCGTAGGTCTTGCCGATGAAATCGTGCAGCGCTGCTTCGTCGGCACTGCCAGCCGTGTTCAAGGCGTTAAATTCCCCGTGCTCATCGAGGAAACACGCCGCCGTCACGCGCTAGGTTTCCCACAGCGCGAAAGCCAACGCATTCCAGCACTCAGCAACCCCGGCGACTTTCACTGGCGTTCGGGCGGCGATGCCCATATGTGGAATCCTGATTCCATATTCAACCTGCAACTCGCTGCACGCAACAACAACGTGAATGCCTACGCAGCGTTTGCGAAGCACACTAACGAAGAGAGCACTCGTCGCTGCACCTTCCGCGGCCTGCTCAAGTTCAACACGACGGTCGACTCAGCCATTCCCCTGGATGAAGTGGAACCCGCTGCCGAAATCGTAAAGCGTTTCGCTACCGGCGCGATGAGCCTCGGTTCGATTTCACAGGAAAGCCACGAGTCGCTGGCCGTTGCTATGAATCGCATTGGCGGCAAGTCGAATACTGGCGAAGGCGGTGAGGACCCTTACCGTTTTGAGCCGATGGAAAACGGCGATTCTAAGCGCTCTGCTATCAAGCAGGTGGCCTCTGGCCGCTTCGGCGTAACGGCCTGGTACCTTACCAACGCCGACGAGCTACAAATCAAGATCGCTCAAGGCGCCAAGCCTGGCGAAGGTGGTGAGCTGCCGGGCGGCAAAGTGGACGACTACATTGCTAGCATTCGTCACTCAACGCCGGGCGTGGGTCTTATCAGCCCGCCTCCGCATCACGACATTTATTCAATCGAAGACATCGCGCAGCTGATCCACGATCTGAAGAATGCGAATCGCGCAGCGCGCATCAGTGTCAAACTAGTCGCAGAAATTGGCGTCGGCACGATCGCAGCGGGCGTGACTAAAGCGAAGACCGATCACCTTGTCATCGCCGGTCACGACGGCGGCACGGGCGCGTCGCCGCTTACGTCAATCAAGCACGCAGGTCTGCCATGGGAGCTGGGTCTCGCCGAGACTCATCAAACTTTGGTAATGAACAATCTGCGCTCGCGCGTCACATTGCAGACCGACGGTCAGTTAAAAACTGGCCGCGACATTGCCATCGCTGCGCTACTCGGCGCCGAAGAGTTTGGCTTTGCTACTGCACCGCTGATTACGCTTGGCTGCATCATGATGCGCAAATGCCACCTCAATACCTGCCCTGTCGGTATTGCTACGCAGGACCCTGAGCTGCGCAAGAAATTCAAAGGCAAGCCGGAACATGTAACGAACTACCTGTTCATGGTGGCTGAAGAAATGCGTGAGATCATGGCAAGCCTCGGCATTCGCAAGGTAAATGACATGGTCGGTCGTGCTGACCTGCTGGACATGAATCAGGCAATAGATCACTGGAAAGCGAGCGGCATCGACCTATCTTCCATCCTCACTCCTGCAAAAGTGGTGTTCGAAAATACCGGCTTCTACAAAATGCAGGAGCAGGACCACGGTCTCGATAAGGCGCTGGATAACGTGCTGATCAAACTCGCACGGGAAGGCATCGAAGAAGGCAAGGTTGTCCACGTTGAACACGACGTGGTGAACATCAACCGTGTTGTCGGCACCATGCTCTCTAACGAAGTGGCAAAGCGCTGGAAAGCCGAGATGCTTCCCGACGACACAATCAACATCAAGCTCAATGGCTCAGCAGGCCAAAGCCTCGGCGCTTGGCTGGCTAAGGGTGTCACGCTCACCGTAGAAGGTGACGCCAACGATTTCGTCGGCAAGGGCCTGTCTGGCGGCAAGATCGTTCTGTATCCGCCGAAGCAAAGCTCGTTTAAAGCGGAAGACAACATCATCGCCGGCAATGTAAATCTCTACGGAGCGACAGGCGGCGAAGCGTATATTCGCGGAATCGTTGCGGAACGCTTTGCGGTACGCAACAGCGGCGCAAGCGCCGTTGTCGAAGGCATCGGCGATCACGGCTGCGAATACATGACCGGTGGTCGTGTGGTGATTCTAGGCAGCACGGGCCGCAACTTCGGCGCCGGCATGAGCGGCGGCATTGCTTACGTGTGGGATCCCGAGGGCCAGTTCCCCAAACAGTGCAACAGCGAAACCTTTGAGCTCGAAAGCGTTGATGACTCTGCGGATGCAGAAGAACTCCACGAGCTAGTGAAGAAGCACTACCTCTATACCGAGTCGGATGTAGCCAAGCGCTTGATGGACGATTGGGCGCTCGCGCTTACACAGTTCGTCAAGGTTATGCCAACAGACTATAAACGCGTTCTTGCCGAGCGCGCAGTGACAGCGGCTTAATTACCGCCGCTGCATTGAACGGCAAGAGCCCGAGAGGCTCTTGCTAGTGATCCACTCGTGAACGAGCTTTGCTCGACTCACCAGAAAGGCCGAGTGCCACGCAGGAAAAGACCATGGGAAAGCCTACAGGATTTAAAGAATTCACTCGTCAGACCGTACCTTATCGCGATGCGACCGAGCGGCTGATCGACTACAAAGAGATCTACACAGCACCGGAAGACGTCGCACTTAGCACTCAGGGTGCGCGCTGCATGGACTGCGGTGTGCCATTTTGTCAGTCTGAAAACGGCTGCCCGGTTTATAACCTGATCCCCGAATGGAACGATCTTGTTTACCACGGACGTTGGGAAGAGGCGCTCGAACGCCTGCACAAGACTAATAACTTCCCCGAGTTCACCGGCCGCGTTTGTCCCGCGCCCTGCGAAGGCTCCTGCGTACTCGGCTCTACAGAGCCGCCGGTCACAATTAAAAACATCGAAAACGCAATTATCGACAAAGGTTTCGAAAACGGCTGGGTTAAACCGCAACCTCCCGAGACTCGCAGCGGTAAAACAGTCGCAGTTGTTGGTTCCGGCCCTGCAGGCCTCGCAGCAGCTGCACAGCTCAACAAGTCTGGCCACAGCGTCACCGTGTATGAGCGCGACGATCGCGTCGGCGGGCTGCTGATGTACGGCATTCCAAACATGAAGCTGGAAAAAGACATTGTTGACCGCCGTGTAAATATTTTGCGCGAAGAAGGCATCGAGTTTGTCACCGGCGCTGACATTGGCGGTAAGGGCGACAATGGAATCGGTATCGACAAGCTAGTTGCAGACAACGACGCCGTCCTTCTGGCAACAGGCGCTACGACACCGCGGGATCTACCTATTCCAAATCGCGAAGGCAGCGGCATTCACTTCGCTATGGAGTTTCTCAAGAAGAACACTGCAAGCCTGCTCGACTCACAGCTGCAAAATGATAACTACATTAGCGCCAAGGGTAAGAAAGTCATCGTGATTGGCGGCGGCGATACCGGCACAGATTGCATTGGCACGTCATTGCGTCACGGCTGCGAATCTCTCGTGAACTTCGAGATCATGCCGAAGCCGCCGATTGAGCGTGCAGACGATAATCCTTGGCCACTGTGGCCAAAGATTTACCGCGTCGACTATGGCCACGAAGAAGCGGCAAAGAAATTTGGTGAAGACCCCCGCGTGTACTCTATTTCTGGCAAGGAATTCGTGCGCGATGAAGACGGCAATCTGCTCGGCATTAATACCGTAAAGGTTGACAGCAACTTTAAGGAAATCCCTGGCACTATTGAATTCTGGGAAGCCGATCTAATATTGCTCTCCATGGGTTTCTTAGGTCCAGAGCACTATGTTAGCGAGGCGCTTGGGCTAGAACTCGATGGCCGCTCGAACTACAAAGCTGAGTATGAGCAGTTCGAAACGTCGAGCCCCAAAGTTTTCGCCGCGGGCGATTGCCGTCGCGGGCAATCGCTCGTGGTGAGGGCGATAGACGAGGGACGCAAAGTAGCAGAGTCTATCGATAACTTTCTTAGTTGAACCGGCAAAATCTTAGATAAAAGAACGTAATGAACAGGGGCTAGCCAGCGTGGAATGCGCGCAGGCTAGCCCTTTTTTATGAGCGTAGCTAAGAAGCGGCTTTCTGCCCGCAATGTACGCAGCGCTTGCTAATCAGATTGAGCAAAATGCTCTTCACAAAGAACTGTTCCCCGCAGTTTGGACATCTGCGCCTGACCATATCGAAAGCGAAGACACCATAAAGCGCCATGTAGGCCCACATCAGACTACTAACGTCGCGATTATTGTTCAGCAGAACCCAAACTGCGATCACGTAGACAGGCAAAGTCAGAAAGCAAACTAACAGCCGCATCCTTGCGCGTAGATGCCTGCCGGCCATCAGACTCTTTGCCTCAACCTCTTTTTTGTTTTCTTCTTCTGACTCTCGCTCGCTCATTACTCGTCCTTTTTGCAGCGCAGGGCTATTGATATCCCTGTGCTTGTAGTTCGAATAGGGTCGCATACTGACCGCCCAAGGCCAACAGTTCCTCATGACTACCCTGCTCGAGGATCTTGGACTTCTCGAGTACGATAATGTGGTCGGCGCGACGCACTGTAGAGAAGCGATGCGAGATAATTATTGAAATGCGGTTTGCTGTCAGCTCGGCGAAGTGCGCGAAAATATCCGCTTCTGCTTTCGCATCTATCGCCGCCGTGGGCTCATCTAAAATGAGAATATCCGCTTTGCTGCGCATAAAGGCACGGGACAGAGCGACCTTTTGCCACTGTCCGCCGGACAGTTCCTTGCCGTCTTTAAACCAGGTGCCGAGCTGCGTTTCATAGCCGCTGGGGAGGTCGCGAATAAAGTCGTCCGCCATCCCTTTCTGCGCCGCCCTTTCGATATCTTTGCGCGCTGCTTCTTGCTCCGATGCGCTCAGAGTCTCAGCATCGCCTATCGCGATATTCTCACCGACCTTGAGCTGATAGCGCGCGAAGTCTTGGAAGATCACACCAATCTTGCGCCGCAGCGTATCGACATCCCATTCCTCCAGCGGCAGGCCTTCCAATAAGATTCGTCCTTTAGTGGGTGTGTATAGCCGAGTAAGCAATTTGATAAGCGTCGTCTTACCGCTGCCGTTTTCACCCACAATGGCTAGACTTTCACCTGGAGTGATATGGAGAGTCACGCTATCCAGCGCGGGTGTCTCACTGCCCGGATAGAAAAAGCTGACGTCTTCAAATCGAATCCCGTCGTCAGGTTTCGGCCCCGCCAATTTATCGCCACTTTGCTCCGGTACTTCGTGAGCGAGGTATTCGGTTAAATTAGACAGATATAGATTGTCTTCGTACATGCCGTTGACTGCAGTGAGGCTGCTCGTGACAGAGTTCTGCCCAAGTCTAAATTGCGCGATATACATGGTCATCTGACCAATGGTAATCACACCGGCAATCGCCGCGAAGCCAACCCAGCCGTACGCAAAATAAAACGCAGCGCTCGCCAGTATGCCCAGCCCATAGCCCCACGCCCCACGCCGCAGCACAAGGCTCCTGTCTTCGCGATAGATCGCCAAAAAGATGTCAACGTAGCGCTGTAGGAATATTTTTCCTAGCTGCAGAAGCTTTACTTCTTTAACGCCGTCTTCACGTGTCAGTACCATCTCCAGATAGATCTGCATGCGACGCTCGGCGGAACGACGCTTGTTCACGCGAAATGCTTCGCCGGAAAATTTAGCTTCTGCGATAAAGGCAGGCACACCCGCAAGACTCAGAAGCAACACAGCCCAGGGCGAAAACTGAAAAAGGAAGGCGGCTATGGCGACCAGCGAGATTAAGTTGCGTAGCAGATCAAAAGTTTTGGTAACCAAGCTCAAGGGACGCGAGCTCGCTTCACGGCGGGCCCTTACGAGCTTGTCATAATATTCTGCGTCTTCAAAATGCGCGAGCTCAAGCGTCAGCGCTTTTTCTAGAATCATTACGTTTATTTTATTGCCTAGCAGCACGCGTAGAATGGCTTGGCAAATCGTGTTCGCCTGCTGAGCTGCGGTCATCAACAGCACTAAGCCAACTTCCATAAAGACGAAATTAAGCGCTTCTGCTCTAGCAGCTGCCGCGACTTCTTCCTCGCCTCCTATCGCATTCGCCACGGCGTCTACGAACAAGCCACCAATCGATGCTATAGCTGCGGGAAGCACACCAACAACCAACGTCGTTACAGCCATGGCAAGCATTAAGCCGGCATTGGTATCCCATACAATACGCATTGCGACGGCGCTGTAGCGAAAGACTGAGAAAAAGCGAGAGACAACATTGCCCTGCGTGGATTGCTTTATGGGTGTCACGTTTTTCTAAACCTTGATTGACTGGCTGCTTTTACGGGGAGCGAAATTTAAGAGGCGGCGGATTTGTATTTTTTATATCCAATTACCTGCAGCTAAGTGTTACGTATGACAGGAATATTAAGACCATGCCGGACACAGCTTGCTAGCGTTAGCTGGTGCGCAGTGTAGCGGAGGCATCAAGTTAGTGGCCAGACTACGCATTTCAAGGCTCGCCTGTTAAAGAACATGGAGAATAAAGTGCTTCAACTTAGCTATCGACTTATCGTCGCGTCGTTGGGTGAGGATGAACTAAATAAATGGGCTTCGGTTTAAGCGAAGCCCTGGGCAACCAGATCTCAACTATGGCTTCATAAATTTCAGCACGATGCGATCAGTATTTCGATCGAGTGATTCGTCAAAGGGCCCAACGCTGTGATCATCTGCAGGATTATCGAGCAGCTCGCTCGTTGCAACCAGCATGAAACCTGCTTCAAGAATTGCTTTCACAGCCTGGTCAAAGGCTATTCGGTGCAGCGACTGATTATCAGCGTTGGCGTCGCCTTCATGGTCGATCACGCCGAGCAGGCCACCGGGCTTTAGTGCCGCTAAGGTTTCCCCTAAAAGGTTCTGGGCAGCGGCGGGATTCGAATTATGAAAGTCGTGGAAGTTTAATGCGGTAAGTGCGAAATCGATGCTCTCGGCTGGCAGTTCACTGATCGCCGCATTCCACGGTTCTACATTATCCAGTCGCGAGGCACGAGCAGCCGCCTCATCGGCATTTCTTCCGCCCGGTCTGTTCTGCATATAAACAGTGCCCGTGGAGCCCACTGCATAGCTTAATACTTCGGTATACCAGCCGACCGAGGCGTTGATATCTAGGACTACCATTCCAGACTCTACGCCCATGAAGTCCAATACCTGAGGCGCTTTACGACTGCCGTCTCTCTCTTTATCGGCCGCAGGACGCTGAGAACTCGCCATCGCGCGCTCCAGCGCTTCGATATCCAAAGCCTGAGTCATTGAAGGGAGTAGGCTCAATAGGCCTAAGGTGCAAACTAATTTCGTGAATCTGCGCTGCATACTGTCTCCTTGTCTCATGATCACTTATTCGTCAAAGATGGGGTTGCGACTCAGCACTGTGCCTGACTTCGTCGCTGCGGACGGAGGCATAACTGGCCTGTCCGCAGAGCAGAATAGCGCAGTCTCGCGTCTAGTAGCGAGTAGAATTCAAAAGGCTGAGCGTGGGCCGAGCGGAAGAAACTAGTGTAGACGACGAGAGACCTTGAGTTCGGTCTCGAAGAAGGCCTTTACCTCTAATAACTGGTCGATGTCGCACTCGGTCTCCATCAAGGGCAAGTGGTGCTCGATGTCGCTTAGAATATTGGTCAGACTAGCGGTATCTATGATGCTCAGATCGAGGTCGAATGGAAAAGAAGACTGCTTAGACATCGCTACAACGGCTCCCAGTTGGCCTCAAAATACCCAATTGCGCCGTTCAAGGCGCGTATTGCGAGCTGAGAACGAGGACATTCTAGAACAAATGTCTGTCGCCACACGCTGCACACAAAAAAGTATCGACTGGCCTTAAGAAAACCTTATAAGAAATTCTAAACCTTGCAGTTTTAGCGATTAGTTTGACGGAAAAATAGTCAGAGCTAAGCGCCAAGCGCCTCGCTGGCGAGCGCTTTACGCAGAGCTGCAAAGCGGTTTACGCCTTTGAGGCCAACGTTGCGCAGCCAGCGCAGGGCTAAGGGCTGGTCCGCGAAACCCCGCTTGAAACCCTCCATGAGCGCCATCATCGCAAGGTTAGGGCCCATGCGTTGGCGCTGATAACGCTGAAGCATGAGGCTGTCCTCGGGGTGACGTCCACCTGCAAGGCCGGCTTCTAGCGCTTCGGCAAGGGCCTGTACATCAAGGAAACCGAGATTGACCCCCTGCCCTGCTAGCGGATGAATGGTGTGGGCGGCATCGCCCGCAAGGATGATGTTGTCCTGAACATAGCGCTTGGCATGGCGCTGGCGCAGCGGAAAAACAAAGCGGCTATCTACCGCTTCGACGCCGCCGAAGGCGCCTTCCATAGCCCGATTAAGCTCACCTGCAAAGCCTTCATCGCCCAGCGCCATCAATTCGTCTGCGCGGCTCGAGTCGGCCGACCACACTATTGAGCAGTGCTTGCCAAGTGGCGCGTCAGCGCCATCGGCTAGTGGCAAATAAGCAAGCGGCCCAGTATTTAAGAATCGCTGCAGCGCGGTAAGCGCATGAGGCTCGCGCGTGCGAATCGTCGTAACAATGGCTTTTTGCCCATAGTCCCACTCACGCGTCTCGAAGCCAGCGAGTTCTCGCAGGCGCGAATTACCCCCGTCGGCGGCAACAACAAGGTGCGCCGAGACCTCACTGCCATCGTCGCAGCGCAGTGTCGTAAGCAGCCTTCTTCCACTGGTACTCCGCTCTAACGCAGTTACGCTACGTTGAGGAAATAGACGAATCGCTTCACGCCGCTGCGCAGCGGCTTGGGAACAGCTTGCATCTAGACACGACAGCAGCGCGTTCAGCACCAGCGAGTTTTCGACGATAGTGCCAAGCGCCGGCGCGTGTATTTCTCCAGCGGAAAATTCAACCTGCCCAGTGCCGTCTTCCTCCCACACCCGCATCTGTTCGTAGGGGCATAGGCGCTGCTGTTTCAACAATTGCCAGGCTCCTAGCTGCTCGAGCAGCTGTTGCGAGCGGGCAGTCAGTGCGACGACTCGCGGGTCGAAGCCGGAGCCCTCGGTGGGTTGCGGCGTAGCGGATACCGCGGCGAGATCTCCTCGATCGAGAAGGCCTATGCGCAGTCCGCTGTCCGCTAAGCGCAGCGCAAGACTCGCGCCCACGAGACCGGCGCCGACGATAAGCACATCGCAGTCTGCGTGAGTGTTTGCGGAGGCGTTCTTCGAGTGTGTATCCATGGTCTGATTATAGTGTGCCACCTGAGAACTAGCCATGGCTCTATGCTTGGTGAGTGCTGGGTCTGCTGCTAGACTCAGAGCTATCACTCAAAGATAAAAAGGATAAACCAATGAGCAACACTATTAATGCAAGCCAACTGCAGGACTACATCGGCAAAGAAGTTGGCCTGACCGACTGGGTTGAAGTAGACCAAGAGCGCATCAATCAGTTTGCTGATGCAACGGGTGACCACCAGTACATTCACCTCGACGCCGAGCGCGCTGCTCAAACTCCCTTTGGCACAACCATAGCCCACGGCTTTCTGACCCTGTCGCTGCTCAGCATGCTGAGCTCAATGGGTGGCGGTCTGAAACTCGAGAATACCGTGATGGGTATTAATTACGGACTCGATAAAGTTCGCTTCCTAAACCCAGTTAAATCGGGCGCCAAGATCCGTGCGCGTTTTACCCTTGCCAGCGCCGAAGAAAAGAAACCGGGCAACTATCTGCTCAAGCACAGCGTAACAGTTGAGATCGACGGTGAAGAGAAGCCTGCGCTGATCGCAGATTGGCTGGGAATGACCGTCGTCTCTTAAGCCTAAAGTCTTGTTGCCTTAGCGCGCTAACAATCAATAATTGAGAACACCATGAAAAAAAGTCTTTTCGCAATACTCCCTTTCCTCGGTGCTTGCGCCGGCCAGCCGCCGAGCAATATTGGCGTACAAAACGGCGAATTAACCGCCTGTCCTGATTCGCCTAACTGCGTCTCAAGTTTTGCCACCAGCGAGCAGCACGGCATTGCGCCACTCTCAGCCAATCTCTCCCAAGTAGAACAGGTGTTGGTAGGACTCGATGAAGCGAACATCGTCGAAGCACAGGACAATTATCTGTATGCGGAATTCACGAGCGCGATCATGGGCTATGTGGACGACGTGGAATTTTTGCATGAGCCCGAGGCTGGCGTGACTCA
This sequence comes from Pseudohongiellaceae bacterium, assembly GCA_965661495.1. Classification (GTDB taxonomy): domain Bacteria; phylum Pseudomonadota; class Gammaproteobacteria; order Pseudomonadales; family Pseudohongiellaceae; genus UBA9145. The sequence goes on along the minus strand of CBFIDY010000002.1, from coordinate 47,945 downwards.
TGTACGTTCGGCTTCGCGTTTGGGCTACAGTGATCTCGGCGCAAACCGCAAGCGCATAGAAGCGATTCGCGCAGCACTGCGCTAGTGCTTAGGGCGCACCGCCGGCGGTGCGCCCTTCTTATATTTAGCCAGCGCGATTAATCAAAACCCATCGCTCTTGTTCCAAAGCGAGTTTTTAAGGTGGGTAGCAATTCAATAGACAGCAGCCCCGCTTTACGCAGCCAAACCTTGGCCTGGGCGTCGCTTGAGAACAGTTTGGTCAGGCCGTCGGTCGCCGCAACCATCAAACCTTGATCGCCCTGCCGCTGATCAACATAGCGCTGCAGCAGCGCCATCGAGCCGATATCATGGCTCGCAACTGACTCAGAATTCACAGCAGCAGCCAGTTCCTTCACCAAGGCATCGATATCTCGTAGCGACAAATTCATGCCCTGACCAGCAACCGGATGCAGAGTATGCGCGACATTGCCAAGCAGCACGGTGTGGGGTCGAATTTGCTCCTGGGCAAGTTGAAGGCGCAGGGGGTAAATAGCTCGCGCGCCAATACGGACGAAACGCCCGAGGCGCCAACCAAATTTTTCCTGCAGCCGCGCCAGTAATTGCTCATCCTTTAATTCGCTAATCGCCTGCGCCTCTTCCACAGCAAGCGTCCACACCAGGGACGCGCGTGACTCGCCTTCGACGGGCAGCAGCGGCAAAAGAGCAAGCGGGCCGGTGTTGGTAAAGCGCTCATAGGCAACGCCCTCGTGGGGCCGGCTGAGCGCAACGTTTGCAATCAGCGCATGTTGGCCGTAGTCATGACTGGTGCGAGCTATGCCAAGCTGTTCGCAGAGTGAAGAGCGTCCGCCTTCCGCGATCACGAGCAACTTGGTTTCTACGATGCTGAGCTGCTCGCTGCTGTCTTGCTGCAGCTCGACTCGCATACCGCTCTCTATCGGTACGGCAGATTGCACGGTCGCTGGCGCGCACACGCTGCACTGCGCAAGTGAATCAAGCCTAGTGGCAAGTGCTGAACCAAACACCGCGTTTTCGACGACGTAGCCGAGCGCAGATTCAGAAAATTCCTCGCGGCCTAGTGTCGTCCTACCGAAGCGCCCTTGGTCAGACACATGGATGCGTTGAATAGGTGATGCGCCTTCCTGCACCGCTCCCCAAAGATCGAAAGCTTCAAGTAAGTTCCGCGACGCAGCGGACAACGCTGTCGAGCGACTATCGAAGCTGAGGTGGGTGGGCGCCGCAGTGTCCACCGACGGTGAAGGCTGCGTATCTACAATAAGAACCGAAAGCTGCGCTGTCGCTGGATTCGCGGCCAGCGCACAGCCAAGCGTCGCGCCTACCATGCCGCCACCGACTATCAACACATCATAGTTCTGTTGTAGCTCTGCCCGCATTTTCCTCTCCGTGCCTACTACGCTTATGCAGCGCGCGACTGCCGCGCCTGCGCCATAAAGGTTTCGATTTCGTCGACGGTTTTTGGAATACCCGTAGTCAGCACGCGATTGCCTTTCTTTGTCACGAGCACGTCGTCTTCGATGCGCACGCCAATGCCGCGCCACTTCTTGGGCACTTTTTTATTGTCCGGCGCAATGTAAATGCCAGGCTCAATGGTGGTCACCATACCCGGCTCCAGCAGGCGCCACTCGCCATCGATTTTATAGTCGCCCACGTCGTGTACATCGATGCCAATCCAGTGACCGACACGGTGCATATAAAAGTCGCGGTAGGCTTCCGTTTTGAGCGCCTGCGCTAGCGTTCCTTCGATCAATCCGAGTTTGATTAGGCCTTGGGTAATCGTTTTAACCGACGCGTTATGCGGTGCATCCCAGACAGCGCCGGGCTGTACTGCAGCGATTGCCGCGTCCTGCGCTTTTAGCACCAGCTCGTAAATCGCTTTTTGCTGCGGATTAAATTTGCCATTGGCTGGGAAGGTGCGGGTGATGTCTGATGCGTAATACTGATACTCACAGCCGGCGTCGATTAAAATCAAATCGCCGTCCTTCACCTCGTCGTCATTGCGGTCATAATGCAGGATGCAGGCATTGTCGCCGGCAGCAACAATGGAGCAGTAGGCGGGCGCTCTGCTGCCGCCGCGCATAAAGGCATAGTTGAGTTCCGCTTCCATGGCATATTCTCGAATCCCCGGCTCGCACACGGCCATAGCTTGGCGATGACCCTCGGCAGAGATGGTGGCCGCTTTCTGCATTAGCTCAATTTCGGCCTTGCTCTTAATTAATCGCAGCTCGTGCAGCAAGTGATCTAGCACGAGGAATTCGCCTGGGGGCTGCGCACCGAGTTTAGCTTTGGCACGAATCACCTTCACCCATTCCATGACGCGCTCATCAAAGCGGCTGTCTTGACCCATTGAATAGTACACGCGCTCGCGCCCCTCGATGAGGCCCGGCAGGATGTCGTCTATATCGGCAATGGGGAAAGCGTCGTCGAGCTCGAGTTCGGTCTGTGCTGTTTCAGGCCCCATGAGTCGGCCTGTCCAGAGCTCTTTCAGCTTGTCCTTTTCTTGGCAGAACAGAACTGCCTCGCCCTGCTCACGGCCGGGAATTAGCGCCAGCAGCGCGTCCTGCTCTTCAAAACCGGTGAGGTAGTAGAAATCACTGTTCTGCCTGTAATAGTAATCCGTGTCGTTACTGCGCTGGCGAGCAGGGGCAGCCGCAATCAGCGCGATGCTGCCAGCTTCCATTTGCGCCATAAGATCGGTGCGGCGGCGTTTGAATTCTGTGCTCGTTAAACCCATGAATGCCTCGTGAGAATCTGGTGATGAATAGCGGAGGATAGTCTAAGAGCAAAGGCCGCCGGAGTCGAACTTCGCCGCTGTTGCCTGGGTAGATGAAGCTACACTCGGCCGAGCGTCGGCCTGCGCGGTTGTTGACCCTTCATAGCGGCGGCTCTATAGTTAGCGCTCTACTAGCTAAAGCTCGAATTTTTCTCGGCTGTCGAGCCTAAGTCATTGCTTTAGCCTTCTTGTTTTCTAGTTTTTACAGCGATGCCTCACCATGAACGAAGACCGATTTCACTCCCTGAGCGCCAAGGTCGACGACCTCATTGAGCTGTGTTCGACGCTCAAAACCGAGAATCAGCTACTGCGAGCTACCGCGGACAACTGGCAGAGTGAGCGTCGCCAACTGCTTACGCAAAATAAAGAAGCCAAGGCCAAGCTTGAGTCGATCGTCGTACGCCTTAAGTCGATGAACGAAGCCTAAGCGGCGCCCGAGACACGATTACGATAGATACGTCAGAGAAGACCTATGAGCGAACAGCCTACCGCCGTACAGATCAAGATCCTCGACAAAGAGTATCAAATCAACTGCCCCCCTTCGGAGCAGGAAGCGCTTATGAAATCGGCGCGCTATCTCGATGAAAACATGCGTACGATTAAATCCCGCGGCAATATTCACGGCGCCGAAAAAATCGCTGTGATGGCGGCGCTCAATATCACTCACGATATGCTGCGCAAGAATCTTTTGATTAACGAAACCCGTCAGGCAAGTGCCTTGCAGCTGCGCAGTCTTGAAGACAAGATCGATGCCGCCCTCGCGGGCTCTCGCCAGCTCGAACTTTAAAACACAGTTTACTCGCCATTCCCTTTCGCACCCTCTGCACGCGGGCTATACTCGCCCTTAAGTTCCCTAGGATATTCGCCAGCCAAACGTGTTCTTGAGCCGATATCTGTACTACCGGAGGATTCTCGTTAGGTGTTGTTGTGCATGTCCGCTTGACGGAAAGCCTTATTCATCGCGAGAGCCACCACCTGAACCTTTCGGTTCAGGGCAACTTTGGTAGCGGTATTTCGGGGAGCTTCTCTTCCATTTTTATTTTCCTGCTTATCGTCAAATGCTGATCGGCTTGGCGTCCTGCTCTAACAGCTTTACGCGCATCGACTCAAATAGCATGCTGCGGATTGGTCTGACCAAAGACATAAGAATCAAAACAGAGACCACCTAGCAGCCTGGTGGTCAGCTCTATTTTTCTCAGCTTCTCTCTCCTTTCTCTCTCCTTTCTCTCTCCTGCTTTCGTTAACGTTCTTATCTAAGCTGCGCGTTTTTTCATAGCGCACATCTCTTTCACATTCTCTATCCTATCTAACGCGGTGCATTTAGCGCGTGGCTTTTTTTAGCCGCCTTTCGTATCCTACGTTCCTGCCTAGCACTCCTAAATATAAGACCACCGCTGTATGCCGACATGATAAAACCCATTGCTGATTCCACCGCCTCGCTACGCGCTCATTTCAGAGCCGCGCGGCGCGCGCTGAGTCAGGAGCAGCAAGAGTCAGCTTCTCGGTCTGTCGCTCAGCACCTCACTTCCTCCGCTGCCTTTCACCATGCCGAGTCGATCGCGTTTTATCTTGCCGCCGATGGCGAACTGGATCTGCATGTACTCATCGACAGAGCTCTAGAGTCTGGTAAACGCTGCTTTCTCCCCGTTGCTGACCCGGACGATTTGTCTTTACGTTTTTTCGCCTACCACGGCAATGAGAGCGAGCTAGTTAAGAACCGCTGGGGCTTGTTCGAGCCTGATCCCGCCCGTCAGGACGCAGCAGAGATAGCGCCTCACGAGCTCGATCTGGTGGTACTGCCCCTGGTGGCCTGCGACAGTCGCGGGACACGCCTCGGAATGGGTAAAGGCTTTTACGACCGTGCCTTTGCTTTTACAACTCAAGCCCATGGCGGCTCTAATCCTTTGCTCCTAGGAGCAGCCCACGACTGCCAAGTCAGCGCGACGCCTCTGCCCCGCGAGCCGTGGGATGTGCCGCTGCACGCCATTGCTACGCCAAGCCAGCTGCTCACTCCGCCTGAGTAGCTACCTAAGCTCTGCTGGCTTTACCGTTTTGTCTCTCTAGCTGGGCTCTCTAGCTGGGTTCTCTGACTGGTCTATCTTGCCGTCTCCTCTGATCCTGCCCTCTGGCCTTGCCACGCCTGGTTTAGATACCCAAGCCCTTTAATCAGATGTTTAGTTATCTCCCCTTATTTTTACCTCCTCTTATTTGCTTGCCTGAAAACACCGGCTATACTACTGTATAAATAAACAGTAATTTGGTCCTAAGTGCCGAGGCATAAGGCGTGAACGACACCCCAAACTCCTACATCAGCCCCCAGGTACACAGGCTCATAGCGGGCAGCGTGGGCGCTAGCTTAGAGACAGACAAACGAGCAGGCGAACAGGAAGGCGAACGAGAAGGAGAACAGACAGGCGAAGAAATAAGCAAAGAGACGGCGGGCAAAGCTGACGCCGACAGCACCTTATCCAACCGGGCGTCATCCGCAAACGCAAACGCAAAAGAGACAGCTGGGGCAGAAGGAAAAGAGGAGGAAAGAGGCAGACGAGACGCTGCAGAAGAGGAAACAAACGAGTCTTTTGCAGCACCCACTATAGAGCAGCTGCTACAGAGCACTAAGAATTTATGGCGCGGCGGCTACCAAGAAGGCTATGCCGAGCAAGACTGCCTAGGCACCGGCTTCGCGAGCCTAGACGATCTGCTACCGGGAAGCGGCTGGCCTCGGCAGGGACTTATCGAAGTGGTGAATCGGCGCCCAGGCATAGGTGAGCTTCAGCTCTTCTTGCCCCTTATGCGCACGCTCATCGCACAAGGTCTGTGGGTGCTATGGATAGCTCCGCCCTTCTCACCCTATGCCCCCGGGTTAGCCCAGGCCGGCATTGATTTGCGCCGCGTGCTAGTAGTCGCCCCGCCACAAAAGCAATTTGACGGGAAGAGGAATCCCGATGTTCCGGTCTTAATCAGTGAAGGATCGATGACGAGCAAGGACGCTCTCTGGTGTATGGAGCGAGCTCTGCAGACGCCTCACTGCGGCCTCGTACTCGCCTGGCAAGGGCAGCTACCGCAACGCACACTGCGTCGCTTACAGCTCGCCGCCGTTACAGGCAAGGCCGTAGGAGTCCTATTCATGAAGCAATATAGTGAGCACTCACCTTCTTCTATAAGTCTAGAAATTAAGGGGATGGCAGCTGAGCAACAGGAATACCTCGACATCGATATCCGCAAGGCTCGAGGCAGCTTCAAGCCCAGTAGTTTGCGCCTGCGCCTCAACGACCTGCCCGGCGCACCGGCATCCACCTCTGCGCGGGAAGATCAACAGACCAGTCGAACACGCATTTGGCGCAGTGCTCACGAGGCCGAGCTTGCGAAGAGTCAAAAGAACGCTCGAGGGGAGGATCAAACAAAAGCTCAAGGAAAAATCCCAGTAGAAGCTCAAGTAGAAACCCAAGTAGAGGCCCAAGAAAGAAACCTCAGTGCAGTAGCGCCTGCTGAAGCAGCGGCAGGTCATAGCAGCGCCAACCTAGAAATAATTAGCGAGAGGTCGTAGGCGATGCTCAAGTCAACCGGTACCACACAGCTCACTCTGCTCCCCCAGCTCGAGCCACGTAAAGCGGCGCTGCGGCCAAAACCGCAGCGCGCAGTGGTTCAGGAACAGCGGGACACAAAAACCGCCGCACTAGACCCCGCTGCTGCGCCGCAACCCGGTCCTCAGGCCGCTCATGCGGTCACGAGCAATGTCGCCACAGCTGCAAGAAGTGAAGCGGGAACAGTCACAGAAAGACCTGCGGCAGGTAAGTCGAGCGCAGAGAGACCCAAGGCTGCTGGTCGCGGCAGTCTCTGGTATTGCCTCTATCTACCCCATCTCGCCACGCTGCCAGAACAGGAGCAAAAGCAGTGCCTCGAACAGCTCGCACAGCTGTCGCAAAGCTTCAGCTCGGCGATTAGCCTGCATCCCCAGGCTTTGGTGTTCGAAATACGCAGCGGGCTTAACTACTTCGGCGGAGCGGACTCACTGCATGCTCAATACCGGCAGCGAGTAGAGACTCTACTCACGGAATTGGCACAGCCAACGCAGCTGCTAAGTCAGGAGCAAGACGCCGAAGGAAGCTCGGTAGGCAGACAGGGCAGCCAGCTGAAGCCGGCAGTGCCGAATTTTAGCTATGCCGCCTGCCCCACCGTGGAAGGCAGCCTGCTACTAGCTCGCGGCGGCGGTAATACCCTCGTGTATCGCAAAGACAATCTTGGGTCTGCGCTCGGGCGGCTATCTATCGACACCTTGCAGCTCAAGCCCGAGGCTGAGCGGCGACTTATTAATATGGGCGTGCGCAGGCTCGGGGATCTTTGGCGTCTGCCCCCCGCCGGCCTACGGCGCCGCTTCGGCAGCGATTTCCTCATGCTCATTAATAAAGCGCTAGGCAAAGCTCCCGAACCGATAAAAAACTACCTGCCTCCGCCAGCCTTCGTGCATTCCTACGAGCTTCCGTACGAAGTAGATAACCTTAGCCTTTTGCGCCCGGTGGTAGATGAAATGGTGGCGCAGCTGTGCGATTTCCTGCGCCATCGCGAACTCTGCGCGAGCAGTGTCAAACTGTCTTTGCAGCATGAGCGCCGCGAGGCAACGCTGTTGGACGTTGGCCTAAGGCAGGCCAGTCGTTCCCAACAGCATTTGATGATGCTGGTCGACACGCATTTCGAGAGCCTTCAAATACCTGCCGCTGTGACAGCACTGCGTTTAGAAGTCACTCAGTTCGATGCCTTTATGAGCCATAGCGAGTCACTATTAGTTGGCAGTGAAGAGCCGAAGAACGAAGACAGCGCGGCCACTAGTCTTGGTCAGTTTATGGAACGCCTGCAGGCGCGCTTGGGCGGTGAGCAGGTCAAAGCGCTAACCACCGTTGCCGAACACGGCCCCGAATATGCCAGCGCAAGCAGTCGGCCCGGGAAATACACGAGCTATTCACCCGCACCCACAGACGGAAGTAAAGGGGAGCACTCTACACCGAGCAACCCGCGTCCTCTGTGGTTATTGGACGAGCCTGTGCAGCTGAGTTTGCGTCGCGGCAGCCTTTACCATAAACAAGCCATCACTCTGCTCAACGGACCAGAGCGCATCGAGTCGCGCTGGTGGTCCGGCTCCGAAGTCTGTCGAGACTACTATGTGGCGAGGGAAAGCGGCGGGAGCCGCCTGTGGATTTACCGCGAGCGCGCGGGCGAACGTCACTGGTACTTGCACGGTTATTTTGCCTAGCCTGCCGAGTCATCCTGGAGTCCCTTGGAGCTGGGTGACGAATCCAAAGCGATGATAACGAACAGACGCCTAAAGTAGCTCTGAATGGCGAGCGTTTGGGGTTTGGGGCTTAAACAGCTAACTAAGTAAAGTCGCGGGAAGAAAGCGCGTATTCGCTAAGCCAGTCGGAAAGATCCACAAGGTTTTCAGCAATGAGATGCACAACACCGTCGCTTTCTTGCACTTTGCCCACGACGCCCATCAGCATCGCTTGCCTAACCACAGGCCGCAGGCGTTCTCCTAGCGCAGGCCATACGACGATATTCATATGGCCGTCTTCGTCTTCGAGGGTGAGGAAGGTCACGCCGGAGGCGGTCATTGGACGCTGCCGACAGGTAACCAGCCCCACTGCCTTTACCCGCTGTTCGTGGCCCAATAATGCCAACTGCGACGACCGAGCCACGGCAAAACGATCGAGCTGTTCGCGTAGCAGTGCCACGGGATGACGCCGCAGGCTGAAGCCGGTGGACGCATAATCTCCCGCGACGTTTTGCGCTTCGCTGGCGATTGGCAGCATGACTCCCACACCGAAATCGCTATCGCCTAGTGCGGCGTCGCTGAATAAATCCGCTGTGCTGCCTTCGCCGTGTGCCACACTATTTCCCTTGCTGCTTTTTGCACTAACTCGTTCCTGATTCCGCGCAGCCAGGGAGCGCTTGATCGATTTCGGCGCTGTGATAACACCGGCCGCCTGCCAAAAAGCCCGATGTCTGTCGCCAGCCAAGCCGCGCAGCGCATCGGCAGCGGCCAGCGCTTCAAGATCACCTCGGTCTATGCCGCTGCGAAAAACGAGATCCTGAATAGACGTGAACTCACCCCCGCGCCGCGCTTGTTCTATGCTCAATGCAGCCTGGGCTGAGAGCCCTTTAACTAAATTAAACCCTATACGCAGTTGTTTCTCGGTAGCCTCTAGGCCACTGTCCGCTCCGACTAGCGCATCGGTTTTTTTAGTAGCCAATTTTTCCCCAGCAGAATTTTTCTCTAGCCGATTGCCCGCTTCGAGCTCTAGATTTTGCTCACCCCCATCCGAATCCTGCCTGCCCAGTACGATTGTTTTATTCTGCAGTGCTCCGCAGGCTGATCGGCTCTCCACTTCCAATGAGCAGTCGGCCCAGCTGCGGTTTACATCTGCGGCGAGCACCTTTACACCGTGACGCTGTGCATCTTTGATTAGCTGCGCTGGCGCATAGAAACCCATGGGCTGACTATTCAGTAGCGCACAGCAGAAAGCAGCAGGGTGATAAAATTTAAGCCATGAAGACACATAGGCAATGAGCGCAAAACTCGCCGAATGAGACTCTGGGAAACCGTAGTCACCAAAGCCTTTAATTTGATGGAACAGCTGTTCCGCAAAGCTGAGCTCGTAGCCGCGCTCGAGCATGCCGCTCACGAGTTTTTCACGGTAAGGCTCTAGACCGCCTTTACGCTTCCATGCTGCCATTGCGCGGCGTAAATCGTCCGCTTCGCCGCCACTAAAGCCGGCAGCAACCATGGCTAACTGCATGACCTGCTCTTGGAAAATGGGAACTCCAAGCGTTCTTTCCAACGCCGACCTCACGGCGTCGCTAGGATAACTAATTGCTTCCTTACCACTACGACGATTTAAATAGGGATGCACCATGTCACCTTGAATCGGCCCCGGCCTTACGATTGCGATTTGAATAACAAGATCGTAGTAGCAGCGCGGCTTGAGGCGCGGCAGCATACTCATTTGCGCGCGCGACTCGATCTGAAATACGCCAATCGTGTCGGCGGCGCACATCATGTCGTAAACCGCAGGGTCCTCCGCCGGAACTTTTTGTATGGTCAGCGGCTCTTTGCTGTAGGCGCTTACTAAATCTAAACACTTACGTATGGCGCTCAGCATACCTAGCGCGAGCACATCAATTTTTAATAGCCCGAGCGCTTCTAGGTCGTTCTTCTCCCATTGAATAATCGTGCGATCCACCATAGCTGCATTTTCTATCGGCACTAAATGCGTCAGGGGACCCTGGCTAATAACGAAGCCGCCTACGTGCTGCGAAAGATGGCGCGGAAATCCAATCAGCTGCCCCGCAAGCTCTAGTAACATGACTATAGCTGGATCGCTTTTATCGACCTGCGCATCGGCGAGCTGTTCTTCAAGATTCTCGCCCCACCAGTAGATCGCTTTCGACAGATGATCCAGCAGCGCTTCGTTCAAACCCAAGGTTTTACCCACATCGCGAATCGCAGAACGAGACTGATAGCTAATAACCGTCGCCGCCAGCGCGGCGCGACCGCGACCGTATTTAGCGTAGATATACTGAATCACTTCTTCGCGGCGGGAATTCTCGAAATCCACGTCAATATCCGGCGGTTCGTTACGTTCCTTCGACAAGAAGCGTTCGAACAGCACTTCGACACGGGCGGGATCCACTTCGGTGATTCCCAAACAGTAGCAAACAGCCGAGTTGGCAGCAGAGCCGCGACCCTGACAAAGAATGCGCTCGCGGCGCGCAAAGGCGACTAGGTCGTGCACGGTTAAAAAGTAGTGCTCATAGCCCAACTCTTTCACCAGGCTAAGCTCGTGCTCGATAAGGTTGCGCACTTTCGGACTGACTCCCTGCGGCCAGCGCTCGCGTATGCCCGCCTCGGTGAGCTCGCGTAGCCAGCCGCTTGGGGTGTACTGCGGCGGCACAAGTTCGCGGGGATATTCGTAGCGCAGTTCATCAAGGGTGAAGTGACACTCCTCGGCAACGCGTAAGGTTTCTGCGAGCAGTTCCGAAGGGTAGAGCTTCGCTAGGCGATGTCTCTCGCGCAGATGGCGCTCGCCGTTCGGCTGTGCGGCATAGCCCAGCTCTGCAAGAGTACGACCGAGGCGAATGGCCGTAATAGTGTCGAGCAATACGCGCCTACTTGGCTCATGCATTAACGCTCCGCCGCTAGCGCATAAACGCATGCCTTCACGCGCACCGAGTTCACGCAGACGTGCGAGCATTCCGCGGTCGTCTCCGCGTAAATGCAGCTGCACAGACAGTCGTACTTCGTTGCCAAAGACGCGTCGCAGCCACGCCGCCTGCTCGGCTAAATGCTCTTCGCTGAGCGTCAGTTTCGGTCGCCACAGCACGCTGCACTCAGTCGGCAGATGCTCCTCTACCATGGCTCTGTCAGCGCGGTAGCTGCCCTTCGTTGCCGCTCGGCGTGCACAGCTAATCAAATGGCTGAGTTGGCCATAGCCGCATCGATTACGCGCAAGTAATACCAAATCAACGGCGTGCCCCGAGGGTTCGCCGTTCGCACTTGGACTACTGCTCACCCGCAGCTGCGTGCCAATAATGAGTTTAAGACCGAGGGGTTTGGCGGCAATGTGCGCGCGCACCACGCCGGACAGCGAACATTCATCGCACAGCGCCAACGCCGTATAGCCCAACTCATGTGCCCGCGTGACAAGCTCCTCGGGAAACGACGCCGCTCGTAGAAAACTGAAGTTGGAGCGACTGTGTAGCTCAGCATAGGCTGGGCTTGTGTCTGGGCTTGAGACGACATCCGCGCCAGAATCAGAACCTGAGACGGAACCTGAGCCAAAACCTGAATGAGGCGCAGACTGCGCACTCGAATGCGTGTCGCAGCGTTGGCCCGAACTAGGACGCAAACTGGAGTCAGGCTGGACAGCCGCAGTCGACTTGTCGCTTGCAGCGGCACCCGATGCAAGGGCTTGTTTAGGAGTAATGGGATTCATAGCGGCTTCACGAAATACTGTTTATTTATACAGTATTTTGAGCCGCTTGAAAATGGTCACTTCCTGAAAGAAGCGATTTCAAGACAAAAAAAACGGCCCTTAGGCCGTTTTCCTTACAAGCGATGAAGCCGAAGCTTACTCGCCTCCAGACTCGCCTGCTGCGGCGCGAGCTTCTTCCATGCGCTCACCGCGCAGGATGTTTGTCATGCCGTAGTTGCCTTCGTGGCAGGCATACTCGTACATCTGACCGTCGACCTTGCTCATAGGCACGCGGGCCACGATCTTGTCTTTAAAGGTGCTTGGGTCTTCTACCGTGAACTCGTAGTCAACCGTGAACTCATCGATGCGAGTGAAACGCTCGGTCAGGAATTTATCTTTCGCACTGCCAAATACGCTGAAGCTTTGCGTCAGGTCGTTGAAGTTGCGGGTTTCCACTACCAGCGTGTCTCCGTCCCAGTAGCCACGTGAGTCGCCCGTCCATAGACGAATGTCATCATCGACGTGTGCTTCCTTATTCAGCGGCACAATACGCGCGTCGTGAATCATTTCCGTCATAATCACGACCGTGTCTTTGCTCTGCACGATCTGCACGTTGTTGTTATACATGCTTGGCGTGAAAGGCGGGCCTGAGTTAAAGCCAACGATGCAGCGCTCAGATATGCCGCGGTCTTCGTAGGAGTCTTTACCGATGCCGCCAACGACTAGGCGAACCGGTCGCTCGCCCTCAATGTCAGGACCTAGTCCGCCAACTTGAACGACAACCCCTTCGACGCGCTCTGGAACCTGCCCATTCTCAGGATAAGTAATGAGTGAGGTGCGCAGATTATCGCCTCGTCCCGCCTGCTCAACCCAGAACGTGTTGTAACCGCCGACACCATCGTTATTCAGCTCTTCGTATTGCTTTTCGACGTAAGAAGCGAGCATGTCCGCCTGTTCCTGCGTCATGTATTCGTTATTACCGAACATCGCAGGTCGGCTCATGGGAATGTTGGAGGAGAAGTTCCACACGCCCTGCAGGTCCGGCTGATCCCACTGCGTGCGCGGTACTTCGTAATCAGCGGCGCTGGCTGAGCCGAAGGCCGCAAGCGCGACTGCTGTCATCAATGCTTTCAATTTCATGTCAATTACCTAAGATGGCTAGAGGTTCGAAATCAAGTGTAACCGAACTACCCGCCATTACAAACCGTATGCAAGAGTAGTTAGGCTGGGTTAAACGTCACAACAGTGAGTCACAAACTGCACAAATTGAGAGTTGCTATGCCTGAAGAGCAGAACGAAAAAGACAGCCCACAGGATCAAGTAGAAACTGATCAGGGCGCCACGAAAAAGAAGAAGGTGCTCCGCGAAGAGATTAAGGATCGCCATACCAGTCACTGGGATATGGACATGCTGAGCCGTGAGGAACTAGAAAAGCTGATGCGTTAAGGCGCCAGTGCTGCTCGACTTTTTGTTCGGGGTTGTTCTGGCGGCCTTCCCTACCCCGCAGGACGGGCGTAGACTCAAATGCCTTGCCAAATAATTTCAGCCTTAATCGGAGACCGCGAATAATGATAATTCCAACGCTACGCTCTCATGGCCAGACGCTTGCGCCTCTTAAATCTTCACTGTTGTCAGCCGGCCTCGTGCTCGCTCTTGGCGCGGGCATTAGCAATGCCGCCGAGACCTGGCCCGTTGAAGAAGCAGGCGCGACCGCCGCCGGCTTCTCGGAACAAGGAATCGACGCACTCGACGCCGCCATGGCCAAAGTCGTCGCCGATCAGGACGTCGCCGGCATGGTCTGGCTGCTGGCACGTAATGGAGAGGTAGCCACCTTTGAGTCCGCCGGCCTCGCCCGCGTTGACGATCAAGCGCCCATGACCATGGATTCGCTTTTCCGCATTTATTCCATGACCAAGCCCGTGACGGGTGTTGCGCTGATGATGCTGCACGAACAGGGTCTGTGGGAATTCGACGACCCCGTTAGCAAGCACGCACCGGAGCTCGCCGGCCTGCAGATCATGAGCAGCTATGACGAAGACGGCAATATGGAGCTCGTCTCGCCTACCCGCGAGCCTACGATGCGCGAACTGCTCAACCACTCTGCTGGCTATGGCTACGGCCTTAGCGGCAACGACCCCGTCAATACTGCATTTCGCGATCTTGGCGTGCTAGCGTCAGAAGATCTCGATGACCTAATCGCGAAGGTCGCAGACATACCGCTGCTTTTCGAACCTGGCGAGCGCTGGTCCTACTCCATTTCTGTCGATATTCAAGGCTACATCGTGCAGCGGCTTAGCGGCATGCGCTTCGGCGATTTCCTCGAGCAGAAGGTGTTTGCGCCGCTGGCGATGGGCGACACGCGCTTCTTTGTTAAGGCTGAAGACGTCGACCGCTTCGCCGAGGTACACAACTGGGACAGCGAGCGTAATCGCCTTGTGCAGCGTCCCCACCGCAGCGACCGTCCAAGCTATCTCGATCCCGAGCGCCTCGAAAGCGGGGGTGGTGGTTTAGTCTCTTCTACCCATGATTACGCCCGTTTCTTGCAGATGTTAGTAAACGAGGGCGAGCTTGATGGTGAACGCTTACTTACTCCTGAAAGCATACGTATCATGCGCACCAACAGCCTACGCGACGAATTAAACCTACGCGGCAGTCTGACCAGCGAGGGCCAAGCAGGCCAGGGTTTCGGCGTTGATTTCGCCGTGATCACCGACCCAGCGAAGGCTGGCTCGCGCAACAGCCCGGGCACTTACTACTGGGGCGGCGCCGCTGGCACCTGGTTCTGGGTGGACCCCGTAGAGGATATGTTCTGGCTAGGTATGATTCAGGCTCAGGGCGCCACTCGCCCAGGAGCCGCCGATATGCGCGGCATTGCGGCAGACATCATCTATGACAGCCTACTCGACTAGCCTATGCTTGCCACTGCGAATGGTACGCTGCGCTGTCGTAGCAGCGTTCCTCGCGGCGGCAACCGTCAGCGCTCAGCCCCAGGACCACTTTGCCGCTGCGGGCGCTGAGTCGCGGCTCGAACTTGGCCGGCTGGCTCTGGAGAATGGCGAGCTGGAGAATGCGCAGCGCCTCCTACGCGAGGCGGTTCAGCTGCTTAAGATTGATAAGGGCCTGCGGACCCAGGCGCAGCTGGATCCCCTGCGCCAGCTAATGTGGGCGGAGATGCGGGCGGCGCAATGGAGCGAGCTAGAAACAAGCCTCGAGCACTTCTATTGGCTCCTGGGCCAGATTCAAGACTCAACGCTCAGTTCACAGTTAGCCATCATCCGCGACCTGCGTCAGCTCAATCTCGAGGCCGCTGCTCATCCCAACAACCCCGCACCAGCCAAACACTTCAGCGGCGCGCAGCGCCTAAACTGGCAGGCACTTAGCTTTATAGAAGCAACAGTGGGCAGTCATTCCCCGCGGCTGGTGCCTTGGCTGTATGACGGAGTTCTGCTGCAGCATCTGGAGAACCGCTTAAACGACAGACGCGGACTAAGCAATTACCAATACAAGACCAACGGCAGCGAGATCGTCAGCGGCTGGTCACTGACCCGCAACGAGATTAATCGAGCAAACTACGCCATAGGCACCGATCTCCTCGACCGCATCGAGGCCATTTGCCTCGCGGAGACAAGCCGGCCTGAGCATGAAGGCTTAATTGCAGCGACCGTTAAGCTTTACCGAGGCGACTGGGCGCTGCTTGCTGGGCACACCGAAGAAGCCGTCGCGTTCTACGAGAAGGCGTCGGATCAGTGGCCTGGACAGCGCCCGCTTCCAGCAACTCTCAGCAATGCGCCATACGACCTTGCTGCCCTGCCCAGAAAGCGCTTTGAACTCGGAGGCCCCGCACCCGAGCCGCGGCAGCCCAAGCCACCATCAGACGCGGCAACGGGTTTCAACGGCATAAATCAAACCCTGTTCGCAGCATTAGGCACACTCGAGTACTCCGCGACAAACCCCTGCTCAACTAATTGATTATTATGTATAAATTTAACTCTGCCAAAGCTCAAATGACAGCTTTTCTCATCGCCGCTAGCTGTTTTCTAAGTGCCTGCTCCCAGCTTGAAGGCACGGCTCAAGAGCGCATGCCTAACGACGCTGAAGTCGCTCAGTACAACGCCTCTGTCCCACCTGAAGAGCGCATCGTCTGCCGCAATGAAACCCCCACTGGCTCGAATGTGCCACGCCGCGTTTGCCGGTATCTGCGCGATATTGACGCCACCTCGAAATTCCACCGCGACCAGCTTCGGCGTGCCCTGCGATAAGCCCTGCAAGTCTGCCCAAAACCTTAGCTTTTTCTGCTTAGTCTTTAGGCATAAAAGCCGTTGCCACAGCGAATAAAATGCCTGTATAGTCAGCGCGTTCGGCGCAAATGTGCGGGTTTTTTAGAGTTGAGGTGAGCTATGTTTTCCGCCTCTGAATTATCAAAAGACGCAGTCCGCTGACATTACATAAATACAAATAACCCATTAAGTAAGGGAGTAAACGTATGCGCAGGACTTTCCCCAGCTCACGCCGGGCGCTGACGCTCGCCGTCATTTCAGGCCTATCAGTACACGCGCTACCCACAGTAGCTCAAGACACCCCGATCGAAGAAGTTGTCGTTACCGGTTCATTCCTCCGCGGCTCCCCTCTCGACGCCCCATCACCCGTACAGGTCGTTGACCGCTCAAGCATCGAAGCGCAGGGCGCGGCGGTAGTTTGGGACGTGATCAAGAACCTCGAGGTGAACTCAGGTTCAATATCAAACCCAGGTTCAGGTGACAACACTCAGGTCAGCGGCGCAGCAAACGTCAACCTGCGTAACCTCGGCGAGAACTCAACGCTCACACTGATCAACGGCAAGCGCATGGCGCCAGCGGCGGCAACAACGCGCAGCGGCGGCGAATTTGTTGACCTCAACTCGATTCCACTCGTGATGACCGACCGCGTTGAACTGCTCACAGACGGCGGCTCAGCACTCTACGGTGCTGACGCAGTAGCCGGTGTGGTTAACGTGATCATGCGCGATGACTTCCAAGGCTTCGAACTCTATGGCGACGTGCAAGGTGTAGAAGCGGCCGACAACAAATACGACGCGACAGTCAGCGCAATTTGGGGCTGGGAGAGCAGCGACGGCAACACAAATCTCGTCCTCTCAGGTGAGCGCTTCGAGCGTGACCCGGTCACGATTCGTGAGACCAATGCCTTCAACGAATTCCAAGACTTTCAGGGTACTCTTGCCTCCTATACAGGTATGTTCGCAAGTGACGCGATTGGTGCGCCAACGCCTTTCAGCTACTTGAACCTGGCAAATATGGGTCGCAACGTGGCGCAGGGCGGTATCGCAACTCCTATCTGGACCGACCCTCTTTGTGGCGAAATCGAAACCGCAACCGGCGCCCCTGTGCTGCCAGTTGGCGGACGTCGTTACGACCAAGGTCAAGCAGGCGGCGCTTGCTTCGAAGACTCGTCTTACTGGCAGCTCGTGGCGCAGGAAACTACCCGCAATAGCTTCGCCGGTTCATTCAACCATCGATTCAACGACAGCACTGAATTCTACTCATTCTTCATGCATTCCGATTCGGAAATCATGCGCGCTGATGACGGTTATGACCAAACTCGCGGACCGACTATCTTCCTAACACAGCCCGGCGCACATGGCGGCAACCCAGTGGGCTCTTATTTAGAGCTTGGACATTTCGCAGCGCAAGCTGGCCTGACACCACCTACGGCAGCAGACATGCCGAACCATCCGTTAGCTGCTGCTAATGGCGGTCCAAACGTGGCGGTGTGGACAGGCGTTCGCAACGGCATCCCACGCACCGGCGGCAATGACAACCGCACTGAAACTAGCGCTGATTCTATACAGGTTGGTCTAAAAGGTGAGTTCGATGCCTTCGACCGTGAGCTGAGCTATGACGTGAGCTACTCGTGGAGTGGTACGTCGATGGAAGAACAGTACCGCACCTTTAATCGCGAGCGCACGGAACTTGCGGCGCTTGGTTTAGGCGGCCCGAACTGTTCTCCTAACGGTATTTCGGACTTTGATTTCGCCGGTGATCCTGGACCCTTCGGTGGTCTTGCTCCCAATCTCTGGGCGGGACAAGCTGCGGGCTTCGCACAAACTTTTTTCCCAGGTTTTGTGTTCACCACTCGCGAAAGCATCTCACTAGGTTTAACGAGTAACAACCAGGGTCAGGACGGCTGTATGTTCTTCAACCCTTTCCTGACATCACTGACAGATAGCAATGTGGCAAACGACCCCGTGCTCATGGACCACATTCTCGAAACAGTGAACCGTACTGACAAGCGCAACAAGCTTGCTGTATTCGACGCCGTGGTGTCGGGTGAGCTATTCGAAATGAAGGGCGGTACTGCACAGTTCGCCGCAGGCGGTCAATATCGCAGCCGCGACACTTCAGAGATCGCTAACCACCTGAACGAACCGGGTCTGCAGAACCGCATTCTTGGCTACGATGCGAACGGCGTTCCGAACGAGTTCCACTATGTGAGCAATAACTTCGAATGCTCGCTCTGCGCCTTCAACTACGACGATAACCGCACTACCTCAGCTGCATTCCTCGAGCTGTCGCTGCCGTTTATCGACAGCGTTGAGACTCAGATCGCTCTGCGCTATGAGGATTACGGAGGCAATATCGGCGGCGAACTGTCACCAAAGATTGCTATGAGCTGGCGCCCAGTGGAATCGCTACTGATTCGCGGCTCTTACTCGCAGTCCTTCCGTGCTCCGAACATTGCGATCGTTAACACGGGTCTGCAATCTTCATCGGTTGCATTCCAAGATCCAATTTCGAATCCAGCGGTGCGTGCGGGACTGCTTCCGCCTACCATCGAAAACGGTGAGCGTGAGTCAACGTACACACTCGGCGGCCCAGCACCAGAAGTCGGCAACGAATATGCAGACACTTATAGCTTGGGCTTCCAGTGGACACCAAGCGGTGCACTAGATGGTCTGTCGTTAGGCATGGATGCATGGCGCTTTGAAGTGAGCGACCGCGTACTTCCAGAGCCACCGATTCGTGCGATCCAACCTGAGATCGATGCCTTTATCGCAGCATCACAGGATGAGAGCAACTACGTCTTGAACGACAGCCTGTCTCTCGATTCGCCGCAGGTTAACGTGCCTTGCTCACCTTCGGCTATCGAAGCCGAGTTCGGCCGTGACTCAGCTGAGCGCCTAAACTGTGTCGTGGCTCCGTCCGCTTACGTCGTGCCGAACATTCAGCGCGCCATTGGTGATGAAAATGCTGATCTCGTGACCACCACGCTGCGAGCAATCAATGCGGGTGAAATCACAGCGGACGGTGTTGATGTTCGCGCCGGTTACTCGCTAGATACCGACCTAGGTACCTTCAGCGCTAACCTGACTTACACCCACGTACGTCAGTACGTGTTCAACAACACGCCGGGCCTTGAGTTCGGTCTGTTAGACACAGGTGTGTTTGATGCGGCGGGTACAACGGGCGACGGCAACCTCGTGCGCTCAATGCCTGACAACAAAGGCACGCTGACTCTGAACTGGCGCAATGGCAACCAAGGTGTCACGGCGATTAACCGTCACATCGGTTCTTACCGCGATCTAGGCTTCGAAGGTGCACTGACCACAGCGAACGACTTTACTCGTCCGCTGCTATCACAAACCATCGAAAGCTACGACACCTGGGATTTCCAGTACAACTACAACCACAATTGGAGCGACTCGCGCTTTGGCTCAACAACCTTCACGGTTGGCCTGTTAGACGCGTTCAACCAGACTCTCCCTTACCGCGAGCTGAGCGCACTGCGCTTTGACTCATCGGTATTCGAGGGCCGTGGCCGACGCTGGTACGCACGCGCACTTTGGGCTTTCTAGGACCCCAGCGGTGGGCCTGAGGCCGATTTGAGCCTCAGACTGAGCAAGATAAAAAGCGGGGTCGAGCAATCGATCCCGCTTTTTTTATGACTAAAATTAGCAAATTCGGCCTGCTAGATTCTCTCGATGCTTTAAAGAGCACCACATCACCCCCCCCAAAACGCTCTTTTTGTTTCAAACTAATTCAAAAATATCGCTAGCCACGGCGTTGCTTGTCACCGCTTTATAACCCTATACTCGGGCTAGTAGGCATGTAGTCGCGTCCACACCAAGCGTTACACGTCACACCTGTATCCAACGCAGATGCTTACAAAAACAATAAAACTCAAATCTCATGTTAATGAGGGAGAAAGTAGTATGCGCAGTTCTATCCCCAGCTCACGCCGGGCGCTTACGCTCGCCATCATGGCAGGCCTTAGCTTCCAGGCAGCAGCACAAGACACACCTGTAGAAGAAGTCATCGTCACCGGCTCCTTCCTTCGCGGATCGCCTCTCGACGCTCCATCACCCGTTCAAGTCGTAGACCGCTCCAGCATTGAAGCGCAGGGCGCTGCGGTGATCTGGGATGTGATCAAGAACCTCGATGTAAACTCGGGCTCTATTACTAACCCGGGCTCAGGCGACAACACTCAGGTCATCGGCTCAGCCAACGTGAACCTGCGCAACCTCGGCGAGAACTCGACGCTCACCCTAATCAACGGCAAGCGCATGGTCCCTGCGGCTGCTACAACACGCAGCGGTGGTGAATTCGTAGACCTCAATTCAATTCCTCTAGTGATGACCGACCGCGTAGAAGTGCTCACCGACGGTGGCTCGGCACTTTACGGCGCCGATGCCGTAGCGGGCGTGGTCAACATCATCATGCGTGACGACTTCGAAGGCTTCGAACTCTACGGCGATATACAAGGCGTACAGAAAGCCGATCAGAAGTACGATCAGACAGTCAGCGCCATCTGGGGCTGGGCGAGCAGCGACGGCGACACTAATCTCGTTCTATCAGCCGAACGCTTCGAAAGAGACCCCGTCACTGTGCGCGAGACCAACGCCTACAGCGACCTGCAAGACTTCCAAGGTGTAGTTAGTACTACGGGCGGCTTCTTTGCAAGCGCAGCAATTGGAGCGCCGACACCCCTGGACTGGCTCAATATGGACATCATGGGTCGCAATGTATCTCAGGGCGGCACCATGGCGCCGGTATGGACAGACCCTCTATGCGACAACACTTTCGACCCCGACGGTGGTCCTCTGTTAGAGCCAGGCGGCCGTCGTTATAATCAGGGGCAAGCGGGCGGCGCCTGCCTAATGGACGTGTCTGAGTGGAACTTCGCAGCGCTGGAAACGGTTCGCGACAGCTTCGCAGGAACCTTCGCGCATCGCTTCAACGACAACGCAGAGTTCTACGCGTTTGCTCAACACTCTGAGTCAACTATTGGGCGCGGCGACAGCGGCTACAACGAGTCCCGCGGTCCGACTATCTTCTTGCCTGCACCAGGCGCGCATGGTGGCAATCCGGTTGGGGCTTATCTCGAACTTGGCGCTTTTGCAGCGGCTGCGGGCAACACGCCTCCAACTGCGGCCGATATGCCCAATCATCCGCTCTCGCGGGAAAATGGCGGTCCTGGTATTGCCTCATGGTCACAGGTACGCAACGGAATCTTCCGACCGGGCGGCGATGGCAACACCACCGAGACATCGAGCTCGGCGGTTCAGATGGGACTGCGTGGAACCTTTGATGCGTTCGATCGCGAGCTCAACTACGACGTCAGCTACTCTTTCAGTGAATCGTCAATGGAAGAGAACTACCGCACGTTTAACCGTGAGAGGACCGAACTCGCGGCCCTTGGTCTCGGCGGACCGAACTGTACGCCCAACGGCGTTTCGGACTTCGACTATGCTGGACAGCCAGGCCCCTTCGGTGGACTTGCCCCTAACCTGTGGGCATCGGATGCCGCGGCGTTTAATCAGACCTTCTTCCCCGCGTTTGTATTTACAACGCGTGAATCAGTCTCTTTAGGTCTCACCAGTAATAACCACGGTCAGGATGGCTGTCAGTTCTACAATCCTTACCTTACCCAGCTGACGACGCCAAACGTAGCCAACGACCCTGCGCTCATGGATTACATCCTTGAAGACGTACGTCGCGTGGACAAGCGCAATAAGCTTGCGGTGTTCGACGCAGTGGTTTCAGGTGAGCTGTTCGACATGAAGGGCGGCACGGCGCAGTTCGCGATGGGCGGTCAGTATCGTGACCGCAACACTAAGGAAATCGCCAACGAGCTGCACTACCCAGGCCTGCAAAACCGCATTCTCGGCTACGACGAGAACGGCGTGCCAAACGAGTTCCACCGCGTAAGTAATAACTACGAATGTGCGATGTGTGCGTTCAACTATGACAACGCGCGCACGACTTCGGCGGCTTTCTTAGAGCTCTCTTTGCCCTTTATTGAAAATGTCGAAACACAGATTGCTCTACGCTTTGAAGACTATGGAGGCCAGATCGGAAGCGAGTTATCACCCAAGATCGCAATGAGCTGGCGTCCAACTGAGTCGCTCTTAGTTCGCGGCTCTTTCTCGCAGTCTTTCCGTGCTCCGAACATTGCTATTGTTCAGACTGGTCTGCAGTCGTCTTCCGTTACATTCCAAGATCCAATCTCCAACCAGCGGGTTCGTGCGGGTCTGGTACCACCTACGGTTGAGAACGGTGAGCGTGAAACGACTTACACACTGGGTGGCCCAGCGCCGACAGTGGGTAATGAGTATGCAGACACCTACAGCGTTGGCTTCCAGTGGACACCGAGCGGTGCACTCGACGGCTTCAGCTTCGGTGCCGATATGTGGCGCTTTGAGGTCAGCGATCGCGTGCTGCCTGAGCCGCCAATTAATGCACTGCAGCCAGAGCTCGACGCGTTCCTAGCGGCGTCTCAGGACGAGAGCAACTACGTACTCAACGATTCGATTTCACTCGATTCGCCTGTAGTAAACGTACCTTGTTCGCCGTCTGATATCGCCGCTGAGTTTGGTGTCGATTCGCCGGAGCGTCTGAACTGTGTGGTTGCACCAACAGCGTACATCGTGCCGAACATTCAGCGCCCCGTGGGCAATGAGTTCGGTGATCTTGTTACACTGACGCTTAGTGCGGTGAATGCTGGTGAGATCACCGCTGACGGTGTCGATCTGAAAGCGGGTTACGCGTTCAGCAACGACCTCGGCCAGTTCTCGGCTAACCTGACCTACACACACGTACGTCAGTACCAGTTCGCTAACGTGCCTGGCATGATTAACGGCTTGTTAGACACGGGCGTATACGATGCAGCGGGCACAACAGGCGATGGCAACCTCGTTCGCTCAATGCCTGACAACCGTGGCACGCTGACTATGAATTGGCGTAACGGCGATCACGGTGTCACGTTGATCAACCGCCACATTGGTTCATACCGCGATCTAGGTTACGAAGGCGCGATTCTAGTCGCCAATGATTTCACACGACCACTTCTGTCACGTGAAATCGGCAGCTACAACACGTGGGATGTGCAGTACAACTACACCAAGGCTTGGGATAACTCTCGCTTCGGTAGCACAACGTTCACAGTTGGCCTACTAGACGCCTTTAACAAGACCCTACCTTACCGTGAGCTAAGCGCACTTAACTTCGACGCCACAGTATTCGAAGGTCGTGGCCAGCGCTGGTACGCACGAGCACTATGGTCGTTCTAAAGACCTAGCCATTTAATCTCTTCCGGGGGATTAAAAAAGGCGAAGCGGAGAGATCTGCTTCGCCTTTTTTGTGCCTGTAGGTCTATGCTTGGAGCTGGGACGGCTTCGCCTATCCATAGCAGTCACATCGCCTTCCCTCCATTGCGCCCTGCAACAAGGATTTTTAGCTATACTCGCCCCAAGCGGCGATATCAGGCCGCATACGTTTTGGAGATCACAATGAATACGACGATCAAACTGCTGCCCGCGTTTATCTTGGCAAGCCTCGCCGCCTGCAGCGAACAAGCTCCGCCGATGCAGGGCAATACACAATCACCCGAGTCGATGCCGGGCGCCGAGATGGCGGCCACGCCCGAGCTGGGCGATTTTGGCATCGACCTTACCCAGCAAGATCCGAACACGAAGCCCGGTGATGATTTCTTTCGCTTCGCCAACGGCAAATGGCTAGACGAATTTGAACTGCCCGCGGACCGAAGTAACTACGGCTCGTTCACGGTACTAGGCGACCGCTCGGATCAGCGGGTTAACGCCATCATCGACGAACTGGCAGCGGCGGAGCCGGCGGCAGGTTCTATCGAGCAAAAGATCAGCGACTATTATCTAAGCTACATGGACACAGCGGCCTTAGATGAGCGCGGCATAGCTCCGCTGCGCGAAAGCCTTGCGCAGCTTGCTCAGATTGACTCTAAAGAAGCACTCGTGGAAGCGCTAGGCCGCGCACAGCTCGACGCGACTGCTAGTCCCTTTGGCTGGTATGTGGGCGCGGATCGCCGCGATCCCGATCGCCATCAGCTCGTCTTGAGCCTCGGCGGTATCGGCCTACCTGATCGCGACTACTATTTATTAGATACCGAGCAGTACCAGAACGTGCGCGCGGAATACGTCGCCCATATTGAGCGCATGCTCGGCTTCGCCGGCATCGACAATGCAGCCGAAAAGGCAGACGCGGTACTCGCTCTGGAAACCGCTATTGCAGAAAATCTCTGGCCGCGCGCAGACCGACGCAACCGCGACCTTACCTTCAATCCGATGAGCTACGAGGAATTCTTAGCGGAGTATCCGGGTCTTGATTGGGACGCCTACTGGCGCGCAGCAGGTATCGAGTCAGTGACCGATCTCAACGTAAGCTACCCAAGCGCCATGGCTCCGGTCATCGCCTTATTAGACGAAGTGCCGGTTGCGGATTGGGTAAGCTACATGAGCTACCAGCACATCTCGAATCTGGCTGGCGTTCTATCTCAGGAAATCGACGACGAGAACTTCCATTTTTATTCCACTGTGCTGCGTGGCGTTCCTGAACAGCGTGAGCGCTGGGAGCGCGGTGTAGCACGAGTGGGCGCGCTGAATGGTTTGGGTGAAGCCGTAGGTCAGATCTATGTGCAGAAGCATTTCCCCGAGTCTGCGAAGCAGCAAATGCAGGAGCTGGTTGAGAACCTGCGCGCTGCGCTGAACGACAGCATCAATAGTCTCGATTGGATGGGCGAAGAAACTAAAGTCGAGGCGCGGCTGAAGCTTGAGTCATTCCGCCCGAAAATCGCCTACCCTGACGAATGGAAGGATCTGTCGGCCATCGAGATTAGTCGCGACGATCTTTTTGCCAATGCGCGCAGCGTGCGTGAGTTTAACTACGTCGACGAGATCAGCCGCTTGGGACAGCCAACTAATCGCGAAGAGTGGGGCATGACTCCACAAACAGTAAACGCCTACTACAATTCTTCGTTCAACGAGATCGTGTTTCCTGCCGGCATACTACAGCCGCCTTTCTTCGATCCCGCTGCGGACATGGCGGTAAACTACGGCGGCATCGGTGCGGTCATTGGTCATGAGATGGGTCACGGTTTTGACGACCAAGGCTCGAAATCCGACTACCAAGGCATACAGCGTAACTGGTGGACAGACGAAGACCGCGCAAACTTTGAAGAACTCACCACGGCACTCGCTGCGCAGTATGATGAGTTCGAACCCGTGCCGGGCTATTTTGTTGACGGCAACTTTACCCTGGGTGAAAACATTGGCGACGTCGGCGGCCTATCCCTCGCTTACCGCGCCTATAAGCGTGCCTTAGGTGGCGAAGAAGCGCCGGTGATTGATGGCCTAACGGGCGATCAGCGTTTCTTCTTGGCCTGGGCGCAGGTTTGGCAGCGCAAGTATCGTGAAGACGCGCTAATCTCTCGCCTGACTTCCGATCCCCACTCGCCGTCTGAGTTCCGTGTCAACGGCGTAGTGCGCAACTTCGACGAATGGTACGAAGCCTTCGATGTGAAGGCAGAGGATGCGCTTTATCTAGCGCCAGAAGACCGCGTTCGGATCTGGTAGGTATAGAGAATACAAAAAGAGCCTCTTACGAGGCTCTTTTTTTGCTCGGCGTTTTTGCTTGGCGTTTTTTACATCGACCTGAAAGCAGGCCACGCAGAGCACACAAGCTAGAAAGTCCCTCGGACCTTGAGCGCAAAGACCGGCCCTGCGTCGGAGCAGGAATCTTCGATCTCTTCAATAACGCCTGTGGCGATCGTGCCTCCGGTGTACCGCGTTCTTACGCGGCAGCGGTCGCGCGCGTCACGCACCTCAAAGCGATAAACCAAACCCTGCTTGCTTTGAACCTCTGCCCAAGCAGAGTAAAAGCCGATCTTAGGATACATTTCGATCTTATCGATATCATACACGCGGAATTCATTATAAAACTCGCGGCGGTAGTTGATGCCGTAGTTCATATTCATAAAGTCTGGCAAATCGTGTCGAAAGCCAAAGCGGTATGAGCTACCGCCGCCGCGCATCGAACGCTCGCGCTCACGCTGCAGGAACGGATCGGTCAGTGTCGATTCCTCAACGGTTAACGCGGCTGTCAGTAGCATCTGCGGCTGGTTAATCACGTTTAAACGCAGGCTGCTATCGAGCCTAATGCCGTAGCGTTCACCAGTACCGATGTTACCCCGTGCTGAAAGAATGTCGTCGCCGCTAGACACATCAACGTTGTCGATTAGATCTTCGAGGTCTTGATAGAAGAAGTTGCCGCTGACAACACCGGCATCGTCGGGCAAGCGGTATTCGAGATTAGCCTCGTATTGCCACCATTGCTGCTGCCTTAAATTTGCGTTGCCTTCAAAGGCATTCTGCTCATCGTCGCCGCCGTCTACGCCGGCGGTGAAATCCCTAAAGCTAAGTTGAGCCACACGCTTTTCTGCTGTTGCGCGGAACTGCATTGACGTTGTTAGATCGAAACGATAGTCGAAGCGCGGGCGGAAGAAAGTAAAATCCCTAGAACGATTTGCCGAGCCGGTCTGGGAGATTGTGCTGTCTTCGAAGAGCATAGTGGACTCCAGGCTCATTCGATTATTAAGCTGCCAGTTATGAATCGCGAAGTATTCATAACGCATTTCCTCTACTGTGCCTGTTGAATCTGTTACCGCACTCAGACCACCGAACCGTTCGCCATCGTTGCTGTCGCCAAAAAGCCCCAGCTGTAGCGAGGTATCAAGAATAGTTTGAGCGCGCTCAACGCCGGCTTCCACGGACTGAGCTTCACTTAAGTTGGCGATAAACGATGAGCGTACTATGCGCTCGCGTGTTCTTTCGATATTCGAGAGAAAAAGATCACGCTCCTTCGTGTCGCCATCAATCTGGAAACGGCTGCGCACCGAATTGTTATCGCTGTCGTTAACGATAAACAGTGTCTTCCAGCGGTTGCCGCCGTCGAACACGTGCATATAGTCTCCGCCAATTTCCCAAGAACCTTGGTCTGTGGGCACTTCATCGCGCTCAAAGGTCACGACGGGTGTCTCACCTGAAAAGTCGCTGAGCACTCGATCGGCATAGGCGTCATAGGCATTGTCATTCCACAGCAAATTTAGATTGGCTGTGTCTTGGCGGCTGAACTCATAGCCGAAGTTGGCCTGCAATGTTGTAGGCCAAGCATCACGCCCTTCGTCGCGGTCGACCGTGTTATCGACAGACCCATCGGGATTTAAGCCATACTCGAATCCATCACGAAATTCCCAGCGCGGCTCAAGTTCAGCGCTCAAGAAAAAATTTAATGCGCCGTTCTGGCCCGTCGCAGAAATTTTTGTGCCCGGCTGAATCTTACCGTCGTGGTAGTGGTCTGCGTTGACCTCATAGGCATAGGACACGCTCGCTTCTGCCTGTTGCAGCACGACGTTGATCACCTGACTGCCACCTCGCACGTCAAGATCGCCCGAGGTGCCGCGAATAATCTCGATGTACTCAACTTCGGTAGCGGGGATACGCGAGAGCTGGGCATTGCCCTCGTTGCCCTTGCCTGCAATCCGTCTGCCGTTAATCAGAATCTGATCACCACCGGCACCCAGTCCGCGGCGATTCTCACCGCCGCCACCGCGCGCAACATCAATGCCGGGAATGCGCACGAGCATGTCGTTGACCGAGAACGGCTGATACTGATCGAAGTAGTCCGCTTGATAAACGACTGTCGAAGAGTCTTCTTCGTCAGCGCCGGAGTCTTGAGCAAGACCTAGCGGCGCATAGCCGAGCAGCAGCGCAGCGCTAAGGCCGACGGCTTTAGCCAATGGGCGTTTTTTTGAACGAGTTATGGGCAGTTGTTGCATGGGAAAGGTCCGGTGCCAAAAGCATAGAACAGTAGCACAGCGCAGGCCCCAGACCCGAACAACAATTCATAACTTTATGTTACAGAAATGAGCAACTTAGGCAGATTTTTCCTGCGCACCCGACACTCTAATGACGAACACGGCTTTGCTGTGAGTCACAGCTGGAGACCATGGCTTTTACTGTTAGTCATATTAGCCACTCGAGTTAGTGATATTCGCCAATTAGCCCCGCAGAAATCTAATAAGTAATTGATATTAAACACTAAATATAGCTGGCACGATCTTCGCATTAGTTCTAGCAAGCAGAACAAAGGAGACCCCCTGTGAAACTACTCTCGACTCTTGGCCTATTGGGCCTAACGCTCATCGGCCTCATCATCGCCATCCCAATCTTGTCCGTTGCTTTCTCGGTATTTGGCGCGCTACTGATCTTTTTTATCTGGATAGCACCCTTCTGGATTATTGCGACCTCAGAGGTCACAACCGGTTTTGAAAAGATCGCCTGGCTCATCGCCATGGTTTGCCTCTCATGGTTTGCCTGGGTGTTCTACTTCTTTCTTGCACCGCTTAAGCCGCGCCAAGACAGGTTTGGTTACGAGCACTATTAATATCTAAAAACCCTAACGCGAGTCTTGCCATCCCTCGACTTGCGACTTTAGGCGGAACCCTCACTTGTCCGCCACTGCCCCGCGGCCGCGCATGCTGTGCCACGGGGCATCCTTCTGTCTGTTACTCACACGAACGCCGGCTGACCCGAGGCAGTGGGGACGTAAGACGTATCGTCTAATTTGCCTCACTACCCCTTATGATTCACCTTGCAGCGGCGTAACGATTGCGCGAGACTCGCAGCGTTACCTCTTGAAAAATCACACTGCAGCTTATGGCTAGGCCATCGGTGGCAACATTTATTCGGCACGAATCAGGCAGCACTGTTAATTCAGTCTTAGGAGAAAAAGAATGATCAACAAGTTCATCGCTATCGCAACAACCGCAGCAATTCTTGGCAGCGGTTTGCTCACTACCGCTAGCGCGCAGGACGGCCCAACGCCTGCTCAGCAGGCTGCAGCGGCAACGGAGACTCGGCAGTCGGTTTTCAAACTGCTCGGGTTTTATATTTCACCGCTGGTTGGCATGGCACGGGGCGCGCCCTTTGATGCCGAGCTGGCTGAGAAGAACGGCCGCCGCATTGCGGCGCTCGCACCAAGCATCCCCGACGTATTCATGCACGATACGCGAGAGTTCGATGTCGAGACCGAGGCTCTAGATGTCATTTGGGAAGACAAGGCTGAATTCGAAAGCAAAGCTATGGCACTGATGAACAATGCCAACGCCTTCGCGGATCAGGCTGCGACCGGCGAGCGCGGCGCTACACTCGGCGCATTCCGCGCGCTGGGTGGATCCTGCGGCGACTGCCACGACAGCTTCCGCGTTGATAACGACTAACGAGTGAAAAACGCCGCCAAGGCGAGCCGATCTTCATCGGTGAGCCTTGAGGTGTTGTGATCAATCACCTCACTCATCTCTCCACCCACGAAATCTCCGTCGGCTTTTAGACCCAGCAACAAGAAGAGATCAAAGCTGTCCCGAGTCCAGTCTGCCAACGCTGCCTTGTCTATGGCTTCGATGGTTTCCGTATCACCCCCTTCCCTAACTAGGCTTGCCCCCGCAAATTCCCGCGAAAGCTGCGAGATACCCAGCGCGCTGCGGGGCGTATGACACTCACCACAGTGACCCAGATGGCGAGCAAGGTAGGCGCCTCGTTCAAGCAGCTCGGCTTCGGCCTGCTGTGAGGATTCTTTTTCTAACTCGGCGGCAGGGTGCGTTCCCTCGCTCATATCGGCCAACAGATTCCAGAACGGCATGGCGAAGTCGCCAAGCCACCACGGAGTTTCGTGCGCCGGCACTTGATTAACCACCGGCTCTAGGGACAGCAGATAGGCACCTATGGCAAGCACATCGTCATCGGTAAGGCCCGCATAGGAGCGATAGGGGAATGCGGGAAAATAGGAACCACCCGCGGGCGAGCGACCGTGCTGAAGAGCGAGCAGGAAATCCTGAGCGGACCAACCGCTGATACCCGTTGCGGGGTCGGGGGTGATATTCGGCGCATAAAAAACGCCGAACTCGGTGGCCAAGGCATGTCCGCCGCTCAGTGTTTCCGCGCTGCGCTCAGGCTCAGTCTCAGCAAGGTGGCAGCTAATGCAGCCCCCTGCCTTAATGAGATACTCACCCCGGGCGATTGCGGCTGCATCGGTGGGCAGCTCAGCACTAGCGTCGACTGCAGGCAGAGAAAAAAGAGCGTAGGCAACGAGGGCGGCGGCAGCGGCTGCGGCTGCGGCTGCGGCCAACACAATTCGCGGATTCAGGATACTACGCATAGCTTCGCCCTCGCTTCTTTTACGTTTGAATTCTCCAGCCTCTGTACTGTTACCGCACAGCCATTGGCGCTAGCTTTTACAAGCGCCTGAGCGCAGGCAGCACTTAAACCAGCTGCGCTAGCATCTCTTGGTTATAGGTAACCAGCTCATCGAACTTGCCAGCTTGCACTTTAGTCACCCAGTCTGGATTCGCAATCAGGGCTCGGCCGACGGCAATGAGATCGAATTCCTCGGCTTCCATGCGCGTGATCAGGTCATCGATACCCGCGACCTGCGCCTCGCCACCGCGGTAGGTGGCAATGAACTCTTCGCTCAGACCAACGCTGCCCACGCTGATGGTTGGCTTGCCGGTGAGCTTCTTAACCCAGCCCGCGAGATTGAGATCAGAACCTTCAAACTCTGGCTCCCAAAAACGCCGCGTGCTGCAGTGGAAAATATCCACACCCGCCTCTGAAAGGGCTTTAACGAACTGCTCCAGTTCTTCCACGGTTGGCGCTAGCTGCGCAGTGAAGTCCTGCTGCTTCCACTGTGAAAAACGCAAGATAATCGGAAAGTCGTCGCCGATTTCTGCGCGAATGCTTTGCACGATATCGGTGGCGAAGCGCGTGCGCTTCACCAGCGATCCACCAAACTGGTCTTCGCGCTGATTAGTGCCTTCCCAAAAGAAATTGTCGATCAGGTAGCCGTGAGCGCCGTGCAGTTCCAGGGTATCGAAGCCAAGATCGACTGTGTCCTTCGCCGCCTGCGTGAACGCCTGAATCAGCTCGTCGACTTCTGCGCCGCTTAGCTCTTCAAACACTTTCTTGCCGGGTCCGACGAGACCCGAGGGTGTTGCTGACGGGAACTCTGGGTGCGGTCCTTCGCCCGGTCGGCGCATGCCGCCTTGATGCCATAGCTGCGGGGCAATCTTGCCACCCTCTGCATGGACCGCCTCGACAATCTTGTGCCAACCGTCTAAGGCCTTGCCGTGAAACCCGGGAATGCGCACTTCGTTTGATGCCGCCTTGTGATTAACCGTTGTACCCTCGGTAATGATCAAGCCCACATCATGTTCGGCGCGACGCTTGTAGTACTGCAGCACGTTGTCGTCGGGAATGCCGTCGGGTGAGAACTGACGGGTCATGGGCGCCATGGCCACGCGGTTTTTTAAGGTAAGTTTAGGGCTGGTAAACGGAGTAAATAGAATATCGGGCTTCATCTAGCGGTCTCTCGAGAATTGAATGAATTTGAAGTAAAACGAGTGAGTGAATTAGTGCTGCGCTGTATCCTCAGAGTAGACACAGAAGAGTCGACGCAAAAGAGTAGGCGCGCGAGCCTGCAAAGCATTCTAGGGCGGCGCTTACTTACTGTCGAGCGGCTCATCGAGCGCGTCTGCGAATCGCTACCGCAGGCCTAACGGCCCACCGCCGCATCACGCAGAGTCTGACGATTTGCATCGCTAGGCTGCGGTTCCGACTCGCCGAATATCGCGCGTATCCAGTGCCCGTCAGTAGGGTTAGGGAAGACAATATAGTCGCGGCCGAATTTGGCTGCATCTTCGTGCATTAGCGCCATGCGTGCGTCGACGTCGGTTTGATAGTAGCGCCGAGCGAAATCATTGAGGTTGTCCCCTAATGACACAATGACTTCGTAATCTTCGCGAATCTGCGCCTGTACCGCTTCTTTGTTGGATGTTTCGCGCAATACACGCAGATGGCTCGCAGCGGCCGAGCTAAAGCCCGCCGCACGCAGATTGCCCAGCGCGAGATCGAAGGTTTGCGCACCTTGGTCGCGGTTGGTCACAAAAAAGACCTCCACATCGTTGGCCTCGCAAAAGGTCACAAAGTCCAGCGCGCCTGGGCTTGCAATGAATTCGTTACTCGGCACCCACGCGTCCCACGTCGGATCGTCAAAGAAATCGGCGCCGCTGGCAATCAGCTGACCCCAGTACACGCCTGACAGCAACACGGTTTCATCGACGTCGGTGATAACAGCGAGTTTGCGCTTCTCCGAATCGCCACGGGCGGCCAATGCCTGTTCGACTCTTAGACGCGCAAGTGCGAAGCCCTGATAGTAGAGCGCGCGATATTCCGCGGCGGTTTGCCGCCACGCGACTGCATAGTTCAGGGGATTGTGTAATGAGTCGCTAGCCTGGTCGGCGCTCTGAGCCTGAGCCTTGGGTAGCCAGGCGCCGAATACTACGGCTGTTGTAAAAATTAAACACTGCAGGCCTGCTGCTGAGTGACTGATTAACCGTGTGTGTGTGCTAAGCATAGTTATGTCGCTTTCGTTCTACTGATCAGTGTTAGTCGGAGCCGCGGAAATCCTAAGCCAAAAAATTCGTTCTTAAGCCCCTAAGACGGCAGGACTCGGGTGGTCATCATACGTGCTGTTAGTCTATATTGCTGCCTACGGACCGCGATACCTATTCGTCTTACAACAGCGCCCGGCGGTCAACAGCGCCTGGCAGTGGCCTTAAAACCCGCTCCTTTCACTTTAGGAATAAACCCATGTCTTTCAATTTCTTTGACGCAAAGCAGGGCTTCACTTTACCAACGCATTCGTCTTTAACAAGGGCAACGTTTGGTAGTGCAGTAGGCGCTGCACTGCTGTGCCTACTGCCAGCCTTCGCCGCAGCAGCAGAGCCCTATCGCATTCTTGTGTCGAACGACGACGGTATAGACTCGCCGCTTATCCATGCGCTCAGCGCCGGGCTTGCCAGCTTGCCAGACGTCGAGATTGTCGTGTCGGCACCTGATGAAAACAAATCCGGCAGCAGCCAGTCCACCGATGGCGGCGCACGCACGGTGCGGGAGTTTTCGCTAAACGGGGAATTCTACGGCTACTCGGTAAACGGGCGGCCGGCAGACGCCGTGCGCTTCGGCATCATGCATCTGGGCAAAGACAATCCCTTCGACCTCGTTGTCTCCGGCATAAATCGGGGTGCCAACGTGGGCGATGTCTCACACCTTTCCGGCACGGTCGGCGCTGCCATGGAAGCGCTTATGCAGGGCGTGCCTGCTATCGCCGTATCGCAGGACACCTCGGGCGTAGACACCAACGTCACCGTTGCGCTTACCAAGCAGCTCGTTGCCCGCTATCGCACCGGCGGTGCACCGGAAGGCGTGGTGCTATCGCTTAACGTTCCCGGCGGCGAGCTCAAGGGCGTTGCCGTGCGACCCATGGGCGAAGCCTATATTACAAGTTCGCCTTACACGCTGAGCAATAGCATCGGTGATATGGGCACCTACGAGAGCAGCTACCTGCCACAGCGCGCCACAGACCCTGCGAGCGACACCTATGCCTATCAGAACGGCTACGCCACGCTCACGCCGCTGAAGTTTGACTGGACCGCGCACGAGATGATCGAGGCGGTAGAGAGCTGGGGTATTACACTCGGCAACTAGGCTTTAGAAACAAACAGTCAGATAGAAACTGACACGCATATCCAAAGCAAATCACACTTTAGCAAAGGCAGAAAATTGACAGCGCAGCACCTAGAATTCGAACACATCGTGCAAGTTAACGACCCCAACAATCCAAGCGTCACCGCCATAACTCGCGAGCAGCTGTGGCAAGGGCTCGTACTGCGAGCTCGCTGCCCGCAGCGATTTGTCGAAGGCATATACTGTTTTGCTCACCCGCAAACCGAAACCGGCTTCGTGCGAGAGATTACTGCGGGGGAAATGAGTTTTTATGAAGATGTCACACTTGAACACGAGTCTCGCGTGCTAACCCAAACCCAGGCAGACAAACCGCAAATATTCGCAGCCAGTGGCGCCACCATTGAAGAGCCTGAGCCAGGGTTTTTATTTGTGCGTTTCCGCTATGTGCGTGAGATGCCAGCAGAGCACGGCGCGGTAGACGTAGCCGAGCATTTGAAGGCCGCTTACCGGCAGCTAGATACCGACGCTGTGAGTCTCATTCGCCTCATGGCAGAAGATAACTCCTTCGATTCGGTAGTGAATTAAGCGACCTAATGCTCAGAAGAACAAAACCAAAACAAAAAAAGGAGACAGCAATGAATAGATCTTCAAACAGCTTTGCAATGGCGCTTAGAACTGCGCTCATCGGCGCTCTTATGTTCGCTGCGACCGCAGCGATGGCTGAACGCAAGGCCAGCGACGACGAGAGTCATATTGACGACGCCCGCGTACAGCATCGTAGCTATGTGTTCGAAGCCACGGGCGAGACAATTCCCTATGCGCTGTTTACGCCTTCAAGCTATGACGGCGAAACCCCCCTGCCCCTGCTGGTTTCTCTGCACGGCCTTGGGCGCAGCTATGACTGGCTGATGGGCTACCACGGCTTTTTAGACCTAGCCGAGCAGCACGGCTACGCAGTGGTTACCCCGCTTGGGTATATCCGCGAAGGCTGGTACGGCTCGCGCCCCGCAGAGGATCCACAGGACGGCGTTTACAGCGAACAGGATGTGATGAACGTCATTGCGCTCACACGTGAAGAACTGAGCATCGACAGCGACAAGATTTTTCTGTGGGGGCATTCCATGGGCGGCGGCGGCACTTATCATCTCGCGGCGAAGAATCCGACGATGTTTGCCGGTCTTGGCGTCGCTGCACCCGCACCTGCTATCTCAGCGCCGCAAGACGAAATTCTCGATGCCATAGATCACCTGCCTATTTTCGTTCTACAGGGCGACCAGGATGACCTCGTGCCGGTCGGCGTCACGCGCCAATGGGTTGCGGCGATGGCGCAGCGAGGCATGCAGCATGTCTATGTAGAAATTGAGGGCGGCGATCATTCTCTGCTGATCTCGCAGGACGCTGCGAATATGCAAAAGTTTATTGAGTTCTTTAATTTGCTGCGCTGATTAGCGCACGAATAGCTCTTGCGTCGGTCTACTGTTTTACAGAGTAGACACCACCACACGAAAACCAATCGCGGCGTTGCGCACGCTCGGATCGACGGCGCCACGCACGGCGCTGCGTACATTATTAATGCCGTCTGCATAGGAGCCGCCGCGCATCACCCATAGCGGCTCCTGTGCGAGCAAAGATTCTGCGGAGCGCGAGAGCTCAAAGGGATAGTCCTGCAGAGTGCTGCGGGTAAGCTCCCACGCGTTGCCCGCCATGTCGCTCAAACCATAGCTGCAGGTATCACAGGCCAAAGAGCCCGCCGCTTTTAAACCGCTCGTGCCAAAGTTCGCATAGCTCTGGCTGGGCTCGTTGCCCCAGGGGAAAATGCGACCCTCTGCGCCCCTTGCCGCCTTCTCCCATTCCGCCTCGTTGGGCAGAGTAACCTTACCACCCTGGGCAAGCAGAATGCCGAGCTCTGCATCAAGCTCAGGGGATTCACGCAGCTGCGCATCTAGCCAGCGGGCATAGCCAAGCATTTGCGGAAGCGTGATACCGGTAACCGGCAAAAGCTCCGCCTGCTCGACATTCAGCTGCGCTAGGCGCTGATTAAACTGGGCTAGCAGTGATTCATTAGTTGCCGCGAGAAAGGCTGCAAACTGCGCGTTGGTCACCTCATGCTGAGCAATAAAATAGTCTGGGAGAGTCACCCTGCCCTGACGCTGACGGGACGACCAGCGCTCGTTTTCATAGGCCATGCGGTCTTGCAGAGGATCGCTGCCCATGAGGAATTCCCCAGCGGGAATTTTCACGAACCCAGGCAGCGCCACGGCACTGGCTCCAGCGGCAACCTGTTCTTCGTCGGCGCGCTGCTCATTCTCTACTCGCTGCTTGGCCCCCTGCAGCGCCATGAACACGGCGGTAAACGCGACTAGGCTCAGCATCGCAATGATGCCTACCGTGCGCCCCGGCGCTTCGTAATCGAGGTTCTGCTGTTCGGCGCTCGTGGTATCTGAGGGCTTATTTTTATTAGGCTTGGCCAAATGCTGCAGTCCGTTGTGAAGGCTCGCCTAGACAAGCCTTAGTGATTTGCTAATCGCCGCCGGCGCTCGCCATGCCGCCGCTGCGGGAACAGGCAAACGCCCAGTTGTGACGGCAGGCGCGTTCATAAAGTTCGGGCAGCGAGGCGTCCATCAGATTCTTGCCGCCCTGACGCAGCATTAATCGAAGATCCAGCTCCAAAGGCTCTGCGCGTAGCGCCGCTTGGTCGTTGAGCAAATTAGCACAGCCTGCTTGTAGCTTAAGCTCGCAGGCGCGGGCGAAATAGCCAAAGGCGAGGTCTGGATTATTTTCCACAATCCGGCCTTCGCGGTAGTGCGCACCCAGTTCGTTACAGGCCCATGCTGCACTGTCGCCGCAGTAGGTAGACTCGACACTGATTAAACGCTCGCAGGCGTTTGGCAAACCTGCCGCGCAGGACTCCTCCCAAAACGGCACGCTGTCGCCGGGGTGCTGCGCATCGGTGCGCCCAAGCAAAGACATAAGGGCAAACACGCCTATCCACACCGCCATGTGCGCAAGATTGCCGCGACCACCTAACCATGCTGGATTCCACAGATTCAACAGTGACTCGGAGTTAAAACGGCGCACTAGCTTGTCGATGGCGATGACGCTTAGGTTAAGCAGCGGCACACACAGCAGCTTGTCGTAGAGCGTAGGCTCGCCGAAGTAACCGAGGATCGTGTACAGCGCAAAAACACCAAGACCGTACAGCATGCCGAAAAGAGTTTTGCCCAGCGGTGTGCGCGGCGAGGTCGAGGGATCGGTAATAAGCAGGTGCAAACCCAGGAACACCGCGGCTGGAATTTCCGAGTCGAGGAAATACGGCACACCGGCAATGGCGCCGTACAGCGCGCTGAAGCCAAATAGTGTCATGGCGGCGGCGCCTGAAACCAGAGTGATTTTGAAGAAATACATCACCACCAGCCCTACTGCGAAAAGGTAGGTATAAATTCCCGGCGCGAGAGTCAGCGTCGAGGAGATCTCCGGCGCCCATGTGAGGTCGGTAGTGCCGGTGAAGATTAAAATCATCGAGAAGAAGCCGAGGCTAAACGCCGACGGATTAAATATGTGCACGCTGCGGCCATCGCGCTGCCAGCGCACGAATTCCTTCCCCAAGAAGCCCACGGCAATCATGACGAACTGCATGTAGAACCATTCGTCATGGAACCAGAGGAACAGATTGGTGCTGAAGATAATGGGAATGGGACCAAAGCCGAGGCGATAGCTGCGGCGCCGGGACCACGCAAGCAGCATGCCGAAGGTGTAGGCGAATAATACCTGCCCCGCTAACAGCCACAGATGATCGTAGACCGGCCGCCAGTAATAGCCCCAATAGAGGTACACACTGAACTGCACCATCGCCTGCACGTAGTGCTGCGAATAGACCGCCGACGAAAAATCTTTCAGAGCCGGCCGCCGCGCTAGATGCAGCAGCATAAAACCCTGCCATAGCGCGAGTGCCGCAGCAGCGCCCCAGAACGACCACTGCAGCTGCGGCGTGTCGGCAATGCGCGGCACGAAAGACAGCAGGACGATACCCAAGGTAAGTGCGACGGGCAGCTTAAAGCTGCCGACGACCTGCGAAAGGCGTAGTGACGACTGGGTGTTTTGCCCTGCGATTGGGGAATTTGCAGTGCTCATGGGGTTTCCTGAATCAAGAAAGATCAAACGCGTAAAACGGGCTCTGAGAATAAACCAGCGCCGAGTCCAATTCAATTTACTGCGCCGCCCTGGGGGCTTGAAAAGTCCCCATGGCAGGCGTACTTTCGGAGGCGCTACACGCTCGACGCAAACCAATAAAAACACAATGCTTTCGAGGGTTATTTATGACTAGCTCACTGCCGTCTAGCTTTCCGCCTGCCTATCAGCATAAGCGCATAGTCGCGATGTCTGCGGCCACGCCTTCTGCTTGCACTTCTACTTCGGGTCTTACGCCTCTTCGCAGGCCCCGGTTTGTCTGCAAGCCGAGAAGTCTTGCAGCTCTGTTTGCGAGCCTGCCATTGCTGGCCCTAGCAGGAACACCCGGTGCCTTTGCTCAGGATGCACAGATACCCAGAACCGCCCATGGCCATCCCGACTTCCAAGGCTTTTTTACCTTCCGTACGATCACTCCTCTCAACAGACCGCCTGAATTAGCAGATAAGGAAGTGCTCACTCCAGAGGAGGCCGCTGAATGGGAGGCGTTCGAGAATAG
This sequence comes from Pseudohongiellaceae bacterium, assembly GCA_965661495.1. Taxonomy (GTDB): domain Bacteria; phylum Pseudomonadota; class Gammaproteobacteria; order Pseudomonadales; family Pseudohongiellaceae; genus UBA9145. The sequence continues at coordinate 9,624 of CBFIDY010000002.1, read as the reverse complement.
ACGGCAGAATCGCGACCTCATTGTCGACAGTGTGGGTGGTGCGGGCTATCCGCCGGGGGTCATTTCCTATAATGAGTTTTGGTATGAGCGCGGCAGCGAGACGATAGAGAGCCGCCGCACTTCGCTGATCTACGATCCCCCCAACGGGCGCATCCCAGAGCTGAATGCGGCGGGCAAGGCGAGGCGCGCAGAGTATCGTGAGATGGTTTTCAATAGCGCAGGCCCCGAGGGGCGCACCACGGTCGATCGCTGTCTTACCGGCTTCGTTGGCGGCCCGCCGATGATTCCCGGTTCATACAACAACAATATGCAGCTAGTACAGACCGAGGACCATGTGATGATCCTCAATGAGATGGTTCACAGCGCCCGCATTATTAAGCTCGATACTAATCACAGCGGCCTGCAGCCGAAGTGGGAAGGCGAGTCTGTGGGCTATTGGGAAAACGACGAGCTGGTGGTGAATACCAAGAATTTCTACCACAGCTATAATCTGCGCGGAATGTCCGATCAGGCGGTAATCACCGAGCGCTTCCGCTACGTAGACGCAGACACGCTAGAGTACGATTTCACCGTAACAGACCCGCTTAGCTGGGACGAGTCTTGGTCAGCGCGCCTGCCCATGCGCCGCTCCGAAGACCCGGTGTATGAGTATGCTTGCCACGAGGGCAATCATGGCCTCATAGGCATTCTTGCCGGCTGGCGCCGCTACGAAAGCATGGGCATGAACGGCGACGGCACGCCTAAATCAGAGACTCCGGGCACTGTTGCTACAGACGAATAAAAGGGTCTGAACTAAAACGGCCTCACTAAAAAACCCTAAAGTTGACTAAAATCGGTGAAATTGCACTATTTCGCTCAAGATGCCGAATTAGAGAATAACTATTCACACTCTCAGATGAGAAGTAGAGACTATGAATACCCACACTGAACACAGCGTGTTTGCTAAAAGCCGTCATGCCCTCTTTATGGTCGCGGCACTGATCCTAACAGGCGCCTCTTCTTGGGCCACTGCACAAGTGGCAGAGGGCTCACAGAACCCACAGAACACCCGCGTCGAATCGATACGCGTGCAGTCGCGGCTAGACCCCAACGCCATCCTGATTACCGAGCTGGATGTCGTGTTCGTTTACGAAGCGGAACTGGTCGCGCAAATGCCAAACACTAAGCGCGCGTGGTATTCGAATAAACGCAACTTCACCCGCAGCGCGGCAGAGGGGCTAGACGTCGTTAATCTGTTTATCCCCCAAGGCTTCGACTCCGACACGCTGACTCTACCGGAGCGACGAGGCCAAGCCCTGAAGGTGCTGGTTTATGCCTACCACGACAGTGCCGACGCGGCGCCTGCAGACATTACCGGGGCCGAGGAAGTCTTCATTGAGATAGACCCCTTTGGGATTCGGGTGACTCAATGACCGCCTACCTCCCCCCTTCGGCACGCTAAGCTGCCGCAGCTGAACTGCTGTAACCTGACCTGCTGTAAATAGTGCGCTATTCTCGAATTCCCTGTAAGTTCCAACTCACGATGCAATTCACGATCTAGTTCAAGGAGAGATAATAATGACAACAAACAAACTATTAGCGGCTCTCGCTGCGGCGCCTTTTGCGCTCGCCAGCCTAGCCTTTGCGCAGGCCGATATGGAGCCTGTAAACGACCTACCCAACCCCTACGCCACCCAAGCCGGCTATTTCAAAATGCCCGCGGGGCGCGCCTGGGGTTCGAGCAGCACAGTCGATATCGACATCGACGGCGAGAGCGTCTGGATCGCTGAGCGCTGCGGCGGCAACATCAACGCCTGCGTCAACAACCCCGACACCAACCTCATTATGCTGTTCGATAAAGACGGCACCATGGTGCGCAGCTTCGGCGCCGGCTACATCACATGGCCACACGGCATTCATGTAGACCACGAAGGGAATGTTTGGGTCGCTGACGCGCGCGGTACCGACGCTATCGAAGGTTACGACGGCGAGGCCTACGGGCATCAGGTACACAAGTTCAGCCCAACCGGCGTACACCTCATGGCGATTGGCCGCAAAGGCGGCGGTCGTGACGAAGAGTATTTCTACACGCCGAACGATGTACACGTAGCACCCGACGGTTCCATCTTCGTGGGCGAAGGCCACTCCAGCGCCGAAGGCACACCTAACCGTGTGCACAAGTTCGACGCCGAAGGTAACCACCTATTCTCCTTTGGCGAATGGGGCACAGAGCCCGGCCAATTCCGTCAGCCCCATGGCATGGCAATGGACTCGCAGGGTCGTCTGTTCATCGCCGACCGCGGCAACGACCGCATCCAGATCTTCGATCAAGAAGGTAATCTGCTCGACGTGTGGTACCAGTTCAGCCGCAACAGCGGTATCTACATCGACAAGCACGACGTACTGTACGCAGCAGACTCAGAGTCCGGCTCGGTTAACCCTGCCCACGGCGACTGGCTGCGCGGCATCCGCATAGGTAGCGCAGTCACCGGCGACGTCGAGTTCTTCATCCCCGACCCCGACCCCGACTGCCGCGGCACCTGCACCGCCGAAGGCGTAGTGGCAGACAGCCACGGCCACATCTTCGGCGCCGAAGTAGGCCCCGTGGGCGGCGTGAAGCGCTACGTGCGCGGCGTGAAGTAAGCAGCAAACCCCCATCGCGCTGAAGTTTGAGCGCGAACAGGCCGGCGCTCTTTTGGTTTTTTTAAACTAAGAGATCGCCGGTTTTTTTGGTCAGCGAAAAGGGGTCAGACCCCTTTTTCTGAGCAAGTGATACCATGCCAGCCGTGATTTTTGCGACTCTAAGCCAAGCAACCATTTCTCCCGATTCACCCAGCCAAGGACTCCCATGACAGACCCAATCTACACACCACCCGAAGTATGGACCTGGGACAGCGAAAACGGCGGACGCTTTGCCAATATTAATCGTCCCATTGCCGGCGCCACGCATGACAAAGAGCTGCCGCGCGGGAAGCACCCTTTGCAGCTCTATTCTCTCGGTACGCCTAACGGGGTAAAGGTCACTATTCTATTGGAGGAGTTGCTCGCTGCTGGCTACGAGGCTGAGTACGATGCTTTTCTTATTAATATCACCGAGGGCGATCAGTTTGGCAGCGGGTTTGTCGGGTTAAATCCTAACTCCAAGATTCCTGCTCTCTTTGATACAGAGACTGAACTGCGAGTCTTCGAGTCGGGCGCGATTCTTTTATACCTTGCGGAAAAGTATGGCGCCTTTATTCCTGACTCGCTGGCTGGTAGAACGGAATGTCAGTCTTGGCTTATGTGGCAAATGGGTAGTGCTCCTTATCTAGGCGGCGGCTTCGGGCATTTTTACGCGTACGCGCCGGAGAAATATCAGTATCCGATCGATCGTTTCACTATGGAGGTGAAGCGGCAGCTCGATGTGCTGAATCGGCGCTTGGAAGAGAACGCTTATCTGTGTGGCGATGAGTACACAATCGCCGACATGGCAGTGTTTGCGTGGTATGGCGTACTGCTGATTGACGATCTGTATTCAGCCTCCCGGTTTTTATCAGTGCAGGACTATACCCATGCGGCGCGCTGGGCGAAGTCGATTGATGCGCGCGCAGCTGTGCAGCGTGGCAAAAGAGTGAATAAAACCTGGGGTCCGGAAGAGTTACAGCTGCGAGAGCGGCATAGTGCTGAGGATTTTTAGGAGCTGCGGCTTAAAGGGGTCAGACCCCTTTTCTGCTTGCTGTTGGATCTGGGGTCAGGCCCCGGGCTTTGAGAAACGCCCCGGGCCGACCCCTTCGTTTAGATCGCGTCAATAATCGCGTTAAGCGTTGCACTTGGACGCATCGCGACGGCAGCTTTGGCGGCGTCTGGCTTGTAGTAGCCACCGATATCCATTGCTGGCCCCTGCACCGAGTTTAGCTCTTCTACGATAGTCGCTTCACCGCTGGTCATTGCTTCCGCAACGCCGGCAAACTGCGCTTTGAGCGCTGCATCTTTATCCTGTGCCGCCAGCGCTTTTGCCCAGTACATGGCGAGGTAGAAGTGGCTTCCGCGGTTGTCGAGCTCACCCACACGGCGCGAAGGCGACTTATTGGTGTCGAGGAATTCACCAGTTGCGGTGTCTAGCGCATCGGCTAGAACCTGCGCACGCGCGTTGTCGGTTACCTGAGCGAGATGCTCGAGCGACGCGGCCAACGCGAGGAATTCACCCAGGGAATCCCAACGTAGATGATTCTCTTTCTCAAACTGCTGCACGTGTTTTGGCGCAGAGCCGCCGGCGCCAGTTTCGAACAGTCCGCCGCCTGCCATAAGAGGCACGATCGATAGCATTTTCGCGCTAGTGCCTAGCTCGAGAATCGGGAAAAGGTCAGTAAGGTAGTCGCGCAGCACATTGCCTGTTACTGAAATAGTGTCGAGGCCTTTGTGAATGCGCTCAAGCGAGAAACGTGTCGCCGCGTTTGGCGCCATTGTGTGTAGCTCCAAACCCGCCGTGTCGTGGTCGGGCAGATACTTCTCAACTTTCTTTATCAGCTCGCGGTCATGAGCTCGTTCTTCGTTGAGCCAGAACACCGCCGGCGTTTCTGAGAGTCGTGCACGGCTTACTGCGAGCTTTACCCAGTCTTGGATAGGCGCGTCTTTCACTTGGCACATGCGCCAGATATCACCCTGCTCGACGTCGTGGCTGAGCAGTGTGTTGCCGTCAGCATCAATTACCGACACTGAGCCGGCGGCGGGAATTTCGAAAGTCTTGTCGTGCGAGCCGTATTCTTCGGCCTTCTGCGCCATCAGACCTACGTTAGGCACTGTGCCCATTGTCGCTGGATCCAGCGCGCCATTGGCTTTACAGAAATCGATGACTTCTTGGTAAACACCGGCGTAGCAGCGATCAGGAATCACCGCCTTCATGTCTTTCAGATTGCCATCGGGGCCCCACATCTGACCGGAGCTGCGCAGCGCAGCCGGCATCGACGCATCGATGATGATGTCGCTAGGCACGTGTAGATTAGTGATGCCGCGGTCGGAATCAACCATCGCCATTTCCGGGCGCGTCGCATAACAAGCCTGCAGATCGGCTTCAATAGCCTCACGCTCGGCATCGGGCAGTGACTTGATCTTCGCGTACACATCGCCGATGCCGTTGTTAATATCCACTCCGAGCTTCTCGAGCGTGGCCGCATGCTTATCTAGCGCGTCGGCATAGAACACCGCCACCGCGTGACCGAAGATAATGGGGTCAGAGACCTTCATCATGGTAGCTTTCATGTGCAGCGAGAACAGCACGTCTTTTTCGCGCGCGTCGTCGATCTGCTCAGCGAGGAAGGCGCGCAGTGCGGCTTTGCTCATAACCGAGGAGTCAATTATCTCGCCAGCCTGCAGCGCGATGCCGTCTTTCAGCACGGTCTCTTTGCCCGCTGAATCCTTGTGAAGGATTTTCACGCTAGTGGCGGAAGCAATCGTTGTCGCCTGTTCAGAGCTGTAGAAGTCGCCGCTGCTCATAGATGCCACGTGTGACTTGCTGTCGCTTGCCCATGCGCCCATGGAGTGGGGGTTTTTACGCGCGTAAGCTTTAACTGAAGCTGGGGCGCGGCGGTCGGAGTTACCTTCACGCAGCACGGGATTCACGGCACTGCCTTTGACGCGGTCGTAACGCGCTTTGATATCTTTCTCTTTGTCGTTAGCCGGCTCTTCAGGATATTCCGGTAGCGCATAGCCCTTCGCCTGCAGCTCGGCGATCGTCGCCTGAATCTGCGGCAAAGACGCCGAAATATTCGGCAGCTTGATGATATTGGCGTAGGGGTCTTGGGTTAGCTCACCGAGCTCGGCCAACGCATCGGACTGCTGCTGATCGGCGGTAAGAAAATCCGAGAAGTTGGCAATAATACGGCCAGCGAGGGAGATATCGCGGATCTCAACCTCAACACCCGCCGCCTTGGTGAAGGCGCTGACTATGGGTAAGAATGAGTAGGTCGCAAGCGCTGGGGCTTCGTCAGTCTCGGTATAGATGATGGTTGGCTTTTCCTGCGACATAGCGTTTCCTTATCTTGATTCGTATAAAGTACTGATTAGGCTCACGACTTCGTGCGTGTCGGAGCCTTTAAAAGGCGCCAGAGTATAGCAGTGAGCGGCTAGCAGTAACAGCGCGATGGCTGGCTGTATCTTCCAACGCGGGGTGCAACACGGGCGCAACACGGAGTGCGAAGCTGACCAAAGCCTATCTATAATGCTAGTTTACGTGTTCGCGTACAGAGCGCTTACCCCTAACAGCAGTGGAAACCCAATAGGCTATGCAACTAACAACCCATCTAGACGACTTCACCCTACGCAGCGCAAGCATCGACGACGTACCAACCATTCTTGGTTTTATCACCGAGCTCGCTGAATACGAAAAGCTCGCCCACGAAGTAGTCGCCACAGAAGACACCCTGCGCGAAACTCTCTTCGGCCCAACTCCCTACGCTCAGGTCATTATCGCGGAGCTAGCAGGGGTGGCAGTAGGCTACGCGCTGTTCTTCCATAATTTCTCTACGTTCACTGGGCGGCCTGGCATTTACCTTGAAGATCTTTATGTGCAGCCACAATATCGCGGCCAGGGTTTTGGCAAACTGCTACTGGCCTATCTCGCGCGCAAGGCAGTCGATATGAACTGTACGCGTGTCGAATGGTCGGTACTCGATTGGAATCAGCCGGCTATCGATTTCTATCGTTCTATCGGCGCCCTGCCCATGGACGGCTGGACCGTGCAGCGCTTAGACGGCGACCGCTTAGCGAACTTTGCACATGAGTTTAAATAATTTTCTTTTCTGCGAAGCCCGTCCGAGTAAATTGTTGATGGGCTCTGCACTATTGGCTTTCGATTACCCAGCGGAGAGCAGTCAATGAGCGATATCGTATTCGTCAACGGTCAGTTTTTGCCTAAACAGGAAGCCGTGATTTCGGTCTTCGACCGCGGCTTTATCTTTGGCGACGGCGTTTACGAGGTCGTTCCAGTTGTCGCGAGCCGAATGGTGGACAAAGACTATTTTCTGCAGCGCCTCGAGCGCAGCCTTGGCGAACTGCGTATCGACTGGCCCTGCGAGGCGCCTCAGCTTGTCGAAATGCTTGACGATCTTATTTCGCGCAACGCTGTCATCGAAGGCATGATCTATACCCAAATTACTCGAGGTATTGCCGACCGGGAATTTGGTTTTCCAAACAATACTCAATCGTCGCTAATGGCTTATGCCAAAAAGACTACTTTTCTTGAGTCGCCTGAGGCGAGAGAGGGAATTGCAGTCATGTCTACGCCGGATTTGCGCTGGAAGCGTCGCGATATTAAGTCGGTCAATCTGCTCGGCCAGGTGCTGGCAAAACAGGATGCGATAGAGCGCGGTGGCAAAGAAGGCTGGATGGTGGAAGACGGTTACATCACCGAAGGCGTTTCCTCTAGCGCCTACATCGTGAAAGACGGCATCATCATTACGCGGCCGCTGACCAATGAAATTTTGCCGGGTATACGTCGCCGAACTTTGCTGGAGCTCTGCGAGGAACAGGGCCTCGCTTTAGACCAGCGCTTGTTTACGTTGGAAGAGGCGTTCGCCGCTGACGAGGCGTTTATTAGTAGCGCAACGACGATCGTGCATCCAGTGATAAGCATAGACAAACAGCAAATTGCCGACGGCAAACCTGGGGCAATCACGCAGTCTTTGCGTGCCCGCTATTTAGAAAGGCTACGCGCAGAAGCGGCTGAGCCGCAGCAAGCTCAGTAGCTCAGCAGCTCAGCCGCCTAAAACTAGGGCAGCGAAAAACTCAGCACTTCGTCGATCGTCTTCGCCCCCAGTGCGACCATCAGAAGACGGTCGACGCCTAGCGCAACACCCGAACAGTGTGGCAAACCGTGTTCAAGCGCGGCCAAAAGGGCCTCGTCCACCGGCAGATTTTTCTTTCCCTGCGCGCTGCGCTTGGCATTGTCTTCTTCAAAACGGCGGCGTTGTTCTGCAGCGTCAGTAAGTTCAAGGTAGCCGTTGGCCAGTTCCATTCCGTTCATGAACAGCTCGAAGCGCCGTACAACCAAGTCGCCTGCAGCGTCCGTTTCTATGCAAGCAAGCGCTGCCTGCGCAGCGGGATAATCGGTAATAAAACAGGCGTCTGGCAAATGCGGCTCGATGCAGTGGCTGAGCAAAAGCTGCAGGCGATCGGTGCGGCTTAGATTCGTTGCCTCAAGATCAATACGCGTTTGCACTAGCTCTGCAATGGCTTGATCGCTGGCGCGATGGGGATCGATGTTTAAATGCTGCTGAAAAATATCCCGATAGCTCAGACGCGCAAAAGCAGGGCGCGGGGCGCTTGGAGTGTAAAGCGCAAGTACCTCAAGAACTAAAAGCTCCACCTCGTCCATAAGCTGAGCAAGAGTAAAGTCGGGGCGATACCATTCTAGCATGGTGAATTCGCGGCTGTGCTGGGCACTAGACTGTTCGTCGCGAAACACTTTGCCAAGCTGATAGATCGCACCGCTACCCGCTGCAAGAAGACGCTTGAGGGGAAACTCGGGAGAAGTTTGAAGGTACAGCGGAGTGTCGCCATCGAGACGAAAGGAATCGATATACAGATCCGTCGCCGTGGTTGGCATGAGCACAGGCGTGTCGACCTCTAACACGGCGCGCTGCGCAAAAAAACTGCGCAGCTGCGACAGCAGTGCCGCGCGTTTGCGCAGGGTATCGAGGCTTGCGGTGGGTCGCCAGTCACTCTGCATGGTTTATTTAGACCCTAGGGCTCGCAGCCGCAGACCGGCGTGTTAGAGCGCAAAGCGCGACATGCGGAACATTCGATAAAAGATCGAAGAGCGTGAACACGCCGCTTTCAAAAAATACGTCGCTTATTTGGTTACGCGATTCTGATACTCAGAGGTACGAGTATCGACGCGAAGAACATCGCCAATATTGACGAACAGTGGCACTTTAACCACAGCGCCGGAGCTCAGCGTTGCTGGCTTAGTACCACCTTGAGCCGTATCGCCCTTGAGACCTGGATCGGTTTCGACGACTTCCAGCTCAACGAAGTTCTGCGGCGTTACGGATATTGGTGCATCGTTCCATAAAATGACCGTGTAGATATCTTCTTCCTGCAGCCAGATTTTAGCGTCGCTGATTGCTGCCTCATCAGCTGCAAGCTGTTCGAAGCTGTCATCGGTTTTCATGAAATGCCAAAACTCGCCGTCGGTGTAGAGGTACTGCATGTCGGTTTCAAGAACGTCAGCCGCTTCTACCGATTCGCCAGATTTGTAGGTTCGCTCCCACACGCGGCCGTTCTTAAGATTGCGCAGCTTAACGCGGTTGAACGCTTGGCCTTTGCCAGGCTTGACGACCTCGTTTTCGAGAATGGAGCAGGGCTCGCCATCGATTAAGACCTTGAGTCCACCCTTAAACTCGTTTGTTGAAAATGTCGCCATGTTGCTTGCCTCTGTATGTGCCGCCGCAATGCCGCGGTGCAGTCCTGTTTGCTGAGCCTCGACACGACGCGAACGCCGCTTCCTTGGTATGCTTGAATAATAGCGGTTGGAAAAGGGTAGGCCGGAGAAGGAGCTGGGGAAAATAGGGGCTGGAAGAGTGGGCTGTTGGGAAAGGGGTCTGCCCCCTTTTCCAACCCCTTTTCAAGCTCGCCCTTTTTCCAGTCTCTTTTCCTCTATTGCCTACC
>CBFIDY010000001.1:133454-423293 GCA_965661495.1 Pseudohongiellaceae bacterium | reverse complement strand
GCACTGCGCGGGGGCGAGCTGCCGCAGCAGACGCGAGACTCGCTGCCGTTAGCTACGAGCTAAAGTTGATTGTTGATGAAGCCAGGCGAGATCTGCGCTTGGCGCTAGTTAATTTGCGTGCGACCTCGGAGCTGAAAGAAGTTGCCCTGAACGAGCTCGGGCTCGCGCAGCGTCTTGCCGAAGCGGAACAGCGCCAATTCGAAGCCGGCACTAGCGACTACTTCCTGCTTAATGTGAGAGAGCGGAGCCTAGGCGAGGCCCAACTAAAGCGCTGGCAGGCGGAACTGAATCATCAGATTGCTCTGGCCAATTACTTTGCCATAAGCATCGATCGTTTGGTTCTGTGGGGCAATGCTGAAGGAATTCAATAGAACAGCGATCGCCGTTGTCGTAACCCAGCTCGCATCGCGCTAAAATGCTGGGATGACTGAAATAAAACACCTTAGCGTTCTCGATCTCGAACGTAACCCAGACGCCTTTACCCAATCGCTCTACAGCGGCTTAACTGACTGCGGGTTCGTTGTGCTCCGCGACCATGGGATTAATAAAGCCGATCTTAACAAAGCCTACGAACTCATCGAGGCCTTCTTTAAGCAGCCTTTGGAAACCAAGCTTCGCTACGATAGCGGTCAAGGCGGCGCGAGGGGGTATACAGCTTTCGGTCGGGAAAATGCGGTGGGTAATTCCCACGCTGATCTCAAAGAGTTCTGGCATGTAGGTCAGGAATTGCCAAGCGACAGTCCCTACAAAGGGATTTATGAAGACAATCTATGGCCTGAGGAGCTCCCTGAGTTTAAGCCGCATATGCTGTCGATCTACCGGCAGCTCGAGGACTTGGCGAGGAAAATGCTAGCGGTCCTTGCGAAACCCCTCGGTCTTGCGCCTGATTTCTTCGATGCGATGACGCAGCAGGGCAATTCAGTCTACCGGCTTCTTCATTATCCGGCGGTACAGGGTTTGGATACGCAAAACTCCATGCGCGCCGCCCCCCATGCCGATATCAATCTGATTACCCTGTTATTGGGAGCGACCGATTCGGGATTAGAAATTCTTGGAAAAGAAGGCGAGTGGATTGCTGTGGAGAGCACAGCGGACGAGATCGTTCTAGATACCGGCGACATGATGTCGCGCCTAACTAACGATGTCTTTCCCTCTACTGTTCATCGTGTTGTGAATCCTGGATCGCAGGATAGCTCGCGATACTCCATGCCGTTTTTCTTACATCCCCATAGCAAGGCCAGCCTGGCGTGTTTGCCTCAGTGTGAGGGAGAGCACGGAGCTAAGTATCCGCCTATTACCGCAGGTGAATTTCTACAGCAAAGGCTGCGAGAAATAGGCCTTATAAAAACCTAGGCGAGCGATAGGAAAAAGCTCGCAATGGCGCCGGACATCAGGTTCGCCAAAAAACCCGCGATCACGGCGCGTACCCCCAATTCGGCTATATCGCTACGGCGCGTTGGGGCCATGGTGCCCAATCCGCCGAGCATGATGCCTATGGATGAGAAGTTCGCGAATCCACACAGCGCAAAAGTAACAACCGCTTGCGTGTGAGGGCTTAGCGTAGCGCTTTGTTCGGTGAAGGCCACAAAGGCCACGAACTCGTTGAAGACTAGCTTTTGCCCGATCAGGCTTCCTGCGAGATTGGTTTCTTCCCAGGGGATTCCGAGCATAAACGCCAGCGGCTGGAAGGCGTAGCCTAAAAGAAGCTGCAGGGACAGCGAGTCAAAACCAATGAGCCCACCCGCCCAAGCTAGGATCGCGTTGAGCAGGGCTATGAGGCCGACAAACGCTAACACCATTGCGCCGACATTAAGCGCAAGTCCCATGCCGCTGCTCGCGCCTGCGGCGGCGGCATCGATGACATTGACGTGCTGATCGAATTCTAGATCGATCTCTGCGTCGTCCTCCTTCAGCTCCTCAGTTTCCGGAATCATCATCTTCGCCATCAAAAAGCCGCCGGGCGCAGCCATGAAGCTGGCCGCCAAGAGGTAGCGAAGCTCGACTCCTAAGAGCACATAGCCCGCAAGCACCGAACCCGCAACCGTGGCCATGCCACCAACCATGACTGCAAAAAGTTCCGAGCGCGTCATGGAGGGTATGTAGGGTTTGACGACGAGTGGCGCCTCAGTTTGGCCAACAAAAATATTTGCCGTTGCTGACATCGACTCGGCTTTGCTGGTTTTGAGTACGCGCTGCAGTGCCCCGCCGATAACTCGAATAATCCAGCCCATAATGCCTAGGTAATAAAGCACCGAGACGAGCGCCGAGAAGAAGACAATGACCGGAAGCACGTGGAAGGCAAAGATGAAGCCCATCTCAAACGCGCCGATGGGTCCGAATACAAAAGCGATGCCGTCCTGTGCATTGCCGAGCACGCTTGTTACGGCATTCGATACCGCGCTGAGCATCGCGACTCCAGCGGGCAAATAAAGCACAACGCCGCCGAGAGAGAACTGCAGGAGCAGGGCCAGACCCACTGTGCGCCAGTTGATTGCGCTGCGCTGAGTAGAAGACAGATAGGCGATGAAGAATAAGAGGGTAATGCCGAGTAGGCTTATGGCTGCGCTCATGGCTGACTAATCTCTGGTAGCTGGGTGCTTCCTTCAGTGCGACGCAGCCAAATCTGCTGTCGCTCTGAGCTAGGAATCCTCGTAGGCCGAAGCGGCTTTTTTGGTCACCAAAGAGGAGATCGCAGTAAGCGCGGTGTCGACCGAAGTTTGTGGCGATACTTCACCACTGAGCTTGACGTCGGCAAAGTGCGAACTGGGCTCAAGAAACTCATGATACATCGGTCTGACTGTAGATTCGAACTGTTCTATGACGCTCGTTTTGCTGCGCCCGCGCTCGCGGGTGTCCCGAGCGATGCGTCTGGCTAGGCAGACCTCCAAATCAGCTGTGAGGAAGAAGCTGAGATCAAGCAGCGCGCGTATTTTTGGCTGGCTTAAGATGAGGCAGCCGTCGAGTAGGATGATATCCGCAGCCGAGAGCCATTGCCCCTGCCGCGAACGAGTGTGGCTGGCGTAGTCATACACGGGTATCTCGATGGAATTTCCTGTTTTCAGTGCTGCAAGATCCTCTACTAGCTGGGCGTGATCGAGCGCTGAGGGGTGGTCAAAGTTCAATGCTGCACGCTGTTCTAGCGAGAGATGCGCTTGACTGTGGTAGTACGCATCTTCGCACAGCATCGCAACGCTTAGCTTGCGAGTTAATTCGGTTTCCGCAAAACCATCTTGTATGAGCTTTAGTAAAAGACTTTTGCCTGAACCAGACGGGCCAGCGACACCGATAAGAAGCGGTGACAAGGCTTAAATACTCCGGCCGCGTAAGGCCGCGATGCGCTTTTCAAGTGGCGGATGGCTCATGAACATTTCGCTCGTGCCGCGCTTACCGCTGATGCCGAAGGCAGTGAGTTGCCCGTTTAGCTGGCTCTCCATCTGATTGCCCTGCAATCGCTGAAGGGCGGCAATCATTTTTTGCTTGCCCGCGAGCTCCGCGCCGCCGCTGTCAGCGCGGAACTCGCGTTGGCGGGAGAACCACATAACTATGACGCTGGCGAGAATGCCAAACACCGCTTGAAAGGCCATCACTGTCATGAAGTAAACGAACCGATTGTTGCTTCCACGGCTGATTGCACTGGCGGCAATACGAGCGAAGAAGAATACGAAAGTATTAAGGACCCCCTGGATTAGCGTCAGGGTGATCATGTCGCCGTTGGCGATATGGCTGACCTCATGGCCCAGCACCGCTTCAGCCTCGTCTTGGGTCATGCTGCGCAGCAGCCCAGTGCTAACTGCGACTAAAGCATTATTGCGGCTCATGCCGGTAGCGAAGGCGTTGATCTCAGGCGAGTCGTAAATGGCCACCTCCGGCATCCCTATGCCTGCTTTCTGCGCTTGCCGCTGCACGGTTGTCACTAACCATTGCTCACTCTCGTTACGTGGCGTCTCGATAAGCTGCGCGCCTACGCTTCGTTTAGCTATCCACTTAGACATCGCCAAAGACAGAAAGGAGCCGCCCATGCCGAAGACGGCCGAGATCACCAGTAAACCGGCATTGCTGGATGAATCAAGGCCGAGTGCAGGCATCAACAGGCTGAGGACGATGCCTAGCACCAGAAGCACTGCGAGGTTAGTCAGTAGGAACAGAAAAACACGTTTCATGAAATATACTCCTGAGCCAGCGTGGCGGAACGATAAGAACTACCGTGGTTATCATTGTGGCAGAACAGAGCTTTTAAAGGCTAGGCGAATCTTTCATCGGCAGTGGAATAGCTAAGACTCAGCCGTTAAGCTTGCGCGGCATAATTCAGTCGGTTTAGACGGCAAAAGGGAGTTGGCATGCTCGCAGTTATTGGCGGTACAGGGTTAAACGATTTAGACAAGCTGGACGACTTCGAGCGTCTGCGTACAGAGCAGGTTGCAAGCTCCTACGCTGTCAACAGCGTGGAGGTGAGTGTATTTTCCTTTGCGGGCCGCGAGTTCCTCTTTCTACCGCGTCATGGCAAGGGTCATGTGGTGCCGCCCCATCGAATTAACTACCGAGCGAACATCGATGCATTGAGGAAGCTTGGTGCAGGGGCGATTGTCGCAATGAATGCCGTAGGTGGCATCGCCGACGATCTCGGTCCGGGCGTGCTAGCGATTCCTGATCAGATCATAGATTACAGCTACGGCCGTGAATCCTGTTTCTACGAGCAAGAAGGGGATGCGGTCGTACACTGTGACTTCGCCGAGCCTTATTGTGAAGTGCTTCGCTCGCAGCTTATTGCCGCGGCTCAACAGGCAGATGAAAACTCTGGGGCCATTGTGTGCGCGGGAGTTTACGGCTGCACTCAGGGGCCGCGACTCGAGACCGCTGCCGAGATTGCTCGCATGCGTGCCGACGGCTGCACAATGGTAGGCATGACAGGGATGCCAGAAGCTGCTTTGGCGCGGGAGGCAGAGTTAAGCTATGCGAGTCTTGCGCTGTCGGTTAATTGGGCAGCGGGTCTGGTTAAGGAGCCCATCACGCTGGAAGAAATTTATCAGGTGGTGGCAGAGGCCGAGCCGCGCTTACAGCGAACGATCGCTGCGATGCTTGCCTCTGCGCCTTAGGTGCTAGTTATCGAGACTCTCGAGAGTTTCTGTTGGCGGCGGCAACTCGTAGGGCTGGGCTAGAAAGATAACGCCGAGGGCGGGGCTGTCGAGATAATGAAACTCGCCGCTGCGCATTTCCCGCGATTGGCTGTGTAGGTAGTAGCCGTCAGTGTCGGCTTCTAACCCAAGCTGTGTGTCTAACACTATTCGATCTCTGCGGGCGTTGAAGTGCAAATCGATAGAGCCTCGAAGCGCTCCAGACTCTACTGCTAGCGCCGCCGATTTTCCTTCGTCCGCTAGTGGCGCCCGCCAAACGGCGTGAAATAGCAGTCGATAGTCCGGTGATCGCTCGAGCGCGCGGTTAGTCTGTTGGAAATCGCTCGCGCTCGGCGGCAGTGCAATATTCTTATCTCGCTGCAGGTCAGCAAAGCGAAAGCTCTCAGCAGCATCGATAGGCGAGGGCAGTGTGGGGAGCTCGGCTCGCGAAGCCGCAATGTTGCCTGCGGCAAGCGCAGACTCGCGAGTTTTGTCGCTCTCTAACGGCTCAGTGAAAAGCTCTGGGTCTATGGCAAGCAGCTGCGCAAGTGTAGTCAGCGAAAAGCTGTCTTCGGCAAGCAGAGCTGCCTCGGATAGTGGGCGCGGGGGTTCTTGTAGTCTATCGGCTGGGGTTTCGTTGCTGAATACCGAGAGCTCATAGGTAAACCAGCGCTCCTGCTGCGCTGTGACTAATGAGGCGAACGTCAGCGCCATTAGACCAATAAGGGCTTTGCATGCTCCAGTGCAGAGACGCACAGCTTGGACCTTAAGCTGCACTGAGTCTGAGCTTTGCGAGGACGGCTTCGATAAAATCGAGCTTATCATCGGGGATCTCTGCATTATGAGTGAAGTTAAGCTGGCTAGGGCCACTAAATTTGAAAAGTAGCGGCTGCTCCTGTACCAACTCGATTAGCGAAAGCCCGTCTACCTGCGTGTCCTGTTTAAACTCAAACCTTCCGGTGCTGGCATTCGCATCAATCTTCGAAATACCGTACTGCGCAGCGGCCAGTTTTAGCTGGGCAACTCTGAAGAGAAGTTGCAGAGGTTTAGGCAGCATACCGAATCTGTCGATCATTTCTACCTGCAGGTCGCGAAGCTCATCAGGGTCTTTGCAGGCGCTTATGCGCTTGTACATGATGAGACGAATGTGCACGTCTGGCAAGTAGTCGTCGGGTATCAAGGCGGGGATGCGCAGGTTGATATCGACCATCTTAGTCGGTTCGAGCGTGGTACTTGGCGCGCGACCGTCTTTGATTGCAGCGACGGCTTCCTCAAGCATCTCAGTAAATAGAGTAAACCCGATCTTTTGCAGATGGCCGCTCTGTTCATCTCCCAGCAGTTCGCCTGCGCCGCGAATTTCTAGATCGTGGCTTGCAAGGGTAAAGCCAGCGCCCAAATCTGATGCCGATTGAATGGCATCTACTCGTTTCTGTGCATCGGGTGTGAGCTTTGTCTGCGTCGGCAACAAGAGATACGCATAGGCCTGGTGGTGCGAACGGCCCACGCGCCCACGCAGCTGATGCAGCTGCGCTAGTCCAAATTTGTCGGCTCTATCGATCACTATGGTATTTGCGCTGGGAATATCGATGCCGGTTTCGATAATTGTCGTGCACAGTAAAATATTGAAGCGCTTGTGGTAGAAATCGGTCATCACACGCTCGAGTTCACGTTCGGCCATTTGCCCATGCGCGATGCCTATGCGCGCCTGCGGCACGATTTCACGCAAATGAGCGGCGGTGCGCTCAATAGTTTTTACTTCGTTATGCAGATAAAAGACCTGCCCCCCGCGCAGTAGTTCGCGGGATACGGCTTCTTTTATCAGCCCGTCCTGAGTCTCTCTGACGAAGGTCTTTACCGAGAGGCGCTTGGAAGGCGGTGTCACGATTAATGAAAGATCGCGAATGCCTGCGAGGCTCATGTTGAGCGTGCGAGGGATTGGGGTGGCGGTGAGAGTGAGAATATCAACATCCGAGCGCAGCGCTTTGAGCTTCTCTTTCTGTCGCACGCCAAAGCGATGCTCTTCGTCGATGATGAGCAGACCTAGATCTTGGTATTTGATTTCATTGTTTAGCAGGCGATGAGTGCCAACCAGTATGTCTACCTTGCCCGCCGCTACCCGTTCTAGCACGGCGTTTTGCTCCGCAGTGGTCTTGAAGCGGCTGATAACGTCGACTTCCACTGGCCAGTCCGCGAAGCGGTCCTTTAAGCTTTCATAGTGCTGCTGAGCGAGCAGGGTGGTGGGCACCAGAAGAGCTACCTGCTTATTATTTTGCACAGCGATAAATGCTGCGCGCATTGCTACCTCAGTTTTGCCGAAACCGACATCGCCGCAAACAAGCCGATCCATCGCCCGTGGCATGGCCATGTCGGCCAGTACCGCTTCGATGGCGGTCTGCTGATCAGCTGTTTCTTCGAAGGGAAAACTGGCGGCGAATTTCTCATAGTCTAGTGCTTCGATCTGATAGCTCACGCCTTTCTTAGCCTCACGCTGGGCATAGATATCCAGCAGCTCCGCCGCGACATCGCGGATTTTTTCAGCGGCTTTGCGTTTTGCCTTTGCCCATTGGTCGGTGCCTAAGGTATTGAGCGGAGCGCCTTGTTCGTCCCCGCCGCTGTAGCGGCTGATGAGTTCGAGCGCGGAGACGGGGACGTAAAGCTTGGCCTCGTTAGCGTATTCGAGCATCAGGAATTCAGTTGCTTGACCGTCGGTCACGATGGTTTCTAGGCCGCGATAGCGACCAATGCCGTGATCGATGTGCACGACCGCGTCATTGAGGCGCAGTTCACTGAGACTTTTGACGATGAGATCAGTATTGCTCTGCGAAGCGCGACGGCGGCGGCGCTGGGCTACGCGATTTCCGAAGAGCTCAGACTCCGACACCAAAAGTAGCTGCTCATCTTGCAGCCAAAGTCCGTGATCAATGGGGGCAATAGCAATGCCTAAGGCTTCGTCGGCATCGATAAACTGCTGCCAGTGCTCGAACTGTTTGGGCCTAAGGTCAATCTGCTTCAGCACCTCGATAAGCGTCTCTCGTCGCCCAGCGGTTTCTGCGCAGAACAGTAGGCGTTGCTCGGGGTTTTCGGCAAGAAATTGAAGCAGGGCAGCGAAAGGCATCTTGAGCGTATTGTCGCTAGCCAGCGGCGGCAGCGGTGAGCTACCTAAGCTGTAGGCCGATGGATCTTGTCGGAATTCGATCTGCTTAAACCGTTTGAACTCGCGCAGAAGCTCATCTATCGGCAGGAATATTTCTTCGGGGTTGAGCAGTGGGCGCTGCCTGTCGAATTGCCTGTCTTCAAAGCGTGCTTCGATGTCGTGCCAGAAGTCGTCGCCGGCATCTTTTAAACGCCCTATGCGGCACAGCGTGGCATTTTCGGGTAGGTAGTCAAAGACTGTTTCAAGTTTTTCAAAAAATAGGCTGAGATAATACTCAAGGCCAGGCGAGGCGATGGCCTCACTGACATCCTGATAAAGCGGCACTTCTCGAGGATCAACGTCAAAGCGTTCACGGAAGGCGCCGCGAAAGTGAGTCACGCCTGATTCGTCCAGCGGGTACTCTCTGCCAGGTAAAAGTCTGAGCTCGGACAGTTTGCCTTCGGAGAGCTGGGTGTCTGGGTTAAACAGGCGCAGTGTTTCTATCTCGTCGTCCCATAGATCTATGCGGTAGGGCTGACGGCTACCCATAGGAAAGAGGTCAATAATCGAGCCGCGTACGGCAAATTCCCCGTGTTCGTAGACTGCGTCGACGTTCTGGTAGCCAGCGGCAACGAGCTGTGCGCGCAGCTCACTAATGACGAGCTTTTGGCCAGCCTGCAAATTCAGCGTATTTGCGAGGACATAGCGCTTGGGCGGCAGCTTATGCATGAGGCTAGTAATAGAGACAACTAGCACGCCACGCTTCATTGCCGGCAAATGATAAAGGGCGCTGAGCCGATCAGAGATGATGTCTTGATGCGGGGAGAAATTGTCGTAAGGCAGCGTTTCCCAGTCGGGCAGTGCGAATAGCTCGAGGTCTGGCGCGGCTGCTAAAAAGTAGCGCAGCTCTCTGCGCAGTTCCTCGACCCCTTCATTGCTCTCACAAATGACGATAATCGGCCCGTCAGCTTTCTGGGCTGCTTCAGCTATGGCTAGACTGCGAGCGCTGCCGTGAGCGTCGGACCAGTACTGGGTTTGATAGCTGTCGAGGGGAAGGGGAGGAGTAAAAGGATTCATGGCAGAGTTCTGGGAGCGATAGGGTACGAATTATAGCTCAGTTTACCGAGGGTTTCTTGCACTGACCCGGTAATGCCCCGATAATGCTCGGCTTTAATGGGTGTTCATCAGAATTCGCGCAAATTGATTCGTTGGCAGTCTCTTCGTGGAGTAAATCTCCAGTCGAGGCTCCAGTGCATCGAATACGGGCGCAGTCTAGTTAACAGCAACAGAAATGAAAGGGGAACTCGTGGACCGTCCTAGCGTAGATGACTATTTTGGAGATTGGAAACAGCGTGAAGCGCTAGTACAGGAAATGATTCCTGTGATTGGCAGGCTGTTTAGCCAGCGCAATGTCGGCATTTTTATTTATGGCCGTCCGCTGCACAACCGCTCGGTCACTTTTATTATGAAGTCGCATCGTTTTGTGCGTCAGGTCGAGCGTAATGAGATGTCTGAGTTCGAGTCGCATCCGATGCTGATGGAGCTCGCTAAGCTTGACCTCTGGAACGCGCAGATCGACCTCGGAAAGCTCACCGTGGCCTACATGCAGCACTTAGAAAGCGTTCAAGGAACCCCGGTCGGCGTTGCCGACTTCGTGCGAGCCGAGCTCGGGTATCTGGACGGTGTTAACGAAAAGCCAGTCGAAAAATCCCAAGACGTCGTGCTGTACGGTTTCGGTCGTATTGGCCGCCTCATGGCGCGCCTGTTGATAGAGCGCACCAGTAACGGCGAAGTGATGCGCCTTAAAGCGATTGTTGTGCGCCCCGGTGGTGAAGGCGATCTTGAGAAGCGAGCAAATCTATTCACCAATGACTCTGTTCACGGCACCTTCCAGGGCACCCTGCGGGTAGATCACGAGCGCAATATGCTCATTGCTAACGGCAATGAAATCAAAGTCATCTATGCGAGTTCGCCAGAAGAGATTAACTATAACGACTACGGCATAGATGAAGCGCTAATCATCGACAACACAGGGATGTTCCGCGACGAGGCGGGACTCTCTCGTCATCTGGCTGCGAAGGGTGCAGCAAAGGTCATCCTGACGGCGCCGGGCAAGGGTGATATCAAGAATATCGTTTACGGCATTAACGACGACCAGATCGAAGTGAGCGATAAAATCATTACCGCCGCTTCATGCACGACCAATGCGATTGCTCCGGTGCTCAAAGTGGTTAATGACCGTTTTGGTATCGCGCACGGCCACGTCGAGACCGTCCATGCCTATACCAATGACCAGAATCTCATCGACAACTATCACAAGGGGAGCCGTCGTGGTCGCAGTGCGGCCCTAAACATGGTGCTCACAGAGACGGGTGCTGCTAAGGCCGTGGTGAAGGCTGTGCCCGAGCTGGAAGGCAAGCTAACCGGCAATGCCATTCGCGTGCCGATACCGAATGTATCGATGGCTATTCTCAATTTGACCCTCGAAAACGCGACAAGCAAGGAAGAGCTTAACGAATTCCTGCGTGATATCGCTCTGCATTCTAAGCTGCAGAACCAGATCAGCTACACCGAATCTCCCGATGCGGTGTCCAGCGACTTCGTAGGCACGAGGGAGGCCGGGGTTGTGGACTCAAATGCCACTATCGTGAGTGGTAACAACGTCGTTTTGTACCTATGGTACGACAATGAGTTCGGTTACTGCTGCCAGGTCGGCCGTATGGTCTACAAAATGGCAGGAGTGAAGTATCAGCACTACCCCTTAGAAGAATCCTAGCTTAGGCGGCTGATAGAGTGCCGCTATGCAAGAATTTGCCTGATTTTGCTAGAAAAAGTAGGGATAACCCCCTATAATTTGCGGCGCTCGAATTAGGTATCTACGCACGCGCTCGCCGCGCCTGCGCAAGATTATCTATCGTGCTTACGAGGGTATGACTCACTCTGACGATTGAGTGCGCTGCACGGCTTAAAAGGATGTCGTAAACGCAGGTTTAGGGCATCCAACAGTACCGCTAGGGCGTATATTGAGAGACGCCTAGCGGTGATGTTCGCCAGCGTCGGTGAGTCTCCCGAATACCGGTTGCAGTGACCACAGGCAAAGATATCAGGCAATGAATAGAATTAAACGCGGAATGCAGCTACCCATTTCTGGTGCGCCAGAGCAATCAATCGGGAGCGCGCAACCCTCGCGTTCAGTCGCTGTGCTCGGCTGTGACTACATTGGCATGAAGCCCACGATGCTGGTGGCCGAAGGTGATCGTGTCAAGCTCGGTCAACCTCTGTTCAGCGACAAAAAGAACCCCGAAGTTATTTACACCTCGCCCGGCTGCGGTACCGTTTCGGGCATCAACCGCGGATACCAGCGTCGTCTTCTTAGCGTTTCGATCGAGCTTGAGGGTGATGAGCAAGAGAGTTTCAATTCCTACTCAGCGAGTGAGCTAGCCGAGCTAAGCCGCGAACAGATTACCGCCGACCTTCTAAAGTCAGGCCTCTGGACCTCGCTGCGAGTGCGCCCGTTCAGCAAAGTCCCGCGCCCTGAATCCCAGCCGCTAGCCCTTTTCATCAACGGCATGGATACCAATCCGCTCGCGGCAAATCCCGCCGTAGTGCTCGCTGATCGGCTTGAAGACTTCGCGCGAGGCGTGAACTTGCTAGCCAAGCTGCCATCGCAGAAGACCTTCCTCTGCGTCGATCAATCCGTGCGTGATCTTTTGGCTAGCTGTCAGTTTGCCGCCTCTGTTCAAGTTGAGACCTTTGCAGGGCCGCATCCGGCAGGGTTGAGCGGCACGCATATCCATACTTTGGCCCCAGCAGGACTGAGCCGTGAGATTGCTTACATCAACTATCAAGATGTTGCAGCGATAGGCAAGCTGTTTGCCACGGGCGAGCTCGATACCGCGCGGGTGATAGCCTTGGGTGGTCCGCAAGTGACTGCACCGCGCTTGGTGCGAACAAGGCTCGGCGCCAACCTCGATGAACTCTGCGCGGGCGAATTGGCGGGCAATGACAACCGCCTTATTTCAGGCTCAGTGCTGGGCGGTCGGGCAGCGACAGGCGTGGAGGCCTACCTAGGGCGCTACCACTTGCAAGTGAGTGCGCTGCGCGAAGGGCGAGATAGGCCGATGTTCGGTTATCTGTCACCGGGTAAGGATAGGCATTCTGTAATGGGCATTTATTTGACCAGTTTCTTCAAGTCGGATCCGCTACCTTTGAGCACGAGCGCACAGGGCAGCGACAGAGCGATGGTGCCGATCGGTGCTTACGAGAAAGTCATGCCGCTAGATATTCTGCCGACACAGCTGCTGCGAGCGCTGATCATTGGCGATATCGAGTCGGCCATCAATCTTGGCGCCTTAGAGCTGGACGAAGAAGACCTTGCACTGTGTAGCTACGTCTGCCCGGGTAAATACGAATACGGAACTTTGCTGCGAGACAACCTCGCGCGAATTGAGAAAGAGGCGTAGCCACAAGCTTCGCCGCTGCTGTCACGCTAAGAATCATAGCTCACATTATGACTCAGGCCGCTTATAACGCAGGCCTCAAATGGAACGCAGATGGGATTACGACGAGTACTGGATGATCTAGAGCCGCATTTCTCCGAGGGAGGGCGCTACGCTAAGTTCTATGCGCTGTACGAGGCGGTAGACACCATTTTTTACAGTCCAAGCAAGGTAACCGTAGCGCAGCCTCACGTTCGCGACGGGATTGATTTGAAGCGGGTGATGATCACCGTATGGATCGCCGCCTTCTTTCCAATGTTCTACGGCATGGCCAATCTTGGTTACCAGGCGAATAGTGCAATAGCCTCTCTTGGCGTCGCAGGAACGGGCGACTGGCACGAAGTCATTATCTCTCTGTTCGCCGGACATAATCCTGAGAGCCTTTGGGATAATATGATCTACGGTGCGGCGCACTATATCCCTATTTATTTTACCGTCTTCGCAGTAGGCGGTTTTTGGGAAGTCTTGTTTGCTATAAAGCGTAAGCACGAAATTAATGAAGGCTTCTTCGTCACATCGATCCTCTTCGCGCTTATCTTGCCGCCAGATATCCCTCTGTGGCAGGCGGCTTTGGGTATTAGTTTCGGCATAGTGATTGGTAAGGAAGTCTTTGGCGGCACGGGAAAGAACTTTTTGAATCCTGCGCTTACCGCTCGCGCATTCCTCTATTTTGCTTACGCCCCGCAGATGTCGGGTGACTCGGTGTGGACTGCTGTCGATGGCTTCAGCGGTGCTACTGCGCTCAGTCAGATGGCGACGGATGGCCTGCCTGTTATTGCAGCAGCCACCGGCGAGCAGCTTACGTGGCTCGATGCGTTTTTCGGTCAGATGCAAGGCTCGATCGGTGAGACCTCAACATTCGCGATACTGCTCGGCGGTGTTCTGCTGCTGATCACCCGCATCGCTTCATGGCGGACGATGGCAGGCGTATTCCTCGGTATGGCCGGCACGGCGACGCTTTTCAATCTCATCGGTTCGGACACTAATCCTCATTTCGCTACGCCGTGGTATTGGCACGCGGTAGTGGGGGGCTTTGCCTTTGGCATGGTCTACATGGCTACAGATCCAGTGTCATCGTCGATGACTCACCTCGGCAAGTGGTATTACGGTGTCTTAATCGGCTTCATGACCGTCATTATTCGAGTCGTGAACCCCGCTTACCCAGAAGGCATCATGCTTGCCATTCTCTTTGCGAATCTTTTTGCTCCGCTGATCGATTTCAGTGTCATAAGAGCGAATATCAACCGGAGGCGTGCCCGCGGTGTCATCTAAAGATACGGTAGTTAAGACTCTAGTCGTCGCTTTCTTTCTCTGCGTAGTGTGCTCGATCCTGGTGTCGGGTACCGCGGTTGTGCTCAAGCCGATGCAGGACGCTAACCGCGTCTTAGACAGGAACAAGAACATTCTCAGCGCGGCGGGTCTTTACGATCCGCAAACAACGAGCGACGCGGAAGTTGCAGGCCTGTTTGGCCAGTTCACGCCAAGACTCGTGGACATAAGAGAAGGCCGATTCCTCGACACAGCGGAAGTGGCCGAGCTTGGCATCGATCTTCAGAACTACGATCAGCGGACGGTAATCACAGATCCAGAGCTGTCCGAAGCCTTGAGTAGTGAAGAGGACCTCGCTGACGTTAAGCGCCGAGCGATTTATCAAATGGTCTACCTCATGGAAGGCCAAAACGAGGGCGATCTCGACACGATAGTGCTGCCAGTGAGCGGCTACGGGCTCTGGGGAATTCTCTATGGGTTTATGGCACTCGAAGGCGATGCCAACACTGTTAAAGGCTTGGCTTTCTACGAGCTCAAGGAAACGCCCGGGCTCGGAGCTGAGGTGCGCAATCCGCGCTGGCAAGCGCTTTGGCCAGGCAAAAAGGTCTATGCCGACGACGGGGATGTTGCACTGACGGTCGTAAAAGGCAGTGGCACTGGAGAGCATGAGATAGACGGTCTATCTGGTGCCACTCTAACCAGCCGAGGTGTTGCCAATTTAGTTCAGTACTGGCTCGGCGACGAGGCCTTCGGACCGTTGCTTAAGCAGCTAGGCAGCTAGCAGGCCAGAGTGGCCACGCGCAATTTAATTTAAAGTTACGAGCATTAATTAAGGACGAAGCAATGACGAGCGCCAAAGAAGTCGTCTTCAAACCGCTTTTCGACAACAACCCTATCGCCTTGCAGATACTCGGTGTCTGCTCTGCGTTGGCGGTAACTACTCAGTTGAGCGTCACATTGGTTATGTGTATCGCTCTGACGAGCGTGACTGCGTTTTCGAATCTCTTTATCTCGCTCATACGCAACTACATGCCATCAAGCATTCGCATCATAATCCAAATGACGATCATCGCCTCTCTCGTTATCGCGGTTGATCAGTTTCTGCAGGCCTTTGCGTATGAGATCAGCAAAAGCCTCAGCGTTTTTGTTGGCCTTATTATAACCAACTGCATCGTGATGGGGCGCGCTGAAGCGTTCGCTATGAAAAAT
Organism: Pseudohongiellaceae bacterium; assembly: GCA_965661495.1. Taxonomy (GTDB): domain Bacteria; phylum Pseudomonadota; class Gammaproteobacteria; order Pseudomonadales; family Pseudohongiellaceae; genus UBA9145. The sequence goes on along the minus strand of CBFIDY010000001.1, from coordinate 408,072 downwards.
CCGCCAGGACTAAGCTTTCTCGATGGTATTGGCAACGGTCTTGGGTACAGCGTGGTTCTTATCGTGGTCGCCGTGTTCCGGGAGCTGTTAGGCTCAGGCACGCTACTCGGTATCGAGATTCTGCCACTTGTTAGCAACGGTGGTTGGTATCAAGGCAACGGATTGATGCTTCTTGCACCTAGCGCTTTCTTCATTATTGGTCTTTTCATTTGGGTGTTGCGTGAAGTTAAGACTGAGCAGGTTGAAAGCCCGGAGTTCCGTATAGCCCCCCATGCTAGCCACTCACAGGAGGGCGCGTTTTAGATGGAAGCTCTAATTAGCCTCTTCGTTAAAGCAGTATTCATTGAGAATATGGCGCTGCAGATGTTCCTCGGCATGTGTACCTTCCTTGCTGTCTCTAAAAAAGTGGAAACAGCTATCGGTCTGGGAATTGCGGTTGTCGTAGTGCAGCTTATTACAGTCCCTGTTAACAATTTGATTTTCAATTTCCTCCTGCGCGAAGGCGCCCTAGGCTGGCTCGGCTTGCCTGATCTGTCACTCGCCTTCCTTGGCTTTCTTTGCTACATCGGCGTGATTGCGGCAATGGTTCAGATGCTCGAGATGTTCTTGGATAAGTATGTTCCTGCTCTTTATAGCGCCCTCGGCGTATTCCTGCCGCTTATAACAGTGAACTGCGCGATCCTTGGCGCGACGCTGTTCATGGTAGAGCGGGATTACACCTTTCCTGAAAGCGTAGCCTTCGGCCTAGGCTCCGGTTTTGGCTGGGCACTGGCGATTGTCGCACTGGCCGGCATACGTGAAAAACTAAAGTACAGCGATGTCCCTGAAGGTCTAAGGGGGCTAGGTATAACGTTTATTACTGTAGGTCTTATGTCGCTTGGATTTATGTCTCTCAGCGGAGTCTCCTTGTAAGACTGCGGCGCGGGTTTGAAAGCTGGCTCGCCTGGCAAACACAAATTAGTCAATTAGATTAACGGCGTAATGATGATAGATTTCGGAACAATTCTCGGTGGCGTGACGCTCTTCACAGTAGTTGTCATGCTCCTTGTCTCGCTCATTTTGGTCGCACGCGCGCGCCTCGTCAGCAGCGGTGATGTCCAGATTGAGATAAACGGAGATCCAGAAAAAACGCTCACGGTGCAGGCCGGCGGTAAGCTGCTCAATACACTGGCAGACGCTGGTATCTATCTCTCGTCAGCCTGTGGCGGCGGTGGTACCTGCGCGCAGTGTAAGTGCCAGATTAATGACGGTGGTGGATCAATGCTACCAACCGAAGAAGGACACTTCACACGGGGTCAGCGCCGTGATAACTGGCGCCTTTCCTGTCAGGTTGCAGTGAAGCAGGACATGAAGATCGAAGTGGCACCGGAATTCTTTGGTGTGAAGCAGTGGGAGTGCACGGTGCTGTCTAACGACAACGTCGCCACCTTTATCAAGGAGCTCGTGCTAGAGATTCCAGCCGGCGAGAGTGTTGATTTCCGCGCCGGCGGCTATGTGCAGCTGGAAGTGCCGCCTCATGAAGTGAAGTACGCGGATTTTGATATCGGCGAGGAATACAGAGGTGACTGGGAGCATTTCGGCCTCTTCAAGCATGTCTCGAAAGTAGACGACACGACTATTCGTGCTTACTCTATGGCTAATTACCCCGATGAGAAAGGCGTCATTAAGTTTAATATTCGCATCGCGACTCCGCCTCCGGGCACTGACTTGCCGCCCGGCAAAATGTCCTCCTACGTGTTCGGGCTGAAGCCCGGAGACAAAGTAAAAGTCTTCGGTCCTTACGGAGAGTTTTTTGCCAAGGAAACGGACGCCGAGATGGTATTTATCGGTGGCGGAGCGGGTATGGCGCCTATGCGCTCACATATCTTTGATCAGCTTCGCAGGCTGAACAGCAAGCGTAAAATTAGCTTTTGGTACGGCGCGCGCAGCCTGCGTGAAATGTTCTATGAAGAAGATTACAACACGCTGGCTGCAGAAAATGAAAACTTCGACTGGCACGTTGCCCTATCGGATCCTCAGCCAGAGGATAACTGGGAAGGAATGACGGGCTTTATTCACAACGTGGTACTCGAAAACTACCTTAAGGATCATCCAGCACCGGAGGACTGCGAGTTTTACATGTGCGGGCCGCCTATGATGAACGCTGCGGTGATTAAGATGCTTAAGGACCTCGGTGTAGAGGATGACAACATCGCGCTAGACGAGTTCTCGTGATCGGCCGCCGCCGGTACTTTTTAGCCGCGGCAGCAGCGCTCTCTTTAGTTAGCTATTTTTTGTGGGGCGCCTTGGCGCCCCTCGTCACTTCTGAAGTTGCCGCGCCCACGCCGCCAAACCGCTTTGCTGGCACGACAATGGGCACAAGCTATTCTGTGCAGTACAGTGCTTCGCTATCAAGTGAGAATCAACGCCGTCTCGAGAGAGAAGCTGGCGAGCTGCTATATCAGCTCGATAAGGAAATTTTTTCCACTTACGCGCCAGAATCTGAACTTTCGCGATTGAATCGTGCAGCCACGTCCGGACCGATAACAGTGTCTCCTGAGCTGTTCAGCGTCCTGGAGGAGTCTCTAAGGGTGGCCGAGCTAAGCGAAGGCGCCTTTGATATCTCTATCGCTCCAGTGGTTGATCTTTGGGGCTTTGGGCCAGGTAAGATGGTCATTGATAGGAAGGCGCCCGAGCAAGCGTTACTCGATCAGGCGCTTGCGTCGGTGGGTTATTCGTATATTGAGTTAGACGCAGCCAACCGATCAGTACTCAGGCGCCGCGCCCTCACAATCGACCTGAGCGCTGTGGCCAAGGGTTATGGGGTAGACAGGCTGGCGGAATTGCTCGAGGACAACGGCATAAGCAACTATTTTGTCGAAATCGGAGGCGAGCTAAGGATAAGCGGGCACAAAGACGAAAGACAGCAAGGTTGGGTGCCGGCGATTGAAGCGCCGGTCGACGGTCCTTCGCAAGTCTATGAAGCTTTTCAAAGTCGAGGCGAGGCGATTGCCATCGCAGGATCAGGCGACTATCGCAATTATTTTGAAGCCGACGGCGTGCGCTACTCCCACGAGATAGATCCGCGAAGCGGGCTGCCAATCGATCACTCTTTAGCAGCAGTGTACGTGATTGATGAAAGTGCGATGACTGCCGATGCCCTAGCCACGACCTATATGATTTTGGGTCCCGAGGCCGCGTTGGCGCTTGCACAAAGCCAGGGGCAGGCCGCTTATTTTATTGTGCGCGACGAGTCCGCCGAGCAGTTAAAATTCTCAAGCTTCAGTACTACTGCCTTCTCGAATTATTTGCAGTAGCGGCTGCGGCACCTAGGGACATTAAGTTATGACAGTTTGGATTATCACATTCGGCATTATGGGGCTGTTTTTTGTCTTTATGTCTGTAGGTCTTTTGATGGGTGGCAAGCCCATTAAGGGCTCGTGCGGTGGGCTCGCGAATGTTGACGGACTGGAAACCTGCGAACTGTGCGGCGGTAGCCCGCAGAAGTGTGAGGAGCTTAGTCTGGACTCAGCGGACCAGCAGCCGCGCCCAGTTAACGCAATGGAGCGAGGCACGTTAGAGCGAGGCAAAGAGGCATCATGAAAGGGAAAAATCACTACGACATAATCGTCATTGGCGCGGGCCCCGCGGGTGAAGCGGCTGCGATGAATGCGAAGAAGGCGGGGCGCCATGTCGCGGTGGTAAACGACCTGAAGCAGGTTGGAGGCAACTGCACCCACTGGGCTACTATTCCGTCAAAAGCGCTTCGTCATACCGTTAATCAGGTTATGCAGTTCAATTCTAATCCCGTATTTAGGGACGTAGGAGAGGCAAAGAAACTCAGTTTCCAAGAGATTCTCAAGCAGGCGGAGCGGGTTGTTTCTGCGCAAGTCGCGATGCGCACCGATTTCTATGACCGTAACCACATCCCGGTCATAAGCGGACGCGGTACGTTTATCGACAAACACACATTGAAACTTGCCGGCAAAAGGACGCGCATCACAGCCGACCATTTCATCATTGCCACGGGCTCAAGGCCCTACCGGCCACCAGGCGTCGATTTTGAACATCCGCGGATGTTCGACAGTGATACTATTCTGTCGCTTAATTTTTCTCCGCGCAAAGTCACCATTATTGGTGCTGGCGTCATTGGCTGTGAGTACGCGTCTATCTTCGGTGGTCTGGGCGCCAAGGTTGAGCTCATAAACCCGGCAGCCTCACTGCTAAGCTTTCTCGATTTCGAAATCTCCGGCGCGCTGAGCTATCACCTTCGCGATCTAGGTGTTCGCAGTCGCCACAACGAAGAGTACGAAAAGATCGAGTACCACGACGACTGTGTTGTTACTTACCTAAAGTCTGGTAAAAAAATAAAGAGCGATATAGTACTGTGGGCTAATGGCCGCACTGGCAATACTAACGATATGGGCCTTGATGCCATCGGTATAGAAGCCAATAGCCGGGGGCAAATCTCCGTTGATAGGGCATACAAGACTCAGGTCGATAATATTTACGCGGCCGGTGACGTGATTGGTTGGCCGGCATTGGCAGGCGCAGCTTATGATCAAGGACGAGCTGCGAGCAATGCCATCGTTGCCCCCGAGGAGTGCATTCACGTGGATGAAGTCGCTACTGGAATTTACACCATTCCAGAGATCTCCACGTTAGGCGCGACTGAAGCCGAGCTATCTGCGGCAAAGATACCTTACGAGATTGGTAAAGCATTCTTTAAGAACACGGCGCGTGCGCAAATCACCGGTGAGCAGGTTGGCATGTTGAAACTGATCTTCCACTTTGAAACGCTTGAGCTTTTGGGTATACATTGCTTCGGCGATCAGGCGTCAGAAATTGTGCATATTGGTCAGGCTATTATGCGCCAGCCGGCGCCGGCGAATACTATGAAGTATTTCGTTGAGACAACGTTTAACTACCCTACAATGGCTGAGGCCTATCGCACAGCGGCCCTCGATGGGCTAAATCGCGTTTTCTGAGCCGCTCTCCTTAACGCTTGTCAACTCGTCTTCACCGAGGGTACTTTCTACCTACGAGTCTTTAGATTCGTGCATCTATGTGGTCCTAGCTTACAGCTAGTGTAGATGTTCCTACTGACTAGGGAGTTTAGGGGGTAAGAGCATGAGAACGGCTAAAGATATTATCGAAGAAAAAACAGATAACTTACTCACAGTGCCCAAAACTGCGACAGTTCATGATGCGCTACTAATTATGACCAAGCATCGAGTTGGCTCAATCGTAGTTACCAGTGAGGAGGGCATTTGTGGTATCTGGACTGAGCGAGACTTAATGTTCAGCGTCTTAAACCCAGGCTTCGATGCAAGGACTGCGTTAATTGAAGCGAGCTATTCTGAGAATTTAATTACGGCGGAAGCGAGCGAAGATGTTTATCAGCTTTACGATAAGTTCGTAGGCAAGCGCATTCGACATTTGCTTATCAAAGATGGTGAAGAATACATCGGGCTGATTTCTGTCGGTGACGTGATGAAGGCGAGCCTGCGTCAGAAGGCAGAAGAGATTTCGGGTCTCAATCAAAAGGTGAGCCTCGAATACTACGAGAATTGGAAGCAAGTAAAAGCTGAGCGTTAGGTTTCTCAGTTGGTGCTTAACGCTTGAGGGAAATAGATTGCCTGCTGTAACTAAAGTAGCTGTCGTTGGCGGAGGAAGCTTCGGCACGGTCATGGCTAACATCGCGGCTCTGAATGGCTTGCCAGTCAGCATCTGGATGCGCAGTGCGGAGCTAGTGGAGAGCTTGAATGCGAGCCATGAAAACGAATCTTATCTTCCGGGCCATAAATTAGATGACAGGGTCGTGGCGACTCTGTCTATGGTTGAGGCGGTTGGTGATGCGGAGCTGATTTTTCTTGCTATTCCGAGCGGCTCTTTCAGAGCAGTTGTTACTGAGGTCATGAAGGCCGCGAGTAGCTCTGCAATGCTTGTTAGCACCACTAAAGGCATCGAGGCCGGTACTTTTAAGCTCATGAGTCAGGTCCTCGAGGAGTTGGCGCCTGACTCTCCGATCGGCGTACTCAGCGGACCCAATTTAGCAAAGGAGATAGCGGCTTTACAGCTCACGGGGACCGTTATAGCGAGCGCACATGAGAAGCTGCGCGACGCAGTACAATCCGTACTCAAATCTCGACACTTCCGAGTCTATACAAACGATGACATGTTTGGCGTTGAGCTTGGAGGCTCACTCAAAAATATTTATGCAATTATCGCCGGCATGGCGAATGCTTTGGGAATGGGGCACAACACAAATAGCATGCTCGTGACGAGGGGGCTCACGGAGATGGCGCGCTTTGGCCGTGAGCTCGGCGCCGATCCTATGACTTTCTTGGGTCTGGCCGGTGTAGGTGATCTTGTGGTGACCTGTAGCTCCCCGCTAAGTAGAAATTTCCGCCTAGGTTACGCGCTAGGCCAAGGCAAGACCTTAGAGGAAGCGAGTCGTGAGATTGGCCAGGTTGTTGAAGGGGTGAATACTGTGCGTCTTGTCAGCGAACGAGCTAAGGTACTCGGCGTGTATATGCCGCTGGCCACCGGCTTATATCGAGTGTTGTTTGAGAGCGCTAGTCTTGATTCAGTCGTTTCTTCCTTAATGCTAGGTGAGCAGGCGTTAGATGTTGAGTTTGCCGCGAGTGCAGATAAAGTTATAGATTAGGACCACTAAACAGTAACGCGGTTATTGCTGCGCAGGAGACGAATAATGTCAGACCAAATCGAAGACTTGGTAGAAAATTTGAAACAGACTTCTGTATGGCAGCGAGTGTTTTTTACTCTCGGATTCGCCTTGCTGTTCAACGTGATTATAGTGCCTCTGGTGCTTTTAACCGTCTTGGTGCAGGTGATCTTTGCGCTTTTAGGCGGCGAGAAGAACGAGCGCATCGCCGAACTTAGCGAGCAGCTACTCGCCTATGTGGGGCAGCTTGTGCGCTTTCTTCTTTTCCTAACTGAACAGCGGCCTTTCCCGTTCAGCGATTTCCCAGAGCCGACAGATTCTTCCTCTGAAGACTCGCAAGCTAAGCCTACAGAAGAAGAGGGCGTGTCAGAAGCTGCTGATGACCTTGCTGAGACAGCTGAGCGCGATGTTGCGCAGCCGTCGGCTTCGCAGGCGAGTTCAGGAGAGTTTCAAACCGAAGCGCCTAGTGAGGATGAGCCGGCAAATGAATCAGATCAGGCTGGCGATCCGAGCACGATTCGCGGATCCGATAGCTAGCGATGCGTTTGGTATTGCTGCGACACGGCGAAGCCAGTTTCGATTCGCCTAGCGACGCTTTGAGACCGCTCACAGAAAAGGGGCAGCTCGAGGTTCGCACCTCACTCGATCAATATTTTGCACTGCAGGCTCGGCACAGTATGAGCGCTCCGGCTATTCATCTCTGCGTAAGCCCTTTGCTGCGTGCACGCCAGACTTGCGAGCTGGCTTCGGCTGCCATTACCGCTGAGCGAGCTTCTAGCTTGCAAGAGGGGCTGGATTGGCTGCTTCCTAGTACCGATCTAGCCAAGTGCATTGCCGGCATCGAGTCACTCAAGATCGATAACGACGTGCAACTATGGCTTGTTGCACACAACCCTCTCCTGAGTAAGCTTTGGAGCTTTCTAACAGAAGGCGACACTTACTCTCTGCAGTTAATGACCGGCCAGATCGTTGAGCTGGAATGTGATTGGCTTGGCGCTGGCTGTGCTAACGTGATGTATCAATCCTAGCTTTCGGAGGTCTCATGCGACTCTTTTCTTCGGCATTGTTAGCTCTAGCTAGCGCAGTTCTCCCAGCGCTTGTGCTAAGTGCCGAGTCGCCGCAGAACCACCCCTTAGTCACGCCATTCCCTGAATCTGAAATCACGGACTACGCGCAGTTTGAAGAGGCCAATCACCTCTTCGCGCTTGGCTCGTTGCAGCGCTCGAGGGGCGAGGTGACGCCAGAAGATTCGGTCAGGCTCCGAGGCCTAGTCACTCAGATTGTGTACTCCATCCCCGAGGGTTATGAAGGCGCGGAGGTGTCTGAGTATTTCCGTAAGCAGTTTGAGCTTCAGGGTGCCGAGACGCTGTTTCAATGCAGCGGTAGAGGCTGCGGGAGCAGCAATTATTGGGCAAATGACGTTTTTAAACGTCGTGTGCTCTACGGCCCCGAACGCAATCAATATTACTTGGCTGTGCGTGCGGAAGCCGGTCTTGAAGACGCGCCTTATATCGCAGTGTATGTTATTACGCGCGCCAATAGGCAGCTCAAAGTCTATGTGGAGCTTGTAGAGCCGGAGCAGGCGGGCGAGTTGCCGATTGAAGCGCGTCTTAGCGCTGAACTTCTAGCCCGTTTACTTGATGAAACCGGGCGCGTTGCACTGCCGGGTATCGCCTCGGGGGATGCAGAGGACGCAAGCCTCGACAGCGGCATAGGCGGGCAAAGCGGCGCAACCGATCAAGGGCAGAGCGCCGACTTTGCTACGGTGCATTTGGAACCAGTCTTGGAGCTGCTTACAGCGCAGCCCGCTTTGCGGCTTTACGTTGTCGCCCATAGCGGCGCGCAATCAGATTCTCTCGCGGAGCAATTAGCAGCTTCAGAAACCAGAGCGCGGGCCTTGGTCGAGGCGCTGGTCGAGGAGGGCGTCGATGAAGCCCGCCTAATCCCAGCGGGTATAGGACCGCTCGCGCCAAGCTGCGGTGTTGCAGTTTGCCCCGAGCGCTTTGAACTCGTAAGGGTTGTGGAGTAGCCTCTGGTACGAGGCTGCACGCTGAAGTCGGCTGGCGCTACTTGGCGATAAGAGAAAGGAACTCCGCTCGGGTCGATTGGCTCTTGCGGAAAGCGCCGAGCATGCAGGAAGTTGTCATAGTCGAGTTCTGCTTCTCGACCCCGCGCATCATCATACACATATGTTTCGCTTCAATGATGACCGCTGCGCCGCTGGCGCCAGTTTGCTCCACTAGCGTGGTAGCTATCTGATTAGTTAGGTTCTCTTGGATCTGCAAGCGCCTCGCATACATGTCTACGATGCGCGCGATTTTTGAAAGACCAATAACCTTGCCCTTTGGGAGATAAGCGACATGGCATTTGCCGATAAACGGTAGCATGTGGTGTTCGCACATCGAATACAGCTCGATGTCCTTAACTATGACCATTTCGTCATTGTCTGATTCGAACATGGCGCCGTTGATCACTTCGTCGATGTCGAGCCGGTAACCCTGCGTGAGGAAACTCAAGGCTTTCGCGGCGCGGGCAGGAGTATCCTGCAGGCCGTCTCGCTTGGGGTTTTCACCCACCTCGCGAAGCAGGGTGAGGTATGCATCGCTCATGGTCGCCAACGACTGCTCGTCACCGATTGTTTTATCCTTCGCACTCACGTAATCCCGCTCCCTCTGTCTGTCAATTGTATCTGTCAATTGCCGGTCAATTTGCCGCTACCCTACGTTACGCGGCAGAGACCGTTAAGCGCTGTATTATACCGGAATACGCTGGCTAAGGTTGTGCAGCCATCGGGACTTTCGTCTGCCAATCGACGATAATCTGCCGCTCTAACGGCGTCTGCTTCAGCAAATCTAAAGGCACTCAGAGTATGGGCTCATCTAAAGACTGTTTGGTCTGCGACTATGTCGAGTCGGCACGGCATGCCTTGGCCTCCACTGAGGTGTTTTTCGGCCACGGCACGGATAATCCTCTTGATGAGGCGGTTTACCTTGTTTACGCGAGCCTGGGGCTCGACTACGCCGACCCAGCTGCCGGACAGCGCGTAGTTATAGAGGCTGAACTCGAGCTACTAGACGCTCGGCTGAAGAAAAGGCTAGAGGACAAGGTTCCAGTCGCCTATCTGGTAGGCGAGGCATGGTTTGCGGGACGCCGCTTTATTGCCGATGCTCGTGCGCTTGTTCCGCGTTCGCCAATGGCCGAGCTGCTTCTCGAGGGTAAGATCCCTTTCTTGCCGGGCAAGCCGGCAAAAATTCTCGATCTCTGCTGTGGGGGCGGTTGTATCGGTATCACTGCTGCGCTCGAGTTTCCTGAGGCGGAGGTTCATCTTTCGGACCTTTCAAGCGAAGCGCTTACTCTGGCGCAAGAAAATGTGAGCCTACACGGCTTGGATAAACAGGTGACCCTTTCGCAAGGAGATCTATTCGAATCAGTTGCTAGCGGTTATGAGCTAATACTTTGCAATCCGCCCTATGTGGCGGCAGAGGAAATGGCGGAGGCTCCTAAGGAATATACGCATGAACCGCTGATGGCCTTAGTAAGTGAGGATGAAGGGCTAGCCTTGCCGCTGCGGATTCTTCGCGAGGCGGCGGAGCACTTGGCGCCTAGAGGCGTGCTTATTCTCGAGGTGGGCTTTAGTCATCCGCAGCTCAGCGCAAGGCTCGCAGGCATCCCGCTTGTTTGGCTGGAGTTTGCTTTCGGTGGCGAGGGGGTTCTTGCGATTAGCCGAGAAGAGCTGCTCACCTACAGAGACCACTTCAAGTAGTGTATACTCGGGAGTTACCCGCAGGGCTGCGCAAGGTCGCCAGCAAGCTATTTCAGGCTTCACAGACACCTCGCGTTGCTCCTGCAATCTGCACTGATATCAGATGCTTGCTGTGGCTATAAGGCCGAGCGCTGTTGTTGTTACACAGCCTCTGTAAGCTTTTCGAGTCGTAACCGAAGAGCTTTACCCACCCAAGCCTCAAGCGAGACGATAAAGACCATGTCTGGAAACACATTTGGCAAGCTGTTCACGGTCACGAGCTTTGGTGAGAGCCATGGGCTGGCTCTAGGTTGCATCATCGACGGCTGTCCGCCCGGGATGCCGCTTGATGAGTCTGACCTGCAGCGTGATCTTGATCGGCGCAAGCCTGGCCAGTCGCGGTTTACCACTCAGCGCCGCGAGTCTGACGAGGTGAAGATTCTCTCTGGGGTTTTTGAAGGTAAGACGACGGGTACGCCCATTGGTCTGCTGATCGAAAACACCGACCAACGCTCCAAAGACTACGGCAAGATTAAGGACCAGTTTAGACCCGCGCACGCCGACATTACCTATCAGCGCAAGTACGGTATTCGCGACTATAGGGGTGGAGGCCGATCCTCCGCTCGCGAGACCGCCATGCGCGTTGCTGCCGGCGCTGTCGCTAAAAAATACCTCGCCCAGACCTTCGGTATTGAAATTTATGGCTATCTGAGCGAGCTGGGGCCCATTGCGGTAGGCTCCGTAGATCGCGCAGAAATCGAGCGGAACCCTTTCTTTTGTCCGGATGCGAGTAAGGTGACAGAAATGGAGGCCTACATGGCCGCGCTCAGCAAGGAAGGTAACTCCATTGGTGCGCGAATTGAGGTTCGAGCAAGCAATGTCCCTGCTGGGCTTGGTGAGCCCATTTTCGATCGCCTGGATGCAGATCTCGCCCACGCCTTAATGGGCATCAATGCCGTCAAGGGTGTTGAGATCGGTGCCGGCTTCGCGAGTATTAGCCAGAAGGGGACCGAGCATCGTGATGAAATCACCCCTGACGGCTTCCTCAGCAACAATGCCGGTGGTGTACTGGGCGGAATATCGAGTGGACAAGACATCGTCGCGAGCATTGCTCTTAAGCCAACCTCAAGTGTGCGATTGCCTGGGCGCTCCATTGACGTGGACGGCAATGCGGTTGAAGTGGTGACTACTGGGCGTCACGATCCCTGCGTGGGCATTCGAGCGACTCCGATTGCCGAGGCCATGGTCGCACTCGTGCTTATTGATCATGTGCTGCGAGATCGCGGCCAAATGGGCGTTAATCGTTAATAATTTATTTTAAACAATAGTTTACGGCGCAATATTTGCGCTTTTTCTTATGGTGAAACAACATGGCTAGCAAGACCCTGTATGACAAAATTTGGGACGCCCATCTGGTGACACAGCGTGAAGATGGTACGGCGCTCATCTATATCGATCGCCACCTCATCCACGAAGTCACGTCCCCACAGGCCTTCGAGGGCTTGCGCCTCGCGGGGCGCAAGCCGTGGCGTGCTGACGCAAATTTCGCAACACCTGACCACAACATCCCCACCACTAAGGCAGAACGATCAGCGGGTATAGAGGGCATTAAAGACCCGATTTCCAAGATTCAAGTCACGACGCTCGACGATAACTGCGAAGAGTTCGGCATCCTTGAGATGAACATGGATGATATCCGTCAGGGTATCGTTCACGTGGTGGGTCCGGAGCAGGGCGCAACCTTGCCCGGCATGACTATCGTGTGTGGCGACTCGCATACCTCTACTCACGGCGCACTCGGCGCACTTGCTCATGGTATCGGAACCTCTGAAGTCGAGCACGTGCTCGCTACGCAAACCTTGATGGCGAAAAAGGCTAAGAACATGCTAGTCCGCGTTGATGGCGAACTGAAGCGTGGGGTGACAGCGAAAGACATCGTGCTTGCGATCATTGGCAAAATCGGCACCGCAGGTGGCACGGGCTACACCATCGAATTTGGTGGCGACGCCATTATGGCTCTCAGCGTCGAGGGTCGCATGACCGTTTGTAATATGGCGATAGAAGCGGGTGCGCGTGCGGGACTAATAGCGGTCGATCAGGCGACGATTGATTACATCGAAGGGCGGCCATTCGCGCCTAAAGGTGAGGTGTGGGCGCGGGCTGTAGAGGCCTGGCGAACGCTTCACAGCGACGCCGATGCCGAGTTTGATAAAGTGGTGACACTGGACGCCGCATCGATCGAGCCGCAGGTGACGTGGGGTACCTCCCCCGAAATGGTCGTGTCGGTCAACGAGACAATCCCTGATCCGAGCCAGGAGCAGGATCCATCACGACGCGAAAGTATTGAACAATCATTGAAGTACATGGGGCTCAAAGGCGGCACGGCGATTAAAGATATCCAGCTGGACTGCATCTTTATTGGCTCCTGTACGAATTCACGCATTGAAGATCTGCGCGAAGCGGCGAAAGTCGTTCAGGGTAAGCAGGTTGCTGCAACAGTAGAGCTAGCCATGGTTGTTCCGGGCTCTGGTCTGGTCAAGCAGCAAGCCGAGGCAGAGGGCTTGGATAAAATATTTATCGCCGCTGGGCTTGAGTGGAGGGAGCCGGGCTGCTCAATGTGTCTAGCCATGAACGCCGATCAGCTCGGCGATGGCAAGCACTGCGCGTCAACTTCTAATCGTAATTTCGAGGGGCGCCAAGGTTTTGGAGGCCGCACACATTTGGTGAGTCCTGCGATGGCTGCCGCTGCCGCAATTAACGGTCGTTTTGTCGACGTGCGCGATCTCTAAAAAAGCGAATTTGTAAGGAAAGAACATGAAAAAATTTACTAATGAGTCAGGCATCGTGCTGCCCCTTAACCGGGCGAATGTTGATACCGACTTCATCATCCCGAAGCAATTCCTGAAGTCGATTAAGCGCACTGGTTTTGGCGTTAATCTGTTCGACGAGCATCGCTATCTTGATAAGGGCGAGCCAGATGCCGACAACAGCGGTCGGCCACTGAACCCTGATTTTGTCATGAACCAGCCGCGCTATGCGGGCGCGAAGGTTCTGTTGGCGCGAGATAACTTTGGCTGCGGTTCGAGCCGCGAGCACGCGCCCTGGGCTCTTGACGACTACGGTTTCCGCGCGATTATCGCACCAAGCTTTGCGGATATTTTCTTCAATAACTGTTTCAAAAATGGACTGCTTCCAATCGTGCTAGATAAAGAAGTAGTGGATGGGTTATTTGCGGAAGTTGAGGCGAATGAAGGCTACACGTTGGAGATAGACCTTGAGTCTCAGCAGGTGAGAAAGCCAGACGGCGATGCGATTGCTTTTGATGTCGACGCGTTCCGCAAGCACTGCCTGCTGAACGGGCTTGACGATATAGGCCTGACGCTCGAAGACTCGGCCAAGATAGCCGAGTTTGAGGCTTCTTGGCGCGAGCAAAGCCCTTGGTACTTCACTCTCTCTCACTAATTTCGCGAGCGCAGAAAATGAGCAAAACATACGACGTAGCGATTGTAGGCGCGACTGGCGCAGTCGGCGAAGCGCTAATTGAAATTCTTGAACAGCGCGATTTTCCGGTCGGCGAGCTTTACTTGCTAGCTAGCGAGCGCTCCGCAGGCAGTTCACTTAAATTTAAAAATAAATCGATAAAAGTCAGCGACCTTGCTGAGTTTGACTTTAGTAAAGTGCAGATAGGCCTGTTCTCAGCCGGCGGGAGTATATCCGAGGTTTATGCGCCTAAAGCAGCCGCGGCGGGCTGTGTGGTTATCGATAATACCTCCCATTTTCGCTATGACGACGACATCCCTTTGGTTGTGCCTGAAGTTAACCCCGAAGCTATTGCGGGCTACAAGGCTCGGAATATTATCGCCAATCCTAACTGCTCAACGATTCAGATGCTGGTTGCACTGAAACCGATTCATGATGCGGTAGGTATAAAGCGAATCAGCGTAGCGACTTATCAGGCTGTGTCTGGAACGGGCAAGTCCGCGATTGAAGAGTTGGCCGGACAAACTGCGCAGCTGTTAAATGGTCGCGAGGCGAAAACCGAAGTTTATCCGCAGCAAATAGCCTTTAATGTTTTGCCGCAGATCGACGTTTTCCTCGACAACGGCTACACCAAAGAAGAAATGAAGATGGTGTGGGAGACTCAGAAAATTTTCGCGGATGATTCTATTGGCGTCAGTGCTACCTGCGTCAGGGTGCCGGTTTTCTACGGCCATTCCGAAGCAGTGCAAATTGAGACTAAGAAAGAACTGTCCGAATCCGACGCCCACGCGCTGTTAGACAAAGCAGTGGGAATCACGGTGGTGGACGAACGTAGCGACGGGGGTTACCCAACAGCGGTTAAGCATGCGTCGGGTAAGGACCCTGTATTCGTCGGTCGTCTGCGCAAAGATATCTCCATGCCCAACGGTCTTAATCTCTGGGTGGTATCAGACAATGTCCGCAAGGGTGCTGCGCTTAACTCCGTTCAGATAGCAGAGGTTTTGATCAAGGACTATCTCTAGCCTTACGGCAGCGATTCGGCTTTGAATGCTTACAGAGTAAACACTATGCGGCTTCGCAATACTTTATCACTAGCGCTAATTCTTCTCGTCGGCCTTCAGGCAACGGCTTTTGGTGTGGCGCTTGGCGATATAGAAGTAAGCTCGGCGGTGAACGAACCGCTGCAGGCACGCATAGCTCTCGTCGACCTCGATGACACGGAGTTAAGTGAGATAGTGATTACCGAGGCGAGTCTTGCTGACTATGCTCGTCTCGATATCACGGCTCGGACTTCCTCGCAGACTATTGCGCTAGCAGTGGTTAGTGATTCCGAGGGAGAGTACTTGTCTCTCAGCACGCAGGCGCCAGTAAACGCTGCTTATCTAGAGATCGTCCTCGACACTCGCTGGCCTAGCGGACGCACACTAACAGCGCATACGCTCTTACTTGAGCCTCCAGTTTTTTTGGAGCCGGCGGCGCAGTCATCTTCCACTCTTGGCGATACAGCTGTGACGCCCACGCAAGCGATTGAGGAAGCAGGCGAGCGGCAAACCATCACAACGAATCGGCTAAGCACGCTGTACAGTATTGCCCTCGCAGCGCGTCCTGATACGCAAGTTACGGTTCAACAAACCATGCTTGCGATTCAACGTCTGAATCCCCTCGCCTTCGCCGATAACAATATTAATGGGCTCTACGCCGGCGTAGTACTGAGACTGCCTAGTCGCGAGGAGATAACTCAGCTAGATACAGCGGAGGCGCTCAGCGCAGTGCGCCGTCAAAACGGTGAAGAGCAAGCAGTTGAGGAAGTGACAGAGTTAGCTGCAGAGGCGGCAGTCGTTGCACCTGAACTAAGCGCCCAGACTGATGATCAGCTAAGCGTGGTAGTGCAGGGGCAGGCGGAGCAAAGCGCTGAACCGGAACTGGCGTCCCGAATCAGCGAGCTGGTGAATCAGCTTGCGGTAACGCAGGAAGAGCTAGCGCGTGCAGCGCGCGAGCGTGAAGAGTTCCTGTCGCGCCTTGCCTCAATAGAAAGCCAAATAGAATCGGCGCAGGAAATTATTCGACTCAAAGACGTGCAGATAGCCGAGTTAACCCGCGCCTTAGAAACTGCTAGCCAGCCAGCTGCAAGATCCCAGATTGTTGAGCAAAAGCTTCTGTGGGGTTTTGTTACCGAAGCCATGGCGCTATCTGTGCTCGCCGTTCTCGCGATCGCCTTGCTGGTACTTGGTCTGCTCCACCGGGGGCGTAACGACGAAGAGCCCGACGAGGCCTCTGAGGTAATTAGCCTAGCCGCTGAGCCAGTAAGCACGCCTGCGCAGCAGCCCTCTAGTCAGCTCGAAGTTGAAAAGAGTCGCGGTGCCTATTCCACGCAGCCCGATGCTGGCGCCGCTGAATCGATAGTGCAAGAGCCAGCATTCGATCCTGAGGAATTGGCTTTTGGGGCGCAAGATTCGGGGCAGGCCCCGCGGGCGCGTCTTGAACTTGAGGAAGAAGAAGCCGCAACAAAACTCGAATTGGCGTACGCTTATCATAAGATGGGCGACAACGCCGGTGCTGCAGAGATACTCCTAGAGGTCGTTGCAGAGGGAGAGGGGAAGCACCAGGAAGAAGCGCGCACCCTGCTCACAAAGATCGAAGGACTAAAGGGCAGCGCGAATTGAGTGAGCAAGCCCCTAGGCAAGCTCAGCGCCTTGCGCTTGGCGTCGAGTATGACGGCTCTGCTTATAGTGGTTGGCAGCGGCAGAGCGCCGCAGGTAACCAAGGGCCAAATGAGGTCGCTACCGTTCAGAAGGAACTGGAGGCAGCTCTCAGTGCGGTAGCGAACCATGCTGTAACTGTAACCTGTGCTGGAAGAACCGACGCTGGCGTGCATGCCACAGCGCAGGTCGTAAATTTCGACTGTGCCGTGGATCGCGGAGAGAAGGCTTGGGTGCGAGGCGTTAATAGCCTGCTTCCAAGATCAGTTCGCGCCCGCTGGGTAAGGCCTGTGACTGAGGATTTCAGTGCTCGATTTTCAGCGTTAGCACGCCGCTACCACTACCTCATCTATACACGTGCTGAATCTAGCGCCATTTTGCATGGGCGCGTGAGTCACGTGCCCTACGCTTTGGATGTCGATGCCATGCATCATGGCGCGCAGGCTCTGCTCGGAGAACAGGACTTTAGTAGTTTTCGCGCAGCGGGTTGCCAATCCGCCACGGCTCAGCGCAACGTACAAAGAGTATCGGTGACACGGCATGGTGATTTTGTTCTCTTAGATATCCAGGCCAATGCCTTTTTACAGCACATGGTGCGCAACATAGCGGGCAGTTTAATTGAGATTGGGCGTGGCAGGGCGCCGACTGAATGGATAGGGGAGCTGCTGCATTTGAAAGATAGAACCGCGGCGGCTATGACTGCTTCACCTCAGGGCCTTTATCTCGCGGAGGTCATCTACCCCGCCGAGTGCGGTCTTCCTGAGGGTGTCCAGCCACCGCCTTTTTTCGCGCTGAGCCAGAGCTGAGCATGAATAACGTAAAGCCTCGAACCTGGGTTAAAATGTGCGGGCTAAAGCGCCGCGCTGAAGTTGAAGCTGCCGTAACGCTGGGCGTCGATGCAATCGGCCTGGTGTTCTACCCCCCGAGCAGTCGTGCAGTGGCGGCGGAGCAAATCAATGACATCGTTTGTGTGCCGCGCAAGGAGACCTTAGTCGTTGGCCTGTTCGTTAACCCGACGAGGCTAGAGGTAGAAGAAGTATTAGCCAGCGGTAAGGTTGACGTCCTGCAGTTCCACGGCGATGAGTCGCCGGAATTCTGCCGCAGTTTTTCCGTACCGTACTTCAAGGCGCTGGGAGTTTCTGCTGAGGAGAGTCAACACGCTTTGGAACAACGCTTCTCGGACTTTGCCGACGCCCAGTGCTTGCTGCTAGATGCCTTTGATCCAGCGCAGCGCGGTGGTACGGGGCACAGCTTTGACTGGTCGAAGGCAGCGGCTCTGCCCAGGCCTTGCAAGGAGCGGCTTGTCCTTGCCGGGGGACTCAGCGCGGCGAATGTCGGCGCTGCGATACAAACAGTAAAGCCTTTCGGTGTCGATGTGAGTTCTGGCATCGAGAGTCGCAAAGGTGAGAAAGACATCGAATTAATGCAACGCTTTTATGAAGGAGTACTCAGTGCCTGATACACAGCAGCAAGGTTTCGACGGACCAGACGGGCTTGGTCACTTCGGCCCCTACGGCGGGACATTCGTTGGGGAAACGCTAATCGCAGCCGTCGAGGAGCTGGCTGCGGTATATGAAGAGATTTCTAAGGATCCAGAGTTTTGGGCAGAGTATGATCGCGATCTCGCCTACTACGTGGGTCGGCCTTCGCCGCTTTATCTCGCCGAACGACTCACGGCAGCCGCCGGTGGAGCGCAGATCTACTTGAAGCGAGAGGATCTAAACCACACAGGTGCTCACAAGGTTAATAACACCATCGGCCAGGCGCTTCTTGCTAAACGCATGGGTAAGACGAGGATTATCGCGGAGACGGGTGCCGGTCAGCACGGCGTGGCCAGTGCCACTGTTGCCGCGCGCCTAGGATTGGAATGCCATGTGTATATGGGGGCCGAGGATATTCAGCGTCAGGCGCCCAACGTCTATCGCATGAAGCTGCTTGGTGCCAATGTGGTGTCGGTTGAAAGCGGTTCTCGTACGTTAAAAGATGCAATGAATGAGGCCCTGCGTGACTGGGCGACCAATGTCGATTCCACGTACTACATCATCGGCACGGTCGCAGGTCCGCATCCCTATCCACAGCTAGTGCGAGATTTTCAGTGCATTATCGGTCGTGAAACCAGAGAGCAATGTCTAAACCAGCTGGGCCAGCTTCCCGATGCCTTAGTCGCCTGCGTAGGCGGCGGTTCCAATGCTATTGGCATGTTCCATCCTTTTCTCAGCGATGCCAGTGTTGCGATGTACGGAGTAGAAGCGGGTGGCGACGGTGTGGATACAGGGCGCCACGCGGCACCTCTCAGCGCTGGCGTGCCGGGCGTATTGCACGGCAATAGAACCTATTTAATGACCGATCCCGGTGGACAGATCATGGAGACTCATTCGGTTTCTGCTGGCTTAGACTATCCAGGAGTAGGGCCTGAGCACGCCTGGCTTAAGGATCTAAAGCGGGTGAACTATGTTGCCGCTACCGACACTGAAGCAATGCAGGCGTTCCATCAGTTGACTCGGTTAGAGGGTATAATCCCAGCGCTTGAATCTGCGCATGCAGTGGCCTATGCCACCAAGCTGGCCGCGACTATGGCGCCAGAGCAGTCGATTGTTATCAATCTCTCGGGTCGTGGCGATAAAGATATTCAAACCGTCGCAAAGCTGGAAGGTTTAACGCTTTAATTGCCGATTACAATCCAGTGAGTTAAGGGTTGGTTTAATGAATAAAGGACAGTATGAGCCGCATCCGTGAAGTTGCTGCTAACGCAGCTGCAAACAATAAAAAATTGCTTATCCCCTATGTGGTCGCCGGAGATCCGAATCTAGAATCGACTCTGCCTCTGCTTCATCAACTCGTCGCAGACGGGGCTGATATTATTGAGCTTGGCATACCCTTCAGCGACCCGAGCTCCGATGGGCCGGTGATCCAAAAGGGCGTTGAAAGAGCACTGGCTGGCGGGACTACGCTTAAAGATGTGCTTCACCTCGTGGCGACGTTCCGTGAGACGGATACGCGTACGCCAGTGGTGCTTATGGGCTATCTAAATCCGGTCGAGCGCATGGGCTATCAGGCCTTCGTCGACGGTGCAGCGCAAGCCGGAGTAGATGGTGTGCTGGTGGTAGATATGCCGCCGACCGAAGCCGATGGTTTACGCGATCGCCTGCAGGCACGAGACATAGACACCATTTTCCTGGTTGCCCCCACGACTACAGATAAGCGCTGCGCTCAAATCGCTGCCAGTTGCAGTGGCTATTTGTACTATGTGTCGCTAAAGGGCGTTACTGGCGCTGCGCTTCTCGACAGTGAGTCGGTTAAGCGCAACATAGAAAAACTACGCGGGCTAACAGAGCTGCCAATAGTGATTGGCTTCGGCATCAAAGACGCTCAAAGCGCTAAGACAATGGGCGCTTTGGCCGATGGTGTGATCATCGGAAGTGCGCTGGTTGAACGGGTCGCGCAGCTCGGTCCTAGTGTCTCGGCGGAGGAAACAGCTTCTGCTACAGCGGTGATCCGCGAGGCTAGAGAGGCCCTAGAGCAGCTCTAGCAGGGCTAAGTAGCTGAAAGAATAGAGCCGCTAGTGCTTTATCGAACAAGACGCTTCGGAAATTGACCACGCGAACCAATAACCCAAAAACTCGCTGCGTTTAAGCGCAAAAACAACACTGCAGTGAAGCTATAGGACGGCAACATGAGTTGGATAAACAAGATTCTCCCTTCCATCGCTAACGGTTCTCGGGACGGCAAAAAGTCCGCGGTGCCAGAAGGTGTCTGGAAGAAGTGTCCTCGCTGCGATGCGATGCTCTATGAGAAATCTCTGAGCGAGAATTCAGACGTGTGTCCTAAATGTGATCACCATTTGCGAATTACCGCGCGTCGCCGTCTCGATCTCTTTCTTGATGAAGATAGCCAGAGCGAGCTATTCGCAGGCATGGAGCCTGTAGACCTTCTGAAATTTAAGGATCTTAAAAAATATAAAGACAGATTGAGCGCAGCGCAAAAGAGCACAGGTGAAAAAGATGCGCTTATTGCAATGCGCGGCAGAGTCCAGGGACAGCCGCTTATCGCTGTGGCTTTTGAATTTAATTTTATCGGCGGTTCGATGGGCGCGGTTGTCGGCGAGAAATTCACTCAGGCTGTTAACCAGTGCATTAGTGAAGGTTTGCCGCTCGTTTGCTTCGCCACGAGTGGCGGTGCTCGTATGCAGGAAGCGCTGATCTCGCTCATGCAAATGGCGAAAACTTCTGCGGCTCTGGAGAAACTAAAGCAGCGGGGTCTACCTTACATCTCAATCATGGTTGATCCTGTTTATGGCGGTGTTTCAGCGAGTCTTGCCATGCTGGGTGATATCAACATAGCTGAGCCTAACGCACTCGTTGGCTTCACGGGTCCGGACGTTATCCGTCAGACTGTAAGAGTGAAGCTTCCTGAAGGCTTTCAGCGCAGCGAATTTCTTCTAGAGCATGGCGCTATCGATATGATCGTTGCGCGAGGGGATCTCCCCTCCAAGGTTGCGTCATTGCTGGATAAACTCATGCATTCACATAAGACTCAAGCGCTCGAGGCCTCTCTCGCCCCCGAGGAAGTGGCGCCCGAGGCTTAGTCGCAAGTGTCCTCTTCGCTCGTCAAGCCACTGCGAGCTGATTCTCCACTCAGCGAGTGGCTCGAGTTCATTGCCCTTATTCACCCTCGGGAAATTGAGCTAGGCTTGGCGCGGATCGGCCGCGTCGCTCTGAGACTAGGGCTGCAAAAGCCAGCGAGCTGTGTCATCACTGTGGCAGGCACGAATGGCAAAGGGTCGAGCGTAAAAACCTTAGAGGCGTGCTTGCAACGGGAAGGCTTCAAAACCGGCGCCTATACATCTCCACACATCGTCCGCTTTAATGAGAGAATTCGCGTAGACGCCTGCGCTGTAGACGACCGTATCATCACAGACTGTTTTGCAGACATCGAGGCGGCACGTGGTGAAGACTCGCTCAGCTACTTTGAATTTACGACGCTCGCGGCGCTGCTACATTTTTCGCGCTGCAAATTAGACTTTGCGTTACTCGAAGTAGGCCTAGGCGGCAGGCTGGACGCGGTCAATATGATTGATCCTGATCTTTGCCTCATCACTAACATTAGTCGTGATCACGAAGAGTGGCTCGGTGTAGGCCGCGAGAAAATAGGGGCGGAGAAAGCGGGGATTCTGCGCCGAGGTGTACCTTTTGTGTTTGCGGATCGTGATCCGCCTATAAGTGTGTTGCAAAGAGCCGATGAGCTTGAATGCGAGCCTGTGCTAATAGGCCGTGATTTTGATTTTGAGCAAACTGGCGACTCCTTTAATCTGCGTCTGCAGCAGGGGGCTAAGTCGCTCGCACTAGCAAGTCTGCCTGTGCCTTCGTTGCATTTAGCCAATGTCTCAGCAGCTCTGCAGTGCCTGCAGCTTCTTAATAGATTGCCATCGCAACAGGTTCTCAGCGACATGCTTAGGACCCTGGCCCTAGAAGGGCGGTTCGAGAAACGCAGGGATACTGCGAGCGGGCGCAGGGTTATTCTCGATGTTGCTCACAACGAAGCAGCAGCCTTAGCTTTGAAGCAGGCGATCAAAAGGCAGGGGCTAGGGCGAGTTCGACTGGTCTTTGCTGTGCTGGCAGACAAAGCCGTTGAGGACATAGCTCTAGCCTTAGAATCCGTAGTGGATGTCTGGTATATTGCCGCCTCTGGCAGCGCACGTGCCGAGGGCGAGCTGGAGCTGGAGCAGCGGCTTCTCAGTGTCTTGCCAAAAGCGCACATAAAACGCTTCGATACGCTTGAGCTAGCGTTTCAAAAGGCAACAACTGAGCAGCTGGACGGCACGGCTCGGCGCAGCGAAACAAACGCAGGTGCACCTTTGCAGCCTGTTGTAGTGACCGGCTCCTTCACGACGCTTGGCGAACTCTATGAAAGAGAAGGCCTGAGCAGAGGCTGGGATTAAAGCGAGGTGGGCGTTGACAGTTCAATTAGACAGTAACTCCACAGCGGGCGGGCAAAAGCGCAGAGTCGTCGGGGCTATTGTGCTCCTGGCCCTCGCAGTAATCATTCTCCCTATAGTTTTTGATGGCGAAGGGAGCTATCAGCCCCCCGTAGAGACCCGCATCCCCGAGCGCCCAATCATCGATCTCATGCCCGAGCCGCAGCAGTCGCGTCCCATCATGTCCGATACTCAAGCGGTGGCCGTCGATACCGCACAACTTGATGAAGACTTGGAAGAGTCCAGCAGTGAATCAGCGGCTGTCGAGCAGCTTGCCGAGCAAGCGGAGCCGACACCGACGGACGCCCAACGCGTTAGACCGACGCTAGCCGCCTCGGGCCTGCCCGAGGGATGGGTTGTCCAGGTAGGGAGCTTTGAGAATAGTGACAACGCAGCCAAACTGACGGCGCGCCTTCTGGCCTCTGGAGAGAAAGCCTACGAGCGCAGGCGGCAGCGTGACAGCGGTGAGCTGGTGACCGTGTTTGTTGGGCCTGTAACGACGCGACAAGCTGCAGAACGGTTATTGCAAAGTCTGGCTGACAGAGAAGGAGTTCAGGGCATGGTCAAGCGTTTCGAACTAGGGAGCCTAGACTAGGATGTTGGACTCGCTCAGCAATACGATCGGAGGCGTTGACCTAATAATCTTTGCCATCGTGCTGTTGTCCGGGTTTATTGGTATCTGGCGTGGCCTGGTTAAAGAAGTGATGTCTCTAGCTGCGCTTATCCTAGCTGTTATCGTTGTGCGCCTTTATGCGCCGATAGCAGCTGCACAGCTTGTCGCTTTCATCGATAGTGCGATCATACGCAGCGCCTTGGCGTCCGCTGCTCTTTTCATCAGCGTCATAGTCTTAGGTAGCTGGCTCATTCGATTGCTCCAGAAGCTGCTCACTTTTACCGGCTTACGCCTGCTCGATCGGCTCGCTGGCGGAGGCTTCGGTTTATTACGCGGCGCACTAATCATCATGGTCCTCGTCTATTTCGCTCAGCCCTTTCTGAGCGATCAAGCGTTTTGGGTAGACTCTGTTGGCATCAGGCATGCCGAAGAAGGTCTGCGCAGAGGTATGGAATATGTGAAGCCGGTCGAGCCGGATTTTGGTGAGAGTGAAGAACCGGCTCGGCAGCGAGTGATATAATTTGACCCGCAGATTTTAATCTGCGGTGAGGGCTTGCTAGCGAGCCACTAATTCTAGGGAGAAGGCTATGTGCGGCTTAGTAGGTGTAGTGTCAGACAGAGACATTGGAGTCTGTTTGTACGATACCTTGACCGTGTTGCAACATCGCGGTCAGGACGCTGCGGGTATTATGACCTGTGACAACGGCAAGATTAATCTGCGCAAAGACAATGGACTCGTGAAGGACGTGTTCCGCACTCGCCACATGCGTCGTCTCACGGGACAAATGGGCATTGGTCATGTGCGCTATCCAACGGCAGGTTCATCAAGCCCAGCGCTGGCACAACCCTTTTATGTCAACAGCCCCTATGGCTTGGCCTTGGCTCATAATGGCAACTTAACTAATACAAAAGAATTGAGCCGCGATCTTTTCAAAGAGGATCTCAGGCATATCAACACTGACTCAGATTCAGAAGTCCTTCTGAATGTCTTCGCCCACGAGCTGCAGCGTCGTAATAAGATGAAGCCTCAGCCCGAGGACATTTTTGCCGCCGTTGCTGGCGTCCATAACCGCTGCCGCGGGGGCTTCGCAGCTCTGGTCATGATTTCTGGCTACGGTATTGTTGGCTTCCGTGACCGCAACGGGATCAGGCCGTTGGTTTACGGGTCGCGCGAGAAGCTCGATGGCACTGGCCGCGAGTATATGATCGCCTCTGAAAGCGTCGCTTTGGACTCCCAGGGTTTCACTCTGGAGAGGGATGTGGCCCCAGGTGAGGCAGTTTACGTCGATTCTGAGGGTCAGCTACACACGCAGGTGTGCACCGATGCGGGTGAGCTCACGCCCTGTATTTTTGAGCACGTGTATTTTGCTCGTCCTGATTCATTGATGGATGGTATTTCGGTCTACAAGGCGCGCTTGCGCATGGGCGAGAAGCTTGCGGAAAAACTGCTAAGTGAACGCCCGGATCACGACATAGACGTGGTCATTCCTATTCCTGACACGAGCCGTACCTCTGCACTCGAGCTGGCTAATAAGCTGGGGGTTAAGTACAGAGAGGGCTTTGTGAAGAACCGCTATATCGGGCGTACATTCATTATGCCTGGGCAAAGCCAGCGCCATAAAAGTGTCAGACAAAAACTCAACGCGATCGATCTCGAGTTCCGAGGCAAAAATGTGTTGCTTGTCGATGATTCCATTGTGCGCGGCACCACCTGCAAGCAAATCATTCAAATGGCCAGGGATGCCGGTGCTAAAAGCGTGTATTTCGCCTCTGCGGCCCCAGCCATTCGCTATCCCAACGTGTATGGAATCGATATGCCGGCTGCCGCTGAGCTGATCGCATCGGGTAAGTCAGAGCTCGAAGTGCAAGAGGCGATTGGTGCTGATTGGCTTATCTATCAGGATCTAGACGATCTTATTTCGGCTGCCGCGGAGGGTAATCCTGATGTTGCGCAGTTCGAGTGTTCGGTGTTCAACGGTGAGTATGTGACCGGCGATGTCGACGAGATCTACCTTAAGCGGCTTGAAAGCAAGCGTAACGATCTAGCTAAAGAGAGCAAGTCGGGTAAGAAAGAGTCCGATAAGAGTAACCGTGAAGAGCAGGTTGCAGGTATAAATAACGAGAGCTAGCCGCCAGCTAGCTTGACGTTTTTAAATTGCTTGCTCAGCGCTGCAAGCAAGGTGTCGCGGTGATCACCTTGAATCTCAATCACCCCGTCCTTCACTGTGCCACCCGTACCACACAGCGCCTTGAGCTTTTTGGCCAAGGCCTTGAGTTCGGGGTCTGTCAGCTCCAGACCCGTGACTAAGCATACCCCTTTGCCTTTACGGCCTTTGGTTTCCCTATGCACTCTAATAACTCCGTCGGAAGGCGATCGCTGGGTTTGATTGCTGCACTGGCATTTACGCAGTGGTTTTCCGCACCCAGAACAGTTTGCGCCTTCGGTTGAGTAGACAAGCCGCGAGTTGCTCATGGTTAGCTGCGGTACAGAGGAGGCAATTCAAAGGCTGCCGCTTGTGCTGCAGTACGCGCCCGATCACGGCGGGCTTTGCGTAACGAGGCTACTAGAGCAATCAGCCTTGCGCTATCGAAGCTGTCGCTGGCACTTGGATTGAACAGTGCAGCCTGCAAGCTTTTAGTTGCGTCGATTAGGTCGGGATCATCACTTTGCTGCAGGATAGATTCAGTGCTGAGAACGGGGGAATCCAAATAGTGCGCTGCCCAAACTAAAAGGCTGTCTCTAATACGTCTGTTATCCCGTTCGCTACAGGCTTTGCGCAGGGCTGTGAAAGCGGCTTTTTCGCTGTGGCGAGGAGTCTGCAGTTCGCGCCAAAGGACAAATTTTTCTAGCAAAGCGTGGCGAATTTGTCGGTAGAGGGCGATTAGGATTAGAGCAAAAGCAGTCAGCACAATCAGAACCACAGCGCGTTGACTGAGTCCGGTGTCGACTTCAATAAGGTCAGCGTCTGCCTGCTCATCAATCATTAACTGATCTACTACCGGTTCGGCAGCTAACAGCTCCTGAATATTTTCCGTGCTGGCAACAACTTGCTCAGATGGCACAACGCCGTCGACAGTCGCCACTTCGAGAGTCATAGCCGGTAGAGAGGCGGTCTGCGCTGTGTCTGAATTGACGTCCCACCACGGTATCTCGAGGGGCGGTATTTCTAACCTGCCGGCTTCGAGCGCAACGTAGGTTGACTGCTCTATGCGCGTACCAACGATGCTGCCATCGACGAAAGTGCGCGAAATATCCGCAGGGTCGTCGTACAGGTTGAAGCCGTCTACAGTTTTGGGCGAGAAGGGCGGGAGGAGGGCTCCGTCAAGGCCTTGTGCCTGCAGAGTGAGCGTGCGGATCACGCTGTCTCCAACCTGCAGGTCCTCAATATTCCCACTCCAAGACTCTTCAAGCGTTAGGCCGGTGACCGGTAGCCAGTTCTCACCGCCCGGTGCTGAGGCTGGACGTTCTTTGATATCGATCGTAATGCCTTCAATAAAAGCTGTGACACGTCGCGTATTCATATTTCGAAAAACAAAGTTGCTCGAGCCGTCGGTAACTTCGCCGCGAAACAGGATGTCAGGAATCTCGAGCGGGCCGCTACGCTGTGGGAAAATGACGTAACGCTTTTCGTAAACGCCGTAGCGCTCGCCATCAATGAGGCGCTCGTATTGGTTTGGTGATCCTATGAGTTGCGTCACCGTGTTGGGCATTTCTAATTCGGTGAATACCGGGTTGCGGATGCCATTGATCGTGTAAAAAAGGCGAACCGTAAATAGCAGCTGTTCCTGAACATAGACGCTGTCTTTGTTGACCTCTATCTCGAGATAAAGCTCATCGTTAGACTGGTTAGATCGCGGTCCGGCATTAATTACGCTAATCGGAATGGCCGCGGTCTGCTGCCCCAATACCGTAAGCGGGGGGATTTCTAGCTCGCCTTCTTCTTCGGGAAATAGTGTAACGACGTAGTCGGTCCATGACTCGGTAACACCGTTTATCGAGCGAATTTGGCTAGAGGTCCGAGTGCCTAGCACATCGAAATTTTCGGTGAGAGGCGTGAGGTCTAGCTGCATTCCTTGGCGCTGATCGAATACGCGTATGGTGAGGGTCAGAGTTTCGCCGCGAGCCAACTCGGTTCGATCGACAGACAGCGTTATTTCTTGCGCCTGCACTAAAGTGCTGACAAGAAGCAGAAAGATAGGAATGAGTCTTACCATATTTGGCCACCGTTCTGATTGGCTGTGCCCTCTAACTGACGCTTACGATACTGGTAGCGGAATTTGCGCCGCAACAGCTCGCCCGGATCGTCGTCGATACGACGCAGCCACTGCTCCAGAGCCTGCTGTTCTTCGAACTCTTCGTTCTCGGTTTCGTTCGCCGTGTTTTGTTCACTATTTGACTCAGAGCTTTCTTGCTCCTCTGGTGCATCTTGCTGCTGTTGCTCTTGTTCTTGCTGCTCTTGGTCGCCTTCCTGGCTCTCTTGGTCCTGCTGCTCGCTACTTTCCTCTTGCTGTTCAGATTCGCTTTCGGAGTTCTGCTGCGAATCGCTGTCTTCGCTGTCGCCTTCTTCCTGCTCGCCTTCCTCTGCCTCCTGTTCTTGCAAGAGCTTCTCTACGATTTCCTTATTCTGCAGTGCTTCTGCATGGTCGTTCTCTATGCCAAGAGCGATGTTGTAAGCGGTGATTGCTTCGGCATAGTTTCCACTGAGTGCGAGCGCATTGCCGCGGTTGTAGTGACCGTCCGCCGTCGGATTTGCAGCGAAGGCTGCGATGGCAGCTTCATAGTTGCCTCCGCGATAACTTGCCGCGCCGCGCCAATCGGAGTTTTCGAACAGTCTTGCCGCTTCGCTAAATTGAGAGTCGCTCATTGCGGTTGAGCCGCGCTGATCAGGTGTCTGCCAAAAATTACGCCAAGCTTCGCTCCAGCTAAATCCGATGTCGGGGTCTGTTGGCAGCGGGGTGCCTTCCTCGTTAATTTGGATGTCAACGCTGGGCCCGAAATCGGCGGCCATAGCCGGCTGGCTGGGCGTAAGCAGGCTTGCAGAAACCAGTAACGGTAAGACCAATAGCCAGCCGCGGCGGAAGGCGAAAGCGGCGAGTGGCAGTACCACTAGTAAAAGCCAAGGACCGGCTTCATACCAGACGTCGAATTCCTCTTCGACGTCTGATAGCGCTTCATCATCCAAGGGATTGAGATCGCTGAGCAGGTAGGCCAGATCTGAATCGGCAAGCTGAATGTCGTGGTAACGCCCACCCACGCGGTTGGCGAGGGAGTTCAGTAGATTTTTATTGAGTTTAGGAACGATGATTGTGCCGCGTTCGTCGGTCAGGAAATTGCCGTCATTGGTGCGGATTGGCGCTCCTTCTTCAGTGCCAATACCCATCACCAGCAGCTCATTGCCGGTGTCTTCTAGGAGGTCGGCGATCGCCTGCTCTTCGTCGTAGCCGGCTATACCGTCGGTCATCAACAGTATTTTTCCGCTGCCGCCGTCAGTGTTCTTTAATAAATCGACAGCAAGCTCCAGCGCAGAGATTGGGTCGCTGCCGAACAGAGGCATGATATTTGGGTTAAGACTGGGTACGAGCGCCTCGATAGTCACGACATCGTCGGTAAGAGGCGTAACCGTATGGGCATCGCCGGCGTAGACTACTAGCGCAGTTTGTCCTTCTCCTCGCAGAGCCAAAATGTCACGCAGCTTGCGTTTCGCGAGGTCTACGCGGCTAGGGCTATGGTCTGGAGCGAACATCGACAGCGATAGGTCTAGCACTACGACTAGGGCGTCTTCGCGCTTTTGCACGGGCTGTGGCAGTTTCTCCCATACTGGCCCGGCGAGCGCAACGCTGCTGAGTACCCAGACGCAAAGCAGTAGCAGCAGTGGCGTGCGCTGAGAGGCGTTCTTACTGCGATCCAAAAGAAAGGGCAGAAGCTCTTTGTCGATTGCCCGATCCCAGGCGGTGACACTGCTATTGAGGCGCCAGAGCGCAGCGACAAGCAATAGGGCTGGCACGATAGCGAGAAGCCAAAGAGGCCTTAGGAATTGGAAGTTAGTGAGAAAGTCCGCGGGTAGCATGGTTTCCATGACTAGTTGCTCTCCTGCGAAAGCTCGTGTTCCGTGGTTTGAGTGCCGAATAGACTACGCCAAGGAGTCAGCACGAGCGCGAGCAGGAAGCTCAGAACAAGCGCAGTGCCCAGTGGCCAGTAGAAAAGAACTTTGGTTGGCCGATAGGTCTGTTCGTCTTGATCAATGGCTTCGAGTCGATCTAGCTCTTCATAGATTTCAACTAGATCGTTAACATCACGCGCTCGGAAATAGCGTCCGCCGGTTGCTTCAGCGATTTGCGTGAGCACCGCTTCGTCAAGCTCAGCTGAGGGGTTTATGGCGCGTGCGCCGAAAAAGGAGCGCTGAATCACTTGGTCGGCGCCAATACCGATTGTGTAGATTTTTATACCTTCCATCGCGGCGAGTCGACCCGCTTGCTGTGGATCAATCTCCCCCGAATTGTTTACGCCGTCGGTCAACAGGATTAACACACGGCTGTTCTCTGGACGGGTGCGTAAGTGCTTTACGCTGAGACCAATTGATTCACCAATTGCGGTAGCAGATTCTTCGATGATGCCGATGTCGGCTTCTTCTAAAAGCGTGCCTACGGTGTCTCTGTCAAAGGTGAGCGGTGCTTGTATGTACGCATGCGCGGCAAAGAGAATGAGGCCGAGTCTATCGCCTTCGCGACGCTCTACGAAATCGCTTATAACCTCTTTCACCACGGCGATTCGGGAAACCTGCCTGTTACCGATCACCATATCTTGAGCTTCCATTGAGCCGGAGATATCAACCGATAGCATGAGGTCGCGGCCCGTAGAGGGTAGCTGTACAGGGTCGCCAAGCCACTGCGGCCTAGCTGTTGCAATAATCAGAAGTAGCCAAATGAGGACACACAATGCCACGGACAATCCGCGACCTTTGGCAGTATTGTCACCGTCGGATTGTAGCCGCGAGAGCATGCTGAAGAACGGCACGTACAGCGCCGCATCCTGCCGCGGCGCGCGGGCCGCGAGGCGATAAATTAAATAGGGCAGTGGTAATAAGACGAGCACCCACGGCCAGGTAAGTTCTAGCATTTAATTTGCCTCCTGGCTGGACGGCGTGCGGTACTGCAGGGCAACCCATTTGTGGGCATAGTCGGCTAGTTCTCGATCGTCGAGGGACACGGCGCGCTGAAACCGGCCGCGCGCAAACGCTTCAAAAAGCGCGTCGCTCATTTCGATTTCATTAGACGTGCCGCGTAAGAATTCCGCCCAACTCTGTCCACTAAGTCCCGCAACTTCTGCCGCGGAGTAGTGGACGAGCGCTACGCGACGTAGGACTGAGTTGACTGCGTTCAGCTGGGTTAAAGGATCGCGTGATTCCGCCGCGCTTCTTTTCAGCTCATTTAGCGCGCCTTGTAAGCGAAGCTTTTTGGCGCGTGCGAGCCTGAAGCGCTGAGCTCCAAAAACAACGGCCACTGCTATCAAGATTAAGAGCAGCCACCAGCCGGGCGCCGGCGGCCACCAGCTCACAGCTTCTGGAAGCCGAATGTCGGCAAGCTGAGCTAAGAGTTCTTCGCTATCCATTCTCGGATCTGCTCCACGACAAGTTGGTTGGTTCTCAGTTTAATGAGGCGAATCTTGAGACGCTCTAACTCGCCTTCAATATACTGCATGCGCTGTTCGAACTGTTCTTTATAGCGCGCTCGAGTTTTGCTGCTGTGCGTATTGATAGAGCCTTTACTAGCGCCGTCGGTAATACTGTAAATGCCGGGCACTGGCAGACTTTGTTCAAGCGCGTCGTAAACTAAACAGCACACGACGTTATTGTGGCGCGAAAGCTGATTCAAATACCGCAAGGCTTTGTCATCCAGAGTGGCGAAATCGGAGACGATATAAAGGGTGCTACCGGGTTTGCTGATGCGTCTTATTTGGCCGAGTGCGTGGGCGAGGCCTGGCTTAAAGTCCTGGGCCAAGGCTGCTTGGTCCTCAGGTTCCTGTTTCTTACTTAGGCGCTGATTAAAGCCGACGACCTGGCTCAGCAGATGCAAGGCAGAACGCCGCGAGCGTTTGGGCCTAACTAGGCTTGCATCGGTGTCGGAAAAGACCAACCCTCCCACGCGGTCGCCATTATCAATGGCAAGCCAAGTGAAGAGAGCCGCTGCCTGTGCGGCGATCACCGATTTAAATGCGACCTGACTTCCGAAGTACATGCTGGCGCTCTGATCGACAGCGATTATCACCGGGCGCTCTCGTTCCTCGCGAAACACTTTGGTGACAGCGCGGCCCGTACGCGCAGTTGCCCGCCAGTCGATGAGGCGTATGTCGTCACCTGCCTGATAGGGGCGGAATTCTTCGAAATCGATACCGCGGCCACGAATTTTGGAAAGATGTAAGCCCGAGATTCCGGCGATAGAGCGCGCCTGCGAGAGATAGCTCAGTGTCTTTGCGGCATGCCGCTGCAGCAAGAGTTGGGCTAGCGTCACTAGCGCGCCTCTGCTGCGGAAGCGCTCGTTCTGAAGGTCGAGCTTAAGTTTGGCGGACATGCTGCGATTCTCTGGTCTTGTTCCTGTAACTGCGTCGCTCTGCTGAGTACGCTACGACTGCTGCTTCTGCGCTAAGCAGAGGGAACGCGCTGGCGAATCGCTTCGAGCACCTGGTCTGGAGTCACTCCGCTAGCCTCAGCCTCGAAGCTCAGCAGAATGCGATGACGAAGCACATCAAAAAGCACTTCCTGTACGTCGTCGGGGCTGACGAAGTCGCGACCTTGAATCCAAGCGTGAGCGCGAGCGCAGCGGTCGAGCGAGATGGTACCGCGGGGGCTAGCACCAAATTCGAGCCAAGACGCTAAGTCCTCGCCATAGGCGGCGGGCTCACGGGTCGCCATGATTAGTTGAATAATGTATTCCTCGACTTCTGGCGCCATATGCATCGACAAAATTTCCTGGCGCGCAGCAAAGAGGTCGTCCTGCGAGATTTCCTTGGGGACCTCCGCTGCCTTGTTTGCCGCCTCATCGCGCACAAGCTTAAGGATGTCGCGCTCTGCAGAAGCAGCGGGGTAGCCAATGGCAACGTGCATTAGGAAGCGGTCGAGCTGAGCTTCTGGTAGCGGGTAGGTGCCTTCTTGTTCGATTGGGTTTTGGGTAGCCATAACGAGGAAAAGAGGAGGGAGCGTAAATGACTCGCGTCCCACGCTAACCTGATGCTCGGCCATTGCCTCGAGCAGCGCCGATTGGACTTTTGCCGGCGCGCGGTTGATTTCGTCGGCAAGGACGAGATTGTGGAAGATGGGGCCTTTCTGGAAACGAAATGAGCCATCCTCTGGTCGGAAGACCTCGGTGCCGGTGATGTCGCTAGGCAGAAGGTCAGGCGTAAATTGAATGCGGTGGAAATCACCTTCCACGGCTTTTGAGAGATCCTTAATCGCCTTGGTTTTCGCAAGCCCAGGGGCGCCTTCGACTAGCAGGTGGCCGTCGGCGAGTAGAGCGATCAGCAGTCTGTCGATTAGGCGCTCCTGCCCAATGATTTGCTGCGATAACCATTCCCTGAGTTCTGTTATTATTGCGTGGTGGCTCATAGTCTAAAGTCTCAAATTTGTGGGCTTTTTTTGCGAAGTCATCGATTTTAACCGTTTTCGACTAGATGTCTAGGCGAGAGGAAAAGCAGGGCAATATCGCCTTTTCAATCTGATCTGAATGTCAAATAGGTCATAGAGAGAGCAGTCAATGAGCAAGAAATCCGAAGCCCCATCGACACAAATAGACACACTTTTGGGCAGGCTCCGTCTCGCTAGTAACCTTAAAGGGAAGGCAGCGCTAGATACCTATATTCACTTTGCGCGCCGCTATCTTGTTAATACCGAGACTCATGAAGTTGAACAGACCGACTTTGACGAGCTTGCAGCTGACGTTGAGCGCGCCTGGTGCTTTGTCCAAGAGAGGAAATCGAGCCGACCGCTGGTTAATTTCGAGCAGACCGAGCGTAGGGAGTCAGGGCGGACAACGCCTACGACTACGGTTCGTGTGCTGCTGGACGATAAGCCGTTCGTTGTCGACTCTATACGTCAAGCACTTCTTCGCTGCGGCGCGACGATCAAAGAAGTTCGGAACACCGTTCTTTTTTGCGGACGGAAAAAAGCGGGCAGCAAAGCTGAAGGCTATGGCCGCTTTGGTGAGCTCGCCGCTTTATCTAATTCCATCGATGATGATTTCAGCGCCGAGGCATTTTGCTCAATTACCACTGCACGCATTCCTCAGGATGAGCTCAAGGAGTTCGAGAACGAGGTGCGCGACACGCTGCAGCATGTGAGCGCTGCGGTGAGCGGTTATAGAGAGATGACTGCCGCTGCGTCGAATTTGCGCCGCGATCTGCTGACTCACGCTGAGTTTTTGCCGGTAAGCGAAGAGAACGTAGCCGAATCAATCGAGTTTATAGGCTGGCTAGTCGACAATCATTTCACCTTTCTTGGCTACGAAAAATACCGTATTGCTACCCGTGGCGGAGAAAGTGTATTGCAGCTTGATACAGACTCCCTGCTCGGTGTTTCTCAGCTTAAGTCGCGCTTGAAAACCCAAACCAAAGTCGCGTCTCTCCCCGGTGCGGCGGCAGATTTTATCGATAGACCTAAACTGCTCAGTTTCGCTAAGTCCTCCATGCGTTCGAAGGTCCATCGACCTGCCTACTATGACTATGTGCTGGTGAAAGAATTCGACAAGTCGGGCCAAGTAACCCATATGCACCGTTTCTTAGGCCTCTACACCTCCAGCGTGTATTTTCGGGAAGCGCTTGCCATTCCTCTGCTACGGAAAAAAGTGAGCAGGGCGTTGGATAAGTCGGGCTTTATCCCCAATGGTCACAATATGAAGGACCTTTTGCAGGTCATTAACACATTTCCTCGCGATGAGTTGTTTCAGGTAGGCAGCGCGAAACTACTAGAAACCGCGGTGGCTATTACGAGAATCAAAGATACCGGTTCAAGCCGTATTTTTATCCGAAAAGACTTCTACGGCCGCTTCGTAAGCTGCTTGGTTTACATTCCTAGAGAGCTTTTCAATACTGATTCGCGCTTAGCTATACAGGCTTTGCTGCAGGATAAGCTTCAGGCCCTCGATGTTGATTTCAACACCTATCTTTCTGAGTCCTCTCAGGCGCGCATTCATCTTGTGTTTCGGGTGCCAAAAATACACGGCCTGCGCTTAGACGCTGCTAAGCTGGAAGCTGAGATCGAGGCGCTCATTCGGCCTTGGGAGGATGATCTCCTTAACTGCCTTCGCGAGCGCAATGAAGAAGAGGAGGCTCAGGCTCAGTTCAAGCGCTATGCCCCCTGTTTTTCCGCTGCCTATAAGGAAACCTATTCCGCACAGGAAGCAGTGAGTGATCTCGCGTTTCTCGACAGTGTCACACAAACTCAAGCGCTATCAGTATGCTTGTCAGACAGCTTGGCAGAGAAAGCGGAGTTTAGCTTCAAGCTGTTCAGCTTCGATTCCCAGCTCATGCTTTCCGATGTTGATCCTATTCTCGAGAATCTCGGTTTGCGCATAGTCAGTGAGCGCACCTTCGCATTAACAAGTGACTGCTCTGGTGAGCGTGGCGAGAGTTCGCGTATTTGGCTCCATGATTTCCTCGTTTATCGCCCTGATGCTGATACTAAGCTCAGCGACGAGGGTAAGCGCCGCTTTGAAGAGGCTTTCTACGCGATATGGGATGGCAGAGCCGACGACGATGCATACAACGCTCTGTTACTCAGCGCTAATTTGGAGTGGCGACAGGCGGCGCTATTACGGGCGTTGGGCGCTTACCTGAAGCAGATTCGCTTTGGTTACTCGCAGCTGTTCTTAGCCGAGACGCTGAGCAAGCATGCAGGGATTACAGCTAAGTTAGTTGCTCTGTTTGAAGAGTTATTCTCGCCCGAGAAGGAAATGACCAGAGCACAGCGTAACAAGCGCCTGCGTGCTATCGAGGCCTCCATTGAAGAGGTTAGCAATCTTTCCGAGGACAGCGTGCTGCGAGGCTACCTCGAACTTATACTGGCAATGACCAGAAGCAATTATTTCCAGCAGACCGAACAGGGAATCCCCAAAGACTATTTCTCATTTAAATTTGAACCTCGGCGCCTTTCAAAAGTGCCAAGGCCTGTACCCAAATTCGAGATATTCGTTTATTCACGCAGCGTAGAGGGTGTACATCTGCGCGGCGGCAAGGTGGCACGGGGCGGACTGCGGTGGTCGGATCGTAGGGAAGACTATCGCACAGAGGTGCTTGGGCTGGTGAAAGCGCAGCAGGTTAAAAATTCAGTCATTGTTCCTGTCGGGGCGAAGGGTGGTTTTGTGCTTAAAGGGCTGCGGGAGAACTTGAGCAAAGCTGAATTTCACGCCGCTGGTGTGGCCGCTTACAAGGTCTTTATCGCTGGGCTATTAGATCTCACCGACAACCTCATTGACGGTAGTGTAGAGCCCCCACGGGATGTGCGGCGCTTAGACGAAGACGATCCTTATCTTGTTGTGGCCGCAGATAAAGGCACAGCCACGTTCTCCGACACCGCAAACGGTATCGCCCAGAAGAGAGGCTTCTGGCTCGGTGATGCATTCGCCTCTGGTGGGAGTAATGGCTATGACCACAAGGCTATGGGCATTACCGCAAAAGGCGCCTGGGTGTCGGTGCAAAGGCACTTTCGCGAGCTGAATATCAATGTGCAAAAGGATGAATTCAGCGTTGTGGGTATTGGTGATATGTCCGGCGATGTGTTCGGTAACGGCATGCTGCTTTCAGATAAAATTAAGCTAGTTGGTGCCTTTAACCACCTGCATGTTTTTGTCGATCCTGCGCCCTGTGCGAAGCAAAGTTTCAAAGAGCGGCGTAGGCTGTTCAAGAAAGCTGGCTCAAACTGGGCGGACTACGATGCAACTCTTATTTCAAAAGGCGGCGGAGTGTTCGAGCGCAGCGCCAAGTCTATTAAGCTCACTCAGCAGATGAAGGCATTGTTCGACGTGAGCGCCGACACGCTGACACCTGATGAACTGATCTCAGCTATGCTTTGTGCGCCGGTAGATCTGCTCTGGAATGGCGGTATTGGCACCTATGTGAAAGCGGCCGGCGAGAGTCATGAATCCGTTGGCGATAAAGCCAACGACGGTTTGCGAGTCGATGCGCAGGATCTGCGCTGCATCGCGGTGGGCGAGGGCGGTAATCTTGGGTTAACCCAGAAAGCTCGTATCGAGTTTGGACTGCGCGATGGGCGTATTTTCACGGATTTCGTGGACAACTCAGCGGGTGTCGACTGTTCCGATCATGAGGTTAATATTAAGATCCTGCTCAATGAGCTGGACAGTAAGATTTCTGGATCAGGTCGCGCGAAGTCGAGCGACGGCATTCAAGCGCGTAACGAATTGTTGAAGAGCATGACCCAAGAAGTGTCCGACCTGGTTCTAGATAACAATTACAAACAGGTTCAAACTCTGGCTCTCTCTTTTACGGATGAAAGCTTAGGGTGTGAAGAATTCGACGATCTCGTCATCTATTTAGAAGACAATGCTGAGCTTGATCGCAAGCTTGAGTTCCTTCCCGATAGCGAAGCGCTTAAGGCTAGAGCTGCTGAAGGAGGAAGGCCTGCAAGGGCAGAGCTCGCTGTAGCCACGTCGGTCATGAAGATGCATCTCAAAGAGGAGCTCGTACAGGCTTCGTATCTTAATGATCCTCATTTCAATTCGCTGCTTAACCAGGCTTTCCCTCGCAGTCTAGTTGAGCGTTTCGAAGCTCAAATCAATGCCCACCCGCTGCGTAACGAGCTGATGGCGACTCAGCTCGCTAACAGGCTAGTCAACCGTGTTGGTGCTCATAGCCTGAGCGTGCTTCTCGAGGTCACTGGCAAGCCGATCGCTGAGGTCGTAAGAGCCCTTTATCTTGCCATTGAAATCCTAAGCGCTGAATCACATTGGCAAGAATTCGAGTCGCTTGACTACAAAGTGGCCAGTCACTGTCAGGACGCGATGATGCTGCGTCTTGTTAGGCTCGTCCGCGACTCTGCACGTTGGCTGCTACGCAACTGTCCCGAAGGCGAAAGCATCGAGGCAGATGCGCGTCGCTTTATGACCTCTCTTACCTCTGTCCGCAAGCTGCTACCCACGGTGCTTACTGCGCAAAATCTCGAGGTCTTAGAAAGCGAGGTCGAAACATGCAGGGGCGAAGGTGTGCCGCCTGCGCTGGCTAAGGCGCATGCTGAGCACCGCTTCTTGCTGCCTGCATTGGGGCTCATTGAAACTGCAACTGAAATAAACGAGCCGCTAGAGACAATGGCCGGCGCCTATTACATTATGGGTGAAGCGTTAAGGCTGGATGGACTTGCGGACTTGGTTGCTGCAATCGTGCCCACGAGCAGCTGGGATGCGAAAGTGCGTAGTGGGGCGCTTGACGACCTACTGTGGCGACAAAAGAGGCTCGCTCGCAGACTGCTTACAGAAAGCGATAGCAAAAAGGGCATCCAGGCTCGAGTCGATGCGTGGTTTGCAGCCAATGATAAAAAACTTGCTCGTACACAGCGAGTGTTAAGCGAGCTACAGGCGGAGCAGCTTGTCGATCTGGCAATGGTGACTGTAGTGATGCGCGAGTTAAAGCGTCTGTCCTAGATCGTTATTTGCATAGTTAGCATAGAGGGTGCCAAGCGCGCTTTCTTTAAGGAGTATTCGGTGTACAAAATTGTTCGAAGCGTTCTTTTTAGGCTGCCCGCGGAGCTTTCCCATGATCTGGCGTTAAAGGCTATGAAGTTTGCTGAAAAAGTCGGCGCTTTGTCGCTATTTGCAGCTAGTTTCAAACGCACGCCTAAAGCGGTAGTGGCTATGGGTATTGAATTTCCACACGCTGTGGGTTTGGCGGCTGGTCTTGATAAGAATGCGGACTACGCTGACGCCCTGTCGGCGCTCGGATTTGCCTGGTTGGAGCTCGGGACGATGACGCCGAGGGCGCAGCCGGGTAATCCTAAACCCAGAATGTTTCGTCTGGCGCAGGAGCGCGCCATTATTAATCGTCTTGGCTTTAACAATAAGGGTATCGATCAAGCGCTGAAGAATGTCGCGCAGCGGCGTCGACGTGGCGTCGTTGGAATCAATATCGGCAAGAACTTTGATACTCCCCTGGACAAAGCTAACGACGACTACCTAATCGGCTTGCGTAAAAGCTATCCCCATGCCGACTACATCGCGATCAATATCTCCTCACCAAATACGCCGGGCCTGCGTTCTCTCCAGTACGGCGAGGAACTCGATAGTCTCCTAGGGGCACTGTGTAGAGAACGCGAGGCGCTTGTGGAGCAACATGGGCGATTTGTTCCTCTTGCTGTCAAACTTGCTCCCGATATGACTGGCGAAGAGCTGCAACTGTGCTGTGAGAAGCTTTTGCATCATCGGATAGATGGCGTTATCGCAACCAATACTACTTTTGACCGCAGCGGTGTTCAGTCGAATCCTCAGGCGAGCGAAGCTGGCGGCTTGAGTGGCGCGCCGCTCACTGCAAAAGCCTGTGCGACGCTACGGCAGATCAAAGAGCTAGTAGGCAGCAAGATGGCGATCATTGGTGTGGGCGGTATCATGAGCGCGAGCGATGCGCAGCAGCGCCTCGCGGCTGGTGCAGATTTAGTGCAAATCTACAGTGGCTTTATCTATGAGGGGCCGCAGCTGATAGCCGATATCGTGGACTCCTGCGACGGAGAGGCAGAGCTTAGAGCAGAGCGTGGCGCAAGAGATTCTCAAGGGTCAGCAGTGTAGTATGGCTAGCCATACTGAGCCCCAGCTGCTTTTCTATACCACCGAGCATTGCCATCTTTGCGAGCAGGCGGAGAGCCTACTAGTCGAAGTGGCGAATTCTACGTCGCGGCAGTTCGACGTCGAAGCGGTAGATATCGCCTTTGATGAAATTTTAGTTGCACGTTACGGTGAGCAGATTCCTGCTCTTCGGCGCACTCAAGACGGGGCTGAGCTCAGCTGGCCCTTCTCTGCGCAGGACCTCAGTGTATTTCTTCAAGCAATACCTGAGTGATTTAGTTTTGCCGCTGTGCTTACAAATCTCCCAAACCGAATAAGCGCTGCGCGTTACGCGTTGAGTGTTTTGCTATGTCTTCCGGTGAACACTGCATGCATTCGGCAAGCATTTTGACCACCTCGGGTAGATGACAGGGTTCGTTGCGACGGGATTTAGGCCGCGGGCGTAAAGTACGAGGCAGCAAATAAGGCGCGTCGGTTTCTATAAGCAGACGGTCTAAGGGGAGCTCCTTTACCGTCTGCTGCAGATCCTTGCCCCGACGGTCGTCACATACCCAGCCGGTAATACCAATATAGAAGCCAAGCTCTAAATACTCCTCCATCGCTTCGCGCGTATCGGTAAAGCAGTGAACAACCCCTCCCGCTAGTTCATCAACGCGCGGCTTCAGTAGGCTTACAAACTCTTCATGCGCTTCGCGCTGATGTAAAAATAGCGGCTTCTTGCACTGCGCCGCGATTGAGAGATGAGCAGTGAAGACTTTTCGTTGAATATCCCGGGGAGAGAAATCTCGATTGTAATCCAAGCCGCATTCGCCCACGGCCACCACTTCGTCTCTCAATGCAAGTTCGGCAATTTCCTGCTCTGCAACGCTGTCCCAAGCGCTGGCAACGTGGGGATGAAAGCCTGCTGTGGCGCGAAACTGCGCCGGCTGCTGAGTCGACCAGTCGATAGCCTTGCGCGTGGAGGCAAGATCGGTCCCAGTGAGCATAATCCTAGCCACTTGCGCTTCAGCACTGCGCTGCAAGACTGCTTCTAAATCGTGATCAAAAGATTCGTGAGTGAGGTTGGCGCCGATGTCGATTAGTGGAGGTAGCGATGAAAGCATAGTGAGTCTTATCAGCAGTATTGCGGTAAATCGTCGATGGTTATAAGCCTGCTTGTGTCGGCATCACTCTTCACTGTAGAGAAGATGAAAGCGACGCGGCGAGATGCAAGGATTTAGTTTGCCCTTGGCCGTCTAGCGTTTGGCCGCACTATAGCTGATAATCGACGCATAGATAAGACTACAGCGAGACACTCAGCGTGAGCGATACACAGCAAAAACAGTCCCTTAACTGGTCGGAGCTAGGCTTTCAATATATTAAAACCGACCTCCGCTTTCGTGCGCTTTGGGAGCAGGGGGCCTGGAGCGAAGGCGAGCTGATTGAAGATCAGTTCGTCTCAGTGCACGAGGGTGCTCCTTCTATCCACTATGCACAACAGTGCTTCGAAGGGATGAAGGCACAAACTGGGCCCGACGGGCGCATACTCCTATTTCGCCCCGATCTTAATGCTCAGCGGATGCAGCGCACCGCGCAAAGGCTTCTCATGCCCGAAGTGCCCGAAGCGATGTTTATAGACGCGGTACGCCAAACCGTGCGCGCGAATGCGGCTTGGGTGCCTCCGTATGGTTCGGGCGCCTCTCTTTATATCCGCCCAATGCTCATTGGCGTCGGTGAAAATCTCGGCCTAAAGCCGGCCCGTGCCTACGAATTCCGCGTCTTTGTTTCGCCCGTTGGGCCTTATTACAAAAGTGCGGGCTTGGACACGATTAGCCTCGCAGTATCCGACATCGACCGTGCGGCGCCTAGAGGCACTGGAAGCTATAAGGCGGGGGCGAACTATGCTGGAGGCCTGCTGGCAACCCTAAAAGCTCAAGAGTTAGGTGCTAACGAGGCCTTGTATCTTGACGCTAAGGAGCAGCGATTCATCGACGAGGCTGGCTCGGCAAATATCGTCGTCGTGATGAAAGATGGTCGTCTTGTAACTCCTAAATCGGAAGCAATCCTGCCTAGTATTACGCGTCGCTCAATCATGACTTTAGCGCAGGAAAAGCTGGGGTTGGAGACTGCTGAGCGTCAAATTGACCTGCGAGCTGAATTTCCAGAGTTCGTTGAAGCAGCTGCATGTGGCACTGCGGCGGTGCTGTCGCCAGTGGGGCGCATTTGGTTCGACGGGGCATGGCACGTAGTGGGCGGTGGAGATTCCGTAGGCCCGGTCATGCAGCAGCTGTACGACTTGCTGGTCGGTCTGCAAAAGGGTGAGGCCGAGGATGAGTTTGGTTGGACCTTAGCGGTTTAAGCTCATATTCGCTTATTTCTATATTCTGAATTGGCGCTAAATCACTGCCTCTTTATTGGGGCAGCATGGGGCAGTGTTCACTGCGTTAGTGCGCAAAGTCGCGTTTGTATTCAGGCCAAATAGGCAAAACCGCAGCCCGTTTGTCGAGGACTCAGCTGTGATTGATTGCAGTAAAGGCTTGACCGACCCACGACCCTTCCTTATATACTCGCGCTCTTTCAGCCCTCTGATGCCACGTGCTATCAGCTAAAAGAGTCGCGTTTATGCCCAAATCCCTCGTTATTGTCGAGTCGCCCGCGAAGGCGAAAACGATCAATAAGTACCTCGGTTCCGACTTCGTCGTGAAGTCTAGCGTGGGCCATATCCGCGATTTACCTACCTCTGGTTCGGCTAAGCCGGTAGATGCGAAGGCGCGAGCGGCGGCCGCGGCGAAGACCCGTCAGATGGCACCCGAAGCTAAAGTTGCCTACAAAAAGAAGAAGGCGCGAGAGGCTCTGGTCAAGCGCATGGGCATTAACCCTGACAAAGACTGGGCCGCGCACTACGAAGTTCTGCCGGGCAAAGAAAAAGTTGTCTCTGAGCTGCAGAAGCTCGCCAAGAACGCCGACACCATCTATCTCGCGACGGATTTGGATAGAGAGGGGGAAGCTATTGCGTGGCACTTAAAAGAAGCCATTGGCGGTGATGACAGTCGTTATAAGCGAGTTGTCTTCAACGAAATTACTAAGCGTGCAATTCAAGACGCTTTCTCTGAGCCAGGTGAGCTCGACATGCGCTACGTTGAAGCGCAGCAGGCTCGACGTTTTCTCGATCGGGTTGTTGGCTTCATGGTCTCGCCTTTGCTGTGGGCCAAAGTCGCACGCGGGCTTTCTGCAGGCCGAGTGCAGTCCGTAGCGGTGCGTCTCGTGGTCGAGCGTGAGCGCGAGATACGAGCTTTCATCCCCGACGAGTATTGGGAGGTTTTCGCCAAACTCGCATCGCAGGGTTCGGAAGAACTTCGCTGTCAGGTTGTGAAGCAGGCCGGCAAAACATTTAAGCCTACGAGCAAGCAGGAGACAGATTCCGCATTGGCGGTGCTCGAGGCTAGCGACTATAAAGTGCTAAGTCGTGACGACCGTCCGACTTCATCTAAACCTAAGCCGCCCCTGATTACGTCGACGCTACAGCAGGCTGCTAGCACGCGCCTGGGCTTTGGGGTCAAGAAGACTATGATGATGGCTCAGCGTCTTTATGAGGCTGGCTACATTACCTATATGCGTACGGATTCAACTCATCTCAGTGGCGATGCTATTGCGATGGCGCGTGACTATATATCTAGCAAGTATGGCGCAGAGTACCTGCCAGAGAAGCCACTTTTTTACAGCTCCAAAGAGGGCGCGCAAGAGGCCCACGAAGCCATTCGGCCTACCGATGTGCGCATGACTGCGACTCTACTCAATCAGATGGAGCCGGATGCAGTGCGGCTTTACACGCTGATCTGGCAGTTCTTCGTGGCCTGTCAGATGCCGCCTGCGCGCTATCTCAGTTCGAGTATCAGCATCGCCGCAGCGGACTATGAGCTCCGAGTTAAGGGCCGCATTATGCAGTTCGATGGCTATCTGCGCGCCATGCCCTCTAAGGATGAGGACGTTGTGCTTCCAGAGCTCAAAGAGGGCGAGTTGTTAGCGCTCAAGGCGCTGGAGCCGCAGCAGCATTTTACTAAGCCGCCTGCGCGCTATACCGAAGCGAGCTTAGTGAAAGAGCTTGAAAAAAAGGCGATCGGCCGGCCTTCAACCTACGCTTCTATCATCTCTACAATCCAAGATCGGGGCTATGCCAAGGTCGAGAACAAGCGTTTCTACGCGCTCAAAATGGGCGACATCGTTGCCGAACGTCTGATCGAAAGCTTCGAAGATCTCATGGACTATGATTTCACTGCGAAAATGGAAGAGTCTTTGGACGAGGTTGCAGAGGGCGGCAAGAACTGGAAGGTTCTACTCAATGAGTTCTACGAGCGCTTTACTGTAGAGCTAGCGCTGGCCGAAGCCACAGATGGCGGCATGCGAACGAACGACCCTACTGAGACCGATATTGAATGCCCGAACTGCGGCCGCAATATGCAGATTAGAACGGCCTCCACCGGGGTGTTCCTGGGCTGTTCGGGCTACGCCTTGCCACCCAAGGAGCGCTGTAAGCAAACTATCAACCTTACACCCGGCGAAGACGCTATTCGAACCGATTCTGCAGAAGAGGCCGAGGCTGCAGAGAACGCGCAGCTGCGTCACAAGCGGCGCTGCGGCCTTTGCAATACCGCTATGGACAGTTACCTCATTGACGAAGGCCGCAAGCTGCATGTCTGTGGTAATAACCCTGATTGCAGCGGTTTCGAGGTTGAGGCTGGCGAGTTCAAAATACGCGGCTATGACGGCCCTGTAATCGAATGC
Organism: Pseudohongiellaceae bacterium; assembly: GCA_965661495.1. GTDB lineage: Bacteria > Pseudomonadota > Gammaproteobacteria > Pseudomonadales > Pseudohongiellaceae > UBA9145. The sequence continues at coordinate 364,362 of CBFIDY010000001.1, read as the reverse complement.
GATAAATGTGCAGCTGACATGCAGCTCAAAACCGGTCGCTTTGGGAAGTACTTTGGCTGCAGCAACGAAGACTGCAAAAACACGCGTAAGCTTCTACGCAATGGACAGGCCGCGCCGCCAAAAATGGACCCTGTGCCGATGCCCGAGCTGCAATGCGAGACCGTGGATGATCATTATATTCTGCGCGATGGTGCTGCAGGACTGTTTCTCGCAGCGAGTCAGTTTCCGCGTAATCGTGAGACTCGAGCCCCGCTCGTCAACGAGCTGTTGCCCCATGCTAAAGAGATAGATCCCAAGTATGAGTACCTGTTTTCGGCGCCCGTGTCAGATGACGCCGGTAATCCCACAGTAGTGCGGTACAGCCGCAAGACCGCTGAAATCTATGTGCAAAGTGAGATAGATAAAAAAGCAAGCGGTTGGAAAGCGTTTTATACCGGCGGCGAGTGGAAGGTAGAGGGCACTGCCAAGCCGGGCGCCAAGAAATCAGCCGCCAAAAAGAAATCGGCCGCTAAGAAGGCGCCTGCAGCCAAGAAAGCGCCTGCGGCCAAAAAAGCGCCTGCAGCAAAAAAAGCGCCTGCAGCCAAAAAAGCGCCTGCAGCTAAAAAAACGCCCGCGGCTGAATAAAAGCCGGTGGTGGAGAAAGCTCCTGCTGCTAAATGAGAACTAGTTGCTGTAGTGTGCGGCTACGAAAGCAAGTGTTGGGTAACAGTGGTCTTGCAACTGGCAGGTTATGTTGTTTACAGACACAGATAGCAAAAAAGGCGCTGATGCGCCTTTTTTGTCTCTGCTTTTTTAGCTTTTGCTGTTATCGCAAAGCCTGTAGCAAGCAGTCAGGCTCCTAGCGCGGGCTAGTGCCTGCGTATCACTCCCACGCTCAGCCCTTCGATAGCGAAGTTGCTGACTCTGAGATCAACTTCTATCGGTGAATAGTCTGCGTTTTCGGCGATCAGGCTTAAGCGGTGTGCCGAACGACCCTTCTTCAAACGTTTAACTGTCACTTCGTCGTCAATGCGCGCGACGATGATGTCGCCGTCGTTGGCTCTGTCGGTTTTATGAACCGCGAGCAGATCGTCTTCGAAAATGCCGACATCGATCATACTCGTTCCCTTTACTGTGAGCAGATAGTCCGCTGCTGGAGTGAAGAGCGTAGGCGGTATATCGCAGTACTCAGAAATCGACTCTTGAGCGAGAATCGGGCTGCCTGCCGCAACCTGGCCTATGATCGGCAGGCCCATCTGTTCGTTAATGGGTAGGCGCAGTCCCCGCGAGGCGCCTGGCTGAATCTCAATCGCGCCTTTGCGAGCGAGTGCCCGCAGGTGGTCTTCGGCCGCGTTTGGCGAGCGGAAGCCCATTTTAAGGGCTATTTCCGAGCGAGTTGGCGGGTAGCCGGTCTCGGCGAGGTAGTCTTTAATATAGTTGAGAATCTGCTGTTGCCGTAGAGTGAGCTTTAGCATGTTGGCTCCTTGAGTCCTGTGTTCTTCGTCTATCGCTTCACGCTGTTTCTGCTGCGGTTTAGACACTGGTTTTATGAACAGCTGTTATTTTATACAGTAATGCAGCCAGCGCAAGCTTTTTCTTCGGTTCTCCCGCACCGAGGCCTGTGTGATAATTCGGCCTTTTCGGGGGACCCCTTTGAGCGATTCACAGCAGGACAAGCCAGTTATCGGACCACTCATGCTCAGCATCGAGGGGCTGAGCTTAAGCGTCGATGAGCAAGCTCTCCTGCGGCGTGCTGCGGTGGGCGGGTTGATCCTGTTCAGCCGCAACTATGCCGACAAGCGACAGCTGCGCAGCTTAATGGAGCAGATTCGTGCCGCAGCGCCTCAATTGTTGGTTGCCGTAGATCAGGAAGGGGGCCGTGTGCAGCGATTCAAAGACGGCTTTTTGCGTCATCCGCCACTGCGGGTATTTGAAGAGCGGTTTAACAACAATCCTGAGCAAGCGCTTAACGAAGCCAGGCTGTGCGGCTGGTGCATGGCTGTTGAACTGCGAGAGTTCGATATCGATTTCAGCTTTGCGCCCGTACTAGACGTGTTTGATCCCCAAAGTAGGGTGATCGGCGACAGGGCGTTCGCTGCTGACCCCGAGGCGATCAAAGCGCTTGCCCGCGAATATATCGCGGGTATGCATGAGGCGGGCATGGCCTCTACAGGTAAGCATTTCCCCGGCCACGGCACGGTTGCAGGAGACTCCCATGTCGAACTGCCCATTGACGAGCGTTCGTTAGATGCTATTTCCGCAAAAGATTTAATCCCCTTTGCCGCACTGGCCTCGGAACTCGACGCTGTGATGCCTGCCCACGTGATTTACCCGCAGGTCGATGACCGCTGTGCCGGATTTTCCCCTGTGTGGATTCAAGAAATCCTGCGCACAAAGCTCGGCTTTGAGGGCGTGGTATTCAGCGATGACCTCACGATGGACGCAGCCCACAGCGCAGGCGATATTGAGACGCGCTGCGATCTTGCCCTAGCGGCAGGCTGCGATATGGTGCTGGTGTGCAATGACACTGCAGCGGCGACACAGCTCTGTGACTATTTAGAAGCAAACCCGCAGCTTTGGAGCGAGGCTTCACAGGATCGTCTGCTTACCATGCGTGGTAGATCACTTAAGCAGGATCGGTCACGTTTTAACGAAGCTGCTCAACTGCTGGCTGTGCTTTGCCAATAACAAAACGATTCAGCTCGAGCTGAGAGGACATTAATGGATACGCTATTTTCAATCGAGCTCCTGCGCGACCTAGAGTGGGGCCCTGAGCTTCTGCTCATCGTCACTTTGACCTTCGTGGCGCGTTTCATCGCCATGCGGTTACTTAAAGTTCTCGCGAAGCACTTTGCGAAAACTAGCAACGTCTGGGACGACGCCTTGCTTGAAGCCGCGCGACGGCCTCTGAGCTGGCTGATTCTTAGCTTCGGTCTGTTGCTAGCTATAGGCATTAGCGACGGCTATGTAGATCAAACGCTGTTCTCGCCCGCCAATCTCAACCTTGCGCGCCAGGTCGCTCTAGTTCTCCTTATCGCTTGGTTTCTTGTGCGCTTCATCTCGCTTGCCGAAGAGCGTGTGCGTCAGCGTATTCTCGCAGGGGAGTCGAGCTCAACCGGCGGTCTCGATCCAACCACTTTAGTTGCCTTAGCGAAATTGCTGCGTCTGTCTGTGGTTGTCTCTGCAGTATTAGTATTGCTACCGACGCTGGGTATACAAATCACCGCGCTGCTAGCATTCGGCGGTGTAGGCGGCATTGCCGTAGGTTTCGCTGCTCAGGATTTGCTCGCCAATTTTTTTGGCGGATTTATGATTTATCTTGATAGGCCATTCGCGATCGGCGACTGGATTCGCTCGCCGGATCGCGAGATTGAAGGTACCGTTGAAACCATCGGCTGGCGCTTGACTGTCGTGCGGACCTTCGACAAGCGACCGCTTTATATTCCGAACTCCGTATTCAATAAGCTCGCGCTGGAGAATCCCTCGCGCATGAGTAATCGGCGCATTAAAGAAACTATTGGTATTCGCTATGGCGACGCGGCGAAGATGGGGCCGATTGTGGCGGATGTAAAAGCCATGCTGCAAGGGCACGAAGCCATAGACACAACACAGACACTCATAGTTAACTTTGTCGCCTATTCCTCGTCTTCTTTGGACTTTTTCATCTATACCTTTACCAAAACAACAAACTGGATCGAGTACCATGAGATCAAGCAGGACGTGATGCTAAAGATCATCGCGATAGTACATGAGCACGGGGCTGATTTCGCGTTCCCTACGCGCACGCTAGACGGGCTTGAGGCGCTGCGCCAAATTGCTGGGCCAGAGGTATGAGTGTCAAAGCCTTAGAGGCGGACTTGCCTCTCATCAGAAAACTGCGTGATGAGTCGGAGTGTTTGTTTAGTGGCGAGCAGGTAGAGCAGGCCATCGCGCGGATGGCTCAAGAAATCAGTGCCGCGCTCAGTGAGTCTGATCCGCTTATGCTGTGTATTATGAATGGCGGACTCATTCTGAGTGGTAAGTTGGCCACACTACTCGATTTCCCCTTACAAATTGACTACCTACATGCCACGCGCTACCGGGGTGAAACGCGAGGCTCGGCGCTGAACTGGCTTGTCTATCCACGCGAGCGCATCTCTGGTCGAGACATCCTGCTCGTTGATGATATTTTGGATGAGGGCAATACTCTGGCGGCCGTGAAGGCGTACTGCGAACAGCAGGGTGCGAAGAGCGTCTTCACTGCGGTATTAGCGGACAAGAAGCACGCGCGGAGACTGCCCGGGATTAGCGCCGACTGTGCGGGTTTGGTGCTTGAAGACAAATTCGTATTCGGTAGCGGTTTAGACTTTAAAGGCTATCTACGTAATGTACCTGGTATCTATGCCATAGACGAGGCATTGCTTGGAAGCGGTTGAGCGCGGCGTATCGCGCTGACAGGAGTCATTCATTGCTCTGCGCCTCTGACCTCTAACCCAGAACCTCTAACCCAGAACCTCTAACCTAGAAATTAGAACCTAGAGCTCAACGAGGCGATCTATCTCTAACAAGTAGAGCCCTAACCGCTGTGCGGGTTGGCCAGCCTCTGCCATCAGAGTCGCGTAGAGATGCAGCTTTTCCTCATGTTCGTTTTTCTGCGCGTTTATAAACTGCTCCGTAGTGAAGCCTTCCGGCTGCTGTGCGGTTTTGTAGTCAATGATCCAGCGCTCTCCATTGCGCATTACGGTTCTATCAACAGCATAATGGCTGTGGAATTCCTCTGAGCCCTGTTTGGCGCTGCGAGCTAGGTGAAGCTCGCTCGCGCCATCGGCCTCGGGGTCAAATATCCAAGCATGGTCACCCGTTACTGCTCGATGAAGCTGCTGGCAGGCCTTGCGGCTCGACGCTCTTGCTTCATCGGAGGTTGCTCCAAGGCGTTCAAGCTGGCGTTGCCATCTGGGTTCAAGCGCTGCGAGAGCGCGTTCCGCAGCCATGGGCTGCAGAGTGTAGGCTTCAAAGAATTCGTGGCAAAGGGTGCCCTGGAATTGTCGTAGTCGACGCTGACGCTCTGCCTCAAGTTGCTCGCTGCCGGTTACTATCTCTTGCTCCTCGATTAGCAAATCAGTTCGTGATTCCATCTGCTCTTCAAGAGCATGGCGCTGAGCTGCAGTGAGCGTAAGCGGCTTAGATAAGCGGCGAATTGTTGTTGGTGCATGACGAGCGCTCGGCGACTTGTTGGCAGCGGTGTCTTGGATTTTTGGAAGGTAGTGGGAATTTTCTTGCACGCCTGCCTCCTTGAGAGGCTGCCAAATTCGCGCGAGCAGGCTTTGGTTAATGGGCTTGGGCCCCTGCGTCTCATTGTCTGAATCTTTGTACAGAAGAGTGCTAAATAGCCCGACACTGTAGCGAGCTCGTGTCATAGCGATATAGACAAGGCGGGTTTCTTCGTATTCGCCTTTGAGCCTCTTTTCCTCTCGAATGTATTTATAAAGTTTTTCGTGAGCCTCGGTCTCAGCGGTTGTAGTAGAGCTTTTTCTGGGGACTGGCGCTATTAATAATCGTGATTCTCCGCCCTGATTTATGCGTTCGTGCAGCTCGATAAGGTTTTTGTCATCGGGATTGCCCTTGCCGCCTAGCTGCGGAATCAATACGTGATCAAACTGCAGACCTTTGGATTTGTGTATGGTCATAAGTTGTACTGGCGGAGATGTCTTATCACTCTGTTCAGCCTGTACGCTAGTGAAGCTTTCTTGTATTCGCTTGCTGAAGGCATCGAGGTCGGCTATGACAAAGTGCTCCTCCGCCAAACTCAGCTGATCAAAAAAGAATTTAGCTGCAGCCTGCTCGTCAGAGCTGGTAATTAGATTCGGGCCTTGGAGAAGCTCCCAGGCTGCACGCGTGATCTCACTAATTGGGCTTTGTCTGCGCAGCCACATCGCTGCACTCAAAGCCTCATGAAGCCCGCACAGACGCTTATAGCCCTCTGCTGAGAGTAGGGACTGTTCATTGTGCGGTTTATCGACGAGAGCACTGAGTGACTGCCAGACTGGACTCGCGGCTTCGCTTTCGCGCACCGCAAGAAGATCGACACTGTCGAGACCACACCAGGGCGCGCGTAAAACCGCGAACCAAGCTAGGTCATCGGCGGTATTGCTGAGTGCGCGCACAAGTGACAGGAGATCGCTAATGACAGCTAAGGATCCTAGGCGGTCGAGATCCGTCGCGACCCACGCAATTTCCTGCTGTCTTAGCTCGGCGATTACGTCTCTGAAATGATTCCGCGTTCGTGCTAGCACCGCTATGCTGCAATTCGGCTCTTCTACCCGCAGCGCATTAATTCGCTGTACAAGCAGTTCCGCCTCGAGCTTGCGCGCAGAGGTTTTGTTATCAGAATCGTCATAGCAGACCCAGTCCGCTTGCAGGGGCTGCTGCTGAATAGCCTCCTGTCCTGCTTCAGAGTAAGAATAACAGACCGCGCCACGGGCAATGTTTTCTTTTGTGGGAAATGCAGTCGAGAAGACTGCATTGATGCGCTCGATTAAGTTTTCTTGAGAGCGAAAATTCATTCTCAACATGAGTGTTTCAGGTTTAAAGTGAGCGATACCTGCACTGCGCACTTTAAGGTAGACGCCGACGTTGGCATTGCGAAAGTTATAGCAGGACTGCATTGCATCCCCGACTAGGAACAGGGTTTTGCCATCGCCCGGAGTCCATCCTTCGATTAGCTCCTCTAGCAGAGCAAGCTGACGTTCGGAGGTGTCCTGAAATTCATCGATCAGAATGTGACTCAGCGTGTTATCCAAAGCGAGTGCAAACTCAGTTGGACTATGCAGAGTTCTAAGCGCGCTGAAAGCGGCGTTCGCCGCCTGTGTGTGATCAATGATCCCGCGGCGAGTGAATTCAAGAATGAGCTGCCTGTTTAACAGCCGCAAGGTATGGGCTAGTGCGGACAGCAGCGGCCATTGCTGGGAAATGGTTTCCCGCGTGGGAAGCGCTCTTACGCTAGCTAAAAGCTCAAGCACTTCCGCCGGTGCCTCGCCAAGGGCAGAGACAAGCGTTTTGTGCAGCGCTTTTTTCTCTTCACCGAGCGCCAATGCATCGCCCTTGAGTGCGCTCTTGGGTGGAAAGCCCAGAGAGGCGTTGAGCGACTTTCTTAACTCGTTTTTTTGGGTAAGAAGCAGGTTGCACAGAGCGTTCCAGCCAGGCAGTCCTTCGGCATCGGGAGAAGGCAAGTCGTGTAATAATTCAGGACGGCCAGCTGTCTCTAGCGGCCAATTTGTGTGAGCGTAGTTATTGATGGCCAGTAGCTGTTCGCTGAACTCTTGCATAGCCTCAAATAGAGGCTCTAATAGCTCTTCGGCTAATTCGTCTACGTGCAGCATCAACTCAATTTGTGCGTTCCCCGAATCGTCGAAGAGAGTCGGCAAATAGTCCAGCCATTGGTCCCGCTTGTTAATCATATTAAGCAGGAGTTTTTCGATAGCGGCGGGATTGTTGTCAAGGTGCTGATAGAGCGAGACGAGATGCTCAGAATCAGCGCCTGGCGTGTCTAGTAGGGCGAGAGTATTGCGAACGGCCGCGTTGAATACCGGAGCAGTTTCGGTTGTAACGCTAAGGTCGCCGCCAATTCGTGAGGCGATGGGTAACTGGTTAGCAAGGTAAATATTAAAGCTGTCGATGGTCTGTATGCGCAGTCTCCCCGGGTTGCGCTCGAGATTCCACTGTCGCTCCTTATCTCTTTCGACGACGGCATTGGCAATGAAAAAATTCTTGCGTTTAAGTCCATCGCTTACTGGATGGCGCTCGTCATCGAATTCTAGTGAGTCGCGACTGTGCTCACGCCGCAGCTGCTGTGCCTCGTTAAGGGACTCAATCACGCGAGCGCGCATTTCCGCTGCAGCTTTACGGGTAAAGGTGATCGCGAGCACTTCCTCTGGCTCTGCCACGGTGGCTAAAAGACGCATGTATCTCAGCGTGAGCAGCTCGGTCTTTCCGGAGCCTGCCGGCGCCTGCACAATGAAGCTGCGCTGCGTATCGAGCGCCTCGTCACGCTGTTTTTGATCACTCGCCGGCCTACTCATCGTTTGAAATTCCTAGCTCAGAATAGTCTTCGTCATCACGGTCTACGTTTCCTTCGAGCTCCTTTATGCGACAAAGACTCTGTAGGCCGCAGCGTTCACAGACAGTTTTCGAGGCGATAGGGCTGACATTGCAGTCGCCGCGGATGAACTCATCGGCTAGCCGCTCTACTAAGTCCGTCCAGTGTTGTGTTTTGATGTTCCACTGTGTTTTAGCTTCGTCGATGCTCTTGTGCTCTTTCTGCTCTTTCTGCTCTTTCTGCTTTTTAGCGCTTAGCTTTTTTCCTGTGTGTGGATCCAACTGGGGGTCGAAGTTAGGTTGAGCACTTAGGGCATGATAATCAACGGCTTCGTTGTGAACCTGAGCGATCGCAAGAGCAGAGACCTGAGTGGCAGGTTCTTGAGAGACTGTTCGATAGTACACAGGCAACTGCATGTCTTCGGGACGCTCCGTGTCTAGACCGGAAAGTGCCGTTATAGATTTGCCGGTTTTATAGTCGATCAGAGCAACGCTTTTGTCGGCCAGAGTATCGACCCTGTCGATTTTTAGGTTGAGACTTAACGCGCCAATCTGCAGTGTGTAAGCCTTCTCGGGTACGCCGGTAATAAAGCTTGCGCGCTCGCTATCACGAAGTAAAAAGCGTTGCAGTAACGACTTTAGCCTGGCGCGTTCTAGGTTTGTGAAGATTGCGCCCATGATTTCGGGATGCTGTTGCTGGAGTTTCTGTGTTGCGGACTCAATCGCTGAGTCCAATCTCTGTTCGAATTCCGCGGGGTTCTCCGTCAGCAGTTCTAGCAGCGCATCACGTGTTGTCGGTGTGGAATAGAACGCTTCCAAAGCCCAGTGAACAACGCTGCCGCGATCTCTCGCATCTAGGCTGTTGCGGATGGGTTCGAGCGCCTGCACACCAAGCCTAGTTTTAATAAAGGCTTGGAAAGGACACTGTGACTGCCGTGTTATGACGCTGTGACCGCCGTTGCTTGATGCGCCGGGCTGAAGACGAGCTCTGCGCTCGTCGGGGTGCTCTTGGAGTTCTAATTCTAGATTGCTAGTCGAATCTGGTAAAAGCAGCGAGCCAGAATCCACCAGCGGCAGCGAGGCAGTAACGCTTGAGGCGCGTTTGGGTAGTTCATCATCTTGACTGTGATGGCTGACAACCAGCGTGCTGCTGACGTTGGCGCAGACGAGTTTGAGTTCTCCCAGTGCCTTGCTAAAGCTCAGTGAGGCGCTGCTGCCGGGTATGCCCAGTGAGCGCTGCAACTCTATAGGAATCAGCGGATTTGCATGCGCAGGTGCCGGCCAGCTTTGGTCGTCGAATCCAATTAGCCAGAGATACTCAAAGCTTAGCCCCACAGCCTCGGTAGGGCTGTAGAGCGACAGGGGGCATTGCTGCCGATATTCGCCTCGCGCGCGGTATTCCCTTACGGTGCGCCGAAGCGTGTTTAGCGCTTCTTCAACGCTCATTTCGGCCTTGTATTCGCCTGCGGCTTCAAATCTTTGTAGCGCGTCCTCCCACTCGCCCAGTGCTGCATGGCTTGTTGCGCCGATGGCATGGTTTGGCCAGCCGACAATTGAGAGCTGTTCGCGAAACAGTGTGCTCCACGCACGCGTTGTTTGTAGTTTTGCTGTCCCTCGAAGCAGCGTGCGGCAGGTGAGCAGTGCCTCGTGGAGAAAGGGGGAGTGCCAGTCTTTACCCTCGGCGCCGGTAAAGCGTGCGATGGCCTGTTTGCTAGTTTCGGCTTGTAAATAGCGTCGCAGCGCGCGCTGGCAGTTTGCTCGCGCTTCTCCCTCTGACTCCGCAAGTCCTAAAAACGGCGACTCTAAAAGCTGGCAGAATTCCCCTAGCGCAATCCGCTCGCGATTCAAATCTAGTATCGCCAACGCGTCGTGGGCGATTGCTGTGTCCACCAGCGCGACGCCACCACTGCTGGAATTTATTAAATAAGGCCGACTCGCGAGTGCCAACGCGGGTTCTTCGCTGTGATGCGCAAGAAGAGCCTGGTAAAGCGGGGCGCGGATTCGCTCCGGGTTAGGGCTCAAGAAACCAATGTGGGCGCCAGGGCTCTTTTTCTGCAGGGCGCTAGCCCAGCGCGCCGCCGCCGCTATTTCGTCTTCCTGGCAAACAAACTCATAGCGAAGCGTTTGTTCCTGCATTGCATCGAAAGGCGATTCACTACTGTGGGCATCTATGTCGGCTGGTTTGGTTTGTAGGGAGTCGAGAAGCTGTGACTCTCTAAAACGTGCGAACAGCGCTTCATAATTGGGTGGCGGCTGCTGGAAGTCGAGCAGGGTAATGTGCCCGAGTAGGGTAAGGCTCTCGGCGTCGAGCGCGGTTGCTAGAATCGAGCTAGCCTCAACCAGTGTGATGCGTCCGAGTGCGCGGCAGCGAGCTAGAAACTTCTCGCGCCAGCTTAGATAAAGGGCTACGTCTTCTAAATGTTCATAGCCTTGCAGCGTATAGCTCGCAGAGTCCTTGCCCCAGCGCTGAAGGTCTTGAAAGGCGCGCGCCGCGATTTGTGCCATTGCCGAAGCATCGATCAGCGGGTGCTGTTCACGGGTGTCTTCGATGGCTTCTAGCCACAATTCCTTTTCCAAGGCGGTATCCAGTATCTCGCTTCCTACGAAGGGCGCGAGACCGCGATTGGCTAACAAATTCCAGCTTTGTGAGATCCACTGATCGACAGCGATGATCGCAGGCACTTTCCAGCTACTCGAAGCTACGGCGCTGCCGTAAGCCTCAGTGACCGAAGCTGCCAAGCGGTAGCTCGGTGTTAACAGCGTTGTATTGCTCTCTAGTCTTTGTTTGAGCTCTTCTGAAAGTGTGTAACGGGTAATCGCCATGCTGCTATAACACTCGCTACTTAAAAGTTGTCTGGCTACGTAAGTGCACTTATTTGGCTTAGCTCGTTAGCTTTGCGCCGCATCAAATTCTGCAGCCCAGTCGAGAAAGGAGCGGCTGTTGCCGCGAAACACCAGTCGATGTTTTTTCTTTTCCATCTGATACGAGTACATCGGGTCGTAGTAGTCACAGAGTAGTGAGCGAATCCACTGTCGATGCAGGTCGTGGTCATTATCGTTGGCCAAGGCAGTTTGCATAAGCTTGCCGACCTGCAGATGTCTCTCGCCACCTAGGCGTTTTTGTATGCGGTCTAAGCTGCCGAGTAGTGAGTCAGCGAAAAGCGAGTCGGCGTTCTCAGGTGTCAGGTTACGAAAATCCTGAAGATTGCTCACAATGTAGTCGTTCAATATTGTCTCAACTCGGTATTCAAGCGGTTCTTCAACGCTAACTATTGGTGCTAAGCTCATGGCGCGGTGAAACTCCAGGGGCAAGGAGATGGAGCCAATCGCTCTGCTTTCATCCTCAAGGAACAGTGAGTCACAGGCAAGGCTTTCTTTCGTGAGTAGAGCACTGGCTAACTGGTTTTCGAATACCGCCTGTGCCGGCTGGGGTGTGGCACGCCGGCCAAAGGCTGAGCCTCTGTGGTTAGCAAGACCCTCTAGATCAACGCTGCTGTTAAGGCGATTCACTAAGTGGGTTTTCCCTATGCCTGTTCTGCCGCCGACAATGATGAGTTTTTTGTTCTGTGAGACTCTCGCGGTAGTGGCTATGGCATGGTGCCTCAGCGCTTTATATCCGCCTTCAATCCTTGCGACCTGCCAGCCGTTTTCCTGCAGCCACGCTTGCGTTGTTTTCGATCTTAGGCCGCCGCGGAAGCAGGTGATAACCGAATGCGGCTGACTAGCGAGCGTATTGCACCAAGCTTTTAGTTTCTCAGCCTTGTCTTGCCCTGCGACCAAAGTCTGCCCGAGCGCGATGGCAGCTTCTTGGCCCTGTTGTTTGTAGCGGCGACCGACCTGCTCGCGCTGCGCATTGTCGAGTAGCGGTATGTTGATTGAGTTGGGCACGTGTCCTTCATCGAATTCGATAGGCGCGCGTACATCGATAAGAGGGAGCTTGCCTAGCAGCACATCGTCAAAAAAACTCGAGTCTAACGTCGCCATGGCGCCAATTTCGCTCGTTGGTGTTTGTGTCACGACGCAGTCGCCTTAAAGTTTAGGTAGTGAAGTTGGTGAAGTGTATCATCCCAACTTAGGGTCTCGCATTGCCTCAAAGGAAGTAGTAGGCGAGGGCGTGTTCTGTCTCAAATAAAGGAGAAGCCATGAGTACTGGCTCTTTAGATCGGATCATCTCGCTGCTTGGCAAAGGGGACGCTGTTGAAGCGGCACCTGTGCATCTGTGGAATCCGCCGTTCTGCGGAGATATTGACATCGAAATACGCCGCGATGGCAGCTGGTGGCATGAAGGAAGTGCTATCAAGCGCCTGAGAATGGCTAAGCTGTTTGCTTCGATTCTTCTTCTAGAGGGCGGCGATTATTTCCTAGTGACGCCCGCCGAGAAGGTTCGCATACGAGTTGAAGATTTACCGTTCTTCTTTTCGCGGCTCCGTAGGGAAGGGCGGGGATCGCAGGGTAAGCTTTTCCTCGAGACAACGTTAGGGCAGGAGGTTTTAGTCGATCAGGAGCACCCCTTGGACTTCGGGCACCAGGCTGAGCCGCACCCTACACTGAGGGTGCGCGGAAATCTGTTCGGGCTGGTGTCGCGCTCCGTATTCTATGAGCTCGTTGAATTGGCCGAGTTGGTGCAAACCGAAAAGGGGGAAGCATTAGGAGTTTGGAGTTCAAGCAGTTTTTTCGAGCTTGGGGAGGCAGAATAGCTTGTTTAGATCGCGGTGCTAGTAGAGTCGTGCAAGACGCCAATATCTTGTCATTAATCCGGTGTTTATTTGACGTTGCAGGGTAAAAACGGCATGATTGCCGGCCTTCGAAGCTGCCTGAGGGTGGCCTCTGCGATCTCAAATTCGTTCGAGCAACGAGTGAGTTTTATCGCTAACAATCCGGTTTATTAGGCCTCAGTAGCGCTCGCGCTGCTCTTCAATAAGGAGAATCCATGAAGGTTCTTGTAGCAATCAAGCGCGTCGTCGACGCATACGTTAAGGTCCGCGTTAAATCTGACGGGACGGGTGTCGACCTAGCCAACGCGAAAATGGCGATCAATCCTTTCTGTGAAATTGCAGTTGAAGAAGCGATTCGCATGAAAGAGGCCGGAACAGCCGATGAGGTTATCGCTGTGTCGATTGGCTCAAGCCAAAGCCAGGAGCAGATCCGCACAGCGCTGGCGCTGGGTGCTGACCGCGGCATACTGGTTGAGAATGACGACGCACTTGAACCCCTCGCAATTGCCAAGCTCCTGAAAGCGGTGATTGACAAAGAGGGTATCGACCTAGTCATTCTCGGCAAGCAATCAATCGACACTGACAACAACCAAACGGGTCAAATGCTCGCTGCTCTCTGTAACTGGCCGCAGGGCACTTTTGCCTGCAATGCCAAGGTCGACGGTGGCAAGATTGAAGTCACTCGTGAGGTAGACGGTGGTGAGCAAACGGTGCTGCTAAATCTGCCCGCTGTGGTGACTACAGACCTGCGTCTCAACGAGCCGCGCTACGCCTCTCTTCCCAACATTATGAAAGCGAAGAAGAAGCCTATCGATACGACTAGCCCGGCGGAGCTCGGTGTAGACGTTGCATCTAATCTCAAAACACTGAGCGTAGAGGCGCCAGCCGAGCGCTCTGCTGGTATCAAAGTGGAATCAATCGAAGAGCTGGTCTCTAAGCTCAAGACCGAAGCCAAGGTTATTTAGGAGCCACCATGACTATTTTTGTTGTAGCAGAACATGACAACGCGAGCATCAAGCCCGCAACTCGTAACACCGTCACGGCCGCGCTCGAAATTGAGAGCGATATTACCGTTCTCGTCGCCGGCTCAAGCTGTCAGGAGGCCGCTGCACAGGCCGCCGCGATTGCTGGTGTTAGTAAAGTATTAGTCGCTGACGCTCCGGCCTATGCGCACCAGCTACCGGAAAATATTGCGCCGCTCATTGCGCAGCTCGCAGCGGGCTTTGGCTATGTGCTGGCTCCGGCTACGACGACCGGCAAGAACTTGATGCCACGCGTTGCAGCCCTGCTTGACGTGGCACAGGTGTCTGACATCACAGCGGTTAAATCAGCGGACACCTTCGTGCGCCCAATTTACGCAGGCAATGCGCTAGCAACTGTTCAAAGCAGCGATTCAATTAAAGTTATCACTGTTCGTTCCACTGCGTTTGCCGAGGCTGCTGCAGAGGGCGGCTCAGCGACTGTGGAGGCGATTGACACTGTAATCGATCAGGACAGCGCGAGTTTTGTTTCCGAAGAGCTCGCGGTTTCAGAACGTCCAAGCCTTACGGCAGCATCTGTCATTGTTTCTGGCGGTCGCGGTATGCAAAGCGGCGACAATTTCGTTCTTCTGGAGAAGGTCGCCGATAAGCTAGGCGCTGCTATAGGCGCTTCGCGTGCGGCGGTCGATGCAGGCTTCGTTCCTAACGATTACCAGGTCGGGCAGACCGGCAAAATTGTCGCTCCAGACCTTTATATCGCGGTGGGTATCTCTGGTGCGATCCAGCATCTCGCTGGCATGAAAGACAGCAAAGTGATCGTAGCAATAAACAAAGACGAAGAAGCGCCAATCTTCCAGGTAGCGGACTACGGATTAGTGGCTGACCTGTTTGCGGCGTTACCAGAGCTCGAAGCTGCGCTTTAGCAGCTTGAATCGTGCGTAAGAAAGTCCAAGCTTTTTCTTAGATCATGTAAGGAAAGCTTAAAACAAAAAAAAGCCGCGCGTCTTAGACGTGCGGCTTTTTTTGTGCCGATCTTTAAATCAACGCGCAGTGTCTAGCTGCGCTTATGTCTAGGATCGTTTGGTGCGCGGCGACGCTGTGGCTTGTCAGTCTCTGGCTCTTTCTCTGCCGCGGGCTCGCTGGCTTCGGTGCTGTCAGCGACGTCAGCTTCCGTCTCTTCGCTCTGGCTTCCACCGGTGGCCGCGGGGTCAGTCTTTTCCTGATCGACTGTTTCGGGCGCAGGATCCCGCCGAGGGGCTTCTTCTTCACTTTCCACAACGGTTGGCGACTGCTGAACAGGCTCTGTAGAAGCCGCAGCTGAGCTTTCTTCAACTTGCTCAGTTGGCGCTCCCGATCGCTTCCGAGGTCTGCGTGGGCGCCGTTCTCTCGTCTTGCGCTCGCTGTCTTCGGTGACACCGCTATTACCGCTGGTGTCTGCGGGCGTTTCCAGTCCTGCGATCTCTTGCTGCTCTGGTGCTTTCTCGTCGGCCTTAGGCTGGACAGGCTCAGCTATGGCGCTTGGCGCTGCTTCCGCAGTTTCCGCCTCATTCTCGGCAGGCTCGGGACGAGGGCCACGCTTACGCGGTGTGGTGTTCTTCGGGCGCTGGCTCGCTGGTCGGCGCGAGAACTCGCTGCTTTGCTCTGCGGTTGAGTCTTGAGCGTTCGGTTGATCGATAGACTCGCTGCCAGCTGTGGTCTCGTTTGCGCCGCTGTCGCGCTTGTCTGTATTGCGCGAGCGACCGCGACGACGACGTCCCTCAGCTCCGCGCGACTCGTCTTGTTTGCCGTTGTCTGATTCTCTCTCGTTGTTAGCTGGCGAGTCGCCACGGGATTCGGCGCTGCTGCGATTGCGTCCTCCGCGCCGTCCTCCGCGTGAGCGTCGTTCGCCGCGTTCGCCGCCGTCATCTTTGTCGCCGCGCGGAGATTTGCCGCTTTCAGGCTCTTTATCGCCCCTGCGTTCTGGCTTGCTAGTGCGCTCGCTACGGTTGCGTGATTGTCCGCTGCGTTGACCGCGCGAGGCATTACGTCCGCGGCCTCCGCGCGAGCTGCGCTTGGGCTTGGTTTCCTCTTCTTTTTGGCCGCCAAACAGACCTGCGATTGCGGCAACAAGTGAAGCGAGTAGGCCGGGCTTCGCTGCGGCCTTTGGTGTTTTGGTTTTGCTTGCTGGTTTCGAGCTCGCTGGAGCTGAAGGCATTGGTATGCCTTCAACAGATGGGCGCTGAACTGCTGCTACTGGCGCTGAATCTTTAGCGGATGCGATCGGCTCTGGTGTTGCCGTGATGTCCACATCGTAGGCCTCACCCGCTTGATTGAGACCTATGATCTTGTAGTGGGGCGTTTCTAGCTCGGGGTGAGCTGATACGAGTACCGTGCTACCGCTCTGCGTCTCTATCTCAGTCAAAGCGGCTCGTTTCTCATTAAGCAGATAGCTTGAAACGATCAAAGGAACTTCCGTGCGTATAGCCGCGCATTTTTGCTTGTTGGCTTCTTCCTGAATAATTCTCAGAATTGAAAGTGCAAGTGATTCGACGTCGCGAATCGTGCCTTGGCCGCTGCAGCGCGGACAGGTGATCGCGCTGGTTTCCCCAAGTGAAGGACGGAGACGCTGGCGCGACATTTCAAGCAGGCCGAAGCGCGAGATGCGTCCAACTTGCACGCGGGCACGATCGGCTTCGAGAGCATCGCGCATGCGGTTTTCGACTTCACGCTGGTTGCGGTTTGAGCTCATGTCGATGAAATCGATAACCACGAGTCCGCCCATGTCTCGCAGGCGCAGCTGTCTGGCAATCTCGTCAGCCGCCTCTAAGTTGGTGTTTACCGCTGTCTCTTCGATGTCTGCACCACGAGTCGCGCGCGCGGAGTTGATGTCAATGGAGATCAAGGCCTCGGTAGGGTCGATGACAACAGATCCGCCTGAGGGTAATTTCACTTCTCTTTCGAAGGCGCTCTCGATCTGGCTTTCAATTTGGTAGCGATTAAACAGGGGTAGAGGGTCAGAGTAGAGTTTGATACGGCTCTCATACTGGGGCATGACCTGTTTGACAAAGGTCATCGCCTCATCAAACGCTTCTTGCGTGTCAAACAGCACTTCACCGATTTCTTTACGGAGATAGTCGCGAATCATACGGATGATCACGTTGCTCTCTTGGTAAATAAGGAAAGGTGCGCGCTTGGCTTCCGATGCTTCTCGGATTGCCTGCCATAGTGCAAGCAGGTAGTCCAAATCCCATTGCAGTTCTTCTTGTCCTTTGCCGATGCCCGCGGTGCGGACGATCATTCCCATGCCGTTTGGTATTTCAAGGCCACGAAGCGCTTCACGCAGTTCGTTGCGTTCTTCACCTTCAATACGGCGCGAGATGCCACCGGCCTTCGGGTTATTGGGCATGAGTACAAGATAGCGGCCAGCGAGGGAAATATAGGTCGTTAGCGCAGCCCCTTTATTGCCGCGCTCTTCCTTTTCTACCTGCACAATGACCTGGGTGCCCTCAGGAATGAGTTCCTTAAGGTTGGTGCGCTCACCGTTATTCTTAACGTCTTTTGCGTAATATTCGCTGGAGATTTCTTTTAACGGGAGAAAGCCGTGTCGCTCTGCGCCAAAGTCGACGAACGCCGCTTCAAGGCTGGGCTCCACACGGGTTACTTTGCCTTTGTAGATGTTGGCTTTTTTCTGAACGCGGGTGCGGTTTTCGATGTCGAGGTCGTAGAGTCTTTGGCCGTCGACGAGGGCGACTCGGAGTTCTTCTTCCTGGGTCGCATTGATAAGCATTCTTTTCATGGTTTCACTTTCCTTAATGAACCAGAGAGTGAGCCAAGAGCAGATTCTTTCCTTCTCACGTTTTGTGAAAAGGCCTCCGGCGCTTGCCAGCGCTTAGAGGGAAGATGACGTGTGCTGCATCGGCCTCACGGTAGTCGTGAGGCGAATGGATTTAACTATTTCTCGTGAAGGGGCTGAGGTAACAGCGCTCGTTTAGGAGTCGCGGTGTCATGTCTGCAGTGATTGCGTGTGACATTGTTGCGTTCAGTCTCTCTATGAAAAGTGCTTGCTAAATGGTCATTGGCTGCGTAGCTCTTTATCCGCCTGACCTCTTTTCGCGTCGCCGTCTAGTGTGACAGGCGGAGTGTAGAGGTGCGCTAAGACTGCTGGCTATCGCAAAGAATCTTTTCGTCTTGGTCTCTCTGGGTATCCGACAACGGCTCGCGATTAGCGCAAGTCTTGGTTGCGGAGAGTCGTTAATGTTTCTACGTCTTGTTAAGTCTTGGTTCTTTCAAGTTTTACTTCATCCTTCGTGAGTCGCTCGGCCTGTCACGGCCCGCGCCACTTTGCTTCGCGGTCAATTTAGTTCTCCGCGGCTACTGCTTCTTCAATTCTTTCGATCGCAAGGTCAAGGGCGTGAAATTAGTGCAAACCTTGGACTCAAGAGCGCCCTTTATGTGTTGCTCATAAGTAGGGCCGCTGCGAAACGAGCATCGAATATAACAGTAAAGTGAAGTTTGCTCAATTACTTACACAGCAATCCTTCATTGTTGCTTCGGTTGTTGGTCGCGTACTCTCGGCTACAATGAGTTATAGGCGCCAGCTTGCTTCGTATGGATGGCTGTGACTAGAATGGCGATGTGCCACTGCGAGCGCACTGAGTCGGAAGAAAAACTGACAAGATTCAGTGTCTTGCCTTCAGTCGGCGATATGCGAGACGGCTTCAGTAGGGCTCTGTGCTTTAGCAAAAACGACGCTCAGCTACGGGCTATACCACTAAAAAGCGCCTAAAATCGCTAAAATTCGCTGAAGTTGGCAATGATTAGTGAAAGCCAATAACAACGCCTTTGTCTAACTAATGGCTGGCAACGATGGCCAGCCCAACTGAGATACGCCATGGCAGTCTACGTTTATTCACGCTGCGCAAGCCGTGACAGCGATGCAACGACCTTAGCGAATTTGCAGGTCGCGAGTGATCTGCTGGCTGTGCAAACCTTTGCCTTGGCTCGAGCTTGGACTATCAGTGAGACATTTGACGATAGTGGGTGCGAATGGAGTTTACCTCTGGGCCAGCGAGAGCAAGGCGCGAAGCTAATTGCACAGCTTGAGCGAGGTGACACTGTGGTTTCTGCCAGGCTCGAGCATCTTTGCGGCTCAGTAGCGCAGTTTGTTGACCTGTTAGAGCAGCTGCGAGACCGGGTCGGCGGCATCTATGTTGTTGACCTCGGTTTAGATGTGCTGGCACCGGAAAGCTTGATCAGCCTGCATCGCGCGGCAGGGCTATTTGCCGAACTCGAAAATCGTCGCTACGCCGAGCGTATACTTAATGTAAAACGCCGACAGCGTGAAAAAGGGCGCTTTCTCGGCGGCAGCAGGCCTTTTGGGTATAGCGTGCATGATAACGGGCGCCTTATCGAAAACCCCATCGAACAGCGCACGGTAGCGGAAATTCGCTCTTTGCGGCAAAAAGGCCGATCCCTGAGGGCAATCGCAGCAGCTGTATCCACGCCGCTCGCGCCTATTTCTTTTAAAACTGTTCAGCGTGTGCTTCAGCGCCTAGACGCAGACTAGGTCGGAGCTGCCTGCTCTTATGCGAACCCCTCTCTCGGCTTTTATCGGCCTGCGCTACAGTCGAGCGCGCAAAAGCAGTGGCCTGCTGTCTTTTGTTTCTAGCATTGCGATGTGTGGGGTGGCTCTTGGTGTGACTATCCTTATTGTCGCCTTAGCTGTGATGAATGGCTCTATCGGCTTTCTGCGCACCGAGGCCCTAAAATCGCTGCCTCATATTGTCGTGAGCATAAATCCCAAAGATCAGGACCTGGAGCCGTTGCGGGCAGCTATCGGCCAGATGGAAGGCGTAACGTCCGTAGTGCCTGTCACGCAGTTCGAAGCGCTTGTAAACCTGGGTGGTGTTACTGATTTCGCCGAGGTTCAGGGGGTCGAGTCAAGGCTCATAGATGCCATTGCAGGCAATACTAGCCCTCGCGCGCAGGAGCTTCTTGCGAGGCTGCGAGTGACGCCCAACGGCGCTATTCTCGACTCACGGTTGGCGTCCAGGCTAGGCGCGCGTGGTACGCAGGAGCTGTCCCTAACGTCGTTGGATCGCCTGCTGCGGCAGGCCGATGTGCAATCCCAGGCCTTTGTTGTGCTGGGGTTCGCGGATTTTGGTGCCTACGGAGGAGGGCAAACGATACTGCTTAATCGGGATGCGGCGGAGTCGCTTGCGGGCAGCGGTGCGGTAACTCAGTTGCAGCTTACGCTGGTGGATTTGTTCAATGCTGCGAGTGTGGCGAATAGTGTTTCTCAGCTTGAGGCGCTCAAAAAAGGGAGCGAGCAGAACATAGAGACCTGGCAGCAAGCACAGTCTGGCCTATTCGATGCCTTGGCGATGGAAAAATTTCTCACCGGCCTGATGCTTATGATGATCGTTATGATTGGGGCGGTGAATATTGTCTCTACTTTGGTCATGGCCGTAGCGGAGAAAACTAATGACGTGGCTATTTTGCGGACGATGGGGGCCTCAAGCGGCGCCATCTTGCGGCTTTTTATCATTCAGGGAGGAGTGAGCGGGGTGGTCGGTACGCTTTTGGGCGCTGCGATAGGTATTTTGATTTCTCTCTTCCTCGCGCCACTCGGTTTAGCATTGGAGTCTTTTTTGGGTGCGCTTACCGGCAATCCTAATCTGCTGTTGATCTCACATTTGCAAACAAAGCTGCTTTGGGGCGAGGTTTTACTGGTGTGTGTTTTGGCGCTGCTCATTAGCCTACTGGCAACCCTGTACCCTGCATTTCGGGCCAGCAAAATAGCCCCCGCCGAGGTTCTTCGCTATGAATAGTTCGCTGTTAAATCCTCGGTCCTGCGTGCTCGAGGCGCGCGGTTTGAGCAAGGTCTATAAGCAGGCCGCTAAGGAAATCGTGGTGCTAGATGACCTCGATTTTTCTTTAAACGCCGGAGAAAGAATTGCGATTGTGGGGAGCTCTGGGTCCGGCAAGACCACTTTATTGAATCTGCTAGGGGGTTTGGACACCGCAAGCGCGGGCACTGTTCATATTGTCGGGCAAGACGTTAACGCCTTGAGCGAGTCTCAGCGAGGTTCGCTGCGTAACCGCTCTCTTGGCTTCGTGTATCAATTTCACCACCTGCTTGGCGAATTTAGTGCGCTGGAAAACGTCAGCATGCCTTTGCTAATTGCCGGCTTGGAGCAGACGGAAGCCCATAGGCGTGCGCAAAACCTGCTGAGCCGAGTGGGATTGGAATCGCGATGCGAACATAAGCCGGCTGAACTGTCGGGCGGTGAGAGGCAGCGAGTCGCCATTGCAAGAGCCCTAGTTAATGAGCCTGCGGTCGTTCTGATGGACGAGCCAACAGGTAATCTAGACCGGCGGACGGCGCTGGATATCCACGCGCTTATGCAAGAACTCAGTCAGAGCAGTGCTACAAGCTTCGTCGTGGTCACCCACGACGAAGGCCTTGCCTCGACCCTCGATAGAAAGCTCTCTCTGGTCTCGGGGAAGCTTGTCGATGAGCGCTAGCTCGGCAAAATCTTTGTTAGGCGATCTTCGCTTCGCAAGAAGAATAGGCGGGCGCTATGTGCGCAGTAGCTCCGGGCATGGCTTGGCTTCATTTATGTCTTGGCTTGCGATTAGCGGCATCGCCCTCGGGGTCGCGCTGCTGATCATCGTGCTGTCGGTGATGAACGGCTTTGAGCGCGAGATGCGCGACAATGTTCTTGGGCTTGTACCCCATCTCACGGTAAGCGCAGAGAGCTCGCTTAATCCGGCGCAGTGGAGTGCCGTAAAGGAACAGCTGCAGCAAATAGACGAAATCAAGAGTATTGAGCCGGTGATATCTAGTGCAGGGATCGCGGCAACCGCAACCGGTAGCCGCGCGGTTCTCATCAACGGCGTCGAGGCAGACAGCTCGGTGCTCTCAAAGCTAAGCAGCTTTACAGTGGCGGGGGATCCCAACGAACTGGAGAGCTCACGCTGGTCACTAATTATGGGTGTGACTTTGGCGCGCGAACTCGGTCTGAAGGTCGGCGATGAGGTGGATATTTTCTCGCCAAAGTTCTCTCCCAACCCTTTAGCGATAAAGCCTACTTACAAATCCTTTCGTCTCGTTGCCATTGTCAAAGTTGGCAGCTCAGAAATCGATGCGAAATTGCTTACAGTAAACAAACAAGATGCACGCGCGTTGCTACGTGTGCGCTCTGAGCAAACTGCGCTACAGGTACGCAGCTCGGACGTGCTTGTCGCTGATGCTTTAGCCTATGACATTCGCAGTCTCTTGGGCTCGGGGGTGCATGTTGAAAGCTGGACAGCTACTTTGGGGGCTGTTTACCGCAACATCGAATTTTCGCGCAGCATTATTAGTTTGATGCTGTGGCTTCTGGTTGCCATTGCCGCGTTCAATCTCGTTGTCAGTCTTGTCATGATCGTACGCGATAAACGTAGTGATATCGGCATTTTAATGACACTGGGAGCCCAGTCCCGCATGGTCCTGAGCATTTTTCTCTGGCAGGGGCTGGCTATAGGCTTGCTCGGCATCGTCATCGGCAGCTGTTTCGGGCTTTTAGGTGCCTACTTTGTGGGCGACTTTGTCGCAGTCATTGAGGCCGCGAGCGGTGTCGCATTACTGAATCCTGAAATCTATCCTATCGATTATCTGCCCTCGCAAATCCAGTTTTCCGACCTGTTAACCATCGCAGGTGGCGTGTCTTTTTTAGCTTTGGCAGCGTCATTCTACCCAGCGTGGAAAGCTTCAAAGTTGCGGCCTGCTGCAGCGATAAGAGCTGAATAGCTCCCTAGATCACGCACTCCGTTTTTTATCTTCTATGCTAGTAGAGTCATCAAGGGATGACTTATGCGCATACTGCTGGCTAGTTACAGCGTCGGGATCCTAGCTGTGTCCTTTGCGCCCTCGCTGCCGCTTGTAGAGGGTGTAATAGACGGTGCTCTACTTTGCCTTGTGCTATTGGCAAGTCTGCTTGCTCGCTGGGCAAAGCTTGATCCAATGCACGCTGCCAACTCGCGGCTTGTCATGCTCGCTAGCGTTTTCACTGTCGGTGCTTTGTGGCACGGGGTAAGCGCCTCGCGGCAGTTAGCTAGCCAGTTTGACGAGGCTGAGAGCGGGCAACCGCTCTCTATTAATGGCTATGTGTCGGGACTCGCAAAGAGGCGCGGGCGGGGTTTGCAATTTGAGTTCCAGACGCTGAGCGCGACCTTCTCTGAAGATGCGGGCGAGCAGGGCCTAAGCTTTACCGGTAAGACGCTGCTAAATTTTTATCCCAAGGGCGCTTTTTACGAATCTGCTACTGCTGAGGAAGAGCGCGGATCAGCTCTCCCTTTTCTGTATCCCGCAGAACTTCGGCCGGGGACGTATCTGTCACTGCAAGTGAAACTAGGGGCGCCCCGCGGGCTAGCGAACCCAGGTGTTTATGACCGCGAGGCAGCGCTATTTCGTGCAGGGATTCTCGCCGTTGGAACTATCAGGTCAGAACTTGATCGCTGTGTGAAGCCCTGTGAGCAAGTAGCTTCTCCGCGAACCGGCCTCATGACATGGGTGCATCAACAGCGCTTTGATCTCAGACAGCGTCTTCTCGCTCGCGAATTGCCTCTTAAACATCCCGAGCTTATTTTCGCGCTGGGTCTGGGGGACGGGAGTCTGCTAGCGCCTGAGCAGTGGAACAAGCTGCGCGATACCGGCACGGTGCATTTATTCGTGGTGTCTGGTTTACATATCGGCTTGGCGAGTCTGGTGTTCTATGGCTTCAGCTATGGCATGTGGAACGCTTGTGTCTTACTGATCCCAGCATTTGGCAGAGTCTTGGCGCGACAAGTGTTTTGCAGTGTAGGGGCTTTCACGGGTGCTGCACTGTTTGCGCTTTTTGCCGGCTGGGGTTTGCCAGTGCAGAGAGCGCTTATCATGCTTGGAGTCGTGGTCGTTGGGCAGATGTTCCCACGTCGGCTAAGCCCCGCTTCTAGCCTACTGCTGGCTGTGAGTGGCGTGCTATCGATAACCCCTCTAGCCGCGACTTCGCAGGGGTTCTGGCTAAGTTTTATTGCAGTCGCCGCGCTGCTTTTTACTCTTGCTCGTGTGCCCGCTGATGCCTCTGATTTTGAAGAGTCGAAGTTTCCGCGGATGCTGTCGCGTTTCTCTTTGCGCTTTGTCGCTCCGCAGTTCGTCATTGCGGCGGTCTTGGCACTGCCGCTTTGGCTAATGGGCAATACGGTTTCGTTCGCGGCGCCGCTAATCAATTTTGTCGCCATTCCGTTTCTCAGTGTGGTGCTCTTGCCCGCAGTCTTGCTGACTCTTATCGATCACTTTCTACGAGTAACGCCCAGTGTTGTCTTGCTTGCCTTTACCGATCGTCTCTGTGGATTGCTTTGGTCGGCCTTAAGCCTGGGTGAAGGAGCAGCTTTAAGCCTTGAACCCTCTGTGGCATTGCCTGTTAGCCTAATCATTGCCGTCGCGCTTGCTGTGCTGAGTGTTCTTATCCCTCTTAGCCTGCGCGCACGATTCGTGCTTTGGGGCTGGCTGGGTTTTGGTTTGCTGTTCAATCAAGTGATTCTGCATTCTGACTCCTCTGCCGGGCCAGAGACATTAAGCAGCTGCAGTCAGCGCGAAGACAGTTTGGAGGTGCACAGTATCGATGTTGGCCAAGGCCTCGCTGTTCTTATTCGTACTCGTTGTCACGCGCTGTTATATGATGTGGGTTCGAGTTTTGGTGACGGGGCTGATAGCGGCGATCTCATTGTGGCGCCGACCTTAAAAGCTCTTGCTGTGAATCGCCTCGACAGAGTGATTTTAAGTCATGCTGACAATGATCACGCAGGCGGTTTGGCGGGGCTCAGTTCTGCTATACCTCCGCAGAGCCTTATGCTTTCGGGCTTTGCTGAAAACTATCCAGCACTAAATGATGCTCACCGCGGCTTTGCGGTGCGCTGTCAGGCTGGCCTTTCTTGGCGGTGGGACGGGGTAGATTTTGTGATGCTTCATCCTCCAGTCTTACCTTCATCTCACATGCCTGCGGTTCTAACGGGCACTTCAGGTAACGCGCACTCCTGCGTGCTGCGAGTGAGCCGCGCTCGGCGTTCAGTTCTATTAAGCGGCGATATCGAGAGAGCGCAGGAACTAGTCTTGGCTGCTGCAGATCAAAATCTAGCTGCTGACATCTTGATTGCGCCGCACCATGGCAGTGCGACCTCGTCCTCGTATCCGCTATTAAAGCGCGTGAATCCGCGGTGGATAATTATCTCGGCAGGCTTCAATAACGCCTTCGGACATCCTCATTCTGATGTTATTGCCCGCTATGATCTTCTCGGTATACAGCACGTGAATACTGCTAATAGCGGATTGGTCAGCCTCTCTACGGCGCCAGATGTTGGCGGTGGGGCATGGTTTGTTAAAACTTTCAGGCAGACTGCCCCGCGTTACTGGCGGCCCCGATAGGGCGCTGTGGTAGACTAGCCATCCTAAACAGGAGTTTATTTTGTGTTCGAATTGATCTACGCAGGCGGTTTTTTGATGCTGCCTCTGCTTTTCTGCTCGGTTGTAGCCATCGCTATAATCATAGAGCGTTCCTGGTCATTAAGTCGGACGCGGGTGCTGCCTAAATACGCTTTAGCGCAGATTTGGGCGTGGTTAAAAAATGAGCAGTTAGATAAAGCTAAGCTTGCGCAAATTCGCAGAGCGTCTCCTTTGGGTAGGCTCTTAGCCGTTGGCCTGCAGAACAGCCAATATGGGCGCGCCGCAATGACCGAGGCCATAGAACAGTCCGCGGCCCAGGTCGTGCATGAACTCGAGCGCTACCTTGAGATCTTAGGCACCATCGCAGCAATTACTCCGCTTCTTGGCTTGCTAGGCACTGTGGTCGGTATGATCCGTGTGTTTGCTGACATCATGCTAGTGGGGACGGGTGACGCGAATGCGCTCGCAGGAGGGATTTCCGAAGCGCTTATCACTACTGCAGCCGGCCTGTGTATCGCGATCCCGGCCTACGGTGCCCACCGTGCTTTCCTACGAAAGATCGACTCACTCGTGCTCGGGCTTGAACAAGAATCAATGAAGCTCGTTGATGCACTGCACAGCGACAAAGCTGTAGAGCTGCGCGGAGCAGGGGAGTGAGATTTAGACGTAGCAAAATCCCCCAGGCCGCGCCTAATTTGACGCCGCTTATCGATGTCGTATTTCTACTTTTGATTTTCTTTATGGTCTCGACCAGTTTTAGTCGCGAAACTCGATTGCTTGTCACACTGCCCAGCGCCGATGGCGAGTCGGTAAGCAAGAACGAGGCCATTGAGGTCTTGGTGACGCGCGAGGGTAACTATGCAATCAACGGGCGCCAGCTAATTACAGCGAGTGCTGAGAGCTTGATTCGTGGACTTGAGCTGGAGTCCGGCGGCGACAACACTCGCTCGCTGGTGCTCGTTGCCGATGCTCAGGTTGCTCATCAGTCGGTAGTAACCGCTATGGAGGCAATCGGCAAAGCCGGCTTTGCCAATATGAGTATTGCGACGCAGCAGCTTGTTGACGAGTAAAAGCACTCCTGGCGATGAATGCCGTGTCGAGAATGCTGTTCAGATTGATTCACTGTGAGAAAGGCTATGTCCAAATTCATTGAGCGCGCGTGGTACCGGGGCGCTTCATGGCTCTACCTACTGTGGCCGCTGCAGTGGCTTTTCATTAAGTTGGCGTCTCGTCGCCGCCGCCGCTTGAGTACTAACGCTAAGCCGGGCTCGATTCCCTTGATCGTTGTTGGCAACATCAGCGTTGGCGGTACCGGCAAAACCCCTCTATTAATAGCGCTGTGCAAGCATCTTCAGAGCAAGGGGTATAAGCCTGGTATCGTATCGCGAGGTTATGGCAGCAGAGCGCCAAGTTACCCTTTTGCGGTTGACGCGATGACACCGGTTAGCGAAGCGGGGGACGAGGCGCTTATCATCGCGCGGCACACGCAGTGTCCCGTGATGATTGGTGGCAATCGCTGCCATGCTGTAGACGCGCTGCAAGCGCAGTTCGCTGTTGATGTGGTGTTAAGCGATGACGGCTTGCAGCACTATGCGCTAGCACGCGACATAGAAATCATTGTGGTTGACGCGCAGAGAGGTTTCGGTAACGGTCTGTGCTTGCCCGCAGGCCCGCTGCGTGAACCTATTGCCCGGGTAGGGGAAGCGGATTTTGTGGCCGTGAACGGCCGCAAGCGCGACGTAGCTCCACTGCGTGACAGGCTACTCGCCAATCGTGTGGTGTGGGCAAGCAGTGGACGCGTTTCACAGCCCGTGGCGCGCAGTGTGGAGTCAGTAGAAGAGAGAGAGGGAGCGGGGCTTAGCTTAGCGCCCGCTGAAGGCTTCGCGCTACGTGCAGAACCCGACTGCTTTATTAATCTGCTGAGTGGCGAAAAGCGTCCCTATGAAGGAGCTCCGTTCAAAATAGGCGCCAAGCTGCAAGCGGTTTCAGGGCTTGGCAATCCTGAGCGGTTTTATCAGTTGCTCGACGAGCTGCCCTATACCTTTCAGCGCCATACCTTTGAGGATCACCATTGGTTTACCGAACAGGATTTTGCTCATTTCGACAGCATTCAGCCAGTTGTCATGACAGAAAAAGACGCTGTCAAAGTGGCATCCTTTGCCGAAAACAATTACTGGTACCTTACGATAAAGATGAAGCTGCCGGAACGCTTCCTTAACTCGCTAGATAAAAGACTACGCGCGGCAATTAAACGTCGCAACTAGGCCAGGCATCGCATGGCTCCACAGCCACGCTCAAACCGTAGGATCTACACTATGCTCGACCAAAAACTTCTAAGCCTTATGGCCTGCCCGCTATGTCACAACTCGCTGGTTTTTAGCGCCGCTAAAGCAGACTCCAAGCAGGCGTCGGAGCTTCTTTGCTTGGCTGACGCGCTGGCATTTCCAGTACGCGATGGCGTCCCTGTTATGCTGCCTGAAGAAGCCCGCCAACTAAGTCTTGAAGAGGTCGAGTCTCAAAGATGAGCTTTTCCGTCATTATCCCCGCACGCTACGCCGCGAGCCGCTTGCCAGGTAAGCCTCTTCTCGACATCGGCGGCAAGCCGATGCTGCAGCACACCTGGGAGCGAGCAACCCAGAGTCAAGCTGAACGGGTCATCATCGCTACTGACGATGAGCGTGTACGCGGAGCGGCTGAGGCCTTTGGCGCAGAGGTGTTTATAACTCAGAACGAACACGAATCCGGTAGCGATCGCATATGTGAAGTCGTTGATGAACTTGGGCTGAGCGATTCTGCGACAGTGATAAACGTACAGGCCGACGAGCCTTTGTTGCCGCCAGAGGCAATCGATGCGCTAGCTGACAACCTGGCCTCGCGGCGAGACTTCGGGATGGCAACGCTATGTGAGCAGATAACCAATGACGATGACTATATTCAGCCTAGCTCAGTTAAGGTCGTTTTCGACAGCTTTGGCAGGGCGCTCTACTTTAGTCGTGCGCCGATACCCGCAGGCACCTCGCTGCCGCCGCATTGCTATCGGCATATAGGGATCTACGCGTATCGAGTAGAAACGCTGCGCGCTTTTGTTAGCTGGCCTGTGGCGCCTGCGGAAGCGGTAGAGCGACTCGAACAATTGCGAGCACTGCACAATGGGGTGGCTATTCACGTCGCGCTGGCCCCGTGCAACATCCCCGCCGGCGTCGATACGCCGGCAGACCTTGAGGCGGTACGGGCCTTATTCGTATGAGCGCCTCGCCTTTAGACGCAATGCGAGAGGACGCCGAGCTTCAGTGCTACACGACCTTTGGCGTGCCTGGTACCGCTCGCTATTTATTAGAATTTCACGACAGTGCCACGTTAAAAGCCGGCGTAGAATTTGCCCGTGATGAGCGTTTGCCCCTTCTGATCTTGGGTCAAGGGAGTAATGTGCTGTTGATTCACGGTTTCCCCGGGCTTGTCTTGGTCAATCGCCTGCTAGGGAAAACGCTGATGGGCAATGGGCAACTGCGCGTAGCAGGGGGCGAGGACTGGCATGGGCTGGTGCAATGGAGCTCTGAGCAGGGGCTTTATGGGCTTGAGAATTTAGCGCTGATACCCGGCACTGTCGGGGCTGCGCCTGTGCAAAACATTGGCGCCTACGGGGTGGAGATTAGCTCTTTCATTACTCGGCTCACTGCCTACGACACGCAGCTCGCCGAGGAGGTGGTGTTCGAAAAAGCTGACTGTGATTTCGCCTATCGTGACAGCACGTTTAAGCGTGCGCCGGCGGGGCGCTTCATTATAACCGAGGTAGAGCTGCAGCTAGCTGAAGTATTTGAACCTAATCTTAGCTACGCAGCCTTGGCTGCGGAGTTTGCGGCAGAGCCTGCGCCTGATTCGGGTCAGCTCATCGAAGCGATATGCGCTATCAGGCGCAGTAAGCTCCCTGATCCAAGGCTGCTCGGAAATGCCGGCAGCTTTTTTAAAAACCCCTTAGTCTCGATGGATAAGATAGACCGGCTGCAGGAGCAGGGGTATGAGCCGCCGTACTTTACGACTGAAGACTCAGATTTTTACCGTGTTCCAGCTGCATGGCTCCTCGAAAGTGCGGGCTGGAAAGGTCGCACGCGTGGCAACGCTGCTGTGTATGAAAATCATGCCTTAGTTTTGGTGAATCTAGGATCCGCTTCCGGTGAAGAGATCTTTCTTTTAGCGCAGGAAATGAGTAGCTCTGTTTTGCAAAAATTTGGGATTGCACTGCAGCCCGAAGTGCGGTTGATCTAGCGTTAGGTGTGAACTGCCTAGAGACTTTCTCCTAGGTTCGATTATTAGCACATTTTTTCTGTGACCCACATCAAGCATTCTACGCTGAGTTTTTGTGTGATTTTGCGCTCCGTGTAACACTGAGTTGTCATTTGGTTGACAACTCACAAGCACGAAAAGCCAAGGTCCGTACGACGCCTTTGCAGGCTTAAACGGCGCGCAGAGGATAGGGTATGAGCGGTGGTGTGGATGGACCAGTCTTCGAGCGACTCACGCAAATCTCGGTTATCTTAGTGGATGACCATCAGCTTGTACGATCAGGGCTTGCTCGCTTGTTGGAAGATGCTCCAGATATAAAGCTATTAACAAGCTTTGCTAGCGGAGAAGAAATAGTCGACTATCTTGGTCGTGATGGCGCAGTCAGGCCCAATGTGGTTCTCATGGAGGCCCGAATGCCGGGCATGGGAGGCATAGAGGCTACGCGTTCTATCTTAGAGCTTTCACCCACTACGCGTGTAGTGGGAATGTCGGAAATCTCAGGGGGTGTAATACCCTCCAAAATTCTTCGCGCTGGGGCTATTGCCTTTATTACAAAGAGTGTCGACCCTCTGGAAATGTACAGTGCCATCCGTGCGGCAAAAAGCGGCTCCCACTATGTTTCGGCAGACGCAGCGACGCAGTTGCGCACAGATCCGTTCCGAGATCCCGACGGAGCCGTGTTCGAAAAGCTCTCTCGGCGGGAACTGCAAGTGGCCGGGATGCTTACCGATGGTAGGAAGGTTGTGCAGATATCAGACTATCTGTCGCTGAGTCCGAAAACAGTCTATAGCTATCGCTATAGAATTTTTGAGAAGCTCGGAGTTCGCAATGATACCGAGCTTACGGTGCTGGCAGTACGGCACGGCTTAGCAACAAGCAATCGCGATCTCGAGGTACTGTTCGCTAATTAAAGTGGTTTAGTCGACATCAATAGGGCTTGCGCTGGTTTGGCCAGCCTGGGCTGGGCTTGAGCGTACGCAGGGCTTGGGCTAACCTCTGTGCTGTTTTCTTACAGCCAGCCGTCTATAACCTCTTCTGTGGCCTCATCCTTGTCCTCATCTACTGACTCTTCCAATTCAGCGCCCGCTTTCGACTCAAAAGACTTCGTACGGCATCTGACTAGCCGCCCCGGCGTTTATCGCATGATTGATAGCGGTGAGAAAGTGATCTACGTGGGCAAAGCGCGCAACCTGAAAAAGAGGGTAGGTAGCTATTTTCGCGCTAGCGGGCTTACAACAAAAACCATGGCGATGGTTGGCAAGATTGCCCGTATTGAGATCAGCATAACCTACAGCGAGACCGAAGCGCTTCTGCTTGAGCAAAGCCTGATCAAAGAGTTAAAGCCGCCTTATAATATTCAGCTGCGTGACGATAAGTCCTACCCGTACATTCTTCTCACCGACCACGCCGACTACCCGCGGCTCATGTTTTACCGCGGCAGCAAAGCGCGTAAAGGGAAGTACTTCGGTCCTTATCCCAGTGCTTACGTAACTCGCGACACCCTGCAGCTGATGCAAAAAGTGTTCAAGGTTCGTCAGTGTCAGGACAGTTACTTTAAAAATCGCGCTCGACCCTGCTTGCAGCATCAGATTGATCGCTGCACGGCGCCCTGCGTCGGCTTGATTAGCCCTGAAGAATACGCGAAGGACGTACGCTATTCCTCGCTTTTTCTTAAAGGCAAAAACTCCGAACTCAGTGCTGAGTTAAGCGCCGAAATGGAGCAGGCCGCAGTTGTCCTCGATTTTGAAAAAGCTGCAAAGATTCGCGATCAAATTCGCGTTATCAGACGCATTCAAGAAGAGCAGGTTGTAGCCAATCACGGCGCTGACGCTGACGTGCTAGCCTTGTCTATGCAGAACAGTGGCGTTTGCGTGCATGTTATTTTCGTGCGCGCCGGCCGCATTGTAGGCAGTAAGAATATGTTTCCTAAGCATAGGCTCGCCTCAACGCCGGATGAGCTGCTGGGGGACTTTATTTCGCAGCGCTACCTGGGTGAAGAGAGTGCGGCGAATCTCCCTGCCGAAATTATTATCTCCCATGAGTTAAGCGAGGCGACTTCGATAAGTGAAGCGCTAAGTTTTGTGTCTTCACGCAAGATAAGAGTCGTGAGCAGCGTGCGCGGTCATCGTGCTAAGTGGCTAAAGCTTGCTGTCACGAACGCCGAGGAAGCGCTCGCCGCGAAGTTGGCCAGTAAGCAGAATAGCGCACAGCGTATGGAGGCCCTGCGCTTGGCGCTCAAGCTCGAAGAGACACCTTTGCGAATTGAGTGCTTTGATATTAGCCACACCGGCGGTGAAGGCACCGTGGGCTCTTGTGTTGTGTTTGACGCGGCCGGAGCGGTTAAAAATGACTACCGACGATTTAATATCGACGACATTACCGCAGGCGACGACTACGCCGCGATGGAGCAGGTGTTAACTCGACGCTTCGAGCGACTAACCAAAGGCGAAGGCAAGCTGCCAGATATTCTGCTAATCGATGGTGGTAAAGGTCAGTTAACCCAGGCCGCTAAGGTGTTAGAACGCTTCCAACTCGACTCCCTGCTGCTGCTTGGCATTGCCAAGGGTATTAGTCGGCGAGCAGGACAGGAGACACTGTTCTTGCGCAAAGACCAGCGGTTTTTGGAAATCGCCATTGAAACTGAATCCCCAGCGCTACATCTTCTGCAGCAGGTGCGTGATGAAGCCCATCGCTTTGCGATCACAGCACACAGACAGCGGCGCGCCAATGCGCGAAAGCGCTCCACGTTAGAGGATGTGCCGGGGCTTGGTCCTAAGCGTCGCCGAGAGCTGCTCAAGCATTTTGGAGGCCAGCAGGGCCTCAAACGCGCCTCTGAAAGCGAGCTGGCCAAGGTGAGCGGCATTAGCGATAAGCTGGCGGCGCTTATTTACGAACATTACCATCTCGAATAGCCGACTTGTCGCGTTTCAAGGTGTTGGTTTGTTGGTTCATGAAAGAATAGCGTGTAAGTTTTTGGGGAGCAGGGTGCAGCTTGCTTGTGTAGAATGCGACTACCAGCTTAGGTCGTCATTAATAGCCATCAAGAACAAGCAGTAGATAAGAGACAAGGAACAGCACCTCATGACTAATTGGGCAAACCTCGCGTCAGCCAGCCGTATAGCGTTGGTGCCGCTAATTATCCTTTGCTACTTGTCATCTTTTGAATACGGTCACTTCTTGGCTGCAGCGCTTTTTATCGTTGGTAGCATTACCGATTGGTTAGATGGCTATCTGGCTCGCAAGCTGGGTCTAGGCTCTGCCTTTGGCGCCTTCCTAGATCCTGTGGCTGACAAGCTTTTCGTAACCGCTATTTTAGTGCTGCTCCTTTCGGTGTACTCAGATCTTCTGATCCCCGCGCTATTAATCGTAGCCAGAGAGATCACTATCTCAGCCCTGCGGGAGTGGATGGCAGGGCGCGGCGTGCGCGACCTGGTGGCGGTGGCCTGGGTCGGCAAGCTAAAAACCACTCTACAAATGATTGCCCTCGCGCTTCTGCTCGGAGCGAGCCCGGCCACTCTGCCGATTCTTTTTCACCTAGGCTTAGGGCTGCTTTGGCTTGCTGCTTTTCTGGGGCTTTGGTCTCTCGGTAGCTATCTGCGCGCAGCAAGCGGCACGCTCCAAGCCGATTAATCCTATTGAATGGCGTGGTAGGGCTGTTTCACAAGTCTAGTCGCTAAGATTATTTCCGAGGATTGCCGCGGAGGCCATTTCAGCGCTTGACTTAGCAGGCTTTGGCATTAAAATAGCGACCTCTTTCGATGGCAACAGACCCTTGCCGTCAGTTGTCACTAGAGCGACAAGTCGTAATTCTAGTGAGAACAAAGAGAGAGCCGCACAAATACCTTGTATTTATTGCGGATCGGGCCGCTACGGCCTGGTACCAGATTAAGCGGGAATAGCTCAGCTGGTAGAGCACGACCTTGCCAAGGTCGGGGTCGCGAGTTCGAATCTCGTTTCCCGCTCCATTTTTTCGTCATACCCTTTCTAGACTTGTCCCTCGTTTCCCCGCGCAGAACCCTATATTTGCTGCCTCATTTTGTCTATTTTCGTGGCTGGGTAAAGCGCTGCATTAATACGGCTGTTTGCCGGTCTCACACATTCATGCAGAAAAACTATGCCAATGGCGGCTGTGTTTGCTATAGTTCGCGCTCGCAAGAAAGGGCGAGAAGGCTGGGTGGCAGAGTGGTCATGCAGCGGACTGCAACTCCGTTAACGCCGGTTCGATTCCGACCCCAGCCTCCATTTCGCTTTCTCTCGCACTTCAGTACTTGTCTGTTCCTCGGCCATCTGGCCATTCGATAAGTCCTCCCTGCGCAGAGCTATAGCTAATCTCTTGCAGAATTACAGCCGAGCTAATCATAGGTTGTATAAATACGGCAGCGCCACGGTGACACTCACTGGTGCTTCTTTAGCCCCACCAGCCCGGGTGGCGAAATTGGTAGACGCAAGGGACTTAAAATCCCTCGGTAGAAATACCGTGCCGGTTCGATTCCGGCCCCGGGCACCATCACCTCTTTTTTTCAAATCGACTGTTATCTCAACAGGGATGCGACCCCTTTTCGCGCGTCGGAAGCTAATCCGGCATGAATGCTGTTAAGATTTTCTGCAGAGATAGAGCGTACTCTGCTTACTAACTGGGTCTGATTTGTGCTCTGGTTTTAAGAAACAAGTCCCATTAAGATCGTTTTTTAGCTTTTTGTATGGAGGCAATAGTGTCAAAAGAATCAGCAAGCTGCGCTCTATTCGTTTACGGCACGCTGGCACCAGGTAGGCCTAACGAGCATATTCTCAAGCCTTACTCTGGAACTTGGTCAAAGGCTTATGTTTTTGGGACTCTTCATAATGAGGGATGGGGGGCAGAGTTAGGTTACCCTGGGATAACTTTAGACGGGAATACAGCGGTTGAAGGGTTTGTGTTTGAGTCACAGGAACTCGGTAAGCTCTGGCCCAAACTCGATGAATTTGAGGGCGATGCGTATAGTCGCAAAGAGGTGAAGGCATTCTTGGAGTCAGGGGAGCAGGTAAGCGCCTACATCTATACGGTCGGCTGATCGTGGTTTTGTTCCTCTAATGCGTGCTAACTCCTAGCGGAATTCCACTTAATTGCCGCAGACAGACACACGCACCAGTGCATGCGTCTGTCTTGCCTGCGAAGCCTGCAGCCAAGTGAGCCCTAGTCGAGCAAACCGAAGCCCATGCGGCCCCGTTCGACACGGTGTCCAACATCATGAACGTAGTCGGGACCTATCGAGTCGATAGTAGGTGTGCCGCTGCCCATCATGGCGATTGTTAGCTCTCGATTGAGTAGGTTGAGCACCCGTTCCACGCCAGCTTGGCCGAAGGCACCAAGTCCCCAGCAGTAAGGCCTGCCAATGCCCGCTGCTGTCGCCCCGAGTGAAAGCGCTTTGTAGATATCTGTGCCGCGGCGGAAGCCGCCATCGACGATGACTGGAATGCGGCCGTTAACCGCTGCGATGACTTCGGGCAAGCATTCTATAGTGGCGCGCTCGGTCTCAACTGCGCGCCCGCCATGATTCGAGACCACAATGCCGTCGGCGCCATGCTGCACCGCCAAAGCCGCATCAGCGCCGGTTTCAATGCCTTTTATCAGCACTTTCATGTTGGTGACTTCTTTCATGCGGCCGATCACGCTCCACGTGAGTGATGAGTCGTTAAGCATGACACCAGACATGTCTAAACCGCGGAACGCGGGCTTAGCTTGGCCTTTGTGGCAGACGCTGCAGTCGCGGTCGTCTTCGCGCATTAATAACGATTGGGTTTCGGTGTTACGTCCCCCCGGCAGGTCGATCGTCAATGCTACTGCGGTGGCCCCTGCGGCCTCTGCGCGCTTTAGCATGGAGACTGTGTATTCCCAGCGGTTGGTTGGGTAGAGCTGGAACCACACGGGGGCGTCGCGGGCTTCAATAACCTGCTCGATAGGTGTGGACGACTGCGTCGATAGAATCATGTGGTGATCCACGGCGGCAGCTGCACGCGCTGTCCCTAGCTCGGCGTCGCTATGGTAGGCGCCTTGGCTGCCTACCGGGCAGAGCACAATAGGCGACTTGGCTTGAGTGCCCATAAGATCGATGCTTAGGTCAGGCTTGCTGACATCGACAAGGCGTCTTGGGCGAATCTGAAAGCGAGTAAAGCCTGCTCGGTTCGCGCGAAGCGTCGCGTCGCTGTCGACACCGGTATTCAGATAGCCAAAGTGGGCGGGCGGGATTTTTTCCCTTGCGATGGCTTCCATCTCAAAGACATTAATGACCTCTGAAGGGTCCTTTAGGCGTTCCCCCAAAGTCTCTTCGACTTCCTGTGCGAAGGCTGAATAGTTGGTTAATAAGGGGCTAGCGGCTAGGAATTTAAGGAATTCGCGTCTTTGGTTCATAGGGCTCTCGGTCTGTTCTGAATTGTTCTTTTATGGGTCTATTATGAGTCTATGTTTAACGGGGCATAGCGGACTTAGGTTGACCGTTTCAGCATAGATTCGATTTTCAATATCCAGAGAAAGTAGTGCGTTTGGCGCAGTTTGTCTAGGGTAGGGGGGGTTGGGTACACTTCGGCATCGATCAACAGCGAGGACGCTAAGTTGCTTTACAGTCTTGAGGGTATTTCACCTACTACGCGCGGCGATGAATTCTATGTGGCCGATGGCGCAACCGTGCTTGGCAATGTGGTTCTGGAAAAAGACGCGAGCGTCTGGTTTGGGGCTGTTGTGCGCGGTGATACCGAAACAATTACGATTGGCGAGCGCAGCAACGTTCAGGATCTCTCTGTCCTTCACGCTGACGAAGGCTATCCGTTGGTTATCGAAAGCGATGTGACCATCGGCCATAAGGTCATGCTGCATGGTTGCACTATCGGCGCGGGAAGTTTAATTGGAATTAATGCCGTGGTTCTTAACGGCGCAGTTATCGGCAAAGGCTGTTTGATTGCCGCTAATGCGCTTATCACCGAAGGAATGGTCGTGCCTGATGGCGCTGTCGTTATGGGGGCTCCGGGTAAGATTAAGGGCGAGCTCGATGCCAAGAGGAAAGAAGCGCTTCTTGCATCTGCCGCCCATTATGTCGAGAACTACAAACGCTTCAAGGCAGGTCTCAAGGCTCTATAAATATCCCTTTGGCGAGCGCCTCATAAGCCCTGCGCGAAGTTGTCGCGTAAGGTCGATTTATTGACGGTCATACACTAGTGAGAAATAAGGACAACAAGGATGCTAGAACCACATTGGAGCTCTGTCATTCCGCCTCTGCTCGCCATTGGGCTCGCAATACTCTCGAGGCAGGTTATCCTTTCTCTGAGTCTCGGCATTTGGATGGGGGTTTGGCTACTAGGCGCCGGTAACCCTCTGGTGGCGCTCGGTGGCGCTATCGAAGCGGTAATCACAGTGTTTTCTGATGCGGGCGACACCCGTGTGCTGCTCTTTACTTTGGTGATTGGCGCGTTGATCGCGACTATTGAGCAGCTGGGAGGGGTTCGTGGCTTTATTGCGCTTCTTCAGAATAGAGGCTGGGTTACCGGGCCCAAGAGAGCGCAGTGGCTCGCGTTCTTTACCGGGATTATTGTCTTCATCGAATCGAATATTACCTTGCTCATAGCGGGTTCGATCTCGCGACCGCTGTTTGATCGCTTTGCAATCTCGCGTGAAAAGTTGGCTTACATTATCGATGCCACCTCGGCGCCCATTTGCGTGCTGATTCCTTTGAATGCTTGGGGGGCGGTTATCGTGAGTCTTTTGGCTTCAAGTGGGATCGATAATCCTATTAACGTGTTCATTGGCTCGATAGCCTATAATTTTTACGCTATCGCTGCTGTGCTTGTGTGTGCGGTGGTCATCGCTAAGGGCTATGATTTTGGCCCGATGGCCAAGGCGCAGCAGCGCACCCAGAACGGAGAATTGCTGTGGCCGTCGGCGACGCCGATGGTTGATCCTTCGGTAATGGCTGATCAAATGGCGCATCGAGATAGCGATGCGGCGAGCACGATGTTGCTGCCGATCGCGACGCTGATTATTACAATGCCCGTTGCACTTTATGTTACTGGTGAGGGTGATATCAGTGCAGGCTCGGGCTCCACCTCGGTTCTTTGGGCTGTTCTGCTTGCTCTGTTTGTTGCTTGGGCGCTCGGCCTTGCGCGGCGCCAAACGACTGTCGAAAAACTTATGCAGCTCTTTTTCAAAGGTGCGGGTGGCTTGTTGCCCGTGGCAATGATTCTGTTATTTTCTTTAGCGCTGGGTGATATCGCGAATGCGCTAGGTACTGGTATTTATGTGGCACAGCTGGCGCAGACTGCCATACCTCTGGCGCTTATCTTACCGCTGTTATTTATATTATCAGCGTTCATTGCCTTTTCTATTGGCTCAAGCTGGGGCACTTTCGCTATTATGATTCCGCTGGCTATGCAGCTCGTGCTAGCGCTTGATGTCAATGCGTCAATCTTCCTCGCGGCTGTGCTGTCGGGTGCGGTATTCGGAGACCATGCCTCGCCGATTAGTGATACCACGGTGGTGGCATCGATGGCGGCAGCGACCGACCATATTGATCACGTGCGCACCCAGCTACCCTATGCGCTGATTAGTGCGGGATTGGCGACGCTTGCCTTTTTTGCCGTGGGTTTGATTGCACTTTAATACCCCCTTAACGAGCCCCTATTTACGTCGCTATTTGCGCCGCCATTTACGCCCTTTGGCGCCACAGAGCGAAAGTAGAGAATCTTGGAGAATGCATGAATTTCGAACGAATCACCTGGCATCAAGCGCAGCAGTTACTCGAGGAGACGGGTGAGCAGGGCGCTTACTTGCTCGATTGCCGCGACGAGCAATCTTTCGAGCAGTCTCATGTCATTGGCGCTTTGCATCTAAGCGGTGCCAGTGTCACAGAGTTTGTCGCAACCGCCGATTTCGACAGGCCAGTGCTCGTATATTGCTATCATGGCAATTCGAGTCAAAGTGCTGCCGCCTATCTTGCCGAGCAGGGTTTTGAGAAGGCTTATAGCATCGATGGAGGCTATGAAGAGTATCCAAATCAGTAACTTAGAATAAATATGTTAGGTTAAACATTATAGATATTGTTAGTGTGAATCGGTTTTCTCAAAAGTGCGCTTGGCTGTGAGCACGGTAGCCATGTAAAGCAGGTTGAGCAAAGCCCAGCCAAATAGCTCGAAAGACCAAAGACTGTGGGCAAGAGGGTCGAGGTAGCGAGCGACGCCAATCCACAGTACCCAAACAAGGAGTGCGAGCAGGGGCGCTGCAGCCACGAGGCGCCAGCCCTTCGTCCATTGCCGGCATGCTGCCACTGAGAGCGCCGCGCTCGATGCGGTAGTCAATAGCACTATGGCCAGCATCAGAGCATCCCAGATATCAATGCGTGAGGCGTTAGCTGACGTCTGCGCAGCGTGGAGTGGCGCACTGAATAACATCAGACTGCCGTACGTTACGGCGCTGAGGAGGCTCGCTCTGATAGAGCTGGGCTTGGTAGAAATGCTGTGCTTAGCAAAACCAGGCGAGTGAAGCTTATTAAGCGTGTTAAACCTATAAAGAATGTGCGGCATGAATAGTAACTCGTTGCGGGCGCTTGTCTGACAGCGCCATGCAAGCGCTCACGAATTTGTACAAGCTGTATTGATAGCTGCAGTGAAAACGGTATGAAAAGCCTCGGGGCTGAGCTAATCATTCAATAGGCTTGAGTATAAGCAGAGAATGAATAGATGCCCAGCCAAGTGTTTGCTTGGTTTAAGCAGTATTCGCTGTAGCTGGAAGAGTCAAACTACAGTGTAGACTGCCTATCTTGAATAGTTTTAGAAGAATCGAAGGGAAGCGATAATGAACAAGGTGATATCCAGCAGTGAAATACCTGGAAACAAGGATTACGAAAATCTCGTCGAGCTCAACTATCAGCTCTATAACGGCCTATTTTTAACACTACCTCTCGATGGTGTTGAACAGACTGGCTTACTTCTCCCGCTTCTCGAGACCCGCGCGCAAAAAGGATTATCCCGCGGTGAAAATCCCGCCGAAATATTGGAAGATTTTTTTACCACCCACAGGCCCAATTTCTCGGAAAAAGAGCGCATTCAATTTCTGTTTCGAGTAATACAGTACGTTGAGCGTCAAGTGGTTCTTGTGGATGCTTTGGAAGACGCTGCCTATCCCAAAGTTCATAAAACTGAAGAAAGCAATGTGCTGCGTTTGCTTAAGGAGCGGATCAAAGCCGACGGCTTAGACGCGCAGTTTGAAGAAACCCTCAAGAATTTTGGGAGCAAGGTGATTCTAACCGCGCATCCAACCCAGTTTTACCCGGGACAGGTGCTCGCGATAATTACTGATCTGGTCGCCGCTATTCGTAAACAAGATATTGCCGGTTCCCGAGATTTACTTCAGCAGCTCGGCAGCACGCCGTTTTTTAATCAGGAAAAGCCAACCCCTTTCGATGAGGCCACGAATCTAAGCTGGTATTTAAGCAACATCTTTTACGATGCAATTGGCACGATTATCGATGGTCTATCTGACGTGCTGCCGGAGCGTAATGTAGGCACTAATCAGCTGTTGAGCGTAGGTTTTTGGCCGGGTGGCGATCGCGACGGCAATCCTTTTGTAAACGCCGATGTCACTCGCAAGGTCGCGCAAAAGCTGCGATCACTTATCATGAGCTGTTACCACCGAGACGTACGTGATTTGAAGCGCAGGCTCAGCTTCAAAGGTGTCTATGAGAAACTCGAGGAAATCGAGCGTAAACTCTATAAGGAAATCACAAAACCCGCTCGAACCTCGCTAAGTCTTTCGGGTTTGCACGAGTCATTAGACGAGATAGAAGACTTAGTTCAAAAAAACTATAAGGGTCTCTATCTAGACAAATTGCATTCATTCCGCAACAAGGTTAACGCCTTTGGGTTTCATTTTGCGAATCTTGATATTCGGCAAGATTCGCGTGTTATTCATCGAAGCTTCGATCACTTCTGCGCTCAGTTTCCCGGTTTGTTGCCCGATGGCTTTGAAGATTTCGTCCCCGCGCAACAGATTGCGGCTATGCTGGCGCTCAAGGGGACAGCAGCAACCGCAGACCTCAGCAATTTGCAGCTAAGCGATCCTTTGGAAATCGACACTATTCAGTCGCTAGCGACTATTGCCGAGATCCAGGCGCTTAACGGAGAAGCGGGCTGCCACCGCTATATCATCAGCAACTGTCGAGGCGCCATAGACATTGCCCGGGTCATGGCCCTGCTGACTTTGCTCTCGCCAGAAGGCGCAACGATCCGCACCGATGTCGTACCGCTTTTCGAAACCATTGATGATCTAGCAAGTGCGGGTGGAGCCATGACAGGGCTGTATGAATACGAAGCCTACAGGCGTCACCTTAGCAGCCGTGATAACAAGCAAACGGTTATGCTCGGATTCTCCGACGGCACCAAAGATGGCGGCTACCTCATGGCTAATTGGGCCATATTTCGAGCTAAAGAAGACCTCACGGCAGCGTCCCGCGCCAAGGGCATAGAAGTCGCCTTCTTTGACGGCCGCGGAGGACCGCCAGCACGGGGCGGGGGTAGCACCTATGATTTCTATGCGGCGCTGGGTAAGCGTATCGAAAGCAACCAGATTCAACTCACGGTGCAGGGACAGACAATCAGTTCCTATTACGGTAATACCGAAGCGGCAGGGCATAATTTGCGTCAGCTTCTTGCTGCAGGGTTGGAAAATAATCTGTACGAAAGGCCTGAGCGCGAACTGGAAGGTGAGCAGCGCGCACTGATTGCAGAGCTGGCGGAGATAGGCTACGAGCATTACCGCGCCTTTAAGGCTCATCCTTTATTCTTGCCTTATCTTGAGGAAATGAGCACGCTGAAATATTACGGCTTAACGAATATTGGAAGCCGTCCTACTAAGCGCAGCGGTGGTAGTAGCCTCAAATTTGAAGACCTGCGGGCGATTCCTTTCGTTGGAGCTTGGGCACAGCTTAAACAAAATGTACCCGGATATTATGGCTTAGGCACAGCCCTTAAAAAACTGGAAACCGAAGGCCGGTTAGACGAGTGTAAGGCGCTCTACCGAGATTCAAAGTTCTTCAAAGCGTTGGTGGACAACAGCATGCAAAGCATGAGTAAGTCGACTTTTGAGCTGACCGCTTATATGGGCGAGCATCCGCGTTTTGGTACTTTTTGGAGGGAGCTGCATTCGGAGTTTCAAGTGAGCGTTGAAATGGCTTTAAAGATTTCTGGCCACCAGGTTCTTCTGCAAGATAATCCAAGCAGCCGTCTCAGTATCGCGCTACGACAAAAGCTTGTGCTGCCGCTGCTCATAATTCAGCAGTTTGCGCTCATGAAAGTTCAGGGCGCTGAAGCTAGGGCAGAGCAGGCGTCTGAGCAAGATGAAGAGGCGTTAGGCGTTGCGAAAAATAGCTTTGTAGAAGACTACGAAAAAATGGTCATGCGCAGTCTGTTCGGCAACGTCAATGCCTCACGCAATTCGGCCTGATAAGGTTGGCAAAAAATAGCACGGGGTCTATTTAATTTGTGATCAGGCGCGTGGTTTTTCTGCTATCGCGCAATTTAACAGATTGGGGCCACAGCCCTGTTCGATAGCCCCGCTCAATAGCCCCGCCGATGGGGCATTGAGCATAGGTTTGGAATAGAACTTCTGCTGCCCAAAACGACCGTTGTCTAACAAGACTGTCGCCTAAAAAGACTGGGGCTTCGAAGACACAAGCCAGATATCGGCGTAATCTAGCGCTTGCTGAAGTTCGGCGGCGGAATCCGTGCTGTCTGCCCCCATGCCTTGAATGGCGGCGTTGACACCATAGAGCGACCAAACGTTATGCGGGTGATCATCCAGATCGAGTCTATATTCGCTTAGCGCGGCATCATAGGCACCCAGCTCTATGTACGCGGCACCCAGCCAATGCCTCGGTGAGAACGGCAGCGGTTCAGGCTCGTCGTAGTTAAGGCTGTCGTAATAGCGTGTAGCCCGCCTAAACGATTCAGCGGCAGCTTCTAGATTTCCTTGTTCCCAGTGGATTTCTCCTTCGAGAATGCCGGCGAGTGCGCCGATGATGTCTTTGCCGTCATGAAAACGGAAGCGGGCAGTGCTGGTTTCTGCAAGTTCTAGAAGCGTTGTCAGTGTGGTTTCAGCATGGGCTAAGTCTCCCTGCTTTAGGGCTGCGTAGGCCTGCGAGAACTGATACATGCTCAGGTTTACATCGCCCTTGGGCTCGTTTTCCAG
The DNA here is from genome assembly GCA_965661495.1 of Pseudohongiellaceae bacterium. GTDB lineage: Bacteria > Pseudomonadota > Gammaproteobacteria > Pseudomonadales > Pseudohongiellaceae > UBA9145. The sequence goes on along the minus strand of CBFIDY010000001.1, from coordinate 321,684 downwards.
CGCTAGGGCTTCGTCGAAGCGCGCAAAGCGCACGAGCGACATCGCATGCATGGCGCTATTGCCGTTAAGTTTCGCTAGATCTTTCGCTGCCTGTATCGATGCCGCGCTTGCGCCACCCATGCTGCCTGCGTAATAGAGCATGGTTAGGTTATGAGTGGGGTAGATCGCTATGCCTTTGCCAATTGCTGCTTTTTGATCAGAGTGCCAGGCGAGGGTGTTGGCGCGGACGGCTTCTTCCCACAGGCCCATTTCGTTCCATGTGTGGCTAGGCATGTGATTGATGTGGCTTGCACCGGGGATGGCGTTGCCAAGAAACTCGGCGCAGGGAGCAGCGAGCTCTGGTGTAGGCGTCGACTCTGTCGCGTGAACGTAAAGATGACAGGCACCGGGATGAGTGATGTCACGGGCTAGAACGCTTTCTAACACGCCGTGTAAGCGAATGACATTGGGGTCTTCCAAGCGCCGATAGCCGCGGCGCTCTTCAAGTAGAAATAAAGCGTCTGCGTAAAGCGTTGCGATGTTTAAATCATCAGGGTATCGCCGTGCTAGCGTCGCCATAGTGTCAGCGTAGGCTTGGTCCTGTATTCGCCGCTCCTCAGGTTTGTAATCTGGGATATAGCGGTCTTGCAAAGAGCGAATCAAATCGGCTTCTTTCTCGCTGGCATTATCAATGAGTCCTAGCGCTTTATTCATAGCGGCATAGGCTCGGGGCGCCTCGGCAGAACTCATGGCTCCGTTTAAGTAAGAGCCCCAGCTCCACGCTTCACCCCAATAGCAAATGGCGCAATCGGGGTCGGCCACCTGGGACTCCCGAAAAGACCTTGCCGCTTCGGGCTTTGCAAAGGCGTACATCATTTGCATGCCCTGATCAAAATACTGCTGCGCAAGTGCTGACTCTGTACTGATGGGAAAATGAAAATCCCCAAGAATTTCGCCAAGAAGCGGCATAGTTTCGGCGAACTCGTCAGGATAAGTGATCTCCTGAGCTAAGCTAGAAAAACTCATTGCAGAGCAAAGTGACGCCGCTATGGCTAGGTGTTTTATTGGGGCTGGCATGTCGATTGTCTCCAAGCGGCGCCGCTGTTTCGGCGTTTGCTTTATTTTATTATTCCTAATTCAAAATCGTGCTGCGAGTCCTGAGGCTAGGATTTAAGCCAGCGTCTCATTGCAACAATTATCCTGTTATTGCCTGACTGCGAAATTGATCTATATCTAGGGTTCGATTAGCCAGGCAGTGAGGCTAGAGGCTGAAATTAACACTCGCACCGGGCCCCAGTGGTAGTCCAATGATTACCCATAGAATGGTCAACGCAAGCCCAGACAGTAATAGCAGTGCTGAGTAGGGCAGCATCGTTGCGGCAAGACTGCCAATGCCGAATTCCTTTTGCCAACGCTGGCAGAAAATAAGAATCAAAGGGAAATAGGGCATGAGTGGCGTCACGATATTTGTCGCTCCGTCGCCTACCCGATATGCCGCTGTGCTCATTTCTGGGCTAATACCTACAAGCATCATCATGGGTACGATGACGGGTGCTAGGAGCGCCCATTTGGCACTGGCCGATCCCACAAAGAGATTTACGAATGCGCAAAATAGTAAGATGAACGCCAGCAGAATCGAATCAGGCAGCGCTGCGCTGTTCAAGAGTTCGGCACCGTTGATAGCGAATATCAAACCCAAGTTTGACCAGTTGAATAGGGCTACAAAGTGCGCCGCAGCGAAGGCGAGAACAAGGTAGTAGCCAAGATCAGCCATCGCTTCGCTCATCATTCTAACCAAATCTCTGTGGTCTTTTATTGTGCCCGCTGCCTTGCCATAGGCCCAGCCAGCGGCAAGGAACAAGATGAAAAATCCGGCAACAAGCGAACGAAAAAGTGGGCTTAACTGCGCCTGAGCTTGCGCTGCTTCGTCGATAAGTGGCGTACCAGGACCGAGGGTTAAAAATGTCCATAGTGCAATAATCCCGAGGGTCGCTACGCCCGCGTGAGCGAGGCCCTTTTTTTCTTCTTGGGTTAGGTCCGTAGAGGGGTCTTTGACTAGCTGATCCGAGGTGCCGCCGCCAGGAACGATAGGTGCGAGTTTGGGCTCGACGATCTTATCGGTGACGTACCAGATCACGGGTAAGAAAACGAAAGTCATAGCAATAATGAAAAAAGCATTGCCCGCCATGTTGGTTTGCCATGTCGGCAGTAGGGTTTGCGCCGCTGATTCCGTAATGCCGAACAGCAGGGCATCGAGCTGTCCCGGTGACAGGTTGGCAGAAAAGCCGCCCGAAACACCGGCAAAAGCCGCAGCGATACCCGCGATAGGATGCCTGCCAGCGGCAGCGAAGATAACGCCGGCAAGAGGAATGAGAACCACGTAAGCGGCATCTGTTGCCAAATTACCTAGCATGCCGATCAGGGCTACGGCTGGTGTAAGCAGCGAGCTCGGTGCCTTTGCCATCGCGCCGGACATCGCCGCTGCGAAAAAGCCAGAGCGTTCAGCGACGCCGGCGCCTAGCATCACCACGAGTACATAGCCCAGGGGATGAAAGCGGGTGAAAGTTTCTGGCATAGAAACGAGGAGTCTTCGGATATTGTCGCCAGAGAGCAGCGACTCCGCTGCAATGATTTGCGGTGTTCCGTCGGCTGCCAGTGCAGTCGGATGCTGAGCAGACACGCCTAGCAGAGCCATGACCACACTGACGGCAACTACGCCTAGTATGCAATAGACAAAAATAAAAACGGGGTCAGGCAGCTTGTTGCCTGAGCGCTCAATCCAGCCTAGCAGGCCATCGGGGCTGTGTTGTGTCATAGGTGATCCTTTGGGAGTTTAGGATTTTTAGTTTTTAATTTTTGCTTGTTCTGGGTTTGCTAAGTCTTTAAAAATCAGCGCAAGAGTCGGAAGAATGTATTGAGTTCGCTGCGGTAGACATCGGTTTGCTCTAGCGCTGCAAAGTGACCGCCGTTTTCGAGCTGGGCCCAGTGGCGTATGTCATAAGCCGCCTCCGCCCAGGCTCGCGGTGTGATATAGATCTCAGCGGGAAACAAAGCCACACCTGTTGGTACATCGATATAGCCTGTCGGTTTGACCTGGGGTGTCGCTCTGTTTTCGTAATAGATGCGCATCGACGACGTGATGCTTTGAGTAAACCAGTAAATAGAGATGTTAGTTAGGATCTCGTCCTTGCTAAACGCGCTCCAAATGTCTCCGGTCTCGTCCTGTGGAATGTCTGACCATCCGTGAAATTTTTCAAGAATCCATGCAGCGAGGCCCGCGGGCGAATCGTTGAGCGCATAGCCCAAGCTCTGGGGTTTTGTGCCTTGTATCTGCTGGTAGGCAAATTCATTGCGCATGTGCTTGCTTCGCGCCTCCCTGAGCGCCGCTTCGTTTGCGGTGACAGCCTCTCTTTGCGACTCGTCCTCCGGTGGTGGCGCGAGTAGCATATTAGAGTGCAAACCAATGAGGTGCTCGGGGTAATGGTTCGCATGATGGCTGTTGATAACCGCGCCCCAATCGCCGCCAGCAAGTGCATAGCGTTCATAGCCTAAGGTTTGCATTAACTCAGCTAGCAGCAAAGCAATTCGCTCAGGGCTATAGCCTGGTTCCTTCGGCGCCTCGGAAAAGCCAAAGCCAGGTAGAGACGGCGCGATAACGTGATAGCTATCGATAGCTTCGCCGCCGTGTGCTTCCGGGTCTGTGAGCGGGCCTATAAGCTTGTGGAATTCGGCGATAGAACCTGGCCAGCCGTGAACGAGGAGCAGAGGGATTGCCTGAGGGTTTTTGGAGCGCTGGTGAATAGTGTGAATTTTTAGGTCGCCTACAGTGACCAGGCTTTGGTCAAAGGCGTTGAGTGCGGCTTCCTGTTGCCGCCAGTCGAATTCCTCGACCCAGTAATCCATGAGCTCGCTGAGCGAGTTTTTCTCCGTGCCATAGCGCCACGATGTGCCTTCTAGCTGGTCCGGCAGGCGTGTGCGCTCCAAGCGCGACCTGAGATCAGCTAGTGCCTCATCGGATATGGCGATAGTGAATTGCTGCACGGCAGGCTCCTTTTCTGTGTCTGGGGCATTTATCTCAGTTACTGCAGCTGGCTGCGCAGCAGCTAGACAGCTAAGCGTTGTCGTTAGCGTGATGACAAGACTCGCGAAACGCACTGCACAGAGCCTCATTACGCAATGTCCGCGCTAGCAACTAGCGCTTGCTCAAACAGCGCTAAGGCTTCGTCGATTTCCGTGTGGCTCACGATGAGCGGCGGCAAAAAGCGGATAGAGTTGCCGCCAGCTTTGACCAAAAGCAGCCCCTTGTCTTGGGCTCGTTGAATGAGCATTGCAGCGTCGGCGTGACACTGTAGACCGAGCATAAGCCCGATCCCGCTCACGCCTTTAAGTTGGCTAGGAAAACGAGCGCACAGGTCCTCGAGTCCGCTGCGCAAATGGAAGCCTGCGTGTTGGACATCGATTAGGAAGTTTCTATCCAACACAACATCGAGCACTGCGTTGCCAACGGCGGTGGCTAGAGGGTTACCACCGAATGTACTGCCATGGCTGCCGGCTGTCATAGCCTGGGCGACTTCAGCCTTCGCAAGGCAGGCGCCAATAGGTATGCCGCCACCAAGGCCTTTCGCGCTAGCTAAGATGTCTGGCTCCACACCCAGCTGCTCGTAGGCGAAAAGACTGCCTGTTCTAGCGATGCCACATTGCACTTCGTCGAATAGAAGCAGGATACCTTTTTCGTTACAGAGCTCTCGCACTGACCTCAGATAGGCTTTGTCGGCGGGACGTATACCGCCTTCGCCTTGTACCGGCTCCAAAACTATGCCTGCGGTATTTTCGCTGATCGCTGCCCGCAGAGCCTCGATGTCACCAAAAGGAACTTGATCGAACCCACTGTCGCCGACGACAAAGCCATCGCAATGAGCCGTATTGAAGGCTGATGCGATAGCGCCCAATGTGCGTCCGTGGAAAGCGCTGCTTAATGAAATAATTCGATTGCGATGAGCCTGGCCTTGTGCGAAAAAATAGCGACGAATTGTTTTGTAAGACGCCTCAATGGCTTCTGCGCCAGAGTTACAAAAGAACACTTTATCGGCAAAGCTATTCTCAACAAGGCGAAGGCCTAAGCGCTCTGCCTGCTCGATACGATAGAGGTTAGAGGTATGCCATAGGCGCTGCGCTTGTGCTGCAAGCGCATCAACAAGTTTTGGGTGGCAGTGTCCGAGACAGGTGACCGCTATGCCGGCGGCAAAGTCGAGGTAGCGCTGTCCCTGTTCTGTGAAAAGCTCACACCCGCGTCCGTGTGCGAACTCCAAAGTAGGCGAGCCGTAGTTGTCCATCAGTGCGCTGTTGTTTTGTGCCGTCATCGTCTATCTCGTGTGAGCCCAGTGTGCTCTAGAATATAAGCTTAAGAATGTGCTTTAAAATGAGTTTGAAAGTAGCCTTCAAATGGGTCCAGGAAAGAGGCCCAAAAAGTACTCGAGCAGGTATTTTAGAGCAGAAGTCTGTAAATTCGTATGTCGCGCAGTGTATCATCGTTGACACAGATGCGCGTCACTGTGCCGCCTGAGTAGGCTTTACGTTTCCTAGCTCGGCGCGATGTCTATACTTGCGGCGCGCTAATTCATTCTAAGGCGTTACTGACATGCTGAACGATCTTCTTTTTAGGACTGTAACCGCTCGTCAAGGGCGGGCTCCGGAACTACCCTCCGCTGAAGATGCTCTGCCCGATCGCGCAGAGCCGGCGCTATTCAATCCAGAACATTTTGTAACTGGGCGACGCATTGTTGAGCCACTGCCGGAACACTTGCAAAAAGCCGTGTTTGGTCTGGGCTGTTTCTGGGGCGCGGAGCGCTTATTCTGGGAGCTGCCCGGAGTATTTAGTACAGCGGTAGGGTATGCAGGCGGGTTCACGGCTCATCCTAGCTATGAAGATGTATGCAGCGGTAAAACCGGCCATGCTGAGGTGGTCATCGTATTTTTCGATCCGCAGCAAATTAGCTATGAAGCGCTTCTCACTGCGTTCTGGGAGGCTCATGACCCCACTCAGGGTATGCGCCAGGGAAATGATCTGGGCACGCAGTACCGCTCCACCCTTTACACGATCGGCGACAGCCAGCTCGCGGCTGCTAAGCGTTCTGCGACTCTCTTCCAAGCGGCGCTTGAGGACAAAGGCTATGCCGAGATCACGACGGAAATAGCGCCGCTGGCTACTTTCTATTACGCCGATGATTATCACCAGCAGTATCTGGCTAAGAATCCCAACGGCTACTGCGGCCTCGCGGGTACGGGCGCTTGCTACCGACCAGAGCCCGAGTAGACAGAGCGGATCTTCAAGGAGTCATCATGTCAGGCGCAGCCCCAAAAATAGATCCCCTCGTTATTGCGATCTCTTCGCGTGCTTTGTTTGATCTCGCAGAGAGCCACAAGGTATACGAGGAAGAAGGGCTAGCCGCCTATCAGCAATACCAGATTGCGCGCGAAGCAGAGCCCTTGGAGCCCGGGGATGCTTTCTCCCTCGTTCAGAAACTCCTTCGCCTCAACGACCAGCTTGACGAATCCCCAGTCGAGGTCATCCTGCTTTCGCGCAATAGCGCTGATACCGGCCTTAGGATTTTTAACTCGATAAAACACTATGGCCTCGATATTAGTCGTGCTGCCTTTAGCGGTGGTGAGAGTCCCTATCGCTATATTTCAGCTTTCAATAGCCATCTCTTCCTCTCTACCGACGGCGCTGATGTGAGGCAGGCGCTCGAGTCTGGGGTCGCTGCAGCGCAGTTATTGCCGTCTAACAAAGCCGCCGCGGCATCGGAAACATTGAAGATCGCCTTCGATGGCGACGCGGTGCTTTTTTCCGATGATTCAGAGCGTATTTATAAAAGCCAGGGCCTGGCGGCGTTTACTCAAAATGAAGTCGCTGCGGTTGACGAGCCGCTCTCCGGAGGACCGTTCAAGCCGGTACTGGCCGCTTTGCAGCAGATCCAAATGGCCTTCCCGATTGGCGAATCGCCGCTGCGCACTTGCCTCGTGACGGCGCGAGCTGCACCGGCCCACGAGCGCGTGGTTAAGACACTGCGCCACTGGAACATCCGCATCGACGAATCGCTGTTTCTTGGTGGGCTCGATAAAGGTGAGTTCCTGCGCGCTTTTGACGCTGACGTATTCTTCGACGACCAGCAGGGGCACTGCGAATCCGCAAGCAACCATGTCGCCACGGGGCATGTCTTGTCAGGCGTAGCGAACAACGAATAGCCCGCTGCGCCGCGCTTTGCTTAGGGCAGCGCGCCTAGCAGATAGCTTATGCCTAGTACCCCCAAAATCACGGTGAGCAGCCTGCGCAGATAAGTCTCATCGACCCTGTGTCCTACTCGAGTGCCGAGCTGTATAGCCGGCAACGAGCCCGCAAGCAGCCCTATCAGCAGCGCGTAATCCACGCTGCCCGCCAACATGTAGCCAAGTCCTGCCAGCAGCGTCAGTGGTACCGCATGGGCTATGTCTGTACCGACGATCTTGCTACTGGGCGTCGTGGCATACAGTGTCATTAGAATGGCCGCAGCAAAGGCGCCTGCGCCTACCGAGGACAGGGTTACGCAGACGCCTAGCAAAAGCCCCATGCCCAGAGTCAAGCCATGCCGGTTGGTGTGAACGAACCCCAGTACACCCTGTCCTTGCGCGGAGGCCGAACGAGTTTGCAAGCGGCGCCGAAAAGCCAACAGCAGCGCGGTAACCAGCAGCATTGCGCCGAGGCTCTGTGTGAGGAGTGCGTCGCGCGCCTCGCTTTCTCCTAGCCAGTCACTAGCGAGCGCAATGTGCGTGGCGACAGCGGCCGGCAAGCTTCCTGCCGATAGCAGTCCTACGATGCCCCAGTTTATGGTATTCAGTCGCCAATGAGCGAACACGCCGCTTGTTTTCGTGAGTGCGGCATAGAGCAGATCGGTGCCGATGGCGATGGCAGGTGCGTAGCCTAGAAGTAATAGTATGGGCGTCATCAGCGAGCCGCCCCCAACCCCGGTTACGCCGATAGCGAAGCCCACCAGCGCGCCGGCAATTAAGTGCGCCGCCTCGATGGTGACAGCGCCTTGCCCAGGATCAAAAAAGGGCAAAAGAGAGAGATCGATATGTACGGCTAAGTTGCTAAGGGCCACGGGAGCTGTCGCCTGGGTCTGTGATGAAGCCGCAGAGCATAGCGCGAGTAAGATATTCCAAATAAGAATTTGATGGTATAGTGTTATTCTTTTTAAACATAAAGACGAAGGGTAGGGTTGGAGCCAGAGCGATGAAGCTGCAGCAGTTAAAATATATATGGGAAGTTAAGCGGCAGGGACTCAATGTCTCTGAAGCCGCGCAGGCGCTATTCACCTCGCAGCCGGGGGTTAGCAAACAGATTCGCGCTTTGGAGGACGAGCTAGGCGTGCAAATCTTTGAGCGCCGGGGTAAGCAGCTCGTTGCTGTGACCGCCGCGGGAGCGCAAATTCTAGAGGCGAGCGGTGAGGTGCTAAGCCGCGTGCAAGGAATCAAGTCGCTTGCCGAAGATCTGCGACATGACAGCAAAGGCGCTTTGTCCATCGCGACTACCCACACCCAGTGCCGCTACGTGTTGCCACCAATCATCCGTCGCTTCCGCGAGCGCTACCCTCAGGTGACCCTGCATATGCATCAGGGCACGCCTCAGCAAATCGCGCAGGCGGCAGCGGAAGGCTCTGTAGACTTTGCCATCGCGACGGAGGCATTGGAGCACTTTGAAGAGCTCACTATGCTACCTTGCTATCGCTGGAATCGCGCTGTCATCGTGCCCAAGCATCATCCTTTAGCGAGCGCTAAAAAATTAACACTGGCGCGATTAAGCCAATACCCCTTGGTCACCTATAACTTCGGCTTTACCGGACGCTCTAAACTCGATGATGCTTTTAAACACGAGTCTCTAAATGCCGACGTGGTGTTCACCGCCGCCGACGCTGACGTCATTAAGACTTATGTAAGATTAGAGTTAGGTGTTGGTATCGTCGCGCGGATGGCGGTCGAGGAGGGTGTTGATGACGATCTAGTGGCTATCGACGCATCCCATCTTTTCGAACCTAGCATTACAAAGATCGCTTTCCGCCGTGGCACGCATTTACGCGCTTACATGGCAGGATTCATTGAGATGTTTGCGCCACATATCGACGGCAAGGCGCTGAGTCGCAGGCTAGTAGAAGAAAGCAAGCAGGAGCTCGAGGCAAGCTTTGCCGAGGTCAAACTCCCCGATCTTTAGTCACAGCGCTAAGCGGCATCAAATTGCTGTAAGCAGGCTCCAGTGGTTTGTCAGCGCTGGATCAGAGCTGCTTCACGGGTAAATGCAGCCCACACTCCTTAGCGGTTGCTTCTTCCCACCACCAGCGTCCTTCGCGCTCATGCTGGTTCGGGCCAATGGGTTTGGTGCAGGGCTCGCAGCCGAGGCTCACATAGCCATGATCGTGCAGTTCGTTATAGGGAATATCAAACGCACGGATGGTATCCCACACCTCTTGCGAGGTGCTGTTGGCTAGCGGATTGATCTTAATTAGCGGCTGCCCAGGGCTCGAAAATGCGCTATCGATTTCCACGATGGGGAGAGCCGCTCTGGTCGGACTTTGGTCTTTGCGCTGACCGCTAATCCACGCATCGAATTGCGGCAGGTGGCTGCGCAGCGGCTGCAGCTTACGTACTTCGCAGCACTCGTGGTGTCCATCTTCGTAAAAGCTGAATAGACCTTTTGCGGCAACCAGGGCCTGTACTGATTCGGGATTGGGGCTGAGGACCGTCAGCGGTATCGCGTAGTGCAGCCTAACTACCTCTAGGTATCTCAGCGTCGCTGGTGGCAGGCGCCCTGTATCTAAAGTGAAAACTTCGGGCGCACTCGCGAGTTCCAGCTTTTTTGCCGCCTTGATCGCGTGCTCTATGGCAACTACGTCTTCGGCGCCGCTGAAGGACAGCGCGCAGCGCCGAACAAGCGGCAGAAGACGTAGGAGTATTTCCCGCGGCGATGCGTCTTGTAGCTCGTCATTAAGAGAGCCTAGAGCGCTGTCTGAAAAGAGTTCTGAATCAGTCATGGGTGACCATTCTCCGCCATGCGCTTGCTGCGGTAAAGGCTGCTATTCGCAAATGGGCTTTTCTGCTAAATTCGCCAGCCTGTCTTAAAGAGAGTGTACCCATGGAATTAGCTTGTTTAGACCTAGAAGGGGTCTTGGTCCCTGAAATTTGGATTGGTTTTGCTGAGAAAACCGGAATCGAGGCGCTGCGCGCGACGACCCGCGAAGTGCCGGACTACGATGAGCTCATGCAGCAGCGTTTGCGCATACTCGATGAGCACAATCTGAAACTGCAGGACATTCAAGAGGTCATCGCCACCATGGCGCCGCTGCCAGGCGCACTAGAGTTCGTGCAGTGGCTGAAGTCGAATTTTCAGCTGATCATCCTGTCCGACACTTTTTACGAATTCTCGCATCCGCTCATGGCCCAGTTGGAGTTTCCGACGCTGTTTTGCCACCGCCTGATCTGCGATGACAGCGGCAGGATTGTCGACTACAAGCTCAGGCAGAAAGATCCGAAAAGAGCTTCTGTGAAAGCGCTGCACAGCTTGAACTATCGCGTTATTGCTTCGGGTGATTCGTATAACGATGTCAGCATGCTCGCCGAGGCCGATGCGGGGATTTTGTTTCGCTCGCCGCAGAAGGTTCGAGAAGAGTTTCCTCAGTACCCTGCGGTGGATGACTACGAGGCGCTGAAGCAAGAGTTCCGCCACGCGAGTCAACGCGACCTGAGCTAGTCTATTTGAATGCTGCCTTGCTTAACGAGGCGGTGAAGGAGCTCGTTAATCGCAGGCTCTGCGAGCAGCGAGTCGAGCGTTTCGTCGGAAATAGGTGTCGCATCGCAAAGCCGAGCTAAATGTGGCTTATGTTTCAGCGGGAATTGTGCCGCCTGTCCGTCTGCGAACAGGAATACGCAGGCGCTGACAACATCCTCTAAATAAGCGAACCGCGAAGAAGGGTGGTGGCGTAAGCTTGTGGCGTCCTCCAATGCCAAGGCTGCGAATTCCGCCTGCTCATTTGTTAGCGGAACAATGAGCTCGGGATATTTGGGCTGGGTAACGTGACAGCCGAACCACTGCTGAAAAAGAGTCGAGTTGTCGATCTGCTGCTTAATTCTTGTAAAGCTCTCGGTCAGGCTGCTGGCGTGGATCTCTTGCAGATCTTTTGGCAACCTCGGTTCGGGATCTTCAAAGCGACGTTCACTCGCACGGCTGATCAGAAAATCACTGAATCCCTCGAGCATCTCCGCATCAGAGGGCGCCCTGAAGCCTAGGGAGTAGCAGAGGCTGCTAGACAGCGCCTCACCCCAGTGTGCGACTCGTGGCGGAACATAAAGTACGTCCCCAGGATCTAGTATAAATTCTTGGCTGGTGTCGAAATCCTCAATGAGTCTTAGGGATGAGTTTTCACGCAGCGGCGTTTCTGCGTCACAGTGTTGCCCAAGTCGCCACCGGCGCTGCCCCATGCCCTGAATGAGAAAAACATCGTAGTTGTCGAAATGCGGCCCTACGCCTCCCTGTTCGCTTGCATAGGAGATCATGACGTCGTCCACACGCCAACTTGGAATAAAGTCGAAGGCGCTCTTAAGTTCCGCCACTTCGTCGAACCATTGGTCCATAGCTTGAACTAGCAGTGTGTAGTGGCTTTGCGGGAGGCTCGTGAAGTCCTTTTCTTTAAATGGCCCATGCTGCAGAGAATATTCACCTTTGGCGTCCTCCCTCACTATGCGGCTCTCTACCTGTTCTTCGCAAGCGCAGCCGGCGAGTTCCTCCGGCGTCAGTGGGTCTAGAAACTCCGGCAGTAGCTGTCGCAAGACCACAGGCTTTTTTTGCCAGTACTCGCTTAGAAATCTCTCGCGATCAAAATCTGCGGTTAGCGTAAGCAAGATTTTAAATCCGCTTCGCTTGCGCGACTGCATTGCCCAAATAGAGGCGCGGAGTTAAGGCCAGCAGAGATTGTTTCGCGTCATCTGGCATGGCTAAGGTGCGAATGAACTCCTGGATAGACTGCTGTGTAATCTGCTTGCCTCGAGTGAGTTCCTTGAGCTTTTCGTAAGGTTTTTCAATACGGTAGCGGCGCATGACGGTCTGGATGGGCTCTGCAAGAATTTCCCAGCAGGCGTCGATGTCGGCATCAATCGCAGCCGCGTTCACCTCGAGCTTATTTAGGCCTTTGAGGGACGAGCGGTAGGCGATCACGCTATAGGCAAGGCCGACGCCCATATTACGAAGTACTGTTGAATCGGTAAGGTCTCTTTGCCAGCGTGAGATAGGCAGTTTTTCGGCAAGATGGTTTAGCATCGCATTAGCTAATCCCAAGTTGCCCTCAGAGTTTTCGAAATCTATTGGATTGACTTTATGCGGCATGGTCGACGAACCAATCTCGCCAGCAACCGTACGCTGCTTGAAGTAGCCTATCGAAATGTAGGACCACAGGTCCCGATCTAGATCTATGAGGATAGTATTGAAGCGAGCGCAAAGTGAGAACACTTCGGCAACGTAGTCATGGGGCTCGATCTGGGTAGTGTAGGGGTTCCAGCTTAAGCCGAGATCTGTAACAAATTTCTCTGCGAAGCTCTCCCAATCGATCTCTGGATAGGCCGACAAGTGGGCATTGTAATTGCCGACTGCGCCATTAATCTTGCCTAGTATCTCTGCCTTTTCCAAGGCAGAAATCTGACGCTGCATGCGCTGGTGTACGTTGGCGAATTCCTTGCCAAGGGTGCTCGGAGACGCGGGCTGTCCGTGAGTACGCGACAGCAAAGGCTGCTCGGCATGCTCTAAAGCCAGCTGCCTCACCTTAGTTGCGACCTCGCGCATTTCTGGCAGCACAACCTCGTTTAAGCCGGCCTTCAGCATCAGGGCGTAGGCGAGATTGTTGATGTCTTCAGATGTGCAAGCAAAGTGAACGAACTCGAGGGCCTGCTGAAACTCTGCGTGGCCTTCGAGTTTTTCCTTTATGAGATATTCAATAGCCTTTACGTCATGATTCGTTGTTGCTTCAATCTCTTTCACACGCGCGGCGTCTGCTAAAGAGAAGGAGCTCGCGATCGAGTCCAACAAGGCTGCAGATTCAGCGCTCACAGTGGTGAGTTCGGGGATTTCCTTATTGGCTATGAGTGCCTGCAGCCAACGCACTTCAACTAAGACTCTGTATTTCATCAGACCGTACTCGCTAAAGTAGGGAGCGAGGCTGTCGCACTTGTTTGAATAGCGACCGTCGAGCGGTGAGATAGCGGTCAGTTGGCTAAAGGGCAGTGCAGTCATGGTCGTGTCCTGGGAAGTCCTGATTGATTACGCGGATTATCGCATAAATTAGCCAGTGGCGAGGGGCGCAAGTGCTGATATTGCGGCGATGCAGGTGTGATGCAGGGTTGTGGGGGAGGATCTAGCACGCAGCAATAGTAATCAGGCGAACGGGAATCTCATAGATGATTTGGCTCACCTAGCTGCCGCACTTTGTCCATTAACCAATGGTCTCTTGACGCTAGTGAAGGCTCGACGCGAGAATTTTTCGCAGCTCAGAGGCACCACGGCCAATTCGTCGTCGACCCAGCAGCAACTGCCAACGTCTACCCCCCAGCTGGCGCCAAAAGAGTGCCGAACGACAACCAGCCAGTAGCAGCGAGCGGATGGCTGCGGCGTTGTCTGCGCCGCTTAGTACCGCTGCGCTGCCCTGTACTTGAATAGGCCGCGGCAAGCCGCTCAGAGTCGCCTTATAAAGCGCAGCGAGATCTGCAGTTCGGTGTTTTAGCGCCTCGTCACTTGGATCGCTGGTGGCAGCCAGCCTGCTCATACCCTGGCGAATTGTAGAAGCCAAATCCGTATCCCGTAAAACCTCATCGGCTAGGCGCAACATGCCAACTGCGTACTGCACTGTGAGCTGCTGCTCACGCAGCGTACCTTCGCTGCCTAGTGACGCAAGAGAAGCGAGACCCGGCAGTAGCGCAACTGGCTGCGCAAAAACATCTTGAGGGCTTGACGGTGTAAGTACGAATAGCGGCGCCTGCAAAGTATTAAGCGCTGTGTAGTTAACTTCACCTGTGCGCGCGATTTGATCAATAGTCTTTGCGCACTGTATGAGACTGGCGAGTGCCAGCAGCCTGAAATCTTCTTGTCCGCTGGGCCGTTTGTCTTGCAGCTGATCACCCATGTGTTTTTCCAAGGTGCTGACCAGCGTCAGAAACTGGCAGTGAGTGAGGCGTCTGCGCCACAGAGCTTTCGGTTTCGCCGCTGTGTGCCTCTTCGATTATTGCAGCGCCTAGGCAGCGATCTTCGGAGTACATCACGAGATACTGCCCGGGTGTGATTGCCCTTTGCGGCTCATCGAATTCAACGACTAATCCCGACTCAGTCTCTTTGACTAAACATGCCTGATCATTTTGGCGATAGCGGATTTTCGCATGGCAGCGCAGAGGGAGGTCTGGGGCTTGAGTGTTAATCCATAGTGGCGAGCTGGTGCTTAGTGTTTGAGCAAACAGTAGAGGGTTATCAACCCCTTGGGCGACGATCAGAGTATTCGTATCTAAGTCCTTCGAGGCAACAAACCAAGGGGCCTCATCGTAGTTTGCCAAACCACCAATATGGAGTCCTTGGCGCTGACCGATCGTGTAGTACATAAGCCCGGCATGCGTGCCAATGATGTCTCCAGCCGCCGTTGCGATGTCACCTGGCTGGGCAGGAAGATACTGCTCTAAAAAATCTTTGAACTTACGCTCGCCTATGAAACAGATGCCAGTGCTGTCTTTTTTATCATGGGTTTTCAGCTGTAGTTTTTCTGCAAGCGCCCGCACCTCGGGTTTGTCTAATTCGCCAACCGGAAAGAGGGCGCGACTGAGACTCGCTTCATTTACCTCGCACAGGAAGTAGCTTTGATCTTTGTTGGAATCTAAGCCTTTGAGCAAATGAGTTTTGCCTTCGACGCAGGCCACTCGCGCGTAGTGGCCCGTAGCAATCTTGTCGGCCCCTAAATCGCTTGCGTAGTCGAGAAAGGCTTTGAATTTAATTTCCCTGTTGCACAGCACGTCGGGGTTGGGGGTTCGGCCGGCTTGATATTCTGCTAAGAAATGTTCAAACACGTTGTCCCAATATTCGGCGGCAAAATTAGCCGTATGCAAAGGTATGCCGAGTCGATCGCAAACTGCTTGTGCGTCTCCGAGGTCGGTTTTTGCCGTGCAGTACTCTGTGCCGTCGTCCTCGTCCCAATTTTTCATGAACAGCCCCTCAACCTGGTAGCCCTGCTCAATTAAAAGGTGGGCCGCTACAGAGGAGTCGACGCCGCCGGACATGCCGACAATAACTTTTTCTGCAGACTTCGCAGTCTTTTCTGGTTTAGCTGCCATGATTTCTCTTGCTTGTTAGATGCTTGGTGCTTTTAATTGCCGTGAGTGCAAATCGCTCGCCGCGCTCGTAATCGTCAATCGCCTGCATAACGAGCGGGCTTCGCAAGGCTGAGTGCTCGATTTGCTCGCGGCTCAACCAGTGGGCAGCTTGGATCGCTGGATCGAGGCTGCCGTTGGTTTCCTTAACGGCCGTAGCGGAAAAGCAGACTCTCTGGTAGCAGATTCCAGCCGTGCTGTAGGTATAGATGCCGAGCATGGCGTCGAGTTCGACCGTCCAAGCCGTTTCTTCTAGCGTTTCCCGAAGCGCCGCCTCAAGGAGGGTTTCGCCGCCCTCAACATGGCCGGCGGGCTGGTTTAAAACGCTAGCGCCATCAGCCGATTGCTCCTGGACCATCAGGTAGCGGCCTTCCTGCTCCACAACCACCGCCACGGTGAGGTGCGGCAAATTATGACGTCCGGTTTCGCTCATGTGCTTCGTTTCTCTTAATTTGCTCGGCTACGACGAGTGGCTCGTCTAAAAGTGCGCGTCTTCACAATCGCTGCGCGATGCTAGCGCTTATAAACAAGCGATGCCACAGCCGATGGCTTGGCTATTAGCGAGTTTCCTCGTTATCATCGCGCTAAATTAACGGTAGTAGACGCCTATGAATTCAAACAATCAACAGCTAACTCATTTAGACGCTGAGGGTAATGCCCGCATGGTCGACGTGGGCGACAAAGAATCTAGCCAGCGCGTTGCCGTAGCCAGGGGCAAGATCAGCCTGTCTAAGCAAACCGCCGAGCTTATTCGCAGTGGAGGGCATAAGAAGGGCGATGTAGTTGCGATTGCCCGGATTGCTGGCATTCAAGCAGCGAAAAGCTGTTCGCAATTGATTCCCCTATGCCATCCTCTGATGTTGACGTCCGTGGCTGTAGATATCGAAGTTGCGGAAGATGCGGTCAATGTGAGCGCCTGCTGCAAGGTGCTCGGCCAAACCGGTGTCGAAATGGAGGCGTTAACGGCGGTGTCTGTCGCCTGCCTGACTATTTACGATATGTGCAAAGCGGTGGATAAGGAGATGGTGATTGGCGAGGTGCGGCTGATGGAAAAAAGCGGCGGCCGCAGCGGGCACTACGTTCATGGCAGGGCCGAGTGATGAAAATTAAAGTCCTCTATTTTGCCAGCCTGCGTGAAGCGCGCGGGGCGGACTCAGATTCAGCCGAATTGCCGGCGCCCGCGACAGTGGCCGATCTTCTTAAGACGCTTCGTGCAGGTCCGCTTTCTGAGATTGAGGAAAGTCTTTTTTCCAGTCTTTTGGTGGCTGTTAATCAAACGGTATCCTCAGCCGAGCAGGTCATCGTAGAGGGTGATGAGGTCGCACTTTTCCCCCCGATGACGGGAGGCTAGGTATGTCAGTGTCGGTACAGCAGGCTGATTTTAACGTGCAACAGGAATACCAGCGCGTTGTTGACGAAGCGGGCGATGCGGGAGCCGTGGTGCTCTTTACGGGGCTGGTCCGAGAGTTTCATCAGGGCGATAGATCCCAGGTGCAAAGTCTGACCCTAGAACATTATCCGGGCATGACAGAAAAGGCGCTAGCCGATATCGAATTTCAGGCTCAGCAACGCTGGCCGCTCTTGGCTAGCCGTATTGTGCATAGAGTGGGCTGCCTTCACGCTAAGGAACAGATCGTATTAGTCATTGCTGCAAGCGCGCACCGCGGCGCTGCGTTCGAGGCGGCAGACTTTATGATGGACTACCTTAAGAGCCGCGCCCCTTTTTGGAAGAAGCAGACCAGCGGCGACGAGTCTGAGTGGATTGCGAGCCGCGCGAGCGACGCGGCGGCGTTGGCGCGCTGGGATTCGGAGTAGGGACTTCGAGGATCCTGCTGTCACCTGGTTGAAGTTCACCAAGTTGCCATTCCCCTACGCTGACTCTCACTAGTCGCAGGGTAGGGAAGCCCACTGCGGCTGTCATTCGCCTAACCTGACGATTCTTGCCTTCGCTTATGCCAAGCTCAAGCCAGCTTGTCGGTATGGCTGCGCGCTGTCTAATGGGGGGCTGGCGCTCCCATAGCTTGGGCTCAGTGATGATCTGTGCAGCAGCGGGTTTGGTCTGGCCATCTTTAAGCAGGACGCCGGACCTTAGCTTTTCGACCGCCTCCTCGTTGATAGCACCCTCCACCTGTACCCAATAGCGTTTTTGCTTATTGAGACTCGGGTGACTGATACGATGCTGAAGGGGGCCGTTATCGGTCAGCACCAAAAGCCCCTCCGAATCGCGATCTAAGCGGCCCGCCGGATAGACACTGGTGTCGTCGATAAAGTGAGAGAGTGTGAGCTCGGGGTCATCGCCCGAAAACTGAGAATGCACACCGAAGGGTTTATTAAATAGGACAATCTTAGCCAAGGGCTACCTTCGGTGCGTGTCACAGCCGCTACAAGGTTAACCGTAGGACTGCTCTGCAGTCATCTGGACCGAACCTGTGCTGTGCTGGTCTGAATTTGGGCCGTCGTGGATAGAGGCCTCGCTATCCGCAAGCTCTTCTTGAAGCTGTGCTAGCTCGCTTTCGGCGAGCATTATGTTAGCCGCATGCGGGCCCTTGGGTCCATCTACAAGATCAAACGTCACATGCTGTCCGGCTTTGAGGGTTTTATACCCTTCCATTCCGATGGACGAGTAGTGGGCGAACAAATCGGCTCCCCCGTCTTCTGGTAAGATGAATCCAAAACCTTTTGCATTATTAAACCACTTTACTTGACCCTTGCTCATAGCAGCCTCCTGTAGCTTTTATTATTTATTGTTATTTTTTGTCACTTAATGTGACTTACCTGATACTCGCTCGTCTCGACGTAGATTTCAACTGTCAATTTCCAAATGATCGCAGCCCGAAAGCAAGGCGTATTGCCCACCCTATACGGCCTAAATGATAGACTCTCCAAGATCGAGCCTTGAAACCAACAGCGAGTAAAGCCATACACTATGAAATATCGATTCGAATCTGGCCGCCTGACAGCTTTATCCTCGTTTGCCGTACGCCTATCGGCGGGGCAGGAGGACGGCGACGACGGCGACATGGGCATCGCAACTGCCGCGAGTAAGCCGGCGCTAAAACGCCCGCCGCTGTACAAAGTCGTTCTATTAAACGATGACTACACGCCAATGGAGTTTGTCGTTGAAGTGCTGCGCGCTTTCTTCGGCATGAACCCAGAGACCGCGACGCGAGTTATGCTGAAAGTCCACACCGAGGGCAAAGGGGTGTGTGGGGTTTTTAGCAAAGACGTCGCCGAGACAAAGGCTGAGCAGGTCAATCACTATTCGGCCGAATGTGAGCAGCCGCTGCTATGCGCGGTGGAGGAAGATGAGACTTGAGTTGCAAACTCTGAACTGCGCATCACCTGCAATTTGTTCGATGCGAGTCAGAGCTTAACGAGATAACGCTGCGTAGGTGAATGCACCTAGGCCAAACCGGTAAATTAGGAAGCACTATGCTAAGTAAAGATCTGGAAGCGACCCTAAACCTTGCGTTTCGCTCCGCTCGTGAGAAACGGCACGAGTATATGACTGTTGAGCATTTACTGCTGGCACTACTCGAGAACGAATCGGCACAGGAAGTTCTGCGCGCGTGTGGTTGTGACTTCGCTAAGCTGGCTGACGAGCTCACCCGCTACATCGATGCTAATACCCCGCTTATACCCGAGGAAGATGACGAACGGGAAACCCAGCCGACACTCGGTTTCCAAAGGCTTTTGCAGCGCGCGGTTTTCCATGTTCAGTCTTCCGGTAAACGCGAGGTTTGCGGCGCCAATGTATTGGTAGCGATTTTTAGCGAGCAGCAGAGCCACGCCGTTTTCGCGCTAGAAGAACAGGACATAGCCCGCATCAACGTTGTGAACTTCATCACCCATGGTATTTCTAAGCTAGGGTCTGAATCTGCCGACGGTGCAGAGCAAGATCAGCAAAGCAATCCAGAGGGTGAGGCGGAGCAGGGCAAAGGCGCTTTAGCCACTTACGCCACCAATCTGAACGCAGAAGCTGCAGCGGGTCGCATAGATCCGCTGGTTGGACGCGATGAAGAAGTCACCCGCGTCGTGCAGGTGCTGTCTCGCCGACGTAAAAACAATCCCTTGCTGGTGGGTGAATCAGGCGTTGGCAAAACCGCTGTTGCGGAGGGTCTCGCGAAACGAATTGTCGATGAGCAGGTGCCTGAGGTACTCAAAGACAGCGTGATTTACTCACTAGATCTAGGCGCGCTTCTCGCCGGCACGAAATATCGAGGAGATTTTGAGAAGCGTTTCAAAGCGCTTCTGAACGAGCTGCGCGATGACGATCAGGCTGTGCTGTTTATCGACGAAATCCATATGATCATCGGCGCCGGCGCCGCCTCAGGTGGTGTGATGGATGCGTCTAATCTTCTCAAGCCTGCGCTCACCAGCGGCCAGATGCGCTGCATCGGCTCTACAACTTATCAAGAATACCGGGGTATTTTTGAGAAAGACCGCGCACTGTCTCGACGCTTCCAGAAGGTCGACGTAGACGAGCCTGACGTCGAGACCACTTACAAAATCCTAAAGGGACTCAAGAGTCGCTTCGAAGAGCACCACGAGCTGCGGTACAGTGATAAATCGCTTCAAGCGGCCAGCGAACTAGCTAGCCGCTATATCAATGACCGCTTCATGCCCGACAAAGCAATTGATGTCATGGACGAGGCGGGCGCTTTCCAGCGGCTGCAGCCGCCCAGCAGGCGCAAGAAACTAATTCAGCCCGTGGATATGGAGCGCGTGGTCGCCTCGATAGCGAAGATCCCACCTAAGCAGGTGTCAACTACCGACATGGAAGCGTTACGCAGCCTTGAGTCCAATTTGAAGATGGTCGTGTTTGGTCAAGACGAAGCGATCTCAGCGCTGTCGACAGCGATCAAATTGTCACGGGCTGGGCTTGGGGCGGAGGACAAACCAATAGGTTCTTTCTTGTTTGCCGGGCCAACTGGTGTAGGCAAGACCGAGGTCAGCAAACAGCTAGCCAAGATCCTTGGCATCGAGCTGCTACGCTTCGATATGTCTGAATATATGGAAAGGCACACTGTTTCTCGACTCATTGGCGCGCCTCCTGGCTACGTGGGTTTCGACCAAGGCGGCCTGCTAACAGAGGCTGTATCGAAATCGCCTCACTGCGTGGTCCTGCTAGACGAAATTGAAAAAGCTCATCCCGACGTTTTCAATCTTCTCCTGCAGGTAATGGATCACGGCACTCTCACTGATAACAATGGCAGGCACGCGGACTTCCGCAATGTCATTTTGATCATGACCACCAACGCTGGCGCCCAGGAAATGGCCAGAGCCTCGATTGGCTTCACCGAGCAGGATCATTCCAGCGACGGCATGGAAGTGATTAAGAAAGGCTTTAGTCCGGAGTTTAGAAATCGCCTCGACAGTATCATTCAGTTCGGCAACTTGACGGTGGAGACAATTAAAACCGTCGTCGACAAGTTTATCGTTGAACTGCAGGTGCAGTTGGACAAGAAAGATGTGCAATTGCATCTCGACGACAGCGCTGTCGATTGGTTTGTCTCCCATGGTTACAGCGAATCGATGGGTGCGCGCCCGATGGCACGACTCATTCAGGACAAGCTAAAGAAGGCGATGGCCGAAGAACTGCTGTTTGGTGACTTAAAAGATGGCGGTAGGGTTGTCGTAAAGGCTGAGGCTGGCGACATCGTTATCGAATCTTCGTCACACAAGTCGGCCGAGCGGAAATCCAGCAAAAACGGCGATCGAAGCCGTACAACGAATAAGCGAAGCGACCAAGAAACGCCGGCCTAGAGCATAGGCTGACCTAACGTAGCTTGCTTTTGAATACTAATTACAGGCAATAGACGCGTTGCTGGATTGCTTGGATAGCCGGAAACAGAGGGGGTGGGCTGAGTTCGAACCGCGGGAGCGGTTCGAATGAAGGGTGTCTAGCGAGCGCGGTAAGTGATTCTGCCCTTAGTGAGATCGTAGGGCGTCAATTCGACGCGTACCTGATCGCCTGTAAGGATACGGATGTAGTTCTTACGCATTTTGCCGGAAATATGGGCGGTAACAATATGTCCGTTCTCAAGCTGAACGCGGAACATTGTATTAGGAAGCGTGTCGACGACTTCGCCTTCCATTTCGATTTGATCTTCTTTCGCCATTAGTAGGCCTCTCTACTGAAATTGCGCAGCATTGTGCATGATTTCAAACGGTAAAGCCAGTCGCTACAGTGGTCTGCTGCGCTTAGTTAAGGCGCACCCAGCGCTTTTCCCGCAGTAGTTCTATAGGTCTAAAGTCTAGTTTGTACTCCATCTTACCGCAGCCTTTCACCCAGTAACCAAGGTAGGTGTAGGGCAGGCCGCTTGAGCGGGCGAGCTCGATGAGTGAAAGCACAGCGAAGGTGCCGAGGGAGCGCTTGCTTTCGTTTGGTTCGAAGAAGGTGTAAACCGCAGACAGCCCGTCTGCGAGTTCGTCACACACAGTGACGGCTAACAGGCGTTCTCCTTGGAAAAAACCGAAAAAGCGTGTCGCGTCAGAGGCGTCCAGGATGAAGGATTCATACTGAGCATTATCAGCTGGATACATGTCTCCGTCGTCATGCCGACTTTCAATGTAGCGCTGATAGAGCTGTCTAGTTTCAGCCGAGGCAGCTTGATCATAGAGGGGTTTAATCGAGAGATCGCTGTTTTTTCTCAGCACGCGTCTAAATCGCCTCCCAGGCACGAAGTCAGCCACCGGCACACGCACGGAAATGCAGGCCGAGCAGTCGTCGCAGTCGGGGCGGTAGATGTTGACCCCGCTGCGGCGATAGCCAAGCTCATTAAGCTGACTCACAATCGTTTGGGTGGGTATGATTTCTGGGTCAACAAAGACTGTGCAGGCAGTTTTGCCTTCCAGATAGCTGCATTCATGCGGCGGGGTGCGAAACAACCGAAGCGAGCGATTGATGTCGGCATTGAAATAATCGTTACTCACTTCTCGCTCCTCGTCGCCGTTTGCACACCAGACTGCAGATCTTTATCTAAATGCCATTGTTGCGCTGCAAACTCAGCAGAGCAGGCTCTTGCAACTTGCTCGACGAACTGCCCTCTGGGTATCTCTACGGCACCCAAAGATTCAAGATGAGGATTGGCTACTTGGCAGTCTATGATTTCGAATCCCCAGCGCTGAAGCTGACAGATAAGCACGCTGAGTGCGGCTTTCGAGGCATTATCTGCGCGTGAGAACATGGATTCTCCAAAGAACTGCTTGCCAATCGCAACGCCGTATAAGCCGCCGACAAGCTTATCTTCGAGGTATGTCTCCATAGAGTGAGCATAACCCAAACTGTGCAGCGCGCTGTAGGCGCTCAGCATCATGGGATTTATCCACGTTCCGCTTTCTTCGCCGCGGGGTGCGGCGCAGTGGCGCATGACTTGAGCAAACTGCTGGTCGAGACGAAAGGTAAAGCCGGCGCGTCTCAGTGTCTTGCGCAAACTTCGCGACGGCTGAAAGTCATCGACGCGAATGATCATGCGCGGATCTGGGGCCCACCATAGAATAGGCTGGTCCTCTTCGAACCAGGGAAAGATGCCGCTGCTATAGGCCTGCAGCAGGGTAGCGGGAGCTAGCGTGCCGCCCGCGCACAGAAGGCCGTTGGGCTCTTGCAGTGCGCGCTCGACCGAGGGGAATTGGCCGTTAAGCTCTTCCAGCCACGGTAGCTCCATCTCTGGCTCCCTTGAATCGCTAGCGTTTGCAGCTGCGACCTACTCGTCGAGGAAGCGCTCGGCGTCTAGCGCCGCCATGCAGCCAAAGCCCGCGCTGGTAACCGCTTGGCGATAAACCTGGTCGGCGATATCGCCGGCGGCAAAAACGCCCGGTACGCTGGTTTGAGTCGCGTTGCCAGAAATGCCCGTGTTGACCACGACGTAGCCGTTTTTCATTTCGAGCTGGCCGGCGAATATCTCGGAGTTGGGCACATGGCCGATCGCGATGAAAACACCATCTACGGCGAGTTCTTTGGTTTCCCCGCCGTTGTCTCGCAAGCGCACTGCCGTCACACCGCTGTCGTCACCCAGGACTTCGTCGAGGTTGGAATTCCATTCGATAGTCACCTTGCCTTCCGCTTCGCGGTCGAACAGTTTTTGTTGCAGGATCTTCTCTGCTCGTAATGAATCGCGGCGATGCACGAGCGTCACATGGGAGCAAATGTTGGCAAGATAGAGCGCTTCTTCAACGGCAGTGTTGCCGCCACCGACAACAACCACCGGCTTATCGCGGTAAAAGAATCCGTCGCAGGTCGCGCAGGCGCTGACCCCTTTGCCCATGAAGGCCGTTTCAGATTCTAGGCCAAGATACTGAGCAGAGGCGCCGGTGGCGATGATAAGAGCGTCGCAGGTGTAGCTACCCATGTCGCCGGTCAAAGTGAAGGGACGCTTACTGAGGTCTACCGCGTTGATTTGATCGAACAGGACCTGGGTATCAAAGCGCTCAGCGTGCTCCAGCATGCGCTGCATCAACGCCGGGCCCTGAAGGCCTTCTACATCTCCCGGCCAGTTATCGACGTCGGTAGTTGTAGTGAGCTGTCCGCCCTGAACCATTCCCGTGATAACGACGGGCTTTAAGTTGGCGCGAGCCGCATAAATTGCCGCCGTGTAACCGGCAGGACCTGAGCCTAAGATGACAAGGCCGTGATGTTGTGTATCAGTCATGAAATATCCTAAATCTAAGCGCAGTGGGCTGCGCGATGTGTGTACGTTGCGAGCTTATAAAAGCGACTATTCTACTCAATTTTAAGCGGTTTTTACCGTTAAACCTTTAACAGGAAGTTTTTACCTGCCACTACTCTAAGCAATTCTTATAAACGCGTTTCATAAGCGCAAGTAAGAGCCTGAAATAAAAGACTATTTTTATGCCTTCCAAATCCAGCATCGAGAACAGCGAAGCGTCAGCCGTCTCGCAGCTACTGCAGCGTCTGACCAAAGAAGGGCTGCTTATCGCGTATTTACTGAGCGCTCTCATTCTCATGATCGCCCTCGCGACGTATTCCCCCGCGGATCCTAGTTGGTCAACGGGCGGGAGCGGAGAAGAGATCAATAATGCGATCGGTGCCTGGGGTGCTTGGCTTGCGGACGTCTTGCTGCAGGTCTTCGGGGGCCTGGCCTATACCTTGCCCCTTTTCCTGCTTTACAAGTTAGCCCGAGCATTACGTCAGCAGGACGATCAGCTCAGCGACGGTCAGACTCAGTGGCTGTGGCAGCTTGTGGCCTTGAAGGTGTTAGGCTTTTTCCTGCTCCTGATCTCTGCCTGCGGATTAGCAGCCCTGCATATACAAACCAGCGGTTCGCTGGCGTCGGCTGGCGGAATCCTAGGCACTCTCGTGCTCGACCTGCTCATGCCTGTCCTCGCCACGCTAGGTTCGACGCTGTTCTTGTTTGCGATGTTTTTATTCGGGCTGACGGTTTCGGCCGACATCTCTTGGCTCGCTGTTGTCGACAAGCTCGGCGAGCTGAGTCTTTATCTTTATGATCTTTTGATTAATCAGAGTAGGGCATGGCTTGCGAAGCGGCGTGAGTCCGCAGCAGCGCGAGAACGAATTAACACACGCAAAAAAGCGATCGACGTACACGTCGAAAAACAGAAAAAACGGACTCCGCCGACGATTAAACTTGAGAAGCCGAAAAAAGTTGAACGCAGTAAGCGCGTAGAAAAAGAACGACAGGGTTCGCTGTTTTCTGACGTCCCGACCGGCGAGCTTCCGCAAATAGGCTTGCTTGACGCTTGGCAGGAAACGAACGAATCCGGGTTTTCGAAAGAGTCGCTGGAGGCGATGTCCCGCCTGCTGGAACTCAAACTCAAAGACTTTGGTATTGAAATAGAAGTGACGGCGGTTAATCCAGGGCCCGTCATTACCCGTTTCGAAGTGCAGCCTGCGCCCGGCATCAAAGTCAGCCGTATTACAAATCTAGCTAAAGATCTTGCCCGCTCCTTGGCGATCGTGTCTGTACGAATTGTGGAAGTTATCCCCGGCAAAACCGTCATTGGGATTGAGATTCCCAACGAAAAGCGCGAGATCATTCAGCTAAGCCAAGTGCTCTCTACACCTGAGTTCGACAAAGCCTCGTCGCCAGTGAGCATGGCGCTGGGTCACGATATCGTTGGCAAGCCGGTAATTGTTGATCTCGCCAAGATGCCGCATTTGCTCGTTGCGGGTACCACGGGGTCGGGTAAATCCGTCGGTATCAACGCGATGATTCTTAGCCTGCTATTTAAATCTACGCCGGAGCAGGTACGGATCATTATGATCGATCCGAAAATGCTCGAGCTGTCGGTATACGACGGCATTCCGCATCTCCTCACACCGGTAATCACCGACATGAAGGACGCCGCTAACGGTTTGCGCTGGAGCGTGGCTGAAATGGAGCGGCGCTATAAACTTATGTCGGCGTTAGGTGTGCGCAATCTGGCCGGCTACAATAAAAAGGTCGTCGATGCTAAGAAGGCCGGGCAGCCCATACTCGACCCGCTATGGAAACCAGACCCTATGCTCCTCGAAGAAGAGCAGAGTCCTGAGGAGCTTGATGCATTGCCGAGCATCGTCGTTATCGTCGACGAGCTAGCCGATATGATGATGGTCGTAGGCAAAAAGGTTGAGGAGCTCATCGCGCGCATTGCTCAAAAAGCTCGCGCAGCAGGCATTCATCTAGTGCTCGCAACCCAGCGTCCTTCGGTCGATGTGTTAACAGGCCTCATTAAGGCAAATATACCGACGCGCTTGTCTTTCATGGTGCAGTCGAAAGTTGATTCGCGCACGATTCTAGGTGAGGGCGGCGCTGAGCAGCTTCTAGGCCATGGTGATATGCTGTTCTTACCCCCAGGCGGTGGCGTGCCAACCCGCGTTCATGGTGCCTTTGTCAGCGATGAAGAAGTGCATCGCGTAGTGGCAGACTGGAAATCCCGCGCGGCACCGGTTTATATCGATTCAATTACCAGCGCTAGTGAAGACCTCGACATGGGGGCTATGGGCGGCGGTGAAGGCGAGTCCGGGAGCGAAGAGGACGATGCTCTGTATGACGAAGCGGTTGCCTTTGTGACTGAAACGAGGAAGGCGTCTATCTCATCTGTGCAGCGTAAGCTTCGCATCGGCTACAACCGAGCCGCGCGAATGATCGAAACCATGGAGCTCTCGGGTGTCGTGTCACCTATGGGCAGCAATGGCCAGCGTGAAGTGCTCGCGCCGCCCCCACCAAGGAGTTAGAACCAGATGCGTCTACACGGGCTTCCCTCTGCTTTGATCGCGGGCGTGCTGAGTCTAGTGCTCTCAATCGCTAATGCGATGGCCGCTGAGCAGGATGCGACTCGGCTGTCAAAGCGAATGGAGTCTATCAGCACACTGCGCGCCGACGTCGAGCAGCTCATCATTACGTCCGATGGGGGCATTCTTGAAACCTCAAGTATTCGTATGCTGCTAAAAAAACCCCACGGTTTTCTCTGGGAAACCCTTGAGCCATTTCCTGAACTGCTTGTCACCAATGGTGAATGGCTGTGGAATTATCAGCCAGATCTCGAGCAGGTCGTTATCGAGCCTTGGAGTTTTGAAGACTCCGATTTCGCCGCTCGACTTTTAGCAGGGGACTCAACCGGTCTGGATACCGACTATCGTATCAGCGCAGTTAAGGGTGCGAATGCTGAGCTCATCGATTTTCGTTTAGAGCCTGTTGACCCCGCAGCGCTGCACTCGCGCATCGATATTAGCTTTGTCGGAGACAGCTTAGACAGCATTATACTAAGTGAACGTTCTGGTCAGCGCACAGTATGGCGATTCAGCAATAGCGTGCGTAATCAAGGCATCGACGACTCCGAGTTTGAGTTCACTCCGCCGCCCGGGGTTGAGGTTATCAGCAATGACTATCGCTAGCGTGACCTTACGCTCACAGCCGCTCGGAGCAGTAAGTCTGTGAGCTGGATAGCTGTCGCCTTGGGAGGCGCACTGGGCGCTTGCGCGAGATTTGGCCTTGGTAACTTACTCCCGCCGCTTTTGGGAATGAGCACAGCGTGGGCCACCTTCACTATCAACTTAGTGGGGTCATTCTTAATTGGCGCGGCGGTGACAGTATTAGTGGAGCAGGGCGCGCCGGAGCCCCTGCGGTTTTTCGCGGTGACCGGTTTTCTGGGAGCGTTCACTACTTATTCGGCGTTCTCTCTCGATACGCTTTCGTTACTCCAACAGGGCAATTACAATGGCGCTATTGGTTTGGCAGCGGCAACGCTGTGCTTGTGCTTAGCGGCAACTTTTTGCGGTTATCACGTAATGAAGACCCTTTTTTAAGACTTCACAGACCGGCTCTCCAATTCTCGCTCTAAAAAGACAGGTAATCCCATGTTAGATCCTAAGCGCCTTCGCGCTGAAGCGAACGACTTAGCTGTTCAGCTCGCCAAAAAGCATTTCAGCCTCGACACTGAGCTGCTAGCGACTCTCGATACACAGCGCAAAGAACTCCAGTTACAGACTGAATCACTGCAGAACGAGCGCAAGTCGCGCTCTAAGCTTATCGGCCAGGCGAAAGCTAAGGGCGAAGATGCAAGCGACATACTGGCATCGATGGAGGCTATTAACGCAGAGCTCGAGCAGAAGAAGGCGGGACTGTCGCAGCTGCAGGATCAGCTCACAGACTATTTGAAAGGAATCCCCAATGTTCCCGATGCCAGCGTCCCTGAAGGCGCCGACGAGGCTGCTAATCTCGAGGTTGCCCGCGTCGGCCAGCCGCGCGAATTTGCGTTTGAAGTGCGCGACCACGCTGATATCGGCGAAGCCTTAGAGCGCGGCCTAGAGTTTGAGACTGGGGCTAAGCTAACAGGTGCTCGCTTCGTGGTTATGCGTGGAGCCGTTGCGCGCCTGCACCGCGCGCTCGCGCAGTTCATGCTAGACCAGCACACACAGCAGTCAGGCTATGAAGAAGTGAACGTGCCTTTCTTAGTGAACAGCGAGTCTCTCGAAGGCACCGGTCAGCTGCCTAAATTCGAAGAAGATCTGTTCAAGCTGCAAGGTGAGCAGGAGTACTACCTGATTCCCACCGCTGAGGTGCCTGTAACGAATATCGTGCGCGACAGCATTCTCGAAGCGAAAGACCTGCCTCTAAAGCTCGTTAGCCACACGCCGTGCTTTCGTTCAGAGGCGGGAAGCTACGGACGAGATACCAAAGGCATGATCCGGCAGCATCAGTTCGAAAAAGTAGAGCTAGTTCAAATAGTCGAGCCGAGCGAGTCCGAGGCAGCCCTCGAGGCGCTTACAGGGCACGCTGAATCTATTTTGCAGGCGTTGGAACTTCCTTATCGCAAAGTGTTGCTGTGCGGAGGAGACCTCGGCTTCTCGGCTGCTAAGACCTACGACTTGGAGGTGTGGCTGCCGTCACAGAACACCTACCGCGAGATCTCCTCGTGTTCGAGCTTCACCGACTTCCAAGCGCGCAGAATGCAGGCGCGCTGGCGTAATCCCGCCACTGGCAAGCCGGAGCTGGTGCATACTGTGAACGGCTCGGGTCTCGCTGTTGGACGTACGCTAGTGGCTATCCTCGAAAACTACCAGCAGGAAGATGGCAGCGTCGCTATTCCTAGCGTCCTAGCTCCTTATTTGCCGGGTGTTGAGAGCCTGCGTTAGTGGAAAGATTGCCAGCGTTTCTGGATGTTCAAGGAAAACGCTGCGTTGTTGTCGGTGGCGGTGAAGTAGCGCTGCGCAAGGCGACCCTTCTTGCGCGCGCTGGCGCTAAGCTGCATATCGTCGCACCCGAGCTTTGTTCGGAGCTGCGCGCGCTGTGTAGTTCAACCGACTCGCTTATTTGCCCAATAGAGTTTCAGGCTTGCTGCCTAGCGGGTGCCACGCTGGTAGTAGCTGCTACCGACTCGCTTGACGTGAACACTAGTGTCAGTGAGCGCGCTCAAAGCCTTGGTATTCCGGTGAACGTCGTGGACCAACCTGAGCTTTGTACTTTTATCGTGCCGGCAATCGTAGACAGGAGCCCCATACTGGTTGCGATTTCCAGTGGCGGAGCGTCACCTATTCTTGCGCGTTCGATTAAAGGGCTTATTGATTCTCTTCTGCCCGCGCGGGTAGACAGGCTAGCCGCTCTGCTAAGAGAGCTACGTGGGACAGTGAAAAAGCGAGTCCCCAATTTTTCTCAGCGCACGCGTTTTTGGGAGAAGATCCTCGAAAGCGAAGTTCCCGAGCTCGTGTATTCGGGCAAAGAGAAGGAAGCCCGCGCCAAAATCCTCGAACAAACGAGCAAGCCAAGCCCAGAGCAGGGCGAAGTGTATCTAGTAGGCGCTGGCCCTGGCGACCCTGAATTACTAACCCTGAAAGCCCTGCGGTTGATGCACAAGGCCGATGTCGTTCTTTATGATCGTCTTGTCAGCGAGGCTATTTTGCTTAAGCTGCGCCCTGATGCAGATAAAATTTTCGTGGGTAAGGCACGCTCGGATCATGCGGTGCCGCAGGAAGACTTGAACAGCATGCTGGTTAGGCTGGCGAAAGAAGGTAAAAAAGTTCTGCGTTTAAAGGGCGGCGATCCTTTTATCTTCGGTCGTGGAGGCGAAGAGATCGAGAAGCTGACCGAGGCAGGGGTGGCATTTCAAGTAGTTCCGGGAATCACGGCGGCCTCTGGCTGCGCGACCTATGCGGGCATACCGCTCACTCATCGTGATTATTCTCAGTCGGTACGCTTTTTAACAGGCCATATTCGAGACGGAGGCGTGCCGCTAAATTGGGCGTTGTTAGCACAGGAGCAGCAGACGCTAGCCTTCTACATGGGCCTTAGCGGACTTGAAATTATTTGCCAGCAGCTTCTAGCACACGGTATGGAAAGCACTATGCCGGTGGCTGTGATTCAACAGGGCACAACACGGGACCAAAGGGTGTGTGTGGGCACTTTGGAGAACATCGCCGACAAAGTGGCTGAGCAGGAAATACAGCCGCCAACCTTGATCATTGTTGGTAGGGTGGTTGCACTGCGCGATCGGCTAGACTGGTTCGAATAGCCGATTCGACGGCGCGCCAGTTTGTAAAGCAATTAGGTGAGCGTTAGCGAGAAGCCCACATACGGGTGGGCTAGAGGCAGTTTTCTGGCTTCGGCAGCCCGGCAATTTTCGCCGACAGTTTTGCCGGGCTGCCGCCGAATAATTTCATCAAGTAGCGACTCTGGCCTTTCTCTGCACCGTGTTCTCTACGCACTAAATTCACTAGCGCCCGATTTGCAGGTGAGACTCGGTGTCTTACGTAGAAATCACGTAGGGTAAGTATGACTTCCCAATGAGCGTCACCGAGTTGAATGCCTTCGCGCAGCGCAAGCTGCACTGCA
This sequence comes from Pseudohongiellaceae bacterium, assembly GCA_965661495.1. Lineage (GTDB taxonomy): Bacteria > Pseudomonadota > Gammaproteobacteria > Pseudomonadales > Pseudohongiellaceae > UBA9145. The sequence goes on along the minus strand of CBFIDY010000001.1, from coordinate 290,998 downwards.
ACTCGCTGATCCCAGTCGCTGAGCTCCCTGAGAAAGCCTTCGGGATCGAGGGCAGGCATGCTGGAATGATTTTCTCCGTTCACTCTAATACCAGCTTACGCAGCGATCGTACTGCGTTGTGAGTTCGACGAAGCCAGCATAGTCGACAGTTTGTTTGACCTCTATTCCACGCACCTGAGTATCTTCGCTCAAAAAGTAGACTTTGCACGCAGGCAGGCTTGCGAGTGCCTCACTGGCGCGGGCAAAGTACACACCGTCTTCGATAAAAAGCACGGCATCTTCTGAAGACATCGCAGCATGCAGCTCGTTTAGCCGCGTTGCGCTAGGTGAGGTTGCGATGAGGTGGAGGTTGGCCATGGTTTTTTTAACGTCGTTGGTGAAATAGATTAGGCCACCGAGGTGGGCTTGCTTGGACTCGCTGCAATTGCCTACAGCTAAACCTTCTATAAATTAATTACAGCATCAGGACCGGACAGCAAGTCTCGTAAAGTTATTTCGTCGATCAGGGTAACCCCTTCGATTAGTTCGGCAGGCGCAAGATTGCGTTCCTCTAGCGAGGCGGTCAGGGCGTAGACCTGCTCTATACCGTAGAGCTCGATTGTTTCGAGAGCTGACCCCATGAGCTTATTCTGCGTATTTGAAGCCGCTTTACCTGAGTCTTTTTTGAGTTGCCAAACCCCGTCACCGAGAAATACATAGCGAACTTGTCTATCAAAAACTGCAGCGGCAAAGGCTATGTCTAAGGTCGCGCGGGCTCCTGATTCGCCGTAGGGTGAACGTCGGGCAACTAGGGTTAAGGTGTCGTGTGCTTTATCTGTCATTGCCGTGTTGCTATCCAAAACTCATGAGCCGATCAGCGTTGCTGATCGCATCAATGAGCTGGCCAAGACCGCCAATTTCGCTGCTGTCGTAGCAGCTCACAACGTTAAGCTCGTGACGGGAAGATTCTGTAGCATCGAGTACGCCGCGACGAATAGCAGAGGAGACGCAAGCTACAGACTCGAGTTTATGCTTACGTATAAGCGCGTCCCATAGGGCGGGCAGATTAGCTTCGTCTTGAGGCATGACGGTAAGGCGAGACGTGTTGTAGACGCCGTCGCCGTAGAAGAAAAGCCGCTCAATGCTGTGTCCGCCGGCTAAAGCTGCCTCGACAAAGCGGAGGGCCGAGTGGGCCGCTCCGCCAGTCTGCGGTGCCGCGTTAACGAGCAGCGTATAGCGCATAGCCTACGGTCTTACTCGCGGCCGGTGAGGGCAGCGATAAGATTGAGCAGGTGGATAAACAGATTGAAAATGCTGAGGTAAAGGCTGATGGTCGCCATGATGTAGTTACGCTCGCCCCCATTAATGATGCGACTCGTATCGAACAAAATGAACCCAGACATTAGCATGATCACCGCAGCGGAGATGGCGAGGCTCATTGCCGGGATTTGCAGGAAGATATTGGCGATCATAGCGACCAGCATCACCATCATGCCTGTGGCAAGGAAGCCGCCAAGGAAATTGAAATTACGGCCTGTGGTAAGCGCGTAGCCAGAGAGCGACAGGAAGATCAAACCTGTGCCGCCCAGAGCTTGAGCGATTATGGCTGAGCCGTTCGCGTAAGCCATGAGGTAGGCCGACAGCATGGGTCCCAGTCCGCCGCCCATAAAGCCTGCGAATACGAATACCGCAATTAGGCCTTTGCTGGATTGCGCCGTGGCTCGCACGACGAAAGACATGACGAAGCCGCCAATAATCATCAGCAGACCCGCGCCTTGTCCAAGCTGCAGCGCCATCGTGACTACGGCGCAAAGCGCGCTGAAAAACAGCGTCATAGAGAGTAGGGTGTAAGTGTTGCGGACTACCTTGTTGACTGACGAGGCGCTCTCTGCGGCATGGCTCGCACGGTTCGTGTTCAGATTAAGCTCATTCATTGCTGTGTTCCTTTGTTGGGCTGTTGACCTTGCGAGACTGATGGGTCTGCCAATACTTTAGCTCGCGGCCTCTGATAACTACGCTCTTCAAACTAATACACTCTACCCAGGCAGCTCTTGTTTGAGATGAGTGTTCACTTAGCATTACTTGTTGTCAGTCTACCAGATTTCAAGGGCTTAGCGGAGTTTTGAGCCGCTTGATTTGCAGCAGCTGTGTTAGCCAGATGAGGAGGGTGGCTTGGTGGTATTCCTCCTTGGAATTATGCAATCGATGGTGAAAGGCAAGGAATCTTACTATTCAAACCCCGCGCAGGTTGACTGCACTGCAATTTGTAGTAATATTCTGCACCTGCTGCGGAGGGGTGGCAGAGTGGTTGAATGCACTGGTCTTGAAAACCAGCGAAGGTGAAAGCCTTCCGAGAGTTCGAATCTCTCCTCCTCCGCCATTTCTTCACTTGATCATTCGCCTATCAGTTTGTTTGAGCGAATAGAGTCCTTAAAGCTGGGTCCCTAAAAAGCTGGGGCTCCAAACCTAAGACTCAATCGCGAGAAGCGTTGCATCGATGGCCTCTTTGCCTGCTTCTCCTCTTTATGTCCTCTTTACCTCTCTTTCATTTCTAGCTTTTCTAATATCTACGACTCTTTGAAGAGCACCGTATCTGTAGAGCACCATACTTGGAAGGCAACGAGAGGGTATTAGCTGTTGAAATCGGGTGTTTGGCTGCTGGGCAGCTTAAATCGCTGGGGCAAATAGAAAACAGCGTCTATTGAGAGCAAAGGACATTGTCTGTGCTTGATCTATTCAACTATAAAAATCCGCCCGATACCTTGCAGGTTCAGGTCACGCCTAAAGCCAAGTCCGAGCGTATTAAGAGGGGGCTCACTGCAGACGGCACAGATCTATATAGAATTTATGTAACCGCAGCACCTGAAGACGGCAAAGCCAATGAAGCCGTGATCAAGCTTCTGTCTAAGGCTTTGGGCATTGCTAAATCAAACCTCAGCATCATACGTGGCCACACATCACGCCATAAAGTAATCAAGATCAGTTTATAAAACAGAAGGTTTAATCATGAGTGAGCTTCCACCGTGCCCCAAATGCGCATCAGCTTATGCCTATGAAGACACAGGGCTATTGATCTGCCCTGAATGTGCACATGAATGGTCAAAAGAGTCTGATAGTGAATCATCAGATGTCACAATGATTCGTGATGCCAACGGTGCAGAACTTAAAGATGGCGATACCGTGAGTGTTATCAAAGATCTGAAATTCAGGGGCGGTGTTGTAAAGGTCGGCACCAAGGTCAAATCAATCCGGCTCGTACCAGATACTTCTGACGGTCATGATATTGATTGTAAGATCCCTGGCATTGGTCAGATGGGTTTGAAATCCGAATTTGTGAAGAAAGTTCTGAATTAGATCCCTGTTGTTAACAATAGGGACCGGTAGTCGAAAGCTTGCTGCTGGGCCGGAGTCATCTGAGGTGCGACACACAGCTACCCACTATTCGAAGAACAAACCAGGCGCATCTAAAGGAGTGCAAGATAACGCGTCTGATTTAAATTATCGAAAATAGCTTATCATCTCCTAGGATCGAGCCCCGCATAGTTTATCCGTCTTGTTCGCTAAAAAAGAAGCTGCTATCAGCCCGCATTTTATCTAATTAGCTTGGTTGCGCCCGGCACATAGGCTTTGGTCTTACATTCAGATCCCCGATGGGATTGATATGGCTCATCATTCCTGCAGATCGAGCTATTCCAAGTCATTATATGCTTATGCCCCCCTCATATTATCGGGTACTCTTACGCCATTCCATTAGCCGGGGCTCTTTGCCCTTCGTCAGGACATTCGTATGCGAAACACGCGCGCCATTCAATCAGCTTTCCTACTAGCTGCCGCCATTACGCCCCTTGCCAACACTGCTTTAAGCGCCGAACACCATAACGCTTCGGATGCGGTTCACGCATACGTCGAATATGGGCGTCATCACCTGTCGTCCTTCGCCGGATTGACGCACGTCGACGGAGGCGACTACAACACGGGCAGCCTGGAGTACGAATACCGCATTAATGGGATTATCGGTGTTGGCGCGGTAGCTGAGCACGCGGGCGGTGAGTTTAACGCCGACAGCTACATGGCCACGCTAGATGTCCACCCCTTTGAATCCGGCATGATCTTCCAGTTTGGAGTTGGCAAAGAGTTTCGCACCGTAAAACACGGCGTCGAGCCGCACGCTGCGGACGAAGTGCATGCAGGTGCTGCGCACGACATAGATAGCGCCGAAACAGAGAAAGAAGAAAGGATCACGGTCGCGCGAGCCGGGCTACTGTACGAATATGAATTCGGCCGCTTTACTTTGGCCCCACAGGTGCATTGGGACTATCACCACCACGAAGCTAATTCGATTGTCTATGGAGTCTCGGCGGGAGTGAATTTCTGAGGAGCACTCACACTCAGCAGGGCTCAGCGCGCGCTGAGCCCATCTTCGATTAGATTAATGAAATCGGCTAATATGCGACCGCTCTCAAGGAGAAGAGGGTCGAGCTCTTCCTCTTCCTCTTCGTCGTCCTCGGTAGTCTCTTCAGCGTCTTCGGCTTCCGAGTTTCTAGCAATCAGTTCTGAATCGTTCGCCTGATCCTCTTCCGCTGTAGTCTGTGCAATTTCTTCCTCAGCGTCCTCGTCCACCCACTCTTTTAGCGGCAAGCCTTTAAGCTGGCGGCGCAGGTTTTCAGCATCAAATTCTACGCGCTTAACCGCTTCGCGTTCTGCTTTCACGGTCTCTTCGTTCAAAGACAGCTGTTCGCGCTCTCGGAGGACGCGCGTGCGTTCGATCTGCTTCTCTAAGTAATTAAAGTCAGGGGACTCGGCTGCGCGCGCGGCGTGAAGTTCGCGCAGCATAGGCAGGTAAGCCTGAACAGGGTGGTAGGCTCTGTACTCGACGGGTCTGACAGTGTCCCACGGCAGGGCGCCGTCGAGGCTGCTTTCGCCTATGTCGTCGTAAGCGTCGTAGAAATCTGGGAACTCGATGTCGGGAATCACGCCACGGTGCTGCGTGCTTGCACCCGAGATGCGATAGAACTTAGAGCGGGTCAGTTTGACCTGACCGTAGCTCATAGGAATGATTTCCTGCACTGTGCCCTTACCGAAGGTTTGACCGCCAAGCACTAGGCCGCGCTGATAATCCTGGATCGCGCCGGCAAAGATCTCCGAGGCCGAAGCGCTCGTGCGATTAACCAGAACAGCGAGGGGGCCGTCGTAAACGACCTCAGGATCGTTGTCGCCGAAGGAGCGGGTGAAGCCGCTGCGTAAATCTGAGTAGCGAATTTGTACTGTGGGACCGGTTTCAATAAATAAGCCAACCAGTTGATTCGCTTCACTGAGGCTGCCACCGCCATCGTTACGCAGGTCTACAACCACAGCGTCGACAGACTCTTGCTTTAGTTCTTCAAGTAGCTTGCGCACATCGCGAGTCGAGCTTTTGAAATCTTCGTCGCCGCGCGCCGCTGCTTCGAAATCAAAATAGAAGGTAGGCAGACTTATTACGCCAATCCGGTAGTCTTGCTCGGCATAGCTTAGCTCTATGACTTCTTTTTTCGCCGACTGATCTTCAAGCTTGACGTTATCTCGGGTGATACTAATAAGCCGCGCGCTGCTTTCAGAGACCGCGTCTACTGGGATGACGTTAAGGCGAACTACCGTATCTTTTTCGCCGCGAATCTGGGCAACCACGTCGTCTAGGCGCATTCCTACGACGTCTTTGATCTCACCGTCTACGCCCTGACCAATACCAATGATCTTGTCGCCTTCTTGGAGTTCCGCGGCGCGCTCAGCGGGGCCACCCTTAATGAGCTCCACAACTTTAGTGTATTCGTCCTCTGTGGTGAGCTGGGCACCAATGCCTTGAAGCGACAGCGACAGGCCCATGTTGAAGTTTTCTGAATCTCGGGGCGAAAAATACGAAGTGTGTGGGTCAACTGATGAAGCCACGGTTGAAAGATAGGCCTGGAATACGTCCTTACCGTTGGTTTTTAAAACCTGGCGAAGCTGGTTGCGGTAGCGCTTGCCCAGTTTTTCGATAATCTCTTCGTCGGTGTCGCCAGTGAGCCTTAAGCTGAGCACGCTGTTTTTCACACGCTTGCGCCAGAGCTCGTCGAGCTCTGCTTTGCTTTGAGCAAACGGCGCGTCTTCGCGATCTAGCGTAAGGTATTCGTCAAGGGTGAAGTCCATGGTAGGAACGGCAGTGTCGATGCGCTCAATAGCATAAACAAGGCGGTCTATTACGCGCTGATGATAGATATTGTAGATCTCGTAGGCGGGGCTCAGATCACCCTCGGCAAGACTGTTGTCTAGTGTGTAGCGGTAGCGCGCAATGCGCTGAACGTCCGAAGACAGCAGATACAATTTTGAGCCGTCTAACGCGTCTAAATACTTATCAAACACTAGCGAGGAGAATGCATCATTAACTTCTACCGAAGCGTAGTGCTTAGACTCCAGCTGCTCTACCAGTTCAATGGCGGCTTCGCTGAAGACCGGTTCTCCTTCTAGCGTCGAGTAAAGCGCAGCAGGGTCTAATTTGCCCTCGAGGTCAATCGCAGGCTCAGCAGCAAAGAGCGCGAGCGGAAAGGAGAGGCTGAGGACAAGTGCGACGCTAGAACGCTGGCGGCCGGCAGGCGAGAGAGTAGATCGGCCAGTGCTGTTGCCGGAGGCTGGAGATCGTAGAGATGAAAATACCATCGTGTGATTCCTGGTAACTGAGTGTACTTTAGGCGAGCTCGGTTGATGCCTAAGACTAGTGGAAAAATGTCGGCTTAGGAAGGCGCTAGAGCACGCAGTCACAATTCGCCAGATTTGGCTAATTTGTCGTCTATGCCCAGTTATACGGTGCTATGGCGCCACCGGTTCCCTGCGCTACTTGATCACCTTTAGTCGCGCGCTTGCGTGTCTCTCAGCGCGCTCCACGTCGATATAGCGATCGGTGATTGCACTCGAGCCGTGCCCTGCGTCATCACGCACATGCTCGCGGGGGCGATGTTTCACGTCCTCAGAGATGCCCGTATGACGAAGCCAGTGTACCGTGGCTTCACTCAGCCTATCGGCGTCGTCTTCAAAGCCTTCTTTACGCAGCCTGTGCGCAGCCTCGTCGAAGCACTGCTGCACGATCAGTCGAATTTGGCGGGTACTCGTGATTCCTCCTTTACCGCGGGTCTTGTGGATCAGTGGCGCCGTATCGCCAATGGCGGGGAGGGCAGACAGACCGCGGGATCGGCGGTAGCGTCTAAGGGCTTGCAGCATCGCATCGCTAACCGAGACCTCGCGCTCTTTATTGCCTTTACCAACGGTCAGAAACCACCAGTTACCGTCTGTGTCCTGCCTGAAATGCCCCATTTGCGGTGTCCAGCGTGGAGTGACCACAAGCTCTGAAATACGCAGGTACATAGCGAAGAGGGCCTGCATGATAAAGAGGGTTCGCTCGTGCACCCCAGGGTCCTGAGTAGCCAGTTTTTCGGCCGCTTCCACGACAAATTCCCATTGCAGCGGCGACAAACGTCGAATTTGCGCCTGCGACTGAGTTTTGCGGATGAATTTACTTTTCTGGCGCAGCTGCGACACAGGATTTGATTCTAAATAATTCTCTTGAATCAGATAGTTAAAGAAGCTACTTAGCACGCCGAGCAAAGACTGAGTCGATGACGAGGAGGGCGCATAACCCTTACCCTCGGTGTTAGCTGCGCTGAAATAGGGTCGCCAATCAGGATTCGGCTGGCGCTGGCCATCCTTAACAATGAATCTGGGTGCGACAACGTGAGAGATCCAGTTGTGCGGGGGTGATGCTGAAAATTCTATAAATTCTTCGATATGCTCGCGCGCGATCTCAGGTAGGGAAAGGCACCTAACGAGCCAGCACCAGTGCAAAAAATGCTCAATTTCCCGGCGATAAGTGTTAAACGTGTCAGGACTGCCGCGGTAGCTGTAGATGAACTCGCTAGCAAATTGATAGTCCTCTATAGCTCTCTCCGGCGCCGACTCAGCGCCCTGCAGGAAGCTTATAGAGGTCACCCGATTTTTAAACGGATTACGCATGTGCTCAAGCGTATCGAAAAAAGCCGAGGGTGCTGGAATTGTTCTACTCATGCCATTTATTCGCAAATATCACCGTAAATTACTGATATATATCGGTTCCTTGCAGTTTTTCTTGATTGGGATGTGACTCGAATAACAGTTTACGCGGTGCTGTACTGTTAGCGTGACACTGTAAGCAGCAAAAGCATACTAAATGGCTGTTTGGAAACCTTGAATTCGTAGCCATGACGAGTAAACGCGGAGTTTGCGTAGGCTCTATGGAGTGCCCAGCATGAACACGACGCCAGACGTAACTATTGCAAACAGTAAAAGCAGAATTACCCACGATGAGCGAGGACGAGTCGATACCGTCCACGTTGACGCCTCGCTTGAGGATGTACTCAACCGCTTACGTGAGACCGGTCGCCATTGTTTGCCTGTGGTCAATAATGAGCAGGAATGCTTTGGAATAGTCGGCTCTAAGGATATCGTTAAGCTTGAAAACCTGCAGGGTGTCGATCGATCACTGCGCGCGTGGGAGCTGTGTTCGCATAAGCTGATTGAAGCTGATCAATCGGTAAGCCTAGAACAGGCAGGCGAGATCATGCTGGAGCATGGTGTTCATCATGTGGTGATAAACAAAGGCGGTAAACTCGTGGGTATCGTATCGTCAAACGATGTCATTCGGGGGTTATTAGCCAAACAGGCCTAGGAGGTTGCTGATTGCCGCAGCCGCCTTGAGACGGGGACCTAAAGCATCGCCTTATTAATTCCGGTAATCTTTATTACCGGAATTAATCATGTTCAGGCTCAATGAGCACTTGGGAGGCAAATTAGCACCGTGTGACACCCATTTATCCCAGTTATACTTACCAAAATCTCTGATTTGACGGTAACGCTCTCTTGCAAATCTCTCTTTTTGCCCAGCCCAGCGAGGCTGCAGCCTCTAAACCGCTCTCAGACCTGGCTGATATCCAAGCGGCAAAGGTCGATCACGCTGCTATTGAGGCGCAGCGTCAGCTAATAGACCTTGCGCCTGACAAGGCGTATTTCTTCGCCAATTTTTTTTCTACTCGTGAAGCCGCGGCGCTGTACAGTGCACTAGAAGAAACAAGCCCTTGGCGACAGGATAAAATTCGCATCGCGGGGCGTACGGTCGATGTGCCTAGATTGCAGTGCTGGATGGGCGAACCCCATTGCCGCTATGCGTATTCTGGAATTCCTCTTACGCCAGAGCCATGGATACAGCCGGCAAAGATTATTCTGGAGCGAATTAACGATGTGCTGCACGAGCAGTTTAACTGCGCGCTTCTTAACTGCTATCGCAGCGGTCAAGACAGTGTTGCATGGCACGCTGACGATGAGCCGCAGCTCGGCACCTCGCCACGGATTGCATCGGTCAGTTTGGGCGCGACTCGGCGCTTCACTCTAAAGCGAAAACCCCTAGCGAGTCTGAGCAAGACTGAGCTCGATCTGCGTCATCGCCTTGAGCTGAGCAACGGTTCGCTGCTACTTATGGAACCTGGCGTTCAAGAACGCTGGCTACACCAAATACCAAAAACACGCCGCGATATAGGGCCGCGTATCAATCTGACTTTTCGGCGGATTGAGCCTTAATCAGTTGAGCTTCGGAGAACCCAACCCGCTGTGCTAGCCAAGTTTTTTAAGCGCCCTGCTGTGCAAAGTCAGTTTGATAGCTTTGACTATGTCATCGTTGGCGGTGGCGTTGTTGGTCTTGCGATCGCCAAACTGTTAGCAGAGAACACGGTAAACCGAAGCATAGTGCTTCTAGAGTCGGAAAACAGTTTCGGTCACGGCACCAGCAGCCGCAATAGCGAAGTTATTCATGCGGGTATTTACTATCCGCCGGGTAGTGTTAAAGCGCAGCTTTGCGTGGAAGGCCGGCGCTTGCTTTACGCCTACTTGGCCGAGCGCGAAATAGCGCACGCGCAGCTAGGAAAACTCATCGTGGCGCAAGAGGAGCAGCGCGAGGCGCTAGAGGCGTTAGGCGAGCGAGCAGAGCGCAACGGTGTGAGCAACTTACGCCTGCTAGATCGAGCCATGCTCAATCGTATTGAGCCTGCAATAAGAGGTAGCAGCGCCCTCTTCTCTCCCTCAAGCGGCATCCTCGACAGCCACGCATTCATGCAAAGCCTGTTGCACGATGCTCAGCGCAAGGGGCTTCACTTTGCACACTCGACGCAACTCGAGTCTGTCATTCCAGAGAGTGAAGGCTTTTTACTTTCGACAACAATCAGTGAAAAAAACGGCAAGTCAGCCTACGCTTTACGTGCTCGTGTACTAATAAACTGCGCCGGACTGAACGCAGTACCCCTTGCGCATGCAATCGCCGAGGAGCAGCCCGAACTAAGTCAATGGATTCCCGAGGTTGCCTATAGCAAAGGCAGCTATTTTGACTACCGAGGCACCAGCCCATTCAGGCATCTGATTTACCCCATGCCAGACACGCGGGCGGACGCTCTGGGAGTGCATGCAACTTTAGATCTTGCCGGCCAATTAAAATTTGGCCCGGACGCCGAGCCTATTGAGACAGAGACCGGGTCGTTTGATCTTAACGTTGCACCTGAAAAAGCCGAGGAATTCGCGCTCGCTATTGGGCGCTACTTCCCAGCCATACGCGCCGATTTGTTGCATGCCTCCTACGCGGGGATTCGCCCGAAACTGAAAGGACTAAACGGCCAACCATCAGATTTTATCATCCGTAGAGAACATGAATGCGGCATGCCTGGGCTTGTTAATCTCTTTGGAATTGAGTCCCCTGGCCTGACCTCCTGTCTCGCCATAGCACGGCAAGTCGAAGACTTAGTGAAGGAGTTTGAACAGTCTTAAACAAGTCACTACTAACGAAAAGCCCGACTTGCGAGATAACTTAACGACTCGAGGAGAAGCTTGGGATTGGGGTTGCTCACCGAGCTCAGCTGGCGCCTTGCGTGTTCGAACTCGTCGTGCAGAGTAATAGCCCGCTTAGCGAAATGAGCGGGTGCTTTAGCCACATGACTCTTAAGCGGCTCTTGTAATTGCTGCGCAGGTGCGGAACCAGTACTGAGGATCGACTTCGCGAGCTCGCCTGACTCAAGCACCAGCTGCTCCACGGCAGAGAGTGGCTCCACGGCTAAAAGGGCCGCCAGCAAAGATTCCGCTTCGCTTTGTCCGGCCAACAAGGCGCGCAGCTCACGTCCTATTGCCTTGCTGTGTGGGAGAGCCCCCGCTTGCAGTAGCTCAAGCGCCCATAGTGGCCCACCGCGCGCAGCTTTCAAACTGTCTTGGGCAAGCTGGCTGTCGAAACTGATTTCTTCAGTTTCTTTTACGCGCTGTTCCAACCAGATCAGAGCCTGTTCTTCAGAGGGCAAAGTGAGGTGAAGAATTTGGCAGCGACTTCGAATTGTTGCGCTTAATAGCCCAGGCTGATCACTAATGAGGAACATGAAGGTTTGCTCATTGGGCTCCTCTAAGGTCTTAAGCAGCGCGTTGGCCGCATTCACATTCAGCGCATGCGCTTGATAAAGAATAATGACCCTTGCGCCTCCAGCATGACTCGAGCGCTGGGCAAAATCCCCGACTTCCCTAATGGCATCTACCTTCAGCGCTTTGCCCGCTTCTTCGGGCTCAAGAAAGAGAAAGTCTGGATGTGAACCGCTATCGAACAGCCCGCAGCTCTTACAGCTTCCGCAGCCAGTTACGCTCTGCGACGATTCACACAGGAGCGCGCGTGCGAAGTCGCGAATACAATTCAACTTGCCGGTACCCCGAGGGCCAGTTACGAGGGTAGCATGAGCGAGCTTTTGCCCTTCCGCCTTATGCATTAGTGCCTGCGATGTGCTCGCAAGCCAGTTCATGGTCTTCGAACTAAGCACCAGGTGACTCCTGCGCCAATATCCCCAGGCGGGCGACTAGCGCTGCGGTGAGGTCTTCTCCGACCTTTTCGAGCGGCTTAGCGGCATCGATAACCAAGCAGCGTTGAGGCTCGGCTTCGGCAATAGCAAGATAGGCTGCGCGTACGCGGTTAAAGAACAGCTGCTCTTCGTTTTCGAATCGATCGAGCGCTCCCCTTTCCCGCGCCCTCTCTAAACCTATCTCGGGATCGAGGTCCAATATAATCGTTAAATCGGGTCTCAGTTCGTTTTGAACAAGCGTTTGCAGCTGTTCGATGATCGCTTGGCTCAACCCGCGGCCGCCGCCTTGATAGGCAAAGGTCGCATCGGTAAACCTATCGCAAAGCACCCAAACACCCTTCTCCAGGTTAGGCTTGATGACTTTCTCTAAATGCTCGGCGCGGGCTGCGAATACCAGGAGAAGCTCGGTTAGCTCCGCCATGGGTTCAGCTTCCGGGTCTAGGAGTAGCGTTCGAATGCGTTCTGCAACATCACAGCCACCGGGCTCACGGCTTTTTACATAGTCGATGCCCTGCCACTGGAGCACGCGCTCGATGATCGCCAAATTGGTACTTTTGCCAACCCCCTCGACTCCCTCGAGTGTTATGAATTTTCCTCTCACTGCGCCCTCGATCCTGATTGGTTTGGCTGGGATGTTTGGCCGGCATTCAGCGCCTCGCGATATCGCTGTACCGCTGCGTTATGCTGCTCTAAGGTATGAGAGAATACGTGTCCGCCCTCTCCGTCTGCAACAAAATAGAGGTAGTCATGTACCTCTGGTGCTAAGGCAGCTTGCAGGGCGCTACTGCTTGCCAAAGCAATAGGCGTTGGTGGTAAACCGTCGATTCTATAAGTATTAAATGGCGTGCTGCCGCGCAGCTGCTCTTTGGTCAGCGCTCCGGTGTAACTACTGCCAAGACCGTAAATGGTTGTGGGATCAGACTGGAGGCGCATGCCACGCTGCAGGCGGTTAACGAAGACCCCGGCTACACGTGCGCGCTCTGCTAGCACCCCGGACTCTCGCTCGACAATCGAAGCGAGAATCAGCGCTTCATACGGCGTATCAAAGGGCAGCCCCCTTGTTCTGCCCTCCCACGCCGTATTGAGCTGCTCGACGAGGAGAGCTTGAGCTCTGCGCAGAAGATCGAGATCGCTGTCACCACGCCGGTATTCATAGGTCTCCGGCATGAATAAGCCCTCGCTGCTATCGATCGGGCCGAATTCTCCGAAGCTGAGATCGAGTAAGCGAGGATCGAGTGGGCCTTCGAGTTCGCGAGTCAAGGCCTCATGCGCCCTGAAACCCGCAAAAACCTGCTGCAGAGTCTGGCCTTCTATGAGCGCAAGACGATAGGTCTTCACACGGCCCGCAACGAGCTTTTCGAGTATGGCGTGAGCCGACGCGCCTGACGCGATGGCATACTCGCCGCGCTGTATCGCTTCCCTCTGCCCTTTCAGCGCAGCGAGCAGCTCGAAAGCTAACGCTGAGCGAATTAGAGACTGTGCCTCTAGGTCCCGCGCTACCAGGCGCAAAGAAGAGCCGGCAGGAATATTAATTGTTGCGGGATTATGTGCCTCTGGCGGCCTTGGCGCACTTAAACTAAAGGCCAATACCGCAAGCAGTAACAAGACCGCTGCGAGTGAAAACCACGCTATTAAGCGAGCACGAAGCATTAGGTATAGCGCGAGAAAATTACGCTTCCGTTTGTGCCACCAAAGCCAAAGGAATTGCTTAGAGCATAGCTAAGCTTGGCATCACGCGCGGTGTGGGGAACATAGTCGAGATCGCAGCCCTCTGCGGGCTTATCAAGATTAATTGTCGGCGTCAGGATCTGATCACGCAGAGACAGGACGGTCACTATAGCCTCTGCGGCGCCCGAGGCGCCCAAGAGATGGCCGATCATCGATTTTGTTGAGCTTACAGCTAATTTGGTGCTGTGCGCACCGAATACCGACTTAATAGCACTTGTTTCAGCGACGTCTCCGGCAAGTGTCGACGTGCCGTGCGCATTCACATAATCTATGTCGTCGGGGTTTAGACCCGCGCTATGCAAGGCATTGCGCATACACAGTGCTGCGCCTCGGCCTCCTTCCGGCGGAGAGGTCATGTGAAAGGCATCGCCGCTCATGCCAAAACCTACTACTTCGGCATAAATTTTCGCGCCTCGCGCCACGGCATGATCATGCTCCTCTAATACCAGCACACCGGCGCCGTCACTAAGGACAAAACCGTCGCGATCAGCGTCCCACGGACGGCTCGCAGACTCCGGCGCATCGTTGCGCGTAGATAGCGCCCGCGCAGCACAAAAGCCGCCAAGACCGACTGGGGTGGTGGCCATTTCAGCGCCGCCTGCCAGCATCACATCGGCCTGGCCATTCGCGATTAGACCCGCGGCCACACCAATATTATGTGTGCCCGTCGTACAAGCCGTAGTTACCGATAGATTCGGCCCCTGTAGATTGTAGCGAATGGATAAATTGCCGGAGATCATGTTGCAGATTGCTCCGGGAACGAAAAAAGGCGAGATTTTGCGAGGGCCGGAGCGGTCGATGAGTAGCGAGGTTTCTTCGATATTGCGCAGTCCACCGATTCCCGTACCCACTGCAACACCGGCACGCTCGGGGTTGAGATCAATATCCGCGAGGCCTGAATCTGCGTAGGCTTCGGCGCCCGCGGCAATGCCATACTGCATGAAAATATCCATGCGCTTAGCATCCTTAAGAGGCATTACTTCGCTGACATCAAAATCTTTTACTGTGCCACCAAAATGCGTAGTGAATGCAGAGGTGTCAAAGGCGCTTAGGGTCTCGATACCGCTACGGCCAGCCTTTAAAGCCTCCCAAGAGTTCTCGACATCATTGCCAACGGGACAAAGCATGCCCAAGCCAGTTACCACTACACGTCTACTATTCATGTGGTGCTCCTAAAAAGTGATGCCGCTAAAACCACAAAAGCTACTCAAGATTGCTCTGGAGTAGCTTCGGCGCATCAAGCTGCAGTGCTCTAATTAGAGGTTTGCGTTGATGTAATCACAGGCGAGCTGAACAGTCGTAATTTTCTCAGCTTCCTCGTCTGGAATTTCCGTCTCGAACTCTTCCTCAAGTGCCATCACTAGCTCGACAGTGTCTAGAGAGTCTGCGCCCAGGTCATCAACAAAAGACGCCGTAGCTTTGACTTCGTCTTCCTTAACGCCTAGCTGTTCACAGACGATTTTCTTAACGCGTTCTTCGATGCTACTCATATGATTTATTAGCTCCTAAAACTTTGTTCGATCCGATTTTTATGCTTCTACTTATGCAGGGCGAAACCTGCGTTGTTCGTAATACATCCTAGGCTATGAGATCACCCATTCACCGGGCTGCCTTTAAATTGGAGTGCAAGTTTACCCGTATTTGAGAGCGATGTAATGCCTAAATTTTGATTTCAATTAGGCCTAATAATCTACTAATTAACTCAGTAGCTTACACCTAAGACATATACATGCCGCCGTTTACATGCAGGGTTTCGCCTGTAATATAGCCCGCTTTATCCGAGGCCAGAAAGCCAACGATACTAGCGATTTCCTGTGGCTGACCAAGTCGCGCCAGAGGTATTTGGCTTAGCAGTGCCTGTGCCTGCGCTTCGGGCAAAGCGTCGGTCATATCCGTCTCAATGAAACCGGGCGCAACGGCGTTAACAGTAATACCGCGCGAACCGATTTCCTGTGCCAACGCGCGTGTAAAGCCTTCGACACCAGCCTTCGATGCAGAATAATTTGCCTGCCCTGCGTTGCCACTCGCGCCCACTACCGAGCTGATGTTTATGATCCGCCCCCAGCGCGCTTTTGTCATCGCCTTTACACCTGCTTTACAGACACGGAAGAGAGAGCTGAGATTCGTATCGATGACGCTATCCCACTCCTCTGCCTTCATGCGCATGAGCAGGTTGTCGCGAGTAATCCCGGCGTTATTAACGATTACAGCGGGGCTTGCGTAGTCTGCGTTCAGGCGCGCAAATAATGCTGCCACAGATTCGTCGTTGGATACGTCAGCAGCAATACCGCCGCCGGCGATACCCTGTGCGTCAAATGCAGCGCCGATCGCTTCAGCGCCAGCGTCACTGGTGGCTGTGCCTACTACCGTAAAGCCCATGCTTCCGAGCTCAAACGCGATGGCTTTTCCTATTCCTCTGCTTGCACCGGTAACCAATGCGACTTTTTGCGACTCACTCATGCTTTTGTCCTTGTCTTTAATCTGTAGCTGATTTGCCCGACGAGACTATGCCTACACTTGGCTTAACGCCGCGTTTATATCTTCCGGAGACTCAGTGCCTACACACACCACCGACGGATCGATTCGCTTCACCAATCCAGAAAGTACTTTGCCAGGGCCGCATTCTACCAGCCGAGAAACCCCCGCTCCGCTCATCGCATTGATGCAATCGACCCAGCGCACAGGAAGGTACAGCTGCGACAGCAAATTTTGTTTAATCGTGTCGGGATCAGAGACGATCTCAGCCGTTGCATTCTGCACGAGGGGTATCTTTGCTGCAGCGAACTCAATTGATTCGAGATCTACCGCCAACTCCTCCGCGGCCGGCTGCATCAAGGCGCAGTGGGATGGCACGCTTACATTGAGTGGCAGCGCCCTTTTGGCCCCTGCGTCTTTGCACAGCGCCATGGCGCGTTCGACAGCCTCGGCCTCGCCGGCAATCACGGTTTGACCTGCGGAGTTAAAATTGGCTGGCGCAACGACAGCGCCCTGGGCAGCTTGCTTGCACGCGCTTTCAATGGCTTCGTTATCTAGACCGACTATAGCCGCCATTTTACCAAGCCCAGGCGGCACAGCGTTCTGCATATAGAGGCCTCGACGATTAACCAGCTTCACCGCGTCGCGAAACGAGATAACCTCGGCGCAAACCAACGCAGAGTATTCACCAAGGCTATGACCGGCGAGCAGCGCTGGCGTCGCTCCGCCCTTTGACTGCCAAACACGCCAAATTGCTACCGACGCGGTGAGCAGAATGGGCTGAGTGATGTCCGTGCGATCAAGAAGGTTGTCGCTGTCGATCTGCGCAATTTCCCATAGGTCTCTCTGCAGCACCTCAGAGGCCTCGGCAAAGGTCTCACTCACTTCAGAATGGAGGTCGGCGAGCTCTTTGAGCATGGTCAGCTTCTGTGAGCCCTGGCCTGGGAAAACTAGTCCGAATTTATCCATATATGACTCCGTATTGCCGACTATGCGGCCGTGAGTGGTTGCTTGAACGTCAGCTTAGGAACTATCGCTAACCGACAGCGCAGCTGCAATTCGCTCGGGAATGCTGCCAATCTGCTCTGCGTGCGCCTTAGCTATCGCCTCTGCAAACCCTCGCCTATCAGCGTTGCCATGGCTTTTAATTACATTGCCTCGCAATCCAAGTATGGACGCGCCATTAAAATTCTGCGGATTTAAGGTGCCCGCCACCTCTGTGAACTCTTGTTGCAGCGTCGTAGCCTTTGTAGCGACCGCCGTGGACAGTTCGCGCATTACCGCATTTGCAGCGCCAGCGCTGGCTTTGATCATGACATTGCCAAGAAAACCGTCGCACACAATCACATCAGCTAACCCAGCGAATGCTTGATTCGCCTCGACGAAGCCAACAAAGTTGAGCTGAGAGTTCTGCTCAAGGGATTTCGCCGTTACCTGTATGGCATCGGTGCCTTTATGATCCTCTGTGCCAACATTGAGCAGCGCTACTCGTGGCTCGCTCTTGCCACTGGCGCGTGCAAGCTCTGCTCCCATGATAGCAAATTGCTCGAGCTGGCGGTTCGAGCATTGGAGATTGGCGCCAACGTCCAAGAGCAGCGTTTTGTAACCACTAACAGGTAGTGTGGCGACTATGGCGGGTAATTCGATACCCGGAACGGGATCTAGCAGATACCGTGAGGCGAGAAGCAGAGCCCCGGTGTTTCCTGCGCTCACCACTGCAGAGACCACACCCTGCTGGTGAAGTTCTAGCGAACGATAGAGAGAGGAGTGTTTGCCGCTGCGCAGGATTGCTGCTGGTTTTTGCGAGTCAAGGAAGACACTTGTCTTGTCTTCGACCCTCACTCGCGCCTTCAAGGCATCAAAGCGCTCGACCGACTGATTGAGCTCGCTGTGAATAGAGGCGTCTCCAACAAGGATAATGGAGAGCAGTGGATAAGCCTCTAAGGCGTCTAGAGCAGCAGGGACGGTAACCTTAGGGCCGCCCTCGCCTCCCATCGCGTCAATGGCAATGCATTGTTTAGCCAAAGCGGCTCAATCCCAGAAGATTTACTCAGCGCCGAGATCTAGAACTTTTTTACCTTTGTAGAAGCCGTCTGCAGTGATGTTGTGACGACGGTGGATCTCGCCAGTAGTCTTATCTGTAGACAGCGTTGGACCTGTTAATGAGTCGTGTGTGCGACGCTTGTCTCTGCGCGAACGCGTAACCTTACTCTTCTGAACAGCCATGTCTTTCTCCTAGTTGAATGACTCTTAGCTCTTGGGCTGAGAATCCTTAAGTGCTTTTAAAACGGCGAAGGGGTTATCTTCGACGCTTTGCTTTGTATTCGATACTGCGGCTTGCGCAACCCCTGGTGGCTCGCAAGCGCCTTTCTCGTGATAGGAAGCAAGCGGCATGCTTAAAAGCAGCTGCTCTTCTACTATCTGCGAGGGATCAAGCTTAAATTCCGGCTCGATCCAAGGATCTATCCCTTCGTCTAGCGTCGCCGCTTGTTCCTCGGTGCTGACTAGAGCAAGGTCTATGTCGTCCTCGATGGTCAGTTCTAAAGGCTGAAGGCAGCGCTGACATTCAACGCTCAGTCTGGCCTTTATTGCTCCGCTAATACGGCGCCTAGCTCTCTTGTCGAGGCCGAACCCTAGCGAGGCTTCTACGCTGAAATCCTCACTAGCCAAAAGCGGCATCACTCGAGCAAAGCTCGTTCGGTCTAGCTGCCCTTCAAAAAAAGCCTGCTGTGAGAACACCTTACGTAAATCTACGTAGAGTGGGAAAGGCATTGGCTGAGGGCTATCCGACATAGGCGCGCAATAATAGGGGTCTAGAGGCCTTGTGTCAAAGATTTCTGCCGAAATAACATCCGAATTTGTCTAGTATCTACTTGTTAAGCTTGATAATTTTCGAGCCGGCGCAGCAAGCGCTCAAAGCTGCCGTCAAGTGGCGCCTCAAATTCCAAAACCTCGGCATCTTTAGCCGGCGCGAAGGCAAGCCTTTGTGCGTGCAGACAAAGGCTTTTAGCAGTCAACGCAGGCCGCGTCACACCCGGCTGGGTGTACTTGGAATCACCGACAATCGCATGGCCGCGAGATTGGCAATGAACACGAATTTGGTGTGTGCGCCCAGTTTCTGGCGAAGCACACACCAGACTCGCGCCTGGGAAGCGCTTTTCGACAGAGAACCGCGTCACGCTCGGCTTGCCCTCTGGGTGCACCTTCACAATGCGCTCTCCATCACCTATCGTTTCTTTTAACAGTGGCGCATCGACTCGCTCGGCTGACTGCGGCCACTCGCCATGAACTAGAGCGAGGTAGCGCTTAGATACCGTCTTGTCTCGAAACTGATCCTGCGCAAACTTGAGAAACGCCCCATTTTTAGCAACTAACAGACAGCCCGAGGTCTCGCGATCTAGCCTGTGCGCAAGCTCCGCTCGCTGCCAACTTGGTTTTATCTGTCTCAACGCCTCGATTAGTCCAAGATGAATACCAGACCCCGCATGCACGGCTAATCCGCTGGGTTTGTTGATGACAATAAAATCCTCTACCTCAGCAAGCACGGCCGCCTCTAGACGCTGGGCGAGCGCGGGACTTACTTGAGCCGACTCTCCTGACTCGCGCCCGCTAAAGGGCGGCACACGTAGCACCTCCCCTATTTGAAGCTTACGTTCCGGCTTGCAGCGCTTCTTATCGATCCGCACGTCACCGCTACGAATAACCCGATAAACATGAGCGCGTGGAACACCCTTGAGCTCGCGCATAAGGAAGTTATCAACGCGCTGCCCTGCATGCTCTGCTGTGATCACAATGTGTTGCACTCCGCTGCCACCGGTGCGCGCAGGACGTTCATCGGAATTCCTGATCTTAGGAGTGCGAGACTGAGGAGTTTGATCTGGCATGGTCGGCCGTATACGTTGGGTGATAACAGAGAGTGTACACGATAAGCACGGCCACTTTATTGTACAATCGCGCTCGCAAACCGAGCACTCAAGTTAAAGCCCTTAGCAGCGGACAAACGAGACACATGGATTCACTTAAACAACAGCTTACGACTCTCATCGCGCGGGAGCTGCAGGAACTCAGCGGCAATCAGCCAGTCAACCCCAACGTAATTACCGCCTCCAAGCCGGAGTTTGGCGACTACCAGGCCAACGGCGTTATGGCATTGGCAAAGGCGCTCAAGCGTAATCCCCGTGAACTCGGCGCAGAGCTTGTTGAGCGTCTCGAAGCCACCAAAAATCCGCTGCTTGGCAACATTGAGCTGGCCGGACCAGGGTTTGTCAATCTCCACCTGTCGAGCGAAGCGCTTCTGCAAGACGCTAACGACATATTAGACTCGCCCACACTGCTGATCAGCAAAACCGATTCACCACAAACAATCATCGTCGACTACTCGTCACCGAATTTGGCCAAGGAAATGCATGTTGGCCATCTGCGCGGCACGATTATCGGCGACTGCCTGGCCCGAGTACTCGAGCGACAAGGACATCAGGTCATACGCCAGAATCACGTAGGTGACTGGGGCACGCAATTTGGCATGCTGATCACCTTTATGCGTGAGAGCGATGCGAATGCTGACGTTGCACTTGCGGATCTGGAAGTGTTTTACCGAGAAGCAAAGGCTCGCTTCGACAGCGACGCTGAATTCGCCACTCGCGCGCGTGAAAGCGTAGTGAAATTGCAAAGCGGCGACGCTGACACGCTGTCTGCTTGGCAGTCATTCATCGATACTTCCTTAGCGCACTGTCAAGCCGTCTACGACAAACTCAACGTAACGCTAGGCCACGACGATCTCAAGCCAGAGAGCTTCTATAATCCTCAGCTAAAGAGCATAGTGGATCGTCTTGAATCGGAAGGCTTGCTAACGAACTCCGACGGTGCTCGCTGCGTGTTCCTGGACGAATTCATTGGCAAAGACGAAAAGCCTCTGCCGGTGATTATCCAAAAAAGCGATGGTGGCTACCTGTACGCCACAACAGATTTGGCGGCCGTAGAGTATCGCAGCCACACTGTTAACGCTGATCGTTCACTCTATGTGGTTGATGCGCGTCAGTCTCTGCATTTTCAGCAGGTATTCGCAGTGGCGAGAGCGGCCAAGTTTTCGTCAGAGACAATTTCTTTAGAGCACATTTCCTATGGCACGATGATGGGAAAAGACGGCAAGCCGTTTAAAACCCGCTCGGGCGATACAGTTAAACTCACTGATCTTCTCGACGAAGCGGTTGAGCGCGCTGGCGCCTTGGTCGGCAGCAAAAACCCAGAACTCGAGGAAGATGAGATCAACGCCATAGCAAAGGCGGTAGGTATAGCGTCAGTGAAATACGCTGATCTCTCCAAGAACCGCACAAGCGACTATGTGTTCGACTGGGACGCGATGCTAAGTTTCGAGGGCAATACGGCACCGTATTTGATGTACGCCTATGCACGCATAAAGACGCTCCTTAGCAAGCAAGCTGAAGAGACGGAACTCTCGACATTGCGCATTGATACCAAAGCAAACTTGAGCCGCGAGGAGAAGACTCTTCTGGTTAAGACCCGCCAGCTTAGCGAAGTGATAGAGGCTGTTGCTCAAGACGGCTACCCCAACACGCTGAGCAATTACCTCTATGAACTGTCCGCGGTGTTCATGCGCTTTTATGAAAACTGCCCTATTAAAGGCGTCGATGAAGACTTGCGTACACTTCGCCTAGGGCTATGTCTGCTGACAGCCGAGGCGCTTAAACAAGGTCTCGAGCTCCTTGGAATAGACACGCTCGAAAGAATGTAGAAACGAATCATTGGGCGAAAAAAGAGCGGCTAGCTTTTACGCTGAGCCGCTCTGATTAGCTTAGCTTTAGCTAAGCGCTCCCCTAAAGTCTAAATAGCGGTAGCTTTAGGAGAGCTACGGTTGAGAGGGTTAAGTTAAAGATAGCAGTAGCTTATTCAGCCTTGACGAAAACTCTGCGGGATCATCAAGCTGATCGCCATCAGCAAGGGTAGCCTGGGCAAAAAGAATTTCGACAATATCTGCGAAACGATCTTCGTCCGACTCGGTATCGAGTTTCTCAACGAGACTGTGGTCTGGATTGATCTCAAAAATAGGCTTAACTTCGGGCACCTCTTGTCCAGACGCCTCCATAATCTTACGCATCTGTAGCCCCATATCGAAGTCATCAACAGCCAAGCAGGCAGGTGAATCGGTTAGCCTGTGGCTCAGCCTTACAGACTTCACCTTTTCGCCGAGCACAGTGCTTACGCGCCCTACTAGCCCCTCTAACTTTTTCTCGACTTCTTCTTTGGCTTCCTTGTCTCCCTCTTCCTCAAGCTCCCCGAGATCGAGTTCACCGCGCGCAACGTCTTGCAACTGCTTGCCGTCGAATTCCTGTAAATGGCTCACAAGCCACTCATCGATGCGATCGGTTAGCAGAAGAACCTCCACTCCCTTCTTGCGGAAGATCTCGAGATGAGGACTATTGCGGGCGGCTTTGAGTGATTCGGCAGTGAGATAATAGATCTTATCTTGGCCTTCCTTCATTCTCGCCACGTAGTCTTCGAAGCCTTGGTCTTGATTGTCGGAGTTAGACTCTGTGGTGTTGAAACATAGAAGCTTTGCGATTCGTTCTTTGTTCGCGAAGTCCTCCGCAGGGCCCTCTTTCAAGACCTGGCCGAATTCCTTCCAAAATTTCCCGTAGGCTTCTTTATCCTTTTTCTTGAGTTTCTCTAGCATATCCAATGCGCGCTTACTCAGAGCCGAACGCATGGACTCTACCGCAGGGTCTTGCTGTAAAATCTCTCGTGACACGTTAAGGGAGATATCGTTTGAGTCTACAACGCCTTTGATGAATCGCAGATAAAGGGGAAGAAACTGCTCCGCTTCGTCCATGATAAATACCCGCTGTACATACAGCTTTAGCCCACGTGCAGCGTCGCGGTTCCAAAGATCAAAGGGCGCCCTACCTGGCACATACAGAAGGCTCGTATATTCCAACTTTCCTTCAACTTTGTTGTGACTCCACTGCAATGGGTCTTCAAAATCATGACTTAGGTGCTTGTAGAACTCCTGGTATTCGGAATCTTCAACCTCGCTGCGTGAGCGGGTCCAAAGCGCCTTTGCCGCGTTAACGGCTTCGTATTCCTTGACCGTATCTACTGGCTCGTCACCACCCCCCTCGTCTGCAGGTGCAGGTGCAGGTGCGCTCTCTTTCTCCATGAGAACGGGAATAGACAAGTGGTCAGCGTACTTCTTGATGACGCTCTTTAACCTAAAGCTATCGGCAAAACCTTCTTCCTCAGACTTTAAGTGCAAGGTAATCGTAGTACCTGGGGCCTCTTTCTTCGCCGCTTCGAGCGTATATTCTGCCTCACCCGCGGAGCTCCAGAGCGTAGCCTCCTCTGTTCCTGCACGGCGCGTAAGTACTTCGACCTTATCCGCAACGATAAATGCGGAATAGAACCCCACTCCAAACTGGCCAATTAGCTGCGAATCCTTCTTTTGGTCACCCGTGAGCTCCTGCAAAAAGGCCGCAGTGCCCGACTTGGCGATAGTGCCAAGGTTCTCGATAACTTCATCACGGCTCATGCCTATGCCCGTATCAGCAATGGTAATCGTCTTGGCTTCGGCATCGAAGTCGATCTTCACCTGCGGCTGAGAATTCTCTTCGAGCAGCTCAGGATTAGATAGCGCTTCAAAGCGCAGCTTATCCGCAGCGTCGGACGCATTTGAGATAAGCTCTCGTAGGAAAATTTCTTTGTTGCTATACAAAGAGTGAATCATCAGATGCAGTAGCTGCTTCGCTTCTGTTTCAAATCCTCGGGTTTCAGTCGCAGTGTTCTCTGCCATGGCGGCGGTCCTCATTTCTAGCTAGCGCAGTGTGTCAGTGAAAAATAAGCAGGCAAAAAAAAGCCCAAACAGTTGTTTGGGCTTTTAGATTGGGGCGTATAGCGGAAATTCAAGTTGCCGAATTCCGCGACAGGCAATCGCCTAACTATTGAATCGGCGGATAAGGCTGATAGTAGTCGATAGCATCTTCTTTGCGCGCAGCAATTGTTGAGTAGTAACTGCGACGGCTGTCTATAAGCTTGATGAAGTCTTGAGCCGTCTTACTGGAGCGCTCATCGCCGGCCTCTGAAGCACTTGAGGCGGCATCGCGGGCCTCGTCGAACTTCTTCAGCTCAAGAAGAGCGCGAGCTAGGAAAAGATAGGTGTCTGACTCGTCTTTCAAGCCGCCTTTATCCAACGCTTCTTGGAAGGCTTCAGCAGCCTGCTCGTGATTGTTCATCACGTAGT
The DNA here is from genome assembly GCA_965661495.1 of Pseudohongiellaceae bacterium. GTDB lineage: Bacteria > Pseudomonadota > Gammaproteobacteria > Pseudomonadales > Pseudohongiellaceae > UBA9145. The sequence continues at coordinate 266,656 of CBFIDY010000001.1, read as the reverse complement.
GCAGGTAACCTAGCGTATCAGAGGCGTTTCCTGTCTCATCAAGATCAGCGGCCGTTGTAGCCGGTTCAACTGCATCCTCTAGCTCATTCGCGATGAGTAGCATCTGAGTGAAGGTGATCATATTGTCTACGTCACCTTCGATAACGTCTTTCTCAAGACCCTCGCGAATGATTTTTGCGCCTGAAAACGGCACATCCATACCTGCAAGCGACTGTCCGAGATTTAGGAAGCGAGTGTCGTCGTCCATAAACCCTTTGAGGTAGTACAGATTTAATGCCTGCACACGACGCTGCTCGTTTTCTAGAGTCGCATAGATGGCACTGAGGTTCTGCCAGTCAGTTTTGTTATCAAACTTCACGATCATGGTCTTAGTCAGATCGAGTGCGCTTTCAAAGTCCTCAAGCGTGAAGTACAAACCGTTCAGATAGGCATAGTCGTCTCGTTCGAGCTCCTCCGCTGCCTCTAGCTTCAAGTTCATATAACTGAGCCAATAGGGCAGAGCTTCTGTGTACTCTTCTAACTGGTAGTGCGCATAGGAAAGCCCGCGGAACACGACGTCGTCTTCTGTTTCGGACAGGTCGCGCCATTCGGTGTAATAGCGAATAGAGTTATTCCAATCCTCTTCAGCGGCGTACAGCTGACCCAGCGAGCGCAAAGTGCGTAGGCGGGTATCCGTTCTGAGCGTTTCGATCGTGAGAATTTCTTCAAAGATCTTCAGCGCTTCGACGTAGTTCTCTGTCGTTAGGTAGTAGTTTGTAAAGAAGCTGAGCGTGGTCGACTTCTCAAAGTCGTTCATGCGCTCGTAACGACGCTCGTAAAGCTCGTCGAGGGCTTCTTTAGCCCCTGCCATATCGGGAGTATCGCTCTCGTCTTCAGGCGACATCATCTCCTGAATTTCGCTAATAGCACGCATTACCTGCGGGCCGAGCGTACCGGATGTACGAGCTTCAGGCGGCTTGCGCGGCCCGTCATCATCTTCCGCAGCGAACGCCGAAGAAACGAGAACAAGGCTTGCGACAAGTGCGCTCGCCACTAAGCGAGCGAAGTAATGAATTTTACGCGGTTGATTCATTTTCTATTCCTCCAACTCGTAGCGGAACAGGTATTGCACGCCCGGTACTGCCACGCCTTGCCCATCAACTACTCTGGGCTGGAATTTAAATCGTGCGGCTGCTCGAATGGACGAGCGGTCGAAGATATTAGCTGGCTCAGCGTCCACCACTTCAATTGTCTCTTCTTCCACGTTGCCTAGACCGTTCACAGTAAAGCTCACGAGACACCAGCCTTGAATTCCACGCTGCGCTGCGCGCGTTGGGTATTGTGGAGCAATAGCTACTAGCGGGAGGTAATCACCGTCTGTTGCGGCAATTGAGGCATTGCTCAGCTCCAAGCCCGTGTCTAGTTCAACCTGCGAGCGGTCGATGTTGAGATCGGGACCGTCAGAAATAGCAATCTGACGCTCAACCTCTTCAACAACCTCGGTTACCTCTTCGATCAACTCGGGCTTATCGATTTCTTCGATAACCTCCAACTCGATTTCAGGCATCGTAGAGTCAACGATCTTAACCACAGTTAATGGCTCATCGAGATCTTCGCCTGTAGCAATTAGGAACTGCATAAAATAAAACAGTCCTAATGTAATCATTGCAGCCATCACCATCGAAGCTGCCCATCTGACAATAATCATAGCTTACGCCTCCGCCGAGATGGATACATCGTTAATGTTTGCTTCACGAGCCGCTTTCAAAATCAGCATTATCTGCTCGTTGTTCGCGTTCTCATCGCCCTGGATGATTACCGCAGAGTTAGGAGCGTCAGCCAGACGCAATTCGAACCGCGAGCGAATGAACCTCGGGTCGATTTGATCGCCGTCTATCCAAATATCACCGGATGGACCCACAGCGATGAGAATCATATCGCCGGAGGTATCTTCCACGGTGGACGCTTCCGGCTTACTCACATCAATACCGGCCTCTGTTACGAACACAGAAGTTACGATAAAGAAAATGAGCAAGATGAAGACCACGTCAAGCATGGGTGTGAGGTCAATCTCACCCGCTTCTTCGTCGTCCTTACGCTTGCTTAAGCCTTGTTTCATTATTCTTTAGCCCTGTAAAACCCGCTAGGGGTAAGTAGTGCAATTAAGCAGGGAGCGGCGATTAACGCCGCTCCTCGCTGTATTTAGTTGCTAAGGGGTAGATGGTCCTCGAGCAGCTCGATGTCTCGATCCACTTTGGCCTTCAAATAGTTAGACGCAAAAATTCCTGAGATTGCGCCAACCATTCCCGCCATCGTCGGAATCGTTGCCTTTGATACGCCGCCCGCCATGGACTTCGCATCGCCGCCGCCTGTAACGGCCATAACGAAAAATACTTCGATCATGCCAGTCACAGTGCCGATCAAGCCAAGAAGTGGACAGATCGTTACAAGCACTTCGATGATGGGCAGCGTGTTGCGAACATCAAGAGAGATTTTCGAAATCATCATCGTGCGTATTTGGTGCGCACTCCAAGATTTCGTGTCGCTGCGAGCGTTCCAAGCGGCCAACGTCGCTTTGACGTTAGCTTTGTGAGTTGTATTGAGGTACCAGACCCTTTCGAACACTAACGACCACTTAACAAGCAGCAGCCATGCGATGATCCAGAGTACTGGACCACCGCGCAGCATAAAGCCGTTTACCGCGTCGATAATGTCTAGGAATGCGAAATACATAGTTATTCCTCTTCCAGAGTCGGTTTAACGGGCAGCTTGCTGCTCTGCTTTCTGAGCGATCATGCCAGTAGCCTGCTCTTCCAAGATATGGATGATGTTGTCCGCACGGCTCTTCACAACTGTATGCATAAAGATCGTAGGAATAGCTACAACAATACCGAGTACAGTTGTCATTAGAGCCTGCGAAATACCGCCGGCCATAATAGTTGGGTCACCTGCACCGTAAACGGTGATTTGTTGGAACACCTGAATCATACCGGTCACTGTACCGAGTAGGCCGCCCAGAGGCGCGATAGTCGCGATCATCTTAATGAGAGTCAGTAGGCTTTCGAGCGCAGGCGTCTCCTGGAGAATCGCTTCGCCAAGCTTAAGCTCTAGCGTTTCAGTATCGGCATTCGGGTTGTTGTCAGCCACCAACAACACGCGACCCAGCGGGTTGTTATTGGTAGGCGTACCGCTCTTTAGCTGACCACGAACTTTCGCAGAGGTTAGCTCAAGCATTAGTAGACGGTAGAAACCAAGGATGATACCGATGACACCTACACCAATAATGATGAAGCCGATTGTGCCCGAGTTATTACGAACCTGCTCTTCAACCGATGGGAAGTTAACGAGGTTAGCCATAACCTGACCACCGACACCACCTGTGGGGTCAATGCCGACCTTGGTGAAGCCAGAAGTTGCGCTTTGCAGATCGGCTGCCATACCCAAAATGCCTGCGTCTGGCTGCTTTGGAAGAATCTGCAGGTGACCGATGTCGCCGGAGTAGCTGAGGTACTGCCCTTCTGAAATTGAGTTGAAAGAACCAATACGCGTCACTTGCTGCTCAGTGGTCTCGCCAGTAGGCAATGCAACTGTGCCGTTATAGGTAACAACTCGTGCAGATTCAGTCATTTCCTGCTGCATGTAGAACCAGAAACGTTCAATTTCTGACACGTCCAGCTGATCGATGGTGCTACCTGCTTTCTCAATAAAGCCTTCGATGTACTCGCTGCGGCCTGGGTACTGCGCACTGATAAGCGAATTTTCGAAATTGCTCAGGAAGTCTCCAGCGACGCCTTGTAGGGTGCCGAAAAGCTCGTTGAGATCGCCGCGACGATCGCGCAATACTTCGCGCTTGTCGTTAATGGTGATTTCATTGGCTTCAAACTGATCGCTCAGCTGAGCCTGAACGCGTTCCTGTTCGGCAATGCGCTCTTTTGTTGTCTCCAGAATCTCAGTCTGGCGAGCAGCGTTCTGTTCGAACTCCTGCAGACGCTGACGATATTCCGCAGACTCTGAAACCTTGTCGCTCTCTACGAGATCGAGCAAACCAGATAGCGAAGCAGCCTGTTGCGCGGCAACAGAACCGGAAGCTGCCAAAATAACGGCAGAGAGAGATAAGCTAATTAGTTTTGATGTCATTTTCACTGTGCACTCTCCGGAGCTAGAACTGGCAGTTCGATAATACGTGGCGCGTCGAGTTGCGAGGCAACACGGATAGCCGATTGAATAGCCGTGCGGTAATCACCAGCAGGCAGCTCGACCCATTCGCGAGCGTTGTTATCCCACGCACCAGTCACCTGGCGGTCGGTAGTTTGATACATAAGCGCTACACGGCCGATACGCGCCATGTTGACGTCACGCTCAACACCGTCGATGGTAATGGTGTCTGGGTAAGTTTCTGTAGTGCGGCCGTAGCTGTTCTCAGTTTGGTACATGACCAGTACTTGACGGAACTTCTCGGCAATAGACACATCAGGGTTATCGATCGCAGCACGCGCAAAGGCGATCCGATTAGCGCGCTCGTCGACGTGGAATGGATAATCAAGAGCGATGAATTGCTCGATGCTAGTCAGCATCTTATCCATTAAAAGAGGGATTTCACGAGTAACGATTTCTACGTTCGCGATAGACTGGTCAAGGGAAGCGATGTTCTCTTCTTGAATCGCAATCGACTTGCGGAAACCCGCGTTCAACACAAGCAGAGCCTCGAGGTTATCGTTCTCGCGCTTGAATTCTTCGAATGTAGAACTCGCTGAATTAGCCAGTCGACTAATTTCTTGCTGAGTCGCAGCAGATTCGCTGTTCTTAGTACCGATTACATCCATTGCCCTATCGAGAATGCTGCTATCTACCAGAATCTCTGCGGCCTGAGTGGTGCTCATGACGCAGGATGCTAGTACTGCGAATGCAGTCATACCTAGATTAGTAGTTCGACGGTTTTTCATGTGCCATCCTATTTATTGTTAACTCAATTTCTTGTGAATCGCCAAGCCGTAGGGCTCAGCTATGAATTGCTCACCCTACGGTGCGAGCAGCTCGACGACCCCTCTATAATTTAGCCCAGTTCTCTCAACCCGACGTATTCCCAACCGCTGTATTTGCTTTAGCTGCCTACGGTAGTCTTTGCACACCGCGTCTCACTGCCGCACTTAAGCTGCTAGAAAATGCCTTTTGTCGTAGAGAACCATGTGCAGAACCTAGCGCGTAAACTCTTACTAGCCAAGAGTCTTTTGCCACCCTAGTTAACCTTTCCAATCAACTGAAGTAAATCGTTACCAAACGACTCAGTTTTACTAAAAACTGAGTGCCTAAGTAACCATCACCTGAGTTGCTATGGAAATCTTCACAGAGTCCCCGAAAAACGGTGCTTTGCGCCGAATTTCGCGTAAAGACTAACACACTACAGTTTCGATTTAGAACCTTTTCAAAGACAAAAAAAAGGGGCCAAGGCCCCTTTTTATGCTTCTCATAGCCTGCTTTACCAGCCGGTCAGCTCCTTCAAGCCATTGCCGATTTCAGCAAGACTGCGAACTGTTTTCACACCAGCATCCTGCAGCGCAGCAAACTTGTCGTCTGCTGTCCCTTTGCCACCAGAAATAATAGCGCCCGCATGTCCCATACGCTTACCAGGAGGCGCCGTGACACCAGCGATGTACGCGACTACCGGCTTGGTAACATTAGCTTTAATGTAGGCAGCAGCTTCTTCTTCCGCTGTGCCGCCAATCTCGCCGATCATCACGATCGCTTCAGTTTGAGGATCGGCTTGGAACATCTCGAGGATATCAATGAAGTTTGAGCCAGGAATAGGATCACCGCCTATACCGACGCAAGACGACTGACCAAAACCGAAGTCAGTAGTCTGCTTAACCGCTTCGTAGGTGAGTGTTCCTGAGCGCGACACGATACCGACTTTCCCAGGTAAATGGATATGGCCGGGCATTATGCCTATTTTGCACTCGCCCGGTGTTATCACGCCTGGGCAGTTTGGCCCGATTAAACGCACACCAAGCTGATTACAGCGCTCTTTCGCGACCAACATGTCCAGCGTTGGGATGCCTTCAGTAATACAAACGATCAGTTTAATACCTGCTTCAGCCGCCTCGAGAATTGAATCTTTGCAGAACGGCGCGGGCACGTAGATAACGCTCGCATCGGCTTCTGTTGCAGCATAGGCTTCCGCAACGGTATTGAATACCGGCAGGCCGAGGTGGGTTTGACCACCTTTGCCAGGAGTCACACCACCAACCATTTGCGTGCCGTACGCGATAGCCTGCTCGGAATGAAAACTACCCTGCGAGCCTGTAAAGCCCTGACAAATTACTTTTGTGTTCTTATCGATCAAAATGCTCATTGTGCACCTCCTGCTGCGGCGACGACTTTCTCTGCAGCGTCGGTCAAGCTTGTGGCTGCAATGATATTGAATCCGCTATCGCTCAATACCTGACGGCCAAGCTCAGCGTTATTTCCCTCTAAACGAACGACCACGGGAACTTCAACACCCACCTCGTCGACAGCGCCAATGATGCCCTCGGCGATCAGGTCGCAGCGAACGATGCCGCCGAAAATATTGACCAGAACAGCTTTTACATTGGAGTCTGAAAGAATGATTTTAAACGCTTCGGTTACACGCTCTTTGGTTGCACCACCACCAACGTCGAGGAAGTTGGCTGGACTGCCACCGTGCAGCTGAACGATATCCATCGTGCCCATCGCAAGCCCAGCGCCATTCACCATGCAGCCTATGTTGCCGTCGAGCGCAACATAGTTAAGCTCCCACTCAGCCGCGTGTGCTTCACGAGCATCTTCCTGAGACGGATCGTGCATATCGCGAAGTTTGGGCTGTCGGTACAGTGCATTGCTATCGATGTTTATCTTGCCGTCCAAGCAATGGAGATTGCCCTCGTCAGTGATAACGAGCGGATTAATTTCCAAAAGAGCGAGGTCGAAATCTTCGAACAGCTTTGCCAAACCTAAGAACAGCTGAGTAAACTGCTTTACTTGATTAGGGTTCAGGCCTAGGCGAAACGCTAAATCGCGACCCTGAAAAGGCTGCGCTCCCGTGAGCGGATCAATAGTTGCCTTGAGGATCTTTTCGGGGGTCTCCTCAGCCACCTTTTCAATTTCTACACCACCTTCGGTAGAGGCCATGAACACGACCCTGCGAGTCGCGCGGTCTACCACTGCGCCGAGATAAAGCTCTTGGGCAATGTCCGTGCAGGTTTCAACAAGAATCTTGCTGACAGGCTGGCCGTTAGCATCGGTTTGGTAGGTAACGAGATTCTTACCAAGCCATTCTTCTGCAAACGCCTGAGCCTCAGCCGGGCTGTCGACCAGACGGACACCGCCTGCTTTACCGCGACCACCGGCGTGAACCTGTGCTTTGACGACAAACTTATCGCCGCCTATTTTTTCGGCTGCAGCCTTTGCGTCTGGCCCGCTGTCAACGGCAATACCAGTGGAGACTGGCAATCCGTATTCCGCGAACAGCTGTTTCGCTTGATATTCGTGAAGATTCATTGAGTATTAATTTCCTTTTTATAAAAACAGAATTATCGGCGTTTACGATTCGCGATGTGAATAGCATGGCCGTTGGCGGCTAGCGCGGCTTCGTGAACCGCCTCTGAGAGTGCCGGGTGAGAGAACATTGTTAGACCGATATCCTCGGCGCTGGCGCTGAACTCCATTGCGATCACAATCTGCTGAAGCAAGTCTGCGGCGCTAGCACCGATGATGTGACAGCCTAAAATCCTGTCGGTCGACTTATCGGCGATAAGCTTAACCATGCCGTCGGCATCGTTCGCAGCTAGAGCCCGTCCACTCGCTAGGAAGGGAAACACACCGACGTTATATTCAACGCCATCAGCCTTGAGTTCTTCTTCATTCTTACCTACCCATGCGATCTCTGGGTGAGTGTAGATAACCGACGGTACTAAGTCGTAGTTTACCTGAGTCGCCTTGCCCGCAAGACGCTCGACAACCATCACGCCCTCTTCGCTGCCTTTATGCGCGAGCATGGGGCCGCGCACTGCATCGCCAACAGCAAAAATAGAGGGAACGGACGTAGCACACTGATCGTTGACCTTAACGAAACCACGCTCGTCCATCTCAAGCCCTAACGAGTCATCCACTAAGCCCTGAGTGAATGGGCGTCGACCTACAGCCACGATGAGCTTGTCAAACGTTAGGCTCTTCTCGCCTTCGCTGTCGGTAAAAGTCACGCTGACGCTTTTCTTAGCCCCTTTGCCACTTATCTTGCTACCCGTTACGCGAGCGCCAAGTTTGATGTCCAGGCCCTGTTTAACAAACAGTTTATGCGCTTCCTTCGCGATCTGCTTGTCGGCGAGTGGCAGGAAGTCATCCATTGCTTCGAGAACAGTCACCTCAGAGCCTAGGCGCGCCCAGACGCTGCCCAACTCGAGCCCAATAACACCGCCACCGATAACACCGAGTCGTCTTGGTACGGCATCGAATTCGAGGGCGCCAGTTGAGTCCACGATGACGTCCTGATCGACTGGCGTCGGAGGAATCTCTATAGGAACGGAACCTGCAGCAATAATGATGTGCTTAGCCTCGAGAAGCTGTTCTTTACCGTCATGGTCTGTAACTGTGACGCTATTAGCCCCTGTAACTTTGGCCGTACCACCGATCCCTGTAACTTTATTACCGGCGAAAAGCCCGCTTACACCACCAGTCAGCTGAGAAACCACCTTGTCTTTGCGCGCGATCATTGCCGGCACATCTACTCCTACCTTGCCGGTAGTGATGCCATGAAGATCGAAGTGCTCTTTCGCTTCTAGATACTTATGCGAAGAATCGAGTAACGCCTTAGAAGGAATGCAGCCTACGTTGAGACAGGTGCCCCCGTAGACTGTTTTGCCCTCTTTGTTCAGCCACTTCTCAACGCAGGCCGTGTTAAAGCCGAGCTGTGCGGCACGAATGGCGGCTACATACCCTGCTGGGCCCGAGCCGATCACCACTACGTCGTAGTTGTTCGCCATTTTATCGTCCTTAAGAAAATGTGAGTTTAAATCTCGAGAAGCAGTCGCGTCGGATCCTCGAGAAGATCCTTAATAGTCACCAAGAACTGCACTGCTTCTTTACCGTCGATCATGCGATGGTCGTACGACAGCGCCAAATACATCATTGGCAGCACCACGACCTGACCATCGACAGCCATTGGGCGCTCCTGGATCTTATGCATACCCAAAATCGCAGTCTGCGGAGGATTCAAAATCGGTGTTGAGAGAAGCGAGCCGAACACGCCACCGTTAGAAATAGTAAACGTGCCTCCAGTCATGTCCTCAATGGCTAGTTTGCCATCGCGCGCTTTTTCACCGAAGTCGCGTATCTGCTTCTCCACGTGGGCAAGGCCCATATTGTCGGCATTGCGCAGGACGGGAACAACCAAACCTCGTGGCGAGGACACTGCCACGCCAATGTCTTGGTAACCGTGATAAACGATATCACTGCCGTCCAGAGAGGCGTTTACGGCAGGGTAACGCTTAAGCGCTTCTGTGCAGGCCCGGACAAAGAACGACATGAAACCAAGACGCACACCGTCGTGAGTCTGCTCAAATTCTTGTTTGTAGCGATTGCGAATTTCCATGACCGGCGCCATGTTGACCTCGTTGAAGGTCGTCAGCATGGCTGTAGACTGGCTCGCGTGTAAAAGACGCTCGGCTACCTTAGCTCGAAGCCTGCTCATCGGAACACGCTCTTCTAAACGGCCATTGGCAGTGGCCATAGGCGCTGTAGCAGGCGAGGCGATTGCACTCGCAACGTCTTCTTTCGTTATACGCCCTGCTTTGCCGCTGCCGGTTACTGACGCGGGGTTGACGTTATTTTCGGCAATCATTTTCTTCGCTGCAGGACTAGCCGGTGTGCTGGTAGCTCCGGCGGCCGCAGGGGCAGCACTAGCTGGCGTCTCCGTAGCGGTCTTCTCAGGCTCAGCTACGGGGTCAGCGGCAGGTGCCTCAGCTGCTTCGCCCGCAAGCACGGTACCAATAGCTTGATTACTGACGATGGTGTCGCCGGTATCCTGCAGAATTTCTTGCAGCACGCCGTCTGTTGGCGAAACCACTTCGATCACAACCTTATCTGTTTCAATATCAACAAGGAGTTCGTCGCGAGCAACCGCATCGCCAACCTTCTTATACCAAGTGGCAATAGTGCCGTCTGGAACGGACTCTGGGAGTGTCGGTGCTTTAATCTCGATAGTCATGTTTAGTCCCTTGCTTCACTGCCAATGCGGCCTGAAGATCCTTGTCGTTGTAATGGTAATATCTATATCTTGCCGCAGGGATTTCACCTCCCTGCTCTGTTTGCCTTCTGCTTTACTGCATCGCGTCATCTAAGAATTTTTCTAACTGCGCTAAGTGCAGTGCCGGGTAACCTGCTGCTGCTGCCGCGGATGCCTCTCGGCCTGCGTAGCCCAGGGTGATCTGCGGATAGTGCTTTTTAATCGGCCGCTGAAAATGGTGCTGGCTTGAATACCAAGCTCCTTGGTTCTTTGGCTCCTCCTGACTCCACACTATTTCCTTAACGTTTGGATAGCGCAGCAAACAGGCTTCATATTCATCCGCGGGGAACGGGTAAAGCTGTTCGAGACGAATGATGGCGATATCATTTATCTCACGCTTGCGACGTTCTTCCAGCAGGTCGTAGTAGACTTTACCCGAGCAAACGATAACCTTGCGTACGTTTTCTGGAACGATGGTGCCGTCAATCTCATCGAGCACAACCTGGAAGCTGCCCTCTGCGAGCTCCTCCAGGCTAGAAACTGTCTCTTTGTGCCTCAGCAGGCTCTTAGGCGACATCACAACCAGAGGCTTTCGCATTGGGCAGAGCACCTGTTTGCGCAGCATATGGAACACCTGAGCTGAGGTCGTTGGCAAGCAAACCTGAATATTGTGCTCAGCACACAGCTGCAGGAAACGCTCAAGACGCGCTGATGAGTGCTCTGGACCTTGTCCCTCGTAGCCGTGAGGCAGAAGCATAGTCAGACCACAAAGCCGCTGCCATTTATGCTCGCCACTCGTTATGAACTGGTCAATGACCACCTGCGCTGAATTGGCAAAGTCGCCGAACTGCGCCTCCCAGACGACAAGCGCGTTCGGGGTTGTGGTGGCAAAGCCGTATTCAAAAGCCAGCACCGCCACTTCTGAAAGAAGCGAGTCGTAAATACGGAACAGACTTTGGTCGGCTGACACGTTTTGTAAAGGGATATGAGCTTCGCCGGTTTTTTGGTCATGCAGAACAGCGTGCCGATGTGAAAATGTGCCACGCCCGACGTCTTGGCCGGTTATACGAACCATATTACCGCTGGTGAGGATGCTCGCATAAGCAAGACTCTCAGCCATACCCCAATCAACAGGTAGGGAGCCTTCAGCCATTTTCATGCGGTCGGCCATTACTTTACCGACTTGCCTTTGTAAGTTGAAAGACTCGGGCACCTCGGCGATCTTCTTGGCGATCGCTTTTAAACTTTTGATCGGCATGGAGGTGTTATAGAACGAACTCCACTTATGGCCAATGTAAGGACTCCAGTCCACAAAGAGTTCAATAGACGGCTCTTTGACGAGACTTTTGGCAACATGCTCGCCGGTGTCCAAGGCGTCGCGGTAGCTCTTATTGAGTGCATCAGATTCTGCCTTGCTCATTACACCTTCTGCCGCTAGGCGCTCGGCATAAAGCACGCGTGTCGACTTATGACTCTTAATAACCGAGTACATTTGCGGCTGCGTAGAAGAAGGCTCGTCGGTTTCGTTGTGACCTCGACGGCGATAGCAAATGAGGTCGATAACGACGTCTTTGCGGAACTTATTGCGGAAATCTAGCGCCAACTGAGTGACAAACAGTACCGCTTCGGGGTCATCTGAATTCACGTGAAATATAGGCGCTTGAACCATGCGCGCGACGTCGGTGCAGTACTCAGTGGAGCGAGCATCGTCCTGACGGCTCGTAGTGAACCCAACCTGATTGTTCACAATAATGTGCACAGTGCCACCCGTCGCGTAAGCGCGCGTCTGCGACATCTGGAAAGTTTCCATAACAACGCCTTGACCTGCGAAAGCCGCGTCGCCATGAATAATAATAGGCAGAACCTTGGACCCATCATCGTCACCGCGACGAACCTGCCGCGCCCGTACCGAGCCTTCGACAACGGGGGCAACGATTTCCAAATGAGAAGGGTTAAAAGCCATCGCCATATGGACTTCGCCGCCGGCTGTCATGATGTTTGACGAGAACCCTTGGTGGTATTTCACATCACCTGAACTTTGGTAGACCGCCCTTCCCTCAAACTCATCGAAGAGATCGGCAGGATTTTTACCTAAGAGGTTGACCAGAACATTGAGACGACCGCGATGGGCCATGCCAAGAACGATTTCTTTCGTGCCCGCGCTGCCGGCACGTTGCACAAGCTCATCAAGCGAGGGTATTAAACTCTCGCCCCCTTCTAAGCCAAAGCGCTTCGTGCCCGGATATTTTGAATCTAAGTGTTTTTCTAGACCTTCTGCAGCGGTGAGTCTTTCCAGAAGATGGCTTTTAACATCGGCGCCGAAGTTAGGCACGCCGTCATTACTCTCGATACGCTGCTGAATCCACTGCTTTTCTTCTAAGTTCACGATATGCATGAACTCGTAACCTACGGAGCTGCAATAAATTCGCTCGAGGTTGGCAACGATTTCATTGAGCGGAGCAATATCCTTAGAGATGAATAGAGAGCCAGTTTGGAATGTCGTCGATGAATCAACAGCGCTGAGACCATGGAATTCAAGCTCGAGATCGGCCACGCGTTCTCTGTACATGAGAGACAGCGGATCAAGCGCCGCTTTCTGGTGACCGCGCACTCGATAGGAGCTGATCAGCTGCATTACCTGCACCTGCTTGCTCTGATGCTCGGAATTAACAATAGCCTCGTTGCTCAACTGTGGCGCGTAACGGCTGCGTCGACCCAGCGTCTTAAAGTCGCTCTGAATCTTTGCGTGAGACACCTCTGTGCCAGCTTGGCTCGAGGGCAGAGAGGTAAAGAACTCGGCCCACTGCTCGGGAATAGAGCTTGGATCGGCAAGAAAGGCTTCGTACAAAGCCTCTACATATTCAGCGTTGGCGCCGGACAAATGACCGGAGCGCCATAGCTGCTCCATCGGGCTACCGATCGTGCTCTCGAATTCACTCATTCAACATCTTCCTTAATAGGCTGAGCTAGTTTGCCGCGCGAGCTGTGCTAGACGCTCTGTTCTATCAGCATGGAGCGAATGTGACCGATGGCGCGAGTTGGGTTCAAACCCTTCGGGCATACGGCTACACAGTTCATGATTCCTCTGCAGCGGAATACACTGAAAGGATCTTCTAGCCCGGCTAGACGCTCTGAGGCCGCCGAATCTCGACTGTCTGCAAGAAAGCGGTAGGCCTGCAACAAACCGGCCGGCCCGATGAATTTGTCTGGATTCCACCAAAAAGAAGGACAGCTTGTCGTACAGCAGGCGCACAGTATGCATTCATACAGTCCGTCCAGCTTTGCGCGGTCCTCTTGGCTCTGCAGACGCTCAATAGCGGGCGCAGGAGTCTCGTTAATCAGGTAGGGCTTCACCTTGGCGAACTGCTTGTAGAAGATTGACATATCAACCACTAGGTCACGAACGACAGGCAGGCCTGGGAGCGGCCGCAACACCAGCTTCTTGCCTGGCTTAACCACGCTAGAAAGTGGCGTAATGCACGCAAGGCCATTGGTGCCATTGATATTCATCCCGTCAGAGCCACACACCCCTTCGCGGCACGAACGTCGGTAAGCAATAGTCGTATCCTTTTGCTTAGCGAGGTTAAGTACGTCAAGGACCATGACGTCGCGATCGGTGGGGACGTCTACCTCAATGTCTACCATGCTTGGCTTAAGATCGGTTTCTGGATTGTATCGATAGATGCTAACTAACACGTTTTCACCCTACTTTAAGTTGTACTCTAAGTTAAAAACCGCCGCCCGAATAAGGAGCGGCGCGCAGCTCTAGTAAGTTCGAACCTTAGGCTCAAAAGTATCGACTGTCTTCGGTTTGAAGTTCACATCGCGCTTGCCGACACGCTTTTCGCCAGGGTAGTACATCGAGTGGCAAAGCCAGTTTTCATCGTCACGCTCGCGGAAATCATCCCGTGCGTGTGCACCACGACTCTCATCCCGAGCCTCCGCCGAGATCGCAGTAGCCTCGGCAACTTCGAATAGATTCTCCAGCTCAAGCGCTTCGATGCGGGCAGTGTTGAATGCGTTGCTCTTATCAACCAAGTGCACGTTCTTAATTCGCTCGCGCAATTCCTCCAGCTTCTTGATGCCGTCCTGCATGAACTCACCTTTGCGGAAAACACCGAAGTGATTCTGCATGATGCCCTGCAGCTCCGCGCGCAGTTCTGCAACGCTCTCGCCAGACGTAGTCTCGTTGAGCCTGTTGAGGCGCGCCATAGCGGCTTCGATATCCGACTCGGTAGCAACCCGCTGCTCGATACCGGAAGCGAGTTCCTGCTCGATGTGCTTACCAGCGGCACGACCGAATACCACGAGATCCAGAAGGCTATTGCCGCCCAAGCGGTTTGCCCCGTGCACCGAAACGCAGGCCGCTTCGCCGACCGCAAATAGACCAGGAATAACCTGATCAACTCCATCCGCACCCTGCATAATGGCCTGGCCATTCACGTTAGTTGGAATACCGCCCATCATATAGTGGCAGGTAGGCACTACCGGGATTGGCTCTTTAACCGGATCGGCGTGCGCGAAGGTTCGAGACAGCTCGAGAATGCCCGGCAGCTTCGCATTCAATACGTCTTCGCCGAGATGATCGAGCTTAAGCATGACGTGATCGCCATTTTCGCCGCAGCCGCGACCTTCGAGGATCTCCAGCACCATGGAACGAGCTACCACGTCGCGTCCGGCAAGGTCTTTGGCGTTTGGCGCGTAGCGCTCCATGAATCGCTCGCCGTCCTTGTTGATCAAATAACCACCTTCACCACGACAACCTTCGGTTACCAGGGTGCCAGCACCATAAATGCCCGTTGGGTGGAACTGCCACATTTCCATATCTTGCACAGGGAAACCTGCGCGCAGAGCCATACCAATACCGTCGCCGGTATTAATCAGCGCATTGGTTGTAGAAGCGTAGATGCGACCGGCACCGCCTGTCGCGAAGACTGTGGCCTTGGATTGAATGCAAACCGTCTCGCCGGTCTCGATGCAAATAGCAATCACGCCAACTACCGCACCGTCTTGGTTTTTGACGATATCAGTGGCATACCATTCGTTCAGGAACACAGTATTGTTTTTGAGGTTGCCTTGGTAAAGCGTATGCAATAAAGCATGGCCCGTACGGTCAGCCGCCGCACACGTGCGAGCCGCTTGACCACCGTTACCATAATCTTTGGACTGGCCGCCAAAGGGTCGCTGATAGATACGCCCGCTTTCAGTACGCGAAAACGGCAGACCCATGTGCTCCAGCTCGAAAACTGTCTGCGGACCTTCACTGCACATGTACTCAATCGCGTCTTGGTCACCGATGTAGTCAGAGCCCTTGACGGTGTCGTACATATGCCAACGCCAATCGTCGTTTGGATCATCGCTGGCGATTGCACAGGTAATTCCACCCTGAGCAGAAACCGTGTGGGAACGCGTGGGGAAAACCTTGGAAATTACCGCTGTTTTATAGCCTGACTGTGCTAGCTGTAGTGCTGCGCGCATACCTGCGCCGCCGCCACCAACTATGACGGCGTCGAAAGAAATTGTTCGTAGAGCGCTCATCTAGATCCCCCAAAAAATCTGAATACCCCAAAGGAGGTAAACCAATACAAGTAACGCGCAGCCGAACTGAAAGGCAATTCGAATGAACGTGGCAGCATTGCCGAGATGCGCTGCGGTTAAGTAATCCGTGGCAATAGTCCACATGCCGATCCACGCATGGGCGCACAGCGCCAGAACTGTTACGAGGCTGAACAGCCTGACTGCCGTGTTGGCAAACAGCGCTGACCAAGCCTGGTAATTAAGCTCAGGCGAAAACAACAGGAAACCGAATAGGAAAAGGGAGTAAGCAAGGAGGATAACCGCACTCGCCCGCTGAGCAATCCAATCTGATAGACCTGATCGGCTAAAATTAGTCGCACTAGTTACCATATCCACACTCCTGCAGCGGCGATAAGAACAATTGAAACAACCAGAGTCAGACGACCCGCGATGGCAGCGCCTGCAAGTGTCTCACCAACTCCCCAGTCCATGATTAGGTGCTTGGTACCCGCGACTAGGTGATACAGCAGTCCCGAGACGATGACCCAGACAATGAATTTCCCGAGGGGCGAAGCAACTAAGTCCTGAGCTTGAGTGAAACCGGCCTCTGACTCTAAGGAAAGTCCCAAGAGATAAAGAAGGATCGCGACACCAGCGAAAATGATGACTCCGGTCACTCGGTGCGTAATGGAGAGCAAGGCAGTGAGGGGCCAGCGGAAGGCGATGAGATTGATATTGACGGGTCTTGTGTCTTTCACGAGTACCTTATCCTATTGTGTGGCTTATATGACTTGAGTCGCTTAACTAGGCTTGTATTAGCTTATAGCCAGAGGGTTGCTGCTGATCAGCTCTACGCTCCACGGCCAACCTTGTATAAACCCGCTGTTTGAAGCCGGGGCTAAGAATGCAAACCAATTGAATTGTTTAACAATTTCAAAATTTTAAGCGCTGAAATTATAGTCCTGAGAGTAGTCCTTTACAATAAAAGACACTCTGCCAACTCGAATAGCGACATTATATTGTCATAAGCGCTGAACGGGCGGACTCCTTGCAGTTTACGCCCCAGCCGGGGCAACCGTTTACCTCTGCTAGTGATAAACATTAGCTAGCGATCAACGCTTGTGATCGGCCGAACAGCGCCTGACTAAAGACTTCTTCTCAACTGGAGTCTATTTGACAATACGCGCCGTAATTCCCTAGTATGTACGACTTTTCGCTGACCTCGGCGACCCCCTAATTTTCCCTTAGCGCCCTGCCAAAACGCATGCTGCGCTGAGCCCTTATGACCCAGAGAATTCACGCAGGAGTGAAACATGAGCGACAGAACTGCCAAGCTGCAGATCGATGGCATTGATAAGGATATCGAACTGCCTATTTACGAAGGCTCCACGGGCCCCGCAGTCGTAGATGTGCGCGGATTAGTGAGCGAAGGTGTTTTCACTTACGACCCCGGATTCGTTTCCACCGCGTCTTGCGAATCTGAGATAACCTACATTGACGGAGGCAAAGGTGTCCTTCTGCACCGCGGCTATCCGATCGAGCAGCTGGCTGAGAAAGCGACTTTCCTTGAAACCTGCTATCTCCTTCTCAATGGCGAACTCCCCAACAGCGAAGAAAAACTGGCCTTCGAAAAAACCATTCGCTATCACACGATGGTCGATGAACATATTCACCAGTTCTTTAAAGGTTTTCCGAAGAATGCTCACCCAATGGCTATGCTTGTCGGCGTGGTCGGCGCGCTATCAGCTTTCTACCACGACGATCTCGACATTGACGATCCCGCACATCGCAAACTCGCAGCACATCGTCTAATCGCAAAGATGCCCACGCTAGCAGCCATGTGCTACAAGCACAGCGTTGGCCAACCGTTCATGTATCCGCAGAACAACATGGGCTTTGCTGAAAACTTCCTGCATATGATGTTCGGCACACCCTGCGAAGCGCCTAATGTCAGCCCAACGCTCGCTAAGGCTATGGACACGATCTTCTTACTACATGCAGATCACGAACAGAACGCCTCTACTTCGACAGTGCGTCTTGCAGGTTCAAGCGGCGCTAATCCTTACGCCTGCATCTCATCGGGAATTGCTGCGCTTTGGGGGCCATCACATGGCGGCGCCAACGAAGCAGTTCTCGAGATGCTCTATGAAATAGGCGACGAATCTAATATCGAAGAGTTTATTGCCAAAGCGAAAGACAAGAACGACCCCTTCCGCCTAATGGGCTTTGGACACCGGGTATATAAGAACTTCGACCCCCGCGCCACGGTTATGCGCGGCATCTGCGACGAAGTCCTTGCCGAGCTGGGGGTGGAAGACGACCCCCTCTTCCGCATTGCAAGAAAACTAGAGAAGATCGCTTTAGAGGACGAGTATTTCATCAGCAAGAAACTCTATCCGAACGTCGATTTCTACTCTGGCATCATCCTCAAGGCCATCGGCATTCCTACGAGCTTGTTCACTGTGATCTTCGCCACCGGTCGTACACCGGGATGGATATCACATTGGGACGAGATGCTCAGCAACCCTTACAAAATTGGTCGTCCTCGCCAGCTCTATAAAGGGCACACAAAGCGCGACATCACGTAAGAGCATTACCCGCCCTCTCCCGGAGCTTCTGGGAAAGGGCGTCTCCCACCAACCCTGATGACAGCAGATTAACCGCTTCGCACCAGCCAACATTTCCTCCCCGCTCCCTCCTTCTATTAATCGCGCCGCACTCGCTACTAATCCTCAGCCTTTGCTCATACTGATTTGCGCAGGCTGACTATTCCAATGCCACCAGAATTACAGAGCAAAAGGTACGCAAAAGAAAGATTTAGGATCCTAATTAATTATCAAGAACGAACAACCGGATGCTTAAACATGAGAGCTGCCAAGCAAGAACCTGATATATAAAGCTTGGGGTCGAGAGCTCGCCAGAGAGCCTTGTCAGAGCTTTATAGGGAACTTTACAGATAGCCAAATAAAGAAGGCGCGAGTACAGCGAAGTGGCGACAAGACAGCGCACAGAGCAACCGTGCGCATTGGAATGAAACTAGCGAGAAGCGAGGAGTCGCACACATCCAAGCGAGGTGAACCGGCTGGTCTTCAGCGGCTTTAAAAATTGGTGGAGCCTAGCGGGATCGAACCGCTGACCTCAACACTGCCAGTGTTGCGCTCTCCCAGCTGAGCTAAGGCCCCGTGTCTTGCGAAGCACCTTGCTACTCACTGGTGTAGAGAGCAAGGCTTAATGGTTGCTGCAGAGTACTTAAACAGCTCACGCTTTACCAGCGACGTAGGCTCGTTAAGCGAAGCGCATTCTATGCAGCCCCCCGTTCGCTGTCAATGCGCAGATAAACTGGACGACTGAGACTGAGGAGTACAACGCCTTGACGCCTTAAGCCCGTCGCCGTTAAGCGCTTGGCAACAGGGCGGCGTATTCTTTTTCCAGGCTTTTCGCCTGCTTTTTAGAAATACCACCCAGGACCTCGATTGCGCCGCGGATTCTGGCGCGAGTAAGGTCGAGTCCGAGCACTGAGATTGAATCAATAACAGAGAGCGATACAGCCTGCCCCGTAACCGCTACGAATAGCGGTGCTAGGAAATCACGCACTTTTAGCTCCATACGCTTGGCTAGCTCCATCAATGCAGTCTCGACCTCGTTACGGTCCCAGGTCATAAGGGACTCGAGATCCCACAGGGCGAATTGCAGTATTTTACGCAGCTCTGCTTCCTCCAACTTCGACACTGCAAAGTCTTCTGGTTTCAGAGGCAAATGCCCTGCGAAAAAATAGGCAATAAGTGGCGCCACATCGCTGAGCTTCTCTACCCGCTGCCTGAGCAGAGGGACTACTGGCTCCAGACGCTGACTTTCTTCCGCCCACGCGAGTAGGCGCGCTGTAAAATCAGCGTCACTGCCAACTTCGCGCAGATATTTACCGTTGAGCCAATCGAGTTTCTCTATGTCGAAAACCGGCCCGCCCAAGCTCACCCTAGAGATGTCGAAGGCTTTCTGCATTGCGTCCAGGCTAAACATTTCCTCACCGTCAGGCATCGTCCAGCCCATCATGCCTAGGTAGTTTAGCAATGCTTCTGGCAGGTAACCCATATCACGATAGTAGTTAATCGATGTTGGGTTCTTGCGTTTGCTAAGCTTACTCTTGTCAGGATTGCGCAGCAGCGGCATATGACAAAAAACAGGAGCCTGCCAGCCGAAATATTCGTAAAGCAATACGTGCTTGGGTACAGAATTAATCCATTCTTCCCCGCGTATCACGTGGCTGATCTCCATGAGATGATCATCCACCACATTAGCAAAATGGTAGGTGGGCAGACCGTCGGACTTCATCAACACCTGCATATCTATCTGCGACCAGGCGATTGAGACCTCACCACGCAGAAGGTCTGAAAATTCACAGTTGCCCTCCCGCGGTACCTTCATACGAATAACGCTTTCATCTCCTTGCGCTAAACGCGACTCGACTTCTTCACGACTAAGCCCTAGGCAGTGACCGTCGTAACCAGTCTGCTGCTTACTCTCAGTTTGCTGTTTCCTCAGCTCGCCTAGTCTCTGAGCTGTGCAGAAGCAATGAAAGGCATCGCCTTTATCGAGCAAGGTCTTAATATGCTCTGCATAAATATCGCTGCGCTCACTCTGCCGGTAGGGACCTGCTTGCCCTTCACAGCCAGGACCTTCATCCCAGCTAAGGCCCAGCCACTTCAGCGAGCTCAAAATATCTTGCTCCGAGCGCTCTGTGGAACGTTGCTGATCCGTATCTTCAATGCGTAACACGAAGTCGCCGCCGTGCTGATGTGCGAAGCAGCGATTAAACAGTGCGATGTAGGCAGTGCCGACGTGGGGATCTCCCGTTGGCGAGGGAGCTATGCGGGTTCTGACTCGGGTCATGCGGCCTCTTTTCCATGCTAAGCGTCTGAGCGAAGCGCGACTAAAACTTCAGCGCTAAAGCAGCTAAAATGAGTGAATGTTGTTAGCTTCTCGGCGGGAGATGCCGTGAGAGGCTATGTCGGCGCAGAGTATACTTGATCGCCTGAACAGACTCACGTCAAAAGCCCTGATCCCAACTAATCACTCGCTAGGCATAATCTGACTATCCATGCTCACAAAACCTCAACAAAGACACACAGGACAGCTGCTAGCTGAAGCCAATCACTCTTCCGAGCAATTACTCCACCGCTTCTGTGTCGCCCCCATGATGGACTGGACCGACCGCCACGACCGGCGCTTCCTGCGACTGCTTAGCAAGCGCGCACTGCTCTACACAGAGATGGTGACTAGCGCCGCTCTGATACATGGCGACCACACAGCTCTGTTAGAACACTCAGCCGAGGAGTATCCGCTCGCTCTGCAACTAGGAGGCTCAGACCCCAAGCAGTTGGCGGTCGCCGCTCGGATGGGCGCAGACGCAGGCTTTTGCGAGATAAATCTCAATGTCGGCTGCCCGAGCGAGCGAGTTCAGAACGGGGCCTTTGGGGCCTGTCTTATGGCAGAACCTGAGCTGGTCGCGGAGTGTGTGAGCGCCATGAAGGCGGCAGTTGATATTCCAGTTACCGTTAAATGCCGTATTGGCATCGACGACCAGGATAGCGAAGCGGCCCTTCAGCACTTCGTGCAAACTGTGGCTGCTGGCGGCTGCGAGCTTTTTATCATTCATGCGCGCAAAGCCATCCTCAAAGGCTTGAGCCCAAAGCAGAATCGCGAAATACCGCCTCTAGACTATCCTCGTGTGTACCGCTTAAAACAGCATTTTGCTGATCTGCAGATCATCTTAAATGGCGGCCTCACTGACTTACCCACTGCGCAGGCTCAGTTGCAGCACGTCGATGGTGTGATGCTGGGCCGGGAAGCCTATCAAAACCCTTTCATACTCGCAGGCGTAGACGCTAGCTTCTACGGTGAACAGGATAGACAGATTACGCGCCAGCAGGCCTTAGAAGAATATTTCCCCTATGTGGAATCCGAGCTCGCAAGGGGCACACCGCTGCAGCATATTTCCCGGCACCTGTTAGGCTTATTTAAAGGCGAGCGTGGCGGCAAGCAGTTTCGCCGTCACCTCAGTGAAAACGCTTACAGAACCGACGCCGGCATCGACGTGCTCAAACAGGCCTATGCACTTACAAATCATGCCTCGCTACACGACGAAATTCAGGAACACTCACTATGATTAAGAAGTTGAAAACCTTATTCGAGCAAATCGCAAAGAAAGACCAAGCTGAGATTGCCCCTGAAAGCGTTTCAGCCAATCTCATAACCGCTGCGCTCATGGTCGAAGTCATGCAGGCAGACTTCCATCTCGATGATCGTGAGCAGCAGGAGTTCATTAACGTACTCAAGCAGTCCTTCAAACTTGATGAAGAAGAAGTGCTCGAACTCAGCGAACTTGCTCAAACAGAGGTCGACAAAGCGACGTCTTTGTACGAGTTCACACGTCAGATTAACGACGGTTTTACTCCTGAAGAGAAGCTGGAGCTTATAAAAAATATGTGGCGGGTTGCCTTTGCAGACGGCGAAATTGACCGCTATGAAGATGGAGTTATCAGGCGCGTTGCGGAGCTTATCTACGTTTCACACAGTGACTTTATTCGCATGAAACTCGAGGTTAAGGATAGCTAATCCCACTTAGAAGTCACCGAAGGGATCGGAGAGCATACCGTCGGAAACGAGAAATTCACGGCGCTGCATGTAGGCGTCACGGACGAAAAGGTAGCGATCGCCTGTTATCAGCTCGTCTAGAGCAAGCACTCCCGAGCGCGCATCAGTTTCATTGAGTACAAACAGTCCGACTCGCAGGGATCGATCCTCAACCTGCTGAATCGGGTTTAGCAAGGTATCCAAAACCAGTCCCGCGCTGTCCCGTAAGTTACTCGCACCGAATACTGGCAACATGATGTAGGGGCCTGTTCCTACGCCCCAGGCGGCTAGGGTTTGCCCGAAGTCTTCCTCGTTCTTACGCAGACCTACGCTACTCGCCACATCGAAAACACCACCGATGCCGAGCGTCGTATTGAGAACTAGCCTGCTGCTGTCGTTTACTATGGCCCTGCCTTTTAGCTGTAACACATCGTTCGCGAGCACATTAACGTCGTTTAAATTGGAAAAGAAATTCCCCACACCTTGACGTGCAGCGCGCGGTAAAAACGCGGTGTAGGCGAATGCAGCGGGCCGGACTAATAACTTATCAAAATAGTCATTCCAGCGAAAAACTGCTCGATTCATAGACTGCCAAGGATCAATCTCTGAGCGCTGTGACGCTCCACTAGCACCGCTCGCCATTACCATCATTAGCGCTATGAGAAAAAATCTGAACTGCCAAGTGCGGCCGCACAGCTTGGCATGCAAAGTTCGCAAAGTCTGCTTATGACGCGTACATTGAAGTTCAAAAGTATTGCTAGCCATAGATCATCCGTGTCCTACACCTATTAAGCCATTTAACTGAATTATTTAACTTGATCAGTGATAACTCTCGCTCAGCTTCGTGTCGCTAATTTCTCAATTTCATCGAATGCCTTTTCGATACGCTTGGGTGAAACGCTCAGCTTTGTCTTAAGACTCTGGGCGAAAACCGATACCCGATATTCTTCCAGCATCCAGCGCAATTCTTCTATTGCGTCTAAAAGTTGCTGCGAGGGAAGCTGAGACTCTGTGCCAAGCGCCCTTAGGCGGCCCTGCCATGCTGCGAGACACTCTGTCTCGGGCTTATCTCTCGGCCCCATAAAAGGGGCTTTAGCCAATCTCAGTTTGACAGCCTCGAGGTAGCGAGGATACTCCTTAATTCTTTTGAAGCCGTGCCGGCGCAAGAAACCTGTCGTGAACAGAGCGGCAACTTGTTCCTCTACATCCGCTAGCATGTAACCGGGAGCAGAGGATAACTCCTGCAGCCGCTGCCGGAGTGTGAGCCGAGTCACTAAACACTGCTCGATTAGCTGCATGAGCTGATCTCCGAGGGGGATGAGGAGACTTTTTGCCTTTCGAAGCGCCTCCTCGAATTGCGCTTCGCTGCGACAGTCGCCCCGTGGTCCTAAAGCCTCAGCAAAGCAGGTAGCGAGGCAATCCTCAACCAAAGAGGGATTGTCACCCGCTAATTTTAGGGCATGGTTCTTCGCAAAACGGGTAAACGATTTGCGCAGCGCGTTACGCTGCTGCACGCTATTGAGCATGGCGAGGCGGATTATGCCAGCGCGATGAGAAGCCATCGCCTGATCGGGGTCGGCGAAAAGGCTTAATGACACCGAGTCCTCAGCGTCAACCAGAGCAGGATAGCGAATCAGTCTTATCGCACCTTCACCTACTTCAAGTTTTTCGACCACGCCTTCGGGAGGGAAAGCCTTAAGTCCTTGCTGTTCTAGGGGATGAGCTGACTCTGGAGTTACTACCCCCCCTTTAACCTCCGTCGCCTGCTGTTGCTTAGTCAGCAGATGATTCTTTAGCCTGATAAGCGAGGTATCCAAACCAATCTCTGCGCCCTCGGCACTAAGCACGCGGATCTTAATCCTTAGATGCGGGAGTAGATCAAGTTGATCGAAGTCGGAGCGGCTCAGAGAAATTTTCCGCAACGCTAAAATGGCTCCGCATAGACTGTCGATCAGATCTTTTGAGCCGGGGGTCATAAACGGCAAAACCTCATCAACGAATGCGTTGACGGGAATAAGCTGCTTTCGGATAGCCTTAGGAAGACCTTTTATGAGCGCTGTGCATTTCTCCCGAATGATCCCTGGTACAGCCCAGTCGATATCTGCCGGAGTCATTTGCGCTAAGAGCGCTAGTGGAACATCTATAGTCGCCCCATCGCTATCTTTGCCAGGATCAAACAGATAGTTAATCTGTAAATTATTGCGCTGAATTGCAGCAGAGTCTGGAAATTGCTCGACTAAGGAAGCGGCCTCAGCGGTAAGCAAGAGGTCTTCCTCCTGCATTTCTAGGCAGGCTCCGTGTCTATCCTGCTGCTTTGCCAACCAATTCTTTAACGTTTTAGTGGAGCAAACGTTCGCAGGGATCCTTTTCTCGTAAAAATCAACGATCGCTTGCTCACTAAGTAAAACATCTGGCTTGCGCAATTTGTCTTCAAGCTTCTCAAGGCGTTCCACAAGCTCGGCGTTGTGTTTAGTGAAACGACAATCTCTAGCCGCTTCACCAGCAACCAAACCGTGGCGAATGAATAGCGCACGCGCCGCATCGGGATCAAGCGGAGCAAAGCGCACGAGCGCCCTTTCAATAAGCGTTAAGCCAAAGAGATGAACCTTCTCGTAAGCCATCACCTCTTGCCGCTTTCTGCTCCAGTGCGGATCAAAGGACTCACGCTTGACCATATGCATGGCCACTTCTTCAATCCACTCCGGTTTGATTTTTGCCGCCTGAGTAGCAAACACCTGTGAAGTTTCAATCTGATCACCGGTCATAATCCATTTAGCCGACGATCTAGACAGCACCGACGATCCAAAAAGCGTGAATTTTTTATTGCGCGTCCCTAAATAGCTGCGTTCGTCAGATTTGCGTGCCAGCTGATTGAGCGAGCCGGCGATTAAACTCTTATGAATATTAGCGTAGTCTTTTTCACCCCCCTCCTCGCGCTGCACACGAAGGCCTAAGCTTTCGCCGGCGAGCCTAAGCTGCCTGTGCACCTCTCGCCACTCGCGCATTCGCATAAAGGACAGAAGCTGCTTTTTGCAGTACTTACGCAAACTTGATTGGGACAGAGCCTGTCTTTGCTCCTCGTAGCTCTCCCACAGCAAGAGGTAAGACATGAAGTCGGAGTCCGGGTGCTTGTACTGCGCATGCCGCTCCGCCGCGAGCTGCTTGTTGTCGGCGAAACTTTCCCGCGGATCTTGAATACTGAGCCCGCTAACAATTGTAATCACGCTCTCGAGCACACCAAGCTTATCAGCCTCGATTAACATCCTCGAGTAACGCGGGTCACTAGGCAAGCGAGCCATTTTCTTGCCGATCGCAGTGAGTTTTCGCTCAGTAGTAATGGCGTTCAGCTCAAGCAAAAGCTTATGGCCTTCGTTGATCGCTTTATTCGGAGGCATCTCAAGGAAAGGGAAGTCTTCTATCGAACCCAAATTCAACGCAAGCATACGCAATATAACTGCGGCAAGATTGGTGCGCAGTATTTCTGGATCAGTGAACTCGGGCCGCGATTCAAAATCTTGCTCTGAATAGAGCCTGATACAGAGACCTTTGGCGACGCGACCGCAGCGCCCTTTTCGCTGATTCGCACTTGCTTGGGAAATTGCCTCTATTGGCAGCCGCTGTACTTTATTCTGCAGAGAGTAGCGACTAATGCGCGCAGTGCCCGTATCAATGACGTAATTTATGCCTGGCACAGTGATGGATGTTTCAGCGACATTCGTTGATAAAACGATCCTGCGTTTACTGTGCGCTGCGAATATTTTTTCTTGCTCCGCGTGCTGTAGCCGACCGTAGAGAGGCAAAATATCGAGTGTTGCGAGTTTCGCTTTACGCAGATAAGTAGCCGTATCCCGTATTTCGCGCTCACTAGGGAGGAACACCAAAATATCCCCACTGCTTTGTCCCTGAGCCTTATCGAAAGACAGTATCTCGCGCACCGCCTCAGCAATAGCAGCGGCCTGAGGGTCTTCATGCCGCGCTGACTCTTCGTCGATCTCAATAGGCTTGTACCGGACGTCAACCGGATAGGTACGCCCCTCAACCGTCACAATGGGTGCTCGGTTAAAGTGCTCAGAGAATTTTTCAACATCGATGGTAGCAGAGGTAATCACAAGCTTTAGGTCATTGCGTCGCTCGATTAGCTGGCGCAAAAACCCGAGGAGGAAATCGATGTTGAGAGAGCGCTCATGAGCCTCGTCGATGATAAGGGTGTCATAGGCGCGTAGCAGAGGGTCGCTCTGAATCTCGGCTAGCAATATGCCATCGGTCATCAGTTTGAGAAATGTTTCTGGCTTCGTGCGGTCGTCAAACCGAACCTGCGAACCGACTCCGCGGGCCGCGTCAGGCCCCATTTCTTGCGCAATACGCGAAGCCACAGCGCGAGCCGCAAGGCGCCGAGGCTGTGTGTGGCCGATGATTCCAGCTCTGCCACGACCTGCCTCTAAGCAGATTTTGGGTAGCTGCGTGGTCTTGCCCGAACCGGTATCACCGGCAACAATGACGACTTGATTTGCGCGGATTAGTTCAGCGAGCTCGGCAGCTTTAGCGCTAACGGGTAACGCCTCAGGGTAGTGTAAGGCTACCGGAATACAGCTTCGACGAGCCAATTCTCGCGAGGACAACTTACTCTCGACACTATTCTTGACGCGATTCACTGTGTAGCGCCTATCTTAATTCGCGGCGGAGTATTTTTCCGATAATCGACTTAGGCAGCTCAGTGGCGAAGACAACTTCTTTAGGCACTTTATAGGCGGCTAAACCAGAGCGACAGTGTTCAATGACTTCTTCGCGTTCGAGGCTCGAATCTTGAGCGACCACGAAAAGCTTCACCGCCTCGCCTGTTTTTTCATTGGCGACGGCTATTGCGGCACTTTCGAGGACTTTAGGGTGACGGTCAACCCAGTCCTCTATCTCATGAGGAAAAACATTAAAGCCCGAAACTAAGATCATATCCTTCTTGCGATCGACTATCTTTACGTAGCCCTCGCTATCAATCTCGGCATAGTCTCCACTTTTAAACCAGCCCTCACTAGAAATGGCTTCGGCAGTAGCTTCAGGATTATTCCAATAGCCTGCCATGACCTGAGGCCCACGAATCCATAGTTCACCACGCTCTCCGTTCGGAAGAATATTACCCTCTTCATCGGCCGTGCAGAGCTCCGTCTCTGGCATCGCTATACCTACCGTCCCGGGCCGCACAGCATTGGGGAGATTAACCGTTACCGCAGGGGAGCATTCCGTGAGGCCGTAGCCTTCGATAATTTCACAATCGGTTTTTTCCAGCCACTCCTCGGCTACCGAAGTACTCATGGCCATGCCGCCGGCACCGCAAAACTTCAACGCACCCTTGTTAAGCTGTGTGAAGGCTGGGTGGCGCATTAAGGCCAAGTAGAGTGTATTAATACCGACAAAGCCGCTCACATTATAGCGCTTTAATGCCTTGATCAGCGCCTGAATATCGCGAGGGTTTGGAATGAGTACGTTGTGATTGCCAGCGAAAGGCATGGCAAAGCAGTGCATTAAAAATGCGTAGCTGTGGTACAGAGGAAGAGGCGCTGCCACATTCTCCATGCGGTCCTGCATAGCGAGCACCGAGCGCGCACGAAATTGCATCATGTTCGAAAGCAGGTTGCCGTGAGTGAGCATCGCACCTTTAGCAACGCCCGTTGTCCCGCCGGTATAGAGGAGCACAGCGAGATCTTGCTTGGACCTTACGACCGGTGTGAACGACTCGGCTGGAGCCTTTAGACAGTCGACAAAAGCCCGCGCGCCAGGAATAGTCCAAGCAGGTACCATTTTCTTTACATACTTCGCAGCAAAATTGAGTGCGAACGCGCGTGGCCACGGCTGCAAATCGCCCAGTCTAGAAACGATAACGGTTTTGATATTGGTGCGCGGAAGAATCGCTGCGACCTTTGAGGCAAAGGCTTCTAAAGTAATAACAGCACTCGCGCCGGAATCTTTGAACTGGTGCTCGAGCTCTTGCTCAGTATAGAGCGGATTCGTACTCACGACGACCAACCCAGCACGTAGCGCACCGTAAAGGGCAATCGGAAACTGTAGTACGTTGGGCAGCTGTATCGCGATGCGATCACCCGGCACCAGATCGGTCTCATTTTGCAGATAAGCAGCAAAACTCGCACTCAGCGAATCGATCTGCGCATAGCTTAAGGTCTTACCGAAGCAGCTGAAGCCTGGCATGTCGCCATGGGACTTTAAACTCCAGTCGATAAGGTCACTTAGCGTAGCAAAGCGATCAATGCTTAACTCTGGGGGCAGTTTTTCCATTGCACTCATTCCGTGGTCGAGGGCGACACTACTTCGTCAGTAGCTTCATCGCTTCTTCAAGTCCTTTTACAGAGAGAGGATACATCCGATCCTCGACTAGTTCCTTTGCCACCTCGATAGAGTAGCTGTGCTCCCAATACTCTTTGGGAGTGGGGTTGATCCACACAAGGTGCTCAAAATGATCGCTCAGGCGTTTAAACCAGGTGGAACCCGCCTCTTCGTTGTAGTGCTCGATGCTGCCGCCTACATGAGTGATTTCATAGGGCGCCATGGTCGCATCGCCAACAAAAATCACCTTATAATCTTTCGAAAATTTATTAATGATATCGAAAGTCGATGTAGTCTCAGCATGACGTCGATGGCTCTTCGTCCATACTGACTCGTAGACGAAATTGTGAAAGTAAAAGTACTTTAGATGCTTGAATTCCGTTCGTGCTGCCGAGAATAGCTCCTCACAGAGCTTAACGTGTGGGTCCATGGAACCGCCCACATCGAAAAAGATCAGAACCTTAACCGAGTTGTGGCGCTCAGGCACCATCTTAATATCAAGAAGCCCGGCATTTCTTGCGGTGGACGAAATGGTGTCGCTGATATCAAGCTCGTCGGCGGCGCCTGTTCGAGCAAATTTTCGCAGGCGCCTCAGCGCCATTTTGATATTACGCGTCCCTATTTCAACCGAATCGTCGAGGTCACGGTATTTACGCTTATCCCAAACTTTTGCCGCGCGTGAATGCCGCCCCTCTTCTTGCCCTATCCGGATGCCCTGCGGATTATAACCATGAGCACCGAACGGCGACGTGCCTCCTGTTCCTATCCACTTGTTGCCCCCTTGGTGGCGTTTTTCCTGTTCGTTAAGCCGCTTCTTAAACTCCTCCATCAGCTTATCTAAACCGCCAAGCGCTTCTATCTGAGCCTTTTCTTCCTCGCTTAGCATCGACTCCAGTTCTTTGCGAAGCCAGTCGCTGGGAATCTCCGCAGATGCAAGCTCATCCAGCACCTCGATTTTTTCGAAATATTTTGCAAAGGCGCGATCGAACTTATCGAAGTTTTTCTCATCTTTAACGAAGCACATCCGCGCCAAGAGATAAAAATCATCAATAGAGCCAAAAACGATGTTGCGCTTTAGGCATTCAAGCAGCGTAAAGAGCTCCGTAAACGAAACCGGCAGCCGCTCCTTGCGCAGCATCATAAAAAAATCGATGAGCATTAGCTCTTAGCCCTATGCATGAAGGCTAGCTTTTCTAGAAGATGTACATCTTGCTCATTTTTCAATAGAGCACCGTAGAGGGGCGGAATGGCAGTTTTACCATCGCGATTCTTGAGGATATCCTCCGGAATGTCGTCAGCCATAAGCAGCTTGAGCCAGTCGATAAGTTCAGATGTTGATGGCTTCTTTTTGAGCCCTGGCATTTTCCTCACGTCGAAGAAAACATCCATGGCCTGGCGCACTAGATCTTTCTTAATATTTGGATAGTGCACATCGACAATCTTCTCCATCGTTTGGGCACTCGGAAATTCGATGTAATGGAAGAAACAGCGGCGCAAGAAGGCATCAGGAAGCTCCTTTTCGTTGTTGCTGGTAATGATTACGATGGGTCGTGTTGTGGCTTTTACGAGCTCCTTGGTTTCGTAGACAAAGAACTCCATTTTATCGAGCTCAAGCAGAAGGTCATTAGGAAACTCAATATCCGCCTTATCAATTTCATCGATAAGCAGAACCGACTGTTTCTCGGCAGCAAAGGCTTCCCATAGCTTGCCCTTAACAATGTAGTTAGAAATATCTTTTACTTTTTCATCGCCTAGCTGTGAGTCTCGCAGACGTGAAACTGCATCGTATTCGTAGAGGCCTTGCTGCGCTTTTGTCGTCGATTTGATATGCCATTGAATAAGAGGCATATCCAAAGCTGCTGAGATCTGCTCTGCGAGCATGGTCTTACCCGTGCCGGGCTCCCCCTTAATTAGCAGAGGTTTCTCTAGGGCGATCGCTGAATTAACTGCCATCTGCAACTCGTCCGTTGCTACGTATTCCTTAGTACCTTTGAACTGCATATTTTCTCTCTTCTATTTCTTAAAGCATTGTTATTTACAAGATCGTGGCGCGGCGCTGCTCCTGCCTGACTAATTTTATTGATTCTTATCCTACGCTCACAGACCGGCCTTAGGCCACTATCTCATGCTATCCCGCAGAGCCCTACGGCTTCGAAGCCACAGAATTGTCGCTATTAGCTGGGCACAGACCAAGGCGACAAATAGCGGGACAAAAGCCCTCAAGCCCGCTTGAGAGCCCAGCGTTATTGAATCCAGTGTCATGACCATAAGAGCCGGCGCAAAATAGGGGTCGTTTGTGTTGGCTGTCCACGGCGTTAATAGCAGGGCGAGAAAAAATGCACGCAGACTAAAGTTTAGGAAAACACGCTGAGGAAACGCTGCAAAACGCCATAGCAAGATTAGAAAAACTGCCGCAGCCGCAAGGTAAGCCAGCCAAAATGAGCCATAGTTAGCCATCTACCCTCCTCCCCAAAAATCCTGTTCCCGCTGAGGTCCCGTGCGTTGGCACCCTACGCCTCTACCCAGCGAATTATGTGCTCATCATAACCATCGGGATGTACATAGTCCTCACTTATGGCGCTCCCGGCGAGGGCAATGCCCTCAGCAATCATCGCCGCGCGGTCGCCCGCTATTAGTGGATGCCAGCTCTTCAGCGGCTTGTTTTCATACCTCAACCTATACGCGCAGGTCTCTGGCATCCACGGCGCCGCGCCAATATCCATTTTGCCAACATCGAGGCAGTCGGGCACGAGTTCGTGACGGGAGGAATAGGACCCGCAGGCGCCTGTCTCCTGATCGTGATGACGACAGACAACGCGAGTCAGAGCGATTTCACCTGTAGACTCGTCTTCAAGACTCTTGAGACAGCATTGACCACAGCCATCGCACAGCTGCTCCCACTCAGCGCTTGTGAGCTCTGATAGCGGTTTCTCCCAAAAATTGTGCGTCACGAGTAGTTCCTCAGCTCCCTGCTCAACAAAGCCGATCCTCAGCCGCTCAGGGCTTGTCTTAGGGGTTTTTCCAACAAATCACGCTTCCAGGCAGAAAGCTCAGGTGGCCAAGCCTGAGTGCTACTAGCAGCAAGCTCCATATAGGCAAGAAGCTGTTTCTTGCGTGCGAGCACTTCGACACCAACACCCCGTTCGAGTGCGACCCGCTCTACGGCGGCTTGAAGGCGTTTAAGGGTTTTTCGCTGCTCTTGATCCAGCGGTCGAGATGGCGCGCGAAGCGTCTCGGCGTCGCGCTTTACCAGTTCCAAGAGCAGCTTATTGAGCGCTCTTTCATTGCGCTCGAGAAAGTGACGCTCTATACCCTGCCGGTCGCGCGCGGCTAGAAACTCGTCAAAAGAACTCGGTGCTGCCCCGGTGCCCAACGCCCTGTCATAGGCCGCTGCCAATACCGACAGGTCTGCGTCTTTCGCGACCCAACTCTTAGGCTTATCCCTGCGCCGCGCTTCGGTCTCGCGCCACAGGCACAGCTTTTGAGCAAAAGCCAAAGCCTTGTCTTTCAGTTTCCATGCGCCGTTCAAACCAAGATAGGCAAGCGCCCAACTAGTTTCCGATTCAACTTCTCTTGCTGTCGCTAAGAGACGCTCGCACTCACTGACAAAAAAAGAGTCGAGCTTAGCCGAGCGAAGGCGCTCGCTCAGCAACTTCTGCAGAGGAATCAAAAAGGCAACATCGAGCGCAGCATAGCGACATTGCTCGTTATCGAGAGGCCTTTTTAACCAGTCAGTCCGGGTAGCGCCTTTATCCACCTCTACGTCGAGCTCGCGCTTGACAAGCGCCGCGTAGCTTAAACTCGCGCCCTCTCCTAAAAAAGCGATCGCCAGCTGGGTGTCGAAAATACACTTGGGCAGATAGGAGAAGTGCGATAGTAAAACGCTTAAATCCTCACTGCAGCTGTGTAGGATAAACGTTGTCTCAGACTCACATAGACGCTGGAATCCACTCCACTCGTCAATCGCTAGCGGGTCGATTAAAAAAGCCTTATCGCCATCGCTAATCTGGAGCAAACCAAGCTTCGCATAGAAGGTGTTAGTGCGCATGAATTCAGTGTCTACCGCAATGTAGTCACGCATCATCCACTGCTGGCACAGCTCATTCAGACGCTCACCGCTAACCACGAATTCATGCTCGCCTTTGTGCATATCCAGGGCCATCTAGCTCTCCACCATGGGCTTGCGTCCAGCAAAGGCATGGCTCAGTGTCCCGCCGTCAACGTACTCAAGTTCGCCACCGACGGGCACGCCGTGCGCAATGCGGGAAACGATCACGTTTTCGCTGCGCAAAGAGTCTGCAATGTAGTAAGCGGTCGCGTCCCCTTCCACCGTTGGATTGCAGGCAATAATAAGCTCTTGAATCTGCCCCTCCTCCACACGGGTAAACAGTTTTTCCAGTCCCAGCTGCTCAGGCCCGATGCCATCAATCGGTGACAAGTGCCCCATGAGAACGAAATAAAGTCCACGATAGCTGCCAGCTTGTTCGATTGCGAAGATATCAGCAGGCGACTCCACAACGCAGCAGAGCGAGGCATCGCGCTTACTGCTGCTGCATAGACGACAGACAGTCTCTTCTGTGAGCGTGCGACACGATGCACAGTGACCAACCGACCCAAGGGCAGCAGCTAACGCCTTGCTCAGGCGCTCACCACCGGTCTTATTACGCTCAAGAATCTGTAACGCCATGCGCTGGGCAGATTTCGGGCCTACGCCTGGAAGACAGCGGAAGGCATCGACTAACTCGTCAATTACTGGACTCAAATTCAAATGATAATTCTCATTGCGACTTATCGAATAAAGATTTTGGGTATTAGAGCTCTAAAAAGGCAGTTTAAATCCTTCAGGCAGATTGATTCCGCCCGCGAGATCACCAAAAGAGCTACGCGCATTTTCATCGACCTTCTGCACTGCCGCATTGACGCCTGCGGCCAACAAATCTTCAACCACGGCAATTTCTTCACTAAGCAGGGCGGGATCGATCTTCATGCTCTGAACTTGATGTTTACCGTTCATGACTACTCTCACCAGACCCGCACCGGCCTGCCCTTCAACGGTCGCAAGAGCGGCCTCTTTCTGTGCCGCCTGCAGCTTCTCCTGCATCTGCTTTGCTTGCTTCATCAATTCTGAAATATCGGTCATAGTGCTACCTCAATAACTCTAAAAAAACTATTACGCTTTATAGATTAACTTTCGATGATGCTCTCGACGACTACGCTTCCGCCAAGGCTTTCACACATTTCTTTTACCAAAGGGTCCTGTTCAAACTCTGCCACCCGCTCAGCCTGAAGCTCAGCTAAGTGTCGAATTTTAGCTTGCGCTGGCGTCTCTTCTCTTGTCTCGCCTACACTTATCGACACCGATATAGGTCGCTTAAAAAAGGAAGTAAATATCGGTTCGATCTTATTGAGAAGCTCTTCGCTGTAAACGGCGCTGTGCTCATGACCCAAGATAAATGCAAAGGCGGATTCCGCCTCGTGAGTGAGCTCGCAGTTCGCCATGATGTTGGCGGCAATCCCGACAAGTGGCAGCTCCGAGTAGAGAGCACACCAGCGCTGCGCGAGCGGGGATGCAGCAGCGGAGATTTTGGGTGAACTCGGGGCCGGCAAATCCGCCTCAGCCCGGGGCTTGTCTGCTAATTGCAGCGCTGTGTGAGCTGTCAGATATGCTGTGGAGGAAGTTTCAGTCTGCTCGATCGACACCGCCGCCTCAACAGGCTCAACGGCAGCAGGCTCAGACGACTGCGCAGCGGGCACGCAGTCTGAAGACGCATCCTCGCGCCCCGGCTTTGGTACCGATAGATTCTCGGCAGCCCCGGTTTGAGCGCTGCTCTCGCTAGTGGGAACTAAGGTCTTTTTTTTTTGCTCGGGCTCGACGCTTTCGTTTGTATCGCCCGAACTTCCTGCGCTCGCCAGCGGGGTAAACTGAGGCGAGAAGACCAGCATTCGAAGTAGGACCATCTCAAAGGCGCTGCGCATCTCTACGGCGAGACGAAGGTCCTCGCGCCCTTTGAGGCCGATCTGATAGTAAAGCTGCACATCTTCAGCGCTGAGTTTCCCGGCAAGCTCACTAATCTGAGCAAGATCACCTGCACTGTCGTCGACACTGCCCGGCACTGCTTGCTGTAGAGCGACACGGTGCAACATCGACAGCAGCGCGTCTAAGGAGTGCTGATAATCAGGCGTGGCCTCACCGATTTCTTTTATGAGTCCGAGCACGTCGGCCACGTCGCGTGTCGCCATAGCGTCTAGAAGGCGCGTGATTTGCTGTTGCGGGGGGACGCCAAGCATCTCCGTGACACCGCCAACCAATACGCTGCCTTCACAGTAGGCAATTGCCTGATCTGTGAGTGTCAACGCGTCGCGCATACTGCCGGCAGCGGCCATAGCGATTTGCCAAAGCGCATCACGCTCGCTCTCAACACCTTCAGATTGGAGAATTTGTGCAACGAATTCAGCTATGAGCTGGGGAGACAAATTCTTTAGTGAAAATTGCAGACAGCGAGACAGCACAGTAATGGGCAGCTTCTGTGGATCGGTCGTCGCAAGGAGGAACTTAACGTGTTCCGGCGGCTCTTCGAGAGTTTTCAATAAGGCATTGAAGCTGTGCTGCGACAGCATGTGGACTTCGTCTATCAAGTAAACCTTGTAGCGCCCGCGAGTTGGGAGGTACTGCACGTTTTCTAGCAGCTCGCGGGTATCCTCAACCTTAGTTCGAGAGGCTGCGTCCACCTCGATAAGATCGATAAAGCGCCCTTCACTAATTTCAACGCAGGCCGCGCAGGTTCCGCACGGGGTGGAACTTACACCCACCTCACAGTTTAGGCAGCGAGCCAGAATACGCGCAAGAGTAGTTTTGCCCACCCCACGCGTGCCAGTAAAGAGATAGGCATGATGCAGACGCTGGTTGTCCAGGGCATTGATCAGCGATTTCAACACGTGGGTCTGCCCCGCTACATCGGCGAACACGGCGGGACGATACTTACGCGCTAAAACCTGATAACTCACAGAAGAATGGCCATCGAGCGGAAAAATTGAGTAAAGGTAACTCCTGTCAGCCACACCACGGCACATGAGTCAGCTACTACCGTTGCTCCCTTCCGGGCCTGGCGGGGTTTATAACTTATCATTGCGCGGGGACCGACAAGAGATACCAGACCGAAGTTTAGCATGCCGGCCACCCAATGAGCGAGCCTGAGAAAAGCCCGAAGTTTGGCAGCGACTGAGTTCCGAACTTACTCAGCTAGTGCGAGAGCCAAAATAACACTGCTACCGCCTCCACCAAGGGCCAGTGCTAAATACTGTTTGCCGGCCACTGCATAGGTCATCGGGGCAGCCTGTGGCGGCAATGGCAGCTCAATCTCATGGACAACCTCTCCCGAGGCCTTATCGAACGCACGCAGTACGTTGCGGCCGTTGTCGACCTGGGCGATGAAAAGCAGAGTCTTTGTAACAAGCGGCGCTGTGCGGCTCGGACCGCCCACAGGGCCGGGATCTGGTATTCCCATCCCAACTATTTTTTGCCGAATCCCTTCGCCGTGCGGCACCACCCACTCCTGATCGCCGCTGTTTAGGTTGCTTGCCACGATTCTGCCATAGGGCGGCTTGGTCAACGGCAGGCCCTGCGGGCCACTCACGCTGCTTGTCCCTCCGCGCTGATAGACCAAATTCGACTTGCTGGGATCCGCAGGCTCGAGCTGGACGACAATCGGGATAGCAGCACTAGGCACGTAAAGCAGACCAGATTCTGGATCAAATCCCGCGCCGGTCCACCAGCCACCGCCACCCCAGCCAGGGAGATTGATGGTGCCTCGCAGAGACGGCGGCGTGAATAGTTCTCCGTAGTCGAATCGACTTATTAGCTCGAGCGCCTCTTCTCTCAGCGCCGGAGTAAAATCGATTAGCGTTTCATCGCTAATCCCTTGCAAAGCAAAGGCCGCCGGCTTGCTGGGTATCGGCTGTGTCGGAGATAAACGCTCGCCGGGTACGCTGCTCGACGGAACTGGGGTCTCAACTATGGGCCACACCGGCTCGCCGGTGACGCGATCGAAGACGTAGGTGAAACCCTGCTTGGTGATTTGCGCGACGGCCTTGATCTGTCTCGAATTGACTTCGATATCGACAAGCGTCGGTGCCGCTGGCAGGTCGTAGTCCCATACACCGTGATGCACCATCTGAAAATGCCAAAGTCGCTCACCGCTGTGCACATCAAGGGCCACGAGGCTTTCCGCGAACAGGTTGTCGCCGTGTCTCAGTCCCCCGTACCAATCATTGGTCGGCGTACCAACCGGCAGATAAACAATACCCAAATCATCATCCGCACTCATCATGGTCCAGACATTGGTATTGCCAGTGTACTCTGCGGAGCCGTTTTCCCAACTCTCGTATCCGTAACTGCCGGCCTGAGGGATAGTCTCAAACAGCCATTCAAGGACTCCAGTCTCAGGATTAAACGCGCGCACATGGCCCGGAGGCATTTCCTTAGTTTGAGGACCGTCGTTAACAATCGAATTGACGATGACTTTGTCATTGGAGACAAGAGGAGGCGCTACTACACCGTACTGACGCCGATCGATCTCGCGCCCGAGACCCAGAGCCAGATCTACTTTCCCCCCCACGCCAAATTCGGCATCCGGCAAGCCCGTGCTGGCATCGATAGACCACAGCATCGAATCGTTGGTCGCGAAAAACAGCCGACGTTTGCCATTCTTTTTCCAGTAAGCCACTCCCCGGGTATTGTAGCCAAGATTAGCTGGCCTACCCGCTCGCCACGCCTGCGTATCGAACTCCCAGAGCATCTTTCCCTCCGCCGCATCAATAGCTACCACGCGCCCAAAAGAAGTCGGCACATACATGACGCCTTCGATCACCAGTGGCGTTGCTTTGAATGCACCAGGAACTGCTCGGAAGTTTTCCGCAGCAAGATTGGCTTCGACTGTCTCGTTATCGGGGCTCTGCCATAGCCAGGCCTCAGACAGCAAAGCCACATTGCCTTCATTGATATCAGCCAAGGAGGAGTATTTTTGCGAGGCATTCGTGCCGCCATAGCTGGTCCAGTCAGCCGCAAAACTACCCAGCGGCAACAATAGAGAACAGAAACAAAGCCATCGCACCGCACAGCGTAGCGGCAGAGAGAATCGATAGCTGAAAAAATTATCGCGGCGTTTAGCCAATAGGAATAGGTTCAAGCGTGAGGTTTCGAGCATGGTAGCAACCTTCTTATTACTTGTTTCTTTTGAGTCTACCCCACTCCAGCCGAGCAAAGTCAAGCCGAGGGACGCGGCCGCAAACTACCGAATAAGAAGCTGCAGAGAGAAACAACAAAACCACCGGAGTGACCGGTCAGGGTGACAATCGCTCTCGAACTCTGCGGATTCGGCTTATAAGGGGCGCGTGAAAACCGACTAGGGAGTCAAACCAAGCCGATTACTTGACGCTAACTAGAGTTGCCAGCCTAGAAGGCCTGGGAAGGCATAGGCTCGAGGGAGGAGTCGGGAGATAAATCCTTGAAAGATTGGATTGGCGGTGAGAGAGGGATTCGAACCCTCGAAGCCTTTCGACTTACACACTTTCCAGGCGTGCTCCTTCGACCACTCGGACACCTCACCGTGTTTTCCAACGGCGCGAACTCTAGCCCAGCGTCCTGCAGAATACAAGTTCAGGGGCGCAGACAGGCAGCTATAAGGGTTTCTGCTCGCAACCTAGCCAAGCCAGTAGTTAAAGGTTTTATGGGTACTCTTCACTGACGACAGAGGAGCAAACCCTACTGCCTGACGGTGCGCGCGTTACGATCGGCATATTTAAGGGGCTGACTTGAACGGTAAACATTAATATCAAGCCCCCCGCGCCTGAGGTAGTTCATTGCCACAGATAAGGAAAGCGGTGCGCAGCGCTGCTGTAGCGCGCAATAGATTCGCTCGGCGCATTCTTCGTGATAGCCCTGATGATTACGAAAAGAACAGAGATAGCTTAGAAGTCTGCTAGGGTCGAAATCTATTCCTGTCGCACGAATCTCTACGCTCGCCCAGTCAGGTTGATTGGTAACCGGGCAATTGGAACGAAATAGATCGCTAACCCAAACTCGCTCAACGGACTGAGCGTCTGAATTAAAAGCCAGCACCGAGGCATCCAAGGGAGCGACATCAGATTCTAGCTCATACTGGTCAAGCTCAATCACCTTACTCTGAGGTAGCTGCCACTGCGACAGCAACGCGCGGCGATAATCAGCCAAAGTATGTAGGCGCACCTCAACTTTAGAGGCGCTCGCTAAGGAGAGGTCCTTGGTAATGACATCGATCAGCGCCTGCGGCGAATCAAATGTCTCTGCGTTGAATGAATTTAGATAAAGTTTTAACGATTTTGATTCAACAATATTCGGCGAGCTATGTTCGAAAAACAAATCAGCTATCGCAACCTGCGGCTTCGCTTTAGCATCAAGCCAAGAAAGCTCGAAAGCTTGCCAGTGATCGAATCCGAATACTTCCCCGACCCCTTCCCAAGCGATATCGGCGCGCGCCGGGGCGCGGGGAATGGGAAAGAGGATGGCGGGGTCGTAATTGCGCGGCGAAGCCAATACCTCGCCTAGAGGATTCTCTTTAGCAAACTGTCCGGCCATTTTCTTGCTCATAGCTCTAAGTCCTCAGGCCTGTTCCGCGATTGAGAAGCCAAAGACAGCCACCAGTCAGAGCCACGGCAAAGCTGAGCAAAATTAGAAAAGCGACACCCACCGGCACGTCTGAAACGCCTAAAAAACCGTAGCGAAACGTGTTGACCATGTAAAAAATTGGGTTCATCGCCGACACCCCCTGCCAGAAGCTCGGCAGCAAAGCAGAAGAATAAAACACCCCGCCCAGATAGATTAGCGGCGTAAGAACGAAGGTTGGAATAATGGAGATATCATCGAAACTATTGGCAAACAGTGCGTTGATAAAGCCGGCGAGCGAGAACACGAGCGAGGTCAAAAGAACAACCGACACGATTATCACCGGATGCTCGATTCTTAGATCAACAAAAGCCAAAGCCATAACGCTGACTACGCCGCCCACCAAAAGACCTCGCACCATACCCCCGGCCACAAAGCCGGCGAGAATCACGAAGTTAGGCACTGGAGAAACCAAGAGCTCCTCAACACTGCGTTGAAATTTGTGACTAAAAAACGAAGAGACCACGTTGGAATAGGAGTTTTGAATGACAGCCATCATTATCAGGCCCGGCACAATGAACTCCATGTAGTTAAAGCCTCCCATGTCGCCGATGCGGCGACCGACAAGATTGCCGAAGACGACAAAATAGAGGGCTATGGTGATCGCCGGCGGCACTAGCGTCTGCACCCAAATGCGAGTGAAGCGTCTTACTTCTTTGATAACAAGCGTTTCGAACGCGATCATTTTATGGGCCATGACTATGCCTCCGCGCGGGCGTCACTGAGTCTATTCAAAAACAGCTGTTCAAGACGATTACTTTTGCTGCGCAGTGCTGACACTTCGATGTCGCGCTCCAAGAACAGCTTAAAGAGATCGCTCATCGTAAAAGCCGAGTCGACCGTTATTTCTAAACACTGAGCATCGATGAGCTCCGCGTCTACGGGATTCGGCCCCCAGTCCGGAAGCTCCGTTAATGGCACCGCAAGATCAACGATATAGGTTTGCTTATCGAGCGCGGCAAGCAGATTGCGCATACTCGTATTTTCAACAATCCGCCCCTCGTCGATAATCGCGATGTTGCGGCACAACTGCTCGGCCTCTTCTAGATAGTGGGTCGTTAGGATAATCGTAGTACCGCTTTCATTGAGTTCGGTAAGAAACTCCCACATCGAGCGGCGCAGCTCTATGTCAACGCCTGCGGTAGGCTCGTCAAGAATAAGCAGCCGCGGCTCGTGCACGAGCGCCCTAGCAATCATAAGCCGACGCTTCATGCCGCCTGACAAAGTCCTTGAGCGCTCGTTTCTTTTGTCCCATAAACCCAGTTTACGCAGATACTTCTCACAACGCTGTGCAGCAATTTTCCTCGGCATGCCATAGTAGCCAGCCTGAGTCATCACGATATCGCCCACTTTCTCGAACTGACTAAAATTGACCTCCTGCGGCACGATGCCCAGGTCAAGCTTGGTTTCGTAAACGTGGGCATCGACATTTTTACCGAAGATTTCAACGCTTCCACCAGACTTCTTAACAAGCGTAGAAAGCACCCCAATCGTCGTGGACTTACCTGCACCATTGGGGCCAAGCAAGGCAAAAAAATCCCCCTGCTCGACCGATAGGCTGATGCCTTTCAGGGCCTCAAATCCGTTAGCATAGGTTTTCTTGAGCTCGGTTATAGCAATGGCAGTCGGCATAGGCAGTCCGTTTCTCTAAATGGCCAGTTCGTTTCTCTGGATGGCCAGTATGTTTCTCTGATTCGCTTTGTGCATACATTCATTGAAGCGAATTGACATCGGTAACACCGCATGCCAAAACCTAAGGCACAACGAAAAAAGCCCAGCAGAGCTGGGCTTTTTGGGTCGCTCTTACTGCGACTGCTCCAGCTTCGCACGCTGGAGCCGAATTGGCGTCCCCTAGGGGTTTCGAACCCCTGTTGCCGGGATGAAAACCCGGTGTCCTAGGCCTCTAGACGAAGGGGACAATCTGCTTGGCAGGTGAGCCAAATCAGAACGGGCGAGATTCTAGGGAGAGCAGGCTTTCGAGTCAAGTATTTAGCGCCAAAAAGTTTAATGCACCTACCCGGCCACAGCCCTTATTGACGCATTGTTGCCGCTATGGCACCTTAGCGCGTTGATTTAGCTAAGCAATTTGCGGTCAACACCTCTATCCATCCGAAAGCTGTCTGGAGGCTAATTGGCTCGGGATTGCTGTAAGTTGCCTGAGAGTAGCCTGAGAGTAGCTAGGAAGCTGCCAAACGTCGGCCAATCCGTCAGGGTGCGTGACTACAAGAACGCCAAAGGAACTTGCAGCATCTAGACCAACGGCCGATAGATTAGGCGCTGCACAGTAAATGCCAGAAGCTGCGCGGCGACAACAACGTGGGGAGTGGGCACGCGAGGACGCATCAGTGACAAGCAAAACTACTAACAAGACTAGCCTAGCTATCGACGCTGCACTCATTGCCGAGGGCACCGCTCAGCTCGATAAAGAGATCAAAGTACTCGAAAGCTGGCTGGCCGAAATTGAAGACCACAAATCACGTAGCGCTGAGGCGCAGGCGGCGCACAAATCCTACAGCGATATGCTTGTAAGCCGCAGGGAGATGCTTGAGACTCTGCAGAAGCAGACTCCCACAAAATAAGTGCGAAGACATTAAGCTTTCTCGAGTATTCGCCAGGCTTTGCGTCGGACCCATCAGCCGGAGAAAATCAATTTACTGAGATTGACCACGCCGACGCAAATGAAAACGCCGTTGCGAGCACTCACCGGACCCTTAGCGCTTTGACCAACGCCCTTTCCTCAAAATTTCTCGGATTCACATGCTAAACGACTCACAAGTTGCCACCCTTTTTACTCTACAGGCGGGAATGAACGACCGCGTTGATGCAAACTGGCTTAGTGCAAACTACCCCTACCTTCGGGCCGTCGTTATTGAAGCCGCTGAGGCGATCGAGCACCACGGCTGGAAATGGTGGAAACACCAGCAGCGCGACACCGCCCAGCTGCAAATGGAACTGGTCGATATTTGGCACTTCCTACTCTCTGAGATTTTGCTACGAACAGGGGGAGATAAAGCTGCCGCGCAGACTTACCTAGAAACACAGCTGACTCAACAGCTAGCAGCCAAGACTCTGAGTTTCGATGGCCAAGAAATCGACCTTGCGCAGCTTTCTTTACTGGAAAAGCTGCAAACTTTAATAGGCACAGCCGCGGCCGGACGCGTTGAGCTCGCCTTGTTTCAAGCGATCATGAACGATAGCGACATTGATTGGGATGAACTGTTTCGCCAATACGTCGGCAAGAACGTACTCAATCTATTCCGTCAGGAACACGGCTACCAAGAAGGAACCTACTCAAAGCTGTGGAATGGACAGGAAGACAACGAAGTACTCGTGGAAATACTCAATTCCCTTGACTCTAGCCATCCGGATTTCCAGAGTCAGCTCAAGCAGCAACTTGGCTCGAGATACGCCAAATTAAGTAATTAATTCAATAATTTAAAGAGGCTATTTAAAGTAGGCATTCTCTGTTTGAGAGTGGTCCGTGACATCCCGCACCGCCGTCAGCTGCGGAATCTGGCTCAGGAGTGTCTTCTCCACGCCTTCCTTCAAAGTAACATCCACCATGCCACAGCCCTGGCAGCCGCCACCAAAACGCAGTACGGCGATAGAGTCCTCGTAGAGCTCTTCCAAGGTCACATTGCCGCCATGGGCTGCCAGCCCAGGGTTAATTTCGTTGTAAAGAACGTAATTCACGCGATCGGCTAAGGAGCTGTCATCGGTGATTTTGGGCAGACGCGAATTAGGCGCTTTGATCGTGAGCTGGCCGCCCATGGCGTCCTTCGCATAGTCGACTACGGCATCCTCCAGGAAAGGCACGCTTGGTTCATCGATAAAAGCACGAAAGCCAGCACATTCTTGAATAATATCGTCGTCTTTTTCTTCCCCTGGACGACAGAATGAAATGCAGGTCTCGGCTTTAGGCGTGCCCGCATCAAGGATAAAGACCCGCACCGCAACGTCGTCTGCATCCTGCTTTTTAAGGAGCTCCGCGAGATAAGCCTGAGCTGCGTCGGTGATAGTGATGCTGTCGTTATTACTCATAGAAACCTCTGTGCTAGTAATGCGCATAGTCTACGACAATCCTGCTCGCAAATGAATAACCCAGTACCGCACTTGGTTTTATTCCTATGACCACTGTCCTGAGTTTTGTTAGAATAGCGAGCTAACCCAAGGGGCCACCATGCCAAGCCAAAGTACACGTAAGGAGCGTTCGCAGTCGCTCAAAACAAGCCTTCGAGAACGAATTCTGATCCTCGACGGTGCCATGGGCACAATGATTCAAGGCCATGAGCTGAACGAAGCAGATTTCCGCGGCACACGCTTCGCTGACTTCGACCAGCAGCTGACTGGAAACAACGACTTACTTACCCTTACTGCGCCCAACATTATCTCAAGCATCCACAGCGCCTATTTGGCAGCCGGCGCTGATATTGTCGAGACCAATACCTTTAACGCGACCCGCGCATCGCAGGCTGACTATGGCCTCGAAGAACTGGCTTATGAGCTGAACGAGGCTGCCGCGAAGCTTGCCAGACAAGCCTGTGATGCTGCGACCCAAGCCGATCCAGACAAACCGCGCTATGTGGCAGGAGTGGTTGGGCCGACAAGCAAAACCGCATCGCTTTCCCCCGACGTTAACGACCCCGGATTCCGCAATACGAGCTTTGACGAACTTGTCGAAGATTACAGTAATTCTGTGCGCGGCCTTATCGCGGGCGGCGCAGACATCATCCTCATTGAAACAGCCTTCGACACGCTCAATGCCAAAGCCGCGGTGTTCGCCACGCGCGCCGTTTACGCTGAGCTCGACATCGAACTGCCCATAATTATTTCCGGCACTATCACCGACGCTAGCGGCCGCACTTTATCAGGGCAAACGGTTGAGGCTTTCATCAATTCCGTGGCCCATGCTAAGCCTCTAGCAATAGGCTTTAACTGCGCCCTTGGGGCAGAGCAGCTTCGACCTCATATTGCAGAAACAGCGGCACTGGCGCCCTGCTTCGTTACCGCACATCCCAATGCAGGCCTACCCAACGAGTTCGGCGAGTACGATCAGACTCCGCAAGAGATGGCTGCCATCGTTGGCGAATTTGCCCACAGCGGTTTCCTCAATATTGTCGGCGGATGCTGTGGCACCTCGCCTGAACACATTGCCGCTATTGCTGCCGCGGTAAGTGACGCTGCACCACGCAAGCTTCCCTCTCTCGATGCAAGCTGCCGTTTAGCAGGGCTCGAGGCGTTTAACATTGGTGGCGACTCACTTTTCGTTAACGTTGGCGAGCGCACTAACGTCACCGGCAGTGCAAAATTTGCCCGTCTGATTCGCGAAGAAAACTATGATGAAGCACTTGAAGTTGCCCGCGAGCAAGTAGCAAACGGTGCGCAGATCATTGATATCAACATGGACGAGGGCATGCTCGATTCGGAAGCGGCAATGGTGCGCTTTCTTAAGCTTGTTGCCGCCGAACCAGACATCTGTCGCGTGCCAATCATGGTCGATTCTTCCAAGTGGGAGATCATCGAGTC
The DNA here is from genome assembly GCA_965661495.1 of Pseudohongiellaceae bacterium. Classification (GTDB taxonomy): domain Bacteria; phylum Pseudomonadota; class Gammaproteobacteria; order Pseudomonadales; family Pseudohongiellaceae; genus UBA9145. The sequence goes on along the minus strand of CBFIDY010000001.1, from coordinate 221,735 downwards.
GGGCTTGAAATGCATTCAAGGCAAGGCGGTTGTCAACTCCATAAGCCTAAAGGAAGGCCAGGAAGAGTTTTTAGACAAAGCCAAACTTTGCCAAGCCTACGGCGCAGCGGTAGTCGTCATGGCCTTCGACGAACAAGGCCAGGCAGATACCTTCGAGCGCAAAAAACAAATCTGCAAGCGCAGCTACGATCTACTGGCGGGCATAGACTTTCACCCTGCCGACATCATTTTCGACCCGAATATCTTTGCCGTTGCGACCGGTATTGAAGAACACAACAACTACGCCGTCGATTTCATTCAAGCCTGTGCCTATATTAAAAAAGAGCTGCCCGGCGCTCTTATCTCCGGCGGCGTGAGCAATGTGTCGTTTTCGTTCCGTGGCAACAACCTAGTCCGCGAAGCGATCCATTCAGTTTTTCTCTATCATGCGATAGAAGCCGGTTTGAGTATGGGTATCGTTAACGCGGGCCAGCTCGCGGTCTACGACGACATTCCCGCTGATCTCAAAACAGCGGTCGAAGACGTTATATTGAACCGCCACAGCGACGGTACCGAAGCACTTATGGCGGTCGCGCAAAAATACAGCGGCAGCGGCGCCGCGGTGTCTGGCGAAGACACCGCTTGGCGTGACGCGCCGGTTGAGAAGCGACTCGCCTACGCACTAGTGAAAGGCATTACCCGGTTTATTGAAGAAGACACGGAGCTTGCCCGCCAGTCTGCAGAACGCCCTATTCATGTAATCGAAGGGCCACTGATGGACGGCATGAACGAGGTTGGAGACCTGTTCGGTAGCGGCAAGATGTTCCTGCCTCAGGTCGTCAAAAGTGCACGGGTCATGAAACAAGCGGTGGCTTATTTGCTGCCCTATATCGAGGCCGAAAAAGAAGACGGCGCTGTGCAGGCCAAAGGCAAAGTACTGCTAGCCACGGTAAAAGGTGACGTGCACGATATTGGCAAGAATATCGTGGGCGTTGTTCTCGCCTGTAACAATTACGAGATCATCGACCTCGGCGTCATGGTGCCCGCAGAAAAAATTCTACAAACTGCGATCGATGAGAAGGTCGACATTATCGGCCTAAGCGGTCTCATTACTCCTTCGCTGGACGAAATGGTTCATGTGGCAGCCGAAATGCAGCGATTGAATTTCACTATTCCGCTGCTTATCGGCGGGGCAACCACATCGAAGGCTCACACCGCGGTAAAGATCGAGCAGCACTATAGCAATGACGTCACCGTCTACGTGCCGGATGCATCGCGCAGTGTAAACGTGGTGAGCACTCTGCTGCACGAAGACAACAAAGCGAATTTTTCACAGTCACTGCGCGAAGAATACGCGATGATTCGAGAGCGTACCGCCAATCGCAAGAGCAAGCGCGAACTGCTCAGCTATGACTCGGCGAATGCTAAACACCTGTCACTGGACTGGGCTAACTACACCCCTCCAGTGCCCGCGTTCACAGGCACCAAGGTACTGGAAGACTACCCTCTGGAAAACCTAGTCGAGTCTATAGATTGGACCCCTTTCTTCATCACCTGGAGCTTAGCAGGCAAATACCCTGCAATCCTTAGCGACGACAAAGTCGGCAGCGCTGCTCGCGATCTGTTCGAGGACGCACAGAAAATGCTCGCCGAAATCGTCGACGGCAAGCTGTTAAAAGCCAGAGCTGTGTTCGGCTTTTGGAAGGCTGCGAGTCTCGGCAATGACCTAGAACTCTCACTCGGCAACAGCACAGAAACAGTGCACTTCTTACGCCAGCAAATGCCTAAACCAGAGGGAGAGCCACAACTATGTCTTGCCGACTTTGTTGCGCCAAAGAACAGCGACAAGACGGACTACCTCGGCGGCTTTGCTGTGACCGCCGGTATCGGCGCCGAAGAGTTGGCAAAGAAATATCAAGATGAAAATAACGACTACGCGTCGTTGATGGTTAAGGCCCTTGCTGACAGACTTGCCGAGGCTTTCGCAGAGCACTTACACGAGCTCGTCCGCACTCAATACTGGGGATACGCGAAAAATGAGTCGCTTGCTGCCGAGGAAATAATCGCCGAAAAGTACCAGGGCATACGCCCCGCCCCGGGCTATCCCGCGTGCCCCGAGCACTCAGAAAAAGGGTCCTTGTTTGCACTACTCGATGCAACCAGCGCAACCGGCATAGCACTCACTGAGAGCTTCGCGATGACCCCGGCGGCAAGCGTAAGCGGCTATTATTTTAGTCACCCTGAATCACGCTATTTTTCGGTAGGAAAAATAAGCTCGGACCAAGTAAAAGATTTAGCCCATCGCAGCAAACGCGACGAGGCTGAGCTCAGCCGCTTGCTCACGCCCAACTTAGATTGATCACCGCGAAAGCACTGACAGGAGTTAGCGCAGGATGTACCAATACGACGGCTACGACAGCAAGATGCTCGAGGAACGTGTTCAGCAGTTTCGCGGACAAACCGATCGCTATCTAGCTGGTGAACTGAGCGATGCCGAGTTTCTACCTCTGCGCTTGCAAAACGGCCTGTATGTGCAGCGGCTGGCGCCTATGCTGCGCATCGCCATTCCCTACGGCATGCTCTCGTCACGGCAACTGCGCAAGCTGGCTTTTATCTCTACTCATTTTGACAAAGGCTACGGCCATTTCACCACGCGTCAAAATATCCAATTCAACTGGCCTAAACTTGAAGATGTTCCTGATTTACTAGCTCACCTCGCCGAAGTCGAAATGCACGCGATACAAACCAGCGGCAACTGCATCCGCAACACGACAACCGATCAATTCGCTGGGGTGTCGCCAGATGAAGTCGAAGACAGCAGAGCTTACTGCGAGATCATTCGGCAGTGGTCTACTCTACATCCGGAGTTCGCCTACCTACCGCGCAAATTCAAGATCGCCGTTTGCGGGACACAGGCGGACCACGCGGCTACACAGGTGCATGATATCGGCATTTACCTAACACAAGATGACAGCGGCACAACTGGATTTAAGATCCTTGCCGGTGGCGGACTCGGGCGCACACCGGTAATCGGCCAGGTAGTCTTCGACTTTGTTGAGAAACAGGAGCTACTCACCGCGCTGGAATCTATACTGCGTATCTATAACCGTGAAGGACGACGCGACAACAAATATAAAGCTCGCATAAAGATTCTCGTTAGAGAAACCGGGTTAGAGGCCTTTCGCGACAAGGTCATGAAGGAATGGGAGCAGCTACGCGGTGGCTCTCTACGACTAAGTGAGCAAGAGATTCAACGCTGCCAGGCGTACTTCACCCCACCAGCCTATAAAACTCTCGACAATGCACCACTAGAGCTGCGCGAGGCTCTCTCCAAGGACGTACTGTTTGCAAGCTGGCACAGTAATAATGTCGCCGCGCATAAGCAGCCGGGCTACGCCGCTGTGACAATTAGCTTCAAGAAAACCGGCTATGCGCCGGGCGACGTTAGCGAGGAGCAGCTAAACTTTCTCGCCAATCTGGCCGAACAGTTCTCTTTCGGTGAGGTAAGGATAAGCCACAACCAGAATGTCGTGCTTGCCGACGTAGAGCAGACGCAGCTTGCTAACCTTTTTGCCAAGCTTCAAAGCCACGCCCTAGAGGCTGACAATCATCAGACGCTAAACGATATAACCTGCTGCCCCGGAGGCGATTTCTGCGCCTTGGCCAACGCAAAGTCCATACCCATTGCCGAGGCGATTCAGCGAACGTTCGAGAATCGAGATCTACTTAACGAACTCGGCGAAGTTTCTCTCAATATTTCAGGCTGCATGAATGCCTGCGGCCACCATCATGTTGGCAACATTGGCATTCTTGGCGTTGATAAAAAAGGCGAAGAATTCTACCAAGTGTCCCTGGGCGGTTCGTCACGTAGAAATGCCTCTCTAGGCAAGATACTCGGCCCCTCTTTCGCACAGGAAGAAATTCCGCGGGTGGTGGCCGATTTGATAGAGGTATATCGAGAACAACGAACTGCGGATGAGCGCTTTATTGAAACCGTGACGCGCATAGGCGTTGCTCCTTTCAAGGCTCGAGTTTATCGCGCGGACGCGGCGACTGAGAAAAGGACATAGCACGATGGGCGTTTTGATTAGCAACACCGAACAGATAAGCGATGAATGGACGCTGCTTAACACGGCATCTGGACCAGACGTCTTTCCCGCGCTCAATCAGCGCAAAGTTTTGCTCCCCCTATCGCTTTTAGCAGAAGACGAAGAGGAGGCACGCCGCTATGTTAATGAACTAGGGGTTTGGCTTGACTCTTCAGAGACACTTGACGCGATAGCCCATCGGCTTCACGACTTTCCCGTAATCGCACTCAACTTCCCTTCTTTCACCGACGGCCGCCACTATACCACTGCAAGGGAGCTGCGGCAGAACCATGGATTCCAGGGCGAAATTCGCGCTATCGGTGATGTACTTAGAGACCAGCTGTGTTTTTTGCAGCGCTGCGGCTTCACTACCTTCTCCTTACGCAGCGACCAGGACGTTGGCGAGTGCCTGCAAGCCTTCAATGATTTTAGTCACAGCTATACGTCGACTGTCACCCAAGTAGAACCGCTCTTCAAGAAGCGCACTGCCTAAACTGCGTTCTTATAGGCTAGATACACGCTTTTGCAGAAACCGGCAGCAACAATCCTCACTCAAACCTGCAATTAAGAATTGCCGACGGATTTTTCGCAAACCCGCGCGGCTAGCCGGCCGCTGAGCCGCTATCCTCACTGCGCCAAGCTGAGGACATAGCGACCTACAGCGCCGCCAGCCAGCACTTTCTCTAGCGCACTTCCGAGCTCAGCATAGCCAATTTCCTCAACCAGAGAATCAAGCTCAGGCAAATACCAGTCGCTCGCCAGAAGGTCCCACATAGCCTGTTTTTTGGCTAGGGGTATCTCCACTGAATCGACACCAAGCAGGTTCACACCGCGCAGTATGAAAGGCAGTACGGTCGTGTTTAGCGCCGGGCTTTCTACCAAACCGCAGGCGGCGACACTGCCACCGGCTTTAATGCACTTAAGCACATTGGCTAGCGTGTTACCCCCAACCACATCTACAGCAGCGGCGTAACTCTCTTTCAATAGCGGACGCGAGTTTTCTGCAGACAGCTCTTGTCGTGGCAACAGCTCTGCGACGCCAAGTTCTTTCAAACGCTGAGCGGCCTCGGGTTTGCCCGTACTGGCAACCACTTCAAATCCGAGCTTGCTTAGCAGCGCGCAGGCTAGGATACCAACTCCGCCCGTTGCACCGGTTACCAACACCTTGCCGTCGTCGGGGGTAAGCCCGTTGTTTAGGAGTTTATCGATACACAGTGCTGCTGTGAGACCCGCTGTACCAAGACACATCGACTCTTTCGGAGCAAGCGTGGCCGGCAACTGCGCAACCCAGCCGGCAGGCACACGAATGCGCTGACCGAATCCACCCGCGGTGCCCATACCGAGATCGTAGCCCGTGACCAGCACGCCGCTACCTACCGCTACAGAGGAGCTCTCGCTAGAGACCACAGTTCCCACTGCGTCGATGCCAGGCGTATGAGGAAAATTTCTTGTTACACCCTTATTTCCCGACGCAGACAGCGCGTCTTTGTAGTTAACCGATGAATAGGACACATCGATCACGACTTCTCCGGCAGGCAGGTCTTCAAGTTCTTTTTCTACCCGCTTACCCGCGTAGCTGCCGTCCGCCAATTCTTCTACTTCGTACGCCGAAAAGTTCGTCATCTAATTGTCCTCTCTAAAATATGTAGCTTAAGCCGGCACAGTGCTATAAATGCGCAACGCACACTATTGAAAGTCTTTACTGTGATCTGAAGAGGCTAACGCCGTCACTGCACGCATCACTCCACGCTCCACCGTAGCGCCAAGTTTTTCTTGCAGGCTTTGCTTGATACGGTAGCTTACCTCATACACGTCTGCGTCCTCACATGCCCGCAAGAGGACTGCATCGCTGGTGTTGAGCTCGTCTACCAAATAGCGTTCTTTAGCCTGCGAGCCTACCCAGGTTTCTCCTGTCGCGACCTTATCAATTTCGACACTGGGTCGGTGAGTTTTGACCCAGCCCTTAAAGAGCTCGTGGATCGTCTCAACATCTTCCTGCACTTTGCTGCGTCCCTTCTCCGTAATTTCGCCAAAGGTACTGAGTGTTCGCTTGTATTCACCCGCGCTAATAACCTCAAAATCGACATCATTTTTCTTAAGCACGCGGTGGAAATTGGGCAGTTGAACGACCACACCAATCGAACCAATGATGGCAAACGGGGCAGCGACGATACGATCGGCTAGACACGCCATCATGTAACCGCCGCTGGCAGCCACATTATCAACACAGATAGTCAGGCGCACTTTAGCGTCTTTTATTCGCTGCAGCTGGCTGGCAGCTAATCCATAGGCGTGCACCATGCCACCGGGGCTTTGCAATTTTAGAATAACCTCATCTATCGGCTTGGCCAGTGAGAGCACTGCGGTAATCTCTTCACGCAGAGATTCGACACCCTGTGCGGCTACATCGCCGTCAAAATCAAGAACGAATATACGCTTACGATCGTGATCTGCCTCCGTACCCTCGTCTTTCTTACCCTCTTGAGGGGAGGTCTTTTTTAGTTTTTTCTTGGCAGCAGCTTTTGACAGCTTAGCCTTTTTCTTTTCATCTTTAAGCTTAAGCTTCTGTTCGAGTTTGAATTCAGCCTTATCCAACACTTCAAACCGCAGACTATCGCGAAGATCGTCTAGATGATCGTTCAGGCTTTCAACGACTATCGTACCTCGTTTTAAGCCGCGCCTTTGACGTCCACCCATGGAGGTGATCGCAGACAGCAAAAGGACAAGGGCGATGACGAGAGTCGCAACCTTCGCGAGAAACATGCCGTACTGAATTAGATAGTCCAAACTGAAATCCTTATCGACTGAGTGAGAGGTAGTGCTCAATTAGGCCGCCAGCAACGCTAACTCCGGCCGAGGGCACCTTAGGTAATGAATCTGGTGAAAACCATTGCGCATCCGCGATCTCACTTGGCTCAGGTACGATATCGCCACTCTCATACTGGGCAATGAAGCCGATCATCAGCTGAGAGGGAAACGGCCACGACTGACTCGAAATGTAGTCAATTCTGCCGACTCGTATTCCGACCTCTTCCATGACCTCGCGGCGCACAGTGTCCTCAGGCGCTTCGCCCACTTCCATAAAGCCTGCAAGGCACGAATAAAAATCGGCGTTATGTCGAGAGCTTTTCGCCAGAAGAAGTTCTCCGTCTTTAACAACCAGCACAATGACACAGGGGTTTATGCGCGGATAGAAATGCCGATTGCAGGCGACGCAGACCAAGGCGCGTTCCTGTGCGTGGGGCTGAGTTCGCTGACCGCAGCAGCCGCAAAAACGATGTGCGCTAAGCCACTCGTCAAGCTGATTGGCTACACCGGCTGTTTTTAAAAACTCCTCGGAGCCCGAAAAAAGCAGACTACGTAGAGAGATTGACTCGCTCGTCGGCAACGCTTCGGCTGGACAAGACTGGAGATAGACCGCAACGAGCTCCTGATGTCCGGGGTGGCTAACCCGCACTAGCTGTCCGCCGACAACGACCTCTGGATTGACGGTTTCGAGCGTCCAATAGGGAACGTTGCCGTTTGCGACTATCCTATTTTCATAAAATAGAATAAACGTATCATCGATGCGCAGATCCTGCGGTGATAGAAAAACTGGACGCTCAGCGCTCATTGCTCAATCACCTTTCCGCCAAGCCATAGACTGCCTGCGGCGCTTACCTTATCTATTTCCTCGAGGCGCTTCTGATGGACGGAGACTTCGTCTGCAGTTGCGCTGACTACTTTCAACGCCGGGCGCGCTACTTTTATGCGTCTAGCCGAGGTCGATTCAGCGCTGACCTCCTCTTCATCACTCAGAAGCAGATCGCGCTGGCCGCTGGTCATGACCAAATAGAGGTCTGCAAGAATCTCCGCATCTAACAGAGCGCCGTGAAGCGTGCGCTGCGTATTATCTATACCATAACGCTTACAAAGCGCATCGAGGCTGTTGCGCTGCCCTGGATGCTTTTCCCGCGCTAGAAGCAGGCTATCTAATACCCCACAGTGGCTTGCCATCGATGAATTTTTCGCATCGCTGCGTTTTAGTTCAGCGTCGAGAAAACCTATATCAAAGGGGGCGTTATGGATAATGAGCTCTGAACCCCGCACGAAATCGAGAAACTCTTGTTCAATTTGGTAAAATCTTGGCTTGTCGGCTAAAAATGCGCTGGTAATTCCGTGAACCTCAATAGCCGCAGCATCGATCTCTCGGTCTGGATTGAGGTAGCAGTGGAAATGCTTATTGGTCAGCTTGCGATTTACTATTTCAACACAGCCGATCTCGATCACTCGATGTCCTTGCGCAGGATCGAGTCCCGTTGTTTCCGTATCCAATACCACCTGCCGCACTGCCTGGCTCCTCTTCCGTTTATGTCTCTTACTAACTCTGGATCTTATGCTTTCTCAATTACCGCCGCTGGGTTGAATGCGCGAACAGGTGGCATAACGACTAGACTTTGGCCTGTGAGGCGCGCAGCTCATCGATACCCAGATTAGCAAGCTCGTCGGCAATCTCGTTCTCTCGATGTCCGCTATGCCCTTTTACCCAATGCCAGTCCAGCTTATGACGCGCGGCCGCACTGTCTAGGCGGCGCCAGAGGTCTGCGTTGAGAACCGGTTTCTTAGCAGCAGTTTGCCAATTGCGCCGCTTCCAATTAGCCAACCACTCCGTCATACCCTGCAGCACATACTTGGAATCGGTCGTCACCCGCACCTGACAAGGCTCTTTCAATGCCTCCAAGCCTTGAATGACAGCCATGAGCTCCATGCGGTTATTTGTCGTTTCTTTCTCGCCACCATGCAGGCTCTTCTCAGAGTCACCGAATCTTAGAAGAGCGCCCCATCCACCGATACCTGGGTTTCCCTTGCAGGCACCGTCGGTAAATAGTTCAACTGTTTTGTCCATGTGCACTAAGATCCCCATCTCTGGCCAGCGCGCAGACTATCACATCTTTGACTGACTCGGGCTCTCACGTAGGGGGGCTGCAGAGACTGGCAGCGTGGATTTGAGCGACCGTCGCCATGAACTTGCCGAAGGCGTTAGCGGCCTGCTTTCTTTAACTCCCCAGAGTAGCGCCACACTCCCTCCGGGCAAGCCACGGCCATCCACACGTGACCTTAACCAGCGCTCGAGCGCGCCGTTGCCTCGCGTCAGCTTCGCCCGTAGCCATGGGTGCTCAAGGGCGAAGCCGTGCTTGAAATAGCGAGTAGGCCGCGATTGAATTTCTAATAACGCCAACCAGTCAAGGAGCCGCCGACTGCCTAAAAACCGACCTCCCCACGGGCCGTGCACAGTGAGGAGTTTGCACCGGTAGCAAATCCGCAGAAGAACACTTTTTAATCCCCACAGGCTGGCGGGCTGGAAGCCAAGGAGAAGGATGTGCCCACCAGGTCGCAACACTCTTACGGCTTCGCGTAGCACGCCTCTGGGATCGTGACTGAACTCGAGACAATGATTCAGCAAGACGACGTCAACCGAGTCGTTTTGCAGCGGCAGAGCATTGAGGGGTGAGATCAACGTGGATTCCGAATCGCCAAGGGCAGGCGCAATGCCGCTGACTCGAATGTGATGCGCCACAGGACTGATTGACGTGAGCTCCTCAGCCCCGTTCGCCCCTAGAATGAGAAGATGATAGCCAAACAGCTTGTCGAGAATAACGGACAGCTCGGCACGCTCCGCCTCTAGCAAATCGCTCGCGAGCGGCGACTGACGCCAACGTGAAAACGCAGCGAAGGCCACTTCGCTTGCATTCTCGAGGGCGTGCTCTGCCGACACCCTTGAATCAATCCTGTCAGCTGAGGCTGAGTTCCGCTCAGGCTGCACTGCACTCTCCTTGCTGTTTCATGGGGCTCGCTTGCTCAAACCCGTCCGATTAGGCCGCCTTTCAGCGGTTGAATTAAGACACAAACCTTATATCATAAGACCTTGGAAATCAGTCAGATTAACGATTTCTGCTACCGGCTGCTGCCAACAGCTATTCACTATGAGTGAGGCTCAATCAACAGCCGCCTCAAACAACCCGCGATAGCTTATGAATAAGCTGAGCCCGCCGCAGGTAAGCAATGATAAATACAATAACCGCCCTCCCCGCCTTCGATGACAATTACATTTGGCTGCTTCGCGATGACGCAAATCGCGTTTGCGCAGTCGATCCTGGTGATCCGCAGCCAGTTTTGGACTATCTCGAGAGAGAAAACTGCACGCTAGCGGCCCTGCTCATTACACACCATCATCCGGATCACACGGGCGGAATCGCTAAGCTTGCAGAACTACATCCCTGTCCCGTATTCGGCCCAAGCAACTCGGCTATCGGTGGGATTACTCAGCCAGTAGCTGAGGGCGATACAGTGAGCGTTCTTGGCAGCACCCTTACTGTGCTTGATGTGCCCGGACACACTCTCGATCACATAGCCTATCTAAACAGTAAGCCAGAACATGATTCAGCACCGCAGCTTTTTTGTGGAGATACGCTCTTCGCCGGCGGCTGCGGGCGGCTGTTTGAGGGCACGCCAGAGCAGATGCTAGAGAGCCTCGAGAAACTAGCGGCGCTGACACCGGCGACCGAGGTTTATTGCACGCACGAATACACCGAGGCCAATATGCGTTTCGCCCTTGCTTGCGAGCCCAACAACACCGCCCTACTCAAACGAGCGCACAACGTTGCAGCGCTTCGTGCTGACGGTCTAATTACACTGCCCAGCACCATTGGCGTCGAGCTCGAAACAAATCCTTTCCTGCGCTGCGGTGAGGCCACCTTGAGCGCGAGCGCAGAAGCCTTCCTAGGGCAAAAGCCGAACGATAAAAAACAGACCTTCGCCGCGATTCGAGCTTGGAAAGACGAGTTTTAAGCAGCAAACCATAGCTGTTCCAGCTCCTAAATCGACACGAAGAATAAAAAGACAATCATAAGGACACAGCTCTTGAGATTCACGGTCCGGCCCCGCTCTGAAACAGGCGCGCGTCATCTAAAAATATGCCGAGGGCTGCTCGCTAGCATTTCCTTCTCACTGCTTGCCGCCTGCTCAAGCTTTATAGAAAACACGGCGCCCTCGAGTTCATCAGGGGCGTCCAATGTTTCCGAAATCGCCACAGCCGCAGACGTCGCAAAACAGCGAGAGCCTTCCTTAGCTGCAGAGCAAACAGCAAACCACGGCGAGCTCGTAAGCTATAACAATTTGTGGGACCGCCTACGCGCGGGACTAGTGCTACAAGAAGCTTACACTCATCCAGAGGTGAGCAAGCAGCTTCCGAGGTTTCGCAATCAACAGGCCTACTTTGATACCGTCGTAGCGCGTGCAGAGCCTTTTCTTTTTTACATCGTGGACGAAGCTGAACGCCGCAAAGTCCCACTGGAAATAGCCCTTCTTCCCTTTGTCGAGAGTGCGTTTGACCCTAACGCTTATTCGCAGCAGCGAGCGGTTGGCCTCTGGCAGTTCATGGCAAGCACGGCGCGCGGCTTTGAGCTGCGTCAAGACTGGTGGGTAGATGACCGACGCGACCCCTTGGAGTCAAGCAGAGCTGCCTTAGACTATCTTGAGTCTTTGCATAACGAGTTCGATGGCGATTGGCTTCTTGCCCTAGCTGCCTACAATACGGGCGCCGGCAATGTCCGCAGAGCACAGAGACGCAACGATAACAGCGGCGCAGGCAGCAGTCTTGCGAGCTCAGAATTTTGGCAGCTAGGACTCACAGGAGAGACACGGGCACATGTGCCGCGCATCCTAGCCCTCGCCCAAGTTATAGCTAATCCATCGCAGTTTGAAATCGCTCTGCCAACCCTAGCCAATGACCCGCAGCTCAAGAAAATCGACTTGGCTCGCCAGATTGACCTGAGTCGTGCGGCCGACCTCTCGGGGCTGGAGCTTGCTGAACTACAGCGTCTTAATCCCCGCTATCGTCAATGGGCCACGCCGCCCGATGGCAAGCAGTGGCTTTATCTACCGCCCGCCGCCGCGTCGCGGTTCGAAAAACAAATCACAGCGATAGGCCCCGAGAGCTTAGTTACGTTCGATCGCTACGCTATTCGCTCTGGGGACACACTAGGTGCTATAGCGCGCCGTCTAGGCACTCGAGTTGACGTACTGCAGCGGGTCAACGGCCTAAAAGGCACCAGAATAGTCGCCGGACGCTCCTTGCTTATACCGCGCGGGGACGGAGTCTTAAGCGCTGCAAATTTGCCGCAGATTGAAGACAGGGAAGCTCGCTCAGCACCCGAAATTTACACAGTCAGACGCGGTGACAATCTATGGTCCATTGCCCGACGTTATCAGCTGCGCTCAGCTGACATACGCCGGCTTAACGCTCTTGAGGAAGACCCGCTGCTAAAACCCGGACAGAAACTGCGATTGCTCCCCACGGAAGCTGTCGCCTCCGACTAACACACTTCTTTAATCTTAGGATCCCGTCATGACCACAAATACCGCCGCGCTCGGCACCGAGTTCTTTGGTCATCCCAAGGCGCTAGTAATCTGCTTCTTTACCGAAATGTGGGAGCGCTTTAGCTACTACGGGATGCGCGCACTCCTTATCTTCTATCTTACCCAGCACTTCCTTTTTAGCGACGAAACAGCTGCGGGCATCTTTGGCGCGTACATCTCTCTTGTTTACATTACGCCCGTTCTTGGCGGAATCATCGCCGACCGCTACCTCGGCGCAAGTAAAGCCGTGGTGCTCGGAGCGCTACTGCTAGTAGCCGGACACCTCGGCATGGCGCTTGAGGGTACACAGGCTGTGGAACGCATGGGCGCTGCGGGGCCGGAGGTTGTTCGTGATGATTTCTATCTGCAGACCTTCTACCTGTCACTCGCACTCATAATCGTGGGGGTTGGCTTTCTCAAGGGCAATATCTCAACGTTAGTTGGCTCTTTATATGAGCGCGAAGACCCCCGTCGCGACGGCGCCTACACCTTGTTCTATATGGGAATAAACCTAGGCTCATTTTTAGGAGCCATTATTTGTGGGTTTTTACTGCAGTATAAAGGCTTTAGCTGGGGCTTCGGCGCCGCCGGCATCGGCATGCTGCTTGGACTATTAGTCTTTATCAAGGGCAAGCATTTATTCGGCGCAGCGGGCGAGCCAAAGCAGCCCGAACAATTAGCGGCTCCCCTTGCGATGGGCATTAAACAAGAGTGGGGGATCTATATAGGGAGCTTGCTCGCTGTTATCGTGTGCTGGCAGCTTATGCAGACGCCTGCCGTTGTTGGCGGCCTACTCGGCGCGTCACTACTCGCTGCTGTCGGCCTTGTTGTTACCTACGCATTAACCAAATGCGAGCCCCTAGACCGGGATCGCATGCTTGTTTGCCTGTTTTTAATGAGCTACCAAGTAATCTTCTGGTCTTTGTTCGAACAAACTGCTAGCTCCCTAAGCCTGATGACCGACCGTAATGTCGACAGGGTCGTTCTAGGCTTCGAGATCCCTGCGGCGGCCTTTCAGTCGGTCAATGCTTTTTTCATCATTACACTTGCACCACTGTTTAACTTTCTCTGGCTCGCTCTTGCCAGGAGAGGCTGGGAGCCATCGACACCAGCAAAATTTGCCTTATCGCTTATACAGTTAGGGCTAGGCTTCCTGCTATTGGTCTACGGCGCGGGTCTTGCGAGCGATCCGACACAGGTCGCTGTGATTTGGATTGTCCTGCTTTATCTGCTGCACACGACTGGAGAGCTTTGTATTTCCCCTGTCGGACTATCCATGACCTCTAGGCTGTCAGTGCCCAGCGTAGTTGGCATGATGATGGGCTGCTGGTTCTTGGCCTCCGCGGCCGGCAATTACGTTTCTGGCACCATCGCAGCCATGACAGGCTCAGCCACAATCGGCGGTGAGGTAGTGGATCCAGCCGCTGCACTACAAAACTATATGGACGTATATCAAACCGCCGGACTCTATAGTATTGCCGCGGGCCTACTGGCCTTAGCATTGGTGCCGATAATTAAGCATTACATGCACAACAGCTAACAGCAGATTGACAGCGGCGTAAGCCGCACACAAAACAACATCAAAGAACAAAGCTCAAGGAGAAGCTAAATGGGATATATGAGCGGCAAAAAAGTCCTCATTTTAGGTGTAGCGAGCAAACTCTCGATCGCTTCTGGCATCGCCGAGGCCATGCACCGCGAAGGGGCAGAACTCGCTTTTACCTATCAAGGCGAGAAGTTAAAGGAACGCGTTGAAAAGTTTGCCGCGGGCTGGGACTCTGAGCTCGTCTTTCCCTGCGATGTCACTAGCGATGAACAAATCAATGACCTTTTCAGCAGCCTGGGTAAACACTGGGACGGCATAGACTGCATCGTTCACTGCCTAGCCTTTGCTCCGGGCAACGAACTCGATGGCAACTATGTCGACGTCACAACGCGCGCAGGCTTCAATCTAGCGCATGAAATAAGCTCCTATAGCCTTGTAGCTTTAGCCAAAGCTGGAGCGGAATTGATGGCAGGACGCAACGGCTCTCTTCTTACCCTTAGCTATCTCGGCGCAGTACGCAGCCTACCCAACTACAATGTCATGGGCCTAGCCAAGGCCAGTCTAGAAGCCAACGTTCGCTATATGGCTTCCGCACTCGGGCCTAAGGGCATTCGAGTGAACGCCATCTCGGCTGGACCAATCAAGACCCTAGCTGCGGCTGGCATCAAGAGCTTCCGTAAGATGCTCGAACACAATGCCAAGCAAACCCCGCTGCGTCGAAATGTCACCATTGAGGAGGTGGGTAACGCAGCGAGCTTCCTTTGCTCGGATCTCGCCTCAGGCATCAGCGGTGAAATCCTCTATGTGGACGGCGGTTTCAATACAACAGCCATGGGCTCGTTAGAGCAGGCTGACTAGCACTTCCTATACAAAGCTAACTATACAGCCAGCCTAATTAAACAAGATCACTAAAACGAACCCAATAAAAAGGAGAGCTGCGCGTCAGCACGGCTCTCCTTTTTTGTTACCCGCAGGCGTTAAACAGAAACACCCTGGGTTAATATCTAATCATTAAAATCCAAGATCATCTTCTGTCGTGCTATTAATCACGATATTGCCACTCTCGCGGAGATTATTTACATACGCTTGCAGCGCGTTGTTACCTTGATCGCGTAGGATAGCATCACGCATAGCAGCCGCTTCATCGGCCGCAAGCTTATCAAAGCTCCCCTCGGTGACTTGAGTCAGCTCCGCGATAACGAAAGTGCCGTTTGAGAGATTAATCTCCGTACGCTCAACACTTCCTGTAGTGGGCGCTGGCAAAGAAAAGACAGCCTCGATGATGTCACGATTCACACTGGCAAGCGAGCGACGAGCCGATGCTTCTGAGCGCCAGGATAGCCCGTTTTGCGCGAGAAATTCCGTCTCATCCTCACCCGCTTCAAGCAGCGCGAGAAGTTCTTGTCCTAGCTCGCTCACAGCCGCTCTTTCCATTTCACCGCGTAAAGCGACTGCGATTTCAGGCTCTACTTCCTCTAGCGGATAGATACCTTCAGGCGTCAACGTATTAAGTCGCAGTACAAGTGCCCTGTCTTCTCCAAGCTCGACCAAATCGCTGTTGTTGCCGTCTAGCAGAACAGAGTCGGAAAATGCAGCATCAAGAACCGCTTGATCAGAGAATATTCCCCCGCCACCGCTGCGATCAAAGTTACCGCTAACGAGAACTGGAAGTTCGAGCTCAGTCTCAATACGTGACAAGTCAGACGACTCGAAAGCAAGGTTAGATAAATCAGAAAGTGCGCTCGCATAAAGCTGCTCGACTTGTGCCGACTTTAGCTCACGCTCGATACGGCCGCTGATCTCATCTAACTCTTGGAAGACATTAGTGTTGTCCTCGGTGAGCAACACTACATGCACACCAAAGTCTGTTGTTACAGGTGCGGAGTATTCGCCCACCGCGAGCTCAAGCAAGGCCTCTTCAATTTCCTCGGGGAAAGCGGTTCCGTCGCTGAAACCGATGTCACCGCCCTCTTCGGCTGAAACCCGATCGCTAGATAGCTCGAGTGCTAGCGCCGCAAAACTTTCGCCCGCATTTAAACGCTCGAGCGCCGCCTCTGCATTGACTAGCGCTTCTTCTGGCGAGAGCTGTCCGCCGGTTTCAAACAAAATATGCGAAGCACGCTTCTCCGCTGAACCTTCGAACTGTGATTTTTCGAGTTCGTACTGAGCAAGGACCGCGCCTTCTTCAAGCTCGATACCTGCTTCGAGAGAAGCTTTTTCTAGAAGCACATAGTTGACGCTAACGCTCTCGGGACGAATGAAATTCTCTTGATTAGCCTCGTAGTACTCGACGATCTCTTCGTCACTGATTGCGGTGCCTAAGGTACGTGTTCCCGGCGTGAGACTTATATAACGGAAGTCTCTTTCCTGCGCAGACAGCGCAGCGAGTGTTTCGAGCTCGGCGGAGGTTGCGAAGCTGCTAGATGAAAAGGCGTTAACGAGCTGCGACAGAAGCATCTGATTACTTAACGCTTCTTTATAGGACTGAACAGAGAACCCTTGGCTGTTCATTGTTCGTACGGCGAACTCCGGGTCGAATACACCCCCGATCTGGAAATTAGGGTTGTCTATTAAGGCCTGGTCTATACGTGCGCTTGAAATACCCAAATCGCTACGCTCTGCAGATTGGCTGAGCAAGGTCTGCTCCACCAGCTGGTTCATGGCGAGCTGCTCTAGCAAGCTCTGTTCAATGCCCTGCGCGTTGCCGCCGATCGAATTAATGAGATCTTGGACGCCCTGTTGAAGTTGGAAGTCCGTTATTTCTTCGCCGTTTACCTCGGCCGAACTCGGTGGACGAGTGAGGCCGCCAATGATCGAATCGGCGCCAAATAAAACGAATATCGCGACTATCAAACCGATAATGACTTTGGCTATGACGCCCTGTGAGTTGTCACGAATATCTTGCAGCATGTGTCTTCCGTCCTAATGTCTTCCGCGGTGCGAGCCGGTAATCATACGCGATTCAGACTCTTATGCGTAGTCAGAAATGATGAGGAACGCCAGCACCAGCAACTCGTCCGGCCCCAGCAAGCGGCCTTTGGCCATGGGGGCCTCTTTGCAAAATAGAAGCCAGCCCCTTGTCCTATGATGAACCAGCTTGCCTCTAACAAAAAAGGCGCATCTAAGATGCGCCTTTCTGTTCGAGCGACCCACCAGTTGAAGTGAGCCGCGCGCCTAGTCAGAGACTGATCAAATTACGAGTTGACCGAGTCCTTCAGCGCCTTACCAGCCTTAAAGCTTGGTACTTTTGCGGCTTTGATCTCGATAGCAGCGCCAGTTTGTGGATTGCGGCCTGTGCGGGCAGCGCGGTCCTTAGTAGCGAAAGTACCGAATCCTACCAAAACTACTGGGTCGGACTTTTTGAGAGAGTCGGTAATCGCATCGATCATCGCATCGATAGCGCGACCTGCAGCAGCCTTAGGAAGGTCTGCGCTTTCGGCGACCACATCAATCAGTTCAGATTTATTCACAATATCCCCTTTTCTTACATTTTAGAATTATTTATCGCCATCGTTATAAAACGACTCTGCGCACCCTCCCAAACTGCACTCTGGTAGGACGAGCACTTCTGGCGGGCTGGGCGATCAAGATAAGATAAAGTCCGCTACAGGGCAGCAAACACGCGCATTTATACCAAGTCGGTGATTCGAGTGTCAATCGAATCACCCTCGTAAATAGCGGCTTTTGCAAGGAGTCGCGAAGCTAATGACTCTTTAGAGCCCCTTTTTGTGACTTAGATTCTGCCGCCTCGCCCGTCACCTTTGTTTCGGGTGACAACGGCGTAGGCTGATGCTGCAGCGCGACCTCTAAAACTTGGTCGATCCAGCGAACAGGCACGATGGTTAAATCGGCTTTAATGTTGTCAGGTATCTCAGCCAAGTCTCTTTCGTTGTCCGCCGGAATCACTACCGTTTTGATATTTCCGCGGTGAGCCGCCAGCAGCTTCTCTTTCAGACCACCAATCTTTAAGACCTGGCCACGCAGCGTGATTTCACCAGTCATAGCCACATCAGCACGGACAGGTATATCCGTGAGCACAGACACCAGCGCTGTGCACATTCCTACACCTGCGCTTGGACCATCCTTCGGTGTAGCACCCTCGGGCACGTGAATGTGCAAATCCTTGGTTTCATGAAAGTTACTCGGCAAGCCCAGAGCGGCGCTCCTGCTACGGACGACCGTGAGAGCCGCCTGAATCGATTCCTGCATTACATCGCCGAGAGAGCCGGTTTTAATCGTTTTACCTTTGCCTTCTACAGCAATAGCCTCGATAGTTAGCAGCTCCCCCCCCACTTGTGTCCAAGCGAGGCCGTTAACCTGACCGATGTGGTTTTCATCCTCAGCCTTGCCGTAATCAAATTTTCGCACGCCCGAATACTCTTCGAGATTGCTCTCATCGAGGCTTACTGCCTTGTGCTTGCCCTTCAGCGAATGGCTTTTCACGACCTTGCGGCAAATCTTCGCGATTTCACGTTCTAATCCGCGAACGCCTGCCTCACGAGTGTAATAGCGGATGAGGTCACGAATAGGCTGCGATCCCATCTTGAGCTCGGCGTCTTTTACGCCGTTGTTCTTCATCTGCTTGGGCACAAGATAGCGCTCGGCGATGTTGAGTTTTTCCTCTTCGGTGTAACCCGGAATACGAATGACTTCCATGCGATCAAGCAGCGCCTCTGGAATATTCATACTATTGGAAGTGCAGACGAACATCACTTCAGAAAGATCGTAGTCGACCTCAAGATAGTGATCGTTGAAGCTGCCGTTCTGCTCTGGATCGAGAACCTCAAGCAGGGCCGATGCAGGGTCGCCGCGATTGTCCATGCCCATTTTGTCGATTTCATCTAGCAGGAACAGTGGATTCTTCACACCAACCTTCGACAGCTTCTGCATGAGCTTGCCAGGCAGCGACCCAATATAGGTGCGCCGGTGACCGCGTATTTCGGCTTCGTCACGCACGCCGCCGAGAGCCATGCGCACGAACTTACGATTGGTAGCGCGGGCTATCGATTCGCCCAGCGAGGTCTTTCCCACGCCCGGAGGTCCAACTAGGCAGAGTATAGGTGCCTTAAGCTTTTTGACTCGCTTCTGCACCGCAAGGTATTCGAGTATGCGCTCCTTCACCTCGGTGAGACCGTAGTGATCGTCTTCGAGAATTTTCTCTGCTTTATCGAGCTCTAGTCGCACTTTGCTGCGCTTCTTCCACGGCACACTGATCATCCAGTCGAGATAGGTGCGCACCACAGACGCCTCGGATGACATCGGCGACATCTGCTTTAATTTATTTAGCTCGGCTGTGGCTTTCTCCTTAGCCTCGGTAGGCATGCCCGCCTCGTCGATCTTCGCCTTGAGCTCTTCAGCCTCGTTCGGCATATCCTCGAGCTCACCCATCTCCTTCTGAATAGCTTTCATCTGCTCGTTCAGATAGTACTCGCGCTGGCTCTTCTCCATTTGCTTCTTAACGCGTCCGCGGATGCGCTTTTCAACTGCAAAAAGATCAATCTCGGCCTCAATGAGCGCCATAAGGTGTTCAA
The DNA here is from genome assembly GCA_965661495.1 of Pseudohongiellaceae bacterium. Taxonomy (GTDB): domain Bacteria; phylum Pseudomonadota; class Gammaproteobacteria; order Pseudomonadales; family Pseudohongiellaceae; genus UBA9145. Next base: position 202,194 of record CBFIDY010000001.1, on the reverse strand, counting down.
TGCGGGCTTGCAGGCTCGCGAGCTCCAGCAGGTTTTGCTTCTCTTCCAGCTGCAAGGCCATGTGCGAGGCGATGGTGTCTACCTGCCTACCCGGCTGGTCGATGCTCGAAATAGAACTCATTACCTCGGGCGGAATTTTTTTGCTGAGCTGAACGTAGTGATCGAACTGCGCCAGCAGGGAGTGGGAAAGAGCAACTGCTTCCTTGGTGTCTAGAGGCTCGCCGTGCAACGTGGTAACCACGGCTGAAACTTGCTCGTCGCCAAAATCGAGAGACTTAATCTTGGCGCGCTCTAGACCCTCAACGAGCACCTTGACAGTGCCGTCGGGCAGCCGAATAAGTTGCAAAATGGTCGCTACGGTGCCGATACTGAAGAGTTCGGCTTCACTTGGGTCATCGTCACCGGCGTTGCGCTGCGCGACTAGGAGGACCTTTTTGTCCGCCGCCATCGCTGTCTCCAGCGCCTTGATTGATTTCGGCCGGCCGACAAAGAGGGGCTGCACGATTTCTGGGTATACGACGACGTCGCGAAGCGGGAGTAAAGGCAGGGAATCTTGAGCGGCGGCGGAAGATTCTGAACTTGTAGTCATGGGCAACCCTTGCGTAAGGCGGCCCAACTCGAGCCACCAGAAATTGAATAGACGCTCTTGGAGATTGTGGCTAAGCGTTAAAAATCAAGTCCGCTAGTCTTCCGCAGCAGACTTACTCGACGGCTCAGCGTTTTCGAACAGCAACAGCGGCTCGGATTCGCCTTGGATCACCGCCGCATCGATCACGACTTTGCTCACCTTCTCAAGAGACGGAATCTTATACATACTGTCTAGCAGCACAGATTCCATGATGGAACGAAGGCCCCGCGCACCTGTTTTACGATCTTTCGCTTTCTTCGCGATAGCCCTTAGCGCGTCGTCGCGGAACTGAATTTCGACATCTTCCATCTCGAAAAGCTTCGCGTACTGCTTTGTTAACGAGTTCTTCGGCTCTTTAATAATCCTAACCAAGGCGTCAAGGTCAAGCTCTTCTAGCGTGGCAATCATCGGTAGCCGGCCAACAAATTCGGGAATTAGACCGAACTTGACGAGGTCTTCAGGTTCTACGCTGCGCAGCGCTTCTCCGACTTGCTCTTCGGTGTCCTGCGACCGCACCTCTGCGCTAAATCCGATACCGCTCTTATGTGAGCGATCGCGAATGATTCTATCGAGCCCTGCAAAGGCCCCGCCACAAATGAAGAGGATGTTCGAGGTATCGACCTGCAAGAATTCCTGCTGTGGATGTTTCCGTCCGCCTTGCGGAGGCACAGAGGCAACAGTGCCCTCTATCAGCTTCAGAAGCGCCTGCTGCACTCCTTCCCCTGAGACGTCGCGCGTAATCGAGGGATTGTCTGATTTGCGGGAAATCTTATCGATTTCGTCAATGTACACGATACCGATCTGCGCCTTATCAACATCGTAGTCGCATTTCTGCAACAGCTTTTGAATAATGTTCTCGACGTCCTCCCCTACATAGCCCGCTTCGGTCAAAGTCGTTGCATCGGCGATGGTGAAAGGCACGTCCAACATACGTGCGAGGGTCTCGGCGAGCAGCGTCTTACCTGTGCCGGTGGGGCCAACCATGAGAATGTTGCTCTTGCCGAGCTCCACATCGCCCTTGTCCTGTTTGTAGTTCAGGCGCTTGTAATGGTTGTACACGGCAACAGCGAGAACGCGCTTCGCCGCTTCTTGTCCAATCACGTAGTCATCGAGGGTTTCTTTGATTTCCTGCGGCACAGGAAGCTTGCGCTCTTGAGACTCAGCGTCGCGTTCCTGCACTTCTTCTTTGATGATGTCGTTACATAGCTCGACACACTCATCGCAGACGAAAACCGAGGGGCCAGCAATTAACTTCTTAACTTCCTGCTGGCTCTTAGCACAAAAAGAGCAATAAAGGAGTTTGCCGCCCTCTTCGGGTTTGTCGAAATCATCATCTGACATAGCTTACTCTGATTGGAAGCTCGCTCTATGTGAGCGGCTTACGTTGGTTAAGATTACTCTACTTAGCTAACATTTTTGTTGAGTGGGCCATGGAATCGCCCTGTTAACTAGATTTATCTACTCGGCGTTGAATAACTTTATCCACCAAGCCGTATTCGCAGGCTTCCTCAGCGCTCATAAAATTATCGCGCTCGGTATCCCGAGCTATCGTCTCTTCGGGCTGCCCGGTGTGGTCTGCAAGCAAAACGTTAAGACGCTTACGTATCTTTATGATTTCATTGGCTTGTATTTCAATATCTGAGGCTTGACCCTGAGCGCCGCCGCTAGGCTGATGTATCATCATGCGCGAATGCGGAAGAGCAAGGCGCTTACCCTTAGCTCCGCCAGCCAGCAGCATAGCTCCCATACTGGCAGCCTGTCCTATGCACATCGTGCTTACATCAGGCTTGATGAACTGCATCGTATCGTAGATCGACAGCCCTGCAGTCACCGATCCTCCGGGAGAGTTGATATAAAGATGAATGTCCTTATCTGGATTCTCAGACTCTAAGAACAGTAGCTGCGCCACCACGAGATTAGCCATGTAATCTTCGACCTGACCGGTGAGGAAGATGACGCGGTCTTTAAGCAGGCGCGAGTAAATATCGTAGGAGCGCTCTCCCCGCGCGGTTTGCTCGACCACCATGGGCACGAGCGCGGCTGTTGGCTGCTGATTGGACATTCTTATCCTTTAAATTTTTCGGGGGGCAAAGCGATCTGCCGGTTCCTACTCTGCTTCTGCAGGCTGCTTTTGCTCTGGCTTGATCACTTCTTGGTAAGAGACCGTCTTATCTTCAACCTTCGCTTTATCTAGTATGAAGTCGAAAACTTGATCTTCAACCACTGAGCTCTCAATCGCGGCGAGCTGTTCTTGGTTACCGTAATACCAGTTGACCACCTCTTCCGGTGATTCATATGTCGCGGCCAGCTCTTCGATAGTCTCGCGCACGCGCGCTGGATCCGCGCTCAGATTCTCAACCTGCATCACTTCTCCAAGGAGAAGTCCTAGCGTCACACGACGCGTAGCTTGCTCAGAAAATAGCTCATCCGGCAGCATGCTTGGATCGAGATTCGCACCGCCACCCATTTGCTGCAGTGCCTGCGATTTCAGCTGGCCCAACTCGTTAGTCACTAGCGCAGCGGGAACTTGCATGTCCACCATGCCTACCAGTTTATCCATTACTTGGGATTTAAGCTTGTTGCGACTAGCCGACTTCAATTCTCGAGTCATATTGTTCGACACTTCCTCGCGGAAGGCTTCAACTCCACCTTCCTCTACGCCGAAGCTCTTGAAGAATTCTTCGTCAATGGCGGGCAGAACTTGTTCGCTCACGCTGTTCACAACGATATCGAACTCTACACTCTTACCAGCGAGCTCGGCATTGTGGTATTCCTCGGGAAAAGACAGAGGAAGGGTGAAGACGTCACCTGCAGCCTTGCCGATCAGTCCATCTTCGAACCCAGGGATCATACGCTCAGATCCTAGGACAAGATCGGTTCCCGCGGCGCTGCCGCCGGCGAACTCTTCACCATCCAGCTTGCCTTTATAATCCATGTTCACGCGATCTTTATCGGCAGCAGCACGCTCAACGGTTTCCCAGGTTTGACGCTGCTGACGCAGTGTCTCGATCATCTCATCGATATCGGCATCGCTGATATCCGCACCCAGACGCTCGACTTCAAGCGCGCTGAAATCGGGTAGCGTCACCTCAGGATAAACCTCAAATACCGCAGTGAACGTCAGGTCGGCACCCTCTTCTAGGGCGCCCGGCTCGATTGCCGGCTGGCCTGCAGGCTTGATCTGCTCCTGGCTGAGCGCATCGAAGTAGCATTGGTTGATAAGCTCACCGGCAACATCTTGACGCACGCTCTTACCGAAACGGCTTTTCACAACCTTAAAAGGAACTTTGCCTTTACGGAATCCTTTAAGGTTCACGGTGCCTGCGGCCTCTTGAAGGCGCGCTGTAACCGCAGTTTCGACTCTATCGCTTGGCACTGCGACTGTCATTTTACGCTCTAGACCTTGAGTCGTTTCGATTGAAACCTGCATTGAATATCCTCTGACGGAGTCGAAGCGCGTTTAAGCCTCGACAAAATTAACTGAGTAACGGAGCCGCGGATCCCCATGGAAACGCAGCCAGTGATTCATTGTGATCGATCTCGCTCTTTTATACTGCTGAGCGACGGGTTTCCCCCTAGATCTGCAAAGCCCGCGATTTTCCCACAGAGATCGGGCTTATTCAATGAGCCGCAGGGATTTGAAGCGGATCGAATCGCAGATCGAGCGCGCAGTTAACGCCTCTCGAGGGCGCCTTAGAAGCCTGAGCCACCTCGAGGAGCGCAGGGATCTTATCTGACGGAAACACCTCTGCTGGCCTTGATTAACGCCATACTAATCTGGCTACCGAAGTTAAAACTCTGGACTAAGCCTCGCTATCGTCGAAGTTAAGGCACGCGGAATTGATACAGTACCGCAAACCAGTCTCGACCGGCCCATCGGTGAATACGTGGCCTAGATGTGAATTACAGCCCTTACACACAACTTCTGTCCGCTGCATACCATGGCTTAGGTCCTGCCTCTCATCAATCAAGGAAGATTCTGCGGGCTTAAAAAAACTGGGCCACCCACAACCCGAGTCATATTTAGCGTCGGAAAGGAAAAGAATCTCACCACACCCTTTGCAGCGGTAGCTCCCGCTGTCTTTTCTGTCCCAGTGCTCGCCTGTAAAAGCCCGCTCGGTGCCCTGCTGACGCATGATGGCGAAGGCCTCCGGTCCTAGCTTGGCTCGCCATTCCTCTTCGGTCATCGCTTGAGCCTGAGCGGCACCTGCTTCTTGGTCATGGGGCATTGGCTATCTTCCTAATTGATTCGTTGGTGCGAACGCACGCTGCGTTCTGTGCGTATTGGCTTACGCTCTATGTATAACCCTAGTTTAGCTCAATAGCAGAGAGTGAAGTCCAGCACTGGGGTGCGCGGCAAGATTCAGTTACACTCCGCTCACTTGAACCGCTTACCGCAACTTAGCAGCCAACGCGCAATAACTAACGGGCGGAGCGAGCAACAGCATACGGTCACCGAAGATATCTAAACAGCTAGACGGTCTCAGGGGGCACAGATAGGCGCAGTACCTACAAGCGACGTCATTATGAAAACGATAGGTCAATCCGAAAAGCTCAGCCGAGTATGCTATGACATTCGCGGCCCAGTCCTCGAGCGAGCTAAGCAGCTTGAAGAAGAAGGGCAGCGAATACTCAAGCTCAATATTGGCAACCCCGCTGTCTTCGGCCTTAATGCTCCCGACGAAATACTACAGGATGTCATCCGCAATCTTCCCTCAGCCGAAGCCTACTGCGACTCCAAAGGCCTGTTCACTGCGCGCAAGGCTATTATGCAGGAATGCCAGCGCTTCGGCATTCTTGATGTCGAGGTCGACGACATCTATCTCGGCAACGGCGTCAGCGAACTCATCACGCTGAGCATGCAGGCGCTGCTAAATAATGGCGACGAGGTTCTAATACCTGCGCCAGACTACCCACTATGGACAGCTGCCGTATCACTGAGCGGCGGCACACCGGTGCACTACCAGTGCGACGAGCAGGCTGGTTGGTTCCCCGATCTCGCCGATATCGAGGCAAAAATTACAGCCAACACCAGAGCGCTTGTTGTTATCAACCCGAACAACCCGACAGGCTCGGTGTACTCGAAAGAGATTCTCTTAGGGCTAGTGGACATCGCACGCCGACATTCACTTATCCTTTTCGCGGACGAAATTTACAGCAAAATTATTTATGACGATGCCGAGCACATCCCGATGGGTTCTCTGAGCGATGATGTCTTTACAGTTAGTTTTAACGGCCTGTCTAAGTCCTATCGTTTAGCAGGATTCCGTTCGGGCTGGATGATACTGCACGGGCCCAAACATCTCGCAAAGGGCTATATCGAAGGACTAGAGATACTAAGCAATATGCGACTCTGCGCCAATGTTCCGGCGCAGCTAGCGGTCCAGACTGCACTTGGTGGATACCAGAGCATTAACGATCTTGTCTTACCCACCGGTCGCCTACATAAACAGCGAGACATCGCCTGGGAGCTGTTAACGCAAATCGAAGGCGTGAGCTGTGTTAAACCACGAGGGGCACTTTACATGTTCCCTAAGCTCGATCCGAAACAGTTCAAGATCGATAACGACGAGAAGCTTATTTTAGATATCCTCGAGCGCGAGCAGATTCTCTTAGTTCAGGGCAGCGCCTTTAACATAAAAGACGCTCAGCATTTCCGCGTGGTGTTTCTCCCGCGCGAGGACGATCTTCGTATGGCAGTACATAAGCTCGAACGCGTGCTGTCTCATTATCGCAGCTAGAATTAGCGAAAGCCCTCGGACTTCATTCCAAAAGCGTTATTTGCAAGGCGTCGGCAAGCCGGCGCTCTGACTCGTTCAACATCAGACCGTAAGTTCTGAGCCTAGCAAGACTGAGCTGCTGTCGTTTCAGAAGCGGCTTGCGCTGCGCGTCAAAGCTCTCTGCAGTGATGCCATCGGCTAACGCGCCTCTAAATTTTTTGTCTATAGCGCGCAAATCTAGCAAGCGAGTCACTGCAGCCCAAACTGCTCGACCGCTCAAGTCTGTCGCGGGATCTAACGCCACTTCCTGAATTTGACCACCTTCGATTCGACAGTCTTCTGCGGCACAATTAAGCGCTTGCGCGATGTCGATTTTTTTTCTTGAAGCACAGTACTGCGATAGCGCAGTGAGAAGCATAGATGTAGCAAGCTGCTTCGCTTGTACGCTATAGCCAGCGATATGCGGGGTGGCTAACCAGCTGGCTTCAACGAGCTCTGGGTCTGCCCGTGGCTCGTCCATCCAGACATCCGCGGCATAGATGAAATTGGGGCTGCGACTTAAATGCTCTTTAAGCGCGGCTTCATTTACAACACCGCCGCGGCTGGGATTAATTAGCACAGCGGAGCTTGCCATTTTTTTTAGTTCCACACTGCCGATGAGATTGCGTGTAGGAAAGCTACCCACCGAAGAAAGCGGAACGTGCAAGCAGACAATAGGACAGGCAAGCGCGTCGTCTAGGCTGACGAGCGTTGTGGCTCCGGATTCAAGCGCGGCGAGTGGAGCATCACAGCAACGAGTGCTAAAACCTGCTTGCTGCAGCGTTTGATCGAGCAGGCCGCCCACACAGCCACGCCCCACTACACCGACCGTCGTCCCGAAAATCTCACGCCCGGTCTCCTTGCTCAGCAGCGCTAAAACGCCAAACACGTAGTCAACGACCGCCGCTGCATTAGCCCCCTTCGCATGAGCAAAATGCACGCCGGTAGCGTCGAGGTAGTCGCTATCTATATGGTCGAGACCGCTGGTCGCTGAGCCAACAAAACCTACTGCACTTCCTTCGAGCAGCCCGGCATTCACTGGTGTAATCGAGCGAACCAGCAACGCCTCAGCATCGTGTAGCTGCGCCGGAGCGAGACTCCGCCCTGACTCGAATACAAAGTCACAACACTCTGCAAGATGCTGAGCAGACCCTGCGAGTCCGAGAATTCCGGAGTCAGCGACAATCTTCATTAATACACACCGCCGCTGTGTTCTTGCCTCTCTCGCAGATTAAGACTCGCGTTTTCGAGCGTTCCTGCTAACGCGCTGGGTAAGCGCGCTTCCGTTAGCACTGAAGAGATAAGTTGAGGATCAGGCTGCTGTAGAGACAACTCTCGGGAGGTGGCGAGCGCGAAGGGCTCCGCACAGTCTTCGGGCCGCTCAACAACTGTTGCCAGTAGCTTGCATAGGCGCGCTTGATCCTCGAATGCGGCGAGCTTCGCAGCCAAAGTCCGCGCTCCGCGGAGTGGCATAATAGCGACGCGCCCCAGATCGGCATACATAGTCTCTATGGAGCCAAATTCCGCGATGAGCGCTTTGGCTTTTACCGGACCAATACCGGGCACCCCCGCAATGCAGTCAACTGCATCGCCCACTAAACCCAGATAGTCTGGAATCAGCTGCGTTGGCACACCCATGTCCTTCTCAAGCTCTAGACGACCACGACGTCGATTAGCCGTGAAGTCCCACATCACGTCCTTCTCTGACTTAATGAGCTGCGCAAGATCCTTATCCTTGCTGACAATACAGACGCCGTCATCACCGCCCTCTTCGCGCACGCGATGGGAGAGTGTGCCAATAATGTCGTCTGCCTCGAACCGCTCACTGGCGAAAACAGGCCAGCCAAGCGCTAGAGCCGCTTCAGCGCACAATCCTAGTTGCCACGCTAAATTGTCGTCAGGCAGTTCACGATTGGATTTATAGTCGGGGCTAAGCTGGTGCCGAAAGCCCGAGAAAAGAGCGTTGTCCATCGCGACGGCCCCGGAGGCCGGCAGCTCTCGACGCTGCAGCGACAGTAAAAACTGGAGAAAGCCGACAAAAGCGCTGACATCCGCTCCGTCTTCGCTCTCTGCTGCGCTGTAGGGCGAAAAATAGGCCTGAAAAATATAGATGGAGGCATCTATTAAATAGGTAGGCGAGCTCACTCTTCGCACTTTTTCAGAAGGTAAACGTAGCTGTCTCCATCCTGCCTGCTTGCCACAAGTTCGTGGCCGAGGAATGCGCAAAATTTAGGGACGTCGCGTGTAGTTGAAGGATCTGTTGCCGTAAGCTCGAGCACACCTGCAAGAGGCAACTCTTTGAAGTGTTTGTGCAGCAGCATCACAGGCTCCGGACAATACAAGCCGCTGGCATCAACTTGAATATCAGGACTCACATTGTCCTTATTCTCGATGGGAGTGAGGCTTGGGATACTCTGACTCATAAATCTTGATCTCTGTGTATGTCCTTCATCGGTCCGGCAGTCCTGCTTAATGCACTAGGCCTCGTCTTGGTTTTCGAGCTCAGCTCTTTCCAGTTGGCCCCGCAGCTCAATAGGCAATAGCTGGCAACTCTCGCTCACTGGATCAAAACTCAGAAAAATCTCACCACGCTCTAGCTGTCTGCGAACTTGCAAGACTTTAGCAGCAAGCGAAATTTCTCGTTCACCGTATTCTGTGCCCTCCCGTGTCACAGTCTCCTCAATAATCGAATCGAGGATGTCGGGGGCAAGCTGATCGATAGGTATTTGCATGCTTTATTTGAACAACCTTATACCAATACTTATGAAGCTGCGGCCTTCGGTAAGCTAATCTGGCTTACAACTCAACAAACCGAAGCACGCCATCGTCCTCTCTCGCGATTGTAAGGTCGGCAAAGGGGAAGGCTTTAGGATCGGCGAGCTGCGAAGGCTCAATGTTGCAGATGCTGCGAAAAATAGTTTCCACCCGGCCGGGCTGTTCTTTGTCCCAGCCTTGCAACATGGCTTTAATCGCCTGACGCTGCATATTTTCCTGTGTGCCGCAGAGGTTGCAAGGAATTATCGGAAAGGCCATGAGATCTGCATAGCGCGCAATCTCACGCTCTTTGCAGTAGGCCAAGGGTCGAATAACGACGTTGCGCTTATCGTCCGACAGCAATTTTGGGGGCATTGCCTTGAGTTTGCCGCCGTAGAACATGTTTAGAAATAGCGTCTCGACAATGTCGTCACGATGATGTCCTAGAGCAATTTTAGTCGCGCCAAGCTCGACCGCTTTATTGTAAAGAATCCCTCGTCGCAGACGAGAGCAAAGTCCACAGTAGGTCTTGCCCTCCTCCACTTTGTCCATCACGATGGAGTAGGTGTCCTGCTCGACGATCGTATAGTCAACACCGAGGGAGTCCAAATACTCTGGCAGAACATGCTCCGGGAAGCCGGGCTGCTTTTGATCGAGATTAACTACGTGTAAAGAGAAATCAATCGGCGCACTTTTTTGTAGGCTACGCAGGATATCAAGCATTGCGTAGGAATCTTTACCCCCCGACAAGCAGACCATCACTTTATCGCCCTGCTCTATCATCGCGTAGTCGGCGATCGCTTTCCCGACGTCGCGACGTAAATTCTTACGGCTTCGGTTGAGCTTAAGCGTCCGCTCCATTTCAGCCTTGTGTGAGTCTTGGGCCTTAACAGCAGCGGTCATAACAAGCCTCCTTTAATCCAACAGGTAGTCACGGTTTCAGGCATAGAACCGCCCGCCACTGTCCGCCAGTTCGAGTAAGTTCTGCGGCGGCGCAAACATAGCGCCAAGGCTCGCGTGGCGCTTGGCAAGCGCGCAGAACGCTTCGCTACCGATGCTGTCAACATAGCGCAGAGCGCCGCCACGGAAGCGAGGAAATCCTAAGCCAAGGACAAGCCCCATATCCGCCTCGATCGCGGATTCGACGACCCCCTCCTCTAAGCAGCGAGCAGTTTCAAGACAAAGCGCGAGCATTAGCCGATCACGAATCTCCTCATCGCTGAAGGCCTTGCTCGGCTGTGAACAGCTCGCAATAAGCGCGTCGATTTCTGGATTATCCGAACGCTGCGGACGACCATTTTCATCTTTTGTATAGCTATAGAATCCGCAGCCTGACTTTTGCCCGAGATTGCCTTGGGCGAAGAGCTTATCGATGGCGCTCTCGAAAGGCAGCTGCATTCGCTCAAAACCTGCTGCCATAACAGCTTGCGCGTGCACCGCCGTGTCGATACCAACTACATCAAGTAAGTAAGCGGGCCCCATCGGCCAGCCAAACTCTTCCATCACGCGATCGATCTGCCTGAAATCAGCCCCTTCGTTGAGAAGAGTAGAAAACGCCCCAAAATACGGAAACAGAATTCGGTTGACGAGAAACCCAGGGCAGTTGTTCACCACGATAGGAATTTTTCCCAAGGCCTTCGCGTAGCCTACGGTCGCAGATATTGTCTCAGGGCTGGTGTGAGAGCCCCGAATAACCTCCACTAGTGGCATCAAGGGCACGGGATTAAAAAAGTGCATGCCGCAAAAACGCTCTGGCTTGGCGAGGGCCTTCGCTAGCGAGTCAACTGATATCGTCGAGGTATTGGTGGCTATCACCGTGTGCTCAGGCACTAGCGCTTCTAACTCGCTCAGCACCGACTTCTTTACGGCTTCGTTTTCAACCACAGCTTCGACAATAAGATCGGCACTAGCCACCTTGTCATAGTCGAGGCTAGTGTCGATCATACCTAGAATAGATTCGCGTTTCGCCTCGGTTAATTTGCCGCGCTTCACCTGCTTCGCCAACAGTTTTTGTGCCTCTTCCAGGCCTAGATCCAGCCCGGCCTGCGCGATATCTTTCATTACTATCGGTGTGCCGCGCAAGGCTGACTGATAGGCGATACCACCCCCCATAATGCCTGCACCGAGTACCGCAGCTTGTGCAACCGGCGATGCGCCTTTTGCGAAGGCTCGTGCCTTGCCTGCAAGAAACTGATCGTTAATAAACATCTGTACGAGGTTCGCAGCACAGTCGCCAGCGGCAAGTTCAATAAACCCGTCGTGCTCAGCCGCGAGTGCTCCTGCGCGATCGCAGACCACACCCTTTTCAATCGCTGCCACTGCCGTAACCGGCGCCGGGTAGTCTTTACCGGCAGCATTAGCAGCCGCTTGTTTGGCGTGAGCAAATAGCGTCACTTGCTCATCACGGTTTCCTGATAATGGCTGGGTTTTGCGCGCACGCACCGCAGCATTGTCACGGCGCCCAGCGAGAGCATCTTCAAGGACTGATTCTGCGCTCGCCATAAGAGCATCTTGGTCAACTAGCAAATCAATTGCCGAGACCTCTAACGCCTCCTGTGCTGAGCGATGTTTGCCGCTGCTAATCCAGTTAACTGCGGCCTCTAAGCCGCTAGTCCTCGGCAGACGCACCGTGCCACCAAAGCCGGGCAAAATACCGAGATTCACTTCTGGGAAGCCGACTATCGCAGAGCCGGTGGCCACGCGAAAATCGGCGGCGAGTGCCAGCTCGAATCCGCCACCAAGCGCAGCGCCGTTTATCGCCGCCACTGAGGGCACTGACAGATCCTCAACCGCATTGAAGACTCGGTTAGTCGCGACTAGCCAGTCACGGATTTCTCTTTCACCTTTGGCGAACAAACCACCAAACTCGGTGATGTCAGCGCCCACAATAAATGTTGATTTTGCACTCGCAAACACCACGCCTCGAGCAGCGCTTGCCTCTACAGCCGCAATTGCCTCGTCTAACTCCCTTAAGGTCAACTGATCGAATTTATTGACTGAAGAGCCCTCAAGATCGAACATGACGCAGGCAAAACCAGATGGGAGAAGTGAGGCTTTGATAGCCTGTCCGGTAAACAACATAGATTGGTCCTTTGTTTGAGAGAGGCAAATTAGCGAGCTGTGTTGCCAATGGTGCAGTATAGCGGCGGGACACACAGAGTTGAAGGTAGTTGGTATCCCCGCTTAAGACCTAAAAGCAGAGGACCAGAGGACTAGAAGGCCCTAAGAGTAGACGAGCAGAAACGATGAAAAGCCTGGTTAACAACCCTAAGCAAAAGCGGCAAACCATAGCGCCTGCGCTATGCGGCTTGCTTTTTCTCGCAGCCCTTGGCGCCAGCGCGCAGGCCCAGCAGCCTACCAAAGAACAATGGGCAGCCTCCCCGGAGCTACATAGCGCTGCGATATCTGTGTATCACCACGTCTCCAACGCTACGCCGGCCTCTACGTCGATCTCTCCAGAGCAGTTCGAGGCGCACTTGCGCGCTCTCAACGACCAGGAGTTCACTGTCAGCCCTCTAGCCGAGGTAGTTAAGACAGTCCTTGCGGGAGCAGTAGTCAAACCCAAAACAGTGGCGATCACTTTTGATGACGGCTACGAGTCGATTTATACAACCGCCCTCCCACTCCTGCAACGCTACGACATGCCCTTCACCCTGTTTATTAGCACCGGTCCTATCGACAGAAATCAGCGCGGTTATCTCAGCTGGACACAGCTGAGGGAGCTAGCCGCGGCCGGAGTCACCATCGGCAATCATGGCTCCGAACATGACTCAGCGCTGTCACTAAACGCTGCAGAACTTCGCGCCGACATCCTTCATGCGCAAAGGAGAATCGATGAGGAGCTCGGCCAGCAAGAAAAGTTCTTTGCTTATCCCTATGGAGAGTTCAATAGCAGGGCTCAAACAGTCGTCGCAGAACTCGGCTATTTAGGCTTTGCACAAAATTCAGGGGCGATAGGCCCGACTACCAGCCCTCTCGCACTGCCCCGCTTTCCGCTCGCTGGCATTTACGCCGAGCTCGACAGCGCGCAGCAGAAATACGCTACCCTCGCCTTTCCTCTAGAAACCAACACCGCGATAGACCCTAGCACCCGCCCTGAATATCTCAGCCTTCAATTGCAATTTCACTCTGAGAACTGGAGGGATGGCACGCTGAACTGCTTCGATGCGGGCAAGCCGGTCAGACTCGAGCATGACGATCAAACGTTTACGCTCACGCTCAACGAGCAGCCGCAGAAGATCAGACGCTGGCTAACGACCTGCACGGCAAGATATCCAGAGACTGGACGATACTTTTGGTATTCGCAGCCCTGGACGGAGACGCGGTGGCCACTCTAGAGTTTGGAGAGCATTTAGGGCGTTGTGGGAATGAGAAGCCTCGAAACTCAGGAGTAAAGCGAAGCTTGGGCGCTGGATATCCCTATCCTTCGTCTCGGTGCTGCAGATCATTCTGCTGAATAATCGTCTGCACCTCATCGATATAGTAATCACCGCGCTGGGAGTAGCTACCCAAACCGTAGGCTAACTGAATGGGGTCCAGACTTCGCTCCTGCTCGCGCATCCTTGCACGCATACGGCGGAAATGTGAGTAGCTTGGATGGGTATTGATATTGCGAAAATACGCTGCGACAGCGGCATCAACTGTCTCGAAGCGCTTCACCTCGTGATTAGCATCATCTCCGCGCTCGTAAGGCACGAAACCACAGCCTTGCTCGTAACACCACTGACCAAACAGATTATTGCCGTCTATCGCGAAGCGCGATGTACCCCATGCAGATTCGTTAGCCGCCTGTGCGAGAACGAGAGACACGGGTATAGCGTCCACTCGTAGCAGCAGCGCATCGATTATCTGCGCTTGCGCCTGCAGTGTTAGCTCAGACGATGACGCCTGCGCGGTCGAAATCTTGACCCGGTAGCGTCTGGCGAGGCTTGTAAGACGCTCCTGTTCAGCGGGCGATAAAGTGAAGCCCGACTCAGAGATCTCCGCATAGGAGATTACCTGTCTCCGCAAATCCTTTGTGCGCTTGTTCTGCCGCGCCACATAGTCTTCGAGGTAGTCGAAAAATTTTTGTTTGCGCATCTGAGTATCAGCGACTTGGGTGAAATCAGGAAGAACGGTGACAGCCGGGGGATTGGCAGCCAAAGACTCTACTTGCTCACTGCCCAGCTCGGCGGCGTTAACACTCTCGAGCGTGTCATCAAGAGCATTTCCCGGCATACCGCTGCCAATAAGCGAGCCGAGCGACACAAGCGCTGCCAGCAGCAAGCACACTCCGACACTCAGAAGCACTGCGACGCCATTCCAGCGCTTAACTCTGAATACGGAAAGCAGTGACACGGCAACCTGCTTTGTGGCTGTTGAAAATGATGAACTCATTGGCTAATGGTAACCGAAACTGAGCGCCTACCCTATTGCTTAAAAAGCGCATTGAAACAGTTGGCAAACAGAGAGCAGCAGAAGTAGCACAGCAGAAAAAGCAATGAGATTAGAGAGGCTGGCTGTCTTCAGGGGCCAGAAGCCGTAATTGCCGTAATTAAAGCAGCTTGGTACGTTCAGACTGCTTCGCCGCGCCGGCGCAGTCCGGCGAATTGGGCACAGCGCCCTCGGATTCCTGCCATTCCTGCGCGGTAAAAAGGTGCAATGACAGAGCGTGCACGCCGGACCGCAGAAACTCACCGAGTAATCGATAGATAAGCTGATGCCGCTTTACTCGCGACAGACCCGCGAAAGCGTCTGCTACAACCACGAGTTTGAAGTGAGAATCCGTCGCAGGGCCCGCATGACCGGCACTCTCGTTTTCGAACATGACCCACTGCATCTCCAGCGAGGCCTCAAGCGCCTCTTGCATTGCTTGGGCGACCGAGCCGGCGTTGTTTGATACAAATTTGTTTGTCATATCGAACTCCGAGGACATCAAATAACAAAAACGCGCTGGAGCATACCGAATCCTAGCAACGCAAACCACTGCCAACGCCCCTTCGATAACCGCTATACTGTGCGTCCCGTCATAACTACGAGCGAAAAAAGACTATGCCTCTCTCCTGGTACCCAGGCCATATGCATAAGGCCAGTAAAGAGGTAGTAAAAACTCTGCAGCGTACACAGGCTGTGATCGAGGTACTCGACGCACGTACACCGCTGGCGAGCTCTAATCCTCATTTTGCCGCGCTCACTGCCGACCATCCACGTCTGCTCATCCTCAATAAGGCCGATCTTGCGGAGCCAGCTATAACACAGCAATGGGCCGCTTATTTCAACAAGCAGTCACGCTCGCTCTGTCTCATTAACGGCTACGAAGCGCCGCTGGATGCACAGCAGCTCATTCTTGGCGCGCGCAAACTCTTCGAAGCGAATAGCCTGCGCATTGGCAACCGTCAGCAGCTGCTTATTGGCGGTATACCCAACGTCGGCAAATCGACGCTATTGAATCAGCTTTGCGCGCGCAAACTGGCCAAAACAGGCAATGAGCCCGCTGTCACTCAGACTCAGCAACGAGTCAGGCTGGATGATCATTGGCATCTCGTCGATACCCCAGGGCTAATGTGGCCTAAACTAGAAGACCAGCAGGCTGCGTATCGATTAGCGGCGACCGGAACGATCCGCAACACCGCGGTGGAGGCCGAAGACGTAGCCTGGGCACTGAGTGAGGAACTGCTGCATCACTACCGAGACCGCCTTAATCAGCGTTACGACGTGCCTCTGCAGGCTAGCGATGCTGAGACAGTAATGAGCGCGATCGCTCACGCTAGAGCCTGCATCAAGGCAGGAGGCCGGATCGACTGGCACAAAGCTTCCGAGGCTTTGCTTAACGACTTTAGATCCGGCAAGCTCGGTCGCTTCAGCCTCGAGAGGCCACCCAAAGACAGCGCCGACCTTGAATGAAGTCCAGCTAGAACAATCGCTTCTCAGAACCCTTTTTACCACACCCAAATAATACGACTAATTCATACGACACCAGCGAGAGATCATGAATCAACAAGTCAAAGCCCCCAATACCCATGCAGCCTTTGAGTGGCAGCACAGTGAAAAAATAGCCTCATTGAACGTCACAATGGAACACTATATTCACAAAGCAACGGGTGCTGCCCACTACCACCTGGCGAGCAGCAATGACGAAAACGTCTTCCTTGTTGGCTTTCGAACGGTGCCGACTAGCTCCAATGGCGTCGCACACATATTAGAGCACACCGCTCTTTGCGGCAGCGAAAAATACCCTGTGCGCGACCCTTTCTTCATGATGATACGTCGCTCGCTCAATACCTTTATGAATGCCTTTACTAGTAGCGACTGGACTGCCTACCCATTCGCAAGCAAGAACAAAAAAGATTTCGACAATCTGCTCGAAGTCTATCTGGACGCTGCTTTTTTCTCGCGTCTGGACCCGTTAGATTTCGCGCAGGAAGGTCATCGCTTGGAGTTTGCCAAATTGGATGACCCAACAAGCGAGCTGCAATACAAAGGCGTTGTCTACAACGAAATGAAAGGAGCTATGAGTTCTACCAACAGTGTTCTCTGGCAAACCCTCAGCAAGCATCTCTTCCCTACGCAGACCTATCACTTCAACAGCGGCGGCGAACCTGAGGATATTCCTGATCTTAGCTACGACGAACTTCAAGCGTTTTATAAACGCCACTACCACCCAAGCAATGCGGTCTTCATGACCTTTGGCGATCGCCCCGCTATCGAGCATCAAGCCCGCTTCGAAGAGCTTGCCCTGCACCGCTTTGAGCGCCTTGAAGAAACAGCAGAGATCGCAGATGAGAAGCGCTACAGCGCACCGGTAAGGGTTGAAGAGGCCTTCGCTGCAGAGGCGGATGAACGCGAACAGGGTCATGTTGTACTAGGCTGGCTGCTAGGCAAAAGCATCGACAGCCACGCACTATTCCGCGCAGAGCTACTGACAGCGGTATTGCTAGACAATAGCAGCAGCCCTTTGCTCGCCGCTCTCGAAACCAGTGATCTTGGCAGCGCCCCCTCGCCGATGTGCGGCTTAGAGGACTCTAATCGTGAGATGAGCTTTATGGCCGGTCTTGAAGGCTGTAAAACTTCCGACACCCAGGCTATTGAGAGTCTTGTAATTACGACCCTCGAAAAAATTGCAGAGCAAGGTGTCGAGCAACAGCAGGTAGAAGCCGCCCTCCATCAGCTAGAGCTTAGCCACCGCGAAATAGCAGGAGACAGCTACCCTTATGGTTTGCAGCTTATTCTTGGGGGACTCTCGAGCGCGCTGCACCGCGGGAATCCTTTCGAGCTAATGAACATTGATCCTGTTCTTGAACAACTGCGCAAAGAAGTTGCGGATCCACAGTTTATCCCTCGTCTGATTCGAGAACAGCTACTCGAAAACCAACATCGACTGACGTTGACTCTGCGCCCGGATTTCGAATTGGCAGAGCGTAAGTCAGCGGCGGAGAGAGCAAAGCTAGACGCCATTCGCCGCTCTCTTTCTAGCGAGCAAGAAGCGCAAATCATTGCCAACAGCAAAGCGCTGCAGGCGCGTCAAAGCGCCGAGGACGATGCAACCTTGCTACCCAAAGTTGGGATAGAGGACGTGCCAGCGACGTTAAGCGAACCCGTGGGCAGCGAATTCTCCCTAAAATCCGGCGACAAACTCAGCTACTACGGCCAAGGGACTAACGGCCTCGCTTATCAGCAGGTCGTCTTTCAATTGCCAGAGTTAAGCAATGAACTCATCGAGATACTGCCGCTATACACGAGCTGTATTACAGAGCTAGGCGTTGGCGAACGCGACTATGCTCAAGCTCAGGCGTGGCAAGCGCAGATTTGCGGTGGCCTCACTTGTTTTAGCACCATCAAGGGCAAAGTCGAGGACATTCAAACGCTTCAGGGAACGCTCACCTTCTCCTCCAAATGCCTGGTGAATAATCATCAGCAGCTTAGCGAACTCATTCACGAGACGCTCGCCAACGTTCGCTTTGACGAAACCCAGAGAATTGCTGAGCTTGTCGATCAAATCACTAATCGCAAACTTAGCAGCATCACAGGCTCCGGCCACGCGCTTGCTATGAGCGCCGCAAGCAGCGGCTTCTCGCCCTCTGCCAAAATGCATCATCAGTACGGCGGACTCGAGGGGCTAGTGCGACTCAAAGCGTTGCGCGACAAATTAAAAGACGACAGTGAGCGCAGTAAGCTGCTAGCAAAATTCCGTATGCTGCATGAAATCCTATTGCAGTCGCCGCGACAGTTTTTGCTCATTGCAGAACCGGATAAAGAAGCGACGCTTTCTGCAGAGCTCGACAATCTATGGATGCAAAAACCGCTTGAAATTGACACAGCACCGTTTAGCCAGCCCGCTACACGCGAGTCGGTCAAACAGGCTTGGATCACCTCGACTCAGGTCAACTTCTGCGCCTACGCTTACCCTACGGTCAGCTCCGATCACGAAGACCATGCGACCCTTCAGGTTCTTGCCGGCTATTTAAGAAACGGCTTTTTGCATAGTGCTATTCGTGAGGTAGGCGGCGCTTACGGTGGCGGCGCGAGCCAAGATCCGGCTTCAGCCTCGTTTAGGTTCTTCAGCTACCGTGATCCCCGACTGAGCGAGACTCTTGCGGATTTTAAAGCCTCGATTACCTGGCTGTTAAATGACACCCAACACGAAAGCCAACTCGAAGAAGCAATTTTGGGCGTGATCGCATCGATGGATAAGCCCTCCTCTCCCGCCGGCGAAGCCAAGGCTGCCTTCTACAATCGCCTGTTTGGCCGAACGCTCGAGCAGCGAACCGCATTTCGCCAGCGTGTATTAGCAACAACGTTGGATGACCTTCGGGCAGTCGCTAAACGCTATTTTGTGGACCAAGAGCCAAGCCTTGCGGTAATTACTTCCGCCGCACAGGCTGAGAGCCTCGAAATCGACGGCCTAGAGATAAATAAAATATAGTGAAATCAGAAGTTTAATTTTATTTAAGGCATTTTAGAGAGAATTTGCAATTTCTGGGGAACTAGCGTGAAGACTCTGTGTCCTATTAAGTGTAGGTAAACTGATTTCAAAATTGTGGGTTTTGAACTCCGTTATCTCTCCCTTGATAGATTGAGCTTTCTCTTGCTCCTTGTGATGGCCTAGTGCCTAAAGCCCGCGGTTTAAAAGCCGCGGGCTTTTCTTTATCTGCCTAGGGTACGCGTTGAGCCAACTCCCTTATTGTTTCCAATACCGCTTAGACTAAATTCTGGAGTTCAAGAGCATGCTGTCGCGATCCGCGTAGTAATTTTTTGCCTGCGCTTCTCATTTGCAAACCGCCCACCCTCCCTTAGAATCGAGCTATGTCAAAGCTTACAACCGACACGCAATCTATCAGACAGCCCGATCCTCTTGCCCTCGCGCAGGGCGAAGCTTCACGGATCACACTGATTGGCCTAGCATTGGACCTTGTTCTGTGCGCCGTAAAAATCGGCGGCGGATTGCTGTTTGCCTCGTTTGCGCTGATCGCCGATGGTGTTCACTCCTTAACTGATGCAGCGACCGACCTTTTCGTTCTAGCGATAGCACGCACGGCCTACGCACCAGCGGACACCGGTCATCCTTACGGCCACGGGCGCTTCGAAGCCTTAGGCACTGGCGTGATGGGCGTTATTTTTTTCGCGACCTCGGGACTGCTTTTGTGGGATTCTTGGCAGCGCTTCGCCGCCATAGAAACCGCCCAGCTACCTGGGCTTTACGGTGCCGGCATCGCCGCTGTGTCGATAGCGGGTAAAGAATGGATCTTTCGCTACACCCTAGCAGCATCCCACCGACTGAATTCAAGCCTCCTCAAGGCAAATGCGTGGCACAGCCGTAGCGATGCGCTGTCTTCCATTGCCGTGTTTATTGGCGTGGTGTTTGCGAGCCAGGGAATTGTTTGGATGGATCTTGCCGCAGCGATGCTAGTCGCACTGATGATCGCTCGCATAGGCTGGAGCCTATGCCGTGAAAGCGTTGACGAACTCGTCGATAGAGCCCTGCCTCCGCAGCGTCACACAGAGATCGTTAGCCTACTCAGCGCGTGCTCCGGAGTAAGAGGAGTCAGCGTGCTGCGCTCGCGCCTTTCCGGCGGCCGTGCGCTGGTCGAAGCGCATCTTCTTGTAGAGCCCAAGATCTCAGTATCTGAGGGGCATCACATCGGCGAGCAGGCCGCGGCGGCTCTGAGACGCGAGCAGGCGGATATTCGCGAGGTATTGATTCATATAGACCCAGACGAGGAAAGCCGAGCGCCTGCACAGACTGTGGGTGTACTACCCAGCAGGGAGGTCGTCGAGCAAGTACTGAGCGCCCACTGGCACAGTCTAGGTAATGACGGCCCCCCGCCTCAATTTACACTGCATTACTTAGATAGCGGCCTCGACATAGACCTACTCAGCGACGAGGCAGAAGGTTCGGAAAAACTCTCTCGTTTAAGCGCAAAGCTTAGCGAAGAGCCTTGGCTCCATACCCTGCAAATACTCAGGCGCGAAAGCTCTAAGGATTAAGACTGACGAGTCTTGCGCAGGAGATCGTAGGCCGCTTTGATATCCTGCGTCTTGCGGGTCGCTATATCAATCATTTCTTCCGGCAGACCTTTGGCCACAAGTTTGTCGGGATGATGCTGACTCATCTGTCGGCGGTAGGCGCGCTTGAGGTCTGCATCGTCAGCGTCTGCCGCGACTCCAAGAAGCTCGTACGCCGCCTTCAACTTAGCGGCACTTGCCTGGGCTGTTTCGAATCCCGCGTGTCCAGATACTCGCGCGAGCAGCGCCTCTAAGCGCGTCGAGCTAACACCCAGCGCTGCTGCAATCTGCTCTAACGAACGCCGTTCGTGCTTATGCAAGGTGCCATCTGCTAAAGCGGTTGCAGCGACTATTTCGAGCAGCATCTGCACTAGACTTGTGCGGCGGAATGCCTCTTTACGAAACTGCTTCAATACCTCTTGCAGCGGGAAGCCTTCACTCTTGCCCTCATCAAATAAACGTATGGCCACTTTGCGCTGCATCGCGTTCAGCTGCATCTGACCCATCACACGTTCGGCAACGGCAATTTCATCACGCGTGACCTTGCCATCGGACTTAGCAACATAGCCCATAAGTGCGAAGGTCGCGGTGAAGAATGCTGATTGAACTCGTTCTGTATCACCAAGCCCTAAACGCGAGCCTTGCGTGTCTAAACCCCCGTCGAAGTAATTCCCAATAGCAGCGCCCATAAGAGCACCTAAGGGCCCACCGAGCATAAACCCGAACGTTCCCCCTACCGCTTTTCCCCACCAGCTCATTAAGTGTGTCCTCTTCGCAGCTACTGCGAGTCTAATTCTTGAAGACGGGCAATGAGAGCCGCTTCGTCTGCTACTTCAATGCCGAGTTCCTGCGCTTTACTTAATTTACTGCCCGCACCGGGACCTGCGTAAACTAGGCTCGTGTTCTTCGACACACTACCCGCGACCTTTGCACCTAAGGCAAGCAAACGCGCCTTCGCTTCGTTACGCGACAGCGTTTCAAAAGTCCCTGTGAGCACAAGCGTTTCTCCCTTCAGAGGCTTATCTTCTCCTCCCTGAACCACTTCAACATCCTGCCAACTCACGCCACGTTCGATAAGACGGGCAATAAGCGCCTGATTGTCAGGGTTGGAAAAAAACTTATGAATATGTTCGGCCACTATGGGGCCGACATCGGGCACCTCTATCAGCTGCTCAACAGACGCAGCCTCTAAATTTTTCATGCTACCAAAAGCACTGGCTAACTGCAGTGCCGTAGCTTCTCCTACCTCTCTAATGCCTAGCGCATAGAGCAGTTTGGGCAGCGTGGTGAAGCTCGCTTTTTTGATCGCAGCAACGAGGTTCTCAGCAGACTTCGCGCCCATCCTCTCCAGGGTAACGAGTGCGGAAGCCTGCAGCTTAAAAAGGTCAGAAACGTCTGCAACCCAGCCAGCATCGACAAGCTGCTCGATTAGACGCTCACCTAAACCTTCGATATCGAGCGCGCTGCGGGACGCGAAATGACGCAGCGATTCCTTGCGCTGAGCCGCACAGATCAGCGCACCGCTGCAGCGAACCAAAACCTCACCGTCTTTCTCAACCGGCGAGCCGCACACAGGACAGACACTCGGTACCTCTATCGCAGCCGCATCGTCCTGCCGATCACTCGCAACGACACCTACAATTTTAGGAATGACATCGCCAGCACGGCGCACAATGACTGTGTCTCCAAGTCGAACATCAAGCCGAGCCACCTCATCCATATTGTGCAGCGTGGTGTTACTGACCGTTACTCCGCCAACAAAGACCGGCTGCAAACGCGCCACCGGCGTAATCGTGCCCGTACGACCCACCTGAAACTCTACGCCAACAAGACGGGTTGTTTTTTCCTCGGCGGGGAACTTGAATGCCATAGCCCAACGCGGCGTGCGTGAATTGCTACCCAGACGAGACTGCAGCGCGAGCGAGTCAACTTTCAGGACCGCACCATCTATCTCGTAATCTAAGCCGTCGCGCTGCAATAAAAGCGCTTCACAGTAAGCGATACAGCCATCAATCCCCGATACAGTCTCGCGCTGGGGGTTGCAGGGCAGCCCCCAGGCGGTCAGAGATTCAAAAACTGAACTCAGATGCTCCGGCAAAACGCCCCCTTCTACGAGCCCTACGCTGTAGCAAAACATCTGTAGCGGGACCTTTGCGACCCGCTTAGAGTCGAGCTGCCTCAGTGTACCTGCAGCCGTATTCCGAGGGTTCACAAACACCTTGGTTTGCTCACGCCTTGCCTGCTCGTTAAGTGCGACAAAGCCAGCTTTGCCGAGATAGATTTCACCTCGCACTTCTAGCGTGTCAGGAAAGCCTGTGCCCATGAGCTTCAAGGGGATTGACTTAATGGTCTTCACGTTTTGGGTGATATTTTCCCCCGTCACCCCGTCTCCACGCGTTGCGGCTCTCACCAAACAGCCTTTCTCGTAAAGCAGACTAACAGCAACACCGTCGACCTTGGGCTCGCAGCTGTAGCTTACGACACTGTCGACGTCTACACGCTTGAGTAGCCGAGCCTCGAATGCGCGCAGATCCTCGGCGCCGAAAACCTTATCCAACGACAGCATCGCCTGCTCGTGACGGACCTGTTCGAAGCCGGCCAACGGCGCAGCGCCAACACGCTGTGTTGGAGAATTGGAGGTATCGACGTCGTACTCAGATTCAAGCTGTTCTAGCCGCGCGAGTAGCGCATCATAGTCAGCATCTGGGATCTCTGGACTGTCATGGGTGTGATAGAGGCTGTTGTGACGCTCCAGCTGTTCGCGAAGCGCGGCGATTTCCGCAATGATCGCGGCTGAGGCGGTATTTTTGACAGCCATACCTAGCCTGCCGCTGCGCGGGCACGCAGCAGTCGCAGCTCGAAGTCGCGCACCCGTTGGCGGTAGTGCTCGATAGTTTGCCCGGTCATGACATTACGCTGGTCGTCACGCAGCTCCGCATCCAATGCGTCAACGAGATCTCTTGCCGTCTGCAACATCTGTTCAAAGGCGGCTAGATTGTTTATCGCCGCAGGCAGCTCTAAGAACAGCGAAATACCAACAGTTGCGAAAGAGTCCATCGTGTTGAGGTCAAAGGTCCCCGGCTTGAGACTATTAGCTACATTGAATAGCACCTCTCCATCCGCGCGATCGGCCACGCGTTTGGAGAAGATTTGCATCTCACCGAATTTCAGACCCTGCGCTAGGAGAAGTGGCAGAAGCTTATCACCGGTAAGCCAACGCCCTTTTCTGGCCATTACATTAATCACAAGCACTTCGCTCAGTTCTTGTGGTGCTCCTTGTGCCGGCTCTTCTTGGCTATCGCTGTCTGACGTCTCCAAAATTTCGTCGTGAGCAGGATCGGAAGACTCTGCGACTGAGCTCGATACGGCGGTCGAGAAGAACGATTTAGGTTTGCTCTTGGACGACTTAGCTTCTTTCTGCTTGGACTTTTTGCTTTTAGCAGGCTTTGCTGGCGCGTCGGTTTGTACAAATACGTCGTCGAAAGTCTCTGGAAATAAATCTGCAGAGTTGGCCGGTAAGCTGTCCTTAGTTATTGACTCAGCGATACCAGGCTCGCCCGCGACATCTCGCGGCTCATCAAGAGCTTTGCTGTAGCCTTCGAAGAGGGCTTCGCTATCTAAGTCGATCTCTAACGAAGTATCGGTCTGAGCCTGATCGAGACTGCTTGAATGAGTCGATGCTGTATCGAATAGCTCACTTTCATTCAGCGCTGGGTGTTGCTCTGGGTCTTTCTCAGCGCGCCTCTCAGAAGACAGCTCAGACAGCTGTTCTTTCGAGCCTTCGTCCTCATGCTGCACTGCTTTCTTGGACATCAGTGAGCTGAGGCCGCGGCGAGCAGAGCCAAAGAAAGACTCCCCGGCCCCTTCTAGGCTGTCAGTCTGCTTAGCCTTGTCTTGGTCTTTTTGCCTTTGCTTGACCTTGTTCTTTTTACTATTCATCGCGGCCTGAGAACGGTGTTGACCACCAATGCGATCCCCTGCGGACAGGGTAAACGGCTCAAAATCATCCTCATCAAAAATCGGCGGCTCAGCGGGGCTTTGGATGCCAGCTTTCGACGCTAATTCTTCGGGGGCTGAACTCGGCTCATCGTTATCAGCGCTGCTCTCCGTCTCAACGCTTTCAGGCTCACCTGCGCTGGCCTCTTCCTCTGAAAGAGACTCATTGTTTTGGCCCGATATCTCAAAATCCGAGGATTCAACTGTCTGCGCGTCGGCAGGCGCTGCACCAGCAGACTCGGCTGCTGCGGGAGGATTTACTGGATCTGAGGAGCCTAATGCCGGGCCCAGGTCGGGGACAGACTCGCTCCTGTCTAAAACCTCCTGCGGGCCTTGGTCATCGCTGGCACTATCAGGTGACATGGCGCTGCCTTCGGCAATGGCGTTTTGTGCCTCTGCTTGTTCCAGGAACCCGCCTTCGCTCTGAGTCGAGTCGGTAGGTTCCTGCGCTTCAGGGGTTTCTTCAGAAGCCGCAGAGGTTTCTTCTGCAGACTGGGGAATGGAGAGAGCCTCTATATGATCAGCGGTCTGCTCTTCTTGAGTTTCGGGCTTCTTAGCGGCCTTTTTCACGATTCTTGCGCCGCCGCTTGGCAGCTCGGCGAATTCAAGCGATTCTAGGTCGACATCGCGGGGGATATTCTTATCAATGGCTAGCTTGATCTGATTGCGCCGCGCCCGCAACGCAACAATAAGCCCACGCGCGACTACGACGACCATGGCGAGGCCCAGAAGAAGGATGACGAGTTCGCGTAGGTTCATAATCGCTTTGGCATAAATAAACAACGTGTTGTTGTGTTATCCGCCAGACACATCAAGTTCTTTAACGTTGTTTGCTATTGAATAGCCCTGCGACCTTACATCGCAGCGAGCTCTGCGGCCTCTTCAATATCTACAGCCACGATTCGAGAAACGCCTGGCTCATGCATCGTCACACCAAGGAGCTGATTCGCCATTTCCATGGTGATTTTATTATGAGTAATGAAAATGAATTGCACAGCCTTCGACATCTCTTTCACGAGATTCGCATAGCGCCCCACGTTGGCGTCATCCAGCGGTGCATCGACCTCATCAAGCATACAGAAAGGCGAGGGGTTGAGCTGGAAGATAGAGAAAACGAGTGCGATCGCCGTCATTGCTTTCTCACCGCCGGAGAGCAAATGAATCGTGCTGTTGCGCTTACCTGGAGGTCGCGCCATGATCGCGACGCCGGTATCAAGAAGATCTTCGCCCGTCATATCTAGGTAGGCGTGACCTCCACCGAAGACGCGTGGGAACAAGGCCTGCAAACCCGCATTGACCTTATCGAAGGTTTCTTTAAATCGCGCGCGGGTTTCTTGGTCGATTTTCTTAATGGCATTCTGTAGCGTGTTCAGCGCTTTCTCTAGGTCGTCATTTTGCTTGTCTAGATACACTTTGCGCTCAGACTGCTGGGCGTATTCATCAATCGCCGCGAGATTGATAGGACCTAGACGTTGGATGCGATTCGAGAGTCGCTCCAGCTCGGACTCGCAATCTTCAATGTTGGCCTCTTCCTCAAGATTGTTGAGCACGGTCTCTAGATCGAATTTTGCTTCGACTAACTGCTCTAAAACAGTTTCCTGCTTTACGCTCGCACCCTCGGATTTCAGCCTTGCCTGCATCAGCACTTCACGCACCTGATTACCGCGCTCTTGAATACTATTGCGCTCTGCCTCAAGACTCCTTATGGCGTGCTCGTTCGCATCCACAGCAGCCTTTGCCTTGGCTAGTTCTTGCTCAACCTCCAAGCGCCTCTCTAGCAGCACTTCAAGCTCTTCTCGCATCCCGCTTATTGGCTCATCGGATGCCTCGATCTGCAGCGTTAGATTATCGATGCGCTCCTGGCTGCGCTGCACCTGCGCAGTCATTCGCTCCATCGTGTCGCGTGTCGACTGCAGCTGCGACTGCAATGTTTGCTGACGCAGCGACAGCGCATGCACCTTGTCTTTATCCTGCCTCGACTTCTCCCTCGACTCCTGCTGCGAGCGGCTATGCGCCTCGCGAGCGCTCTCTAGCGCTTCTCTCGCGGCAATATTCTCTTCCATGGAATCCAGAGCTAACTGAAGACGCTGGCGTGACTCCGCGATGTTTTCCTGTTCTGTCTCTACCTGCCGATTCAACTCTTCCAACTCGTGATGGATACGCTGACGACGCAGGCCGGCCTCCTCAACCTTTGCCTGCTGCGCGCTAAGCTGAGATTTAAGATTGCCGTAAGCTCGACTGTTATTGGCTATATCTGCCTGCAGCTGCTCCCGCCCTTGCTCCGCAGCAGCAATAGCCTCTTTGAGTTCGAGCTGACGCTCACTGAGCTGAGAAGTCAGCGCAAGACGATTGTCGATAGAGGTCTGTAGCTCTTCGATAAGACCACGACGCTTGACGATCGAACCCTCTTTGTCCGCGGACTTCAACTGCAGCCATGAACGCCCCATCCATAAACCGTCTGCCGTGACAATGGATTCCGTCGCGCCTAGGGCCGCACGATGAGCTAACGCGTCGTCTAAAGTCGCCGCCGCATAGATACCCTGCAAAAGATCCTGAATCCCGCTTTCCGCTTGCACCAGTTCAGACAGAGCTTGCAGAGTTACCGCGCTGTTGACCGGTGACGCCGCCGCTGTTTTAACATCGACAAGGGCGACTCGCCCTTCGGGAAGAGCGGCGAGCAGCGCTGAGATATCCTCTAGCCCTTCGACACAGATGCTTTGCAGAGTTTCACCAAGAACTGATTCAACGGCGTGCTCCCACCCAGATTGAATGCGTATGCTTTCCGCGAGACGCTGCTTTTCACCTAAGCCGTTTTCCCTCAGCCACGCATTAACTTCTTCATTATCGAGTCCCAGTGCTGCCTGCTGCAGAGCATCGAGAGAGGCGAGCTTGCCGCGGGCAGTTTGCAATTCACTGCGCGCCGCATCGAGCTGATCGGCGCATTCAGTATACTCCGAACGCCGTTGGGCAATCTCGTTGCCCGCTCGCTGATTTTGCTCCTGCAATGTCTCTATGGACTCCTCAAGCAGGGCTAGCTCTTCCCTAGCCTCGACAACGGTTTCGTCCTCATCCTGAGCGAGTAGTGCCTCCCTCTCTTCTTCTAAACGACGCTTCCTTTCAAGCCCGCGCTGCACAATATTCTCGAGTTGCTGAATACGCGACTGCTCGACTTCGGCGATTTGACGCGGCTCTTCAGCGAGCTTATTAAAGGCGTCCCATTCTTGCTGCCAAGCGCGCAGCGCGCCTTCAGCATCATCTAGGATGGCTGCGGACTGCTGCTCCAATTCGCGACAGGCCTCCAGTTCTGGATTGACTTCAGCCAGCTCGGCTTCAATTTCTGCAATGCGTGATACGTCAGTTTCGAGCTCCTGCTGAGTTTGTGCAAATACCTGCTGACTTTCGTTTAAGTCAAAGCGCATTTGATCAGCTCGTTCCAACTGATGCTCGATAGACTGCTCAAGCCGAGCAATATCATTTCCCAAACTATAAAACCGCGCTTGCACCTCGCCCAGCTGGTCGCCTAGCTCGGTCCCATCAACCAGACGTTGCTCAATCTTCGCATCGACTTCACGCTGATCAGCAATGGTCGCTTCGAGGGTGATTTCCTGCTCTCCGATAGCGGTTTTGTTTTGGCTTATTTCCTGTTCCAGAGCGCGCCAACGCAGTGCATTGAGGTTGGCCGTAGTCTGACGCTCTTGGGTCTTAAATTCTGAATACTTTTCGGCCGCTACAGATTGCCTATGCAAATGTGCCAGTTGACGCCCTAATTCATCGCGAATATCGGTGAGTCGCTCTAGGTTTTCTCGCGTACGTTTGATTCTGTTTTCAGTTTCGCGACGACGCTCTTTGTACTTTGAGATGCCTGCTGCTTCTTCGATGAAGATGCGCAGCTCCTCCGGCTTCGATTCGATGAGCCGCGAGACCATACCTTGCTCAATGATCGAGTAGCTGCGAGCACCGAGGCCCGTGCCGAGAAAAATATCTGTAATGTCTTTGCGGCGGCATTTAGTGCCGTTTAGCGTGTAGGTTGATTGAGCATCGCGATCTACTTTGCGCTTGATCGCGACCTCATCGAAATTCGCGTATTCACCGGTTAGCTTATGATCATGATTATCAAAAACTAGCTCTACACTGGCCTGACCCACAGGCTTGCGCCCGCCCGAGCCGTTAAAGATGACGTCGGTCATGCTTTCGCCGCGCAAATTCTTCGCCGAGCTTTCTCCCATCACCCAGCGCACTGCATCGATCACATTGGACTTGCCGCAACCATTCGGCCCAACAACGGAACAAAGATTAGAGGGGAAATCGATCGTTGTGGGATCGACAAAAGACTTGAAGCCCGCGAGCTTGATACATTTGAGACGCATTGATTCTTCTAATTTTGTAACTGAGAACGAGGGCTCGATTCTAAACGATAGTGGCAGGCAATAACACTACTGATAGTGTTAATCCCCTAGAATGACACAGGATATGCTCGCCAATGGCCCCAAGACTCACCCAACGCTAAGCTCGATAAATGAGTCCTGAGCAAGTCTTTCCAACTGCGCTTCCTCCCACCGCAAGTTCACAGCATTGAAAAAAGGGCTGACGGTCAGCGCACCTGGCCAGGCCTGCCGACAGAGAGAGAATTCGAGAGACTCGGCTTGATCTAGAGGAGAACAGAGACGCAAAGGGACCGTGAGGAGGTACAGCTAGGGAGGTTTGCCAAAGAGGATGTGACCAACAAGCCTCAGCCCGAGAGACTTTTAATCGCCCTTGTTTACAACCTAGAGCTGCTAGAAACATAGAGCCTGAGCTGCAGCCGAAAGCAAAAATATGGTCGGGACGGCAGGATTTGAACCTGCGACCACTACACCCCCAGTGTAGTGCGCTACCAGGCTGCGCTACGCCCCGAAGACGGTAATTTTAACTAGGTTAGGAGTAAGTTGGTAGCTCTAAATAGTTTCGGCGCAAATACTTGCCACCGCTACTAACGGACGAGCTTGCATGAAAGAAATTGGGCAGCTCTGCCTTGCACGTAAGTCCTGGCATTCGCTCCGCACAATGGGCTGACTGTGAGAACTAAAGCGAAGCCGCTACGGACTCAAGATCCGCAATAATCGCGGTTAGCTCTGTGCTAGAAATAGCGGCGGCTTCTACAGGCTCGGCTTTGGCGCTCATCTTTTGGCGTGCGCCGCCTATTGTGTAGCCCTGCTCGTAGAGCAGGCTCTTGATTTGCCGAATCAGGATCACGTCTCCGCGCTGATAGTAGCGTCGATTGCCGCGCCGCTTAACCGGTTTCAACTGCGGGAATTCGGCTTCCCAATAGCGCAGGACATGGGGCTTTACCGCGCACAACTCTCCCACCTCGCCAATAGTAAAATAGCGCTTTGGGGGGATCTCCGGCAGTTCGTCGTTATTTTTCGCTTCCAGCATAGCCCTCAACCCTTGCCTTTAGCTTTTGCCCTGGGCGGAAAGTCACAACTCTGCGGGCGTTGATAGGAATCTCTTCGCCAGTCTTAGGATTACGGCCGGGGCGTTCTTTCTTGTCGCGCAAGTCAAAGTTACCGAAACCCGACAGCTTAACCTGCTCATTAGTCTCAAGGGACGCACGGATCTCCTCGAAAAACTGCTCTACCACTTCCTTGGCTTCGCGCTTGTTGAGGCCGAGCTCTTCAAAAAGACGCTCAGCAAGTTCAGCCTTGGTCAGGGCTCCATCAGTCATATTAGACCCTCGTCCTTTTAAGTCATGTCACGTGTGATTCTTGTCTCATCGCTCAAAGCCCATCGCTAAAGGGCTCTTACGACTCAGGCAATTCGGCTTTCGCCAGTTACGCGCGAAACGTCATCTAATCTCTTAGCTCAGCATCAAAATCAGCCGCTAGGGCCTTGATACAATTAGCAATAATCTTTGTCACTTCTTCGTCGCTAAGAGTGCGCGAAGGATGCTGCAAGGTCAAGCCCAGCGCAATAGATTTTTTGTCTGCGCCCAGATTATCGCCTTCATACACGTCGAAAAGTGTGAGATCGACAAGAAAGTCGCCTGCTTCACGTCGTATACAGCGATCAATCGAGCCTGAGGATACCCCCCTACCAACGAGTACAGCGAGGTCTCTACTCACCGCCGGAAACTTTGAGAGCACCTGCGCTTTAGGCAGAGCCCTCGCAAGCAGAGGCTCCGACTCGAGCTCGAATAGGTAGGGCGCGTGAGCAAAGCCAAAGTGTCGCTGCAAGCGCGGGTGTAAGGCGCCGAGATAACCGATGACGCGACCGCCAACACTAAGTTGCGCGCACTGTCCCGAGTGCAAACTTGGGTGTTCAGCCGCCAGAAATTCAACAGCGTTAACCCCTAACCCTAGGTCGACAAGCGATTCGACTACCCCTTTGAGATCAAAGAAATCGACCCCGGTCTTAGCCTGAGCCCAGCTGGCTGGCTGAGCCGATCCATAGATAAGGCCCGCAATTTTTCGTGTCTGTTCGATTGCGCCATCAAGAGACTCAAATACAAGGCCGGTCTCGAACACACGGACCCGGTCGCGCTGGCGATTCAAATTATACTCAAGCGTAGTCAGCAGCCCGGGGAGAATGCTGGGACGCATAACTGACATCTCGGCAGACAGAGGATTCTGAAGACTGACCGTTTCTTGATCTGGACAGAGGCTGAGCGCTAACGCTGGATCAATAAAACTGTAGTTGATCGCTTCTTGAAAACCGGCAGCGACAAGACGCTGCTTGAGAGCCGTGAGTGGCAACTGAGTTTCAGCATTGTGCGCCAAGGACTGGCGACCCAGAGTCGGTGTTTTGGGCAAGTTGTTATAGCCGAAAACACGCGCAATCTCTTCGATAAGGTCTGCTTCTATGTGACAGTCAAAGCGAAACGAAGGCACTTTGACCGTTACCGATTCGTCATGCTCTTCTGCAATCTCGAACCCGAGCCTCTGCAGAATGTCGAGGCACTCTACTCGTGGCACTTCTACTCCGAGCAAACGCTTCACATTACTGAAAGCGAGGCTGATCTCACGTACCTGCGGAAGGTTGCCAGTAGCCGCGGATACTGGCCCCACTTCACCGCCAACGATGCTTGTGAGTATCTGCGTCGCACGCTCGAGAGCACGTTCCTGCAGCGCCCAATCTACCCCTCGCTCGTAACGGTGTGAGGCATCGGTATGCAGGCCATAGCTACGCGCTTTACCCGCGATCGCTAGCGGCGAGAAAAAAGCACATTCTAGGAATATCGACGTCGTCGCAGGAGTCACCGAACTAGAAAGTCCGCCCATGACACCCGCCATGGCCAAAGCTTGAATGTCGTCGGCAATAACTAGGGTTCCCTCATCCAGCTCGACTTCTTTCTCGTCGAGAAGAATCAGCTTTTCCCCGACTCGGGACATGCGGGCTCGCACGGTGCCTTGAAGCTTATCTGCATCGAAAGCGTGCATCGGCTGACCGAGCTCAAGAAGCATCAAATTAGTCACGTCAACAACCGGATCAATGCTGCGTACTCCGCTGCGCCGCAATTTTTCCTGCAGCCAAAGAGGGCTTTGAGCAGACAGTGTTATGCCCTCGATGACCCGACCTAAATAGCGCGGGCAAGCCTCACCAGCTTCCGTCACCACAGCGACTGCGCGTTCACTCGTAATCGCCACCTCAGGGAAAGTTAACTGCTTAACATCGGCTTTTGCTAGTACGCCTACCTCACGAGCGAGGCCAATCATGCCAAGGCAATCGCCGCGATTAGGCGTGAGATCAAGCTCGATCAAG
Source organism: Pseudohongiellaceae bacterium (assembly GCA_965661495.1). GTDB lineage: Bacteria > Pseudomonadota > Gammaproteobacteria > Pseudomonadales > Pseudohongiellaceae > UBA9145. The sequence goes on along the minus strand of CBFIDY010000001.1, from coordinate 169,839 downwards.
GTGTCGTCGAGGCCGAGCGCCGTGCGCACATCCTGACCAATCTCAACAGATTCAGGCAGCTCTAAAATACCTTCGGAAGACTCAGCTAGACCAAGCTCCTCGGCAGAGCAGAGCATGCCGTTAGATTCCACGCCTCGAAGCTTCGCCGCTTTAATCTTAAACGGCTTGTCGCCGGCGCTGAGCACTGCGCCCACTTTTGCAAAAGGGACTAGAAGACCCGCGCGGACATTTGGCGCACCGCAAACGACTTGAAAGCTCTCGGCGCCATCGCTGACTTTGCACAATGACAACTTATCGGCATCAGGGTGCTGCTGAGCCTCCTCAACGAGACCTACAACGATGCCGCTAAAGTCAGCGGCGGCTGGTTGCACGCCGTCAACCTCGAGACCGGCCATCGTCAAGGTGTCGACCAGAGCAGAGGTTTCCATGCCGGGGTCGACGAATTCTCTCAGCCAACTTTCGCTAAAAATCATGATAGAACTCACGCAGTAAAAGTGAGCGACGCAAAGACTGCGCCGGCACTAATTAAATTGTTGCAGGAATCGGAGGTCGTTCTCGAAATAGGTTCGCAGGTCGCCCACGCCGTAGCGCAGCATCGCCAAACGCTCTACTCCCATACCGAAGGCAAAACCAGAGTGCGTTTGCGGGTCGATATTCGACATCTCTAGCACGCTCGGATGTACCATGCCGCAGCCCATCACTTCGAGCCAGCCGCTTTGACCACAGATCCGACACCCTTCACCACCGCAAGCTACGCAGCCCATATCGACCTCGGCTGAGGGTTCGGTGAACGGGAAATAAGAGGGGCGGAAGCGCACTGGCAGATCAGCCTCAAAGTACGCCTGCAGAAATTCGATCACGGTCCCCTTCAGGTCGGCGAAGCTGACATCGGTGTCGATCAGCAATCCTTCTACCTGATGAAACATGGGCGTGTGCGTAAGATCAGAGTCGCAGCGATACACTCGCCCTGGGCAAATCATCTTAAATGGCGGCTTGCCCGCTTCCATCACTCGCACCTGTACGGGTGAGGTATGCGTTCGCAGTACCGTCGCGGGGTCGATATAAAACGTATCGTGCATGGCGCGCGCGGGATGGTGAGCGGGAATATTAAGCGCTTCGAAGTTGTGGTAGTCGTCTTCGATTTCCGGCCCTTCAGCCACGGTGTAGCCGCTGCCAGCGAATATAGAGGCGATACGATCGATGGTCTGGGTGATCGGATGAAGACCACCCGAGCTCTGGCGACGACCTGGAAGAGTGATATCAACAGTCTCGGCGGCCAGCTTGGCGTTGAGACTGGCTTCCACCAAGGATGTCTTTCTTTCCGCTAGCGCGCTATCGATCTGGCGCTTCACGACATTGATGCGCTCACCGGCTGCTGGTCGTTCCTCCGCGGGCAACTGCCCCAGAGCCTTAAGCTGGGAGGTGACTGCGCCTTTCTTGCCGATGTAATGAACGCGCAATTCCTCCAGCGACTTTTCGTCCGCGGAGTTTGCAATTGCGTCTAGCGCCTCGCTAAGGAGGCTGTCTGGAGTTGCCATGGGTCAGCCCTGTGTGACTCTAGGATGAGACTGTCGGCCGAGCCGCAAAGCAGCTCGACGTCGAGAGTCAGCGCAGAATTAGGCTGCTAGGCTAGCTTTCGCCTGATTGAGGATGGCGTTGAAAGCGGGCTTATCGTGCACGGCGAGATCTGCCAGAACACGGCGGTCGATCTCAATGCTTGCCTTCTTCAAACCGGCAATCAGCTGGCTGTAGGTCATGCCATTAGCGCGAGCCTGCGCGTTGATACGAGTGATCCACAGTGCGCGGAAAACGCGCTTCTTGGCTTTACGGTCGCGGTAGGCATATTGACCGGCCTTAGTGACGGCCTGTACAGCAACGCGATAGATGCGACTGCGGGCACCGTAGTAGCCTTTGGCCTGCTTTAATACTTTCTTGTGACGACGATTAGCGACGACGCCGCGTTTTACTCGAGCCATTTAAATTCTCCTGATAAGAAAAGGTGATTAGATCTCGCGAAGCATGCGTTTTACCGCAGGCACATCAGAGGCGTGTACGGCACTCGTGCCGCGCAGCTGACGCTTTCGCTTAGTCGTCATCTTGGTCAGGATGTGACTCTTGTAGGCGCTCTTGCGCTTGAAACCGGAGGCGGTCTTTTTGAACCGCTTCGCAGCACCACTATGGGTTTTTAACTTTCCAGCCATTGTCTAACTCCGCATTTGCTCCCGTAGGTCATGCCTCGGGGCTATAAGTAAGAATACCTTCAGGACGTCTGATTGCTCAGACCTTACTGAGGGCGCTTTTTGACCGGCGCTAAGACCATTACGATCTGCCGGCCTTCCATCTTGGGCTCCTGCTCCACGGTACCGATTTCTGCTAAATCCTCGCGGATTCGAGTTACCAGCTCCATGCCAAGATGTTGATGGGCCATTTCCCGGCCGCGGAATCGCAATGAAACCTTAGCCTTGTCCCCATCCTCTAGGAAACGTGTCAGGTTGCGTAGTTTTACCTGATAGTCCCCTACTTCCGTCCCTGGTCTAAACTTAATCTCCTTCACTTGAGTGCGGCGCTGCTTCTTCTTGCTCGCAGCCTTCTGCTTCTTAAGTTCGAAGATATGCTTACCGTAGTCCATTAACTTACAAACTACAGGTTCTGCATCTGGTGCGATTAACACGAGATCGTGTTTGATCGCGGCGGCGGCCTCGCGGGCCTCCTCTATAGACACGATGCCCAATTGCTCTCCCTCGACGCCGACTAAACGCACTGTTTCGGCTTCGATGTTTTCATTGATTATGGGCTTTTTTGAACTGCTCCTCATGGCTTGCGCGAACGCTCATCCCTCGTGTCGATTAAATGCAAATTGGAATTTTCTCTAAACTACTGATATTTAGAGGAATTTTCCCTGAAATTAAAGCGCGCTCCTAGCTCGCTGGCTGAGTGCGGCCGAAAAGGGCGACATCATCGCTCAAATGAGAACAAAAGTCATCTACTGTCATCACTCCAAGATCCTCGCCACCCCGCGTCCGCACTGCCACACAGCCCGTTTCGACTTCTTTGTCGCCGACCACTAATAGGTATGGCACTTTTTGCATCGCGTGTTCGCGGATTTTGAACCCAACTTTTTCATTGCGCAGATCGCTACTTACTCGAATACCGCGCGCCGCGAGAGTAGATTCAACCTCGCGCACATAGTCCGACTGCTTATCAGTAATATTGATCAACACTGCCTGCTCCGGAGCCAGCCATGTGGGCATGGCGCCGGCATAGTGCTCGATCAACACCCCAATGAAACGCTCGAAAGAGCCGAGTATGGCGCGATGGAGCATCACCGGCTCTTTACGACTGCTGTCTTCAGCTACGTAGCTGGCGCCAAGGCGACCTGGCGTATTGAAATCTACTTGAATAGTGCCGCACTGAAGAATGCGCCCCATGCAATCTTTCAGGGAGCATTCGATCTTGGGCCCGTAGAAGGCACCCTCCCCTGGAACAAGCTCCCAGGGTAAACCTGTCGCATTGAGCGCATCTTTAAGAGACTGCTCCGACTGATCCCATATCTCGTCGCTGCCAACACGCTTCTCGGGACGAGTCGATAAACGCAATATCACCTCGTCGAAGCCGAAATCGCGATAGACAGCGAATAGAAGCTGCATAAAGTCTGCGACCTCGGACTGGATCTGCTCTTCTGTGCAAAATATATGACCGTCGTCCTGAACGAAGGCGCGCACGCGCATTAGGCCGTGCATGCTGCCGGACGGCTCATAGCGGTGACAGGAGCCAAATTCAGCCAAGCGCATAGGAAGATCGCGATAGCTCTTGAGCCCCTGATTAAACACCTGAATATGACACGGGCAGTTCATCGGCTTGATCGCGTACTCGCGACTGTCGGATTCGACGCTAAACATTTCGTCGGAAAACTTAGCCGCATGACCGGAGCGCTCCCACAAACTGTAGTCGACGAGCTGCGGGGTATTAATTTCGAGATAACCGTTGTCATTTTGTACTTTGCGCATGTACTGCTGAACAGCCTGATAAACACCCCAGCCCTTAGGATGCCAAAACACCATACCAGGCGCTTCTTCTTGAAAATGAAACAGATTCAGCTGTTTACCGAGCTTGCGGTGATCGCGCTTTTCAGCTTCTTCAACGCGCTGCAGGTACTGTTTAAGGTCTTTTGGCGTCGCCCATGCGGTACCGTACACCCGCTGCAGCATGTCGTTCGCGGAATCGCCACGCCAGTAGGCGCCAGCAACAGAGGTGAGCTTAAAGGCTTTAAATTTATTGGTATTCGGCACGTGTGGGCCGCGGCACAGATCGATGAACTCGCCCTGTCTATAGAACGAGAGATCTTCTTCACCTGGAATACTCTCTATGATCTCGACCTTGTAGTCTTCGCCCATGCCTTTAAACATGGCCACCGCTTCATCGCGCGTCATGATAGAGCGTTCGACCTCAAGCCCTTCTTTGACGATTTCCCCCATCGTCTTTTCAATCGCCTCTAGATCCTCAGGCGTGAACGCTCGCTCGAAGGCAAAGTCGTAAAAGAAGCCGTCTTCGATAACAGGGCCTATAGTGACTTGAGCTGTGGGGAAGAGTCTTTGCACCGCCTGTGCCATAAGGTGGGCACAGCTGTGGCGTATAACCTCTAAGCCGTCGTCGTCACGCTCGGTGATAATCGCCACTTCGGCATCACGCTCGACTTGTGTCGACAGGTCGACGAGCACGCCGTCGATACGTCCGGCTAGCGCAGCTTTAGCAAGCCCCGCGCCGATAGATTCAGCGATTTGTGCAACACTCAGGGGCGCATCGTATTGGCGCTTACTGCCATCAGGCAGAGTAACTTCAGGCATGGGATTCACTTTAGGAAAAAGATTGTTCTGTGACCGTTTCAGCAAAATGGTAGGCACGACCAGATTCGAACTGGTGACCTCTACCATGTCAAGGTAGCGCTCTAACCAACTGAGCTACGCGCCTCTATCATCCTGCGGAAAGGATCGCGATTATACGGAATTTCGAGGCTGGCTGTCGACGCTTTTCTAGCTAAGCAATAAGCTGTTCACGCAGCTGCGAAATACGATCGCGCGTCTTGGCGGCGTCTTCGAAGGCGAGATTCTTGGCATGCTCATACATTTGCGACTCCAAGTGCTCAATTTCCTTGCTTATAGCCTTGGGATCACTGAAATCCAAGTTGGCATAGGCACCGGCCTTTTCCGCCTCGCCCCTACCCTTGGTGCGCTCTCGCGTCTCGGGGTTAGCGAAAGCTCCTTCCATGACATCGAGAATGCGCTTATTGACCCCGGTTGGAGTGATACCGTGCTCTGCGTTAAAAGCAAGCTGCACCTCACGACGCCGATTAGACTCGTCAATCGCACGTTGCATGGAGCCGGTCACATTGTCTGCGTAGAGGATCGCCTTGCCATTGAGGTTACGCGCAGCACGACCGATTGTTTGAATTAGCGAGCGATCTGAGCGCAAAAAACCTTCCTTATCGGCGTCGAGGATCGCCACGAGTGCCACCTCGGGAATATCGAGGCCTTCTCTTAGCAGATTGATGCCCACCAGCACATCGAATGCGCCTAGTCTTAGGTCTCGTAAAATTTCCGATCTTTCAACGGTATCTATATCCGAGTGTAGATAGCGGACACGCACGCCGTGCTCACTGAGATAGTCGGTAAGATCTTCCGCCATGCGCTTAGTTAGCACTGTGACAAGTACGCGCTCGCCGTTGCCAGTGACACGAGTTACCTCAGACAGCAAATCGTCTACCTGAGTGGTCGCAGGCCTAACATCTAAAATTGGATCGAGCAGACCCGTTGGTCTAACCACCTGCTCAACTCTAGCTCCCTCCTGCTCCTCTTCATACTTGCCAGGTGTCGCGGACACGAAAATTATTTGCGGCAGCAAATTTTCCCACTCCTCGAAACGCAGCGGTCTATTATCGAGGGCAGACGGAAGGCGAAACCCGTATTCGACCAGAGTCTCTTTGCGCGATCTGTCGCCTTTGTACATAGCACCGAGCTGCGGCACTGAAACGTGGGACTCGTCTGACACGATGATCGCGTTCTCTGGTAAATAGTCATACAGCGTGGGCGGCGGCTCGCCTGGTGGACGACCAGAGAGGTAGCGCGAATAGTTCTCGATGCCGTTGCAGTAGCCCAGTTCCTGAATCATCTCCAAGTCAAACTTCGTACGCTGCTCGAGTCTTTGTGCTTCAACCAGACGATTGTTTGCATGCAAAAACTCGAGACGCTCGCGCAGCTCTTCCTTAATGCCGTCGAGAGCGTTGAGCAGCGTGTCTCTGGGCGTTACATAATGCGACTTGGGAAATACCGTGAGCCGCGGAACTTCCTTAATGAGTGCACCGGTCAGCGGATCGAAGTAAGACAGCTTTTCTATTTCATCATCGAACAGCTGAATACGAATAGCATTGCGCTCAGACTCCGCGGGATAGATGTCTATGACATCCCCGCGAACGCGATAGGTTGCGCGCTTGAGCTCCATATCGTTGCGGGTGTACTGGAGCTCTGCAAGGCGCTTGAGCAGCGTACGCTGATCTATGCGATCACCACGATCGAGATGCACCACCATCTGCAAATATGCACCAGGGTCGCCGAGGCCATAGATTGCCGAGACTGTCGCGACAACGATGACATCGCTGCGTTCCATGAGCGCCTTGGTGGCAGAGAGGCGCATCTGCTCGATATGGTCATTGATCGAAGAGTCTTTCTCGATAAAGAGATCCGATGCTGGGACATAAGCTTCAGGTTGGTAGTAGTCGTAATAGGAAACGAAATACTCCACGGCATTGTTGGGGAAGAATTCTTTGAATTCGCCGTACAGCTGAGCCGCCAAGGTCTTGTTCGGCGCCATGACCAGCGCTGGCCGCTGCGAGCGCTCGATTACATTGGCTATAGTAAAAGTTTTACCAGAGCCGGTGACACCCAAAAGCGTCTGCGCCCGAAGACCGTCCTCTAAGCCCTCGAGCAGCCGATCAATAGCTTGGGGCTGGTGACCTGCGGGCTTAAATTGAGAGTGAATTTTGAAGGCCTGGCTCATACTGATTCTTCGCATTTAGCTATTGGAGCAACGCCCTGGCGCGCCGGAGCGCATAGCCTACACTAGCGCTTCTAAAACAGACAGATTTGCAGCGCCTAGAGTGTTGACCGCCCGTGGATAAGTCATTAGTATACGCCCCGTTGAACGCTTAGCGATCGCTAGCCCGTCTGACATTGCCCAATAGCTCAATGGTAGAGTAGTTGACTGTTAATCAATTGGTTCCTGGTTCGAGTCCAGGTTGGGCAGCCACTTCTTTTGTTTGTTCTAATCTCTCTGCTAGCTCCTATAGTTCTCTCTACCAGCTCTCTCTACCAGCTCTCTCTACCAGCTTTCCCTCTGAGCTCTTTTATTGCTTACCCCTCTATCCGCGCGCGTATTGCGATATTCAGGCGGTAGCCTGCCTTCTCCATAGCAATGAACCCGCGCCAAGGTATTGAAAGCGCTAATCCACTCCAAGTGTTCTGCTTACCCCTATCGCTCAACCACGAGTCGACGAAGGCTTTCCTCCTACGACTTCCATCCTATCCATCAGACGTCTCTGCTCGAGACTAAAATCGTCAGCTTGAGTCTTTGGTTTTTTGACTGCTCTAGGATAGGCAGGCTGAGCACCCCGCTCTGCCGCCTCTTGCTTAGAAGCCGGTTATCACTGCGAGTGATAGCAAGCGCTACGCTGAGCCTTGTTCGCTCTAATCAAGCCCTCCTTAAGACCCAAACCGTGCTATCCAAAGGGCTTAGCACGAACACTCTGATGCGCTATAGTGCTGTCTTTCCGATCACACTCCATGGAGACTTCGATGCGTTCATTTTTCAAATTTTTCAGCGCCACGGCTAGCTTCGCTGTTCTGGCAACCACTGTTCTGCTATCTACCGCAGCCCATGCTCAGGACAATCCTGTTGTCGTGATGGAAACGAACAAAGGCACTATCAAAATTGAGCTTTGGGCTGACAAAGCGCCCATTTCGGCAGCCAATTTTCTTCGTTACACCGACGCTGAGTTTTATGACGGACTCATATTCCACCGAGTAATAGAGGGTTTCATGGTGCAAGGCGGGGGCTTCAACGAAGACATGGTGCAGCAGCCACCTTATGAAAGCATTAAAAATGAAGCCTCTGCGGATCTACCTAACAACCGGGGCACACTAGCTATGGCGCGCACAAATGTGATCGACAGCGCTACCAGTCAGTTCTTCATTAACCTCGTAGACAACGACTTCCTCAACCACACAGATGAAACCGCTCGCGGCTTTGGCTATGCGGTATTTGGCGAAGTGATTGAAGGCATGGAGGTTGTCGACGCCATGGCTACCGTTAGCACGGGTAGAGAGCGCGGACACCAGAACGTGCCCAAAGAACCCATCAAAATGATTAGTGTGCGTAGACAGTAGTTCGCGGGAGCCCTGCGCGTGACTCTCGCAGTGTCGCGTCGCGTGAACGCTTAAACAGGCGCTTGCGCGCGCTGGCTTGGTAGCAGCTACGGGAGATTGCGCGCGGAATAGAGCATTAATGGGAAGATCCCCATGGCTTGCTCGCGCCGTCCTCGTGATTTAAGGCTCGGCTCAGGAGCCCAGCAGCTAACGTTCTCCCGACGGCCGCGATGAAAATAGTGGAGTCACCTTATTACTGACACTCTCGATATCGAGAGATTTCGAGCCGTCGGCTTCCTCAGCAGCGCTCCCCTCTTCAGGCTCAAATCCTACAACAGCCTCAGAAAGAACCGCCTTGACCTCATTTCTGTCAGCGTTATCACACGCAGTGGCGAGACGAGAAAGAAGCGGCTGTAGCTGAGACCAGCTGAGGGTCTCTTCTTCGGCGCGCATAATTTTAGGATGATCAGTGCCGGTGACTGACTCCCCAATAAGGAGCTCCTCAAAGAGCTTCTCGCCAGGCCTCAAGCCGGTGTATTCGATCGCAATATCCCCGCGGTAAGAGTTCTCGTCTTTTACGTCATACCCCATGAGATGAACCATCTTCTTCGCCAGATCAACAATGCGGATAGGCTCATGCATATCGAGAACAAATACGTCACCGCCTTTCGCCATAGAACCTGCTTGAATCACAAGCTGGGCAGCTTCTTGCACTGTCATGAAATAACGAGTCACTTCAGGATGAGTGACCGTCACTGGCCCGCCCCGGCTGATTTGCCGGCGAAACAGCGGGACCACGGAACCCGATGAACCAAGTACATTACCAAAACGCACCATGCTAAGCCGAGTCTCACCACCCCGCTGGGCCAGAGACTGCAGAACTTGCTCTGCGAAGCGTTTCGTCGCCCCCATATAGTTGGTGGGGCGCACTGCCTTGTCGGTCGAAATAAAAACGAAGTCTTTCACGCCAAGCGACTGCGCGGCTTGGGCGGTAGTTAGTGTGCCAAAAATATTATTTCGCACGCCCTCGACTACATTGCTCTCCACCATCGGAACTTGCTTATAGGCCGCCACGTGATAAACCGTCTCCACCTCGTAGCGGCGCATAACCTCCAAAACAAATCCCGCACTGACCACCGAGCCAAGCACCGCATGAAGCTCAGGGAGTGCGCCTTGCTCCATCTGTTGAGCATTCAGGGCTGATTGCAGTTCTTGCTCGAGCTCATAAAGACCGTATTCGAAAGCATCGAGGATGATGAGACGTGCGGGATTTATAGCAAGAATCTGACGGCACAGCTCAGAACCAATTGAACCGGCAGCGCCGGTCACCAATACAGATTTCTGCTTGATGCACGCACCGAGCAACAGCGGATCCGGCGGCACGGCGTCGCGCCCCAATAGATCTTCGATGTCTATATCTCTGATTTCATCGACGCCAACTTTGCCCGACACCATATCGAACATGTCCGGCACTGTTTTAACGTGTACAGGAAGGTGCTCGAGCTTACTCAAGATTTCTTTTCGCTCGGCATGGGTCGCAGAAGGTATCGCCAGCAAAATCTGACGCACCGAAAACGTTTCAACGAGCTCAAACAAAGAGTTGGGCCCATAGATACGAACCCCGTGAACGGTGCTACCTAATAGCCGATGCCCATCATCTACGAAGGCGACCGGTAGGTATTGGTCACCGCTCTGCAGTGCTGCAAGCAGCTGCATGCCTGAACTACCCGCGCCGTAAATAATCACCGGCTCTTTGGGTCGAAAATTATGAATGAGGCTTACGATCGCGAGCTTGCCTACTAGCCGCGAGCCGCCCATAAGAAACAAGGCAAGTAGCCAAAAGATAGGAAGCACTGCGAGGCGCGCATCGCCCTCGGATGAAGAGAGTGCGTAGGCACCGGCAAGAAGAGCGGTAGCAAGGGTGACGCACTGGGCCAGCAAGACACTTGATTGCACCCCCATATACAGAACGAGCATACGATAGAGGCCGAGGCGGGCAAAAACGAGAATGCTAAGGACAAGTGCAGCACCGAGATAAGCGAAAGTGCTTTGCTCCTGCAGAGCGAAATCAGCACCTGACAAAGCAAAGGCAAATACTAGCGCAAAGCCAAGAAGCACCGCATCCCAGCAGGCTGTAACCGCTCGCTTCAATGGACGCGAAATTGGGATGGAATAGACCTGCATGACCTCACCTTTCTTACACGGCTTATTAGCGCTAAACCGTACTATTTCGCTTCTATACTTTGCCCCGCGCCACAGTAAGCAGCGGCTATCGCTAAGGGCCCGATCCCTACAATTGCAAATACTACACCGTATTGCGGATAAATACCTGCGAACCAGGCCAGCGGAAACAGAACAACACTGTTGACGCCGAGCACAAGCAGAACCACCAGAGAATGACTCCCCCACCGACGACTGAGGTGCTGGTAGGCATGTTCTGAGTGCCCTTCAGAAAGCGCCTTGCCGCGCAAAAAGCGTCGAACAAGGGTCACGGCGGTATCAGCGACAAAAGCCCCTAGCAACAGGAGCCAACTCCATACCGAAAGCAGTCCCATTTCGTGTGTTTTGAGTGCCAACAAGCCTATAACGAAGCCGCAGAACACACTGCCAGCATCACCCATGAATAGCCGGGCCGGCGACCAGTTCCATAGCAAAAAGCCTAGCGCCGAGCCCCCCAGCACCCCGCAAAACAAGAGCACAGATCCGCGTTCAGCAGCCCCATCCGAAGCACTATCACCGTAGGCAATCAAGACGAAACAGGCGATTGTGCAGAATAGGAGCTCGGACGCGACCAGACCATCGATACCGTCCATAAAATTAACTAGATTGCTAAGCCAAATTTGAGAGAAGACGGCTAGCCCCATAAGCAGCCACGGAATCTCGAGGCGGAACAGCATAAAGTCCACTGCTGGCAGTGATAGCCCCTGAACCACTAAAGCTGCAGCCAAGAACTGTAGCGGGAGTCGCACGCGCAGTGACAACGGACTGAAGTCGTCCCAAAGACCCAGCAGAATAACTCCCAAACAGGCACAGAGGGCGGGCACGCCGAAGGTCAGGCTCCCGGCGCCTAACTCATAAACACAAAGCACAAAAAATGGTAGAGCTAGAGCAACACCCCCACCAAGTGGCCGAACGCGACTGTGTGCACTGCGGGCTACTGGGACATCGACAAGCCCAATCCGCAATGACAGGCGCACAACAGCCGCCGTCAAAATGGCAACGCTGAGCGCACTGAGCAATGTCGCTACGCTTAAAAAAAGCACTACTCAAGCCGCATTCGAAGATGAACTTGGATACTCACTGCCGTGACAGCCGGGCGGCATAGCAATCTTATTAGCGCAAGGCTCTGTGAACTACCGGCAGAGCCCCGCGATTTATACGTTCTTGCTTTATTCATTCTTCGTTAGCTTTCCTATGGGCTTCAGGCGGTGGCGGTTGCGCTCGAGCAGTGCAGGACCAATGCCCTTCACTTCAGACAATTCCTCCACTGCAATGAAATCGCCATACATTTCACGATAGCGAACTATTTCTTGCGCTTTGACGAGACCAACGCCGCTGAGCGCGCTAGCCAGAGCCTGAGCGTCCGCTGAATTAATATCGATAAGCGCTTGCTCCGTTTGCTGCATCTCCGTCTGCGCTCCATCTTCTTGCGCATAAACCACAGAGAGCAATTGCGAGTAAATTAATACTGCAAAAACGAGAAAGCACAACCACTGCTTTGTAAACACAAAACTCTTATACGAGATCTCTTCTTTGTCTTCTCTATCTGCGAATTCCTCATTCATAAGCTGATCCTCACCACCAGATTTTTGTTACCCTCGAGGGCTGCTGCCACTCAAGGGAAACGCCAGCATGACGTTCAAACAAAAAGTCTAGCAGGTGCTGGCCTATGCGCGAGAAATCAACCTATTAAACTCTTTTAGCGTGGCCAATGGATTTTCAGAGGCCGTGATAGGTCTACCGACAACGAGGTAATCACTCCCATTCGAGATAGCTTCCGCGGGGCCAACAATGCGTTTCTGATCTCCAGCTACATCCTCCGTGCGACGAATGCCTGGCGTCACCAATCGGAAGCCCTTAGGCATTGATGCACGCAGAGTCGTGGTTTCTGCTGCCGAACACACAACACCATCGAGCTGCGCTTGAGCGGTCAGTGCTGCTAAACGCGCTACTTGCTCAAGGGGAGAAACGTTAATTCCTACAGCACCCAGATCCGTTGCCGCCATACTGGTTAGGACGGTTACGGCAATCAATAGAGGCCTCTCAGCAGCTTCCCTGTCAGCTAGCACCGCACGCGCCGCGTTAAGCATCTCACTACCGCCACTCGCATGGACATTGGTCATCCAAACACCAAGGTCCGCTGCCGCAGCGACCGCTTTAGCGACAGTATTAGGGATGTCGTGAAACTTAAGATCGAGAAAGACCTCGAAATCACGCTGGCAAAGCGCTCTTACTAGGGCGGGGCCACAGCGTGTAAACAACTCTTTGCCTACCTTTACTCGGCATTCGGTAGGATCAAGGGCGTCGGCAAGTGCTAGCGCTTTTGCCTCGGTGTCAAAATCCAGGGCGACGATAATCGGTTTATCCATTGTCAGTTCCTTGCTCTCAAGATCTTGTCTGATTCTTCTGCAAACGAGCTAGCGCTTCGTCCCGCGCAGCTTCCGCTTTTTCTAGTCGGCGACGCAAAGTGACGACTCCAAATTTACTCTGCAGGCTTCTCACGAGCCGCAGGCCGACCAGCAATCCTAAACTCCCACCCACTGCGAAAGCTGCGATTATCCACAAACCGACGGGATAGGCCTCTGTAACTAAAGATCCTAGCCGCAGACTAATCGGATCGGTATTCGCACTGAGAAAACTGAGACTAAGAACAAAAACGACAAGTAGAACGAGACCACTAAATAGCCGGTAAACGTGACGCATAGCCACCTCCGTAAACTGTCAACCGCTGCGACTCTTGCTCCCGCGCCAGATTGCCGGTATCGAACCGAGCGCTGTAACAAGCAGCCAATAAAAACGGCGATAATTCGAAAATTATCGCCGTTTTTAGGTACAACTACCACTTGTACAGATCGATTAGCACCGACACTGCAATGCGGTTTACTACTGCGACTCTAGCATGCCTTTGTTGACACGATCCCGCAGCTCTTTACCGGGCTTGAAATGCGGGACATGCTTGCCGCTAAGCGCTACAGGCTCACCTGTCTTAGGATTACGACCGATACGCGGCACGCGATAGTGAAGAGAGAAACTGCCAAATCCGCGGATTTCTATACGACCGCCGTCGGATAGCATCTGCGACATAGTCTCTAAAATACCTTTCACCGCGAGTTCAACATCCTTCGCAGTAAGCTGCTGCTGTTTGGCAGCGATGCGCTCGATAAGTTCAGATTTTGTCATTATTACACCTTAGTCACTAAAGCTTGACCGAGCCGAAAAACAGCTTCGATTTTTAGTTTAGCGCCAGGTTTCAGCGGCAAAAGTCGCGGAAACCTGGGCGTTCACACTAAGAGAAAAGATTAGCTCTTTTCCATCTGCGCCTTAATCAGGTCGCCAATTGTACCCGGAGAAACCTCAGGAACCTCTTGGCTCTTATGATCTTTAATCGCCGCTCGCTCGTCGTCGATTTCGATTGCCTTCACTGACAGACTCAAATTGCGCGTCTTACGATCGATGTTAACGATCTTGGCTTCGATCTCATCGCCCTCTTTGAGCACAGTGCGCGCGTCTTCAACCTTCTCGCGACCCAATTCGGATCCACGTAGGTAACCTTCAACGCCGTCGGCAATCGCGAGAGTAGCACCTTTAGCGTCAACCGCTGTGACCACGCCCTTCACGACGCTACCGCGCTCGAAGTTTGAGCTAGCGAAAGGATCTTCACCCAGCTGTTTAACACCAAGAGAGATGCGCTCGCGCTCAGAGTCGATCGACAGAATAACTGTCTCGATCTCGTCGCCCTTCTTATATTCGCGCACTGCTTCTTCCCCTGTTTCATCCCAAGAGATATCAGACAGGTGGACGAGGCCATCGATATTGCCATCGAGACCGATGAAGATACCGAAATCTGTGATCGACTTAATCACTCCAGAGATCTTGTCGCCCTTCTGGAACTTCTCAGCGAAGCCGTCCCATGGATTCTGGAAGCACTGCTTGATACCGAGTGAAATGCGGCGACGCTCTTCATCAATATCAAGGATCATCACGTCAACTTCTTGGCCTAGCTGTACAACCTTTGAAGGATGAATGTTCTTGTTCGTCCAATCCATCTCAGAGACGTGTACAAGACCTTCAACGCCCTCTTCCAGCTCAGCGAAACAGCCGTAGTCTGTGAGGTTGGTCACAACGGCTTTAACGCGGGCGTTCTGCGGGTAGCGGCCTTTAATTGCCAACCATGGATCTTCACCGAGCTGCTTGAGACCGAGTGAAACACGATTGCGATCGCGGTCGTATTTGAGGACCTTCACGTTGATCTCGTCGCCGACGTTGACTATTTCGCTTGGGTGCTTGATGCGCTTCCAAGACATGTCGGTAATATGCAGTAGGCCATCTACGCCGCCCAGATCGACGAACGCACCGTAGTCGGTGAGGTTCTTAACGATACCCTTAACGGACATCCCTTCTTGCAGTGTAGCGAGCAGCGCATCACGTTCTTCTGTGCTGACTGACTCGAGGACTGCGCGACGCGAAACAACCACGTTGTTGCGCTTTTGGTCGAGCTTGATGAGTCGGAATTCCAGCTGCTGGCCTTCAAGGTGCAGCGTATCGCGCACTGGACGTACATCGACGAGTGAACCTGGTAGGAACGCGCGGATGTTGTTGAGATCGACTGTGAAGCCGCCTTTGACCTTGCCGTTAATGACACCGGTAACGATATCGTTCTTCTCGTAGGCCGCTTCCAGCTCCATCCAAGACTCGGCGCGCTTAGCTTTTTCACGCGAAAGCTTTGTAGCGCCGAAACCGTCTTCTACGGTCTCAAGGGCGACCTTGACGATGCTGCCCACTTCAAGATCGAAGTTGCCTTGCTCGTCGAGGAATTCTGATTTGGCGATGACGCCTTCTGATTTGAGTCCTGCATGAACAGTGACCCAGTCGGAGTCAATGTCGATCACGATGCCGGCGACGATTGCGCCTGGATTCATGTCGATTTCACTTAGACTCGCTTCAAATAATTCTGCAAAAGTTTCGCTCATTACTACTTTCCTATTATGTGCTCGATGCAGCAAGACTGGGCGCCCTCTCTAGGGCTACTCGACAGCAGGACTACACTTCGCAACTCCGCGCTCCAGCAGCGACGGTGCTATGACAAAAACCGATAACGAGCACCAATGCTGGTGGTGTGCGCGTTATCGACATAGGGGGAGGCTAAATGGGGAGATTAGGCCAAGAGACCTGCATCACGCACTAGCGCTTCCAGCTGCGCCTCAGTCTCTGCAATACTTAATTCAGTAGAATCAATGACAAAGGAGCCTTCAGCAGGACGAAGAGGGGAAACGCTGCGCTCAGTGTCGCGCGCATCACGCTCTTCCAGCTCTAGCCGAAGGGCGGGGAGAGTAGCATCAATACCCTTAGCTATCAATTGTTTATATCTACGTTCCGCCCTAGCAGCCACGCTGGCAGTTAGAAATATTTTCAACTCAGCCGCAGGGAATACCACGGTGCCCATGTCGCGACCGTCAGCCACCAAGCCCGAGGCCGCTTGAAAGCTGCGCTGCCGCTCCAGCAACGCGGCGCGCACCTGTGGCAACGCGGCGACGCGAGAGGCCATGGCACTTGCCTCATCGGTGCGTATGGCGAGACTCACCTCTTCTTCAGCCAGGTAAACAGATCCCTCTATTAAAGGCTCAGATTCATTGCGCCTACCAAAAGCCAGAGGCAGACACGCCGCTAACTGACTGATGGCTTCTTTGTCTGCCTCCTGCTCCGGATCCAAGCCCTTGCGAGATGCAGAGAGACCAAGCACCCGGTAGAGGGCGCCGCTGTCAAGCAGCGCATAGCCCAGCGTCTTCGCTAAGCTCGCGGCAAGCGTGCCCTTGCCCGATCCTGAGGGGCCATCAATGGTAATCACCGGGCCGCACTGGGGTGCGGAGCTGACCTCACTCAACGCGAATCTCCATGCCGAGCTGTTGACTCAATTCGACAAAATTAGGAAAGGAGGTATTCACATTCGCGCAGTTTTCGATCTGCAATGGAGCGCAGGCGCGAAGACTCGCCACAGCAAAAGCCATAGCAATGCGATGATCACCCTCAGAATCGATCGTCGCGGCACTAAACGTCGCGTCCGGCTGGCCGTGAATACGTATGCCGTCAGGGTACATCTCACAGCTAACACCAATCGCCGAGAGGCCCGCGCCCATCGCAGCGAGCCGGTCGCTCTCTTTCACGCGCAGCTCCTCTGCCCCTCTCAGCACCGTCTCACCCTTGGCAAGCGCAGCGGCAATAAATAACGCGGGAAACTCATCTATGGCGAGGGGTATTTGATCCTGCGGGATATCAATCCCGGACAGCGGCGCGTAACGAATGCGTAGATCAGCTACCGGCTCGCCACCGACCTCTTTCGCATTGCTGAGTTCAATATCCGCTCCCATTAGCTTAAGCAGATTGATAATACCGATACGCGACGGGTTAACGCCCACGTGCTCAAGCTCAACGTCGGAGCCCGGAGTGATGGCCGCAGCGACGAGAAAAAACGTCGCTGAGGAAATATCACTCGGCACATCTATCGTAGTCGCTTTAAGCCTGTGTCCGCCCTCGATACTTACGCTCTTGCCGTCCTCGGAGCGGTCTAGCGGGTAGCCAAAACCCTTCAGCATCCGTTCGGTATGGTCACGACAAACCGCTGGCTCCTCTACGCGAGTTACGCCATTGGCAAAAATACCCGCAAGCAATAAGCAGGACTTCACCTGCGCACTCGCCATAGGCATGGCGTAATCTATGCCTTTAAGGGGCGCCGGGGATATATTAAGCGGCGGCCTACCGCCCTCCTGCGCAGAGATAATTGCACCCATAGCAGCAAGCGGCTCAGCCACCCGGGCCATCGGCCGTTTGCTCAAAGACTCATCGCCGGTAAGCTCACTGGAAAAATCCTGCGCTGCTAATAGGCCAGCTAATAGACGCATCGCTGTGCCAGAATTACCCATATAAAGCGGTTTGCGCGGCGCAGTTAACCCGTCGATACCTACCCCAACAATCTCTAGCTTGCCATTTTCAGGGCCGACTATAGTCACGCCAAGTTCGCGGAATGCGGCCAAGGTATTCAACGCATCCTCCCCTTCCAGAAACCCGCTCACGCGAGTGCGGCCATCGGCAATTGCGCCGAGGATAATGCTGCGGTGAGAAATGGATTTATCACCGGGAACCCGAACTTTGCCGCGAAGCCCCTGTTTCACCGATGCGGAGAGTCCCTTAGCGTAAAATGTTATCTGCTTCTCGTTCATAGTGGTGTTCGCATTCGGTCGAAAATGTGTGTGAATGAATGTTTCCCGTGTCTCGCGCGCCGCTGCGAATAGCTGCGATAGGTCCTCAAGCAAGGACTCTTGCGGACTGCTTTCTAGACGCTCTTTTAAAAGCAGAAGCTCGTCGATCATAGAACCCAGTATCGACGAAGTCGCCTGCCTGTTAGCGGCAAATATTTCCGACCACATACGCGGATCACTCGAGGCGAGCCTGCTGAAATCGGCGAAGCCGCCTGCAGCATAGCGAAAGATATCTTCGCTCTGCTCCTGCTTTTTCAGCACATCGACAATCGAGTAGGCGAGTAGATGCGGAAGATGACTTGTCGCTGCAAGAACCTCATCATGACGAGCGACTGACATCGCCAGCACATTAGCTGCCAGAGATCGCCACAGCGCCGTGACCAAGCCAAGCGCGCTTGCGCTCGTATAGTCCAGCGGAGTAAGGATCACTGTTCTGTTGTCGAACAAATCAGATTTAGAAGCCGCGTAGCCGCTTTGCTCAGAACCCGCCAGTGGATGACCAAGCACACAGCGTGCGCGAAAGTTTTCCCCTGCAGAGTCTAAGCGCTGAGCTACATTCGCTTTTACACTTGCGACATCAGTGACAATGGCCTCGGAGCTGCAAAGCGCTTCAAGGCGCGGCAAAAGCGCGGCCGTCGCAAGAGTGGGTAAGGCAATCACTACGAGATCTGCTTGCTTAGCCAGTCTTTCCAGCGACCCCGCCTCATCTATGTCGCCAGCATCAAGCGCCGCTTGCAATTGTGACTCGTTGGTATCGCACGCCAGTAGGCGTTTGCACGCACTTGAACTGCGAAGACCTCGGGCTATAGAGCCGCCTATTAGACCTAAGCCGACGATTAGAACGGTGCTTTTAGCCAGTCGCTCAACAGCTGGCAGCTGTGGGTTACCCTCAATCATCAGCGCTCACACTCAACTCAGTATGCGCAGCACAGTAGCTCCCCAGAACACGCAGCGACGTTGTGTAGGGGCGCAGGGACTCGAGCAGCTCGTCGACCTTCGCCTGCTCATCAGTCTTAGTCAGGAAATCGATAAAAAACACATATTCCCAAGCGCGCTTTTTAGAAGGCCGAGCTTCGATTTTCGCTAGGTCGAGCTGTAGGCGATCAAAGGGACCGAGGAGAGCGTAAAGCGCTCCAGGTTTATTCTGGGTAGCCACGAGCAGGCTGGTCTTGCGCAAAGTTTCAGTCCCCAAAAAGACTGCTGGGTTTTTTAGTTCTTTGGCCTGACGGTGCAGGATCAGAAATCGTGTGGAATTGTGGCTGTGATCTTGAATAGAGGAAGCTACTACTTTCAGGCCATAAATTTCCGCAGCAAATTCTCCGGCAATAGCGGCGACGCCCGCCTCGTCCCGAGCCGCCTCCGCTGCTTGGGCATTGCTTGCACACTCTCTTTTGCTCAGCGTCGGGAAATTGGCCGCGAGCCAGTCGCGACATTGGGCAAGTGACTGCTTGTGCGAGGCAACGCTGTGCAGAGTCGACGGCTCGGTATGCTGAGCGCAAAGCAGATTATGCTGGATGGGGAGCACCGTCTCGCCAACGATGGAGACTGTAGTTGTAAGCAAGCAGTCTTGAGTATTGTTTACCGCGCCTTCCGTGGAATTTTCAACCGGTACAACGCCGAATTCCATCTCGCCAGTTTGCACCCGCTGAAAGACTTCTTCGATACTGCTACAGGCCCTCATTGCGCCGTCTTCTTTCTCTAATGAAAAGAAACGAATAGCCGCTAGCTGTGAAAAAGTACCCTGCGGGCCTAGGTAGGCTATGCCGCCCGAGTTATCAGTCGGCATCGGTAGCGGCTGTGACTTCAGCTGATTCAGAGTCTTCACTAGGAGCCATATCTACAGGCTCGTCAACCCGCTCGAGCCCGACCAGTGCCTCGCCCTCTTTAAGACGAATGAGTCTGACGCCCTGTGTATTTCGCCCCTGCACCGAGACCTCGCCAACGCGTGTCCGCACCATGGTGCCTTTACTGGAGATCAGCATGATTTCATCGCTATCATCCACTTGCACAGAGCCCACGACAGCGCCGTTTCGCTCACTAGTTTGTATGCCGATAACGCCTTGACCACCGCGACCGCGAAGCGGGAAGTCGCTAGACAGCGTGCGTTTGCCGTAGCCATTTTCACTCACGGTAAGCACCTGCTTGGCATCGTCGGCAACCATGAGCGACACCATTGCCTGTCCTTCCTGTAGGCGTATGCCGCGCACACCGCGCGCCGTGCGCCCCATGGCACGCACATCCTGTTCCGCGAAGCGAATAGTCTTACCCGCGCTGCTCATTAGGATAATGTCTTGCGTTCCATCGGTCAGCGCCGTGCCCACGAGAGAGTCGTCGTCATCGAGCTCGATAGCCCGCAAACCCACGCTACGTTGGCGCGCGAACGCTGGCAATGGCGTCTTTTTGACCGTGCCTTTGGACGTGGCCATGAAGACAAACCAGCCTTCGGTATAGTCTTTAACAGGCAACATATTAGTAATGCGCTCACCTTCCTCTAGTGGAAGAATGTTGACTACAGGCTTACCACGTGACGTCCGGCTCGCCACCGGAATCATATAAACCTTCAGCCAATACACCTTGCCATGGCTAGTGAAACAAAGAAGGGTATCGTGAGTGCTTGCGACTAAAAGATGTTCAACCAGGTCTTCATCCTTCACCGCAGCGGCAGCTTTACCCATACCGCCTCGGCGTTGGGCGGCATAGTCGCTCAGCGGCTGAGTCTTCGCGTAGCCCGTCTTAGAAATCGTCACGACACGGTCTTCTTCGGTGATCAAATCCTCAACGGTTAGATCTTGCTGGGTGCCAACAATTTCTGTGCGGCGTTCGTCACCGTATTCGTCGCGCACCTTCTCCAGCTCTTCGCGCACAACAGCCAGCAGGCGCTCTTTTTTGCCAAGAATTTCGAGGTAGTCGGCGATCTGTTCGAGTAGCGCTTTGTAGTCATTAATGAGCTTCTCGTGCTCAAGACCGGTAAGACGATGAAGGCGCAGCTCCAAAATTGCCTGGGCTTGCTCCTCCGACAGGAAGTAGTCTGCACCGTTAAGTCCATACTTGGCGTCTAGCCCTTCAGGACGACAAGCATCAGCGCCCACCTCGCCCAGCATGGCCAGCACGCTATCGGATTTCCATGAACGCTCTAAGAGCTTCTGCTTCGCCTCAGCTGAGGTGGGCGAGGTTTTAATTAGTTCGATTACCGCATCGATATTTGCAAGAGCGACCGCTAGGCCTTCTAAGATGTGACCGCGATCGCGCGCTTTGCGCAGCAAGAAAGCCGTACGGCGGGACACGACTTCACGGCGATGACGGATAAAGGCATCTAGGATCTCACGCAGAGTCAGCAAACGAGGCTGGCCATCTACTAGGGCAACCATATTAATGCCGAACACGTTTTGCATTTGTGTTTGAGCGTAGAGATTATTGAGCACCACATCGCCCATCTCACCGCGCCGCAGCTCAATGACGATGCGCATGCCGTCCTTATCTGACTCATCCCGCAGCTCGGTAATGCCTTCGATCTTCTTCTCTTTCACCAGCTCGGCAATCTTTTCGATCAGCCGCGCCTTGTTCACCTGGTAGGGAATCTCAGAAACAATAATTGTCTGCTTACCGCTCTTATCATCGGTGAGGACCTCGGCACGGGCGCGCATATAGATTCGGCCACGTCCGGTTTGATAGGCCTGCAGAATCCCAGCTTTACCATTAATGATCCCAGCAGTTGGGAAATCCGGGCCTGAAATGTGCTCCATTAAGCCTTCGATACCAATATCGGGATCGTCCAACAGCGCAATCGCTCCGCCGACCACCTCAGTCAGGTTATGCGGGGGAATGTTGGTTGCCATGCCGACCGCGATGCCGCTAGAGCCATTGACCAAGAGATTGGGGATCTGGGCGGGCAGCACGTCGGGAATACGTTCCGTGCCGTCGTAGTTGTCGGAGAAATCAACCGTCTCTTTATCCAGGTCAGCGAGCAAGTCATGCGCAACCTTCGCCATGCGAATTTCGGTATAACGCATCGCTGCCGCAGAATCGCCATCAATCGAGCCGAAGTTGCCTTGGCCGTCGACAAGCGGATAGCGCAAAGAAAAATCCTGCGCCATGCGTACTATCGTGTCATACACAGCCGTATCGCCGTGAGGGTGATATTTACCAATCACGTCGCCGACAATACGGGCGGACTTTTTATAAGGCTTGTTGTAATCGTTAGAGAGGACATTCATGGCGAACAAGACGCGGCGATGCACAGGCTTGAGGCCGTCGCGCACATCGGGAAGCGCGCGCCCCACAATCACACTCATGGCATAGGCGAGATAGGACTCACGCATTTCGCTCTCTAGCGCTACTGGGAGGACTTGCTTGGCGAATTCGCTCATAAAATCTGCTTTCCTGGGACTTGCATCGGGTCGGTATTTGCTCGGTGTATCGCGTAGCTGTCACGCTCGGGGTTTTGGGGACTCAAGACGCCAACCATGGTTAACGAGTCCAAACCC
Source organism: Pseudohongiellaceae bacterium (assembly GCA_965661495.1). Classification (GTDB taxonomy): domain Bacteria; phylum Pseudomonadota; class Gammaproteobacteria; order Pseudomonadales; family Pseudohongiellaceae; genus UBA9145. The sequence goes on along the minus strand of CBFIDY010000001.1, from coordinate 147,468 downwards.
CATGCTGTGCAACACTCAGCCTGTGGCGGCGCTTTACACTGCTCCTGACACATCAAAATGACACTCTTTATAACGGCCGGTGTGGCAGGAAATAAAGGGGGCGCGTGGAGCGCTAATCAGATCTCAAATGCTACCACAGACAAGCGTTGATCGCCGCCTAAAAAGCGGCCCGGCGTGCTGCGAGCGACAGCGCACTAGGGCAGCGGTTATACTTCGATAAACACTGCGCTCAAGGCTTCGTCATGTCTCAAAAATTAACTCCCGATCTGACCCTGTTTGCCCGCTGGATCGTGCCTGTAAATCCCACTGGCGTAGTCCTAGAAAATCATGCGTTACTGGTCAACGGGAGCAGAATTAGCCACCTACTCCCCGCCAAGGAGGCGCGCGAACTGCTAAGCCCCGAAGGCTTGATAGCCGCCGTCGATCTTGAAAATCATGTCCTCATACCCGGCCTGATCAATGCACACGGGCATGCGGCGATGAGTCTGCTGAGAGGCGTAGGCGACGACATGCCTCTCAAAGCCTGGCTTGAGGAGCGTATCTGGCCTCTGGAGGGGCAGCTTGTCGACGCCGATTTCGTTGAATCCGGCACCCGCCTGGCCGCGGCCGAGATGATTCGCTCTGGCACAACCTGTTTTGCCGACAACTACTTTTTTCCCGAGGCCTGTGCCACTGTTGTCCAACAAAGCAAACTCAGGGTGCAGCTCGCCTGCCCTGTCATCGACTTTCCAACGGCTTGGGCACAAAACCCAGACGAGTACATCGAGAAGACTACCGCTTTGGCTGATCAGTACCGTCACGACGAGCGAATTCATATCGCTTTCGGCCCTCACTCGCCCTACTCGGTCTCTGACGAGCCTCTACAAAAGATCGCCGCGCTCGCGGAAGAGCTCGATATACCCGTGCACATGCATGTTCATGAGACCCAGACCGAAGTGGACGCCGCACTCGCGCAGGACGGTATGAGGCCACTTGCTCGGCTAGCCAAACTCGGCCTGCTTTCTCCCAGGCTGTTCTGCACGCATATGACAGCATTGACCGAAGAGGAAATCGACAGCGTTGCCACAAGCGGAACCCAGGTGGCGCATTGTCCTGAGTCGAATCTCAAGCTGGCGAGCGGCTTTTGCCCTGTGGAGACTCTTCGCAAGGCCGGAGTCAACGTTGCTCTGGGCACAGACGGCTGCGCGAGCAATAACGATTTAGATATGTTTTCTGAAATGCGCACCGCAGCGCAGCTGGCCAAGGCCGTTGCTCAAGACGCGACCGCCCTACCAGCCGCCGCCGCTTTACAAATGGCCACTCTCAATGGAGCCAAGGCAATGGGACTCGACGCGGATATTGGCAGCTTGGAAATTGGCAAGTTTGCCGATATTACTGCCGTGGACATGACCGCAATTAACGCAATGCCGCTCTACGACGTTATCTCGCAGCTGGTCTACTCGACTCAGGCTGGCCAGGTAAGCGACGTCTGGAGTGGCGGCAAACCACTGCTACGCGGCGGCGAATTGCAAACGATCGACAGCAAGCAGCTTGAGCAAGAGACCCGCAGCTGGCAGAGCCGCGTATACGCCATAGCCCACGGCGAATAAATTCAGCGATAGGAACCACAGGACACAGGCCATGCAGAACGTAGACGACCTAGAAATCAAGAAGTTCGAGGCGCTGGCGGCGCGCTGGTGGGACCCCACTAGCGAGTTCAAACCGCTGCACGAAATCAATCCATTGCGCATGGGCTTTCTCACACAGATCACAAGCCTTGCAGGTAAACGCGTTTTGGATATCGGCTGTGGTGGCGGCATACTCGCCGAGGCGATGGCTCGCCAAGGCGCCCAGGTTGTAGCCATCGACATGGCTGAAGCGTCGCTTTCTGTTGCCCGCCTACACCAATTAGAGAGCAAGCTCAACATAGACTATCGGCGCATTCCAGCCGAAGAACTCGCCGAGCTCGAACCCGCCAGTTTCGATATTGTGACTTGCCTCGAAATGCTTGAACACGTTCCTGATCCCAGCGCTATAGTTAGCGCCTGTCAAAAACTCGTGAAACCTGAAGGCGAAGTTCTGTTCTCGACAATTAATCGCAATCCTAAATCGTATTTGTTCGCGATCATTGGTGCGGAATATATCCTCAACCTGCTCCCGCGTGGCACGCATGAGTACGCCAAGTTCATTCGCCCCTCAGAGCTCGCTGGCTGGGCGCGAGACGCCGGGCTAGAGCTGCAGGAGCAGCGCGGTATGACTTATAATTTACTGAGCAAGCGCTACTCGCTGGGCAAGGATTTAGACGTTAACTACCTTGCTCACTACCACAAGCCCGCGGCAGCATAGCTGTGAGTTCGCGTCTTAACACTTCAATCGACTGCGTGCTTTTCGATCTCGACGGCACGCTGATCGATACTGCTCCGGATTTCATATACGCGCTCAACACATTGCTTAGCGAAGAAGGCAAGCCTTCTGTCGACACTAAACAGATACGCCAAACAGTGTCCGACGGCGCAAGGGCCTTGGTAAAACTCGGCTTCGACGAGGCGGAAGACAGCCCACAGTTTGAGGCACTGCTTGCACGACTTCTCGCGCTCTATCTTGAACAGCTCAGCAGCACACAAGCCGTCCTCTATTCAGGCCTAGATGAATTACTTCACGAACTGGAACGAGCAGGCATTCCCTGGGGAATCGTAACGAATAAACCCCGCCTCTACGCCGAGGCGCTGCTTACTCAGATGGACCTACTCGAGCGCTGCCCTGTGCTGGTGTGCCCTGATGACGTACAGGCAAAAAAGCCCAATCCGGAATCGCTGCTGCTCGCACTAGAAAAAGTCAATCGTGACACGGAACGCTGCGTCTACTTTGGCGATCATATACGCGATATGCAGGCGGCCAAAAATGCTGATGTAATAGCCATTGCCGCTACCTACGGCTACCTAAGCGAAAATACCGACGCCACCCAGTGGCCGGCGGATTTCATCCTTAAGCAACCCGAACAGGCTATCAACCTGCTCAATCTACTGAAGTTTAGCTAATGACCTTTTCCTACTCAGCACCGAAAGACCTGCTCGCGGGCAAGACAATTCTGATCACTGGCGCGAGCGACGGTATCGGACGCGTGCTTGCCACCGGCTTTAGCGATCACGGCGCGCATGTCATCGCTCTTGGCCGTAGCCAAGAAAAACTCGAGAATCTCTATGATGAGATTGAACAAAGCCATCCTGGTCGAATCACTATCCACCCCATGGACCTAGCCACGGCTCAACCGGAGGATTACAAGACCCTGGCAGCAGCACTCGACGAGCAGTTTGACTGTTTAGACGGGCTTATACACAACGCCGCACTGCTAGGCGCGCGCACGCCAATAGAACACTATCCCGATAGCGACTGGGTGAAACTCATGCAGGTCAATTTGAATGCCGCTTTCGGTCTTAGCAAAGCCCTACTACCCGCGCTGGGACGCTCGATAGATGCGAGACTCGTTTTCACCTCCTCCAGCGTAGGGCGAAAAGGACGAGCTTTCTGGGGCGCCTATGGCGTGAGCAAGTTCGCTGTTGAAGGACTGATGCAGACACTCGCAGAGGAAATGGAAAACGTGTCAAATACACGCGTCATGAGCTTTAACCCCGGCGGGACACGCACCGCTATGCGCCGCGATGCCTACCCAGCCGAAGATCCGCAGACACAGCCCACGGCTGAGTCCTTGCTGCCAAACTATCTATACCTTATGTCACCAGACGGCGCGGCACTGCATGGACAGGCTTTGGATGCACGCACTATGAGCAACTAGCGCGGCGCGGGTTCTTCCGCCTTCGGCTTGGCTACAGGGGGATAAGCTACTTTAAGCAGTTTATCGAGCTCTTTTTTAGGCAGCTCCTGAAAGCGCCCCTTCGTGACGGTGCTCGGGATAAAGAGAGGACCGAAGCGAACTCGCTTCAAACGGCTAACCTTCACACCCTGGGATTCCCACAGCTTACGCACCTCACGATTGCGGCCTTCCATAACCACGACGTGATACCACTGATTGACGCCCTCACCTCCAAAATGTTGAATATCGGTGAAACGACACACGTGGCCATCGATCTCCACACCGGCATGCATGGCCTCGACCATTTCCTTAGTGACATCCCCCAACACCCGCACCGCATACTCGCGCTCAATCTGCGCGCTGGGATGCATCAACTTGTTGGCAAGCTCACCGTCGGTAGTAAATAGAAGCAGTCCGCTGGTATTGATATCTAGGCGACCAATCGCTACCCAGCGACCATGTTTAATCGTCGGTAAGCGATCAAATACTGTGGGCCTGCCCTCAGGATCTTTGCGTGTGCATACCTGATCTTCAGGCTTGTTATACAGAATAACTCTGCGCTCGTGGCTCGCCTTGTGTTGCGCCGCCACTTTCTTGCCGTCGACGACGATCCTGTCATCGTCAGTTACTCGGTCGCCAATTTTAGCGACCACACCGTTCACTTTGACGCGACCCTTCTCAATCCAAGTCTCTGCCTCGCGCCGCGAAGCAAACCCTGCTCGTGCCATAACTTTTTGGAGTTTTTCAGACATAGAGTCTATTTAACCTCGGCGTCATCCGCCGTTTGAGTGTTTAGCACAGGCTCATCGTCGCCCGACTCCTGTTCTAGTGGATGCGGGCTGGCTAAATCCCGCTCAAGCGCTTCTAACGCTTGGTCAATCTCTGCCAGCTCTTCGTCCAGTTCTTCGTCTAGCTCTTCGTCCTCAGGATTAAGCGCGTCGTTAACAGCGTCTACATCTGAGAGCTCGCCTGCACTATTTTCTTCTGAGACCTGCGAAGCTTCTGTAGCCTCTTCATGCTGCGCTATTCCTTCTTTCTCACCGCCAGCTTCAATGCTAGCGTCTTCGTCTTCATCAAGCGCAGGCTCGGGCTCAGGCAACCCGTTCGGGTGAAGAATTTCGTCTAACGGCTTTTGCGAAAGGGCTATAGCCTCTTCCTCTGCAAGCAGCTGGGCCTGCTCCTCCTCCGTAAGCTCTCTATCGCCTTCCTCTTCCGATTCCTCGGGCATTTCCAACACTCTGGCAGCCGCAAGCTCTGCCTCAAAACCGAGCTCTTTTGCCGCGCTTTCAAGGTCTTTAATATCCGAAAGCGGCGGCAGCTGCTGCAGGCTCTCCAAATTGAAATAGTCGAGAAACTGCTTAGTGGTTGCGAACATCGAGGGCCGCCCTGGCACGTCACGCTGTCCTACCACTCGGATCCATTCACGATCGAGCAGCGTGCGGATGATGTTTGAGCTGACCGCCACGCCTCTGATTTCTTCGATATCACCGCGCGTGATCGGCTGTCGGTAAGCTATTAGCCCCAGGGTCTCGAGCAGCGCACGGGTATACCGCGGCGGGCGCTCTTCCCACAGTTTGGCGATCCATTCTGACAGCTCTTGCTTCACCTGAAAGCGGTAGCCCGAGGCCACCTTGCTGAGCTCAAAACCGCGGTCGTCGCAGTCAGCTTTTATACGCTCAAGAACAGCCAGCAGCTCTTCGTCGTCGGGGCGTTCATCTTCTGCAAACACAGCCGCAATGCTGGCAAGAGACAACGGCCGACCTGCCGCTAGCAGGAGGCCTTCAATAATCATCTTTACTTTATTGTCTACATCAATCATGCGAGGGCTATGTCCTATCTAAACTTTTTTCTTGCATCAACACTACTGACGCTGGCTAATCGAACTCGCTTTCTTGGGCGTCTTCGCCCGCATGGAGCGCTCGTTCAGCGGCACCGCGAGATTTAATGTGAATTGGCGCAAACGGCTCAGCTTGAACAATCTCCACCATGCTGCCTTTGAGAAGCTCCATCATTGCCAAGAAAGTAACAACCACTCCTAGCCGCCCCTCCTCTTTAAGCAACAGCGAGAATAACGGGACGAATTTGGTATCGTTGAGACGCACGAGAATCTCTGACATTTTTTCGCGCGTCGACAGCGTTTCCAATGCGACTTGATGACTACCGAACATATCGGCGCGTTTTAGCACCTGTGCGAGGGTCGCGAGCACATCATTAAGCTCGACATCAGGATCTGCAGACACTTTCTCTAATTTGGGCAGCGCTGCGCGAGCACTGAATATTTCTCTGTCCATGCGCGGTATTTCATCAAGATTCTCAGCGGCACGCTTAAACCGTTCGTATTCTTGGAGCCGGCGAATGAGCTCCATGCGCGGATCTTCCTCGTCGGCCTCGGCTTCTTCTTGCCTAGGCAGCAGGATCTTGGACTTGATCTCAGCAAGCATCGCGGCCATCACCAGATACTCGGCCGCAAGCTCGAATTGGCTCGCCTCCATCAGCTCGACGTAGGCCATGTATTGGTCTGTGATCTCTGCAACATTGATATTCAAAATATCGATGTTTTGGCGCTTAATCAGATACAGCAGGAGATCTAATGGGCCTTGAAAACTCTCCACTAAAATTTTCAGCGCATCGGGTGGAATGTAGAGGTCTTTGGGGATGTCATCGAACACCTCGCCATCGACCACCGCAAACGGCTCCCGCTGCGTTAAATTCGCGGCTTCCGCTTCTTCCCTGAGATGACGCTCTTGCTCACCACCCTCGACTGACGCAGAGTCACTGTCACTTACTTCTGCGCCTGCCTGCGCGCTTGATTGCGCGGAGCTTTTATTTTCCTCAGTACTCACCGCGCTCTCCTAGCACTACCAGCTCGTTAAACCCATGGCGCTACGTACATCGTGCAGCGTCTCACGGGCCGCTTCACGAGCCGTTTCACAGCCTTCCGCTATGATCGAGCGCACTGTATCTGGGTCTTTCTCATACTGTGCCGCGCGCTGCTGAATAGGCTCGAGCTCGGCAACAATGGCATCACTAACTGGTTTTTTACATTCGAGACAGCCGATTCCTGCACTGCGGCAACCTGCACTCGCCCAGCTCTTCGTGTCTTCATCAGAATACACTTCATGCAATTGCCATACTGGACATTTGCTAGGGTCACCAGGATCGGTCAGCCGCACCCGCGCCGGATCCGTGGGCATGGTGCTGATCTTTTTCTCTACCTGCTCGAGCGGCTCGCGCAAGCTTATCGTGTTGTCGTAGGACTTCGACATTTTCTGACCATCCAGGCCGGGCATTTTCGAAGCAGGCGTGAGTAGCGCCTTGGGCTCGGCCAGAATCATCTTGCCTCCACCTTCCAAGAAGCCGAATAGCCTCTCACGATCGCCCAACGAGATGTTTTGCTGCTCACGTAGCAACGCCTGCGCTTTTTCTAGCGCCTCGTGGTCTCCCTGTTCCTGAAAGGCTGTGCGCAGATTGTTATAGAGTCGCGCAGACTTTTTGCCCATCTTCGCTACGGCTGCCGCCGCCGCTTCCTCGAAACCCGGCTCGCGCCCATAGAGGTGATTAAATCTGCGAGCCGCTTCACGAGTAAGCTCTACATGGGCCACCTGATCAGCACCGACTGGCACGTGACCTGCGCGGTAGATCAGAATGTCCGCAGCTTGAAGAAGTGGGTAACCGAGAAAGCCATAGGTATCGAGCTCTTTCTCGTGCAGCTTTTCTTGCTGATCCTTGTAGCTCGGTACGCGTTCGAGCCAGCCTAGCGGCGTCAGCATAGAAAGGAGCAGATGCAGTTCGGCGTGCTCGGGAACACGGGACTGAACGAAGAGCGAGGCGGAACCCGGATTAACCCCAACCGCGAGCCAATCAATCACCATATCGAGCACATTGTTTTCGAAAATCGTCGCGTCGCCATAGTGAGTGGTCAGCGCATGCCAATCAGCTACAAAGAAGAAGCATTCATACTCATGTTGAAGCTTGACCCAGTTATTGAGCACGCCGTGCATATGACCGAGGTGAAGGCGCCCAGTGGGGCGCATGCCAGACAGCACACGCTGCTGTGAATCTACTGTGGACAAGCTAAGCTCCGGATCTGCGTAAAAGGTAGAGTATACCTGCATGTCGCGGGGGTGACACTAGGCGAGCACTTCGCTAGCGTCGCCTAGCCCTTCCCGCAGCAGTTCAGGCACCCCTTCGGTAAGATCCAGCATCGTGGTGGGCCGCAGACCGCAGCTGCCGCCATCGACAATCATATCGACGCTAGCGCCCAGCTCGTCGGCCATGAGCAGCGGATCGGATAGAGGCTCTTCGCTTGCAGGCAAAATGAGGCTCGTGGTCATCAAGGGCTCACCCATTGCTGCAAGCATGGCCATAGCAATCGTGTTGTCCGGCACGCGTAATCCGATGGTGCGGCGCTTTGGATGCATAAGGCGTTTAGGTACCTCGGCACTAGCTTTCAAAATGAAGGTGAATGGGCCGGGGGTCAGAGCCTTTAGGGTCCGAAATGCGCTGTTATTGACCTGAGCATACGTGGCGAGTTCAGAAAGGTCGCTGCACATGAGCGTAAAATTGTGTTTATCGCTTAAACCTCGCAGCCGCCGGATTCGCTCCAAAGCGGCTTTGTCTCCAAGGTGACAGCCAACGGCGTAACTGGAATCGGTTGGGTAAACAACCACCGCCCCGCCTCGCAAAGCTTCCACGATCTGGCTAATGGATCGCGGATTGGGATTCTCTGGATGAAGCTCGAGGTATTTACTCATTGTTCTCATTAATCTCGTTGGGCGGGCGAAGCCGCGCCGCTGGGTAGCGCAGTGTACGTCAATCGAGGCTATGTGCGGACAGTTCAGTTCAAATGAATTACCATCGTCCTAAAACGCAGCGCGCTTCGCTCGCCAGCATAGGTTTGCTGCTTCGAAGTCTTAACTATCCCCCAGCTATCGTCTTGGCATCAAGGTGCTCATTCTGTATGAAACAGCTTATTGACTACATCCCTCTGTTTGTTTTTTTCATCGTTTGGAGCTTAGAGCCTCGTTCGGTAGATTTCGGCAGTTTCGAACGCGAGCTAGGCGGCATTTTTAGTGCGGCGGAATTTCTGCTCGCCAGTTCGATCCTAGTCTATGGCGGCTTGTTTCTCATACAGCGCCGCCTGGACAAGTTCCAATGGATTACGTTCGCTGCAGTAGTCCTTTTCTGCCTTCCAACCATCTTATTTCGCAATATTGAGTTCCTCAAATGGAAAGCTCCTATCGTGAACTGGATCTTTGCGAGTTTGTTCCTGGGCTCGCGTTACATCGGCGAGAAACCCGCTATAGAGCACATGATGGGGCATGCAGTACCGGCACCAAGGGAAGTTTGGCAGCGACTCAATCTACTTTGGATCGCCTATTTCATTGTGCTCGGCGCCGTTAACCTCGCTGTCGCTCTGCTACTCAGCGAGGATACATGGATCAAGTTTAAAGTCTTCGGTAATCTGATCTTGACCTTCGTATTCGTGTTCGCCCAAATGCCAATGCTCGTGAAATACATGGAAGAGCCTGAAGCCTAAACGTGCACGCTCAGTGCACATCCAATACACACCGTTTTTTAAACAGAAAGACTTCCGAGAACCCAGCAAAGGGAAAGCTGAATTATGCTAGTGAGTATCGTTGGAAAAGACATTGAAAACAGCCGCGATGGACGAACCGCCGCCCGCCCTGCGCACCTAGAACGACTACAGGAATTAGCAGACGCCGGCAGGCTGATCGTTGCTGGGCCTAACCCTCTTGACCCCGCGGGCGGAGTCGAAGCAGGCTTCAGCGGCAGCGTGGTTATCGCGGAATTCGACTCTTTAGAGCAGGCGCAAGTCTGGGCCAATGCCGACCCCTATGTCGACGCCGGCGTCTATGCATCAGTTGACGTCAAACCGTTCAAGCGCGTTTTCTAAGTCAGCCCACAGCGCGCTTTCAGAACGCTTCGCAGCCGCAGCCACACCGAGCGATACACTCTAGGGCTTGGGCAAAAGATCCGGAAATTCACGATCAAGGACTGCGTTCCACTGCGCCAACTCATCAGCTTTGCGCTCAAACAGGGCTGTAAAATCACCGCTTATACGAATACTTTCTATCGTATCTTTGCGTCGAAGCGACTGTACGATAGGCAGCCCCTTAACTACTTTGCCGAACACCGAGTGCTTGCCATTCAAATGCGCCGTCGCCAGGTGCGTTAAGAAGAACTGACTGCCGTCAGTGCCTGGTCCCGAATTAGCCATAGACAGAATGCCCGGCTGGTTGTGACGCAGGATGATCTCGCCGGCAAAGCGATAGCCGGGGCCACCAGTACCGTTACCTAGAGGATCGCCGCCCTGCACCATGAAATTGCGCTCCCAGCGATGAAAGCTGAGGCCGTCATAGAATCCACGCTCGGCGAGGTTTATAAAATTAGCAACGGTTGTAGGCGCCGCACGCTCGTTAAGCTCAGCGATCACTACGCCCTTCGAGGTTGTTATTGTGGCTGTAATTGGCTGCGCCCACGCCACGGGAGTAAATAGACTACAGGTAAGAAAAAACACTACACCCAGCACGCGAACGACTCGCTGACGAGCCGCCTTTCGCCTTCCCTCATTCCAACTGATCATCTAGTTCTAATCTCCCGCCTTTCCGAAAATTTTTCAAGCTTGCCGTCATCCGCCTGAGCCAAGCCAAAAGCGCTTAGCGCGCGTAGTCGATAATCACTGGGGCATGGTCAGAGAAGCTTTGCTCCCTGTAAATACTCGCAGCGCTTGTAGTCTCTGCTGTCTTTGGAGACACGGCATGATAGTCCAAGCGCCACCCCACATTATTGGCCCGCGCCTGTCCTCTATTTGACCACCAGGAGTATTCCTCTGCGGCCTGATTCACCCTGCGGAACGCATCAACAAATCCCACCTCGTCGAAGAGTTCGTCCAGCCAAGCTCTTTCTTCTGGGAGAAAGCCTGAATTTTTTTGATTAGGCTTCCAGTTCTTAATATCGATTTCTTTATGACAAATATTCCAATCACCACAGACGATGTACTCTCTCTTATCGCTCGCAAGACTCCGCATGTGCTGCATGAAATGCTTCATAAAAATGAGTTTACGCGCTTGACGCTCATCGCCACTCGAGCCGGAAGGCAGATAGAGCGACGCTACGCTGATCTCTCCAAAGTCCGCCTGGATGTAACGCCCTTCGCTATCCGCAATCTCGAAACCAAGCCCTTTGGTGATTTTGTCGGGCTCTTGGCGACTGTAAATCGCCGTGCCCGAATAACCTTTCTTCTCGGCGTCAAAATAGTGGCAGTGGTAACCTTCAGGCGCGAAAACAGGGTCGCTTAGCTGATCAATTTGAGCCTTTGTCTCCTGTAAGCAGACCACATCGGCGTTAACAGAAGGCAGCCAGTCGAAGAAACCCTTACGCGCGGCGGCTCGGATCCCGTTGCAGTTTAAAGTCAGTACGCGCAAATCATGCTCTCCAGAAGTTGAGCTCGAAGTCTAACACTGCTGGCGGCTAAGTGAGCACAGCCGCCGACAAGACGCCGCCAGCAGCAGCAAAACGTTGTTGCGGCAGATGTTACCTTGTGACCCAAATCACTTACAGAGCTCATCGTGTTACCAATAATCCCCTTTTTGCGTGATTTCTCACCCAAAAATGTCAATAACTTGTCGAGAGCCGCCCCAAAAAATATTCTATCCATCTGTTTTTAATAGCATTATTATCGACTCATGTGGGCGACCGACACTAAACCGCATTTATGCCGAGAAAAACCAAAAAGTGTTACCCATTTATACGAATTGTGTTACTATACGCCCCGTTGCTGGATGAGGAAGCGTGGGGCTTCCAGCTAAAGCAACGCATGAAATGACATCAAGGAGTCAACCATGAGCAACGCACTCAGACGAGCGCGCCCCGTTGTAGAAGCCACAGTAGTTAGCGTCGCATTAATCGTCGCCGCCCTTTCGGTACCTGCAGCAATTGTGCTCTCTAGCGTCTAGGCGCTAATCAAATTTAGTTCTACCGCGACGAGGAGCCTCGTGGCCTCACAATGAGGCGCCCACCAGCTCCACAACAGCGGTCGAATAGATAGCTTTACACCCCTGCTAGATTTTTCTGTGCATCTTCAGCACCAAACCCCTCGGGCTTGGTGCTTTTTTTTGCCTTGCGTATCGGCATTCACCGCAGTCCCGCCTCGGCATATCGACAGTCGACTAGGGCTTTAATTTGTCCGCAAAATTGCAAGGCTTATGACAGCTATTGAGCTGCTGAGCAATAATCTGATCCCAGCCAGTAGCGCAGGCTCCGGGCGAGCCTGGAAGACAAAAAATAATGGTGTGATTCGCCATACCAGCGAAGGCGCGGGACTGAATGGTAGAGGTACCAATTTCAGCATAGGAAAGTTGACGAAACAGCTCACCGAAGCCGTCGATAGATACGTCAAACAGCGGCGTAATAGCTTTTTGCGTATTGTCCCGCAGGGTAAAGCCTGTGCCGCCGGTCATCAGGACACCCTGCACAGAGGGGTCAGCAATAAGCCGAGACACCTCTGCGCGGAGCAAATAAACATCGTCTGGGATAATCGTTTTATGCTGCAGCGCATGACCCGCCGCTGTCAAACGCTCGACTAACACCTCGCCAGAACGATCCGTAGCCTCCGTGCGAGTATCTGACACCGTTATGACTGCCAAACGGAGAGACTGGGGCGATTCCTGCATCGTATATTCCTTCATTACCATCGGCTTGGGCTCGCGGCCTAACCCCCGGTCATATTCATTAGTCGCACTGGCTGCGCGTAGTCTTTTTCGTAGAAATAATGCCGTTCTGGCTTAAGATCCATCGCCGCAATGATCGCCTCTTGCAAGGTTTGCTCAGTAAACTCTTCGGAGCGGAGAATTTCCCGCAGATCCATCGAATGCTCATTGCCCAAACAGAGCAGCAGGCGCCCCTCTACCGTGACACGAACACGATTACAGTCCTCACAAAAATTGTGAGTCACCGGTGAAATAAACGCGATACGCGAGTCGTATCCCCCAACATTGCAATAGCGCGAGGGGCCTGCGGTTTTCACGGCGCTCTCGCTCAGGCTAAATCGCTCTTCTAGCACCTCTCTTACCCACGCGTTGCTGCAGGTAGTTTGCTCTCGATCATGATCCGAAGCCTCGCCCAAGGGCATCTCCTCGATGTAGGCGATATCAATTCCACGCGCGAGTGCATAATCAGCTAGCGCCAATACCTCGTCTTCGTTATAGCCACGCATGATGACCGAGTTGAGCTTAATCCTATCGAATCCCGCAGCAATTGCAGCGTCAATCCCCTGCAGAACTTTATCGAGTTTACCCACGCGCGAAATGCGCTTAAAGCGCTCTGCATCAAGGCTATCGATGCTAATATTAATGCGGTTTACGCCGGCATTTTTTAGTGGCACCGCGTATTTATCGAGCTGTGCGCCGTTAGTTGTCAGCAACAGCTCTTCCAGCCCGGGCAACGCCCCAAGCCTCTCAATCAACGTCATGACATCCGTACGTACGAGCGGCTCACCGCCGGTAAGCCTAATTTTCTTCACCCCAAGATCTACGAACGCTTTGCCCACCAGATAAAGCTCTTCTAGGCTGAGAACCTGTGAGCGTGGTAAGAAAGTCATTTCCTCGGTCATGCAGTAGACACAGCGAAAATCACAGCGATCGGTAACCGACAGCCGAATGTAATCGACACGCCGACCGAATTTGTCGATAAGAAGCTTGGGAGCAGAGGCACTGCTCTGTGCGCCCTTCGCTATTACCTCTGTTGCGACTTCATTGCTAAGCTTACTGTTCATTAAAGCCTCTCCCTCATCGGGACACTTAATACCGCCACTCTATGCTCAAAGCGTACCATACTCGACCGGCCCAGGGCGTTAGGTCAGCGGCTGTGACACCCAAATTTCACTGATAAGAAGCTGAACAGCAAGGCCGAGCAGCAGCAAGCCCATCGTGCTGTCTACCCAAGGCGCAAGTCGTAAAACCCGGCCGCGCACGCTTGGTTTTCCAATCAGTATTGAGAGCATTGCAAACCACACAAAGGTCGCAAGCGCGAGATAGACACCGTAGAAAGCCTGGGCAGCGAAGCTGGTCTGCGGGCTAATAACAGCAGAGAACAGTGCCAAGAAGAACAGCGTCGCTTTGGGATTAAAACCGTTGGTTAGAAAGCCCGCGACATAAACAGTCTTCTCACTCCAAGGCTCCGCAACATATTCGCCACTAGGCC
>CBFIDY010000001.1:0-133445 GCA_965661495.1 Pseudohongiellaceae bacterium | reverse complement strand
TAAAACCGTTGGTTAGAAAGCCCGCGACATAAACAGTCTTCTCACTCCAAGGCTCCGCAACATATTCGCCACTAGGCTCGCCAAACTGCGCAGCCCCACTCTTCAGAAGCGAACCGAGGCCTGCGCGTAGCGACTGCGCGCCGAGGAAAAACAGTAGACCTGCAGCGCAAAGCTTCAACGCTGAAAAAAGCGCGGGGGTATTAACGATCACAAGTGCTACACCGAGCAAACAGTAGCTGACATGCAGGGCGATACCAGAGGCAATGCCTGCGCTAGTCCACACGCCGGCTCGCGGTCCGTGGCGCAAAGTTTGACGTAGCACGACAGCGAAATCCGGCCCCGGTGAAGCCACCGCGAGGAAATGTGCCAGTGCTATCACAGCGAACTCGTTCCAGTTCACACGCCCCTCCGCTAAACCTAACCGCTAGTCCAGTTGCTCACTCACAACGAGAGTTAGCGTCTGGGAATCAGCGCCCACAGACAGCTCAGGGCTCACAACGCGATAGTCGCCTGTCTGTGGATTGGCGGCACCAGTACGTGAGATCAAAACAGACACCGTTACACGCTCAGCAGAGCTGAGATTGAAAGGTCCTACCGCCGCCTGGTCATTTAGAACGACCTCTGCCGGCAAATCAGCAACGCGGAGATCTAACGCTGCCAACGGCGGCATACCTTCGCGCTCAGCATTGCGGGCGGCAACAAACACTCTCCAAGCAGGATCGGCTTCGACACTGCCGTCCATTTCCACGCGCACACGAATGGTGGGCCCCACGGGCTGCTCGCCTGTAGATTCTGCCAAGAGCCGCTGAGCATTGGCGATCTCTGCTCGCAGCGACTGCGCCTCCAAAGAGTTAGGATCGTTTTGTATAAGTTGGCGCCAGAAGCCTATAGCCGCCGCATAGTCTTCTCTGTTTTGCGCGTCCGCTGCCAGCAGTTGCAGCACAGCAATCTCGTTCGGATTGATCTCCCGCGCGCGCGCAATCAGCGCCTCGAGCTCAGGCGAGAATTCAAATTCCGATTTGATATACAAAGCGAGGGCCGCACGCCCTAAAACTAGAGACTCCTCGGGAGCACCCTGTAGCCGCTCCGCGGCCTGAAGATAGGCAATTTGAGCCTCGTTAAACATACCCAAGCTTGCAAAATTCTCACCCAGAAAATACCAAGCCCAGGGCTTCTCGCTGTCCTGTTTTACGACTTCTCCTAGATCAACCACCAACCCCTGCGCCAGCGACGGATCCCCCTGGGCAGCAAGCGTACGCTGGAATAAACCCATGAGCTCCACATCGTCGATATAGCCCCAGCGCTGATACAGGCTTACTGCGAGTACCGGCAAGATCACCAGAACCGCCCCAAGAACCCACCATGGTCGACGAGCCTGAGTCGCCTTTGCAGACTTTTTTTGCCCTGCCTCACCCAGCTCAACGTCGTCGAGCAAACTCAATTGAAGCTCGCGAATAAGGGCGTCATGCGCATCTAAGTCGATAACGCCCGCTGCCAGATCTGCCTCGATTTCCGCTTCGCGTTCAGCAAAGAGACGCAGATTCTCAGCACGCTGGGAATCGGTGACTGGCGATGTCTTAGTCCCGCTCTGCCTCAGCAGAGGGATCAGAACAAAAGCAAGCGCGGCGAAAGTAAGGAGCGCGACCCAGAACCAGAATTGCATAGAATGAGGATGTCCGTAGTAGAAGCTAAGCTCGGGCCTTTCGGCCTAATCCTTTAGGCGCGATGATTCCGCGGCGAGCTGTGAAAGTTTTTGTTGTGTTTGGGCATCAAAGCCGACTTCCTGAGGGCTCGCCAGTGTCGCCCTGCGCCAGATGCGCAAAACTACCATCACGCCAACAAGTAAGAAGAGAAGCGGGCCGAACCACAGCAATAGAGTCTGTCGCGTGAGCCTAGGCTTGTAGAAGATGAAGTCGCCGTAGCGCTCGAACATAAACTGCTCGATCTGATCGTCGCTGAGGCCCTCGATAATCATTCTGTGAACCTCGCGGCGAAGATCTTCCGCGACACCACCGGTCGAACCAGAAAGGCTTGTGTTCTGACACATCGGACAGCGAAACTCATCTGATAAACGACGAAAGCGCTGCTGCTGCTCTGGGGTATCAAATTCAAAAGTGTCCACCTGCGCTTGAGCACCAAAACTGAGCAAAGACGTCACTATGGCTAACAAAAAAACAACGCAAAGCGTGCGAATTCGCTCTGGCTGTATTAGACAAATTTGGCTCATAGACCCGCCTCCTCGGCGCGCAGCTCAGCGATTGCCGGCTCGAATACGTCCGACCAAACCTGCTCGTTGAGCACGCTAACATGCCGATAGCGAATGACACCCTGGCTATCGACTAGGTAGGTTTCCGGAGCGCCATAAACGCCGAGATCAATACCAAATCGACCTGATTCGTCTAAGATAGAAAACTCATAGGGATTACCGTTGTCTTCTAGCCAATTAGCGGCAAGCGCTTTTTCATCACGATAGTTGACCCCTACAACGGGGATGCTGCCGCTTTCGGAGAGCCGCATAAAAGTGGGATGTTCTACGAGGCAGGGCAAACAGTAGCTACCCCATACATTGAGCAGGAACGGCTCATCAGGCAGGTCTTGGTTATCTACCGGCAGATCGTCTACGGTCATCTTGGAAAACGCGGGCATTGGCTTATCGATAAGCATGGACGGCAATTCTTTGCTGTCGAGATACAAGCCTCTCCACATCAGTACCGCAAGCCCAAGGAAAGTAGCAATAGGAAGATATGCGCCTACCCTGCCCATTAGGCGCCCCCCTCTTGAACGCGCAGCGCAGCTTCGGCTTTACCTGCCAAGGCAGAGCGCCTATCTGGGGCAGCGCTTTCCACGTCCTGCATGGCTTCACTACGTCGCGACACCGCGCGACGATAGCGCTTGTCGGCAGCGGCTATGAATCCACCGAAGAACATAAGCAGAGTGCCTAGCCAGACCCATCGGACAAAAGGCTTTACGTAGAGAGTCATCGACCATGCACCGTCGTCGCGCTCCTCACCGAGCGTTACAAACAAATCGCGCCAAAGCCCTGCATCAATGGCCATTTCTGTCGAAGGCGTTCCACTCGCGGTATAAACGCGGCGCTCTGGAAACAGATCGCGCACCGGCTCTGCATTCTTCTCAACCGAGATGAGCGCCTCTACACCGCGGAAGTTCGGCCCGGTAATCGGCTGCGCACCAGAAAATTCGAATACGTAGTCACCCAGGGCTGTCGTCTCACCCGGAGCTAGCAAGACACTCTTCTCCTGGGAATAAATAGTCGTCAGCGCTGCGCCGATTGTAAGCACCGCCACACCAAAGTGGGCCAGCTGCATACCGTAGTAGCTCAACGGTAAGGCTTTAAGCCCAGCCACAAGGGATTTTTTGTTAGCTAATTTGTTGCGAAGATCTTTACCACTGCTTAGGACTATCCAAGCACCAAGCGCGACGGTTATTGACGCACCTACGCTCAACGCACCAGTGACCAGAAGAGGCAGCGCAACCCCAAGCACGAGGCTCGCGAGAGCCGCAATCAACAGCTGCCGCGAAAGGAATTGGCCCGAAGTCGACTTCCATCTCGATAGTGGACCAACACCTAAAGCGACGACTAAAAGCGCCATGAGAGGCACGAAAATCGCGTTGAAGTAAGGCGGGCCGATAGAGATCAGATCGTCTGTTAGCGCCTGATAGACCATCGGGAATAGCGTGCCAAGAAACACCGACGCTGCAGAAACAACGAGCAGCAAGTTATTTACCAGCAGGAACATCTCTCGCGACAGCAGCCCAAAACTAAAACGCCCTTTGAGCAGTGGCGAACGCAGACCAAACAGAAGCAAAGCGCCGCCGATGGACAGCACTAAAATGCCAAGAATAAAGATTCCACGCTCTGGATCCGTCGCGAACGCGTGGACTGAAGTGAGCAAACCCGAGCGGGTAATAAACGTTCCAAGCAGACTGCCTGCAAAAGCGAGAATAGCCAGCATGACCGTCCAGCTTTTGAACAAGCCCCGTTTTTCGGTAACCGCAAGCGAGTGAATTAGCGCTGTCCCAAACAGCCAGGTAATCAGTGGCGGATTCTCCACCGGATCCCACGCCCACCAGCCTCCCCAGCCAAGTTCGTAGTAGGCCCACCAAGAGCCCAGCGCAATGCCGATAGTGAGAATAGCCCAGGCAACATTAGCCCACGGGCGGCACCATCGAGCCCAGGCTGCATCTAGACGCCCGCTTAGCAGCGCCGCCATGGCAAAGGCAAAGACCACAGAGAAACCCACATAGCCCATGTAAAGGGTTGGGGGATGAACAATGAACCCGAAGTCCTGCAGCGCAGAGTTGAGATCCACCCCGTCGGCGGCAGGCAACGGCACCAACCTGTCAAAGGGATTCGAGGTAGCTAGCATGAATAGCAGATAGCCGACGCTTAGCAGACCCAATACGCCCAGCACGCGGGCGACGAATTCCACCGGCATACTTCGACTAAATACAGCCACCGCAAGCATCCATCCCGCTAGCATAAAGGTCCATAGCAGGAAGGAGCCCTCATGCCCTCCCCACACGGCAGTCAGCTTGTAGCGCAGGGGCAGCAGGCTATTAGAGTGCTGTTGTATATAGGTAACGGAAAAATCGTCTATGGCAAAAGAATAAGTAAGCAGCGCATAGGCGAGACCAATGAACACGAACACACCCGCCACCAAAGGACGAGCCAAATTCATATAGCGCAAATCGCCTCGAGCGGCTCCAACTAACGGCAGTGTGCCGAGAAGAAGACAGAGACAGAGCGCCAGTATGAGAGCGAAGTGACCTAGTTCGGGAAGCAAAATGTCCTACCTCTGGTTTGAAGTTCAAGCTGTGTCGTTTTTAACTGCGAGCGTTGGGCAGCGCAGCATGGAGGCCAATGAGTGCCCAGCTCTCGTTTAACGCGCACCACCCTCTGCGGGAGAATGGTTAGCCTCGCTGGCGCCAGCGGCATCCAACGCCGCCTTAACCTCAGGCGACATATAGTTCTCATCATGTTTCGCCAACACCTTGCTGGCTTGAAATACCCCTGCTCCGTCGATAGCGCCCTCGGCAACAATACCCTGCCCCTCGCGGAAGAGGTCAGGAAGGATCCCGACGTAGTGGATAGGCACTTCGCTGGCAAAATCGGTCGTCACGAAATTTACACTGAGGCTATTGCCTTCGCGCTCAATTGAGCCGTCTTTCACCATGCCACCAATGCGAAAATGCTGCCCGTCAGGCACTTCACCCTGCGCAACCTGCGTGGGCGTAAAGAACATATTGATATTCTGCGACAGCGCATACAGTGTCAGCCCAACCGCGACGCTGAGGCCTAAGGTGATAAATAGAATAATCCCAAGTTTCTTGCGGCGATGAGGTTTCATAGCTTGCTTTCCCCCTGTTGAGATTCCGACTCTGTAGCGCTGAAGCGCTCGTCAAGCGCGTGTCTTCTGCGCAGCTCCTTGAGAAGTTGTCGACGCCGACGCAGAGGCGCAAGCAGATTTACGGCAATGAACACGGCGAACAATGCGTAAACAGACCACACGTTAAAGGCATAGCCCCCCATATCGAGGAACTCTGCGAAACTGCCGAACTGTATATTCTCAACTAAACCCATTGTTTTCTCGCTCGATGCAGCCCCTACTTGCCCACCGTCAGAAGCTCCTGTACCCAGAGTGCCTTGCGCTCACGCCTGAGGATTTCATTGCGGGTCGAGAGAATCAGACTCACGCTCATGAATAAATAGACCCCAAGTATCATGAGCGCCGTGGCAACCCAAAATTCCGGCCCGTTGGGGCTATCGCTCGCCACTGACACAGGACTTGCCGGCTGGTGGAGCGTATTCCACCACTCCACAGAATATTTAATCACCACGACGTTAATGCAGCCGACAATCGCCAAAAGCGCACAGGCCTTCGCCGCTTTATCGGTATCCTCAAGCGCCGAGCGCAACGACACAACGCCGAGGAGCAGGAAGAACTGAAACAGCATAGAGACCAGCCTGCTGTCACTCCACTCCCACCAAGTGCCCCAGCTCACACTGCCCCAGATAGAGCCGGTAGCTAGAGTAATGAATGAAAACCAAGCCCCCAGCGCCGCTGCATTCTTCGCAACCATGTCGGCCAGCTTCATTTTCCAGACTAGCGTGATAGTGCCCGCCACAGCCATGAGCGGAAAGAAAGCTAGTGAAGTGCCCGCAACAGCAACGTGCACAATGAGAATACGTGACGTATAACCTTGCTGGTAGTCAGGGGGGAGATAGAGCAGCGCCCACACTGTCGCTACCGCGATTGTCAGCACCATGGCGCCTACCAACCAGGGCAGCCATTTTGATGACAGCTCGTAGAACCACTTGGGCGACCCCAGTTTCGCGAACCACAACCACATAGGATAAGGACCTTCATCTCTTTGTTACTTGGAGCCGCCCTGTTCGAGCGGCTTCCCGATAGCACTACTATAGCACGAGCAGCGCCCTATTTTGCGCAATCCGACGCCTCGATAGCGCCGCAGCAGAAAACAACAGGGTGGCTTAGAACCGCTGATTTGCACACCCGGGGAATACGCCATAGCGTGGGCTACAGACCAGCGACCGGCCTCATCAAGCTAGCTCACGCTGATACGCAAAGCCGCCGCTGAAGTGAGGGGAGCCAAGCTGAGCGAGCCGGTCAACAGTGCCAGCATTAACGCCAGGTAGCCCCCCACCGGCAATCCGGTCGCACTGGCCTGAACGGCAAGGGTTCCAAAGATCAACACAGGAACACTGAACGGCAGGGTTATCACAGCCAGAATGAGCCCTCGGCTGCCCAGTCCTACCGTTAGCGCCACAGCAATGGAGCCGATGAGGCTCAATGTAGGTGTGCCGATAAGCAGCGTGAGGAAGAGTGTGCCATAGGAGTCTGCAGGCAGATTTAGCATATAGCCTAGCAGGGGCGATGCTAAGACCACGGGCAGGCCGCTAACTAACCAATGGCTTAGATTCTTCGCCAGCACAAGAAAGAATAGCGGATGCGGGCTGAGCAGCAGCATTTCGAGTGAGCCGTCTTCGTAGTCTGCACGAAACAAACTATCCATCGATAACATGGCCGACAGCAGCACGGCGATCCACACGACACCAGCTGAGATCTCGGCCAGCTTGCTCGGCTCTGGGCTTATGGCCAACGGAAACAGCGAGACTACGATCACAAAAAACATGAAGGGGTTAAGGATGTCGTTCTTGCGCTTGAAGGCAACGAGCAAATCTCGGGCAAGCGTGAGCCTGAAGGCGGAGAAAGTTGACGGCTTCATGCATTGCCCCCTGTCACGCCCAGCACTCTGCGCTCCAGCCCTGGGAGCTTGAGTTGATGATGGGTTGTCACAAGCACAGCGCCTCCACCCTCAGCGTGTCGCTGCAAAGTCGCCTCCAAGCTCGCAACCGCGTCCACATCGAGCGTGGTAAACGGCTCGTCTAGTACCCACAGACTTGCCTGACTCAACCGTAGTCGCGCGAGTGAAACACGCTGCTGCTGTCCGGCACTTAGCGTATAGCATGGGGATTCTTGGAACCCCCGCAGCCCAACTTCGGCTAACGCCGCCAGCAACTGCTCTTCTTCCACCTGTGCTTGCAAGCCCGCAGCCCAGCGCAGATTCTCAAGCGGCGTAAGGATCTTGTTGACCCCCACCCTGTGTCCGAAATACAGCAGATCACCGGCGAAGGCCTCCGCCTGTTCAGCTCGGTCCTGGCCGCGCCACAGAATATCGCCCTGGTAACTGTCATGGAGTCCGCACAGGATGCGCAGCAATGTAGTCTTACCGCTGCCATTACCCCCCGCGATTTGCAAACAGCACCCACTGTTGAGCGACAAATGCAAATCGTGGAATAGCACACGATCGTCGCGCTCGCAGCTTAAATGACGCGCTTCGAGCAGCGGCCCTGCGCCGCTTCCTGCTCCGCGCCTGCGGGCAATGGCTTGAGAGTCTGTTTGCTGAACTGAGTTAGAGGCTGTTTCGGAGACCATAGTTGCGGAGCTTATCTAGCGGATTTAACGGGCTTAGGCAGGATCCCGCGATTAGTGATGGGTAAGCATACCGCCGATACCACTTGGGCAATACCCCGCTAGCGCTTAGGCTTTACCCCTAGCGCCAATCCGATAGACGCGAGCGCAGACGCATCGCCGCTTGAGAGTGAATCTGACTTACGCGAGACTCACTCACACCAATAACCTCGCCAATTTCTTTAAGGTTGAGCTCTTCGTCGTAGTAAAGCGCAAGCACAAGCTTCTCCCGCGGCGGCAGGTTGTCGATTGCGCGTGCGAGGTGTTCTTTGAAAGTAGAACGCTGCAGCCCATCACAGGGACCAGGCAGCTCTCCCGCTGCAAGCTCGATAGCCGAATCGTCACCTTCCATGATGTCGTCAAAGCTAAACAGCCTGCTGCCGCTCGCATCCTGGAGAATAGCGTAGTAGGCGTTAAGGTCTATCTCCATTTCTTTGGCGATATCTTGATCCTTAGCGTCCTTCCCTGTGCGCGCTTCGATCGCCTTGATTGCCTCAGCAACCTTGCGCGACTTACGGTGCACCGAACGGGGCGCCCAGTCACCTTTACGCACTTCGTCAAGCATCGACCCACGAATGCGTATTCCGGCATAGGTCTCGAAGCTCGCGCCTTTGGAGATATCGTATTTCTTGGCCGCTTCGAGAAGACCGATCATGCCCGACTGCACAAGATCGTCTACTTGCACGCTGGCGGGCATCCGCAGCAGTAAGTGATGAGCTATGCGCTTGACTAGCGGCGCGTATTTCTCCACCACCGCGGTCATATTGGCGTCGCTTGCTTCACCGTTCGGTAGTACATCTTCGAAAACTTTGGCTTCTGTGCCTTCGGTCATTGCCCCGTCATCCTTACTCTTATTGTAATGTGCAGTTACCCAGCGAGGTCCTCGGAATCGAGACGTTTAGCGTCTCTTGCAATGACCGAGCACAGTCGCCTCTGCGGGTCTAAACTTCTGCGCTAATCAGGCGACTAACTCTTTGGCAGCGTCCTGAACCTCTGCGGCGCGCAGTTGATGGCGGAAGAGATTGCAAGCAGCGTGCCAACTCCCCTCTAAGGATAGAGTCGGCGCTTGATTCTCAAGACTCCACTGCCCAGCTGGCAGATAAAAAGCCGAACAATCACGCGTCTCGCACGGCGCGCCGGCTCAGTGGATCGCGACATTCTGCTCCCACCAATAATGATCGTACCCGCAAGCTTGCTCGTGACTAGCCTAGAGACAGCCTGCTATTCAAAAAAAAGACCATGCGAAAAACAACCTAATAGGTCGATAACTTAAAGTTATTTCTAGAATTGATCGAGCCACTCGATGCCTAGGCAAATAGTTGTCGCACCGCGTTGACGAGCCAGGAAAAGACCTGCGAGACGGATTCGCAATTGAGCAGCAAGCACTGAGCAAGCGAGTAAAGAGGGGGTAAGAAAAAATTGAGCGCCTAATCCGAATCTTCGCCGCTCAAGAGTGAGATGAGCGCTTGCGATAAGCGGTTTTTTGACGACTTAGGTGAGCGCCGTCAAAAGACCGCGACTGCGCTGTCAATCTTACGCACTTGCGCTGCTTCCAGAGTTTAATTAGAAACCGAGGCACTTGGCTTTTGAGGGCCAGCGCATCGTTGCTTCTTAAGCGCGAGGCGGCGTGACGCCCGTTTGCCCCATGTACTTGCCGCCGCGCTGCTTATACGTCATCTCACACTGTTCGTCCGACTGGTAGAACAGCATTTGAGCGACGCCCTCATTAGCATAAATCTTTGCAGGCAAAGTCGTTGTGTTGGAAAACTCCAAAGTCACATGCCCTTCCCATTCAGGCTCCAGTGGTGTGACGTTCACGATAATCCCACAGCGCGCGTAGGTGGATTTACCGAGACACACAGTCAGCACATCTTTAGGGATACGAAAGTACTCCACCGTGCGGGCAAGGGCGAAAGAGTTTGGCGGAATGATGCAGTAAGGCTCATCAATAGAAACAAAGCTAGACTCGTCAAAGTTCTTCGGATCCACAACGCTAGTCGTATGCACATTGGTGAATATCTTGAATTCACTCGCGCAGCGCACATCGTATCCGTAGCTCGAAGTCCCATAGGAAATCACTTTCTCCTCGCCTACGTAGCGAACCTGCTCGGGCTCGAACGGCTCAATCATGCCTTGAGTACGTGCCATCTCTCGTATCCATCGATCGGATTTAATGCTCATGCCTTTGTCTCACCTTAATCTGATTGAGTGCGCCGCACCTTAGGTCACCGTCGCAGTGAGATGCGCTCCTCCCTGCAATTGGCTGTGTCGGCCAGACCTAAGCATAGCTGAAGGGGGACAGACAGACTATCGGCTTGAGCGAATAGCCGCTGGCCTAGTCGCTGTAGGGTGGCATGCCCTTGCCCGCGGAGAGCTGAATTTCGCGAGAATTTCGCGTATCCTTGAGAGTTTAGTGCTATTGCTGCTTATTTAAACAAAGACGCTACGCACTCAGGCCTAATGAAGGATATTTACGATGCGTAAGTGGCAATGCTTGGTTTGCAGTTTCGTCTATGAAGAAGCGCTCGGACTCCCCGACGACGGCATCGCACCCGGCACAAGCTGGGACGACATCCCCGACGATTGGATGTGCCCTGAATGCGGCGTCGGCAAGGAAGACTTCGACATGGTTGAAATCTAAGCCCGGCTGCTAGCGCCGCCGTTTTAAACAAACTACAGCCGCGGATTTACCCCCCTACCATTCGCGTCACATCGCAAGGAACACCCGGTGAACCCACGTAAGATTCTCGTAACAAGCGCCCTCCCCTATGCTAATGGCGCACTCCATCTCGGACACATTCTCGAGGCGGTTCAAACTGATATCTGGGTGCGTCTTCAGAAGATGCGCGGTAATGACTGCGTCTATGTCTGTGCTGACGATGCCCACGGCACGGCCATCATGCTCAGCGCGCAGAATCAAGGCATAAGTCCCGAGCAGCTTATCGATAACATCAAAGCGTCACACGAAGCTGACTACGCCGGTTTTGCTATAGGCTTTGATAATTTCCACTCAACTCACTCCGCGGAAAATAGAACCCGCTCAGAATCGATCTACAAGGCACTCGAGGCAAACGGCCACATAGCCAAGCGCTCGATCACGCAGCTATTCGACCCCGAGAAAAAACTGTTTTTGGCGGACCGCTACGTCAAAGGAAGCTGCCCGAAGTGCAAAGCTCCCGATCAGTACGGTGATAACTGTGAAGCCTGCGGCTCGACCTACAGCCCGTCCGAGCTTATCGACCCCATTTCCACCATTTCAGGCGCGACACCGGTAGAAAAAGAATCCGAGCACTTCTTCTTCGACCTGCCGCAGTTCAAAGAAATGCTCCGCGAATGGACTCGAAGCGGTACGCTGCAAGAGGCAGTAGCAAACAAGCTTGCGGAGTGGCTCGACGACGAGCTACAGCAGTGGGACATCAGTCGAGACGCGCCCTACTTTGGGTTCGAGATACCCGGCGCTCCGGGGAAATATTTCTATGTGTGGCTCGATGCGCCAATCGGCTACATGGCCAGTTTCGAAAACCTGTGCTCTCGCACCGACTATAACTTTGACGATTATTGGCAGAAAGGCGCTGACACCGAGCTCTACCATTTTATTGGCAAAGACATCGTCAACTTCCACACGCTGTTCTGGCCAGCCATGTTAACCAGTGCCAATTACCGCACACCGAGCGCGGTCTATGTTCATGGCTTCCTGACGGTAGACGGCACCAAGATGTCGAAATCTCGGGGCACCTTCATTAACGCGAGCACCTACCTAGACAATCTTGACCCAGAATACCTCCGCTATTACCTCGCCGCTAAGCTGTCGAATGGTGTCGATGACCTCGATTTGAATTTCGAAGACTTCACAGCCCGCGTCAATTCCGACCTGGTCGGCAAAGTCGTGAACATCGCTAGCCGCTGCGCAGGCTTTATTAGCAAGGGCTTTGATGGTGAGCTTTCCCATGAGCTCGACGATTCCGAGCTGATAACCAGCCTGCAGGCCGCGGGCGAAGACATCGCTGCGCTGTTTGAATCACGAGAATACTCAAAAGCCATTCGACACATCATGGCACTCGCCGACACGGCTAATCAGTACATCAACGACAAACAGCCCTGGGTTGTCGCCAAGAGTGAACCGGGCTCGGAGAACTTGCAGAAAATCTGCAGCACCGGCCTCAACGCCTTTCGCATCCTCATCTGCTATCTCAAGCCTGTGCTCCCGCTCATGGCAGTGAAAGCAGAGCGCTTCTTAGCAATCGATGCGCTTACGTGGAACGATTCTCAGCAGGCGCTGCTTGGTCATCGAATAGACAAATTCGAGCCCCTAATGACGCGCGTCGACGGCAAGAAAATTGAGGCTATGATCGAAACAACCAAAGCAGCCTATGCACAGACTGAGGCGACGGCGACATCGGAAAACCCTGCGCAAGCTACTGAGGCCAAGCAGGACTCGCCTTTCGCGCCTGAGATCCAGTTCGATGACTTCGCTAAAATCGACCTGCGCATCGCGCGTATCACTGAGGCCACTCACGTGGAAGGCGCCGACAAACTCCTCGCCCTCACTCTTGATTTGGGCAAGGATGAAAACGGCGCAGGCATTACCCGCACGGTATTTTCCGGCATTAAGTCAGCCTACAGCCCAGAGCAGCTTACCGGTATGCTCACGGTCGTTGTGGCCAATCTTGCGCCACGCAAAATGAAGTTTGGTGTTTCTGAAGGTATGGTACTCGCAGCGGGCCCCGGCAAAGACGAGCTCTGGCTGCTCGAACCTCATTCCGGCGCGCAGCCTGGTATGCGCGTGACCTAATAGCGCTGCACTCCGCACTGCGCTCTGGAGCTTTTATGAATTTGTTAGCGATCTCACCGTTTACTAAGAGCGCAGCTGGCACATCGACTGCGCGTTCGATACGAGCGCTTGCGATGCTGACTTCGGCACTGCTGCTCATGGCCCTGACCTCAACACGGGCGTACTCACAGTCGAGTGAGCTCGAAGCCATTCAAGACTCCGTAATTAAGATCTACACGACACAAGCCGCGCCTGACTATTTCACCCCCTGGCGCCTACTAACCCCACGCCAGTCTAGCGGCTCCGGCGCAGTCATCAGCGGCCAGCGCATCCTCACAAACGCACATGTCATCGCCAATGCCAGTTACATACAGGCGCAAAAGCACAACGATCCAAAGCGCTATCTCGCACGAGTTGTCTTCGTGTCGCACGATGCTGATCTTGCGCTCATTACCGTCGACGACCCTGAGTTCTTCGCAGACTTAGAACCGCTACCACTGGGCGAGCTGCCCGAACCACAAAAGGAAGTTGCGGTATTCGGCTACCCTATGGGCGGCAAGTCGCTGAGCATTACCAAAGGCATTCTGTCCCGCGTTGAGCAGCAACGCTATGCCCACGCGGGAGCTTATCTTCTGGCTGGCCAGATCGACGCCGCAATAAACCCGGGCAATAGCGGCGGCCCCGTGATTGTTGACGATCAGATTATCGGCGTGGTGATGCAGGCGAACGCCGGTGGCCGCTCTGAAAATTTAGGCTACTTCGTCCCACCCAGCATCATCCGCCACGTACTGCGTGATGCCGAAGACGGAATCAACGCTGGATTCCCCGACCTAGGATTCCGCACACAGACCCTGGACAGTCCTGCGGCAAAGCAGGCCTATGGTCTCGCTCCAGAGCAAGACGGCGTGCTGGTAATTAAGGTTTTTGAAGACTCCCCCGCCCAAGGTCAGATTGTCGAAAACGATGTAATAGTCCGTATCGATGACTATGAGATTGCCGAAGACGGCAGCATCAAATTGTCCGATGACCTGCAAACAGACTACAAACATGCCATCGACCTTCACGACGTGGGCGAAGAAATAAGTCTCGAGCTCATGCGCGGAGGCAAACAGCGCAACGTCAAGCTGATCGCGCGCGAAGCATTGGACAGTTACAGCTTAGTCACTGGCGAACGCTTTGATCAGTCTCCCGACTATGTCATCTATGGCGGCGTGCTATTCGTGCCTTTGAACATGAACCTCATTAAACGCTGGGGCAACGACTGGAGTCGCTCCGCCCCCGTGACTCTGCTGCAGGCGCGCAATCAGTGGAGTTCACCTGAGCGCAGTCAGCTTGTCGTCGCTCTGCAGGTACTAGCCGCCGACGTGAATCTTGGCTACCACGACTGGCGCAACTGGATAGTAGACAGCATTAACGGCGAGGCTATTCGTGATTTCGAGCACTTCGCTCAGAGCCTCGCAGAGAACGAAGAAGAGTACGTGGTTCTTGAGAATGATAATGGCTACCAGATGATCATAAACCACGACGACGCTTTGGCTAGCGAAGACGACATACTCGCTCGCTACCAGATTCCCAGTGCTCGTTCGGCCTCTTTTGACTCTACGCAAAACCAAGGAACTCTGAGTCAGTGATAACGCTTTGCGCCGTGGCGGCCATTACAGTCGCTCTGCTGCGGATTAGTTACAGAACCGAATTGGTAGCATCGCTCGCAACAGTGTTCGCTTTAGCTATTGTGCTTGCGGCAGCCGTCTTTATACCTCTTCATCACTGGCTGGTGACTACAGCAGCACTTTCTTCACCAGGTGCTTTAACGAGCTTAGCAAGCCTCACGCTAGCCCTACTCACGTCGCTACTTATCTCTTCAATCGTGCAGGCTTTCCTGCACTTTCTCCCGCGACTCCAGCGGCAGATGCAACGTGAACGTCTCTGGCTGTTCCTTGCGGGCGCAGCAGCCGCATTGCTTTGCAAAGTCTTTATCAAAAACTTCACACCAAGCAGCCCGAATTCCGCCGCTCTGTCTTCGCTTATTGCTCCACTAACATCACTGGGTTTTGGGCTGCTCTTCGCGATCGTAGCTGTGTGTCTTGCCTGGCTAAGGGAAAACTCTCGACTAAGCAGCGTCAGCGCCGCCTTGCCGCGGCGCGCCAGTAGTGACTACGATCAATCACGCGCCCTGCTCTATTTATCACTACTCGCTTTTTGCATCATGGCGCTGGCTGGAGCTTTGTAAGAGATGCTAGAGCTATATGAGTCATTAGGACTGTCAACACTCCTTGCATTGGGCCTAATGGTCTTCACTGCCCTCTATCTTGTCTTGGCTACCTGGCAGGAAAAGGACGGCGCTGCGGCGTCCGCAAGCGCCCGAGACAGTTTTATAGAGGAACTCAATGCAGTCTTGCCACAGACTCAGTGCGGTCAGTGCGGCCATCTTGGCTGTCGCCCTTACGCCGAAGCGATCGCTAGAGGCAGCGCGGTAAACAAGTGCCCACCTGGTGGCGAGATTACAGCGCGACGTTTGGCTCGACTCTGTAACGAGCGTAACGACGCCTTAGCGCCCCAGCATTTGCGCCCGCTGAATCTCTCTGTTGCGCGTATTCGAGAGGCCGAGTGCATTGGCTGCACCAAGTGTATTCAAGCGTGTCCTACCGATGCCATCTTTGGCGCCGCCAAACGCATGCATAGCGTTATTGAAAGCGAATGCAACGGCTGCGATCTCTGTGTGGAGCCCTGTCCTGTCGACTGTATAGAGCTCATCGCTCTGGGTGATGAGACATTCAATAATCAGCGTAGGCTTGGTGGACGCCCATGACTGCAATCATCGGCTGCACGGGCTGCCAGCGCTGCGATGAAGTGTGTCCCGAGAGCCTCGAGCCCAGCAGGCTTATCGCTTTTGTTTCCTTAGCTACTACAGCCAGTGGCATCAATGCCACTCAAGCGGAGCGCCTCGACAATTTGCGCAAAGAAGGGCTGCGAGACTGCAGCGACTGCGGCGAATGCACTGCGGTCTGCCCAAGCCATTTACCCTTGGAGTCGTTGCTGCAAGAAGGCAAGACGCTTTTAGATAATGAAGCTGCAGAGTTTCTAGGTAGTCAACATTGGTTAAGCCGCTTTCAAAAGCGCCAGCGCCGTGTAGAGACATTAAAAGTAGAAAGAAAACTCAAAGCGCGAACTACACTTGCGCAGGACGCAGAGGAGCCCGGCATAGCGGCCACGGCGTCGTCGATTCTTAACACCGAAAAACCATCACAAAACCAAAGTACTGATAAAACCACAAAGCCCACTACTGATGACAACGCAGCCTTCTCCCGTGATTCTGCGCAATCGGATATCGCAGCCGCAGTCGCTCGAGTCAAAGCCAAGCGCGCGGCTCAGAAGCAAAAAAGCGAGGAGGCGCAGTAGCATGATTAATCTTCATCTGTTCACCCGCAACCCCGACACGGCCACACAGCGGTTGCAGGCTTTTCTTGCCCTGCTACCGGCGATAGGTGTTGCCCTCCTTAACTACCGCTGCGAACTCGCACTTGAGGATTATCTTGCGATTCTTTGCGTTGCGATCGTTGGCAGGTATATCCTCCCTCTTATCTTCGGCGGACTGGGTTCCAACACGTTGAATCCTTATGCCTGTGCAGGCGCTTTCGCACTCGTGGTCTTGGGGCACCACGACCAGCCCCCAATTACAGCAACAGACCTCGCGCTCGCGCTCAGCGTCGGGTCCTTGATACTCCTGGCGCTCGATCATTTACGCTGGCGAGTTGTAGTAGGCTTTGCTGTTGCTGCGTGTCTTTACTCGATTTTTTTCGCTACGGCAGGCTCGGCGGCTTACTTGCCGGTGTCTTCACAGGCCACTGCCTTGTCGCTTATGCCACTGCTACTGGCGCGGCGAGAAACGAGTTCCTATAAACCCAAAGTTGCTTGGCTACAGGGCTGTGTTGGCGGCATGAGCTATGCAATGTTGTGCGCAAACTATTCACCAGTCTTCGCTTTACTCACTGCGTGCATTCTTTCTGGCCTTCTTCTACCCAGCATCACCGAGCTTGCACGCAAACTCAATGCAGCGCCACGCTTCTTCGCCGCTTCAGTATGCGTTCTTGCAAGCCTGTTTATAGCGGCCCAGAGTCTGTCCTCGCAGCAATCACGAGGTGAACACTTTTTTTCCGGGATCTCGCCGCTCATCGGGTCGACGGGTCTAATGCTGTGCAGCCTGCTCCTTGCTGGCAGCGCCCTAGCAGGTTTTTACTCTCGCTGGCTGGCACCTTATCTGATTGCTAGGCGCCGACAGCGGCTTGAGGAGAGTCACGCGTCTAGCGCGGCATCCAACGCCTTGGTACTTCGTGCTCGCGTCACTGGAGCCTTGAATCGCCAGGATGAAGTTTAAATAGCCCAGTAG
Organism: Pseudohongiellaceae bacterium; assembly: GCA_965661495.1. GTDB lineage: Bacteria > Pseudomonadota > Gammaproteobacteria > Pseudomonadales > Pseudohongiellaceae > UBA9145. Next base: position 116,272 of record CBFIDY010000001.1, on the reverse strand, counting down.
CTGCTAACAATCTTCTTGCATTAGCACGCTGCAATATCAATCTCGACTCTAGAACCTATTCGCGGATTGGCGATCATTATGAACAAAACTAAGCGTACAGAGATTTTTTCCAGACTAAGGGCCGAAAATCCGGAACCGGTTACAGAGCTAAACTACAGTTCGCCTTTTGAGCTTCTCATTGCGGTGATGCTCTCGGCGCAATCGACGGATGTGGGCGTCAACAAGGCAACCGACAAATTGTTCCCAGTTGCTAACACGCCAGCAAAAATAGCGGCGCTGGGTGTTGCGGGCCTCAAAGAGTACATTAAGACGATCGGCCTCTTTAATACCAAGGCTGCGAATGTCATTAAGACCTGCAAACTCCTATTGGATGAGCATGATGGCGAGGTTCCTCAGACCCGCGAGGCTTTAGAGGCCTTGCCTGGAGTTGGCAGAAAAACTGCGAACGTAGTCCTAAACACCGCCTTTCGACAGGTGGCGATGGCCGTCGATACGCACATTTTCAGAGTCTCTAATCGTACAGGCATAGCACCCGGAAAGACTGTGCTCGCCGTTGAAAAAAGGCTGATAAAACTCGTTCCAGAGGAGTTTCTTCTGGACGCACATCACTGGCTAATACTACAGGGGCGCTATGTTTGCCTTGCACGCAAGCCGCGATGTGGCGCCTGTCTTATCGAAGACCTCTGCGAGTATAAAAAGAAAACCAGCGACTAAACTCAGCTTTCATGCGCCCAATAAACTGAAAAGCATAGCGCCTTCGACAGCCTCGTTCTGACAATTTCTGAAGCAGGCTAGTCGATATAGCTGACATGGACAAATGAAGCACACTGAAACGAAAAAGCCGGCTGTCGCCGGCTTTTTCGAGTACTACTCATCTATTATCTAGACGCTCTGTCATCGAATCGTTCTATCGTTTAATCGCTCTACCTTTTCGCGCGGCGATTCGCAGTCTTAGCGCATTAAGCTTAATAAAGCCCGCTGCATCTTTCTGATCGTAAGCGCCATCATCCTCTTCGAAAGTAGCAATGCTTTCGTCAAAAAGCGAATCGGCAGACTCACGACCCACAACGACCACGTTGCCTTTATACAGCTTCAGTCGCACGCGACCGTTCACGTGCTGCTGAGACTCATCGACAAGAGCCTGTAAGGCGAGGCGCTCTGGCGAGAACCAGTAGCCGTTGTAAACCAGCGACGCGTAGCGAGGCATGAGGTCGTCTTTTAGATGCGCTAGTTCGCGGTCCATGGTCAGCGACTCGATTGCTCGGTGCGCCTTAAGCATAATCGTGCCGCCCGGGGTTTCATAACAGCCACGCGACTTCATACCAACGTAGCGATTTTCAACGATATCGGCGCGACCTATGCCGTTCGCCCCACCCAGTTTATTCAGAGTATCAAGCACAGAGGCTGGCGACATCTCTACGCCGTCGATTGCAGTAATATCACCTTTGACGTAGTCGAGCTCAACGTAGGTTGGCGTATCTGGCGCGGCTTCTGGCGAGACGCTCCAAAGCCACATCGCTTCTTCCGGCTCCGCCGCTGGGTCTTCTAGAATATCGCCCTCGTAGGAGATATGCAGCAGATTTGCATCCATGGAGTAAGGCGACTTCGTGCCGCGCTTTTTCTCAACAGCAATGTCATGCTCGGCGCAGTAGGCGAGCAGCTTTTCACGGGAATTCAGGTCCCAGTCGCGCCAAGGTGCAATAACTTCGATGCCCGGAGCAAGCGCGTAGGCCGCGAGCTCAAAGCGAACCTGATCGTTACCTTTACCTGTCGCGCCATGGGAGATGGCATCGGCGCCCGTCTCAGCGGCAATCTCTACCAAGCGCTTCGCAATCAGCGGCCGAGCTATCGAGGTACCCAGCAGATACTCCCCTTCGTAGAGCGCATTAGCACGGAACATAGGGTACACATAGTCGCGGACAAACTCTTCGCGTAGATCTTCAATGAAGATCTCCTTGATACCCATTGCTTGCGCCTTCGCTCTTGCCGGCTCTACTTCGCCACCCTGACCCAGATCGGCGGTAAAAGTAACCACTTCGCAGTCGTAAGTCTCGGCAAGCCATTTGGCGATTACGGAGGTGTCCAATCCTCCTGAGTAGGCTAGTACGACCTTGTTTATCTCTGACATCTATATAGCTCCTTGATTGCAGCCGGCGGGTGAGTTGCCTTGCCGCGGAAAAACACCATTCTACCATTATTGTTGTCGAGATTCCGCCGGCCGCAGAGACTCTCGCAGTGATTCAGCTTGGGGATGGAGTCCGGTACAATGCTGCCTGCGCTCGCTATAGCGACCTTCGGTGTTCCGCACCAGAACCTAACTTAAGAAATCACTATGACGCCTGGCCATCAAACGAACCCTGCTCTCAAGTCTACACCCTTTCAGCGCATCACCATTGATCGACCTGATGACTGGCATGTGCATTTGCGTGATGAGGCAGCGCTCGCTACCACAGTGCCACATACAGCCCGGACTTTTGGTCGCGCGATTGTCATGCCCAATCTCAAACCCCCGGTGACCTCGCTCGAGCTTGCCTCGGCGTACCGTGAAAGGATTATTGCCGCACGACCACCTGGCAGTGACTTCGACCCTCTTATGACACTGTATCTGTCTGACAATCTCTCTCCTAACGAGATCGCTAGCGCCTACGACAGCGGCCTAGTGCAAGCGGTTAAATACTACCCAGCCGGCGCAACGACGAACTCAGACTCCGGCGTTACCGCTATGCAGAACGTGATGCCAGCGCTCGAACGCATGGCGCAGATAGGCATGCCCCTGCTGATTCACGGCGAAGTCACTGACGAACACGTTGATATTTTCGATCGCGAAAAGCAGTTCATTGATACCTTGCTCGCGCCCCTATGCGAGGAATTGCCCTCGCTCAATGTAGTGCTAGAGCATATAACAACAGCCGATGCCGTCGAATTTGTCGAACAGGCGCCGGCTAACGTGGCCGCAACTATTACCGCGCATCACCTGCTTTTTAATCGCAATCATTTGCTAGCAGGAGCCGTACGCCCGCACTTTTACTGCTTACCAATATTGAAACGCAGTACTCACCAGGACGCCCTACTCCGCGCTGCAACATCGGGCAACAGCAAGTTTTTCCTTGGCACCGATTCAGCGCCCCACGCAAGACCAGCAAAGGAAACTAGCTGTGGCTGTGCCGGCATCTATAGCGCACCCGCTGCGCTCGAGCTTTATGCTGAAATTTTTGACACAGCAGGCGCACTGGATAAGCTAGAAGGGTTTGCCAGCCATTATGGCGCCGATTTCTACGGCTTGCCCCGCCACACGGGTAAAGTGACACTAGAGAAGCAGGAATGGACGATGCCTGGCTCTTACCCCTACGACGGCGACGAACTCATTCCTCTGCGTGCGAACGAAACAGTGAGTTGGCGAATCGTAGCTTGATAGCCGCTTACTGGTAGCATGCAAAAACGCAGCGAACCCTGTCTCTGCAATACTTTATCTCTTAACCCTACAAGGCAGCCCCATGCATAAAGATCAAGACGTAGACCTCGGTTTTGGCGAGGAAGAAAATTATGCGGGGTATGCAGGCGACTCCGAGAACGAGATGAGCGACGAAGAAGCGGCGCTGGCGGAGCAGTCGGCGGCTATGATGGAAGGACGTTTCCGAGGCTATCTGCCGGTGATCGTTGATATAGAGACCGGCGGCTTCAACGCGGCCACCGATGCCATACTGGAGATAGGCGCTGTCATACCCGGATTCAACGCCGCAGGGGAACTAGAGACGGAGGAGACTTTTTTTCAACGTGTCGTGCCGTTTGAAGGCGCCAACCTTGAAGAAGCCGCACTCAAGTTTACGGGAATTGATCCGTTTCATCCTTTGCGCATAGCAAGGCCTGAGAAAGATGTGCTAGGCACACTGTTTACCCAAATTCGACAGGCCCTAAAGGCCAATCGCTGCAAGCGCGCCATACTTGTCGGCCACAATGCGCATTTCGATCACGGCTTTATTAACGCGGCCAGCGCCCGTCACGATCTCAAGCGCAATCCGTTCCATCCATTTTCAAGTTTTGATACCGCGAGTCTCAGCGGCCTGGCCTACGGACAAACCGTGCTGGCACGAGCCTGTGAAGCGGCGGGCATAGAGTTTGATAACAACGAGGCACACTCGGCGCGATACGACGCGGCAAAAACAGCGGAGCTGTTTTACGAGATCGTGAACAAATGGCAACGCCTGGGTGGGTGGCCGCTCGGCGAATAAATCCGAACGACCCAGAAAAACAGATTGTAGTAGCAAGCTGCGGGCCGTGCAGCTGCACACCGAGCTGCACAGCCCCATACGCTAATCGACTTCGACGCCAGCGATTAATTCTTGAAGCTCGCCTTTTTCGTACATCTCCACCACGATGTCACATCCTCCAACAAGCTCGCCATTCACAAACAGCTGCGGAAACGTTGGCCAGTCTGAAACGCTAGGAAGAGTCGCTCTGATCTCAGGGTTAGACAGGATATCGACGTAAGCAAATTTCTTGCCGCAGGCCATGAGCAACTGCGTTGCCTGAGATGAGAAGCCGCACTGTGGGGCCTCGGGATTACCCTTCATATAGAGCAGAATGGGGTTCGCGGCGATTTGGTCTTTGATAGTTTGCTCAGTGCTCATAGTGAACCTCTCGTAGAGTATTGGGTGACCCAGTCGATAGTCACCAGTCGATTAAATCTGGCGCGGAAGCCGAGCAGCGGGCGTAGCACGTGGATTCTACTTTCTGCTGTCGTTGGAAACGCCTGAAATTGGCGCGCAGTTTAGCGCGATCGCCTACTCTTTAGCCAATCACGCAGAACCACAGCACGATCAGCCCGAGATCAATGCTACAGCGGCGCGCCCCAACCTCCCCCGCCGGGAGTCTCAAGCAGCAGTCTGTCGCCTGCCTTAACCGAGAATGTCCCTTTACCTGGAAGCTTATGCCCATTAAGCCAATTACGACCAACAGCTCCGTCCTCACCGCCATTGAGTCCCCAGGGAGAGAAGCGACGCCGCTCAGTGAGCAAACTGAGCGCCGCTGGCACCAAAAACTCATACTCTCGCTGCAGACCTTGGCCTCCACGGTATTTGCCGGCTCCGCCGCTGTCTCGTCGAATAGCATACCGCGTTAAGCGAAGCGGATAGTGATACTCAAGACTCTCGATCGGGGTGTTTAAGGTATTGGTCATATGGGTATGAACGGCGTCTCGACCTTGAGCACTCGCCCCGGCTCCTTCACCGCCGGCCAAGGTTTCATAATAATCCCAACCTTCAGTGGGGTGAGCGACACCCATGGCAACATTATTCATCGAGCCTTGGGAAGCCGCAGGAATACGATCCGGTAATGCTGTAGCAAGCGCCCGGAAGATTAGATCAACCAGTCGCATCGCAGTTTCGACGTTGCCTGCGGCCACCGCTGCGGGAAACTGAGGGTTAACGATAGATCCCCGGCGCGTTTTAACTCGCACGCCTTCGAACAGCCCCGCACATAGAGGCGCCCCTTCGGCCAGTAAGCAGCAATGGCAGTAGTAGGCCGCCGCAGCCGCCACAGCCTCGGGGCAGTTCAAATTGCCTCGCACCTGATCGCTTGAAGCTGTGAAGTCAAAGGACAGACCCTCGGCGCTGCAGTCTAGTGTCACGGCAAGCTGTACTTGCTCAGAACCAAATCCGTCATCATCCAAATAATCGATCGCTGTGTAGGTGCCAGCCTCGATACCTGCGAACGCTGTTTGCGCAAGAGAGGCGGCGTAGCGGTTAAGCTCTTCAAGCGCTCGCCTGAAGGGAAAGTAACCGTAGCCTTGGGCCAGTTCTCGAAGGCGCGCAACCGCAAGCTCGTTGGCACCCAGCTGCGCCGCAAAATCACCGCTCAGGACCCCCGGCTTAGCGTAGAGCAGCGCATCAATAACATCGCCACACGGGGCAAACCCGCCACCCTCGTCAACGCCTCTGCGTAGCAAGGTAGGTGGAATCAACACTCCCTCTTCTGCAATCGTTTGCGAGAGCGGCATGGAGCCCGGGGTTTCACATCCAATGTTGGCGTGGTGAGCTCGGTTGGCGACGAAGCCGAGCAGACGCTTTTCAGCAGCTGACCTGCCTGTATCGAATACAGGAGCGAGCAAGGTCACATCGGGAAGATGGGTGCCGCCCAAATAAGGGTCATTAATGACCAGCACCTCGCCTTCCTGCCATTCGCGAGAGGCGACCAGCGCTGTCATCGTATAAGCCATGCTGCCGAGATGCACAGGTATGTGGGCGGCCTGCGCCGCAAGAGAGCCATCTGCGGCAAACAGCGCGCAAGAAAAGTCGAGGCGATCTTTGATATTTGGCGAGAAGGCAGAGCGCCTAAGCACCCCTCCCATTTCATCGCAAATCGCCTGCAGGCGACTAGAAAAAAGTTTCAATTCGATGGGGTTCACTGACTGCTCGCCTAGGGGACAACTTTGTAAACATAGTAGTTTTAAGACAGGCGGATTGCCACCTCTAAGGTGACTAGCTAGAATACAAAAACATACGGGATCAGCAAGCATCGCGCCTTATTCACCGCATCCGTAATGAGCCTTGCCAAAACAGGATTACGAATTCACCCTGCCACTGCTAATAAGCTCAGCGAACTAGCTTGCACAACCACCGTCATCTGAATTTAATCATTCGGAACCCAGTACAAAAGAGCCCATTCGAGCCGACCTTTTGCTCGAGTAGCTCTCCACCGATGCTGCAAGGGCCATACCATGAGCTGTAGACACTTTCTTACCCTGAATGATTTAAGCGCTGATGAGTTTAGATCTCTTATTGCACGCGCCATCGAACTCAAAGCGTCGCCACAGCTTGCTAAACGTGCTGAGCACAAAACCCTCGCGCTTATTTTCGAGAAATCCTCTACGCGCACACGAGTGGCCTTCGAAGTGGCTATGAACCAACTTGGGGGTAGCGCGCTGTTTTTATCTAGCAACGACTCCCAACTAGGACGCGGAGAGCCAATAGAGGATACCGCGCGCGTCCTGTCACGCATGGTTGACTGCGTCGCGATACGAACCTTTGATCACGCTCAACTCGAGGCTTTTGCCGCGCATTCACGTGTGCCGGTCATTAATGCGCTTACCGATGACTATCACCCGTGTCAGCTACTAGCGGATATGCAAACCTATGTTGAGCATAGGGGCTCCATTGAGGGTAAGCGTGTCGCCTGGATTGGTGACGGTAATAATATGTGCCACTCCTATATGAATGCGGCGGCACTGCTCGGATTCGAACTTACTGTCGCCAGCCCGCAGGGTTTCGAACCCAGCTCAGCTCTAATCAAGGCTCACAGCAAGCAGGTGAAGCTTTGCGCCACCCCCCAAGAAGCCGTGAGCGGCGCGAGTTTAGTAGTCACCGATGTCTGGGCCTCCATGGGTCAGGAAGAGGAGCAGTCTGAGCGTCTTCAACGCTTTGCTGGATTCCAGGTTAACGCCGAACTGCTTTCCCATGCTCAAAGCGATGCCTTGTTTATGCACTGCCTCCCAGCGCATAGGGGCGAGGAAGTGAGCGCCGAGCTACTCGATGGCCCGGAATCTGTGGTCTGGCAAGAAGCAGAGAATCGCATGCACTCACAAAAGGCGCTCTTGGAACTGCTGTTAAACCATTAATTCTTAACATGCGCACCCAACGTCGTCTCAAAAAAGGCGCTAAATTTAGCGCTGGCGCGATATTTCCGGCACCACTATATCTAGTAGTCCTCGGGGCTCACCGGAGCCTCTAACAGTATATTTTTAAATTATTGATTTTTATGGTTATTATTATTTAGCCTGATGCAGAGACCAAGCCAGCGAGCAGGCGTGCAGGCAACTGTTTGCCACAGCCAATCGCTGCTCTCCTTTTCGACCATCCCAATCCCGTGACTGTTTTCAGTTAGCGACAAAAATCTACGAACCGCCCGTTTTGGCAGCGCCCTCAAGCCACTATCGGTATCCTCTGTCCCTAGTTCGCATCGTTGTTACTTGCGTTAAACCCTAATCACGAGATTCAGTACGAGCGCTCTCGAGCCCCTCTGTAGGCTATGGCAAAACTCTTAGCTTTACTCATACGCTGATGAAGTAATCCGGCGTATCAGCCTTTACGCCCCCCCTCTGTTTCGCCATTTCCGCGTCGAAGAGCACACCCAAAAACGAGTTAGCTTGGTGTCACCTAACAGGGTTATCCACAGAGCCAATGAGCTACCCCTCTGTTTCGAGCAAGGCTTCATCTGCTGTGGCCCTCCTCGATCACCTTAAGTGACTTATCCACAGCCTGCACACAACACACCAACAGTAATTACACTTGCATTAGTCTCTATAACTCATTATCTTGTGCTGTCCCAAGACTAAAACGCTATATCTGGGTGTTTATCGAGATAGCAAGCCCTCAAATCAGGCAGGTAAAACGTTGCTTTTGCGCGCAATTAGCGGAGGTTCTTGGAATTTTAAAACTCAGTCTTCGAGCGTAAGGTGACCTCAGACTCTGATTATCACTAGATGTGTTCGAAGGGATAAGGACTTACGGCTGCAAACTTGCTTCACGCAAGATCTCAACCGAATGCTTAGGAACGAGATCAAGGCTTGGGAGCGAACCAAGCGAGCCAAGCGAACTAGGCGAAAAAAACACGTGCAGCAGTAACAGCGGCGATATCAAAGGACAACAGCAACACAGCAACCCCCCAGTTGGAGCCCAAGCAGCACACTCAGCGGGTGAGGAGCCTTATCCGCGGCGGCAGAGCCGAGGAGCGCGGGTCGCTAGCAGAACCGAAGTCTCCATACGCCGTCAGAGAGTGAGAAAAACAGCACCAAATAGTGCGAGGAATCAGAGGTCAGAATAGACAAACCATTTTTTTTTGTGATTTAGCTAAAGTCTTTTGGGTAAAACACTATATATAGTAGGTGACATAAATTTAGCACCAAGGAATCGAGCCCTTTTCCTGGGCAAGAACGCTCGGGGAAGCTCTAGATAGCTCTAGATAGCGCTAAGAAGAGCGAGAAACGTCAGAGCAGCGAGAAAGACCAGAAGGAAAGAAAGAAAGAAAGGAAAGAAAGGAAGGAAAGAGAAAGCGCAAGCCAGAATCAGCGACAAGAAGACCAACCAAAGATCGATTGCAAGACAGAAATAGAGGACAAAAGCCTCAACAGCCCAAATTCTAATAACAAGACCAAAAAGCAGAACGATTTAGTTCAAAAATAATAAAGCAGCATACAAACGCAGCCCTCAGGCATAGAAAAGTACCCGGAGCACAACAATGCAGACCGATGCACAACTCAGCAGCAATCCTCAACCGGCCCCAGCGCCCGCAGCAGAGCCTTCCTCCCCCGCCGCGACAGCACCTGGGCAGCTTCGTGTCATCAAACGCAACGGCGCGGTGGTGGGCTACGACGAGTCCAAAATTAGCGTAGCGATCACTAAGGCCTACTTAGAAGTAGAGGGCGGTAACGCCGCGGACTCCACTCGAATCCATGAGTCGGTAGCGCAGCTCGCTGTTCAAATCACAGAAATCTTCGGTCGCCGCATGCCCTCCGGAGGCACGATCCACATCGAAGACATTCAAGACCAAGTTGAGCTAGCCCTCATGCGCAGTGGTGAACACAAAGTTGCGCGCAGCTACGTTATCTACCGTGCTGAACACGAGCGCCTGCGTCGCCAGAAGGCCGAAGTGGTGGTCGACAAAGAAGCGCAAATCAACATTACTCTCGACAGCGGCGAGCAAGCTCCACTCGATGCGCAGCGTCTGCGAGTGGTCATTGATGAGGCTTGCGAAGGATTAGAGGGAGTATCAGCCGACGACATTTATAAAGAGACGCTGAAGAACCTCTACCCCGGTGTGAAGATGAGCGACGTGCGTACCTCGCTCGTCATGTGCGCCAGAACGATGGTCGAAAAAGACCCGAACTATTCCTACGTGACCGCCCGCCTTCTCATGGATACCGTGCGCTCAGAAGCGCTGGGCTTCCTCGGCATAGCTGACGCAGCCACGCAGTCGGAAATGCATTATCGCTACGCTGCGACACTGAAGCCGTACATAGAAAAAGGCGTAGAGTTGGAACTGCTCTCGCCACACCTGCTCGAATATGACCTGGGCAAATTGGGTGCCGCACTTCAGGCCGACAGAGACATGCAGTTTACCTATCTCGGCCTGCAAACGCTCTACGACCGCTACTTTATTCACAGCAATGGCACGCGTTTCGAATTACCGCAGGTGTTTTACATGCGCGTCGCCATGGGCCTAGCAAGCAATGAAGAGAACCGCGAAGACCGCGCAATCGAGTTCTACAACCTGCTCTCCAGCTTCGATTACATGGTATCGACGCCGCAGCTGTTTAACTCCGGCACACTGCGCCCTCAGCTTTCTTCGTGCTTCTTGACTACAGTGCCCGACGATCTTTACGGCATCTACTCTGCGATCCGTGACAATGCCATGCTCTCGAAATGGGCTGGCGGCCTGGGCAACGACTGGACGCCAGTGCGCGCTCTGGGCGCAAGCATTAAGGGGACTAACGGCAAGTCGCAGGGCATCGTGCCATTCCTCAAAGTGGTGAACGATACCGCAGTTGCCGTGAACCAAGGCGGCAAGCGCAAAGGGGCTGTCTGCTCTTACTTGGAAACATGGCACCTCGACATCGAGGAGTTCTTAGAGCTACGCAAAAACACCGGTGACGAGCGACGCCGCGCGCACGATATGAACACGGCAAACTGGATCCCCGATCTCTTTATGAAGCGCGTGTTCAATGATCAGAACTGGACACTGTTCTCACCGAACAACGTGCCCGAGCTTCACGACCTGCACGGCTTGGCGTTCGAAGCGAAGTACGAGGAATATGAGCGCAAAGCAGCAGCAGGCGAAGTGGAAGTCTACAAGACCGTGAAAGCCAGCGACCTGTGGCGCAAGATGATTTCGATGCTATTCGAAACCGGTCATCCGTGGATAACGTTTAAAGACGCGTGCAATGTGCGCTCGCCGCAACAGCACATTGGCTCTATTCACTCTTCTAACTTGTGTACAGAAATCACGCTGAATACAAACAAAGACGAAGTAGCCGTGTGCAACCTAGGCTCAATCAATCTGGTCAACCACGTTGACGAGAACGGTCTAAACCGCGACAAGCTCAAAAAGACAATCACGACCGCGGTACGCATGCTCGATAACGTAATCGACATTAACTACTACTCAGTGCCGCAGGCGGAGAACTCCAATCTTAAGCACCGCCCTGTCGGCATGGGCATCATGGGCTTCCAGGATGCGCTGTACGCCCAGCGTATAGCCTACTCGTCGGATCAAGCAGTTGAATTCGCCGACGTTTCTATGGAAGTGATCAGCTATTATGCACTCACCGCCTCAAGCGACTTAGCTGCAGAGCGCGGCCGCTACGAGTCTTACGAAGGGTCACTGTGGGATCAGGGTATATTGCCAATCGACTCGCTTAAGCTGCTCTACGAAGCACGCGGAGTCGACTTCCTAGATGTGAACATGGATCAGCGCTTGGACTGGGATAGTCTGCGCGCGAAGATCAGCAAAGATGGCATGCGCAACTCAAACGTGCTCGCTATCGCACCGACTGCCACCATCGCAAACATCAGCGGTGTGTCGCAGTCGATCGAACCGACGTATCAAAACCTGTATGTTAAATCGAACCTTTCAGGTGAGTTCACCGTAGTGAATCCATTCCTAGTGCGTGATCTAAAGCGCCTGGGTTTATGGGATAGCGTCATGGTTAATGACCTTAAATACTACGAAGGCAGCGTGCAGAAAATTGATCGCATTCCTGATGACATCAAGCGCATTTACGCGACCGCTTTCGAGATTGAACCGCGTTGGTTAGTGGACGCGGCTAGCCGCAGACAAAAGTGGATCGATCAGGCCCAGTCACTCAATCTATACGTAGCTGGCGCTAGCGGTAAAAAGCTAGACATCACCTACAAGATGGCTTGGCTACGCGGCTTGAAAACGACTTACTACCTGCGCGCATTGGCAGCAACAACTACTGAGAAGTCTACGGTGTCGGACATGAGCCTTAACAAGGTTTCCGCCGAACCCACTGCAGCTCCAGTGCCACAGGCCTGCTCTCTGGACGATCCAGACTGCGAAGCTTGTCAGTAGCAGTGGCTCCCGTTAGGGATCACAGTAGAAAGACACAAATTGAAGAACCGTAAATTAAGTAGCAGGGACGCTGCTGCTGATAGAGGAAAGAAGACTATGTTGTCATGGGACGAATTCGAAACCGAAGCAAAGCCAACACCCGCTGCACCGGTGGTAGAAGCTAACATCGAAGCCATTAAGCAGGCTGACGCGGCGCCCGCGCCAAAGCAGGAGCCAACGCAGACAGCCGCTGAGAGCGAAAGCGAAGCCATTTTGCGCGCTCAAGAAGCTGTAGCTGCGCTTGATACCGCAGAAGGCATTGAAGAGCTAGAAGGCACAGCGACCCGCGTGACCGTCGACGACAAAGCAATGATTAATTGTCGCGCCGACCTCAACCAGCTGGTTCCTTTTAAGTACGACTGGGCATGGCAGAAATACTTAGACGGCTGCGCAAACCACTGGATGCCGCAGGAAGTAAACATGAATGCCGACATCTCGCTGTGGAAGAACCCTGAGGGTCTCACAGCGGATGAACGCCTCATTGTTAAGCGTAATCTCGGTTTCTTCTCGACGGCAGACTCACTCGTCGCTAACAACTTGGTACTCGCTATTTACCGACTCATCACCAACCCTGAATGCCGTCAGTACATCCTGCGCCAGGCCTTCGAAGAAGCGATTCATACTCACGCCTATCAGTACTGCATCGAGTCTTTGTCTATGGACGAGGGCGAGATTTTCAACATGTATCATGAGGTACCTTCGGTTGCGAAGAAGGCTTCTTGGGGACTGAAGTACACGCGCGAATTGAGCGATCCTCAGTTCAACACAGGCACGCTAGAGAACGATCAGGCGCTTCTGAAGAACCTCATTGCGTTCTACTGCTGTCTCGAGGGCATTTTCTTTTACTGCGGATTTACCCAAATCCTGTCTATGGGCCGTCGCAACAAGATGACCGGCACCTCCGAGCAGTTCCAATACATTCTGCGCGATGAGTCTATGCACCTTAACTTTGGTATCGACATGATCAATCAGATCAAGTTCGAAAATCCCAAACTATGGACAGACGAACTCAAGCAGACTGCAACGCAAATGATTCTCGAGGCAACTCAGCTCGAAATCGAATATGCGCGCGACACGATGCCACGCGGAGTACTCGGCATGAATGCGTCAATGATGGAAGAGTATCTCCAGTTCATCGCCAACAGAAGACTGGTTCAGATCGGCCTGCCAGAGCAGTTTGCTGGGGTCGAGAATCCTTTCCCTTGGATGTCTGAAATTATGGACTTGCGCAAAGAAAAGAACTTCTTTGAAACTCGCGTAATCGAGTATCAAACTGGTGGCGCTCTAACCTGGGATTAGGCTAGCCGCAGCACCCTGTCAGCTCCTCGGCTGACAGAGATGCAAAGCTGATAACGCCCTGCCTACGCGCAGGGCTGCATCATTGACGAATAGAGCCTGCAAAATAAAACCAAAACGCTGCCTCTTTAAAGGGCAGCGTTAAAGCAGGCCGTATAAGCAAAGCAAGCCTATAGGGAGATCGCGTGAGCGATAAGAAATTAACAGCGAATTCCGCTCGCGAGAGCAGCAAAGAGGCCGCGGTCGAGAACACCGACCCAGAGCGCACTCTACTAACACTAGACCAGCTCAGTCAGACGATCGATGTCATGTCTAGCGTAGTCGATCGCCTAAGGGCCCATTTGAACGAGCAACTCACCTCGGCACAAAATTCGCTATCTGAAAGCACTGCCCACACCGCTTCGAGCTCAAGCAAGGGCGAAAAGCTAGACACGCAAACTGGCGTCCAAAAACCTAGCCTAATCGTTGAAATCAGCAGCGAGCCCCCCTCTTCCTTCGATACTCTTGATTGCGCCCAGACTATTCACTGAGGCGCGCCCTAATTGTCCCTCGCCGACACGACATCTACTGCACCTACTCCTCACCCTGACGAGCCTACGAGCGGCATCAAACCCCTTCCCGTTGGTGCACTTGTTTTGGCTGCCGGCTTTTCCCGACGCTTTGGAGGCAGCAAACTACTTGCTCCTTTGCCTGGCGCTTCGGTTACCGTGTTTGAGCAGTCGCTACGGCGGCTCGCTGACACGCTAGAGCATATAGTCGTCGTGACACGGCCAGAGCTTTTCGATGCTCTCACAATCCTGTGCGACAAGGTGCGCAACGAACACGCTAACTTAAGCCTTTCATTGCTAAGCTTTGACGGCGCAGAGCAAGGTATGGGCGCGAGTCTTGCGTTCGCTGCACAGCATATCGGCCACTGGCGAGCATGCCTTGTCTGTCTTGCTGACATGCCCCATCTCTCTTGCTCAAGCATTGAAGCCATAGCCGATGAATTAAGCAGCGACAACATTGTGATCCCTCAATACGACGGCCAGCGCGGCCATCCCACGGGTTTCGGTAGTGATTTTTTCACTCAGCTCGCAGCGAGTACGGGAGATAGGGGCGCAAGAGCTCTGTTAACAACGCATGCGGACTGCGTTATTGCGCTCGATCTAACGGACAGAGGTATACTCCTCGACATAGACACCCCTCAGGATCTGGATCTCGAGCCATGAGCCGCGCGCGCACACACTTCGGATTGGCGAATGTCGACAGGAGTCTCGACTCCGGCGGTCTAACAAAAAACGCCTTTTTTGCTATTGCCACAGCACTGTTACTCCTTTTTCCTACGCTCGCGAGCGCTGACGAGAGATCAGCACGAGCCAGCATGAGCAATCCGGCAAATCCCCTTGTGGCGCTGTTTACAACACAGGGAGCCGTCTACTTCGAACTCTATCGCGCTAGAGCCCCGCGTAATGTTGAACGGACACTGGCTTTGATAGAGGGGAACTATGCCTTCGAAGGGTCCGTCCTCCAGCCCCGCTACTACGATCAGACCCCGATTCGCTCGAGCACGACTGACTACCATGTGCTTTTTGGTCAGGCTGAGCTGGCCCGCTATGGCCTGCGACCGACGCCACTGCAGGAAGAGATCGATGCCGCCGCTTTGGGTTTAGCTGAGCAGCCCCTGTTTGGAGCTGACTCGCGACTCGCGCCCCGTCTCGGAATCAAAAATCGCGCGCAGTTTGACGAACAAATTTTGGCGCCGCTGTATCGGAGTCTGGGAATAGCAGAGGCTGATGAGGTCGCCGCACGCGCTGCCAGTCTTTGGGCTCAGCTCAAACAGCAGAGCGTAGCAGATGCCCTGCGCAGGCAAGGCCACCGCTTCACTGCGGGTTTAGGCACACAGACGATCACCGCAGGCACATTGGTGCTTCTGTCACACCCCGCCGGCACCGCAAGTCCGATCATGCTGATAGCTCTGCGCGACAGCCCCTGGCTAGACGGCCGTGTTACCCCTATCGGACACATCGTCGAAGGCATTGAAAACGCGGAGCAGCTTGCTGCACCGGCAACAGGGGCTGAACCCGATAAGATCTATTCTATGCGAGTGCTCGCGCCGGCTCCCTAGGCAACAATTGGACCATAAAGCGACACCCACGCACGTCCACCTCCCTAGCTAGGTACTGGCTTCTTGCTATTGGTAGTCCATGCTTTTGCCGGAGATTCTTCGTGCCTGCCGCATTCTGCCTCTGCCCTAGCGCCTCTCGGCTCCGAGAGCCTAGGCTATTTGGACTTCAGGCTTTTAGAAGCTCGAGTGAATACGGCGGCAGAGAGTCGATGATCGTTCGCCCGTAACGCTGAGTCGACAGTCGCTCATCAAAGATAGTGATCTTGCCGCTGTCGCTCTCATTACGCAGCAGACGGCCGGTGGCCTGTACAAGTTTGAATGCGGCATCAGGAACGGCGAGAGTCATAAATGGATTCATGCCCTGCTGCTCTACCCACTTCGCCAGCGTCATTTCGATCGGCTCGTTCGGCACAGCGAACGGTATCTTAGCTATCATCACATGCGTGCAATACTCACCGGGTAAATCCACCCCCTCGGCAAAGCTGGCGAGCCCAAAGATTAAACTCCCGTCCCCGGCATCGATGCGCTGCCGGTGATAGGCTATGAGCTGAGACTTCTGGTAGTCATCTTGGCACAGAATACGCTCTAGCCACTCCCTAGGAAGTTGATCCATTACATCGAGCATTTGTCGCCGGCTACTGAACAGCATGAGAGAGCCCGCAAGCGGATCGACGATTTCAGGAATACTGCGAGCAATGAATTCAGTATGAGCCTGCACATTAGACGGCAGGCAGCCCATTTTGGGGACCGTTAATGTAGCGACCTCTGCAAACTTAAAAGGACTGAGTATGCGCAAATACTGCGCATGTTCAGGAAGACCCGCACGCATCTTGAGCATGCTGAATTCACCCAGCGCCGACAGCGTAGCTGAAGTTAACACCGCGCCTGCGCAGCGTTCCCACAGCCGCTCGGTGAGCGCATCGGCCGCGAGCACCGGGCTCGTTGAGAGGGTGATGTCCGGAAAGGCATCGCCCGGGTTATAGCTAAGCCAGCGAGCATTCGGCGCTCGGTCAGGAGAATCTTCGAGCGCAAAATTGGCCCACAAACTTTGGCTTGCTTCAGCCCGCTGCAACGCGCTTCCGGTTACCCCGAACCACTGCTCGGCCAGCCCCTTGCGCTCTGGCTCCGCCCCCTCCTCTAGCGCCTCTTTCAGATCATCCACCACTCCCTGCAGGCTGACGGTCAATCGAGAAAAATGGGCTGCGAGATTTTGCGCCGCATCACGCACCGACGCAGGCACGACGCCCAGCTCAAAAGCATGCTGAATACGTTCTTCGTAGTTATCAGACGACTCGGTTTGCTCGGCAATTTGTTCGAGCACCACCCAGACAAACTCTAGTTCCTCTTTGAGCGTGGCACACTGTTTAGACAGCTGCGACTGCGCCTTAGTCTCAAGAAAGCCGTCTTTGTTAAGTCCTTTACCCAGCTTCTCTGTTTTCTCAAGCCACGCGATAGACGAGCGAACCCGCGTCATCGATGAAAAATGATTATTGCTTTTAAGTGGCAAGTGATGGGCTTCATCGAAGACGTATAAACAGTCCTCCGGCTCAGGCAAGATCACCCCGCCGCCCAGAGCTAGATCCGCAAGGACCAAATCGTGATTGCTAACAATACAGTCAGCCGACGCGAGGGAATCTCTGGCCTTATAAAAACAGCAGTGGCGGAATTGACTGCATTTAGGACCCATACACTGAGCATTATCTACTGTAAGCGGACGCCAGTTATCATCGCTCACAAGACTAGGCCAAGAGTCTCGATCGCCGTCCCATGTGCCGGCGCTTACCGCGTTTAGCATCTTCTCATACAGCGCTTTGTCGCCGTCGGCGCTTGTACTGACATCGTCGCCGTACAAATCCATCATGGCCTGCAGTGAGTCCCCACCGCTGAGAAGCATGTCTAATTTACTTAGGCAGAGATAGCGCCCACGTCCCTTCGCGAGCGCCACCGAGAAATCCAAGTCGCTGGCATCCAATATTTCCGGCAGGTCTTTTTGCGTAACCTGCTCCTGCAGCGCTACGGTGGCCGTGGCAATAACGACTTTCAAGCCCAGTTCTCGGGCGATAGGCAACACCGACAACGTGTATGCCATGGTTTTACCTGTGCCGGTTCCTGCCTCTACTACGATAACAGGAGGTTTAGTCTGCTCTGGACCCGCGGCACCCAGAGCCTTGGCTATCTCGGCAATCATGAGGCGCTGACCATAGCGCGGCGTGAGACTGCGCGCAGATAGCAATTGGCGATAGGCTTCCTGAATGGACTGCTTGGTGACGTCGTTTAGCATGCACTGCGGATATAGCTAGGATGGAGAACTTCAGTATAGCAGCAAGCAACAAATAATTAGCGCTCAGCGCGAAAATCATTGGTAGCAGCTGCACAGCTGTCGTGTAGCGGGAATCCCTCAGACACGCTCCTGGGCAATCACAGTGATTCTTCCATGGCGGCTAAGCGCTTGAAGCAAACAGTTTGTGAGCGCGCATAATCTGCTAAACTGCTGTAAGACCTAAATCGAACACGATGGACAATCATGACCACACAAGATCAAACCGGCTCACGCACAGCGCCTAAGGCAGAACTCATCCAGCCGGACACCGTTCAGCAGGACAGCTCCCCAAACGACTCCGCCCAGAAAGAGACAGCTCAACAGAGCCCTATTGAGGAAAACGTCACTCCGGAAGGCGCTGTGAAAGAGAGCGCTGTAGAGGAAAGCGCAGTCAAGGAAGACGCTAGTCCGAAAGCTGTTGAGCCAAAAGCTGCTGAGCCAAAAGAGGACGCAGAAGCCGACGCCGGATTGCCGGAGCCAATGGCCGAAAACTCTTCTACGCAGGAGAGCGCCACACAGGGTGCTGAATCTGGAGCCGGCGCCAAAATCGTAGGCTCAACGCCGGAATCAGCAAAGACACAAGACGAAAGTGGCAGCAGTGACAATCCCGCAAGCGATCTTGACGAGACCTCAGCAGCGAACACCCCAAACAAGACAGCAAGTGGTGAAAAGACACAGCCAGTCTACGCCGACCCTGTAGCCGAACTTGCGGTCATTGATCCGCTGCTGACTGCGCTTAGCGCCAAACGTACGAGCGACATTAACGCCCTCGGCAACCGCCTCGGCGAGATACGCAAGCAGCTGCCGGCGGATGCAGAAGCCGCGAAAGCCCGCGGCTTAGAACTGCATACTCGCATGGTAGAGCTGCTCGCTGAGAACAAACAATACCAAGAGGCACAGAGCGCGGCAGCGCAGCTTAGCATCGATGAATTAAAAGCCGCCCTCGACGCCGGCAATTCTGAGGCTAGCCTCGCTGCATGGGATAAAACACAGAACGCAATGACACCGCTAAGCGGCAAGCTGCGCGCTGCCGTGCAGAAGCAGCTCAATGAGCATCGGACACGCTATCAAGAATTAAAAGACTGGAAGCTCTTTGCTTCCGCCGAGAAAAAGAAAGAGCTAATTGCTTCTATGGAGCAGCTCGCCGCCTCGGACACACCTCCCTCTGAGCGAGCTAAAACTATTAGCGCAGCGCACAAGGAGTGGAAGTCACTTGGACGCTCGCAGCAAAACGAATCGCTATGGAAAAAATTCAAGAAGCTCTCTGACGAGGCATATGCCCCCTGTAAAGAGCACTTCAAGCAGCGCCAAGGTGCGTTGAGAGAGAATTATGATAAGCGGGTGCTGCTGTGTGACGAGTTAGAAGCCGAGCTCTCAAGGCTCAACGCACCCGGCGCAGACGAACTAAGCGCAGGCGACGATGCAGAGCAGGCCCGAAACGCAGAGCAGAAACGCGCAAGCCATATCTCTAAGCTAATTAACGACGCACAGGAACGTTGGAAAGCCACTGCGCCGGTTGAGCAGTCGAAAATTAAAGCACTGCAAAAACGCTTCTACGAAGCCTTAAACGCCTTGCGCAAACTGCGCCGCGGCGTTAGCCAGCAAAACGCTGAACGCAAGAAGCAGCTCGTTGAACTAGCCAAAGCCTTAGTCTCAAACGAGAATCGCGGCGAAGCGATGAAGGCTGCCAAAGAATTACAACGCCAATGGAAAGAAGTGGGACCAAGCACGCACAAAGAAGACCAGGGCTATTGGAGGGAATTCCGAGCCGCCTGCGATGCTATCTTTGCACGCGACACCGAACCGCAGAGCATATCCGGTAAAGCGCCACTAGATACTAAAAAGGCCAACGCAGAGATCAATGCCCTGCTCGATTCTTTGGAGTCACTGCTTGAACTGACAGATGAAGAGTTCAGACAAGCTCGCGGCAAGGTGCAGGACCTTGCTCAGGCATTTGCGGCGGCTCTCGACCCTCGTTTAGGCAACCGCCGCAAGCCGCTTAGCGATCGTTTCAATACGCTCAAACGGCGTCTCGACACTCGTCACAAGGCGCTGCCAGATAAACGTCAACAGCAGCGCATGGCTGCGGTAGCAACGCTCTGCGAGGCGCTCAATGGTTTCGAGGCAAGCCTACAAGCCGCGAGCGATGCAGCCGCATTCAAACAAGCACAGGCTGAATTCGACGAGCATACCTGGCTGAGCTTGGAGCGACCAGACAACGAACAGCTAGACGCTTTGCTCAAGGCGCGCCTTGCGGCGCTCAAAAACGCCAGCGATACCAATGCGCTTGCGCAACTAGGCAAAGAGGCCGAGCAAGCAGCGCGGCGGCTGTGCACAGAAATAGAGATCAGTGCTAATACCGAGACGCCGAGTGAGGATCAGGGGCTGCGCATGCAGCTGCAGTTAGAGCAGCTCAAGGCCGCTTTCGGCCAGGCAAAAAAATCTGCTGCCGAAGTAGTTAAGCATGCCCGTGAAGAGGAACTGCGTTTGCAGTGTCTTGGACCGCTGCCTGCCGAGCTGCGCGACAGCTTAATTCAACGCTTCACCACTGCTGCCGCGAAACTCAATCGCCACTAGCGGCTGCTCAGTCGCTTACTTAGCAGCCGCGTTTGACTTACCAAGCGCGGCAGTCTTTTGAAGCACTGCGTTAGCATAGCTGCGCAGCCAGTAGCCTAGTATTTTCTCGTCGACTCGCGCCACGCGTTCGGTGAAAACTTCACGATCTCGCTCCTGTGGTTGCCAAGTGGCGAGCGCAGAGGCTGCAATCGGTTCTTCCTCGGGGGTTAGCCCCCTGCGCCCAAGCAACTGCTCTAAGGCGAAGTAATTAATATCGTGCAGCTGCGTGTTGTCGAGTATCTGTGCATCGATCATCGCCGCCACTTCTTCAGGCCCCTCGTCACTCAGTTCAAGCTCGGTACCAAAGGCCACATGCACTCTACCTTTCTCGCCCATCATGCCTGTCGCGATCGAGCGAATGTCAGTCTCGTCGTCTTTCGAATAGCCCGCGTCACTGTCACGCGCAAAAAGCTCTGCCGCCTTAAGCTCGTCGCAGGCGTCATACTCATAGGACAGGGTAACAGGGACAATGTGCAGACGACTCAGGCTCTCACCAAAAGGCAATTTGCGGTGAGCCATCGCAAGCATCTTGAGCAGCGCAGGATCAGTCCGATCGATCCCGTCTTTTGCTCGCCCCTCACGCTGCGCTATCCACACATTACTGTCGCTTTCAATGCAGTGATGAATATATTCTGACAGCGTCTTGAGCGCTGCTAGAAGCTCCCGGCCTTTCACCGAGCGGCGTACAATAAAGCTTTTGTTCAGACGCATTAAGTCCGACACAAACGGCTTCTTCAGCAGATTGTCTCCTATTGCAATCTGCAGCGTCTCGAACCCTGCGTGATACAGCATGTAATTCACAAACGCTGGGTCCATGGCGATATCGCGATGATTACTGATAAAAACGTAGCTGCGCTCGGAGGACAGCTTCTCCAAGCCCGAATGACTCAGCGACGTCGTAGTCTCTTCGATCATTTTGTCCATGTACGCCGCAATGACGTGTTGCATAGACTTAATCGACTCAACGCCAAGTAACTGAGCAGAGAGTTTTCGCTTAGCTAACAAGCGCGCAGCAAAGGGGAGGAAACGGGAAAAATTAGGCGCGTAGAATCGGGCAATGCTATCAAGCATTTCTCGATCATTAAGCAATTTATCTAGTACCGAACGAACCTCTTGATCCTGATACGGTCTAATTTCTTGAAACTTATCTATGCTATCCATCGGGTACCAAATTCAGACCATCAAAGCGTATGGCTGGCAAATAAGAGAAGACGCTGAATTCCGTATTTTACTTCCTTCTGCACTCGACAGGTAGCGCATCATAGCTGAACTCTTACGAGAGGGAACGCTGATAGTCACGCAGCTCAGCGACCAGCGTTTGCCCCTCAACCCCGCCAATCTCTTCGACTTCGGTAAGGCCTGCCTCAAAATTAGCGATCGCTTCGCTTGCCTGTGTACGATCGCGGCAGAATTCCTGCCACCGCTGAAGCTCTTCACCGCTAAGTGTCTCTGGCCAATTTCGTGCACGATAGCGAAACAGCATTTCCTGTAATCGCGCATCCCGAAACGGCATATCTAGTCGACCAAGATCCGTCGCCGATGTGCGCCTAATGGTAGACATTAATTTCTTATCTGCGTCGCCGAAAAAGCCGCTGTAGATCATATAGTCTGGATCCTCTTCGCTCGAGTCGTTATCCCCTGCAAACGCTTCGCTAGCCAAGGCGCTCGCTTGCGGGCTGCTGCTAATGAGCTCGAAGTGTCGCTGCCATCTTTCAGCCTGCAGGCCATACTCAGTCGCAAGGGATTCGCTAAGCACGCTAAGCGGGGCTATGACGGGACATTTATTGGTCGCAATAGCCTGCAGTGGAATAGATTCCTCTCCTTCCGCTCTATCGGCTCGCTTCTTATACAGCCGGGCGGCAATCTCCTGCGCCGTCAAACCAAGCCACTCCGAGGGATCGCTGCGCAGATCGCAAACTATCAAGGAATTATTGTTCGTTGGGTGTACGCACAGCGGCATCACAACACTCAGGCAGCCCTGCGATGCAGGGTAGGCCATGGAAACGTGCAAGACAGGCTGCTTGCTCACCAGATCGAACTGCGCTCTCACCGCCGCTTTTCCACGCTGCTTGTAGGCAAAATCGTAGAGCCGCGGCTGTGCTTTACGTAGCAGCTTGGCGACTTCAATAGTCGCAATAACATCGGCTAGCGCATCGTGTGCAGCGCCGTGCTCAATACCATTCGCAACGGTAAGCTGATCAAGTTTGAAGCTACGCTGACCGTCATCTCGCCGCGGCCAATTAATTCCCTCGGGCCTTACCGCCGCACAGAGTCTCACCACATCGATAAGATCCCAGCGCGAGTTGCCGTTTTTGTACTCGCGCTCATAGGGATCGTGGAAATTTCGATACAGCAGCTGACGCATCATTTCATCGTCAAAGCGCACGCTGTTGTAGCCAACTCCACAGGTACCGGGCTCCGAGAGCTCAGCGAGAATGCGACGAGTAAACTCCTCTTCGCTAACCCCCTCTGCGAGCGCCTTTTGCGGCGTGATACCTGTGATATAGCAGGCCATTGGCTCTGGCAGAAAATCAGCGCTCGGCTTGCAGTAGATCAGCAGTGGCTCGCCGATGATATTCAGTTCCTCATCCGTGCGAATGCCGGCGAACTGCGAGGCTCGATCCCGCTTGGGATTTTTGCCAAAAGTCTCAAAGTCGTACCAATACAGGCTCTTAGAAGCCATTTCTCCTCCTATTTCCACGCTGAGCCGCGGCTGCTGCTGAGCGCCTTCGTTACAGGGCGCGACTGAACTGTAGTAGACTTGTCGGCATTGCGCTACCTAACCTCAGCTACGCCTAACGCGCGCTTTAGTGACGCCAAACTTGACGACCTTCAGACCAGAGAATTTAACCATGGATTTCCGCGGCAGCCATATAAGCAGTGTCAACCAGTTCGACAGAGAGGCCGTCGAGAGGGTCTTTGAGGTAGCTGACTGCATGCAGCCCTATGCGCGGCGCGAGCGCAGAACGACGGCTTTAGAGGGTGCCATTTTAGGTAATATGTTTTTCGAGCCCAGCACGAGAACGCGCTTCAGCTTTGGCTGCGCCTTCAATCTCCTCGGCGGCTATGTACGCGAGACTTCCGACATAAAGACCTCCTCGATTTCCAAGGGCGAATCGCTTTACGACACCGCGCGGGTCGTAAGCGGCTACAGCGACATTATCGTCATGCGTCATCCGCAGGCGGGCTCGGTGGACGAATTTGCCAAAGCGAGCCGAGTGCCTGTCATCAATGGCGGCGACGGGCCGAACGAGCATCCGTCACAGGCACTGCTCGACCTCTACACGATCAAGAAAGAGCTGAACGCTAATCAGCGCAGCATTGATGGCATGCGCATTGCGATGGTCGGCGACCTAAAACACGGACGCACCGTCCACTCCCTTTCTCAGCTCCTGCTTCTTTACAAAAACATCAGCGTCACGTTGATCTCACCGGCTGAACTCAAAATGCCTAGCACCATAGTCGACCAGCTGCGAGGCGCTGGACACAGCGTTGTGGAGACTGAGGACATGGAGAAAGGACTCGCCGACAACGACACCGTTTACCTTACGCGAATTCAAGAGGAACGCTTTAGCGATCGCTTAGAGGCCGATATGTACCGCGGACGCTTCAAGCTGAATCAAGAGATTTATACTCGCAACTGCGCCCCTAACACAGTGATCATGCACCCTCTTCCTAGGGACTCTCGCGCAGAGGCTAACGAATTGGACAACGACCTAAACGCTCATCCCAACCTCGCCATCTTCCGACAAACGGATAACGGCGTGGTCGTACGCATGGCTTTGTTTGCGCTCATCCTTGACGTAGTCGATCTAGTCGAAGCACGTGCCACCTCCGTGCCGTGGAACACCGCGGGTCGATTCGATAACTAGGGGTCAGAGTCATGCCAAGCTCGAAACACCTAATTTTTGACCAGAAAATTACAACAACAAAAAGGGACTCACTATGCTAGGCCTAGACGACTATCTCGCCCTCGATGCAACCGCACTTGGAGCAGGCATTGCCGCCGGCGATTTCAGTAGCGCCGAAGTCACAAGCTGCGCTATTGAGCGCGCACAGCAGATTAACCCTGCGCTGAATGCGATTATTCACAGCGACTATGACGCCGCTCAGGAGCGCGCACACACGCTTAGCGCCGCCCAGTCACCTCTGGCCGGCGTCCCATTCTTGATCAAAGACCTCAGCCCCGCCGCTGGACTGCCAGTAAATTTTGGCAGTGCCCTGTTCAAAGACACCGTCGCCGCACAGAACGCCAAGATTGTTCAGCGCTATGCTGATGCCGGCCTCAACTTTCTCGGCAAAACGAATACCCCGGAATGGGGCTTAACGCTAACTACGGAACCGGTTTTAAGCGGCCCCTGCCTCAATCCTTGGAGCCTATCTCATTCCACCGGCGGCTCCTCAGGTGGCGCAGCAGCAGCAGTCGCGGCCGGCATTGTTCCCGCCGCACATGCCAGCGACGGCGGCGGCTCAATCCGCATTCCTGCAGCCAATTGCGGCTTGTTCGGCCTCAAGCCGAGCAGAGGACTCACCGTCATCGAAGGCACTCTCGCGGAATGCTGGAGCGGATTTAGCGTGGGGCACGTTGTCTCGCAAACCGTGCGCGACAGCGCTGCCTTTCTCGACCTAGTCACACTGAGTGAGCACGGCTTGTTTGCCAATCCCCTGCTAAATTGTCCCCGCGATCATTTCACTCAAGCCTTAACTACTGCGCCTCTTAAGCCCTTGCGGGTCGCGCTGGTGAACTCTCATCCAAGCGGAGAAGTCATAGCTGATGAGGTTCAAAACGCCTTAACGAGCGCTGGGCAATTGCTCGAGTCATTGGGACACAGCATCGAGGTACTCACGCACCCCGCCGACCACGCAGAAGCTGGCGCTGCGATGTCGAAGATTATTGGCACCCATGTACTGCAAAGCATTAAACCGCGACTCGATGCCTTAGGGCTCAGCCTCGACGAGGCCCCGGTGGAGCTATCGACTAAAGTTATGGCTAAAGGCGGCGCCAAGGTCAGCGCAGCGGACTATGTTGCCGCGCGCGATTCTCTCTGCGCCATACAAAACAGAATGAGCGAGTTTCATGCCACGTACGACGTGATCGTTTCGCCCGTACTCAGCCTCCCCCCCGCTCCGCTCGGCTGGCTCGATATGAACGCCGAAGACATGCAGGACTATGCCCGTAAATTCCGCGAGTACAGCGGCTTTACCGCTCTATACAACGGCACGGGTGCACCGAGCATGTCGGTACCACTGCACCGCAGCAGCGAAGGCCTCCCTATAGGCGTAATGTTCAGCGCAGACTGGGGACAGGATGCACTGCTACTGCAGCTTGCACAGCAACTGGAGCAGGCAGCACCGTGGCAGCGCAGGGCGCCGATTTAAGTCAGCGCCGGCGTGGTAAAGCCCCAATACAGGCGGAGATGGTTGAGTATTTTTAGCGCGCTACGCGATCCAGACTTTTGACTACCCGCTCTTGCGCCAAAAGGTTAGCTCGATTAGTTTCAACTCCTAAGTGTTCATGATTTTTAAACGCGCATACGCGCAAGGTCGAATAAAAATGTCTCGCAAAATAATAATAGCAAGCCGTATTTATCTCAGTTCAATCCTTGGCACCGCAGGACTCTTGGCATGCTCACAGGCTTTCGGGCAGACCGAGTTGACCGAATGGGGCGTGCCAAACCTTCAGGGCAACTGGAAAAACGCCACCGTCATGCCATTTCAGCGGCCAGCGGAGCTCGGTAATAAGCAGGCCTATACCGAAGAAGAGGCTTTAGCACTCGAGCGCCAGGCGCAGCAGGCAGTGGAGGAAGACAACGTGCCGTTGGACCCTAACCGACCGGCCCCGGCGGCAGAAGCCTTGCCGCCAGTCGGCAACTACGACCTGTTTTGGACCGACCGCGGCATGTTTTTGCCAACTATCGATGGCGAGTTTCGCACCTCAGCGATCACTTCGCCAAGCAACGGCCGCATCCCAGAGCGAGTAGCGGGCTTCGACGCGCGCATGCAGGCACTGCGCGCGACTGCCCGCGACCGTAACGACGGCCCTGAAGGCCGCTCTCTTGGAGAGCGCTGCCTCGTGGCTTTTGGCAACAGCTCAGGTCCGGTGATGAGCCCGGTGATGTATAACAGCCACCTACAAATAGTGCAGTCGCCCGGCTACGTCACACTCATCGTGGAAATGGTGCACGACGCGCGCATTATCAAGATCACTGACGAGCGCGCCAATAGCTCCGAAGTTCTGCAGAAGTGGATGGGGGATTCCATAGGGCGTTGGGAGGGAGACACAC
The DNA here is from genome assembly GCA_965661495.1 of Pseudohongiellaceae bacterium. Lineage (GTDB taxonomy): Bacteria > Pseudomonadota > Gammaproteobacteria > Pseudomonadales > Pseudohongiellaceae > UBA9145. The sequence goes on along the minus strand of CBFIDY010000001.1, from coordinate 89,526 downwards.
TGATAGTCGAAACCAAGAACTACAATCCTTGGCATCGCTATTTGGGTGCTACAACAGAGAATTTAACTGTCATTGAAACGTTCCGCCGCGACGGCAATAACAAGCTCATTTATGGCTTTACCGTCAATGACCCGAGTGTTTACACAGCGCAGTGGTCGGGCGAGTACCCTCTTTCACGCTTCGAAGAACCTATTTACGAGTACGCCTGCCATGAAGGCAACTACGGCATCATTGGCATCCTTGCGGGCGCCAGGCGACTCGAGTCACTCGAAGCCGCGGGCGTAGAACTCGAAATCGAGCAATAGCCTAGGAATTCCTGCGCCCGTAGCGCACCGCGGTGATTTCAGCCATGACGGCAATGGCTATTTCAGCGGGGGTTTTACTACCGATCCCATAGCCGATAGGTGCATACAAAGCACCTATCTCCTCCGCGCTGAGCCCTAGCTCGGGCAAGCGCTCTCGCCGCGCAGCCGAGGTGCGCTCAGAGCCCATCGCGCCAACGTAAAACGCGTCTGTCTTTAGCGCTTCCATTAGCGCCATATCATCCACTCGTGGATCATGTGCGAGCGCAACAATACCGCTGTAAGGATTAGAGAATCGCTCACGCACGAGGTCATCGGGAAGGCGGTCGGAAAGCTCGACGCCGGCCACCTGCCAGTGGTCCAAATAGTTTGGGCGCGGATCGCATAGCGTCACGTCGTATTCCAGCGCCAGCGCCATTTCAGACACATAGCGCGCGACATCCCCAGCCCCAAGCAGAAGCAGTCGGTAGACTGGATTTAGGCGGTGCACCATCTCAGTCTGAGTGAGCATGACCGCAGCCTTAGCGTCATCACCTTCACTCGTACCGTTGGAGTCCTGAGCGCGAGTAACGGCACCATTTTCTAAATTGACACAGCGGCTGACTGGGCTGTGTTGCTGTAGAGAGCTGACGAGGCTTTGAAAAAGCGCCTTGTTGCTTTCTGTTGGCTCGAGATACTCGAGCAGCACGTGTAGCTGCCCGCCGCAGGGTAGCTTGAGGCGCGCCTGCTCGGCTTCGGTAGCTCCGTATTCAATTACGAAAGGCCCGCCCTCACTGTCGTAGCGTGCTTTTAGGCTGCCGTCTCGCAGCTGCCCAAGAAAGTCCTCTTCGATACAACCTCCGGAGAGGGAGCCAACCAGCTCACCGCCGACACTGCAGGCAAGCATGGCGCCCACCGGGCGCGGTGAAGAACCCCAGGTTTTGAGAATAGTACAAAGCCAAACGGGCTCGGGCTTATTCAGCCATGAGGCCACGCTCTCGATAATGTGTTGCTGACTGCTGCGCATCGATTACTTCCTAATGTTTTAGCAAGTTTACGATGTTTCAGCCCGTTTGGCTCGGTGCATGTAGATAGCGGCCTGCCTTGCCTCGAGCGGGCGACCTACTCAGACCTCGCGCAGCTTCCACCTGCCAAGCGCAAATGCCCCGCAGGCAATAAGCCCGATAAGCAGGTCCGAGGTAAAAATAGCCCAGAACACGCCTTCGGCGCCAAAGCCTAATACCAAAGCCAACGCATAGGCCAAGGGCACCTGCACGATCCAAAACGCAAAGAAATTGATAATGGTCGGGGTCAGGGTATCCCCCGTCCCGTTAAAAGCTTGTGTCAGTGCCATACCAAAGCCCGCAGGTATGTAGCCCAAGCATACGATTCTCAGCGCCGTTGCACCGAAGCTAATCGCCTCCGCATCGGCGGTAAAGAGGCCTAGAATTTGAGCGGCGAATACCCAGCAAACAACTCCCACCAAAGCCATATACGCTGCGCAATACAGTGCGATCGCCCATACCGCCTGCTCCGCTCTCTCGGGCTTGCCTGCTCCAAGGTTTTGCCCAGCTAGTGTTGCCGCTGCGTTGCTAAGCCCCCAGGCTGGAAGAATGGTGAACATGACCACACGTATCGCAATCACGTAGCCGGCGATTACCGCACTGCCAAAGCCCGCGACGATCTGCATAAGAAAAATCCAGCTTGCCGTGGCGAGAATATACTGGGCGACACCGCCGACAGAAATACGCAGCAGGGAGGCGATAATTCCCAAGCGCAAGCGCAGCTCGTCCAAGCCCACTTTGAGTCTGCCGCCGCGCCCTAACAAGAAACTGAGCGCGTACAAGACTCCTATTGCCCGACCGAGATTGGTAGCAATAGCGGCGCCTTCGACGCCCAACTCTGGAAAGGGGCCAATACCAAAAATCAAAAGAGGGTCGAGGACTATGTTGATCGCGTTGGCCAGCCAAAGCGATTTGAGCGCCAACATCGCATCGCCGGCGCCGCGAAAAATCGCATTGAGAAGGAACAAAAAAACAATAGTGAAATTGCCGCCAAACATAATCCGGGTATAGCCCGAACCCTCGACAATAACCGCTTCCTCTGCCCCCATCAGACGCAAAAGATCCTCTGCGAAGAGGAGCCCGACAACTGCGACGATAAAACTCATTGACGCACCTAGCCATAGGGCCTGTCCTCCCGCGACAGACGCGGCTGACCTATCTCCTTCCCCTATACGCCTTGCGACTAGCGCGGTAGTGCCCATGCCTACGCCAATGGCGAGCGCGTAGAGAATTGTAATCATGGACTCAGTGAGACCGACCACCGCAACCGCGGTGGTCCCCAGTTGCGCCACGAAGAAGATATCGACTACTGCAAACACAGACTCGAGTGCGAGCTCGAGAATCATAGGGATCGCAAGAAGCAAGGACGCTCGCGAGATAGAGCCCTTAGTGTAATCGTAATCGGTGTCGCCGCTTAGCGACTGTTTAACAAGCTGATAGACACCGCGCAGACCGCGCGGTGACGCTGAAAAGTTAGACGATGACATGAAGTTTCCTTCGCGAAGACTCTTCGCGGCACGAATTGCTCAAGCGAATCCACAGCCCAAGGCTCGGAAGAAAACAGCCCCCGGCGGTTTGCGCAGGTGCGCAGCGTGGAGTCGCGATTAGACGAGTACTACTGGAAAAACTTCATTGGAAGGATCCGCGCAAATAGAATGATTAATCTACTACACGACGAGAGCGCCGCACAAGCTCGGCATTCTTTATCCACGGATCGTTGACTATGCGTTCGACCATCGTTCCCACTGCTGTGGTGTCGGTGACTCTTCTCATATGCTGTTGATTGCGGTTTTCTGCAGAAGAGCCGAGAGTGATTGCCGCTTCCAGTTCTTCGAGGAGATAAACACCCAGCCCTAGCTGCGACTCCACAGCGCCATCAGCACCTCGCCCACCCAGTGTCTGCCGCAGCTGAGACGCATTCGCCGCCACGGCAGGGAGAGATCGTTCGCTACGACTTCGCGAGCGGACGAGCTGCAAAGCACTGTAGGTAGCATTCGCTTCCAGCGCAGCAAAGCGTGCGTCGCTGCTTGATTCCTGCTCGCACTCCAGCAGCTCGGCGCGACGCTGGCTCTCGGTGCAGGGCCGCCGCCAGTTGCGTATGTCACTGCCTTGAGATTGCCCCAAAGCTTTGCGTATAGCCTCGGCGCTTGGCGCAAGGCGCGCACTCGCCGGCGGCGAATCACTCACGCTAAGCACGGTGCGCTGCGATGAGAGAGGCGCATCCTGTGGCGGCTGCGATGTGGTTTCGAATTCTAACTCCCCATCGGACAGAGACCGCCTGGTGGCTGTTGATTCCTCCTGTTGTTCTACACGGGTATCCAACTCATTCGGAGAAGGCTGCGTCGCGATCTCATTGAGAGGCATCGCCGCGGTCCTATCCAGGGGCTTCGCCGGGGTCTTATCAAGGCTCAAATCAGCATCGGGCGAGCGCTGCGGATTGCGTGCGCGTAATCCTATTTGCAGTGGCAGAGGAGAGGTAGAGACAGTCTCGAAGCGCACCTCACGAGCTCCCACATAGAACACAGTGGCGACTAGACCATGAATGACCAGACTAATCAGCAAGGATACACGGAACCAAGAAGCTCGCTGCAAGCCGCCAGGCGCTGACTGCCCCGCTAAACGTGGAGACTCCTCTGCTAATGATTCAAGCCACCCTTCACCCAATACAGGCTGTGCTGCTTCATCGAAAGCGAGACCCCGCAGCTCCCCAAGCGCAATCGGTTCGGGGTCATAAATCTGCAGGGCCTTCTGTTTATTCAGCTGTTCAAATGAGGGAGGCATGATCAGTACATCAAATAGTCCGCTAACTTCGACCGCTCACTGCCGCGCGGGTTCCACCCATTAAAACAGCCCCGGTGCGCGCGTATTGGCCTCAAGATCAAGTAGATGGCGCTTGGTCTCCAAACCGCCGCCGAATCCGGTGAGCTTACCGCTAGCACCAATGACGCGGTGGCAGGGAATCAGGATGGGGATAGGATTACAGCCGTTAGCCGCACCCACAGCCCGCGCCGCCTTGGCGTTGCCAATATGCGCCGCAAGCTGCCCATAACTCCAAGTCTCGCCATAGGGGATTTCCTGCAGCGCCTGCCACACCTCACGCTGAAACTGCGAACCCTCCGGTGCGAGCTTCACAGTAAACTCCTCTAGCTCCCCAGCAAAATAGGCGTTGAGCTGCTGCTGCGCCGCGGCGTAACACACGTCATCGCGATGCCAGCCGCTCTCATGGCGCCTGCGCATCTTGCCCGTAGCGAAACCGAGCAGGCTGATCGCATCACCGTCACCCGCAAGCAGCAGCGTGCCAATCGGCGATTCGAGGTAGCTGTAGATTAGCCTGCGTTGCAACATATCCCTGTCCTTTGCTCATTGGTTTAAAAGGGCGCACTACGTTATGCCGTTCTAATTTGATTTCTGGCTGTCGATTTCCTGCGCATACCCGCGCCACAGGAGAAGGACAGCATAGGCCCGCCACGGCCGCCACGCTTCAGAGCGCTGTAAAAGCTGCTTCGGTGTGAGCGTCTCACCCTGCTCGGCGGCGGCGCGCAGGAGAATAAGATCAGAATGCGGGAAGGCATCGGGGTCACCCAAAGCGCGCATCGCCACGTAATTTGCCGTCCATTCCCCAATGCCTTTCACTTCGCAGAGCTGAGCGATGAACTCATCGAGCTGGGTTGTTTGATGAAAATTCAAGCGACCCTCAGCTAAGCGACTCGCGACTTCCTTGATCGCAGCGATACGCGTTTGCACGATTCCCAAACCATCAAGACTCTCATCAATCAGAGCAGCGGGTTCAGGGAAAAGGAAAGTGATCTCTGGCATACCGCTGTTATAGCTTTCGCCAAAACGCGCGGCTACTCGCGCAGCCAGCGTAGACGCCGCCTTGACGCTAACCTGCTGCCCTAGTATCGCACGAACAGTCACTTCAAAACCGCTCCAACAGCCTGGCACTCGGGTTCCGGGGAAGCGTGAACAGAGCCCGGCGAGCTGCGGCGAAGGAACCAGCGCGTTTTCTATCGCGGCGCTGTCGGCGCGCAAATCGAGTATCGCCTTCACCCGCTCTACAACTCGGTGCAGGACCGCCGTGTTATTGATCCATACGCGCAGCTCAACACTAGGCGCCTGATTGTCGAAGCACGCAATAAAGTGTCCCTCGGCACAGCCCGAAGCGTGCTCAGCTAGCAGCTTAAAACTGCGTGCGTAGTAATTTTCGCCAACGCTCTCCACGCCTGGAATCGCGCGATAGGCGAGAAACGCGAGAAGCGCCTGCCAGTCATACGGTGGCCGATAGCTAAGCTGCAAGGTAATGGGAGCAGCTGCAAGCGCACTTAACCCTGACTGAGATCGAATGCCACGCCCTCGCTTGCGCAGCTCGCTAGGACTGCAGCCGTAAGTCTGTTTAAGCACAGAATTGAAGCGTCGTACGCTCCCAAAGCCCGCAGCGAAACAGACCTCCGTTAACGGCAGTGCCGTTTCGTCTATGAGCTTCTTGGCAAAATGTAAGCGTCGAGTTTGAGCAACGTCACTTGGCGCAGCACCCAGATGCTGTTGGAAAAGGCGACCGAGCTGACGCCCGCCCACGCCTAGCGAGTCCGCAAGCTCTGCAAGCGGCTTGTCATCTAAAAACCCTGCCTCGATCAATGTGAGCGCCTGCGCCACCTTCCATTCGCCGCCGCTCCACGCCGGCGTGCCGGGAGAAGACTCTGGGCGGCAGCGCAGGCAAGGCCTGAAACCGGCCTTAGCTGCGGACGCTGCCGAACGGTACAAGCGGACGTTCTCCTGTTTCGGCACGCGCACAGGACATACTGGTCGACAGTAGATGCCCGTAGTGATTACACCCACGAAGAACCGCCCATCGTACCTCGGGTCACGTGCCTGCCGCGCCGCTTCATACATTGAGGCATCGAGCAGCGTCGCGCCCTCATTGAGTCCTGTTGGTTTCATCGGCTTCCCTGATTAGAGCGTGGCAGCATAGGCGATTCCAAAGGACCGCACTAGCCGCGATCGGACATCGTCTTCGAGAAAAGTAGAATACGCCGATCCCGACTCGCTTAAATTCCACAAAGCCCCCTTCACACTCCCCCCTTGCGAGGCGCGAGGTAGTACGACAACTTGAATGAGAGTAAAAAAGATTACCAATCAGGCAAGGGTCTTAATGGCTCCTCGCAAACTAGCTGATGGTCGTCTAGGCTTAAAAAACCCCGACATTTGCGCGCTTATCAGCAACAAATCTAGTTATTCAGCACCGGAGCCGGCGCGGACGGTCATAGCCAGCTCTTGGCAAAGCGAATGCAGTACTCACAGTGCTCGTGTATATTTAGCAAGTACGCTACCTGCCTAAATGCAGCAGCACTCAATCTATCCCGACACGAGTAGATCCGCAGCTATGACTGATAAGACCGACAGCAAGAACACCGACCCGCGTAAACACTCCAAGCTCGTCGTAGACGGCGTCGAGCAGGCCCCTAGCAGAGCGATGCTTCGCGCCGCTGGCTTTTCCGACAACGACTTCACCAAACCGCAGATTGGTGTGTGCTCAACATGGAGCATGGTCACGCCCTGCAACATGCATATCAACAAGTTGGCAGAGGATGTGAATAGAGCAGCCGACGCAGCAGGCGGCAAGGGCATTATTTATAGCGCGCCGACAATCTCCGACGGGATCTCAATGGGCACAGAGGGCATGAAATACTCGCTCGTTTCCCGCGAAGTTATCGCGGACAGCGTCGAAACCGTGTCAGGCTGCATGGGTCATGACGGAATCGTCGCCATCGGCGGCTGCGACAAAAACATGCCGGGACTGCTCATGGGCCTCTCGCGCCTGAACCGTCCATCGATCTTTATCTATGGCGGCACGATACAGCCAGGGCCCAATCACACCAACGTAGTCTCGGTTTTCGAAGCCGTGGGCGGTCATGCTGCAGGCAGCGTCTCTGATATTGAGCTCAAGAACATCGAAGACACAGCAATACCCGGACCGGGCTCCTGCGGCGGCATGTACACGGCCAACACGATGGCGTCGGCTATCGAGGCCATGGGCATGAGCCTGCCTAACTCGTCTGCACAAGACGCGATATCCAAAGAAAAAGAGCAAGACTGTTTAGACGCCGGCAAGGCCATCATGCATTTGGTAGAGAATGACATAAAGCCTTCGGATATCATGACCCGCCCCGCGTTCGAAAACGCAATTAAAGTAGTCATTGCCCTTGGCGGCTCCACCAACGCTGTACTCCACCTTATCGCGATGGCTTTCACCATGGGTGTGGAGCTTGAGCTAGACGACTTTACTCGCCTGGGCAAAGTGACACCGATGGTTGCTGACCTTAAACCCAGCGGCAAATACCTTATGTCCGAATTGATTAAGATCGGCGGCATTCAGCCCCTCATGAAGACGATGCTGGATGCGGGCATGCTCGACGGCAGCTGTATGACAGTGACGGGCAAAACCCTCGCAGAGAACCTCGCCAACGTCGCCCCCTACCCCGACGGCCAAGACATCATTCGTCCCTTCGACAAGCCCATCAAGAAAGACAGCCACCTCTGTGTGCTCAAGGGCAACCTCGCCCCCGGCGGCGCCGTGGCAAAAATCACCGGCAAAGAAGGCGTATCCTTTACCGGTAGCGCCCGCGTGTATGACTCCGAAGAAGAGTGTCTCAAGGGCGTACTCGATGGCAGCGTGGTTGCCGGCGATGTACTCGTTATTCGATTCGAAGGCCCCCGCGGCGCTCCGGGCATGCGAGAAATGCTAAGCCCTACGTCAGCGATTATGGGCAAAGGCCTCGGCCAAGAAATCGCCCTCATTACAGACGGTCGCTTCTCCGGAGGCAGCCACGGTTTTGTTGTGGGGCATGTCACACCGGAAGCTAGCGAAGGCGGCCCGATAGCCATCGTTGAAACCGGTGACAAGATCTCAATCGACGCCGATGCGAACACCGTTGAGCTGCATCTCAGTGACGAAGAAATTGCCGCGCGACTGGCTAAATGGCAAAAACCTGCGCCTCGATACACTCGCGGGGTGTTGGCGAAGTACGCAGCGGCTGTCGCCTCTGCTAGCGAAGGCGCAGTAACGGATAAATACTTAGAGAAATAATTGCAGCGCTCAAGAGCTGCAGTAAAGAAAAGCACGCAATAACAATAATAGCGAGAACACAGTGGATGCTTTTTTCTTATCTTTGGCTGCCGCCATTGAAGGCAGCTCACTCCAAGCCGGCGCCCTCTGGGCGCTGCGCTCGATTCCGGGCTTCCCTCCTATAATTCAAACGGTGCATATACTCGGCATAGCCGCCGTGATGGGCAGCGCTGTGATGATCAATCTGCGCATCCTCGGGCTTGCTCTGCCCAGTCAAGAGATCTCGGAGATGAATCAGCGTCTCTCTCCTTGGCTCTGGTGGGCATTGGCTAGCAATTTGGTGTCGGGTGGATTTTTCCTATTTGCCCGTCCCTACCGCTATTTCGACAACCCCGTTTTCCTCTGGAAACTTGGTTTTCTATTGCCTGCCATCGTGCTAAGTCTGATGCTGTGGCGCACGATTCGCATCCAGAGCGCGCGCTACTCACAGAGCCGGGTGCCGCTGCACAGCAAACTCATGGCTTTGCTTTGCCTGGGGCTATGGCTAATGACAGCGATGGCCGGCCGCTGGATCGCCTACGCTGAATATTTGTTCTATCCTGCATAACAGTGAAAGCTGGGCATTCCCCTCGGATGACCTAGCATCTGAGTGCGCCTCAGCTCATAGGAAATCACATGATCGAGTCTTTTCTCACAGCAGCTTTTTGGATAGAGATTGAGAACTGGCCGCTCTCTTGGGAGATAGGCGGTACTTCTTGGTTTCCCTTCCTAGAATCGATCCATGTCATCGCGGCAGCGCTGGTCGTGGGTGCCATTGCTACGGTGGACCTGCGCTTGCTTGGCGTCGCAGCCCTGCGCTATCCCCTTGCCACCTTAAATCGAGAGATCTTGCCTTGGGTATGGGGCGCCTTTGTGATCGCCTCGTTGACAGGCTTAGGCATGTTCATTACTCGCGCCGCCTCGCATGTCGTCAATCCGGCATTTCAGTGGAAACTGCTATTGCTGTGTCTCGCGGGACTTAATATGGCGGTGCTGCATCGGGCATTAAGAACCTCTAACGAGGCGCAAGACGGACAGAATTTCGCCGCCTTGCCTTTGCGTATAGCGGGCGCGACGTCACTTTTTCTTTGGTGCGCAGTGATGCTTGCGGGTCGTTGGATCGGGCATATCGTCTGACTGGCTGCACGGCAACAGCATAAACTCAGGGTTCAGACAACAGCAATGAAGTGACAAACCGCTCTATCCACTCTTGATCTTTTTTTTGCTTGCGACCAGGAGCCGCGCATGAAAAGACTCATCGTTTTTGCCGACGGCACCTGGGGCTCACCTAAGAGTCGCATTGCGAGCAATGTCCTCCGCTTGGCCCGTTCCTGCGCCTCCCGCGGCGACAAGCCTAAGCAGGATGATGAGCGCAACGCTGGGAATGTGGAGCAGGTGATTTTTTACGACTGGGGCATCGGCACCGAGTCGACGCTGGGCAGCGAGGCGCTGAGCGGCGAAGGGATCGATAAGAATATTCAGGACTGCTACCGTTTCCTGGTGCACAACTACTCCCAAGGCGATGAACTATTTTTCTTCGGCTTTAGCCGCGGTGCCTACACCGTACGCTCCCTCGCCGGTTTGATTCGCAACTGCGGCCTTCTACTCAAAGCGCATGCTAAACGTATACCCCAAGCGTATGCTCTCTATCGCCGGCGCGGCGCAGGCAGCACACCCTGGTCTAAACGCGCGGCGGAATTCCGAGCTGGCTACTGCCATGCCGATAGAACGCAGATACACTTTATCGGTGTATGGGATACCGTGGGCGCTCTAGGCATCCCCGTGCCGTTCTGGGGTAATCTCGGCAAACGCCATTTCCTTTTTCACGACACGGCTTTAAGCAGCAACGTCAGCCATGCGCGCCAAGCGCTCGCGCTTGACGAGCGGCGCGGTGATTTCGAACCCTGTCTTTGGCGAGAGCACTCCGAGGTCGATCTAAAGCAGGTTTGGTTCGCAGGCACGCACAGCGACGTCGGCGGTGGCAGCGGATCGGGCTTCGCTGACACTAGTCTTAGCTGGCTGGCAGCAGAGGCTCAAACCTGCGGCCTAGTACTTGCCCAAGACACCCCGCTTGGATACCTGATGAGCGACGCCAAAGAAGGCAAATACAGTCAGCCAAGCAAACTCCTCAACTCTGCACGAGGCCTGTTCGCGGTGAGACCTAAGCAAAGCAGACGGGTACGCGGTGCTATTCACCGCAGCGCGATGGTGCGCTACGAGCAGAACATTGACGACTATCAGGCACGTGCGCAGGCGTTAAACACCCTGCTCGACAGTGTCGACGGCGATTGGAATCAGCTAGAGATAGAGGAGCAAGCACGGTAAGCTGCTTAGCAAATCTCAACGGCAGTATTCCCTTTGAACAAAACCCGACTCCAACAGGCAGAACGCTGGTTCTTAAGCCGCTACCCCGGCGGCTTTGCGGACCCGGAACTTATTGCGATTGGTAAGAAACATCGACTCGACAAAATGCAGGAATTCCTTGCTGAGCATCTATCAAAGAAAAAATTCCGCGACACCGACGACATTCTAGAGAGCTGGGTCAAGCTCGTTAGCCGCGCCTCGCTTGTCTCGGTATTCGAAAAACCCAAATTTAGAGACCTTATTCGCAGCCTCGAACCAAAAGAAAAGAATCGGCTCACCGCGGGACTCAAGGCCCAGCTTTACGGAGACGAGCAGAAGGGATTTGAGCAGATACTCACCGTGCTCTTGAGCTATAAATTCGCAAAATGGTCGATCATCAGCCTCGCACCCGTCTACGCTCAACCGCAGGACCAAGTCTTCGTCAAGCCAACTACAGCGAAGGGCATCATCGCCCAGTTCGAACTCGAAGGACTGCACTATCGTCCACAGCCCAGCTGGGAATTCTATGCAGAATTTCGCCGGCAGGTTTTACTGATGCGCGATTTGGTAGACCCGAGCCTGGCGCCGAATACACCGGCATTCACTGGATTCTTGATGATGGCGGGCCGCGCTAACGAGCTTCAAGCCCCTTCCTAACTCATAGCTTAGCTGGGCGGCGGCGCCCTATTCCGAACAAAGCGAATCTGATGTTATAGTCCAACTATTGTAACGAGCGATCCACCAGAACGAACTCGAGCAAGAATAGGAACACAATAAGAAAAACAAAATAGGAGCGCTGCCTATGCCCTCTCTCTTCCAACATCGAGTTGAAGGTCTTTACTCTGTATTCGCTGGGCGTGTTTTCGCACTGGCTTTAACAGCAGGCCTCACTTTGGTATTTAACCTCTCTAGCTATGCAGAAGATGCTGGCAATCTCTACAACACGCCCTTCGATGTGCGCGCAGGCGGCAATTACTTCGAAAAACAATGCTCTCGCTGTCACGGGTTTGATGCCAAAGGCAATGACGAAGTTGGCGCGCCAGATCTGACCGGACGCTTGAGCCGCGCGAGTAGCAGCGCCGGTATTTTTAATATTCTACGCAGCGGAATCCCAGGCACCGCCATGATGGCCGTGGATCCCGCAGTGCCTGACGCACAGCTGTGGCAGTTGGCAGCCTATATTCAGTCCCTAAGCAGTGACCCTAGCAATATCCAGCTTAGCGGTTCGCCAGACACAGGCGCCGCTTTGTTTAGCAGTAGTAACTGCCTCAGCTGTCACTCGGTCGATGGAAGTGGCGGTAGACTAGGTCCCGACCTGAGTCTAGTTGGCGAACGGCTTACCCCTGATGAGCTGAGGTTGGCGCTGCTTGAGCCGAGTAGCAGCGTCGCACCGCGCTGGTGGACACTTACCGTGGAAGACAAGGTCGGCAATCAGTATTCCGGGCTACGCATGAACGAAGACAGCTTCTCGCTGCGCATCATGGACAATCAAGCTCAGCTTTGGTCATTTCCTCGCTCACAGCTCACGCGTGTAGAAAGAAGCAAGACTTCGACCATGCCAAGCTTTGCCGATCATTTCAGCGATGCAGAAGTTGACGATCTCGTCGCGTTTCTATTCTCTCTCCGCGCGGAGGTAACACCATGATTAAGATTCAACAAAATCAGTCGGCCCAAGCTACGCCGCGTTTCCTTATCTTGTCTTTAGTAGGTGCACTGGCATTTTGCGCAGTAAGCTTACCTAGCCGCGCACAAACAGCGCAGGAGACGCCTTTCTCTACGGTAATCACGCCTGCATTTACGCCTGTAACTTGGCAACGGCTAGTTGCAGCCGATGCCGAACCACAAAACTGGCTTAACTACTCTGGCACACAATTCTCGCAGAGATACAGTCTTCTGGATTCAGTCAACACAGCAAACGTTGCCGAACTAGAGATGAAATGGGCCTATCAAATACCCGTCATCGATAGAGCCGAGACTGTGCCCCTTGTGGTTGATGGCATCATGTTTATCACCGAAGCCCCAAGCAATGTCGTCGCGGTCGATGCGCGCACCGGGCGCGAGTTTTGGCGCTACGACCATCAGATCCCTGAGGATATAAGAATTTGCTGCGGTCGTAATAATCGTGGCGTCGCAATACTAGGTGAAACACTGTACATGAGCACTCTTGATGCTCACCTCGTGGCCCTTGATGCGCGCACTGGTAATTTGCTTTGGGATGTCACTGTCGCCGACTACAAAGCTGGTTATTCGAAGACAGCTGCTCCGCTTATCGTCAAGGACAAGGTTATTACTGGTATTGCCGGAGGCGAGTATGGGATACGCGGCTTTATCGACGCCTATGATGCAGCCAGCGGCGAGCTGGTTTGGCGCACCTATGCGATCCCGGGTGAAGGGGAACCTGGAAACGACACGTGGGCGGACGATTCGTGGAAGACCGGTGGCGCCGCCACCTGGCTCACGGGTTCCTACGACGCCGAGCTCAATCAGATTTATTGGGGTACCGGTAATCCGGGGCCCGATTGGAACGGCGACGTGCGACTTGGCGACAACCTCTACTCTGACTCTGTGCTGGCCCTAAATGGGGACACCGGGACGATAGAGTGGCACTTCCAATTCACCCCCCATGACGTTCACGACTACGACTCGATTCAGATACCCATACTGGCGGATATCAACATCGATGGGCGCGCCCGTAAGGCCATGCTGTGGGCTAATCGGAACGGCTTTTTCTATACTCTCGACCGCAGCACCGGCGAATTTTTGAAAGGCAAAGCCTATGCAAGTCAAACCTGGGCACAGGGTCTAGACAACGCTGGGCGCCCTATACGCGTACCCGGCATGGCGCCAACCTACGAAGGAACACTGGTTTCGCCGCCCATCGTAGGTGCGACTAACTGGTACTCTCCTGCGTTTTCTAGACAAACAGGCCTTTTTTACGTCACTGCCTTCGATGGTGAACAGGAGTTTTTTAAGCGTGACCAAGATTATGAAGAGGGCCAAAGCTTCACCGGCGGGGGTGGACGCTACGTGCAGCCCATGGATGCTTTTCACAGCGCTATCAGAGCAATTGATCCCGACAGCGCAGAGATAGTATGGGAATTTCCTATTATGCCGCGCTCCTCAGCGGGAATCTCAACCAGCGCCGGCGGCTTGCTGTTTAGTGGCAGTGCTGACGGCTACTTCTACGCTTTAGATGCGGCAACAGGCGAAGAGCTTTGGCACACCTCACTCGGCGCCCGCGTACACGCAGCGCCGATGACCTATGCGGTAGACGGTGAACAGTTCGTTACGATAGCCGCTGGTAATGTCGTATTCACCTTCGGGCTTCCAGACTAAGCCGCCAGATTAGAGATAAGGTGCAACAAGTTCTTCGCTCACCTCCCAAAGGCGCTCGGCATCCTCATCTGTAGCATGCCTAGCCACACGCGGCTGGCGTCGCTCGTAGAAGTAGTTGCCGTTGGCACCGATGCTCGCCGGCTCTTCTGAGCTTGCTAGCCAAATAAACGTATCAGCACCGCGTTTAACGCTCACCATAAACGGGTACAGTATCAGTCCGAGGAATTGAGCGAGCAGCCCACCTTTGCGCCAGATCGGCGTTCTTACCGCTCCGGGATGAAAGGAGCTCGTCACAATATTATTCTCACCTACGCGGCGCTGCAGCTCGCGTGCGGTGAGCAGGTTCATCAGTTTCGAGCGACCATAGGCTACTAGCGTTTTATAACCTTGACGTAGGCCTAGATCGTCGAAGTCTAACGCGCTGTTGGTGTGACCGTAGGAGCTTGTGAATACGACTCTAGCCAGACCGCTCTCGGATGCCCTGATAAGGGTTGGCATCAACTTTTTGGTTAATAAAAACGATGAGAGATGATTAGTCACGAACGTCGTTTCGAAGCCCTCTGAAGTTTCCGTTCGAGTGCCGTTTGCGCCACCGGCGTTATTGCATAGCACGTCGATCTTTGGGAAATCTGTGAGCAGCTGATCCGCCGCCGCACTCACACTCGCAAGGGAGCTAAAATCTGCGATGTAGATCTGGCTCTGATCATTGCCTGTTTCCGCTTCGATTTGAGCGAGCGCGGCTCTGCCCTTATCTGCGCTGCGACAAAGCAGGACGAGACGTGCGCCACGGGCTGCAAAATTCCGTGCCGCCTCAAAGCCAATGCCGCTGTTGCCACCCGTTACCACATAGACCTTACCTGCTAAATCCTGTTTCGCTGAAATCATAGAACTCCGTTCCCCGTTAAATTATCCACGCCCGGTTGAGCGCCCGCTCAAATCCCATGGCTTTGGCCTGCCAAAAGCCCATGATCAAAACATCTTTGTCTAACCGTGGCCTATCAGTTTCTCGACCTCGACAGACTTGATGTTCAGTACCTATGCCGCTATTTTGCTACGCCATAGGAGACTATGCCACACCGACAGCCTTGCGCTGCGCCTTACGCATTAGAGGAAGCTACCATGGATACGCCGAAGACCGAGACCCGAGCCGCTTTCACACGATTCGACGAGTGTTCGAAAGAGGACGCCAGCATCATCCTCGAGCACTACACTGAATTCGCTCAGGGCGTGGCGGATCGCGTACTAGATCACCTGCGACTACTCGATGGCGACTTCGGTGGTTTTAATGTGGATCGCTTAGAGCATAGCTTACAGACTGCAACCCGCGCACTGCGCGACGGCCGCGACGAAGAGTACGTAGTCTGCGCCCTACTGCACGATATCGGCGACACTCTTGGCACCTATGACCACGGAGGCCTCGCCGCGGCGATTCTAAAACCCTTCGTCAGCGAGGCTAATCACTGGATGTTGCAGAATCATCCAATCTTTCAAGGCTACTACTACTTTGATCATTTGGGTGGCGATAAAAATGCCCGCGACAAATTTGCTGAGCATCCCCACTATGAACACACTCGGGAATTCGTAGAACGCTACGACATGCCAGCCTTCGATCGCGAATACGACAGCCTCACCCTAGAGGACTTCACACCCATGGTACGCCGAGTCATGAGCAAATCCGCCTCTACCGCGACTTAAAAACACCAGCACCGCTAGCAAATTACTGCGACACAAGGACACAAACACAATGGCTAAGAACCACAATAAGAAACACGAGGCTTATACTGCCGATCAAGAAAAAAGCGCACCCATTAGCCGCTTCCCAATCCCCCCATTGAAAGAGATGGAGCCTGATATTCGTGAACGCATAGAGAAGGTACAGGCCAAGTCGGGCTTCGTGCCGAATATCTTCCTGGCACTCGCCCACAGGCCCGAGGAATTTCGCGCTTTTTTTGCGTTTCATGATGCTCTTGTCGACAAGGATGAAGGCCTGAGCAAAGCCGAGCGGGAAATGATTATCGTCATGACCTCCGCGCTTAACCAGTGTCTGTACTGTGTTGTTGCTCACGGTGCAATTCTGCGTATCCGCGCAAAAGATTCACTTCTCGCCGACAAGCTCGCGACCAACTATCTGAAAGCTGATCTCGAGCCGCGTCAGCGAGTCATGCTCGACTATGCCAGCAAAGTCTGCATGGCTGCCGACAGCATAGACGACGAAGATTTTGAGGCGCTCGAGGAGGTTGGCTTTGATCAGGATGAGATTTGGGATATCGGCGCGATCGCAGCGCTGTTTGCACTCTCTAACCGCCTAGCCAATGTCGCTAGCATACAGCCCAACACCGAGTTTTACACGCTAGGTCGCTAGCACCCCAGCAAGGCCTGTTCAGCGAGGCATCAGATGCACTCAGACTTTTCTATTACCGCGCTCAATGACGCGAGCGACTCAGAAAACCGAATGCACAGCGACGAAGTTGCCGCGCGCTACGGCTTTTCTGGCGCGCTCGTGAGCGGAGTCAACGTGTTCGGCTACATGACACAGCCACTGGTTGCGGCGCAGGGTGCTGCTTGGTTTAACAACCTCGGTTTTAATGTGCGCTTTCTCCTGCCAGCCTATGAGCACGACGAGATCTCAATAGCGAGCAAGGCTAGCGACGAAGAGCCTAAAACACTCTGTACACAAGCGGTCAATCAGCAGGGAGTACGCCTTGCTACGCTGGACTCCTGGCACAATGCAGAACTCGATAGGCAGAGTGCCGAGACGTTGCAACGGCTTGCGGATTCTACAGCGACCAACTACTCCGAAAAGGATCGTCCATTGATCAGTTGGGAGAGTATAGAGCTAAATAAGCCGGCAGCTATCTGGCATTGGACACCGAGCAGCGAAGAAAACCAAAAGCACGTGCTCGCGCAGCGCGATAGCGCCAGCTGCTATTCTACAGCCAGCACCCCTGAAGTGGTTCATCCCTACTATTTGCTCGACACCTGCAACAAAGCCTTGATGCGCATGTTCCTCTTGCCAGCTTGGATTCATGTGGGCAGCGAATGTGCACTCCTACGCCCACTGCAAGTGGGCGAGCCTCTACGTATCGACTGCGTCGCAACCGCAAAATGGGAGCGCAAAGGCCATCAGTTCATTCGCTTGAAGATCATTATGGCTACTGCAAGCGCTCTTCTGTTCGAAGCCGAGCACACCGCCATTTTCCGCATCGCAGAGAAAACGTAGCCCGACAATCGTCCCGTTCAATTATGGACGCTAACGGCCATCGGCAATTTAATCACGGAGGCCTCTCATGAGCAGCCAATACAGACCCACTCTCCCATCGCGATTGGCAAGACTTCTTGGTAGCTGCGTAGCCTGCTTAGCCCTTCTCGGCGCAGTGTTCAGCACACAGGGTCTTGCGGACGAGCTTGCGGCGCGCATACTGCCGCTGCGCGAACGCGCCGCCCTACAGGACGAAATCATGCTCGAGAGACTCGACACACTCGTTCCGCAGCTGATGCGCCGCGAGGGCATTGAGGCCTGGGTCATTATTGGCCGCGAATACAACGAAGACCCTGTGCTCAAAACGATGCTCCCAGCGACCTGGCTAAACGCCCGCCGCCGCACGGTTCTGCTTTTTCTCGATCGCGGCGAACAGGGCGTGGAGCGCCTGGCCGTTGCTCGCTACGCCGTCGGCTCACTCTTCCCAGGTGCTTGGGACCCAGAAACCCAGCCCAATCAGTATCAGCGCATAGCCGAACTATTACAGGAGGCGATGCCCAATAAGATTGCGATCAACATCTCCGACGACTACGCGCTCGCTGACGGGCTAAGCTACTCGGAGCAGCGTGACTTTGCTGCCGCTCTCTCCCCGACTCTAAGAGCGCGCCTTGTTTCAGCCGAACCCCTCGCCGTAGGCTGGCTCGAAACCCGCACAGCGAAGGAGATGGCACTCTACGCCGACGTAATGGCCATCGCTCACGGCATTATCGCAGAGGGCTTTTCAAGAACGGCTATTGAGCCCGGCGTCACCACTACCGAGGATTTGGAGTGGTGGTATCGGCAGCGTGTCAACGATCTCGGTCTCAGCACCTGGTTTCACAACAGCATCGAGATAGAGCGCCCAGCAGCCGCGGCAGACGCACTGAATGCCGCCGGGCAAGAACTGGATATCATTTATCCAGGGGACCATGTTCACATTGATTTCGGAATTAGCTACCTCAATCTGCAAACAGACACGCAGCAAAACGCCTACATCCTGCGTCCTGGGGAAACCGAAGCCCCCGCCTACCTGCAGCGCGCGCTCGCGCAGGGCAATGCTCTGCAGGACATCTTGACCACTAATTTCCAAGTTGGCCGTTCGGGCAACGATATTCTCGCTCGTACTCGCGCCCAGGCAATAGAGCGAGGCCTGTCGCCGATTATCTATACCCACCCGATCGGTTTACATGGCCACGCCGCCGGCACCACGATCGGCATGTGGGATAAGCAAAACGGCGTACCAGGCAGCGGCGACTATGCGATGCACGCTAATACGGCCTACTCTATTGAGCTGACCGCGGAGGTTAACCTACCCGAATGGGGCGAGGAGCCGATGAAAATGAAGTTAGAGGAGAACGGTTTTTTTGACGGCAAGGCCTTTCGCTATATCCAGCCTCGGCAAACTCGCTATCACCTTGTAGAAAGCGAATAAACAACCGAACGATCAAACGCCGGTAGCGACTGCCCACAGACCCTATACCCGCAGCAGCAGGTGAGGTAGATTAAGGCTATATAAGAATAAGAGCCAAAACATAATGCCCATGAGCACATCGTCGCAGCCAGCCGTGCGCCTCAGTCATGCCGAGGCGCTTGCGCTCGCTACGAGAACCGATACCGCGGCACTCGCGCACAGTGCAGCAAAACTGCGCGACTCCGGTTTTGGCAATATCGTCACCTACTCGCGTAAAGTTTTTATCCCGCTCACCCAACTGTGCAGAGACGTCTGTCATTACTGCACCTTCGCTCAAACGCCTAGGCACATCGAGCAGGCATACATGCCCGTTGAAGACGTTCTCGCTCTTTGTCACGAAGGCGCCGCCCTCGGCTGCCAAGAGGCTCTCTTTACCTTGGGGGAAAAGCCAGAGCTACGCTATCGCGCTGCGCGCGAGGCCTTAGCCGAGCTAGGCTTTGCCACAACAGTAGACTATGTCGTCGATGTGGCCCGGCGTGTGCTTACTGAAACCGGCCTCTTGCCCCACATCAATGCCGGCAATCTGACTCGCGATGAACTCCTCGCTCTGCGCGAAGTCAGCGCATCGATGGGCATAATGCTAGAGTCCGCTTCTTCGCGCCTGTGCAAAAAAGGCATGCCTCACTACGGCTCTCCCGACAAAGATCCCGCAACTCGTTTGTCCACGCTTAATCTCGCCGGCGAACTCGCCATCCCTTTCACAAGCGGCATTCTGATTGGCATTGGAGAAACGCGCGCCGAACGCATCGAGTCCCTCCTTGCGCTGCGCGATGTACACGAACGCCACGGTCATTTACAAGAAGTGATCGTGCAAAACTTCCGCGCCAAACCCAATACTAAGATGTCCGCAGCGCCAGAGCCCGATCTGGAAGAGCTTATTTGGAGCTTAGCGGTCGCACGCCTGATTTTCGGGCCAGACATGGCAATACAAGCACCACCCAATCTCAGTCCGGGTGTGCTTGAGCAATTAATTAACGCTGGCATTAACGACTGGGGCGGGGTTTCCCCGCTTACCCCCGATCACGTGAACCCTGAGGCTCCTTGGCCTCATCTCGACAAGCTAGCTCTAGAAACCGCTAGCGCCGGCAAGTTCCTCGACCAAAGGCTCACTCTCTACCCGAACTACGTTCTCAGCGCTCAGCGATGGCTGGCTGACTCGGTAAAACCCGCAGTCCTGCAGCAGTGCGACAGCGCAGGCTTTGCTAAGCGCGACAGCTGGATAGCCGGAGTTAGCTCCGAGGCGCCTAAGCAATCGTTTCATAAGGCTGCTCAGGCTAGTGTGGAAATCAAACACATTCTAAGCCGCTGCGAGGCACAGGAAGCGTTAAGTCACGCCGAGGTGACGCGCCTACTCACTAGTCGCGGAGCTGACTTTAAAGCGGTAATCGACGCAGCAAACTCTGTGCGCAAGCAGCGCTGTGGCGACACTGTGAGCTACGTTGTTAACCGCAACATTAATTACACCAATGTGTGTTATTTCAAATGCCAGTTCTGCGCCTTTTCAAAAGGCGCAGCTAGCGAAAATCTTCGCGGCAAACCCTATGATATTAGCGCCGAAGAAATAGCTCGGCGCTGCTCTGAAGCGTGGAGCCGAGGTGCCACCGAAGTCTGTATGCAGGGTGGCATTCACCCAGACTACACTGGCCAAACCTATCTCGATATTCTCGCGACAGTCCGCGCAGCGACACCCGCTATGCATATCCATGCTTTCTCTCCTCTCGAGGTTTTCCAGGGTGCTCAGACTCTTGGTCTCTCACTGGAAAATTTTTTACAGCAGCTCAAGAGCGCAGGACTGGATACGCTGCCCGGCACCGCCGCAGAGATTTTGCATGATGAGGTTCGACATATTTTATGCCCAGACAAATTAAGCGCAAAGCAGTGGCTCGAGGTTATGGCTGCCGCTCACAAGGTTGGTTTTAAAACCACCGCAACCATCATGTTCGGACATATCGAAACGGCGGAACACTGCGCAAGCCACCTCTTGGCTATTGCCGATTTGCAGCGTCAAACAGGTGGCTTTACTGAATTCGTTCCGCTCCCCTTCGTAGCACACGAAGCCCCGCTGTATAAAAAAGGCCGCGCGCGGCGCGGGCCTAGCTATCGAGAAGCACTGCTAATGCACGCGGTTCCACGTCTCGTTTTCAATGGGCTGATCGATAATATCCAAGCTTCTTGGGTCAAGCTGGGCATAGACGGCGTCGCTGACTGCCTGAACGCGGGCGCCAACGACGTCGGCGGCTCACTCATGAACGAAAGTATTACCCGTGCGGCTGGCGCCGCCCACGGCCAGGAATGGGCGCCTGCGGCGATTGAGCAGACCCTCGCCAAGATGGGGCGCACCGCGCGCATGCGCACGACCTTGTATGCAGACGCCTCGGAAGAGCGCCGCAGCCAGGCAAAGCAAGCGGACACGCTAGAACTCATACAACTGCAGCCCGCGATGAAAACCCAGCGCGCAAAACGCTCTCAACAAGACATAGGACAATCCGCATGAAGATAGCAATCACCGGTGCAAACAGCAGCGTAGGCATGAATCTCCTAGGGCAGTGCGAATCCCGCCCAGAGCTCAGCTTTATCGCTGGCGTAAGATCACCAAGTGCTCTGGCCGCCCTGCCGGCATCTGATCAAATCGATGGCCGCTGCATTAGCTATGACGACGCCGACGCCCTCGCACAGAGCCTAAGGGGTGCAGACTGCGTGGTGCATCTCGCCGGCATTCTTATCGAATCCAAGCACAGTAAGTACCAGTCTGCCAATGTCGAGGCCACTCGAGCCGTGATCGCGGCTGCCGAAAAGATCGGCGCCAAGCATTTGGTCTTTATCTCGGTAGTTGGCGCGAGCGCTTCATCTACGAACGCCTATTTCCGCTCCAAGGGCGAGGCTGAGGAGCTTGTTACTGCCTCTCCTCTCAGCACCACCGTAATCCGTACGCCGATCCTCCTAGGGCCTGGCACCGCAGGCGCTGACGCCTTAGTTGCCGCGGCCAAGAACCCAAAAGCCAAAGCGCTAGGCGGTGGCACGTATCGCATGCGTCCGCTAGACATTGATGATCTTAACGCGGCGATCTTCACTGCCTGTGAAAGACAGGCCCCCGGCAGCGCCAGCTTTGACCTCGTGGGACCTGAGGCCATCGCCTACTGCGATCTCATTACTCAAACAGCTAAACGGATAGACCCTACTTCGTCTCTGACGGTTGGCTCCATCCCCATCGGCTTCACTAAAATGATGGCCGCAATCACCAGCACACTGCGCGGTGGCGGATTCACCCCCGCGGTCATCGATGTCATCACGCAGGACGAAGTTGTCGATCATAACGCCTTCGCTGAGCTGGGCGTTACGCTCACGCCGCTCGATACAACAATAAGTAAAATCTTGGAGTCATAGCGCATGAACGAACCACAAGCACAGGCCAGCACACCCGAAACTGGCGACACTTTAACCCCTAAAAAGAAAAAGAGCGGGTTAGGAAGAGTCATCTTCCTGCTCATCACTGCGCTGTGTTTTTACTATCTTTACACTCGTCTCAATGGCGCTGCTGCGCGTGAAGACCTGAGTCTCATGGCTTACATGACCCAGGTTTTTGCTGCAGTGAACTGGGTGCCATGGCTTGGGCTTATGGTGTGCTATTCGCTGTTTTACTTTGCTATCGACACGCTCGTGGTGACCAAGGCGCTCAACTGGTTTATTTCTGATATCAAGTACCAAGACATCGCACCGGTTCGCGCCAGTGCCTACATCATCTCAATTTTTAACGAGCAGATCGGCAAAGGAGCAATGGCGTTCTACCTAAATAAGCGCCATGAAATTCCAAGCTGGGAAGTCGGTTCGGTGATGATCTTTATCATGTTTTGCGAGGTCTTCTACCTGCTAGTTTGGGCAACGATAGGCTATGGCTTTGGAGGCGATGCACTGCCCACTGAATTCGCACTGATCCCCTATATCGCTGCCGGCGCGGCGCTATTTCTTGTCCTCTGGATTGCCTACTTCCGAGGCCTAATCCTGCCCAACAACAGCTTCCGCGATCGCCGTTTGTTCCATGCTTTCCGCGCGGCAAAGCCGAGCCACTATCTGGGCTTCTTCCTGCTACGCTCGCCAGCATTGATAGCAGCCATCGTGGTTTATACGATTGCCCTAAACCTATTCGGTGTCGATGTGTCTATCATGACTCTGCTGCCCCTGCTGCCGGTGATCTTCTTTGCTGCCGCGGCGCCGACTCCTATGCGCGCCGGCGCAATCACCTTCTGGGTTTTCTTATTCCCAGAAAATGAGGGCCAGCTCGCAGCCTTCGGTTTTGTTCAGCATAATTTCTTTATTCTGTTTAACGCGGCAATCGGGCTACTGTTTTGGCGTCGCGCACAGAAGGATCTCTTCGGCTAATGCTTGCCCATCTGCTCACTGGTCTACGCCTGGCCTTGGCACTGCCTGTTGCCTTGGCCTTCGCCTATTCCAACACCCTCGCAGCGGGAACTCTGTTCGGGCTGATCCTAGTTGCCATAGCGAGTGATCTGGCTGATGGGCGAGCAGCGAGGCATTTCAAGACCGCCTCCAGTGCAGGAATGCTCTTTGATCACACGACGGATTTTATCTTCGTGACCACAGCGCTGCTTGGAATTGCCTGGAGCGGCAGAATAGAATTCTTGCTGCCGGTGCTCATTGCGATCGCGTTCAGTCAGTACGTGCTCGACTCCTACTTGCTGTTCCGGCAGAAAAGCCTGCGTATGAGCGTACTGGGCCGATGGAACGGGGTATTCTATTTCACTCCGCTCCTTCTCTTTGCTTCAGCAGACTTGAGCGCCAACGCGCTGTCGAGCTACTTAAATCTAGCTGGCGAGGCAGTCGTTTGGGCGCTGTGCGTCAGCACAGCAGCTTCAATAGCCGACAGAGGGCTCGCGCCTCTGCGCAGCAGCCAGAGCTAGTCGTCTATTAGCTTCCTAAGTGAGCAGGTTTAACCTCTCTGCTTAACTCCGCGAGAGGCTCGCCGGTGCCGCTATTGATTGTATCTGCAGGCGAGGCGGGGCAAAATCTCGCTACGAGCACCTCTATGCTACCTGCTCCGACCCGACCTGCATCAACACAAACATAGGCCCTTGAAAATGTCTTTCACCGCTCGCTATCGCGCTCAGAATTTTGCCGTCTGCCTACTTGCTTTTGCTGCAGTTTCTCCCGCAACCACGGCTCAACAAACGCTCCCGGCTATTGACAGCGCTGTGCGCCAAGGCTTTGAACAAGTCGTGGCGGACCCACGCGTCACCGCAGCGCTGACCTCTATTGAGCGCGCTGAGCCAGAGGCGATACAGGAGCAGTTCAGACTTACTGAGATACCCGCCCCACCGTTCAAAGAAGAAAAACGCGCCGCTTACTTCCTCGAGCTACTCAAAGCGCGCGGTCTTGACGACGCTTATTTGGATGCGGAAGGTAATGCTATTGGGCTGCGTAAAGGCAGCGGCAATGGGCCTCTACTGCTGATAGCGGCCCACTTGGACACGGTGTTTCCTGAAGGGGTTGATACGACAGTGCGTGAACGCAATGGTCGCTTCTACGCGCCCGGCATCGGTGACGATACCCGCGGGCTTACCGCGATGCTCTCTGTTATCGATGCCCTCAACGCCAGCGGGATAGAAACCGAGGCCGACATTTTATTCGCCGGCAATGTGGGCGAGGAAGGCCGAGGCGATTTGCGCGGGATCAAGGCGATCTTCCGTGACCATCCCGATATCGACGGCTTCATTTCCATCGATGGCGTACGACTCGGACGCATTACCAACGGCGGCACCGGCAGCCGCCGCTTCGAATTTCGCTTCTCCGGCCCGGGCGGACATTCTTTTGGTGCCTTCGGCTTGGCAAGTGCCATTCATGCGATGGGACGGGCTATCGCCAAGATTGGCGACCTTGAGACACCGAGCAATCCGAAGACCACCTTTACGGTAGGCACCGTCGCAGGCGGAACTTCCGTGAACTCTATCGCCGCCGACGCCGTATTTGCGATCGATATGCGCTCAAACGACAAAACTCAGCTGGCGCTACTTGAGCAAAAGGCGAAAGACGCTGCGCTGGCGGCTGTTGCCGAGGAAAACGCTCGCTGGGGTCGCGAGGAAATTAGCGTCGACTTCGTGCTCATCGGGGATCGCCCCGTAGGCCGGACAGAGCCTGATAGCCCCTTAGTGCAGCTCACCCGCTTGGCTTTTGATCAGCTCGGCGTTGAATTTCGCGGCCTTAGCATCTCTAGCACGGATTCCAATGTGCCCATGTCACTAGGAATCCCTGCCATCACCATCGACGGTGGTGGCGATGGAGGCGGCGCCCATTCGCCAGATGAGTGGTTCGTTCCAAATGAATCACACCTTGGACCACAGGCTTCGTTCCTGCTGATCCTAGGGCTTGCCGGTATCGAGGGCAGCACGCAAGCGCTCCTCGAAAAGCTCTAGTATCACATGATAAATAAAACATTAACTATTGATTTAAAGAGATATAATGCTAGCAGCTAAAGAATACAGCCTCGGCCCCTTCGTTATACGTATTAATTGGATTATCGCCGCCTTTTTGGGCTTCGCTATCCTGGGTCTTGGCAGACTCGGTCTTTGGCAGCTGGACCGGGCGGCAGAAAAAGTCGCCGCCCAGCAGCTAATGGAAGCCGAATCACAGGTCAGCGCGCAGCCGGTACAAAGCATCCCTCAGGGCCACCTTAATCGGGCAAACCCTGATCTGCAGAACAGACACGTTGCCTTGGAAGGCGAATACCTCAATGACCGCACCATCCTCCTGCTAGCGGAGTTTCATGAGACCCAGATTGGCTACGGGGTCGTGACTCCATTCCGACTGAGCGCCAACGACCAGATTGTCCTTGTTAATCGCGGCTGGACCAGCGCCGTCAATCGACCTGGTGAGAGCATTCGCATAGCGCCGGTAGAAGGACCGCTGCAGCTGAACGCCCAAATCTATGTCCCACCTAGCGACGCGCGGGTGATTGCTAGCGACATAGACGCCACATCCTGGCCCATTTTCATGCGGGACTTAGAGTTTGACGTGATCTCACAGCTGCTTGGAGAGGAGGTCTTCCCCTTCGAACTGCGCCTAACTGCAGACCAACCCAGTGTGTTGATTCGCAATTGGCCTGCGGTCAGCGCTGATGTAAACCAGAACCTGTCCTATGCTTTGCAATGGTTCTCCCTCGCGCTCATCGTGATTTTCGCCAGCCTACTAGCCAGCAGCAATCTCTGGGCACTCCTGCGAGGCCCAGAACGGGGCGGCTAAAACCGCGCGGGCAACCTCAGGACAAGCGTTGAAAGCGGGCCAAAAGCCCGCGCTTCGGGCTTCCACAGGCCGCTCTGTGATGCTATCTTCGGACTGTTTAACCTGATCAGGCGGGTGGAGTGTGCATTACCGCTCTCTGAGATTTTCGTATCATCGACCACAGAATAGGAGTCGCACCATGCGTCACTTCACTCTCTTTTCACCTACCGCCACTCGCAAAGCGAAGGCAGCATTGAAGACGGCGCTCAGCGGATTAGCTGCGGCCGTCTCTCTGACTGCCGCCGGCTCTGCGTTGGCACAGGACGAAGTCACCTTCCACAAAGACATTGAGCCGATTCTGCAGCGCAGCTGCCAGAACTGTCACCGCGTAGGCGGTGCCGGCCCTATGCCACTTGTGACATACGAAGAAGTCGCCCCTTTCGCCGGCTTGATCGAGTACAAAACTGGCCTCCGCGATCGCGCCGGAGCGATGCCACCTTGGTATATGGAAAAGAATATTGGCATCCAAGACTATAAGGATGACCCTTCTCTGAGCGACGCCGAGATCGCAGCTATTTCTACCTGGGCTCGCAGCGGCACGCCGAAGGGCGACGAGGCCGATGCGCCTGCGCCCCTAGCGTTTGATGACAGCACTAAGTGGAAGGCAGGCAAGCCAGACCTCGTAGTTGTCATGAACGACGTGACCAAGCTCGCTGGCACACCGGACTGGTGGGGCGAAATTGATTACATCCCTACTGGCCTCGAAGAAGACCGCTACGTTAAGTCAGTCGAAGTGGTAGAAGTGAACGACGTCGACAATACTGCCGACTCAGGCACCGTAGGTGGACGCTACATCTTCCACCACATGATTTGGGGCACGGCGATGCTCGACGAAAACGGCGAGCGCGCTCCCGGTCTTTCTATCCCTTGGCCTGTACACGAAGTGGGCCGCAACGCTGACATCTTCGACGAAGATGCGGGGCGACTACTCAAGGCAGGTTCAGCTATTGTCTCAGACTCGGTTCACCTACATTCGAACGGCCGCGATACGACGGGCCACCTCGAAGTTGGTTTCCGCTTCCACGACAAAGACTACAAGCCTAAGTATCAAAATGCCTTCATCGGCCTAGGCAACGGTGTCGATATTAGCATCCAAGGCAACGCCAAGGATCAGGAACTGCATGCTTACACGGTGCTAGAGAATCACACTAAGATCATTAGCTTCGAGCCGCACCTACACGCACCAGGCGAGCGCATGTGTCTAGAAGCCATTTGGGGCTACACCATCGAGACTCTGTCTTGCGTGGGCTATGACCACAACTGGGTTCGCGGCTACCCTTACGCCGACCAAGCGGCTCCTCTGCTGCCTAAAGGCACGATCCTGCACATTGTTGGCTACATGAACAATACTGAAACCAACCCCAACGTGCCTGATCCGCGCAACTGGCAGGGCTCTGGCAACCGCTCGGTGACGAACATGTTCATCGACCTCGGTATTCGCGTCACGCTAACAGACGATCAGTTCCATGACGCGATGGAAGAGCGTCGCCAGGCTCTGAGCCTTGGCCCCAATGATCACGTCATTGGCTGCCCACTGTGTCTAGCACCGATCGTCGCGCCAATTGCCGATAAAGCCGACGAGGACACTGGCAACACCGTCGCGTCAAACTAAAACGTAACACTACTTGAGGAGACAAGATAAGATGCCTGTTAACTCTAGTAGCTTGACCAGCAGGGCTTCGGCCCTGCTTGTTCTTGCTCTCTCCCTTCTGCTTTCACCGACTACCCTTCTCGCCCAAACTAGCTACCAAACGGGTCAGCATGTTGAGCCGGCCTATGAAGGTTGGCGTCCTAATCCTGACGGCACGTTCAGCTTTATGTTTGGCTACATGAACGAGAACTGGCTGGAAGAACCTGACGTGCCGGTGGGCGATGAAAACTTTTTTTCGCCAGGCGACGCCGACCGTGGTCAGCCCACGCACTTCCTACCGCGCCGCAACCGCTTCAATTTCGAAGTCGTTGTGCCTGCGGACTGGGGCGATCGCGAACTCATCTGGACGCTCAAGGTTAACGGAGTGGAACGCAAAGCGTATGCCACTCTGAAGACCGACTACCAGGTCGACAATATCGTTATTGCCTCGGAGACTGGCTCACTAGGCGCCGGCACGAGCAGTCCTGAATCACGAGCTAATGTGAAACCTACCATTGAGGTACAGGGCGATGATATTCGCACCGTTCGCGTCGGCGAGCCACTCGTCTTGCGAACTCGCGTTGTCGATGACGGTATCCCAAAGCCAAGCCGCGAATCTAGAATCGACGAAAGCGAACTTATGCGCCGTATGATGCGCCCGCCAACCCGTATCACGGTGGGCAAAGTCAACGGGCTTTTTCTGTCATGGAACGTCTACCGCGGCGAAGGCGAGGTGACTTTCGATCCACCTCTTCCTAAGCCATGGGAAGACACACGCACTTCGGCGAATTCACCCTGGGGCGCCATGTGGCTTCCGCCGGAAATGCCAGAGGACGGCGTAGTTGAAACCACGGCGACATTCTCTGAGCCTGGCACTTACATACTCTGGGCTCGTGCAGACGATGGCGGCCTTTACAACGACGATTACATCACCGTAGAAGTCAGCGAGTGATTGCAAAAAAATAAATAGCGCATAACGAAAAGGCAGCGACTTTGAGGCGCTGCCTTTTTTTTGATCGAACACTTTTTGGCTTTTGAAAAGCGCCAGACACTTAAGACGCATAGGCGGCGTGTCGCCCCACTACGCTGGCATCGCCTTACCTACACTAGCAGGAAGAGCGGTCCTCCAGCCGCAGAGTAAAGGGAGGATCAAAGGCTCTCGGTTCTTGATCGAGAATAATCTCGGTCCTCGGTGGCGTAACAAACCTCGTCACCTCATCTTCACCGTTGCGTAGCCGCAGGGCTAGCTCCTCCTCAGCTTTGATCACCGACGGTATTCTCGCTTCAGCACCGAAGGAGAAACTGAAATTGCCGCGTATCAGCCGATCTTGTTCGTCCAAAATTGCCCACTCAGCAGTGTAGTAGTCGGCCTCGACCAGGGCCGGCAGCCTCCATTCGAACGCGCTATCTAGGCGCGGGCTATAGCGAAAGCTGATGTCTACCCAGTCGTGGGACTGGTTGCGAAGAATGAGTTTGACCAGATGAACCTCGTGAGGAAATTCAAGCGCCAGGAGTTCCGGCGCTGCAGCGCTGACGGCGTCATCGAGCGGAGAGGTCTTGGTGCTCGCTATCAATTTCGCATCCGCTGGCAATTCAGGGTAGGTCGCGACCGCGGGGGGCGTTTGAGCAGTCATTCCAGGCAGCCAGCATAGAGCGCCCAGCCCGAAAGCGAGGGCTCTAAACCTCCTCCACTGTCTTCTTTGATTAATCATAAATAGTCAATCTAAATACTGCCCTAAGCATGGCAGAACCAATACGGTGGCTGGGATTTTTAACCCACTGCCCAAAGCGTTAGAATATTACACCGCCCTCGCACGGGCAATCATCTACGAGATCAAGGGCAAGCCGTGACAAGCGATACTTTCAAAGACATCCTCGACAGGCTCTCAGCGAGCGATACTAATGAAACTCACTTTGATGAAGGCTGGTCTCAGGGGCGCGCCGCTTTCGGTGGGCTCGTTGCCGCCTTCGCGAGCCTCGGCATGCGCAAAACCCTCGAACCCGCCCCGCCGCTGCGCTCTCTGATGGCTTCCTTCATCGCCCCACTCCCTCCCGGAAACCTGAACGTCGAAGCACACATTCAGCGCCAGGGTCGTAACGTGACTCAGTGCAGTGCGAGCGTGATCTCCGAAGGCAACGCGGCCCTGCAGGCACTGGCCGTGTTTGGCAATCCCCGCGCGGGCATTCGAGTAGACGCCGCGCCTTGCCATGACCCACTGCCTCGTAACGAAGGCATTGCTTTTGCCGATTACTCTAAACGCATGCCCACGTTTCTGCAGCAATTTGAAGGCGCTTGGGTCGGTGACGCTATGCCGTTCTCAGGATCTAGAGCCCGCCGCCTAAATATGTGGGTGCGTCATCGCTGTGACATGAGCAGCTATCCTGCGGAGAAGCTAATCGCCATTGCCGATATGCCGCCGCCGGTGCTACTAAGCCACTACGACAAACCCTTTGTTCCAGCTAGTTCAGTAAGCTGGAGTCTTGAATTCCTTGTTAACCCAAGTGAGGTGATCGGGGAGTGGTTCTATTTGGATTTTGATTTGGATGCCGCCGCCGAAGGCTATACTCAGCAAAGCGGTCGTATCTACGAAGAATCTGGCCGCCTTGTCGCTCTATCGCGGCAGTGTATGGCGTACTTTGAGCAGTAGAAATCCATGTCGCCAGGCCAATTAAACACTGAACTAACTCATAGGAGCATAAGACCAGTGAGTAACGCTTTCACCGCGCACAAATTCGCAGCAGGAATCAGCAGCGCTGCCCTTGCGTTTTATCTTCTGCTACTGACGCCGATGACGGCCTCTGCGCAGCATAGTCACGGCGTTCTCACGCCGGGTGTCACCTTCCCTACTGACGACTCCGTTCTAGCGGAATCGCCACAGATGATCATGATGAGTTTTCGGGTAGATGTGACACTATTGAAGCTTGCGCTTTACTCAGCTGAGGGCGATTGGATCAATATTGGCTTTATCTACGACCCCGAGCGCATGGACGACAGCTTCGCCTACCCTCTTGGCTTCGAGCTTCCCGCATCTAAATACTACATTGCGAGGTGGTCTGTCACTGACGGGGAGCGCGGATTACTCAACGGAGAGTTTAGATTCGCCTTTGGCGACGAGGCTATACCGCCCTCGGAGGTTATCGCCAATCAGACAAGCGATGCCGTTGAGATTCTGCCGTCAACAGGCTCCTACCGAGTAGTGCCTGCTGACGAAAAGTAGCTAGAGGCGCCTTCATCGGCATGAGAGCGGCTACTTAAACACAAAGCCTTGCTGAGCTAGGAATTCACGCATGTGAGGCCGAGACTTCTCTGACAGCAAAGTGGCAACCTGTTCTGTCCAGCTAATGCCATGACCACCGCCGGTGCGAGTGGCGTAGTAATCTCGAATAGCTTCGTCGTAACTTGCAATCGAGTCAGCATCGCCCTCTTCGTTATAGCGATCCTGCTTAAGGATCACTGGCAGCGGCAAGCGCGGTTTTACTTCGGGATTTTGGTCGGGATAGCCCAAACAGAGCCCGAATACAGGATACACCCCGCGTGGCAGCTGCAGCAGTTCTGAGACTTCTTGTGGGTTATTACGTAGCCCGCCAATATAACAAATACCGAGACCCGCCGACTCCGCTGCAATGACCAGGTTTTGCGCCAGCAGCGCGACGTCTACAGTGGCGATAATAAACTGCTCTGTATAGTCTCCCTCGAAAGGCTTATTGTATTTGTCACAGTAATTTCCAGCGCGTTTGAGATCGGCGCAAAGCACCAAGAACTCCGCGGCACTTTCTACATAGCCCTGGCCTCCCGCGCAGCGAGCCAGTACAGCCCTGTCCTCGGCTTTAGTCACACGAATCATTGTTGCACCCTGAAGGAAGCTTGAAGTCGCTGCGCACTGCGCGGCCTCACACAGCTGTTCAAGGAGACCATCAGCCAAAGGCTCGGAGGTGAATTTACGGATACTGCGGTGGGATCGTAATAGTTCGATAGTCGAATTCATTGGCTTGCTCAATAGAAGATTTTAGTAGAGACAGAGGTCGCTTCGCACTGAGCTGCCTCAGTTGAGACCTTTTAAGAACTGCGGCACGGCCTCATTGGCGACATTAGTTTCGCCGTTAAACAACAGCACCATACCAATGCCGGCCTCGGGAATAAACGCCATTTCTGAGCGATATCCCCGCACACCACCGCCATGATGAACAACACGCACGCCATCTATGTCGAAAACGCGCCAGCCTATGCCGTAATAGGCCTTTTGTAGCCCTTCCCAACGATTGAAATAGTTGCCTCTCGGGGTTTCAATCACTGGGCTGTGAAGTTCAGCAAGGAAATCAGAAGAAAGAACCTCGGGGAAGCCGCCAAGATTTGCGCGTACCCATAGCGCCATGTCGAATACGCTAGCATTAATGCCTGCCGCGGGCGCAGCTGAGTAGTATGCCGGATTCGTGCTGGTAGGACGCCAACTACCTCGCACTTTGCGGTGCGGACTTGTTGCGTCACGACTCGCGCTATAAGGCTCCAGACCGACCGAGGCCGTAGTCATCCCAAGCGGCTTAAAGAGTTGTTGCTCCAGGAAACCGGCATAGTCATCACCGGTACTCACCTCTACCACATCGGCAATCAGAGAGAACACCACGTTTTGATAGCCGTAGCAGGTGCCGGGCTTACATACAGCCGGTATGTCAGCAAAGCGCGGCTTGATAGCGGCATAATCTACCCCGTCGTCGAGAAGATTCGAATAGGAATGAGGCATGAGTCCCGTCGAGTGACTCGCAACCTGCCTGAACGTTATCTCTCGGTAAGAGCGTCCGTTGCCAAGATGCAGCTGCGGGAAGATGTCCGTCATCCGGGTATCCCAATCCTGTCTGCGACTATCCACAACCAGCGTCGCCGCCGCGCCAGCAAAGGTTTTCGACATAGACGCGATGCGGAACAGAGAGTTAGACGTCACCAATGCACCGACATCGGCCCTTCGCTTTCCCCACGTCTGCAGGTGGACTACGCGCTCGGGAGTGACAATGGCTACGGCAGACCCTGGAATCCCCTCTTCATTCAGTGTTGTCTCAATCCAGTTTAAGAACGGTTCAGCGTCATAGTCAGCGTGAGCAGTCGCCGCAAACAGACACAGGCAGGAAGCTACAGCGAGAGCAAAGGGTTTAAAGCAGCGGAAACGGAAAAGTGAAAGATCAGGCATGTTGAACGGCGCTACTACAGTGAGGGCATGGTAGATGAGACCTAGTGGATGGTAATCAATTCATCGGCCTCTCTGCCCCAAAGCTTGAGACGCTCAAAGCGCCCATTCAGCGCTACATCGCCATAGCCGAATGCTGAGCAGGACCAAGCAAAGTGGATACCACCGCGCTCACCACTATCAGCGCCATGCCAAGGGCTATTTCTCTGTCGATACTACTGCGCAGAGCAAGGGCCCCGCCCACCTGTTGCAAGCGCGGGGTATGACGCCACTTATTGAGGCTCGCAAGAGCAACAAGCAAAACCACCAGCCCCAACTTCACGGTGAGTATACGACCATAGCTCGTAGTGAGTAGTTCGCTAAGAGGGATCAGGGACAGTAGTAGTGTTACACCGCTGACAATAAGCGCGATAACTAGACAGATACCAAGCCGGCTAAAACGCTGCATCTGCGCTTGCAATCCGGATACAGAAGGGCCATCGCAGCACCAGCGCAGAGGCAAGAGCATGCCAAACCACACAGCGACAGCGCTGACGTGCAGCAGCAAAGCCGACCGCGGAAGCCACTCCAGTACAGATATATGCCCAATGAGAGTAAAGCCGTAAGCTACCAAGCCTAGCGCCAGGAGCTGCCCAAGCCAGGCAATTCGGTAGTATGCAGGTGGCGGCGCAGATTTTTGCTGACGTAGCGCGCGCAAAAGACTCAGAGTAAGGAGAATCGCAAGGAAGAATCCGGTGCCACGAAACGCCGCCGATTCCCACACTGGCGTGCCACGCAGTAGCCAGAGCAGATTGAGGTCAAACATGCCCATGAAACCGCTGTCGTTAATCTGACCGACCTGCAGCAGCACTGGCAATAAGCTAAAGTGAAAACCGGCGACAGCGCCAGCGAGGCTGAAAGACAATAGCCTTAGGTGTCCTGCCCTAGATCCGTCGTGGTAGTCCCGCAGCGCAGCGATGCCCCCAGCAGAGGCGAGAAGACCTAGGATCAATCCCAGCTTAGCAAGTAAGCTCGCCAGTGCCCACGCGCTCATAGCTATCTCGAGTGCGCGCTAGTGTCCGCTACTCGACACTGCTGCAGTGCCCACAGCAAAATCAATATGTCCTGCCACGGTGTGGCCGTCCTCACCGATCAACGAGAAGCGCACCGAGGTCGCCCCCATGGAAAGCCCCTGCATTGGCAGCACAAAACGCTTAGCGGCTTCCATCGCAGGCTTGAAAGCAACATCAACTGCCTTGCCGTTTTGCTCGACGTCGAGCTTTACTAGGCGAACAGCACCATTGAATTCGAGCACAACCTCAGAAGGGACTGCTTCGAGGGTGGCGCCATTTTCAGGCGTAGAAGCTTTTAACACGTTGTGTGCGCTAGCTGCGCTACTAAGGGTAAGGCCAGCAAGCACTGCGACCACGCGAAGTAGTGGGTAGAGAGAATTAAGCGTAAATGAAGGCATGGGTCTCAATCCTTTAAGTGTCGAAGAGGGTTTAGTTCTGCACCTTAAGTATCGCAGGGGCCTGCACTTCTCGCCTAGAAATCGCCTGCGGCATAGTGTCGCAGGCGTAAAAAAAATGGAAGCCGCAGCTCCCATTTTTCATATTACCTAAACACTGAAGCGCTTTAGCTGTACTGCGCCAACTCCTTGCGAGCAATCACTCGACGGTGCACTTCATCTGGCCCGTCTGCTAGGCGCAGCGTGCGCTGGCTAGTCCACAGCGAAGCCAGCGGGAAATCTTGAGATATACCCGAGGCGCCGTGTATCTGGATAGCGCGATCAATGACGCGCAGCGCCATGTTTGGCACAGCAACTTTGATTTGTGATATCGCATCACGAGCAGCTTTGTTGCCAATCGTATCCATCAAGTAAGCGGCTTTGAACGTCAGCAGTCTGCACATCTCGATCTCGATACGGCTATCGGCAATCACGTCGTAGTTACCGCCAAGCTCAGCCAGAGGCTTGCCAAAGGCCACGCGACTTACAGCGCGCTCGCACAAAAGCTCCAAGGCTTTTTCCGCAGCACCGATAGAGCGCATGCAGTGGTGAATGCGGCCTGGACCAAGGCGTCCCTGTGAAATTTCGAAGCCGCGACCGCGGCCTAGAATGATATTGCTCTGAGGGACACGAACGTTGTGGAACTTGATATGCATGTGACCATGGGGAGCATCATCTTTGCCAAAGACCTGCATCGGCCGCACGATTTCCACACCTTCGGCATCGGTAGGCACGAGGATTTGTGACTGACGATTGTGCTTGGGCGCATCAGGGTCGGTGACCACCATAGTAATCATCACTTTACAGCGCGCATCGCCGGCACCGGAGATCCAATGCTTTTCGCCGTTGATAACCCATTCATCACCATCGAGCACGGCGCTGGTAGCGATATTGGTCGCATCAGAAGACGCAACACCCGGCTCGGTCATTGCAAAAGCGGAGCGGATCTTGCCTTCCAGCAGAGGTTCCAACCATTGTTTCTTCTGCTCTTCCGATCCGTAGCGCTCCAACACTTCCATATTGCCTGTGTCTGGCGCGCTGCAATTCATTGCTTCAGAGGCGAGGCGACTGCGACCCATGATCTCTGCAAGGTGAGCATATTCAAGATTAGAGATGCCTGCACCTCCTTGACTCTTCGGCAAGAAGAAATTCCAAAGACCAAGACTGCGGGCCTCCTTCTTGAGGCTCTCCATGATCTCATCTTGACGCGGCGTGTGTGACCAGCGGTCGCCTACGCTCACCTCATCGTGGTACTCCTGTTCCACAGGCTCTACTTTCTCTTCGACAAACTTACGTATCTTCTCGCGAATGACTACGAGTTCGTCTGAAAGTCCTAAATCCATCATGGTAATGCCCCTTTTCTATTTCACTATTGCTTTCAATTAAATAATTCTGACGCTCGCGAATTAACTCGCGATGGTACCGCCACCATCGATGACAAGCGTTTGCCCTGTTGTAAAGCTGCCCGCGTCGGAAGCGAGGAACACGGCTGCGCCGGCGATCTCATCGGGCTCGCCAATGCGCCGCAGAGGATAGTTCTTGACCGTGGCTGCATAGATATCCGGATTTTCCCACAGCGCCTTCGCAAAATCAGTCTTTATCAGACCCGGCGCAATGCAGTTAACCCGCACGTTCTTCGGCCCCCATTCAACGGCTAAATTGCGCGCAATCTGCATATCAGCAGCCTTGGATATCGCATACGCACCCAAGGCGTCAGTGCCCTTCAAGCCACCAATTGACGAGATAATAACCACGGCGCCGCCGCCTGAATCGGCTATCCCTGGTATAACCAACTGGCACAGCCTGTGGACGCTGCCGATATTGGCATGCATCACTTTGTCGAAGGCCTCATCGGGAATGTCCTGCGACTTACCGAAATAGGGGTTCAACGCGGCATTACAAACCAGCACGTCAATTTTACCAAGCGCCGATTGCGCTTTTTCAACCAGCTGCTCAAGCTGCTCTTTGTGATTAATATTACAGGCGATACCGATCGCTTTGTGCCCTTTAGCATTGATCGTAGCCGCGACCTCATCACAGGCCTCTTGATTGCGGCTAGAAATGACGACTGCCGCACCCTGCTCTGCCATCCGCTCTGCGATGGCCTTACCTATGCCCTTGGTTGAACCCGTAATGAGAGCTACCTTGCCTTCTAGACTGAATAAACTCATGTAGTTTGCGCTCCTGTTGCGACGCTTTCGCCAATCTGCTGTCTAATTTCTTAACCTATGCCCCTAGCCCCGATTTCGCGAGCGACTAGGATTATTCTGTTTGCCAATCAGGCTACATCCAGTCTCTTTTGCCTTTGCTAACACTGGTACCGCCGTCGACCGGGATAACCGCACCGTTGGTGTAGGCCCCGGCTCGAGAAGCAAGATAAATCAAAATACCGACTATTTCCTCTGGCTTGCCAACGCGCTGCAGCGGACAGTCGTCTTCGATATCTTGCAAATAGTGATCAAATACGTGATCAGTCATTCGTGATTCAAAAAAACCAGGAGCAATCGCATTAGCCGTAATGAAACTTGAACCCAGTTCAACCGCGAGCGCCTTAGTTAGATGGTGTAGGGCTGCCTTGCTTGCCGAGTAAGCAAAGGTCGGTACGCGCTGCACGATGGGAATATGAATGCCGTCCATAGAACCGATGTTCACTATGCGGGCCGGCGACTGCGCACTGGCGGCTCGAGTGAGAGCCGGAACGAGGTCTCGGGTCAACGCAAATACCGAATTCAAATTGGTATCCATGACCTTAGCAAATCCCGCATCGGGATAGTCAGCGAGAGCTGCTCCCCAGTTAGCGCCGGCGTTATTGACCAAGATATCCAGCGTGCCGAATGTGGCTTCCACTGTAGCGACTAGTGCTGCTCTCGACTCTGCGTCAGTCACGTTGGCGGCAACAGCAAACACCTCGCCAAAAGGATCGAGCTCTAACTTTGCGGCAGCGCATTTCTCTTCGCTGCGCGAGGCAATCATGACTCGCACTCCGTTTTGCAACAGCCCTTTCGCCATGTGTAGACCAAGCCCGCTACTTCCGCCGGTGACGAGAGCGGTCTTGCCCTTTAGGCCAAACAGGGTAGCAAGCGAGAAATCCTGATTATCTTCAGCCATGCCTAAACGCTCGGCTCGTCGGAGATGCGTACTAGCTGCTTGCCGAAATTTCGCCCTTTGAGCATACCGCGGAACAGCTCAGGCGCGTTAGCCAGGCCTTCACCCACAGACTCTCGATACTTAATCTTACCGTCTTTTACCCACTCGCCAAGTTGCTTGGTTGCTTCAGCCCAGCGCTCATGCCACTCGGTCACTACGAAGAACCGGTGCTCCGGCACTTCGTCCAGCGCTTTCAGGATATGGAACGGCGTGACCGCGCTCGCCATGTCTTCGTCATTGTAATTTGAGACATAGCCGCAAATAGGAACGCGCGCACCGGAGTTAAGTAGCGGTGCTACGGCTCGCGTCACGTCGCCGCCTACGTTCTCGAAGTAAATATCAATGCCCTCTGGGCAAGCCGCCGCAAGCTCTTCTGCGAGATTGCCAGCCTTGTAATCTATACACTCATCGAAACCAAGCTCTTCTTTCACGTAGCGGCATTTGTCAGGTCCACCCGCAATACCGACTGCCCGCAAGCCTTTAAGCTTGGCGATCTGCCCAACTACAGAACCCACTGCTCCTGAGGCCGCGGCCACAACAAGCGTTTCACCGGCCTTAGGCTGACCCACTTCGCTTAAGCCAAAAAAGGCTGTGCGACCAGGCATGCCAACAACGCCAATATGGGCTGATAAGGTCCCGTTGTTAAGGTCAACTGGCATGAGGCGCGGATCGTCTGCGTTGGCTACGATATGTGTCTGCCAGCCCATGTGGGCGGCAATTCGGTCCCCCACTTTAAATTTTTCAGACTTAGACTCAATCACCACCCCAGTCGACTCGCCGGTCATAATGTCGCCGATCTCCAAGGACGCCACATAGGACTTCATATCGTTCATGCGTCCGCGCATATAGGGATCGAGGGAGAGCCAAACAACTTGAATCAGAATTTGGCCTTCTTCTAATTCAGGCGTGGGCTTCGTGACGAATTCAAAGCAGTCATCGCCTGGCTCGCCCAGTGGGCGTTTAGCCAGCAGAACCTGTGTATTTTGAGTCATAGAAATTCCTCGTATCAAAGATCAATAAGTGCTTGTGCGACGCCATACTCCGCTGCCACACCTCCAGTCAGGCAAAGTCTATGTCGCGCTGTGAGTGCGAGGCAGACGGCAATAAACTACCCAGCAGACGCGCAAAGTACAGAGTGCCGACAGCACGATAACGATAAGCATGACGGACGCAGAAGCCGCGTGGTAACCGACGTTTGGGGTCTTAGCCGCACAGCAATCGCAGCTCTTGGCGGGACGAGCAGTAGCGAAAAACAGCCTCGAGTCTACTGCACATGCTACAGGGGAACAAGACAGACGCGGCATCCTACAAAGAGTAAAACTAGCGCAATTAAAAAATGGGAAGAGTGAGCTCAAAAAAGGGATTATTAAGCAGCAGCCCTGTGGTTTCACGGCCGCTGAGCGCCCCCTCTATGAGCACCACCGCTACCGCTGCTGACACAATGGCAATGAGGCGCTGCGCTCTGCCCGAGTCATTCGCTCGGCGCAGCACAACCGCTCCTGCAAGCAATCCAGTTCCAAGGGCCGCACCGGCAAGAAGCTCGTAGCTGAACAGCCGACTACCGATCTCGCTAAAGTCGAAAACAAGAAACTCAAACGGATTCACTCGCGAACGAACCAGTAGATTAATCGTCTCGCTCTGTAGAAGTGTTGTTTCGAGGCCACCGAGCAGCACTAAAACAGCTAAGGCAAAAACCAAAGGCCACCGCGTGCCGAGCGAGGAAAAGAGAGCAAGCCAACCGATTACAGGCAGAATCCACAGCATAGCGATCAATGCCGACAGGGTAGCGAGCGCGTTGGCTGCCAACACGACTTGGAGAAGCTCAGCAAAACCTGCAAACTCGGTCGCGCTCAATACAATACTAGCCACCGTCACAAGAACCAGAATGAGACTCACGCCCAGCAGCGCGAGAGAGTAGCAAACTGGCATCAGAAACAACGCCGCGGATGCCTTAGCCGCGACAGTTTGCAGATCGGAAACCGGCATCGACTGCCAGAATAAAAAGCTTTGATCCCTGCGCTCACGCGCGAGGCAATCCGCCGTATACAAACAGGCGCTAAGCAGCATGAGAGCCAGATAAAGAGTGTGAGGCGCAGTGAGAAGCGGCAAGAATGTTAGGACATCACTGCCATCGAGTATTTTTAACGCGCCTCGTAGCTGCCCGCCTTCATCGAAGGCAAGGGAACTCAGCCGCCAAAGCAGGAGTAGACAAAGCGTCAAGCTGGCCAGCGGCAAATAGAGAAAAAGCGCGCGATGTTCGCGCAGCTCCCGTAGCAGGAGGCCGCGCCAAAACAGGACGCGGCTAGAAGCAACTGTACTCATACCATGCCCTCGGTTGCCAGGTTTGATGAAGCGCGCGCCTGTTTACTCAGCAGCGCAACAAACAGATCGGCCACTCTGGGCCTCGAAACCTCCCCAAGACTTGCAAGCGTCGCCTGGTCAATCGGATGCTCGCTATTCGCATCGAAAAGATAGTGGGCGGCCGTTTGCGAATACCACTGCGCCATGGGCATAAGGGCTTCAGCAGCTTTTCTATTGCCCTCGGAAACCGCTACCTCCGTAAAGCGTGAGTTGATCTCGACGAGGCTAGCCTCGAGCACGACCTCGCCCTGCTTGAGAAACACGAGATGACTCAAAAGGGACTCAACCTCCTCGATCTGATGTGTACTGATAATTAACGTGCGCTGGCCGGCGTGAGCGTAAGACAGCAGCGCATCGTAAAATGCTTTGCGATTGAGGATATCAAGCCCAAGAGTAGGCTCGTCGAGGATGAGCAGCTTCACATCGATTGCCATGATCAGAGCTAAGTGCAGCTGTGTGACCATGCCTTTGGAGAGCGTTTTGACCCGCTTGCGCGGATCGATTCCAGCCTCCTGCAAGAGGATAAAAGCACGATCGCGATCAAACTGAGGGTGAACATCGGCCACATAGCTCAAAATCTCGCTCGCCTTTAGATTGCGCGGCAGCACGCCGACATCAGCAACAAAGCAGACATCGCGCATTAGAGCGGCCCTACCGCGGCGCGGATCCTGACCTAGAACGCTTAGCTCACCCTCTGCGTCGCATAGTCCGACGAGCGACTTCAGGGCGGTCGATTTACCCGCCCCGTTGGGTCCGACAAGCCCGCAAATACTTCCTTCGGGTACGTTAAGGTCGATACCTTTCAGCGCCTCAAACCCACCGTAGGCTTTTTTTAGTTTACGCGCAAAGACCGCCAAAGAGTCAGCCAAAGTTTAAACCTGCCTTGCCTGCGGCACCGTGCCGTTGGCGAATAGTTCTGCTATTTCTACCTGAGAAAAACCAAACTGCTCCAGAAGCTCCTCACTGTGCTGACCAAATTTAGGCGGCAGGCTGCGCAGTGTGGCAGGCGTTCGGCTCAGCTTGATCGGCGACGCCGGAGCCTTGTATCCGTCTTTCTCAATAATCATTTGACGGTGCTGCGTGTGGGCGTGCGCCACCACCTGCGCAGTGTTATGGATAGGTCCCGAGGCCAATCCCGCACGGGCCAAGCGATCAGCGAGCGCTTCACCCTCAATGCGTATGAGCGCGGTTTCGATCTCGACCTTCAAGGCATCACGGTTTGTTACCCGGTCGCTATTCTTGGCAAAGCGCTCATCGTCTAGCAGCTCTTCGCGGCCGATTTCGCGGCAGAGCTTCGCAAAGGCGCGGTCGTTCCCCGCGCCTATAAAGATATCAACTGTCTTAGTACGATAAGTGTCGTAAGGACTAATATTGGGATGCGCATTGCCTGTAGGGCCCGGCACATCGCCCGAGTACAGATAGTTAGGAATCTGTGGATGCATGAGAGCAACGGCGCAGTCATAGAGCGTCATGTCTAAGTACTGCCCAAGCCCGGAGCGCTCCCGCTCAGCAATAGCCAATAGGATCGCCACCGCACAGTAAAGCCCCGTACCCATGTCCACCATCGCCAATCCGAGCCGCACAGGTTCGCCGGATTTTTCGCCATTGACGCTGAACCACCCGGCCATCGCCTGAACAATCGCATCGTAACCGGGGAAGCCGCCCCATGGGCCGTCGCTGCCAAAACCGCTGACACGGCAATGAATCAACTGAGGAAAACGCGCTTGCAACACCTCTTTAAAGCCCAAGCCCCACGCTTCCATCGTGCCCGGCTTAAAATTCTCGACCAGTATGTCCGCGCGCTCTAACAGACGCAGGAGTACAGCCTGACCCTCTTCTCTCGACAGGTCTAGGGCCATGGCGCGCTTGTTTCTGTTCACGCCAAGAAAATAAGGCGCATCGCCGTCGTGGAACGGAGGCCCCCACTCGCGGGTTTCATCGCCGCGAGGCGGCTCAATCTTAATCACCTCGGCACCGTGATCAGCAAGAATTTGCGTGCAGTAGGGCCCGCCAAGTACGCGAGTTAAATCGATCACTACTTTGCCCTGCAGA
The DNA here is from genome assembly GCA_965661495.1 of Pseudohongiellaceae bacterium. Taxonomy (GTDB): domain Bacteria; phylum Pseudomonadota; class Gammaproteobacteria; order Pseudomonadales; family Pseudohongiellaceae; genus UBA9145. The sequence goes on along the minus strand of CBFIDY010000001.1, from coordinate 47,548 downwards.
GCCCCAGGGGCGATTGAATCTAACACCGAGCTTCTCCTTGAAGCCAACTGGCCTCTACCAAAGGCAAACAGGATAGAGCAGCTACCGAACACTCACAAGCAGGCAGGCCCGCGTCACACCAAGGACTCAATCAGCAATCCCTCTTCTCTAATAAGGTTGCGCAGCTGCAAAAGAGCAGAGATCTGTATCTGTCGCACGCGCTCTCGAGTTAAGCCAATGTCTTCGCCAATACAGTCTAAGGTCTCCTCTTTGTGCCCGTTTAGGCCAAAACGCCTGCTTAATATGATAAAGGCACGCGGTTCCAGCTCGACCAGCCAACGCCGTATCGCGTCTTCGAGTTTGCTTCTATGTACCAACGCCTCGGGTTCATCTTTACCGCTCGCCTTCAGGGTATCCATAAAGGTGTAACCCGAGCCTTCCTGCAACGGAGTATCACTCGATAACCCCGGCTCATTGAGTAATAAAAGCTTCTCAACCTGCTGTCTTTGCTTACTCGACTTTGCAGCGATCTCACGGTGCTGAAGACGGATCCGGCCTTGCGCAAGGGCAGCATTTTTTAGCCGGAGCACAGCGCGAATCTCTTTGGCAACATGAACAGGCAGGCGCACCGTCCGCGAATGATTCATCAGTGCGCGCTCAATATTTTGACGGATCCACCAAGTCCCATAGGTAGAGAATCGAAAACCTCTTGCTGGATCGAATTTGCTCACTGCGTGAATAAGCCCCAAGTTGCCCTCTTCGATGAGGTCAGAAAACGCCAAGCCGCGATGCAGGTAACGCCTTGCTATAGTGACTACAAGCCTCAGGTTGCCTTCGATCAATTGATCTCTAGCTGTATCGTCACCGACTATCGCCCGCTGCGCGAGGCTCTTTTCTTGCTCCGCAGTAAGCAAGGGGGTTCGCCGTATTTGACGCAGATAGAGCTGGACCGCATCACCACGGCGAGGAGGCGCTGGGTCAGTTTCTGCCTGCTTTGTTGCCAGCGGTAAAGCCCTTGGCTTTTTCCACCGCCTCGTATCGCATTGCATCTCTTCAACCCGCGTCTCGAAGATTGGTCTCTCCTCTTGCAGCTCCTGCAATTCTCCTTTTTCCTGCTCTATATCCTTCTCCACTGTCAGCCTCCTGTGCCTATAGTCCTAGCCCTTTGTGAAGGCATAAACTAACTCTGAGCAATAATCCTGAGCGAGCAGAGAAGCTCAGAAGTGTGACCGAGGCAAAGTTGACATTTGGTTTACACGGAGGAGAGAAAGCAAAATACGTTGAGTATTTTCGAGGAATTACAAAGCGCTTAGAAGCAACTCCGGCAGAAAGAATTCAACGACCAAAAGAGACTGACCCTGCAGCGTAAACCAGCTTCGGCGCCCCCAAGTCTGCGCATTTATGCGACACAGCTCGATGGCAGAGCGCTGCAAGTCAGGCTGGGAGAAAAGCCACTCTCCTAATGGTTTCGAACCCAGGGCGAGCACTTCAGCGAAAGCACCCGTAAGCGTTGTCTCAGGAATCAAAGTGTGGGCGAAAACCCAATCTCGCTCGCCTCCTTGCAGCACAACCTTGCGAGACCAAAACAGCGACTGCGATTCGGAGCCAAGAAATCGTTCTTGAAAAGCTGGCTGCTGGCGCCCTATCCAGCGCTCTTCCACGACTTCTACTGCAAAATTGCCATGGCTCAAAGACCGTAGCGTTGTTGTCAGGGAGCCGCTATCGAGTAGTAGGGGGAGAAATGCGCGCGCCGCTTCCGCTCGAGGGTCTTCGGGAGAAAACCAGGGATAGGCTAAGTCTGACTCAGTGCTTGCCGCCATCCAAGTGGGCAGCACGCGTCCAGAATATTGCTCTGAAAGGGGCTGCTCAGTCTCATTCGCTTCAGCTTTAGACAGCTTGCTGGTTGTGTCTGACAGGCCCACGCACACTCCGTGCTATGTATTGAAAAACGGAGCGCATCATAACGCTCCGTTCCCACGCAGTCGAGAGAGCTCTATCGGGGCTGGTAGCGCTGCAGCGTCTTGATGATTACCGTGATAACGCGCCGATTGCTCGCTCGGCCAGCGTTACTGTCGTTCGAAGCGACGGGCTGCGATTCGCCGAAACCTCGCGCGGTTATACGGCTCGCTGCAACCTCAAAACGCCCAATTAGCTCAGCTCTCACTGCGTCTGCGCGACGTTGTGAGAGATCCAAATTGTAGGCGTCAGTACCCCGACTGTCTGTATGCCCCTCCAGCTCTACCACGACGTCGGGATGTTGCTCCATGAAGCGCGCAACGTCCTCAATTTCGCTCAGGTACTCCGCTTTAACGTCTGCCTTGTCAAAATCGAAATTAACAAGCAGCTCTACACGCGCCACTTCTTCTATAGGAATGGGGCAGCCGTCTTCATCAACAGCATAGCTGCGCATTGTCCCCGGGCACTTGTCATCACGATCGCTCACACCGTCAAGATCGGCGTCAGCCGGAGCGCGGGTTTGAGTCGTGTCGGCCACAGGAGCAGTTACCGAAGCGGGACGCGAAGCTGCTTTGCTTACGCCGAAGCGGTATACCAGCGCCGAGGCAAACCCCAGGTCCTGATCTTCACTGTCGCGCCCGAGGAAATAGTAATTACGAAGGGAATTGCGCCAGCTTAGGCGGTCGCTGAGAGGCACATTGATGCCAGCGCCGATGTTCCAAATGGAGTCATTGTCGCCGTCGATATTACTGCTACCCAAGCCGCTCACAACGAAGGGCTGGACCTTGCCCCAATCAAGATCTAAGTCGTAGAGAAGATCGATTTTCCACAGATCTTGGTCGACGCTAGGCTCATTTGGCACCTGAGGATCGAGATCTAGCACACTAAATTCTCCGCTCAGACGCGAAGTAAAATCATAGCCAAGCCCGATACCGTAGCCGAGCTCGTTGTCGAAGCCCGTGCCATTGTCATAGTTCATAATCTGCATGCTCGGCGCGAGATAAAACTGCCCCTCGTCCGCATAGAGCGTCTGTGCCGAAGTTGCTGCAAAAATGACCGCTGCCAGAGTTTTGTTCATTGCTTGCCTCATTTAGTGATAACTGCCGTTAGGGGCGGTCTGATTTACTCTAAAGACAGGAGAATCTGCCGTACAGATCTACTCTGACCGCTATAAAAGTGTAGACCGTGTTACTCAGTGTTTTAGTTCATGCGATATTTGAATTTTCTATCCATGGACTCTGAGTTTCATGACAATACACCTCAATTATGGCAAGGTTCGGTTTCCATTGAGTGAATGCCCTGACGATGTCTTGCTGCCCATGCCCTATTTCCTTTACTCCACTCGTCGCTTCGTCAGTCACCCCTGCTCTTCCTGTCAAGTTTGTAGGGAGTCCTTCCCTCCACAGATTAGGGAGAGAGCACGATGATTAGCTGGCGCAGCGAACTTAACCGCCTGCTTATACTACTGCTTATTGCTTTTATATTGGGGCTTATCACGCAGAGGCCCACTCTCGCGCTGCTAATCGCATTGCTTTACTACACAGGTCGAAACCTAGTCCAACTGCGGCGACTGTCGCTGTGGGTGAGTTCAGAGCGTCAAACCGCCGCACCACCGGAGAGCGACGGCATCTGGGGCGGAATATTTGATAGTTTTTATCGTCTTCAAAGGCAGGAAAGGCTTGCTAGCGATTATTTAAAAAACATACTGAATAAAGCGCAGGAGTCATCCGCGGCCTTAGAAATGGCGGTGGTGCTGATCAACAAACAGGGAACATTAGATTGGTGGAACCGCGCAAGTGAGCAGCTGCTTGGCATACGCTATCCCAATGATCGCAATCAAGCAGTAACCAACCTGATTCGCGACCCCCGCTTCGCCGAGTACTTCCATCGCGAAAACTACAGCAGTACGCTGCGACTCGAAGCACTCGGGGTGAGCGGCAAAACGCTGGAGTTCCAGCTAGCACTTTTCGGTGAACACGAGAAGCTCATGCTGGTGCGCGACGTGACACAGCTTCATCGATTAGAGTCGATGCGCCGGGACTTTGTTGGCAATGTGTCCCATGAATTGGGAACACCAATTACCGTCATTAAGGGCTATTTAGAAACGCTCATCGATCATTTCGATGAGCTGCCTGCGCGCTGGCATAGACCAATTGAGCAAATGCGCTCGCAGTCTCAGCGCATGGAGAACATCGTTCGCGACTTGTTGGTTCTTACCTCCATTGAAACCCGAGCAATGACCAAACGCGAAGACCTAGTCGATGTGGCGGAGCTGATTGCGGAAATAAGCAGCGATGCGCAAGCGCTAATCAGCGAGAAAAACCACCGCCTGACAGTAGAGTGCCCCTCCGGCATACAGATAAGCGGGCAACGCTCAGAGCTCTATAGCGCATTATCAAACTTGGTAATCAATGCGGTGAAATATACGCCGACAGCGGGAAGCATCAGCATTACGGGGGAGATTGACGGAGAGGATCTTCGACTCTCGGTAGCCGATAACGGGATAGGCATTGATGCTCAGCATATTCCCCGCCTAACCGAGCGATTCTATCGCGTTGATGCGTCGCGCTCAGCGGAAACCGGTGGGACAGGCCTGGGACTGGCCATCGTTAAACACATCCTAGTACGTCACGATGGCGAATTGCTCATCGAGAGTGCACTCGGAAGCGGGAGCAAGTTTACTGCCCGCTTGCCCGCCGAGCGCATAAAGCGGGCTTAGCTACCACCCAGCTCGTCGAGTTGCTCCTCAACATCTGCAAGTTTCTCGTGGCGCACGTCCATACCCTTCACCAGATAGATCACGTGCTCCGCAATATTCTTCGCATGATCACCGATCCGCTCCACGGCGCGCAGAGCCCAGAGCATATTCATCACGCGACTGATGCTGCGCGGATCTTCCATCATGTAGGTAATAAGCGAACGCATGACGCTGCTGTAGACTTTGTCGACAGCGACGTCGGCGCGCACCACTTCTAGAGCCGCGTCGGCATCATAACGGGCAAAGGCGTCTAGCGCTCCGTTCACCATTTTTGTCACGCTGTCAGCGAGGTGGCGAAACTCAACCAGCCCTTGAGAAATCTCACCCTCCTCGCTTAGCTTGATCGCCATGCGCGCGATCTTGCTAGACTCGTCACCCACCCGTTCTAAGTCACGAATGGTTTTAATAACAGCCAGCACCAAGCGCAGGTCGCTCGCAGCGGGGTGGCGACGCGCAAGAATGAGACTACATTCCTCGTCGATACTGACTTCCATGGCATCGATCTGATCTTCTGCCGACAGCACTTCCCCTGCGAGACCGCTATCGCCTTCAAGCAGTGAGCGCATGGCATCGGCTATCTGCCGTTCAATCACCCCGCCCATCTCAAGCATGTGGTTCTTCACATCCTCCAACTCCGCGTTAAACTGCTGAGAGATATGATGTGAATGACCTTCGATGTTCGAATTCATAGCGCTGTCCTTAAAACCTCTTTGCAGAGGCAGCATGGTTAGCCGTAGCGGCCAGTAATATAGTCTTCCGTCTGTTTCTTAGCGGGATTGGTAAATATGGTGTCTGTAGCATCGAATTCAACCATATTGCCCATGTACATAAAGGCCGTAAAGTCCGACACGCGCGCCGCCTGCTGCATATTGTGTGTGACAATTACGATCGTGTAATCGCGCTTAAGCTCGTTGATAAGCTCCTCAATCTTTAGAGTAGAGATAGGGTCAAGCGCAGATGCGGGTTCGTCTAAGAGCAAAACTTCGGGCTCTACCGCGATGGTACGGGCAATCACGAGGCGCTGCTGCTGGCCACCGGACATACCCAGGGCACTGTCGTTTAGACGATCTTTTACCTCGTCCCAGAGCGCAGCGGCGCGAAGCGACTTTTCCACCACCTCGTCGAGCACTCTCTTCGAATTAATCCCCTGAATGCGCAAACCATAAGCAACATTCTCATAGATCGATTTGGGGAATGGGTTAGGTTTCTGGAACACCATGCCCACGCGACGCCGCAGATCAGCAACATCTACGTGCTTGGAGTAGATATCTTCGCCGTCGAGTCCTATGCGTCCGTTAATCACACAGTCGTCCACGAGATCGTTCATACGATTCATGCAACGCAGCAGGCTCGATTTGCCGCAGCCGCTAGGGCCGATGAAGGCTGTTACACGCTGTTTAGGAATAGTTAGGTCAATATCGATAAGCGCCTGTTTGTCCTTGGCGTAGAACAAATTTAGGTTCGAAACCTCGATACAGCTATCGAGATCTTCGGGCTTCTCGGCATTCGCTCCGAGGACTGAGCTAACATCTACTTTTCTCATTAAGCTTCTCTCGCTTCTATCGCTTGTTTCGCTTTAGTCTTTATCGCGTATTCAGCTCTGTAGCTGGCTTCGCGAGCAATCGGTTGAGTTCGCTTAAACCTCAAGCGATTTGTATTTTTCGCGCAGGTGATTGCGCAGAGCTACGGCACTCAAATTGAGCGCGGCGATCACCATCACTAGCAGCAGCGCCGTTGCAAAAACTAGGGGGCGAGCCGCTTCAATATTCGGGCTTTGGAAACCTACATCGTAAATGTGAAAGCCTAAATGCATAAACTTTTGATCGAGATGCAAATAGGGGTAGTTACCATCGACAGGAAGTGATGGCGCAAGCTTCACAACACCCACCAGCATAAGCGGTGCCACTTCACCCGCTGCTCTCGCGACAGCGAGAATGAGCCCGGTCATCATTGCAGGGCTAGCCATCGGCAGCACCACGCGCCACAGCGTCTCAAACTTAGTAGCTCCAAGCGCAAGGCTCCCTTCCCTAACACTGCGCGGAATGCGGGCAAGACCCTCTTCGGTTGCCACAATAACAACGGGAACGGTGAGGAGCGCGAGCGTTAAAGATGCCCAAAGCAGACCGCCTGTGCCGAGCGTCGGCGCCGGCAGGGCTTCAGGGTAAAAGAGCTGATCGACCTCGGCGCCGATGATGTAAATGAAGAAACCAAGACCAAACACCCCGTAAACTATCGACGGCACACCCGCAAGATTATTCACAGCGATGCGAATCGCCTGGGTAACTAGGCCCTGACGAGCGTACTCACGCAAATACACGGCAGCTACGACCCCGAAGGGCGTGACAAACACCGACATCAAAAGCACCATCATTACCGTGCCGAATATCGCCGGGAAAATTCCGCCCTCGGTATTTGCTTCGCGTGGCTCATCGGTCAGGAACTCACCTAACTTTGCAAAATAAGTGCCTAGCTTAGCTACCACCCCCATCTGATTAGGCCTGTAGGCGCGCACGATGTCGGCGAATTCCACTTCGACCTCAGCTCCATTAGCAACTACGAAGCTAGCCGAGTCCCGAGCTATCTCGGAGTTCAGCGCTAGCAGCTCTTGCTGCAGCTCACGATAGCGCCCATCTAATTCTTCCCGTTCACTGTCTAGCTCGGCAATCCGCTGCGGCGTCAACTCCGAATCGATCTCTAAGCGTCGCTGTCGCAGACGAAGCCGCTCAAGTGCGTAATTAATCTTACCGATCTCACCTTTCTCTATATCGTAGATTGCCTCGTGCAGACGGCTCGCTCGCTGCAAGCGCGTTTCGAACTCGCTCCATAGCGCTTCGTCGCCAGACAGCGAAAGAGGAGAGCCTGACTCGGCCAGGGAGTCTAAAAATCCGTAGAAATTACCCCACTCTCGCCGCTCCATTGCTACGACGTTCTCTGGGTAGCGGACGTCGGTGACAAAACTACTGAGCAGCCAAGCGAAATCTGCGCCCGTCACATCTCGGTTGCCCATCTTGACTAGCTGTCTGTCATAAAATGGCACCGATTCGTCAACAGGAATACCCGATGAGGCTATCTGAACACTAGAGACGCTCTCGCTCTCCACGCGCTCACCGATAACTTCGGTGCTTATAGGCTCACCGTTGAATACCGGAGGCGCGTAGTTTGCCTGCATCACATCGGCGGGCCAGAAATGCGCCATGCCGCGGACAGCAAGAAGCCCGAGCAGTCCGACAACCATAATGACGCTGATAGCCACCGCGCCGGCATTGAGCCAGACGAAGGGAGTGCCGGAATTAAACCATTTCGAAACGCTAATTTTCATATCGTGCTGTACTTGCTGCGCAGGCGCTGACGAACGATTTCAGCGACGGTATTAAATACGAATGTGAAAAGAAACAGCACCATCGCGGCGAGGAAGAGGATTCGGTAGTGCGTACTATCCACCTCTGACTCTGGGATTTCGACCGCGATATTTGCCGCCAGGGTACGCATGCCCTCAAATATATTGATGTCCATAATTGGCGTGTTGCCAGTGGCCATCAACACGATCATCGTTTCACCCACCGCACGGCCCATGCCAATCATCAGAGCACTAAAAATACCCGGGCTTGCCGTCGGCAGCACTACCCGATAGAGGCTCTGCCACGGTGTTGCACCCAGAGCTAGGGAGCCATAGGTCAGATGTTTGGGGACAGTGAAAATGGCGTCTTCGGCGATAGAAAAAATTGTCGGTATCACTGCAAAGCCCATGGCAAAGCCCACGACCATGGCGTTGCGCTGATCATAGTTAATACCTAGTTCATTGCTGATATAAAAGCGCATATCGCCGCCAAAGAAGGCGGCTTCTATGGGCGCAGCAAAAACAAAAGCGAGCCACGTGAACAGAATAATAACGGGCAGCAAGATACCCGCTTCCCAGCCATCGGGAACACGGTGTCGAATACTGCTGGGCAGCTGAACCCAGACAAAACTAATAAGCAGTATGCTCAGCGGCAAAAGAACGAGCACGTTAAAAATGCCGAGGAGGTTTTTTTCCACGAAGGGCGCAAGCCAGAGCCCGGCGAGGAAACCGAGCACAACGGTTGGTAACGCCTCCATAAGTTCAATGAGCGGCTTCACTTTGCGGCGCATCATGGGCGCCATGAAATAGCCGGTAAAAATGGCCCCGCAAATGGCTAGAGGCGCTGCAAGTAGCATGGCGTAAAAAGCAGCCTTAAGAGTGCCGAAAGATAGCGGCACAAGTGAGTATTTGGGTTCGAACTCATTGGTCGCTGCCGATGACTGCCAAATAAAATCGGGTTCACTGTAACCCTCATACCAAACCCGGCTCCACAGCGCTGCCATCGAGACTTCAGGATGCTTATTTTCGACGTCAAACACAGCGAACTTACCCGGCGCCGATTCTATCAGTAATGCATCGCCGCGCGGCGATATCGCCATTGCCTGCGCACTACTCCCTGTGAGCTTTCCTGAAAAAGCCCGGCGGAAGGCGGTGGTATTGTAGAGAGAGACTTCGCCTTCGGCATCGAGACTCACAAAGCTCTTGCGGCGCTGTTCAGGCGTTATTTCCATGACCGGCACGTCGCTGGAGTCAAACTGCCTTATTTTCTCAAGATCGACGACATCATCGCGACGCGTTAAAAACCACTGGCTAACTCCGCCGCCATCGTCAGCGACTAGCAGCGAGATACCCCCAAGCAGAAAAGAGATATCTGTAGGCTTTATCGGTGCGTTCGTGAGTCGAGCTTGGATTTCGAACTCGGGATCATTGGCGGTGAACGCGGTACGTAAATTGAGTACGCGGGCGAGGCCCGTATTATCAATCGCGAAGAGCCAAAACCGGTCTCCGTCGATGTAAAGCTTTTCGCCGCCGCGCACCAGAGCCGAGATCTTTTTTTCTTCTATCTCGAAATTGGCACCGCCACCAAGGTCGAACGCTGCAAACAGGCTCGTTTGCTTGCTTGCACGCAGGAGAGAAATCTCGCCGCGCAGCGTCGTCGCCGCCAGCACCATATTTTCGTCGGCTGTGCGAATAGCGAGCGAGGCAAGCGCTTGGTCCTGAGCTAAGGAATAAGGATCTTCGCCGAAGGGATAGTCGATCACCGGCGTCAGGATGCGGCGGTTATCGAGCTCGGCGAAACGAGTCTCGTAGGTATAACGCGCAACGACGGCCTCGCCACTATCAAGACCTAACGCGAAAACGCCGGACTCTTCGGAGTCCAGAGCAAGGGTGCTAATGCTCGCGCCTAGGGGCAGCACAACTGGGATCGAAGCGACCTCTTCGCCAGTAGCCAGCTCGAAGAAACGCGCCACACCGTCTTCCCCTAGCCGCATCGCCATCTCTGACTGCTCTTCGATGGCTAAGTGTAAGCTCGGAGTGGTGTCGACAAGGGAATACTCTGCAGCTGCCTCAACTTCAGCACCTTCGAACAGCGGTGCAATCTCGTAGGCAAGATAGGCAAAAATCAAAAGGATTGCGGCGATGACACTAATGCCACCCACAGCAATCCCCACAGCGGCAGACTTGTCGCTAAGGTGACGCCACCGTCTGCGCAGGGCCATACGATCCGTGCCCATGAGTGGCATTTTGGCTGATGCGCCTGCGATTGAGCTGGGGGAAGAATCCTTGCCTGCTGGCATAGTTGGCTTTGCCTCGGGGCTGTTTGGCTGGGTCATCGACTAGGCTTCTAATTCTACGTGCGCGAATCTTACAGTTTAATGACGGACGAGTCACCGCCACCGGTGGTCTGAATAGGGATTTTGCGCTAGGAGCACAGTTGCATCGCGAACGCCCAACCGACTTGCCTCCGCGCGGAATTGCTCAGAAGCTGCCCTGAGGAGTTCCTGAGGAGTCTCTCAAGAGCATTTGAAGAGCCCCCTGCAAACAACAAGGCTAGCTCGATAGTCGAACTAGCCTTGGCGATGCTTACTTGGCTGCCGGAACAGCCTCGCTAGTGTTTGGTAATCTCGGCTATACCGCCTCTCGGGCTAAAGTCCTAGGCTGCGCATAGTCCCCTCAACGACCCGCGCTGGCAGGGGAATATAGCCGTCTTTGAGCACAACACCCTGCCCAGACTGCGACAGCACCAACTTGAGGAACTCTCGCTCCAGAGGTGGCAGTGGCGTATTCGGCGCCTTGTTTACATAAACAAAAAGGAAACGCGCCAGCGGATAGTTACCGGCGACAGAGTTTTCCGGCGTCGCCTCGTAGAAGACATCGCCTTCGCGTCGCGCGATTGGCACGGCCCTTACGCTAGACGTGCGGTAGCCAATGCCAGAGTAGCCGATGCCGTTGATCGAGGTGCTGACCGACTGCACCACCGATGCCGAGCCGGGCTGCTCATTCACGTTGTTCTTGAAGTCGCCATCACACAGCGCAGCGTCCTTGAAGTAGCCGTAAGTGCCTGATACCGAGTTGCGACCGAAGAGCTGCATACCGCGCTGCTGCCAAGGGCCCGTTAGCCCCAGTTCGCCCCAGCTTTGAACATCGCTAGGGTAGCCGCAGCGCTGGTTAGAGGAGAAGACTGCGTCGACCTGTGGCAGAGTCATGCCAGCAATAGGATTGTCCTTATGCACGTAGACAGCCAGAGCGTCGATTGCCACAGGCACGGCTGTGGGCTTATAGCCATACCGAGATTCGAAGGCTTCGATCTCATTATCTTTCATCTCGCGGCTCATAGGCCCGATATTAGCCGTGCGCTCGGTCAGAGCGGGAGGCGCTGTAGAGGAACCCGCCGCTTGAATCTGAATATTGACGTTAGGGTATTCGCGCTTAAAGTCTTCCGCCCACAGTGTCATCAAATTGGCTAGCGTATCAGAGCCTACGCTAGATAAATTACCCGACACCCCACTGGTGGTCTGATACTCAGGGATCGCAGCATCGACTTCAGCAGCGCGTGAGTGTGAACTGCCGAGCAGAGCGAGGACACCGAGTGAGAGCGCTGCGGCGCTGAGAGTACGCTGCCAAGCGTGATGATTAGTTGCTACTGACATGAATTCTGACTCCTTAGTCCTTAACAGACCGAATTGCTGGATGACTTAGCGATTTTGCACGCCTTCGACCTGAGCTTTAATCCGCATAGCATGCGGGACCGGCAAACTATATGACAGGAATATTACACTAATATGACAGCCAGCTACGGCCACCTTGGCGGCTAGATTGTCACGAGATCGTCACGCAACGGAGCCTGAATGTCGAGTAGGCTAGGGCAAGACCACATACTCATCAAAACGTTTGACAATAAGCATGCACGAATCGACACAGCCACCCCGTTCACAGTACATTGACGACTCTCAGCCCGATTTGAACAGCACATCCTCAGGCGAACACAGTGAAGAGTTATCCTCCGTGAAACCAGCTAACAGCGAGTCAGAGCCCGATCTTAATCATAGTGGCTATTATGAAAACAGAGAGCTCAGCTACTTTCAGTTTAATCTGCGAGTGCTGGAGCAGGCGAAGAACGAGAAAACTCCGCTGCTCGAGCGGCTCATGTTCCTGCTCATCTTTAGCTCCAACCTCGATGAGTTTTTTGAGATTCGCGTCTCCGGCTTAAAGAAGCAGCTCGGTTTCGGCCGTCAGCGCCCAGGAGCGGATGGACAATATGCCGAGCAGGTTCTTAAAACGCTGCACACGCAGGTGAGAGCGGCGCTGGCTGATCAATACCGCATACTCAATGACGACCTTTTCCCTTCACTTGCCGCAGAAAATATCCGCTTTCTAGCACGACACGAATGGGATGAGGCGCTGAAGGAATGGACTCGGGCCTATTTCTTTGACGAGGTTGTACCCGTAGTTAGCCCACTCGGCCTTGACCCCGCCCACCCATTCCCGCGGCTAGTGAATAAGAGCCTTAATTTTATCTTGTCTTTAGATGGCAAAGACGCCTTCGGCAGAGACAGCGGGCTCGCTATCGTGCCGGCGCCACGCTCGCTGCCGCGCCTGATCAAAGTCCCTGAGCATATCTTGCCCAGCGGCGACAATTTTGTCTTCCTCTCCTCGATCATCCACGCCTATGTCGACGAGTTTTTCCCCGGCATGAGCGTAACGGAATGCCACCAGTTCCGAGTAACACGAAACTCTGATCTCGAGATGTCCAACGTCGAGGTCGAAGATTTTGCCATGGCTCTCAAGGGCGAGCTGCATAGCCGCCGCTTTGGCGCTGCAACGAAACTTGAAGTGGGTGAGGAATGTCCTGAAAAATTGACTCACTTTCTGCTCGACCATTTTGATCTGACCGAAGACGAGCTGTTTACTTTGGACGGTCCGGTAAACCTGCAGCGCTTAATGGCGCTATTCGACATGGTTGACCGCCCTGACCTGCGCTTCCCCAAGTTCTCACCGGGCTTGCCAAGCGCATTGAACGGCCACGGCTCACTTTTCGCTGCCGTCGCCAAAGAGGATCGCCTCCTTCTACATCCCTATGAGTCATTCCTACCGATTATCGACTGGGTAAGACAGGCCGCCAAGGATCCTTCGGTGCTGTCGATCAAACAAACGCTGTACAGAACCAACGAATCCTCTGAGCTGGTTCAAGCACTCGCAGAAGCCGCGCGCTTCGGCACAGAAGTCACCGTGGTGATCGAGCTGCGTGCGAGATTCGATGAAGAGGAGAATATCCGTTTCGCCAGCATCTTGCAGGAAGCGGGCGCAGTAGTGGTTTACGGGGTAATGGGCTACAAAACCCACGCGAAGATGCTGCTATTCGTGCGCCGCGAAGGCAACACGCTGAAGCGCTATGCGCATCTGGGCACAGGTAATTACCACCGTAAAAACTCACTGATTTATACGGACTACTCGCTTCTCACTGCCGATGCGGAGATCTGTGCAGACGTGCACAAAGTCTTTCAGCAGATTACTGGTATGGGCAAGAAGATTCATCCAAACCAGCTGATTCACGCGCCTTTTAATCTGAAAAAATCGCTACTCGCGATGATTACCCAGGAGTCGCAAGCCGCCGCCGAGGGCAAACCTGCCCGTATCGTCGCCAAACTCAATGCGCTAACCGATCCCGACATGATTAAAGCCCTGTACTCCGCATCCCGTGCGGGGGTCACCATAGACCTAATCATAAGGGGAATTTGCTGTTTAAAGCCTGGCATCGCAGGCGTCAGCGAAAACATACGCGTAGTCTCTATTATCGGTCGCTTTCTCGAGCACGCTCGGGTTTACTACTTCTCCAACGCTAGCCCTCAGCTCTACTGCTCGAGCGCGGACTGGATGGAGCGTAATTTAAGCAATCGCATCGAAGTCTGTTTTCCGATTCTGAAGAAAAAACATGCCGCGCGAATACTCGAAGAACTCGATCTCTCGCTTCAGGATGTTCATCAGTCATGGGAGCTTGGCCCAAAGGGACAGTATTTGCCCCTGACTCCCGAAGGCGAGGCAAAAGACACAGGGCTCGGGGTGCAGCAGCTTCTGCTGGAGAGACTGACCTAGCTTATCAGTCAGTCTTGGCTGGCAGCTTTAGGCCTGGGAGATCAGCCGCCGCCGCAATATCCAAGGTGCGCTGATTGCGCACCATAAAATCAAGCATACCCTCGCGCAGCGCTGTCGCGCTAAACTGAATGGCCTCGACCTCATAGGCCTGCAGCAAGCCCAGCAGAACGCACCAGCCTGCTAACAACAGATCGCGACGGCGCTCCTTAAGACCGGCAAGCTCACCTCCATTTACTGCGTGCTCCACAAAGCGTGAACGCAGTGTTAGCAGCGCTTGCTGAGACACCTCACCTTCTGGAAAGCCATGGGCGCTGCAAATAGCCGCTAGCATCTTGATCGTGCCCGAGGAGGCAAGCGCCTGCTCCCATCCCGCACAGCTTACCGCAGGCGCTATACCGGCAAAGGCCCTGCGCGCATCTGCGAGACCTTGGTCAATCCCTTTTTCGATGTCGTTGAGAGACATGCTTTGCGCGGAAAAATAAGTGTCGCGCCAGGTCACACTGCCTACCGTGAGGCTTTCCGTAATAAGGCGCTCGTTGCCATGACCCACGATAATTTCTGTACTTCCGCCGCCAATATCTATCACTAGACGCTTGGCTTCATCTTCTGGCTGCGCGCTGAGCACACCGGCATAGATCAGCACGGCTTCCTGGACACCGCTAATAGTGGCTATGCGAATGCCCTGCTCACCTGCGGCAGCGATGAAATCAGCAGCATTATTAGCAACGCGGAAAGTATTGGTTCCAAGCGCCCAGTAGCGTTCAACCGGGTGCTGACTCATCAACGAAGCGAAGTTTGAAAGGCACTGCAGCCCGCGCGCCATAGCCGCATCACAGATGCGACCGCTATCGCGAACGCCCTCACCCAGCAAGACGCGCTCACTACAGCGCTCGATGATTTCGATCTGACCGCTATGCCAGCGACCAATCAACAGGTGAAAACTGTTGGAGCCCAGATCCATGCAGGCCTGCAGCTCACTGCCCTGGGGTCTCGTCATGACGGAGGCCTCATCGGGCTAGCCCCTTAGATTGTCTCACCCTTTAGATCATCGACTGTTGGTAGTTTTCGAGGCCCACGCGCTCGAGCAGACCGAGCTGCGACTCGAGCCAGTCGACATGTTCCTCTTCACTGATCAGTATCGAATTAAGCAGATCACGACTACCGAAGTCATTCACCGATTCACAGTAAGCTATACCTTCACGCAGATCCGGGCAGGCAATCATCTCCAGCTGTAGATCACACTCCAGCATCTCTTTGATGTTCTCACCGATAAACAGCTTTCCCAGCGACTGTAAGTTGGGCAGCCCCTCGAGAAATAAAATCCGTTGAACGAGCTGATCAGCATGCTTCATCTCATCAATAGATTCTTCGTATTCTTTGTCCGCTAGCTTGTTTAAGCCCCAATCCTGATACATCCGCGAGTGCAGGAAATACTGGTTGATGGCAACCAATTCATTGCCTAGTGCCTTGTTGAGGTGTTTGAGTACTGTCGGATCTGACTTCATCGGGACTCCTTGCGTCACTTAGCTATGAATGAGGCAGAGCTTAAATAAGCGGCTAATATTGGGCAGGCTTTCAGAGGCTTATGGTTTAAGCGCTTAGGCAAAAGTGGTCTTTTCCCGGAGACCAAACGCTCAGTCCGGGAAATTGCTTAAGCTTTCTACTTACTAGGTTCTCGCCTGCCCAGAGTAAAGTCAAGCTAGGGGCTAGACCTGACAGATGCTGAGGTTGCGGCAGTGAGCCTAGGGCCAAACCAGGCGAGCTCAAGGCAGGATTAGAGGGACCGGGCAGGCGTTCAACGGCTGCCCCGTATAGAGTAAGAAACGATGGATTCTGGCTAGATAGCGACTTGCTAGGCTCTAGCTGTGCCCGCTTGAGCCAACTCTTGCGAAAACTCTTTAACGAGACTGCGAGCCATCTGGCTACAACGCCCGCAGCCACTGGCAACGCCTAGCTGCGATTTCAAAGTCTCGAAACTCGCACAGCCACCTTGGCAGCTCTCCTTGATTTGGCCATCGGTAACCTGACGGCAGATGCAGACATACATGCGCTTGCTCCTGTGGATTTCTCAATCTAAATACAAATGAGAATGATTGTCAAATGTATTTGTGATCTCCTCTTTAACCCGCCTACACTATGGGTTCTAATAGCCTAAGCATCAAAGCTGCAGAGAGACTATGCCTAAGCATCCAGACGAGCCCGAAGTCACCCACGCGCCCCCTTCCAAGCCCGTCATCCCGGTCGCGCCTCTGACGCTCGCTCAACTTTCTGATACTCAATCCGCCATTGTTATCGGCATTGCAGGAGCGGATTCAGCGCTCAAGCACCGCTTGTACGCACTGGGACTTGTGCCGGGCTCCCAGATCACGCGAATGCGGACCGCTCCCTTCGGCGACCCTCTTCAGGTCCGCGTAGGCGGCAGCTCGCTGAGCATTCGCACCTGTGACGCGGTGTCAGTGATCGTGAGCCAGTGAGGAGGCCATGCAGAAAATAGCATTAGTCGGCAACCCCAACTGCGGCAAAACTACCCTATTTAATCTTCTCACCGGCGGACGCCAAAAAGTCGGCAACTGGCCCGGTGTGACCGTTGAGAAAAAAACCGGTTCGCTGAGTTTACGGGGCAAGCAAGTTGAGGTGATCGACCTGCCCGGCGTCTACGCCTTAGGCGATGACTTCAAAGCGCTTGATGAGAAGATTGCTCAGGACTTTCTCTCCGAAGGCGAGGTCGATGTAGTCGTCAACGTTGTCGATGCGAGCAACCTCGAGCGCAGTCTCGGGCTGACTCAACAGCTTCTCGAACTCGGCCTGCCAACTGTCGTTGTCGTGAATATGATTGATGTCGCCGAGCAGAGCGGAATAAGCGTGGATACAGGTCCACTGCAGTCGCGCCTTGAAGTGCCAGTGGTAGACATGGTCGCTGCCAAGGGCAGCGGCTTAGAGCGACTGCGAGCCGCGCTGGCCCAGGCCGACAGACCCACCGCGGTTGCTGCCTATGACACCGCTGAGACAAGCAACACAGAAGACGCCATCGTCAAACGCTATACCCGGTCACGCGAGTTGCTCAGTGGTGTCGTAGAAATGCAGCCCGAGCGAAGCAGTTTGTCCGACACCCTAGACGGCATTGTGTTAAATCGGTGGCTCGGTGTACCGATCTTCTTCCTTATGATTTACCTGATGTTCGCATTTGCCGTAAATCTTGGCGCGGTCTTCATCGACTTTTTTGACATCCTGTTTTCTACGGTCTTTGTCGAGACAACGCGCTGGCTTTTGACCGCAGTCGATGCGCCAGGCCTTGTTACCACGCTGCTAGCCGACGGGCTCGGTGGTGGCATCACACTCGTGGCCACCTTTATCCCGGTTATAGGGTTTCTCTATTTGTGCCTGTCGCTCTTGGAAGACTCCGGCTACTTGGCTCGCGCCGCCTTCGTCATCGACAGACTTATGGCTAGCATCGGCTTGCCCGGAACAGCTTTTGTTCCGCTTATTGTGGGTTTCGGCTGCAATGTCCCCGCAGTCATGGCAGCACGCACACTCGCGAACGATAGCGACCGCCTCATGACCATCGCTATGGCGCCGTTCATGAGTTGCGGGGCACGACTCACGGTATATGCGCTTTTCGCCGCCGCGTTTTTTCCAAGCAACGGACAGAACATCGTGTTTGCACTCTATCTATTGGGCATTGGTCTTGCAGTGCTTACAGGGTGGATTTTTCGCCGTCAGCTGTTCTCGGGCAAGCTCACACCTTCGTTCCAAGAAATGCCTGCCTACCATCTTCCGGTCCTGCGCAATATCCTTCTGACTACCTGGTTTCGGTTGCGCGGCTTCACTCTCCGCGCGGGCAAAACGATCGTCTACGTAGTCATTGCTCTTAGCCTGCTCAATTCAGTCGGCAGCGACCTAAGCGTAGGTAACCAAGACAGCGAGCGCTCTCTGCTGAGCGTGATAGGTAAATCGATAACGCCCGCCTTTGCACCCATGGGCATCGGCGAGGACAACTGGCCCGCAACCGTTGGACTGTTCACCGGTATGTTTGCCAAAGAGGCAATAGTCGGCACACTCGATGCCCTTTATACGCCCGCGGAGAGCCCAGCCGCCGGAGCACCGGATTACCTTGCCGCTGTCGATGACGCCTTTAGCTCTGTCGGCGATGAGATTGCCGCGCTCGGCGGCGCCCTAGCCGACCCCCTTGGCATTGCCATTGGCGATGTCAGCGACAGGGCCGCCCTCGCGGCTGAACAGGAAATAGAAGAGTCGACAATTAGCCAAATGGCGCAGCTGTTCCCCAGCGCCTTCGCCGCATTCTGCTACCTCGTTTTTATACTCCTTTACGCACCCTGTGTAGCCGTGCTCGGAGCAGTGAGCAAAGAAGCCGGCTGGCGCTACATGCTGCTGATCTTTAGTTGGAGCACTGGGCTCGCTTATGCCACAGCAACTAGCCTGTATCAGCTAGGGACCTTAATGCAGCACCCCCTCTACTCCTCGCTTTGGGTGGTCGCGATGGTCAGCGGCCTGCTGCTGTTTATTGCGCAGCTCAAACGCTTTGGATCGCCCATCGTTGCGCGCGATCTGATCCCGCTCAAGCAAATTTAAGTTCTCTGAGGCAGAGAGACATGGGTGACGATAACAATCAACGCACTTTCCTTGAGCGCTGGGCCGCACGCTATTTACTTGCTCTAGCAGCGCTCATTACGCTCATTAAGCTGATCTTTGCTCAGCGCTTAGATCTTTACAGCGACGAAGTATTCTACTGGCTAGAGTCTACTCGGCCTGCCCTCGCCTACAGCGATTTACCCTTCGTGCCTGCTCAGCTCGCAGGAATTGGTCCCGCTCTCGTTGGCAATAACGCTTTGGCTGTGCGACTCCCGTTCCTCCTTTTGGGTACAGCGCTGCCAGTCTTGCTGTATTTTTTGGCCAAACCCATACAGGGAGCTGAACAGGCCCGGCAAGCTGCACTGCTTAGCCTTTGCCTGCCTCTGGCTTCCTCTCTAGGACTGCTAGCAGTGCCAGATGTGCCTCTAATCGCGCTCGGCTTACTAAGCGTCACCCTGTACCTGCGGGCGCAGGAGAATGACCACTGGGGGCTCTGGCTCGCCACGGGAGCGACAGTAGCATTGGGACTTTGTACTCATTACCGTTTCGGTCTCTTCCCATTGGGCGTTGCAATAAACTTGATGGCGCATGCACCTGCTCGAAGTGTCCTCAAAAACCCTAAAGCCTGGCTCTCGGCAGCAATCGCTTGCTTAGGATTTGTCCCAATTGCCCTGTTTAATTTAAACAATGAGATGGCGAGCGCCGCGTTCTATTTTCAAGACCGCCACCCTTGGACATTCAATCCTCTGGGGCTTTTACACCTCCCTCTACAGGCGCTGATAACAACTCCGATTCTTTACTGTGTGCTGTGGATACCGCTACTCAGCGCCGGCATGCGGCGACAAATAGCAGCACACACCGAAGCCACACAGTTCAGCGAGCCACTCAGATCCATAGCACAGCAGCTACTCCTCACTCTGGGACTTCTCCATCTGGGCCTTTACGCCGCGCTCGCGCCTTGGAGCGATGCGACTAGCACTACAGAGCACTGGCCATTAGCGGGTTACTTCATGCTCCTTCCCCTAGCACCCAGGATGATCGCTGTTCTTGCCAAAAAGAGACGGGTCTTAGCCGCGCTACCTCAGTGGACATTGGCTCTTGGTTTAGTAGGCACCACTAGCGCACTTCTTGGCGTAGGATCGCAATCACTGCAATCGCAGCTACAGCCCTTCGTAGGATTGAACACGCTTTCTACCAAAATGGCTGGCTGGCCTGAATTTAGCAGTTTTACACAGGCCCTTGCCGACAAAGAATTCGACAGCCCTCCCCTCATTGCTACGGATAATTATTACACCGCGGCACAGCTAGGTTTTGCCGAGCCCGCGAGTCTTGATCGGCTTTTTACTCTCGACAAGAGCAAAGCTGTGCGCGATGGCCGCGCAGCGCAGCTGCGACTTTGGGAGATCGACGCAGACGCGTTATCGGCGCGCCGCTCAAGCTCCGTGCTCTTCATCACCGAAGACAGCACACTTAATGTCGACCAGAAGGCGGCCGTACTCCTTAGCGCCTGTGCCCTTGCAGAGTCACTAGGTGTTATCACCCAGCAGGACTTTCTCGGCGGAGCAAAGCGCTTTACTTTCTATCGACTTACGGTAGGCGAGCCAAAAATAGATTGCCCACTTCCGGGACAGGGCTGGGTAGACTCTGTGCAACTCGAAAATAGCGGAGTAGTCAGAGTCGACGGCTGGGCATTCGCTTCCCACAGCGGCATCGCAGACATTAGCGCTGTAGTAGACGGGAAAATGCTTGAAACTGAACTAGAGCGAGTAGCTAGAGAGGATGTTGCGGCTGTCTCTGGCGCGACTAATGATCCGCTGTTCCCGCAAGTCGGCTACACGCTGACAATCAGCGGCAGCGGCTTAGAGGCAGGAAACCACAGCATAGAGCTCGTTATGACCAACAGTGCGGGAGAGCAAAGCCGAAGTCAGCCTTTCTCGTTTAGCGTCGAACAGTAAGCTGCCCCGCAGGCGTAGGAACCTGCACTCTCATGCGCTGCATCGAACTCCCAGTGCGCGGTGGATAGACCGCCTCAAAACGGACTAAGCACTTCCACAGCAATGCGCCACTCACCACTACGATCAAATCGCCAGAGTCGCATATAGCTGGCCTGAAACCCTGCCTCTGTCTCTGCGTTATCAGCCTGCATGGTTCCATAGGTGTAAGCCATCTCTTTAGACTGCGAGAGAAAAGCGCCGACGTTACTCAGACTTATAGGGTTGGTTGTTGCTAGCTGGGTATCCAAGAATGCGCCGTAAACCGAACTAGCTGCCTCGGCACCTACAGCAGGCCCCATACCTGGCAAGTAGACGCGGGTATTTTCAAGCCCGTAACGTAATAACGCGCGCTGACCGCCGCGAAAATTAATAGAACGCCCGTACAATTCGTCGGCATCGACGAGGGACTGTACCGTATTCTCCATAACTCCCACGCTTCGAGGGTTGGCGGTTTCCTCAATCAGCGGCAGTGTATCGGCAAAGTTAGGTTCGACATCCAGGCTCAGGAATCCCGGGATATTCACTGTGATATCCGCCATTAACTGCCACCTGTCGTCAATAAAGCGCCAAATTGAGATCAGATGGCCGAATACAGGACTGCCCGAATCGCCAAAAATAGTGAGCGGGCCCGCAGACAGTCCAAGGTCGCCAGCGGCCGATACATCGACGTAGTGGGCCTTCCATGCTATCGGGCTCGCCTCCTCGGCAAACGCTGAAGAAGAATACAGCTCTATCGCATCAACAGGCCCTGAACGAAAGACCACCGAGTCCTGAGCGAGGAATTCGAGAAAAGCTGCGGTACGACCCGCCTCTTCAGCACGCTGGGCGAAGCGCTGGTCAGTGTCCGCGAGTGAGCGCCAGTGTCCCCGCTGAGCTTGAATGCTAGCCGAGGCGCTCTCCTGTGCTGAGAGAGGCAAGGGATACCCCACAGCCCAAAGCAGGCTCATAAGGCAGGTAAGGACCACACAGACCTTCGTAGGACATGGCTTGCAGTTACTTGTAGGATCATTCTTCATTGGCAGTCAGTGATTAGCGGCTGAGTTACGGCTATGATACACGCTTCTCAATGCAGGGTTGCAGTGTCCAGCGCAAATGCTCTTTCCACCGCTCGGTTGCGCCTGCGCAGATTCTAAACTATGTTACTGACGAAGACCCTGCTGGAACGACTCTTGCTCACACTCGATTGGCTCATCTCCTCAGGAATGACTCTGGGAAAATTAGGCTCTAACGCGGCAACGCCATGCCTATTAAGGAAACTTCTCGGCCCATCGCTGTTTCGGGGAAAGCCCCAAACTTTAACATTTGCTCCTTTTCTCGCGCTTGCCCTTGCGCTTAGTTTCACCCTTTTCCTAGCACTAATCCCGCATAGCGCTTTCGCTCAAACCTACCCGGCAGACTTTCAAGAATCGCGCATTAATCTCGCCAGCTCCGCCACTTATTTAGAGGACCCCGCGGGCAAGCTAACTATTGAGCAGGCAATCAGTCTTCACGAATCTGGAGGATTCGAGCTCAACCCCCGCGACAAAATCCACTTCGGAATGACGCGTTCAACCTACTGGATACACTTTCACCTTGACTGGGATGAAAATTTAGCGAGGGATACCCGAATTCTGGAAATTGGGCCGCCCAAAATAACACCGGGTCGCACACGAGGGGGTGTCGAGCTCTATGTCCTAAATTCGAATGGGACTGTCGTCCTAGAGCATAAATTGGGGAGCTTTACCAACTCTCGGGAAATAAAGACATTGACTCGCGGCTACGGGGTGGAGGTAGACGCCGAGCTTGGCACTGACTATTTCTTGCGCATAAGCTCAGCTGCTCCTCTGCGGACAGAAATAAGCCTTTGGAAAAGCAACAGCTTCGAACGACAAATGTTGAGCTCGGACACAACCCTCAGCTTTATCTATGGCATCCTCATCGCGATGGTGTTTTTTAATCTTTTTCAGTATTTCACTATCCGGGAAAATAGCTATCTACTGTATGTAATTGCCATCGGTACACAGGGGTTGTTTTTATTTCTCGATGTAAAGCACCTTCGGTTCTTACTGGACGATTCCAATGCAGCACTTGGCTTCATAGACCTTGCAGAGAGACTAATCTACCCTGCCGTAGTCATTGCCTTTATTCTCTTTCAACGCTCGCTGCTTAACATTCCTGAAAAAAACCCACTACTCGACGTGATTGGACGCTGGTATCTCGGCCTATTTATGCTAATCGGCCTGCTCGCGTTTATCCCCGACGAGAAATATTTTCAACTCCCCTTTGTTATCTTGCTCACCACGGGACTACCCATAGCGCTCTACTCAAATTTCGATGCCATACGTCGCGGCGACTATTCTGCCGCTGTGCACATGGCGGCAATGGGCGCCTACCTCTTGGGCGCTACAGTATTACTTCTAGTTGAGATAGCGCCCGGCTTTCCTGCCAATGACTTCACTAACAATGCCTACAACATTGGACAAATTGCTCAGGCACTGCTTTTGTCTCTCAGTCTGTCCACACGCTACAGCCTGATTAGAGAGGAAAAAGAGAGGGCGCAGCGAACAGCAATCGAAACGTTGGTCAGCGCTGAGAGACTCAAGGACGACCTACTTGCAAACGTATCCCATGAGCTTAGGACGCCGCTATTCGGCATCAACGGGCTTGCCGAGAGCGCGTTGCGGGAGTTTCGCCAAAACAATCAGAACGTCGGACTGATCACTAAAAACCTTGAGCTAATCCAAGCGAGCGGTGATCGACTTACGCTACTAGTGAATGACCTACTCGATTTTTCCGCAACGAAAGACGAAGAGTCGTATATAAAGTTTAAGCCTGTAGACCTCAATAAACTCGGAACACTAGTCATCGCTATCTGCCGCCCCCTGCTTGGGGATAAGGCCATAGAACTTGTTAATAGCATTGACCCTGAGCTACCACTGGTCGCTGCAGATGAGGATCGCTTGCAACAAATTTTGGTGAACTTAACCACCAACGCGATCAAATTCACTCACGACGGCAAGATCGAATTAGGCGCAACGTTAACCTCAAACTTTTCTGTGCGAGTAAGCGTCAGTGATACGGGAATTGGCATTCATGAAAGCGACCACGAGACCATTTTTAAAAGCTTCGAAAAGCTCTCTTCTAAACAGCTAAACCTACAGGGCGTTGGCCTCGGGCTACCAATTGCCAAACGTCTTATCGAAATGCACAAAAGCGAACTAGCAATGCAAAGCGAGCTGGATAAAGGATCGACGTTTAGCTTTGAACTGCGAGTTTCCCTCGATCAAGCACGCAGTTCCGAAACCAGCACTGTGAGCAAACAAATGATAAGGCGAGCGGACTTTTTGCAAGACGCACTAGCGACGCCTTCGACTTTGCCTCAGGAAAACGCCTCGACAATAACAATCATGATCGTTGACGATGATGAAATAAATCGAGTGGTAATGGGCCAGCAGCTGGCAGAATACACCCTCGTCAACTGCTCAAACGGACTTGATGCCTTGACCGCTGTGGAAGAGTCAAAACCCGATTTAGTGCTTTTAGATCTTATGATGCCCGGCATAAACGGCTACGAAGTCTGCCAAAAACTTCGCTTGCGCTATAGCCAGATCGAACTGCCGATTATTCTTGTTACAGCGAAAAATCATTTGGAAGACCTAACCGAAGGCTTCCGGACTGGCGCCAATGATTATCTTCCCAAGCCTTTCCATAACGAGGAGCTCCGCTCGAGGGTAGAGAATCAACTCAAACTCAGCACGCTACATCGCATTAATGAAGACAATATCCGACTCCGCTCACTCCTCAAGTCCTACGCTGAAGCGGACAGTGAGCTACGCAGTTCAAGGCTGCAACTACAGAACATCCTAGAAACGCTAGACCACGGCTTTGTCGCATTTGAACTGCCGGGCAAGATTTTTTCTTTGAACTTCCGCGCAGCTGAGCTGCTACATTCGGACAAACCTAGTGTCCAAGCTCAGGATATCACTAGCCTGTTTGCCAACTCAGAACAAAATGCCGATTTGTTGGCAGCGATCGCCTCTTGGGAAGCTGGCGACAGTGATACCGAAGCCGTATCGCCGCGAATCATCGACAGCCAAGCAGAGCTTCTGCTCGCAACGCCTGACAGGCTGCAGAGCGAACGCTCTGCACAGCAAACAAAAACAGTCGATGTCAGACTTACGTTGTTCGGTCATAGCGAAGGCACCGGCGTACTGTTCCTGCTTCCTCCTAGCTCAGCCGAAAACAGCACTCAATCTGAAGCCGCAAAATCTGCTGCCAGCAACAGTGTCTCTCTCGTCGGCAGCTTGGGCCAAGCCCAACAAAATGTTCGCCGACTCGCAGCCAGATTAAACGTGTTGACTCCGGACGAGCTCGGAGCGCACCCCAGTCTGCTTGCACAATTCGAGCAACTAAAGCAACTTATAGACTATCTCGACACCTCGCTACCGGAAATCAGCAGCGACGGCGAATACCGACAGCAGCTGGTGAACCTAATGCGCTGCGCACTCAATGCGTGGGAAGTCACTACACAAAAGACCAAGATCGAGCTAGCGGAAGAAAGTCGTATTTGGGCTGTCAGTGTCGATGATGGACGCTTGCGAACACGTACATTCGATCGCTATTCTCGTATAGAGCATTTACCCAAAGTGCCGCGTTGGCGTGAGGTAGTAAGAACTGCCTATTTCGTTTTGTCGCTCCCTACCATTGAAGCCGCGACTCGCAGCACTCTTGAGGAAGAACTTGAGAAGACCAAAGTCATTTTGAAGAAGGCCGCTATCAGTTAGCTGCAATCACAGCTAAGCCTAGCCGTGCCGTGAGGAAACGTGGTGCCACATATTGTCGACGAAAGATCTCCACAGCAGGTATGGGAGAAACTGTGCGCGGAGGCCGCCGCCGTCATCCAGCGTGAGCCAGTACTCGCCAGCTATATTTACAACTGCGTGCTAACCCATAACAGCCTGGGATCAGCCCTCAGCGTCATTCTTGCGAATAAACTTGCCGACGAGGTGATGCCAGCAGTCATGCTGCGCGAATTATTTGAAGACGCATTCGCAGCCGACGCGCAAATACTCGCGGCTGCGAGCGCAGATATACGCGCAGTCTTTGAACGCGACGCTGCAACCGACAGTTACCTCCCAGTGATTCTTTATTTAAAGGGCTTCCAAGCAATACAAAGCCATCGCTTAGCCAATCATTTATGGATCAATAATCGCCGCGACCTCGCCACTTTTATCCAAAGCAGAAACGCACAAGTCTTTACCGTCGATATCCACCCTGGCTGCACAATAGGTCGCGGAATCATGTTTGACCATGCCACCGGCATAGTGATCGGCGAAACCTGTGTCATTGAAGACGATGTTTCTCTGCTGCAAAACGTGACACTCGGCGGCACAGGCAATGAGCAGGGAGATCGTCACCCCAAGGTACGCTCAGGCGTACTAATCTCCGCAGGCGCAAAGGTGCTAGGCAACATAGAAGTAGGTAGCGGTGCCAAAGTGGGCGCTGGAAGCGTAGTGCTCGCCGACGTGCGCGCGCACACAACCGTTGTTGGCGTGCCTGCAAGAGAAGTCGGCGAATGTCCAGCACCTAGCCCAGCTCAAACCATGGACCAGAGTCTTTAGCTCGGACGCACCCTTGTGCCGCTAGCCGAGCGTAACCAAAGTCTGCCCCACATTAATGGAGTCGCCAGCCTTGACTGCGACATCAATAACTGTTCCTGCCGCGGTAGCTCTGATCTCTGTCTCCATCTTCATTGCGTCAAGGACGGCAATTACATCGCCCTCGACAACACGGTCTCCAACCGCCACGTCAACGCGATAAACATCGCCGGCTAGCGGCGCAGATAGCGCATGGGTCACATTAACCGCCGCCGCTTGAATCGCACTAGCAGCGGCATGCGTCTCCGTGATGCTAGACAGATGACCACCGTTCGATACCCGCACTTCGTAACGACCACCATTCATTTCGACAGCATAAACGCCTTGAGCAGTGGAATGCCCTTCGATGGCAACTGACTCCGCGCCAGGCGCTGGCTCGAATGCTTCTGGATGATTTCTATTTTTTAAGAACTTTAGACCAACCTGCGGAAACAGCGCGTAGGTCAGGGTATCGTCATCCGGGTTTTTTAGTTCGAAACTTTCGGTTTCAGCAGCTAGTTGCAACTCTTCTCTCTGCGCTTCAAATTCGTCTTCTAATAAATCCGCAGGCCGACAGCGTATCGGCGTCCCGCCCTTTAAAACCTTTTCCTGTAGTTCTACATTCACCGCTGCAGGTGTCGCCCCGTATTCACCCTTGAGAACCCCTTCTGTTTCTTTGGTAATCGATTTATAGCGTTTTCCGGTAAGGACATTCAGTACGGCTTGGGTACCCACTATCTGAGAGGTTGGGGTGACCAGTGGAATATAGCCAAGGTCTTTTCTCACTTTAGGTATTTCGTGCAGAACCTCATCGAGACGCTCGCTCGCGTTCTGCTCGCGCAGCTGATTTTCCAGATTCGTAAGCATGCCTCCAGGCACCTGTGCGACGAGGATACGTGAATCCACCCCGCGCAGCGCGCCCTCAAATTTCGCGTACTTTTTCCTTACTTCACGAAAATAACTTGCGATCTCCTCCAGTAGAACTATGTCGAGCCCTGTATCTCCAGGCTGCTCATCGAGAATTGAGACAATAGTCTCGGTTGGCGAATGCCCGTAGGTCATGCTCATTGATGAGATTGCGGTATCGATGTTGTCGATACCGGCTTCGATCGCTTTCAAATAAGTTGGCGTTGAAAGACCCGTGGTTGCATGACACTGCATGTGAATAGGAATATGCACAGTTTCTTTTAGGCGACTGACAAGCTCATAAGCCGTATAAGGCCGCAGCAGCCCTGCCATGTCTTTTATCGACAACGAGTCAGCACCCATGTCTTCTATCTGCCGCGCCATCGTCAGCCAGCTGTCTATCGTATGAACCGGGCTAATGGTGTAAGAGAGCGTGCCCTGTGCATGCTTGCCCTGCTCGCGAACCGCTTTTACTGCCGTCTCCAAATTGCGCATGTCGTTCATCGCGTCAAACACACGAAACACGTCAACGCCATTAACCGCCGCCCGCTCAATAAACTTTTCTACCAGATCGTCTGCATAGTGCCTGTAGCCCAGAATATTTTGCCCCCGAATGAGCATTTGCTGCGGCGTGTTGGGCATCGCCTGCTTAAAAGCGCGTAAGCGCTCCCAAGGGTCTTCACCTAAATAGCGAATGCAGGCATCGAAAGTTGCCCCACCCCAGGTCTCCAAAGACCAGAAGCCGACCTGATCAAGTTTCGACGCTATCGGCAGCATGTCTTCTATACGCATACGGGTGGCGAGCAAAGACTGGTGGGCGTCGCGAAGAACAACTTCGGTGATACCTAAAGGGGAGCGATTTTTGATCGGGTCATTCATCGAGCGGCATTCCTAAAAACTGAGTGACTTTGGCCCAGATGATAGCACGGGGCGTATGACGCATCGTCTGGGATTCGGTTTGCATTAAGCAAGCAAGCTAGCCTATAAAGGGATCGAATACCTAAGCAAACTACAGAACAAAAGAGGCAAATCTATGTCAGTGCAAAATATACGTTGCAAAGAAATCCTGAGCCGTCGATTCACAACAGCGATGAACGCAGCAAGGAATCTTTGCCTCATCTTTACCGTTGTCATGCTAACGACCTCTATCTCACCAGTATTAGCGCAGGAGTCAGAGAAGGTATTCGAGCTTCGCACCTACACAGCGACCCCAGGGAACTTGGATAAGCTACAAGCCCGCTTCCGAGACCACACAACTCGCATCTTTGCCAAACACGGCATGACGGTTGTGGGCTACTGGACCCCTACCGAAGGCGAAGGGACCGAGGACATGCTGATTTATATCTTGGAGCACAGCAGTCGTGCTGCAGCGGACGCCTCGTGGAAGGCGTTCATCGAAGACCCTGAGTGGGAAAAAGTCTCTGCTGAGTCAAATGCTAACGGCCCGATTCTGCAGGCAGTTGAACGCCAGTATATGAGAGCGACCGACTATTCGCCTTTACAGTAGACCTTGCAGGGGCCTGCAATGGGGCCTGTAATGGGGCCTGTAATGGGGCCTGTAACGGGACCTGTAATAAAAACGAGTGATACTCGGAAAGGAAGTCGTATTTTAGTTTGCACTACGCTAAATACTCATAGTGTGCGACTGTAAGGAATACCTATCATGGCACCGCGCAAGCGGTGCCATGCCAGTCTACTCGTCGCGGGACACGCGACAAGCGGCATTTAGCCGTAAGCCATTTCCAGCAGCTCACGCACGGACTGTATTTCAAAAAACCAATACACAATAAAAAAGGTGACAATACTGCCACTAACAACGACAGCAGCGAGCGTGTCGTCCTTCAAGCTTTCATCCTGCGTGTTGTCGTTCGAACCTTGGTGATTATTCATCTTACTAATCCCTGAGCTATTCCTTGAGTAGTGGTGTTCTAAACTGGCGGCATCTTCTAGCTAAAACCAATCCATCGCCCCGTCGCTGCCACCGTGAACCACACCATCACACTGGAGATGGCGACTAGACGCAGCACGTTGGAATTTATCCGCTCGATATTTCTATCCAGCAGTGGTTTGCGGACAAAAAATGCGAATAACACGCCCACTGAGAGTGCCAGCATCTTGTACCAGAACACCGGCAGGTAATAGACCTTCACTGCAACGCCGCACACCATGAAGACCCCGGTCGCGACGACAACGACAAGCGCACCAACAAACACCTTGTGAGCACCGTCGACGACATCGCGCACTGGCAGGCTTGAGAAAAGCCCGAGCAGGCGACCATCGCTAAACAGCACCGATCCGCCCAGCACCCCCAACGACACAAGATGACCGCCTTGAATCAGCGCGAAGGCGCCGCCCCATGTTTTACCTATATAACCAAGCCAAGTAGTTTCCATCCATTCGAATACAGAGAGTAGCTCAGGATATACACTCGAGCGCATACCGCCGAAGGAAAACAGCAAAAGCGCCACGAGCAGCGCAACAGCTACAATAGTGCGGGTATAGGGCCCGAGAAAACCGGTGCTGTGTGGAACATTGGAAATACTCATGAGTGACTCCTTAAAATCTCAGCAACTGCGTTAGTCGTACCGAAGCTAGAAACGTGTCTGCCCATCGATACAACCTGCGATGGCGCGCACTAGATCAGGCTGGCTGTACTGGCAGTCATACCAGTCATAGGCGATAAAGCGACCACAAACCACGATAACCGTCCAGAACGCGAGAGAGATGGCGGCACCTTTACGCAGAGATAGCGGCGCTTTAGGTTCATGCTCCCACGTGGTTAAAGACTGGGTCATACGCTTATGAAATAGGTAGGCGTTTACGGCGCAAACTACGAGCAGCACCATCTTGATTCGGAACCACAGGCTCTGAGAGCTTCGCACTGGCACAGCATAGAACAGCAATATACCGGTAATGAACATAACGACGAAGCCCACCAGCATAGGCACGTTAAGCTTGTCTGCAAGACGAGTGGCAGGCACGTTGGGAAGAGCCCAACCAAGCATGCGCATGTCGATAAGGAAAAGAATGCCAAGGCTCAACATCAGCGTCAGTACGTGCGTCGCTTCTATCCAGTTATAAAGGTAATAGGACTCGTGAATCGCAGTGCTCCATGCGGTGTCGTCGAGCCAAATCGCGATATCGTAAATAAATTGGTTCACTGCATTCCCCTAACTGTTGCTTGCTTATTCGAGCACCCCAAGAATACCCGAGCTGAAAATTCCTTTCTACTTGCTCAACTGTTGCAGAGTATAGCTGCTAAGCGGCCAACACCAATGATCCAGATCAGCAAACTCACCGCTTACGCCACCCTTCCCCTAATCCTAGTCCGCTTGCAGAGAAGCACGCTTCCTATACTCCGAAGGTGTAACCCCTTTAAGCTCGCGAAACGCGTTGTTAAAGGGAGTTATCGACTGATAGCCAACCGAAAGCGCTATCGTGAGGACTGGTAAATGTCTCTTCTCTGCATCGGCGAGCATTTCGCTTGCCTCATCGACCCTGTAAACGTGGAGCATGGCGTTAAAATTGCGAAACCCAAGCTGTTTATGAATAAAGGCGCGCAGCTTGTACTCCGGCATACCTAATTTCTGAGCCAACATCGCAATCGTCAATCCTGCCTCTCGGTATATCCCCTCTTTTTTGAACAGCGCATTGAAACTCTCGGCATCGAATGGAGACTTTGCTTCTTCGGCTTCTTCTCTCTCGGTAACCTTGCGTATCGCCTGAGATAGCGAGACGTAATCGAACTTCATCGACACGACAAGCATCCCGAAGGCTAAAGCGGCGATAGAGAAGACTGTCAGCGCTCGCGCTCCAGAGTTCGCCTGCACGCCGCCCGTAAGCAGAAAATTCTCCAGGAAAAGTACGAAGAAAATAAGCGCACCCTGCACACCAATCACAAACCAGCGGAAGACACGCCGATCTTCAACGAGGTCTGCTCGCCATCCCGAAAGCGTCCAATAGATTGCCAAACACACAAAACCAAGCTGCATCAGATCGAGCAGCGTGGCTGTAGTTGCCAAAAGGCTCGAAGCCTCTTCAGATTGGCCAGCACCAGACAAAACCAGCACGCCAGAGGCGCAGAGCTGGAGAAGAAACACAGTAATTAATAGGGGTGGTAGACGCCTTTCTTCTTGGAAGATGAGAAAGCAGTACAGCATGAATAGACCAGAGATACCGTTGCTCGCAATGGCCAACACGGGCAGCCAGCTCCCAAAGCGCAGACGGAAAGACTCTTCAACGCTCGCCCCCGTCATACCCATCAGCAAGTAGCACACAACGAAAAGCGCCAAGGCAGAGAACACACGCGCGCTCGCCGCTGCCGGCTCGGCTTTGACATAGCCTACCGCGAGCAGAATCACACTGAATATTGCAACAATTTGAGCGGCGTAGAGTAGCACCGAGAGTGACTGCCTATGATTACACTTGTCTTGAATGCCCCGAAGAATAGCACCACCTTATTCAGCTAACGAGCCTTCCTTAGCCTGCGAGGTTGTGTTAGCTGCTCGGGTGAATTATCCGGAGCATTGCCGTATGATTTGCGACTTTGCAGAATAAAGCGCGCGGCGCTGGAATAACAATGATTAGCAAAACCCAATCTTTTCACGCAGGCCCTTTTGGGCAGCCAGCCTCTCGCTTTGCCTTGTTTCGCCTCTACTCCGGCCTCTCTCTTAGTCTAGGTCGAATGTTTGGACTGCATCGACTCGTACAGCTTAGCTGCGTGTTCCTTATCACCCCTTCAGCCTTCGCCCAAACTACAGAGGCATGGAAACTCAACGATCAGCTGACTCTTGCCGAAGGCTGGAGCCTCTCAGGATCGGTGCGAAGTCGATTCGAGAACGCCGACAACAGCCTGCGTAAAGGCACTGAAAACGATCAGATCCTGACACTAAGAACTCGCATCGACGCGAGTTACAGCAATAACGGCCGACACTGGCAATTCGAGGTCATGGACTCGCGACAGGAATTCGCAGACCCTGATGGCATCGTGGGCACGGGCAATGTCAATGCCTTAGACATACAGCAAGCAAGCCTGCTGCTTGATCTAGGATCGCCAGATACCACCGTGAAATTCGGCCGCTTTACTACTAACTATGGGAGCCGCAGACTGATCGCGCGACCGATCTACCGCAATACCTTTAACGCCTTCGACGGCGTCGAATTCAAACACACCGGACGCGACGGTAATCAGTTCTCGCTATTGGCAACGCAGCCAGTGCAGCGCTTGCCTACAGACAAAGCTTCGGTGCTAGACAACGATTTCGAATGGGACCGCTCGAGCAGCGGCCGGCGTTTTTACGGCGTGTTCACCACTCAGCCAGCCCCGCTTCGAGGTTTAGTGGACGGCTATTTCGAGCGCCTGCGTACAGAGCTTTACTATTTCTCTCTGCGCGAAAATAGCACCCGCGTGTTGGACTCAGATATCAATACACTCGGATTTCGCGCTGAAGTCCGTGCGCAAACGGGGCAATTCGATTTCGAGCTTGAAGGCATGTTGCAGCGGGGGAACAATACTCGCGTAACCAGTGACGGCGTCCCGGTGGACGGCGACCACCGCGCCGCCTACGCATTTTTCGAGCTGGGCTATAGTTTCGATCTGCCCTCGCGCTTACGCGTGTTATTCGAGGTCGACTACGGAAGCGGCAACGATCAGGGCAGCGTAGCGCGCCAGGAAAGGTTTAATCCGCTTTTCGGCGTAACCGCTTTCGCCTACGGCCCTACCGGTTTCTATGGCGTCTTTAACGCCAGCAACATCATTACGCCCGGACTGCGCGCTAGCTTCAATCCGATGCAAGGGCTGAATTTAATGGCGAGCTACCGCCATTTTTGGCTCGCTGATAAAGGAGACTCCTTAGGAAGAACTAAGCTGCAAGATCCAAGCGGCGATGTGGGTAGCTATATGGGGCAGCATCTTGACCTGCGCGCACGCTGGGACATTATCCCTAACAGCGTTCGTATCGAAGTGGGTACGGTGCTTTACAAACCGCAGGGCTTCCAAGAGCGCAATTCTTTATTCACCTACGGCGGCGCCGAGCTCACTTTCTAAAGGTAGCCCCGCTAGAAGTGAAAACGGCGCGTGACCCTTTAGGTCATTCGCAGGGGGCGCTAATCTTGTTCGTCCTGCTCCATGATCTCGAAAGTCATGCCGGCATGGCTTTGCAAGCGGCTCACAAAGCGCTCGTTGAAGGCTAGCGCGCTGGTCCAGAAGCCCCCACCCCGCTCACTCGAGTCCACGTCCCGCCGGAGGCTTATTCCGGCCTGAGCCAACATCTTCGCCGTTGCACCGTAACCGGGATCACGATCTCCCGTGACGCGAACCTTGAGCTTTTTGCCCTGAGGTGTAGTACCGACAAAGCGCAGATCGAAATAGCCGCTGAGCTGTTGCTCAGGTGTTGGGCCCTCGCCTGGCTTGGGCAGGAAGAATTTTTGCGCCACTGCGCGTATCGGCGCGATAGCCATCGCAAGCATGCCCCACTTCATAGCTCCGGCGACTCGTTTAGCGGCCTTCCTGCCTTTGTCGCCGCCCCCTGTGAGCATGGCTTCGTCGTAGCGAAAATCTTGGGCGTAGTTGCCCGGCCACAGTGCATTCGAACGCAACACGATACGCGTATTGATCGACGCCATAATGAAGGGCGCCGCCCAAGCCTCGAAGTCTTCGTCGTACTCTGCTGTCACGCTTGACTGCTTGGCAGTGAACGAATGCCCAGGCGGGCATAGTGAGTACCAGTCCCTTAACTCAGCTCTGAGCGCTGGATCTTTTGCCGCCTCGCGGTAGACATTGAGACCGCTGGCTACGGTGCCACCCGAGGCCCCACCTTTCATTTTATGCACGCGCATTTTGACGGTGTCGCAATACTCGCCAAATTGGGCAAGTGCGTGCTCTTGCAAAAATTTAACTCCGAGGTCTGAAGGAATAGAGTCGAAGCCGCAGCTATTCACGATTCTCGCACCCGATGCTCGGGCGGCGTCTTGATAACGCTCAATCATCAGACGAATCCACTGCGGCTCGCCAGTCAGATCGCAGTAGTCAACTCCGCTTTGAGCGCAGGCTGCAACAAGTTTTTCCCCGAAGAGTGCATACGGCCCCACGGTAGAAATAATTAGCTCGGTCTTAGCACACAGTGCCTCAAGCGCTGCTTCATCGTCGCTATCCGCAATGAGCATCGGTACGCTCGCCGCATTGGGCCCAATCTCAGCCCGCAGTGATTCTAGTTTCGCTTTCGATCGTGCAGCCATCGCCCAGCGCAGATTCGGTTCTGTATATTCATTGCACAGGTAGTTACAGAGTATCTTGCCGACAAAGCTGGTCGCACCGAAAACAATGATTTCGAAATCTTTGCTAGCACTCATACTGATACTCCCGCTGCATTCGACTCCCCAGCGGACTGGGCGTGTCTGAAGCTCATCCAAATTAAAAACTGTAAGCCGAAAAGCAACGAAGCTGCCAGTAGGTGGGTAGGTTGAACGAGCTTAGGCATCCCAAGATGGCCTAGCGTTGCGCCCGAAATAACGGAGAGCCCGATGACTACAATCATCGCGATAGTCATGCGAGTCAGAGTATGAGCCCAGCCCAAGGAACCTATGAGCAGACGGGCGAGCCAGAGATTGCTGAACAGTACGACAGCGGAGAAGCTGCGGTGCACATAGAAAAACCAGGGCATGGCGTCGATCCAGCTTGAGCGCATCTCTTCACCTTGAGAGCGGCTAATGAGATCGGTCATTTCACGCACTTGGGTGCCCATAGCGACTTGTAAAATAGTCAGCGCCAAAACGATGTAGAGCCATTTCGTGAAGCGCGGGTCAATGTTGGCGACCGGCTGCGCTTCCATAATGCCGCGCCGCGCTTGAGCCACCGCGTAGAGCAGCACTCCGACAATAGCGAGCGCCACCAGCATGTGCAGGGTGATTAACCCGGGCAGGAGATTCGCAGCAACTACGCGACTCCCAAGCCAGCCTTGAAAGCCCACCATCAAAAATGCCGCCACAGCAGCCTTTGCGATTCGTGGATCGTGGGCGCGCGTGCGCCAAGACAGGATAGCTGTGGCGAAAATGAGAAAGCCTATCGTGACTCCGAGAAGCCGATTCATGTACTCGGTCCACGTCTTCGTTACATTGAAGCGGGTCTCCGCATAGCCCCGCGCCGCATAGATCTCTTGGTAGTTACTGGGCAGCTGGGCTTCACTAGTTGGCGGGATCCATTGTCCGAAACAGGTAGGCCAGTCGGGACATCCCATACCCGACCCCGATGCCCTCACGCTCGCCCCAACGAGAATCAGCACGTAGACCGCCGCAATAGTGATCCATGCCAAGCGCCGAAACATGGCTAGCTGTGCGGAATCTGACTGAGTGGGAAGGAGTTCTGCGGAGGAGGAATGACTGGCCATAGGGTTTCTCTTAGGATACTCAAAAGTCTTCAAAGTAGCGTGGCGATCGCCAGAGGCGGGTAACGCTACCTCAGCTCGCTACGAAGCCGTTCTAACAGGCTTTGCGAGGCATAAGCATCCATGCGCAAATCAGCCTGCTGTTGATACGCGCGAATGGCTGCTCTAGTTCTGCTACCCACTCGCCCGTCGGGCTCGCCCGAGTCAAATCCTGCAGAGTTTAGTAACTCCTGCAGCTCGCGCACGTCTGCCAGACTCATGGCACGCTCGTTTTGCGGCATTCTTTGAATCGGGCCACTGCCACTAAATCGATCCGCAAGGTGCCCTACGGTTAAGGCGTAAAAAGTCGACGGATTGTAGGCTAGTGTGGCGCGATAGTTCGCATAGGCAAGGAAAGCTGGCCCATCTGCCCCTGCCGGTATGATTACCGCCGCGCTCATGTCTGCCTGCGGCAGTTCGGCGCCAGAGACACGCTTAACGCCTAGCTCTGCCCAAGCCTGCAGAGGGCGCGCCTGCCCCACACCAGTTAGCGAGAAATCGAAGTCTTCTGGCAGGAGTATTTCTCTCCCCCACCGCTCGTCGCCACGCCAGCCTGACTGACTCAAGAAATTAGCTGCGGAATGAAAAATGTCAGGGAGGCTATTCCAGATATCGATGCGACCGTCGCCGTCGCCGTCTACGCCATAGCTTTGAAAGATATTCGGCATAAACTGAAGCTGCCCCATAGCTCCGGCCCAAGAGCCTGTCATGTCTTGGGAGCTGATATGACCTGCGTCAATGATTCGCAGCGCAGTCAGCAGCTGAGCACGGAAAAACTCCGCGCGTCGCGGGTCGTAAGCCAAGGTCGCTAACGCTTGAAGCACGGAAAAACCGCCCGTGTTGCGCCCAAAATTGCTCTCAATTGCCCAAAACGCCGCCAAATAGTGCGGCTGCACGTTGTATTGACGTTGCACTTCCGCAAGCAGCGCGGCGTGCTCATTGAGCAGCGCCTGCCCTCTGGCTACTTGTTGCTCGGTCACACGCAATTCAATATAGCGTGTAAAGGTTTGTACGAACTCCGGCTGCGAATTGTCGTATTCGAGTACTTTTTCCAGAGGCGCTTCTAAATCATCAAGAGCAACCAGAGTTTCCTCGCGGATACCCTGCTGCAGCGCCTCTGCGCGTAGTTCCGCTATCCATTCATCAAAGCTCAAGTCAGGCCCTGCAAGCTGCGCTTGTGCACAGTTAGCCAAAACGCTCAATGCCATGGCTAACATGGCAGATAACGAAAATGTTCGTGGCTTCGCCACCCATCCGGACTTGAGACTGCTAACGCTGAGTAGATTCATATGACAATCATAATAGATGGTGAGAGCAATGAGAATCGCCTTGCTCCGAAGCAAATCCCTGCTAGGCTGATCAATCAACTCTAAGCACGAGGAAATTCAATTGCCGCAATCACCGATTTCCCTTCTACCCCGTAGCCGCTGCTCTCGGCGTTTCCACTTCGCGGCGTGTCTAGTCTTGAGCTACGTGACAAGCCAGGGCGCTGCGCAGGAGCCCCTTGTCGGCCACCAGCTCACAACGGCACGCTCAGCCACCGGCGAATGGCTGTCCTGGCTAGAGCACGTGATCGATTCCCCACCCATCGCCGGTTTCGACCTCAGCGGCAGCGACGGGCTTGTCGTTGGCGACATTAGTGGCGACGGAGTCGAAGACATAGTCTCGGTGCACGAGTCCGACAGTGAGTATGATTCCAGCGTATTTGATCCCAACTACGTGCCGGACGCCCAGGGCCATGTGCGTCTAGCTATACGCGACGCGAACACGCTGAACTGGCTGAACATCACGCTGGCTCAAGGCGCCGAGACCCCTGCACCTGAGGACGTCGCCTTGGGAGACCTTAATGGCGATGGCTTTCTTGACATCGTTGTCGCAGCGGAGCTCTCGCATCTCCTCTACTTGCAGAATCCGGGCCCCGGCCGTGCGCATGATCCTGAAGCCTGGCAGAAGCTTATTATTCCGATGACGCAGGGCAATGGATCCTATATTCGGGTGTTTACCGCTGATTTAGACGGGGATGGCACACCCGAGGTCATTGCAGCCAACAAAGGCGCACAGAGACCCGGCCCCGAGGACTACGCGCGATCGACACCGGTATCCGCGTTCCGAACTCAGGGGGATCCGCTGAATCCAGATTCATGGTCTGAAGTCGTCCTCGGGCGCTATAGCGTGCCGCAGAACGCGCAGCCGATCGATCTTGACGGCGATGGCGATAGCGACCTTGTTGTCGGGACCCGCGGTGAAAACCGACTCGCGTGGCTAGAAAATCGCAGCGCGCCCGGCACGCTGGCCTTTAGGGAGCATGCGATCGGCATCGTAGGCACGGCCGCAGCAGGATTTAACCTCGACTATGCTGATATAAACGGCGACGGCCGGCTCGATATCCTCGCGGCCGTCGGTATT
Source organism: Pseudohongiellaceae bacterium (assembly GCA_965661495.1). GTDB lineage: Bacteria > Pseudomonadota > Gammaproteobacteria > Pseudomonadales > Pseudohongiellaceae > UBA9145. The sequence goes on along the minus strand of CBFIDY010000001.1, from coordinate 9,491 downwards.
GAAACACTCCCCTCTGACGTCGCTTGGCTCGAGCAACCTGCTCGCATTGACGACGCTTGGCGAAGCCATCCCATGGGCACGATCGCCCCCGATGCTATCGCGGGCCTTACCGCCACCGACATTGATGGCGACGGCGACACTGACCTATTACTCGGCAGCTACAGTCGCGGGCCTCGAGAGGAAGACGGGACGGTAACGTCGAGCGATGCGCTGGGTCGCCTTGCATGGATGGAGAACCGTATTAATAAAAATGAGGAGTGGCAACGCCATGATATCTCTCGGCGCAAACGAGGGATGTTCGATAAGTTTGTTGCGCGCGACATAGACGGCGATGGCGACATGGACTTTTATGGAACGCGGGGCAATAGCTCGCCATTTGACGGTGTGTTTTGGTTGGAGCAGCGCCGCAGCGGTACCCGCGCAGCGAGCTTTACCCCCGCAAGCATCGTTGACAGTCCTGAAATGCCGCTGCCAAGACCCTGAAATACAAGGCGATCAAACTTGGGAAGCTGCCATTTTCTCTTGGCGGCACAGCAAGGTCTTGATATGTTACTGACCTGATTAACAATAAAAAAAAGGACGACACGATGATGCCATTAGCCCGCACCCTGCTTGCCGCCGGAAGCCTCCTAACTGTCAGCCTAGTTAGCGCCGCTGAGGGCGTCTCTGTCTCTGGCCCCTCCCCTTACGATTTCAATACCGAAACGTGGATGCAGCCCTTCGCCGAAACGGGATTTTCCTGGGGAGGCACCTCCGGTGTTCATGTGCAGTCGCAGGATAGGATTTTTGTCCTTCAGCGTGGCGAAACACAGCTGCCCTCACCTGTCCCTAGCGAATACACAAGCTTCGCGGGATCGCTCGGCTGGAACGTTTTGCGCGGGCGCGGCAGGGTTTGGCAAAATTGCTTGTATGTCATCAATGCCGATGGCGAACTGTTAGAAGTCTGGGATCAATGGGATCACCTTTTCACGGGAACAGATGGCCCGGGCCCACACAGAATCCGCATGAGCCCCTACGATGAGAAAAACCGCCTTTGGCTCATCGATGAAACGGGTCACATTATTTATGTTTTCTCAAATGACGGCGAAGATTTAGTGATGACCTTAGGAGAGAAAAACGTATCAGGCGAAGACGAGACTCATTACTCACAGCCCCAGGACATCGCCTTCCTCCCAGACGGCAAACTGCTCATCGCCGACGGCCTCGGCAATGCTCGCATCGTTGTTCGCAACGCGGATGGCAGCTTCCATTCTCAGTTCGGCGAGCGCGGCAAGCTAGCGCATCAGTTCAGCAGCGTCCATGCATTGGCGCTGGGCCCAGATGAACGCCTCTACGCCCTCGACCGGGACAATCTCGACGTAAAGGTTTTCCAACAAACTGCCGCGCGCGATTCAGCCGCGTATCCGCAATACGAGTATGTGACTACCTGGGGCGGGCTTGGCATGCCTTTGGACATCACCGTCAGCGAAGACAGTGCTTGGGTCACTGACCTCAACCCTCCCAAGATTGTTCAGTTCGATCTCGACGGCAATCAGCGCTACAGCTTTAACTTGCCGACGGACGGCCCCGATTTCTGGATTGAAATGCACTCGCTCTCGGTAGATTCGGAAGGCAACCTTTATGGCACCGATAATCAGGCTGGCCGGCCGCAAATGCTGTCACCCAAGGCGGGAGCCGATCCCGCATTAATCGTGCAACCACCTTTCGTCCCTGAGTAAACCTAAAATATACATCGATAAAAACGAGGAACAGCTATGTACGGCATGATTCACAAGGCAATCCGAGATATGGTTACCACTGTGCATGGCGAAGAGGCTTGGCAAAAAGTATTAACCGAGTCTGGCGCCGCCGACAGCGATTTTCTGTCGCTTCGCAGTTATGACGACCATATTGCCTACGATCTGGTAGGCGCCTGCTCATCAATTCTTCAGGCTCCCGCTGAAGCGTGCCTAGAGGATTTTGGGCGCTTTTGGATTTTAGTCACGGCCTCGGAGCACTATGGCGAGATGATGCGCAGCTACGGTCAGGACACTTTCGGATTGCTGCAGCACATGAACGAGATGCATGAGCGGATCAGCTCAACATTTTCCGGTTATAAGCCGCCTCATTTCACCGTCGAGACAACAAGTGAAGCAAGTTGCCTTTTGCATTACCGAAGCATACGCGAGGGACTTAGCCCATTTGTTGTGGGATTAGTATTAGGGCTAGGCGAGTTCTTTGGCGAGGCCATAGAAATCACGCTTAAAAGTAGCGTGAATGAGAACGGCGGCGAGTATTCTGTATTCAACGTTGTTCGAATTTCGTAGCAGAACGTCGCAGCATGCGCACGAGTCTAGATCTTTGCCTCAGGTTATTTCCCTACGTTTTATGTATAAACCTGCGTGGGGAAATCGAGTATGTCAGCTCGCCTCTGGCTAACAGACTAAAGCACGAGCCTGAAGGCCAACGACTTAACCAAGCATTCACTATACACAGCCCTCCTCCCAATTCGCTTCCATGCGATGTGATTACTGCTGAACATGTCGGCAAACTGTTCCTGATGCACACAGCTGACAAGGAATTTGCAGTGCGCGGACAGATTGTCGAGGGATCCCTCAATGACAAAGACATATTCTTTTTTGTCGGCGCGCCCTGGAGCTCCTGGCTCTACGAAAACAAACGTAAAGTCTCGTTAAGTTCAAGCGACTACCCGATACAGGATAGCCAGCTTGAACATCAGATGTATCTCACCACTCAAAACATGATGCGAGCAGACATGGAGGAGCTCCTTGAGGAGCTCGGGACCGCCAGAGTAAAAGCGGAAAAAGCCAGCCAGGCCAAGACCGAATTTGTAAAGCACATCAGCCATGAAATTCGCACCCCCCTCAACGGAGTCATTACCTCCCTTGAACTACTTAAAGACCCGAGTCAAAGCGAGCGCTACGATCGTCTTCTGGATATAGCGAGAACTTCATCGACAGCGTTGATGGAGCTTGTGGACGATGTGTTAGATTTCGCGAGAATTGAAGATGGCAATAACGCGGTGGAATTAGCTGAATTCGATCTCCACAGCTTGCTTCGCGAAATAGAAGCCGCCTTTAGCCCGCGAGCAATTGCTCGCAATATCCGCATGCGACTTTTTATGGCTAATGATCTTCCGCGCCGCGTTCTCAGCGATAAGCGGTCTTTTCAGAAAATATGTTTCAACCTCATCAGCAATGCCATCAAATACTCAAAGAGCGAACTGGTGGAAATAAGTGTGAGTTACGAGACGCCCAATTCGCTGAGGTTCGAATGTGTCGACTACGGCATCGGCATTTCGGAAGAGGACCAGAGCAAGGTATTCGAACCCTTCTGGACTGCGCCTGCTGTGCGCCAAGGCGATGAGCAAAGCACTGGGCTAGGCCTGTCGATTACGCGCGAGCTTGCCACCGCCTTGGGAGGTAAGCTAGATCTCAAATCATCACTCGGCGAAGGCTCAAGTTTCGTGCTCACTTTCCCGGTGGAGATCATCGAAGATAACTCGGACAAATCCGCAGCGCCTCCCATTTCGGAGGAAGCAGCACTTTTTTCCGGAACCGTTCTGCTAGTTGATGACAACGCCATTAATCTCGAGCTCGGCCAAATTCTTTTGAATCGCCTAGGACTTGAAGTACACACCGCCACTAATGGCAAAGAGGCTGTCGCTGCGGCTATGACCCGTACCTACAAACTCATATTCATGGATATCAGCATGCCGGTTATGGGTGGCATTGAGGCTGCTCAGGCCATTCTCGCTATGCCTCAGGGCGAGGACAGCGCGATAGTGGCGCTCACGGCAAACGTCTCTAGCGATGACATCGCAAGCTATCAGCGTGCCGGCATGGTAGACACCCTAGTCAAGCCAATTGAGCAGGAAGCTCTGGTTACTCTCTGCAAGCGCTTTTTACCCGCGGCAGCCGCTAACTCGTCACGGGAACTTAGGAATCAACAGCCGACGGAGCACCCCATGCCTGAAAAACCCCTTCTACTCGACGCGGCTAAATTACAGCAGCTCAAAGATGATATTGGCGCAGAGAACTTCGAGCGTATTGCACAGCTCTTCGTAGACGAAACAACCGCCCGCTGTGAACAATTAAAGAGCCAGCTGAACTCTGGCATTGCGGACACAATAGCATCCTCCGCCCACAGGCTGGCTAGCAGCTGTCTCGCTTTCGGGCTTATGGAGTTGGGACACAGCTTACGCGAGACTGAAAACCAGGCGAAAGCAAAGAACGAGATCACACTACAGGCCGAACACTTAAGCGACCTCTGTGCGCGGTCGCTAGCTCAGTTAGAATTAGAGATGTCCTAGCGCCTTACTGGCGAAACAATCTGATACCAAGTAAATCTGTGGGATTTAAAGCGCTTACCGTAGACTGTATCAAATCGTAACCATAGTGATTTGGACACACTCTTGCCTACGAATCCCAAAATTGTTGTCATCGAAGACGATGCTGTATTCGCGCGTCTGCTCGAGATCGGGCTTAAAAAGCACGGGTACGATGTATACCTTATCTCGTCTGCGCAGGATGCTATAGACTTTATTCCCGACTCTGTTGAAGTTGACCTTTTCATCGTCGACTACGATCTTGGTGATAAACGCGGTAACGGCCTAGATCTCTGTCGAAAGATTAAAGCCTACGCACAGAAACCCGTGGTGATGCTCACCGGCGAAGCCTCCACCGATACTACCGTCGCCTGCCTGTATGCCGGAGCCGACCAATATATTCTCAAGCCTTACGAGCTTAAGGAACTTCTCGCGCGAATTCACAGCGCTTTGAACAACACACCAAAGACGCTCGCATCCGAAACCTCACATCGTCTAGTTGTGGAGGGAGTCGAACTTGACGGTCTCGCTCGCAGCTTATCGCGAGGCGGAGTAAGCACGAAACTAACAGAAAGAGAGCTGGCAGTAGGCGAAATTCTCTTTGCGCACTTCAATGAAGAGATAAAACGCGACTTCATTTATGCATCGGTCTATGGACATGCAATGAAGCCATTTAGCCGTGCTGCAGATATCCTCATCGCACGATTCAGAAAAAAGCTACGCGAGGTAAGCGAAGAGCTGCTCATCCTGCCCACTCGCAGCGCAGGTTATAAACTTGTCAGCAAGGGCAAATCATGAGCGAGGGCTCGTTACCAATTTTTGACGCCTCAGCATTCGAAAAGCTACTTGGCAATGCGGACGCGTCCGTACTCTCTCCTCTGTTCGACAGGGCGGTCGCCGCAATCCGAGAGTTCGTCAGTTCAGAGGCAGCTGAGTTTGATGAAATCGAATTTAACGCACATAAATTAAAAACCACCTGCCTGCAATTGGGGCTTCCTAGACTGGCCAATATACTGCAAGGCATCGAACAGTCAGCTCACAATCAAGACCAAGCGCGTTATGAGGCGCTTCGACGGATGCTTAGTTCCGAATTTTTGGCGGTTGAAGAAAGCCTCGAAAATTACGGGGCAGAACTGCGAAAAACACTTATGGGTAGCTCATAAGAAGCGCGCGTGATATCGTGTTAAAAAGAGCAGAAGTTGGGTAATAATGAAGCAAAAAAACATCCTCATCTTAGATGACGACCTAATTGTCACAGAAATACTGGGACAACTAGTTAAAAACCTAGGACATTATCCAGTAATAGCTCACAACGCCCCCATCCTCGCTTCAAATAAAGTAAGGGAGTTTGATATCGTCGTGCTAGATCTTTGGCTATCAGATTCCTCCTCTTTCGAATCACTGCAAACATTGGCCGACCAAAACTTTGCAGGCGACATCATACTTATTTCGGGCCTCGAAGACAGTGCGCTAGAAGAGGCACGGGTTGAAGCCAAGGAGCTCGGGCTAAGTATAATTGGTCATCTTAGAAAACCAGTGGAAACTGCCGATTTCAATGCTCTATTGCAGCGATAAATAAAGATGTACTTGCCAAGGGAGACCGGCGGCGACCGGTAGAGGTCGGTGTAAGATCGGTATAGATCGAGAGAGGCCGGTACGGCTGCTATGGATAAATAAGGGCTGGCAAGGACCGGCAAGAAGAGAAAGGCAGTTAGCGCGATAGACCAACAACTCACCCAGTTCACACGTTATTTCTTAACCAACATATAGCCTGAATTGCGTGTTGGAATAATCACATAGTCTTCCGTGACAAGCTTAAGTTTTTTTCGCAATCGCGCCACCAAAATATCGACGGCACGGCTGAACGGCTCCATCGCTCGACCAAAAATAGCGAAATAGATATGTTCACGCTCAAGCTCAAGACCTACGCCACCAAGCAAGCTTTCCGCAAGACTGACTTCCCGCTGAGTTAATTTAACGCTGCTCTCGCCGTAGCTAAGCATGCGGCTCTTCCCTTGTAATGACAGCGTGAGTCGAGCGGCCTCCGGATCTTCCAGTTCATTATTTACAGACGCCCTCGCCCAGCTCTTCAGCACAACGTGGATTCTAGCCACAAGTTCATCTAATGAGTAAGGCTTAACAACGTATTGCTCAGCCCCCGCATAGAGACAGGCTACCGTAGTATCCACATTGTCTACTCCGGTGAGCATTATCACGGGGTATTGCCCTTGAGCTTTAATACGACGACAGAGGTCGAGGCCAGTTATGTCAGGAGTATCGAGGTGATAGTCGACAATAAAAAGATCAACAGGTTTTGAGCTGGGAGATTGTGTGGCCAGCGCCCCTAGGAACTCAGTGAAAACCTGGACTGATTCGAACTTACTGGTGATGAACCCGCTCTTACCGAGGCCGGAACATAAAATATCACCAAAAACAGCGTCGTCATCTACGACTACTACATGCTTTTTCACTTCGAACCCTTTCGATCGATTAAGCCTCTGGACGAAGTCCAACAGTGATACAGGATGATACCTGCATTTTATGAAACTTCAATCATCGGGGCCTTAAGACGCTAGGCCAAACTACGAACAGAGTTAATGTAGGGCGGGAAAGAAGCACAAAAAAGGCCCCGTAGCACACAGCTAAGGGGCCTTCGTCGGAAGAACTAATGTCTAGCCGCCTGGCGGAACACCAGCAAGACTAGAATTAATCCACATATGCACGAGTATGCTTAGCACGTAGCCTGCAGCGATTACCGGTGTCCACTTCAGGTGGCCAAAGAATGTGTATTTGCCTCGCGCCTGCCCCATCAGTGCAACCCCTGCGGCCGAGCCAATCGACAGCAGACTGCCACCCACTCCGGCGGTTAGAGTAACTAGGAGCCATTGCTGCTCATCCATAACGGGGTTCATCTGTAGCACGGCAACCATCACGGGAATGTTGTCTACAATCGCACTTAAGACGCCAACTAAGCTGTTCGCAATTGTTGCCCCGAGATCGATATACATAATCTGGCTGGCATAAGCTAAATAGCCTATAAACCCTAAACCACCCACACACATAATAACGCCGAAGAAGAATAACAACGTATCCCACTCGGCACGCGAGACCTGACGGAAGCTATCGAAGGCCGTAACGTCACCAACCTGACCGTACTCTGCCTCATCATTAGGATGCGGCTTATGCGTGATTTTGAGGTAGTAACCGTAAAACTTGAGCAGAGCCATACCCGTCATCATGCCCAAGAACGGCGGCAAGTGAAGGAAGTTGTGGAAGCTAACCGCGATTACGATAGTTAAGCCAAATAGCGCAATAATCACGCCGGCGCCGCGTTTGATTCGCACCGCTTCTTCTTGTACAGCAGGCACTTCCTTTGAGATCGCCATTTGCATGAATAGTGCAGGGACAAGATAGTTGACCACTGAAGGCACAAATAGCAGGAAGAACGTAGAGAACGGAATCAAACCACTCTGCCATACCATCAGCGTTGTAATGTCACCGAATGGAGAGAAAGCGCCACCGGCATTCGCTGCGACAACGATATTTACGCAGCCCACCGCGACGAACTTCGCGTCGTCCTTACCTACAGCCATAACAACAGCGCACATCACTAGAGCGGTCGTTAGGTTATCGATAATTGGAGAGAGGAAAAAGCTAAGCACCCCTGTTATCCAGAACAGCTGCCTATAGCTGAGACCTTTACTTACCAAGAAGGCACGCAAGCCTTCGAATATCCTCCGCTCACTCATCGAGTTCACGTAAGTCATGGCAGCAAGTAGGAAAAGGAAAAGTTCAGCAAACTCTATTAAAAATTCACGAACAGACTCTTCTACAATGTGATCATAGCCGTGATTAGCATACACAATCGCGATCATCGCCCAGATAATACCTGCAGCGAGAGTGACAGGCTTGGATTTACGCAGGTGTGTGAATTCTTCGCCAATCACCAGCGCGTAAGCAGCAATGAAAACTAGCAGTGACGCAATACCTACCCAACTCGCGGTGAGGTCCATACGGTCGTGGCCTGCTTCAGCAGCGAGAGCCAGCGGTGCGATCAAGAAGGAAAGGGGAAGTAAAAACAGAGCCGATAAGCGCTTAAACATGCATCATCCTTAACTGAATTAAAAGTTCAGTTTATTGTTATCCAGCCTACAAAATTAGGGCTTTCGGGCCGTTTTAGCAAGTAATAAGTCGTTACAATTCACCACAGCTCCAATTCCAAAGAGCAGGGGCGGCTCTCCGCATTCGGTGATAGACTCATTCTATGGAAATAAAAGCACAAGCCCTGTTCCCTAGCCTTGTTTGGAGCACGCTGTTTGACGATCACGCTCAGTTCAACCAGCCCCTTCTTCATCACGCTCGAGCACTGCGTGAGAGAAATCCATTAGGCGTACAAAAATCAAACTTAGCGGGATGGCAAAGCGATAACAATCTGCAGTCACTCCCTGAGTTCGACGCGATGAATACCCGCATTCTGCAAGCCTGTCAGCGCATAGCTGAGTCTCTGCATTTTAGCCCTCAGCTCAACTTTCACCATCAAGCTTGGGTTAACATCAGTCCGCCAGGCGCCTCAAACCAAGTTCACTATCACGCCAACTGCCACTTTAGCGGTGTCTATTATCTCAGCCTAGATGCGGCTCGATGTGGGAGCTTATTCTTTCGTGATCCTCGCATCGCGTCGAGAATGCTTACCTATCCAGTAACACAGCAGTCGGCGTTTACCGCTACCGAGATTCGGATGCCAGCGGAAGTCGGCAGACTTTATATTTTCCCGGGGTGGTTAGAACACGGTGTCGACGCCAATGAGAGCGAATCAGACCGCATTAGCATTAGCTTCAATGTGCTCGCTTCTCCTCAATGAGAACCCACTAGTACAGTCGTTAACAGCAGCGTCTTCCGTCATGCGACGCATCAGCACGTGCGGTGGCGACGCTGCTAGAACTAACAAGCGGCTCTGCTAGTGTTTCTAATTCAAATGCTGGGCCTCCGTCATCGGAGCACACCCGCATTTCGCTGATCACCTTGATCTTCAGGCGAACTCACCAGTAGCAAAGCTCTTAAGCTAATCACATTCCATAAATTCAGCGCATAAAAAAACCCCGACCAGCAGCTGCTGATCGGGGTTTGGGTTTAGATGCCTGGCAATGACCTACTCTCACATGGG